>NZ_CP071867.1:1299656-2599312 GCF_028751545.1 Gilliamella sp. B3022
ATTCTGTTGCTTTTTGACAAGATTGATTAATGGTATCCATTCATTCAAAAAATATTTACTAATATTCTCATAAAAAAACGTTTACCGGCACTAAATCAAAATCCAATAACACTCATTTTCTTGTTCAATAGATTTTTACTGTATTCTTTTTTTATATCCTATTGTTTTTTTATAATTAGAAAATTAATAAGATTATTTAAAATAAAGCACTTTTCAATCGAACCTAAAAATTTTAACTCATTTATTTTATTTGATATTCTTTATAAACTCTTTTCTACACTTCTTCATATTCTACATTACGTTAAAGATGAATTATCAATGAATTTCTTTGTAAAAAGGAAGGATTTGAAGTGAATGTAGCATTAGTGAGAACAAAATTAGTATGGGCAGTTACCAGTATTGATAGATAGGAAAAAGTAACACGAACTAATCTTACAATATGAGTAAATATCTTATACTAAATAATATTAGCTATTCTAAATTTATTGCTTACTTGATCATCAAAATTATTTTGAAGTAAAAACAATAACTCTAATATATCTAATTTAGAAAAATTTAAAAAAAGATATCAATAGATAATATTATTTATTGTGTATTTGGTTTCAAATTTATCCTTGTTCTACTAATGTTGCTTGCACAATCCTCAGTGCATCAAAGGTCTCTTTAACGTCATGAACACGAATAATTTGTGCTCCTTGCATAGCTGCTATTACAGCACAAGATATACTGCCTATCATGCGTTCTTGAGGGGCAACATTTAATACTTGTCCTATCATTGATTTACGTGACATTCCGACTAATAACGGTAAACCAAAATGGTGAAAACTGTTTAATTTAGCTAATAATCGATAGTTGTGTTGTAGCGTTTTACCAAAACCAAAACCTGGATCGAGAATGATTTTTTGACGTTCTATTCCAGCTTTCATACAACGATTAATGTGTTGGGTAAAAAATTGGTCCACTTCTTGGTAAATGTCTTGCTGATAATGTGGAGCATTTTGCATAGTTTTAGGATCGCCTTGCATATGCATGATACAAATTGGTAATTGTGTTTTTGCTGCCGCTTCGATAGCACCTGGCTCGGTAAGTGCTCGAATATCATTAATTAAATGAGCTCCAGCTTTTGCCGACTCAGTCATTACTTGTGGTTTAGAAGTATCGACTGATATCCAAATGTCAAAATAATGTGCAATTTTTTCAACCAAAGGTATAACACGATCTAACTCTTCTTCAACCGATACTTCAGCCGCTCCTGGGCGTGTTGATTCGCCACCTACATCAATAAAAGTCGCGCCAGCTTGAATCATATTGTCAACTCGGCGCATAGCATCATCAAGATTATTGTAATTACCCCCATCAGAAAATGAATCAGGCGTCATATTAACAATACCCATTACTTGTGGAAATGAAAGGTCCATTATCTGATTTTTAAATCGAATTTCCATAATTGTGCCTTATTTGATTGAATCTTAATAATCACGTTTTTAATTTATATTTTTTACTATGAAAAACGCACCGTAGCGCGTTATATTTATACCTTTTGAACAAATTAACTTTCTGATTGAGGCGGTAGTGTGCTACTGCCTTCATTTGGAATTTTGTTAGCTGCTTTTTCATCACTTTCTGTCCAATCATCCGGCGTAGTAATTGGACGGCGGGCAATTAAATCTGCAACCTGTTTTGAGCCAATAGTTTCATATTTCATTAATGCATCTTTCATTGCATGAAGTACATCAATATTATCAGTTAATATTTGACGAGCTCGTTGGTAATTGCGATCGATTATGGCTTTGACCTCTTCATCAATGATTCGAGCTGTTTCATCTGAAATATCTTTAGGACGTCCATAAGCTGAATTTTCATCCATTTCATAAAATAATGGTCCTAAACGCTCAGAAAACCCCCACTGTGTTACCATTGCTCTCGCATATTGAGTTGCAACTTTAATATCATTTGATGCACCTGTTGATACTTTATCTGTACCATAAATTAACTCTTCTGCAAGTCGACCACCATACAGTGTTGCAATATCGCCTTCTAATTTTTCTCGACTCTCACTTACTCGGTCACCTTCAGGTAAAAAGAAAGTCACACCCAAAGCTCGTCCACGAGGAATAATGGTCACTTTATGGATAGGGTCATGATCAGGCATTAAATAGCCAATAATCGCATGCCCAGCTTCGTGATAAGCTGTTGAAACAAGTTGTTCTTGGGTCATGGTTAACGAACGTCTTTCTGTGCCCATATTGATTTTGTCTTTGGCTTCTTCAAATTCATCCATGGTGACAAGACGTTTATTACGTCGGGCAGCAAATAAAGCAGCTTCATTAACTAAATTAGCTAATTCTGCACCTGAATAACCTGGAGTGCCTCGCGCTAATACCGATAAATCCACATCAGGACCTAGTGGAATTTTACGCACATGGACAGCTAAAATTTGTTCGCGACCTTTCATATCAGGTAAACCAATTTGTACTTGTCGATCAAAACGACCAGGACGAAGTAAAGCTGGATCAAGTATATCTACTCGGTTAGTTGCAGCTATAATGATAATTCCACTGTTGGTTTCAAATCCATCCATTTCAACTAACATTTGATTTAATGTTTGTTCTCGTTCATCGTGACCACCCATAGAGCCAGCACCACGTTTACGTCCAACGGCATCAATTTCGTCGATAAAAATAATACAAGGGGCATGTTTACGTGCTTGATCAAATAGATCCCGTACACGGGAAGCGCCAACACCCACAAACATCTCAACAAAGTCAGAACCTGAAATACTAAAGAATGGTACATTGGCTTCGCCAGCTATAGCTTTTGCCAATAAAGTTTTACCCGTACCTGGAGGCCCAACCATTAAAATTCCTTTTGGAATTCGACCACCTAATTTTTGATATTTACCAGGGTCACGTAAGAAATCAACGACCTCAGTGACCTCCTGCTTAGCTTCTTCACTACCAGCAACATCGGCAAATTTGGTTTTGACCTGATCGGGGGTTAACATGCGAGCTTTACTTTTGCCGATCGACATTGGTCCACCTTTACCGCCTCCATTCATTTGGCGCATAACAAAGAACCAAAGACCAATAAATACCACCATTGGAAACCAAGAAATTAATATATTGGCTAATAAACTTGGTCTTTCATCTGGCTGGCCATATACTGCGACTTTATTGAGCACCAAATCATCCATTAATTTATCGTCATAATAAGGAATATAGGTAACATAATTTTCGTTACCGTTGGTTGTAGCAGTAATTTCACGTCCATTGATATGCACTTCTTTGAGCTTTTTGTTGGCAATATCAGAATTAAATTGGGTATAATTAACTTGAGGGAGGCTATTAGATATAGCGCTAAATTGGTTAAATACAGCAATTAGCACTATAGCGATTACTCCCCAAATCAGTAAATTCTTTACCATGTCGTTCAAAAGAAAAACCTCTCATAAAAATAATAGTTACGACCAAAATTAACGAAGTATGGTACTACAAAATTATTCAACTGGCTACTTCATACCCATTGCAACAATATAAACTTCTCGAGATCTTGCCCGAGAGGCTTCAGGTTTACGAATTTTGACTGTTTTAAACATCGATCGGACTTGTTTTAAGTACTCTTCAAATCCTTCACCTTGAAACACTTTTACAATGAAATTACCATTAGGTGCAAGCACATCTCTACACATATCAAGTGCAAGTTCGACTAAGTACATTGCTCTAGGTATATCAACTGCCGGTTGCCCACTCATATTTGGTGCCATATCAGACATAACAACTTGAACTTTTTCTTCGCCAACTCGTTCTAATAGCGCTTTCAATACAAGTTCATCTCTAAAATCACCCTGTAAAAAATCCACGCCAACGATTGGATCCATAGGTAGCAGATCACATGCAATAATGCGACCTTTATTACCAATCAGTGAGGCAACATATTGTGACCAACCACCAGGTGCTGCACCTAAATCAACTACGGTAATACCTGGTTTGAATAATTTATCACTTTTTTGAATTTCTTCTAGTTTGAACCATGCTCTTGAGCGCAGTCCTTTTTTTTGTGCTTGTTGCACAAATCGGTCATTAAAATGTTCATTGAGCCAACGCGTTGAACTTGCTGAGCGTTTTTTGTTACTCACAGATAATAAATCCTTAGTATAAGATGATTACTTCAATTGATTACTCATATATATAAGGGTAAAATAATAAAATTACAACTTAATGTGATAAAAAATTAATGAATTTATCGAATAAACAAAAACAGTATTTAAAAAGTGAAGCTCATCACCTTAAACCTATTGTGATGATTGGTGCTAATGGATTTACCGAGGGCGTTTTAGCAGAAATTGAAAATGCCCTGAATTTTCATGAATTAATCAAAATTAAAATATCCGCGGAAGATCGTGAAACTAAAAAGCTAATTTGTGATGCAATTATTCGCGAAACTAATGCGTTACCAGTGCAACAAGTAGGTTCTATCTTTACCATTTTTAGACCAAGTGATGAGAAGAAAATCTCATTACCTAAATAGATATTATAACAGGGCGTATAAGCCCTGTTCATTTTTTTATTTAAATATATTCAACTTTCACAATATCAAATTCAACATCACCACCTGGTGTTTTTATTTGTACTGTATCACCATCTTCTTTACCTATTAAGCCTCTTGCTATTGGAGAGTTAACTGAAATAAGATTTTGTCTATAGTCCGCTTCATCATCACCAACGATACGATAGGTAGTTTCTTCATCAGTATCTACGTTGATTACTGTAACTGTTGCGCCGAAAATTATTCGTCCAGTATTTTTCACTTTAGTAATATCGATAATTTGGGCTTGTGATAATTTACCTTCGATTTCTTGAATACGCCCTTCGCAAAAACCCTGTTGTTCTCTTGCTGCGTGATATTCGGCATTTTCTTTTAAATCCCCGTGCGCTCTGGCTTCGGCAATGGCTGCTGTAATTTGCGGCCGTTTAACATTTTTCAGCTCTTCCAATTCCGCACGTAATAATTCTGCTCCCTTTACCGTCATTGGGATTTGTTTCATCTCTGTTTCTCCCGTTTTACTTATTAATAAATATAAATAACGATCCTATCATTGTATTAAAGCAGGAAAGTTATTTATTTTATTTGTTATTTTAAATACACCTATTTTTATATATTAACTTTAAAACTGATACAATCACAAATCATTTGTATCGAAATCAGATGCTATTTTGGTTAAAATGGGGTATCGTAATGTAATTATTAAATAATTTATTTTAGTGATTTAGTCTATTTATGCGGCGATTAAAACTTTTTATAATTATTTTTTTGACTATTGTTTGTTTTTTGGTTTTTTTGCCTTATTTTTTGCTACAGACATCATTTGGCGCAAAAATAGTTAGCCAACAATTGTCAAAATTAAGCTCTTATACTATATCAATTGATAATATGCATCACTCATTTGCAAATTTATATGAATTATCATTTGATAATGTCATTATTAAAGATGAAAAACAGGAACTAGTTAGAATTCCTAAATTAGTTATTGGGTTGGATAAAAATCACCTTTGGCAATTTAATCATTTTAAGTATATTACTGTTATAAATGGTGAAATTAATCATAATCAAGATATTAAATATGATAATTTTACAGCAGATACGTTAAAATTAGTTGATTCTATTGTTAATACTTCCTTTAATAATGGGCAAATAAATTTATCTTTACAGCAGTTAAATGGTGGTATCAAACCATTTAGTTCATCCGGTGATATAAAATATCAGTTTGATTTAACCTCACAACACGTTTTACTTAATCAACTACCAATGAATAAAGTCCTTATTCAAGGATTTCATCGCGATAATATTACCTCTATTACTAACTTAGGTGGGAATTTTGATAAAGGTTTTTTTGTGAGTAAATTAAAAATATTATCAGATAATAGTTTGGATATTGAACAATTGAAAGTAAGCAATATTCATTTCCAAACAACGGATGATAATTATTTTGATAAATATCTTTCTGTCTTACCAAAATTAACGATTCGTCAGTTGTCAATTTTTGAAAGCAGTATCCAGTTGCCTTTTTTAATTATTGATAAAGGTAATTTTGAAACAGCTAACCTACGGTATGATGATCGATGGCACATTGAGGGCGGTTCTATTATTTTTAATGCTGATAGTGTTGTCTGGAATAATAATACGTTTTCCTCGGTATTACTTCAATTGGCTTTAAATGATCAGCAAGTTGATATCCCAAAAGCAATGGCAACTTGGAATAATGGTAATGTCAATTTTTCTGGTGTATGGAAGAATAACTCATTACATTTGAGTAAATTATTATTTTCGGGTGTTGATTATCAAATAACCGAAAAGTTAGAACATTTTTCATTGCCAGACGTCTTTAGTCAAGTTGTAATCGATGATTTAACCGTGTTACCAAGCATGTTAATTAATACTAATCCAACTTATCCATTTACATTAATAAATTTCGAGGCTTCTGGCTCTGATGTCATTTTAGTAAAAGATAAAAAATTAGGTTTATATTTTGGAACATTATTTTTAAAAGCTGAAAAAGGTACGATTAATCAGATCGATGTTAACTACCCTGATCTAGTGGTAAAATTTGATTCACAGTATAATACTTTATGGAATTTTAGTTCATTAGTGAGTGGTGGAATGGTTGAGGCTGTTGCCAAAGTTAATCCATCGCAAACCGAATTCTTATCATTACACCTCTCAGCATATGGTGTAAGCAGTTTACTTCTTGATGAGTGGAAATTAGTTCAGGAACCTCCTAGCGCGTTCAATTATCGTGCTGATTTACATGGTGATATTTCACCATTTGGTTTATCCGGTACATTTTTAACAAATGGCAATGAGTTTATTGTTAGTCCACAACATTGATTTTAAAAAAAGCAATCTTATATAATTTATAACAAGCCAATTTGATTGGTTGTATATGTTTATTATCAAACTGGCTTTGATAGTAAAACTAGATGAGGTGGTGATGGAGCGAGTAAGACTCGATAAATGGTTATGGGCTGCAAGGTTTTATAAGACCCGTTCTCTAGCCAGAGAAATGATTGATGGTGGTAAAGTTCACTATAATGGTCAACGCGCTAAACCAAGTAAAATTGTTGAAGTTGGGGCGATGTTAACACTTCGTCAGGGCTCCGAACAAAAAACAATTCAAATTTTGGCTATCAGTAGTCAAAGAAGAACTGCCACTGAAGCTCAATTTCTTTATCGAGAAACGATCGATAGTATTGCTAAACGCGATCAACTGGCACAAGCTCGTAAACTAAATGCATTAACTATGCCGCATCCTAATAGAAAGCCGGATAAAAAAGAGCGGCGAAATTTGCTTAAATTTAAATATGATAGACAAAAAGGTGACAACAACTAATATGGATACTTTAAATCGATTTTTATTTGATAATCATCCTATTCGCGGTGAAATTACCCGTCTTGAACAGACATACCAAGCTATTTTAGATGATCATAATTATCCAATAGCTGTACAAAAGTTACTAGGGGAATTATTAGTTGCAACCAGTTTATTAACTGCCACTTTAAAATTTGAAGGTGATATTGCTGTACAGTTACAGGGTGATGGGCCATTAAGTTTAGCTGTAGTTAATGGTAATAATCAGCAAGAGTTACGTGGTGTTGCTAGAATCAATAGTAGCATTGGTGATGATGCTTCGCTTAAAGATATGGTAGGTAATGGCTATATAGTTATCACAATTACACCAAAACATGGTGAGCGTTATCAAGGTATAGTTGGTTTAGAGAATGATTCATTATTAGGCTGTATCGAAAACTATTTTATGCAGTCAGAACAGTTACCAACTAGACTGTTTATTAAAACGGGTCTATTTAAAGGTAAGCGAATAGCAGCAGGAATTTTATTGCAAGTTTTACCTAGCAATGAAAATACAACGGATTCATTTGAGCATCTTAGTGCTTTAACTGAAACGATTACTAGCGATGAATTATTCGAGTTATCAACTGAAGAAATTTTATATCGTCTTTACAACCAAGAAGAAGTCAGACTTTTTGAAACTCACAATATTACTTTTAAATGTGGGTGCTCTCGTCAACGTTGTGAAGATAGTTTAATGACGTTACCTGCTAATGAAATTGATGAAATTCTAAATGAAGAGGACGGAAAGATCGATATTCATTGTGATTATTGCGGAAAGCACTATCTCTTTGATGCGATTGATGTTGCTCAAATGAGAAATAAACAACATTCTCAATACCATTAATCTTTTATTAAAAGAACCACTAAAATTTAAGGATTTTAGTGGTTAAGGGAAATATAGGGAAATTAAACCCGTATTTAATGTATCAAAGTTATTTAAATATACCAGTCTTTTTTAGTCGTTTCCGATGATATTTTTGTAAACAATCTTTACAAAACAATTTTTAGTTAAATCTATTAAAACGTATCACTAGCCTAAAAATTTTTTACAAACGTTAATGTATTATTAGGATGATTTATTGGATCTGTCGTCAATCATCGATAAATGATAAAAGTTAAGAATTGGTTCTTTATCATTAACGAGTAACACATTTTTCCCTATTTCTTATTATCCATAATAATATCTTCAACAATTGCATGTTGATTACTGATTTTACATTTTATATTGAATTGGTAAAGTCTCAGCCCATATTCTTGTTGCTCAATATTATTTTGTTTGTAAGCAGGTCTTGGATCTTGAGAGATAACCTGCGTGATTAATTCTTTAAGGTGTGGATAAGTTGATAGGTATGAAGTTAGAATCAATTGTGCTTGTGGTGAAAATTCCACTGTAATTTTTTTCTCAGGTTCTGATTGAGCATAACCTGCAACAGCCCAAGGATAACTATCACAATAGGGTAAATAAGGTTTAATATCGATAATTGGTGTTCCATCAACTAAATCAATACTGCCTAATTTCAAAATAATCTGCTTATTTTTGAAAACAATATCTGTTAATTCGACAGCTGAAAGTCCAATATGATTAGGGCGAAAAGGTGATCGGGTAGCAAACACTCCTAATGTTTTATTACCGCCTAAACGCGGCGGACGTACAGATAAACGCCATTTTTCTGGTTCAATATGATGAAATTGAAATAATAGCCATAAATGTGAAAATTGTTCTAATCCTTTAACACTAACAGGATTATTATAAGGTGATAATAGATGAAGTTCACCTTGACCTGCGGTAACTAAATTTGGCTGTCGAGGAACAGCAAATTTTTCGCTGTAGGGAGAATGAATAATACCGATCGGTTTGATTTGATATGTCATTATTTAAGATTTTATTTATTGATAGCCAATTTTAAATAGTCTTATCGGTTCTTTCAGTAGTATTATTCCGCTGATTTATGGGTCAGCGGAATAATGTTTATAGTTAATAATTCATCGATCATTACCAACCACGAATTGCACCACCATTGAAAATTTGCTCAGCTTTTTGTGCTACAATATCAGTTTGATAGGCTTTAACAAAGTTTTTGATGTTTTCATTATCTTTGTCAGCTTCTCGAGCTACAATAATATTAACATATGGTGATTCTTTATCCTCTACAAATATGCCATCTTTGCTTGGTGTTAAATTTGCTTGTCCTGCAAAAGCATTATTGATAATAGCAAGATCAACTTGAGCATCATCTAATGAACGCGGTAGCATTGGTGCTTCAAGTTCAACAATCTTGTAGTTATAAGGATTACTTGTAATATCAAGAACAGTAGGTAGTAAACCTTTCGTTTTATCAACGGTAATCATACCTTCATGCTGTAATAAGAGTAATGCTCGACCTAAATTAGTTGGATCATTTGGAATGGTAATCGTTGAATTAGCGGCAATAAAGAAAGTTTCACCGCGAGGTGATGTTATTTTTACACCTTCTCCTGTTTCTGTTGTATTATCAATTGGTTTTAATTTATGAGAATAGCTAGCAATAGGGTAAACAAATGAGTTACCGACAACGGCTAGTTTATAGCCGCGTTCTTTTATTTGTTCATCTAAATAAGGCTTATGTTGAAAAGCATTAATATCAATTAAGCCATCATTTAATGCTTGATTTGGTGTGACATAATCATTAAAAATTACCAGTTCAACATCTAGATTATAAAGATCTTTGGCTTGTTGCTTAACCACTTCTGCGACTTCTTGTTCAGGACCAGAAATAACGCCTACTTTAATCATGCTAACTTTAGCCGGTTCTTCTGATTTATTATCTGAAACTGTTGATTGCTTATTATCACAACCAGTTAAAAAAAATGAACTTATCAATACGGTAATGAATGCTAGTTTTTTAATAGACATGAATTCCTCCAAAATTAGTGATGCGTAACGCGTCTGACAATCCTATTGCCAATAAATTGTATAATAAAAACAATAACAATTAATATAATTAAAACCGTATTCATTATAGCAGGCTTATAGCCGTTGTAACCATATTGAATTGCAAGTTGACCTAAACCACCAGCACCAACAGCTCCAGCCATAGCAATATATCCGGTAAGAGTAATTAATGTAATTGTCATGCTATTGACTATTACCGGTAATGATTCAGGTAATAGAACTTTATATATAATTTGTAATGGTGTTGCACCCATTGAACGAGCAGCCTCAATTAGTCCTTTAGGTACATCCAATAATGCATTTTCAATCATACGTGCAATTAATGGAGAAACCCCAATACTTAATGGAACAACTGCTGCTTGCTTACCTATAAAAGTTCCCATTAAAAATGTGGTAAATGGAATAATCCAAACGATTAATATAATAAAAGGTATGGAACGGAACACGTTAGTAATGAATGAAAGCGTACTATTAGCTGTATAACAATCTAAAATTTGTCCTTTACGGGTGGTGTAAAGTAATATACCAATAGGTAAACCTATCACTGTTCCCCATAAACCTGACAGAATAACCATATATAATGTTTCATCAGTTGCTTGTGCCATTTTGAATAACATAGCTTCATTAAATCCATTAAATGAAGAACAAAATGCCACAAAATTTGCCCAAAAGTCGTGTCCTGCAAAATATCGAAATAATGACTCAAAAGGTTTAAATGAAGGAATAAAATCAAACATAACCAAGCACCTCTACTTTAGTGTTATTTTTTTCTAAAAACTGAATTGCTGATGCTGTGCTTTTGGGTTTTCCTCTTAGTTCAGCCAACATTAAACCAAATTTAACACCTCCTGCATAATCCATTTGTGCACTAATAATGTTGCTATCAATATCAAACTCTTTAGCAATTTGAGATAATAAAGGTAAGTCTACTGAAACTCCAGTAAACTCAAAACTCACTAAAGGATTAAGTCCTTCTTTATATTCAGGCGATAGCCTTGCTAAATAATCTTCAGGAATATTAAGATGTAAAGTTGATTGAATAAATTGACGTGCAATATCCGTTTTTGCATGTGAAAACATTTCTCCAACCGATGATTGCTCAATCAATTCCCCACTACTAATAACGGCAACTTGATCACAAATTTGTTTAACAACATCCATCTCATGGGTAATTAATAAAATGGTTAAACCTAGTTTTTGATTGATATCTTTTAATAATGCCAAAATAGAGCGCGTTGTTTCAGGGTCAAGCGCACTGGTTGCTTCGTCACACAATAATACTTTGGGATCACTAGCTAAAGCTCTTGCTATCGCAACACGTTGCTTTTGACCACCCGATAAATTTGCAGGATAGGCATGAGATTTTTCGGTTAATCCAACTAAATCAATAAGTTCAGTGACTTTTTGTTTAATAACGGCTTTAGGTGTTTTATCTAGCTCAAGTGGAAATGCAATATTATCAAACACTGTGCGTGAAGACAGTAAATTAAAATGCTGAAAAATCATGCTGATTTTTCGACGTACTTCAATAAGCTTACGATTTGATAAATGAGTGATCTCTTGATTATCAAAAAATATTTTACCACTAGTGGGTTTTTCTAAAAGATTAACGCAGCGAATAAGTGTACTCTTTCCTGCACCAGACTTACCAATAACACCATAAATTTTGCCTTTGGGTACATGAATTGTAATGTCCTTTAATGCATGAATTGGCGTCTTATTATGTTCAAATGTTTTCGAAATATGTTGTAGTTGTATCATAATATATAAAGACAATGTGTAAATAGGTGAATATTAAGACGTCTAGACATCTAAGTCAATCAATAATATGCGATATAAATTCGCTGAATATCTAAGCAAAAGGGAAAAAAGTAAATATGAAACCAGCTATTTTTTTAGATCGGGATGGTACCATTAATATCGATTACAATTATGTACATACAATTGATAAATTTCATTTTATTGATGGTGTCATTGAAGCAATGCAAGAACTCAAAAAAATGGGCTTTTTATTGATTATTACAACTAATCAATCAGGGATTGCAAGAAATAAATTCACAGAAGAACAATTCAATGTTTTGACTGAATGGATGGATTGGTCATTACAAGATCGAGGTGTTGATTTAGATGGTATCTATTACTGCCCACATGATCCTTTAATCGATACATGTGAATGTCGAAAGCCGAGTCCTGGTATGATTCAAACCGCAGCTAAAGAGCTAAATATAGATATTGCTAATTCATATATGGTTGGTGATAAAATTTCTGACTTATTATCAGGTAAACGTGCAGGTGTTAAAAAAGCAGTGTTAGTAAAAACTGGCGACATAATCACAGATGAAGCATTATCCCAAGCTGACTGGGTCATTGACAGCTTAGCGGATTTACCAAGTAAGATAAAAATCGAGACTTAATTGGTGATTATTAAATGCAGTATTTAATATAAATACTGCATACTTTATACTTAAATTTAATTATTCGTGATTCTTTTCTTGTTAGGCAATATAGTTTAATCAAGTAAATTAAAACAGCATCCGATATAAAATGACTGGTTTTAGTATGCTTCGAGTACGTTTAGAGCAAAAAAAGCACAAACAGAAAAAAAATAGCAATAAACACTTGCAGTAAAATTTAAAGTGCCTATAATGCGCATCCACTGACACGGCGTCATCGACAAACAGAGACAGCGGGTGTAAGTGAGCAAGGTCAAAAATTTTGAAAAAAGATCTTGACGAATAAAAAGGTGTAGCGTAGTATACGCAGCCCTTGAGACAGCAAACTGAATAACAAAATGTTTAGTGAAAGATAAATAGCTGTCAGCTCTTTAAAAAGAAGAAACAGACAATCTGTGTGGGCACTTGCGAGACGAAAGATTAAAAGTCTACGGACTGAAAAATTAAGTCTTGATAAGTGACACTGAAGATTCATTTGAATATGTCAGAGACAGTTATTGAGCATCAAACTTTAAATTGAAGAGTTTGATCATGGCTCAGATTGAACGCTGGCGGCAGGCTTAACACATGCAAGTCGAACGGTAACATGAGTGCTTGCACTTGATGACGAGTGGCGGACGGGTGAGTAAAGTATGGGTATCTGCCGAATGGAGGGGGACAACAGTTGGAAACGACTGCTAATACCGCATAATGTTGAGAGACCAAAGCATGGGACCTTCGGGCCATGCGCCATTTGATGAGCCCATATGGGATTAGCTAGTTGGTAGGGTAAAGGCTTACCAAGGCGACGATCTCTAGCTGGTCTGAGAGGATGACCAGCCACACTGGAACTGAGACACGGTCCAGACTCCTACGGGAGGCAGCAGTGGGGAATATTGCACAATGGGGGGAACCCTGATGCAGCCATGCCGCGTGTATGAAGAAGGCCTTCGGGTTGTAAAGTACTTTCGGTAATGAGGAAGGTGATGAATCGAATAGGTTCATCAATTGACGTTAATTACAGAAGAAGCACCGGCTAACTCCGTGCCAGCAGCCGCGGTAATACGGAGGGTGCGAGCGTTAATCGGAATGACTGGGCGTAAAGGGCATGTAGGCGGATAATTAAGTTAGGTGTGAAAGCCCTGGGCTCAACCTAGGAATTGCACTTAAAACTGGTTAACTAGAGTATTGTAGAGGAAGGTAGAATTCCACGTGTAGCGGTGAAATGCGTAGAGATGTGGAGGAATACCGGTGGCGAAGGCGGCCTTCTGGACAGATACTGACGCTGAGATGCGAAAGCGTGGGGAGCAAACAGGATTAGATACCCTGGTAGTCCACGCTGTAAACGATGTCGATTTGGAGTTTGTTGCCTAGAGTGATGGGCTCCGAAGCTAACGCGATAAATCGACCGCCTGGGGAGTACGGCCGCAAGGTTAAAACTCAAATGAATTGACGGGGGCCCGCACAAGCGGTGGAGCATGTGGTTTAATTCGATGCAACGCGAAGAACCTTACCTGGTCTTGACATCCACAGAATCTTGCAGAGATGCGAGAGTGCCTTCGGGAACTGTGAGACAGGTGCTGCATGGCTGTCGTCAGCTCGTGTTGTGAAATGTTGGGTTAAGTCCCGCAACGAGCGCAACCCTTATCCTTTGTTGCCAGCGATTCGGTCGGGAACTCAAAGGAGACTGCCGTTGATAAAGCGGAGGAAGGTGGGGACGACGTCAAGTCATCATGGCCCTTACGACCAGGGCTACACACGTGCTACAATGGCGTATACAAAGGGAGGCGACCTCGCGAGAGCAAGCGGACCTCATAAAGTACGTCTAAGTCCGGATTGGAGTCTGCAACTCGACTCCATGAAGTCGGAATCGCTAGTAATCGTGAATCAGAATGTCACGGTGAATACGTTCCCGGGCCTTGTACACACCGCCCGTCACACCATGGGAGTGGGTTGCACCAGAAGTAGATAGCTTAACCTTCGGGAGGGCGTTTACCACGGTGTGGTCCATGACTGGGGTGAAGTCGTAACAAGGTAACCGTAGGGGAACCTGCGGTTGGATCACCTCCTTACGAAGTGCTCGTAAGTGTTCACACAGATTGTTTGTTAAGAAAAGAGTCACTTTATTGGGTCTGTAGCTCAGGTGGTTAGAGCGCACCCCTGATAAGGGTGAGGTCGGTGGTTCAAGTCCACTCAGACCCACCAATTCAACTTATTTTTTGCTGATTTTGGCTTTAACGGGTTGAAGAAGTGAAAGAAAATGGGGCTATAGCTCAGCTGGGAGAGCGCCTGCCTTGCACGCAGGAGGCCAGCGGTTCGATCCCGCTTAGCTCCACCATTAAAGAAGTCTCTTTTTAACTAAATTATGTTTGTATTTACTTATAAGAGTAAATAGAAAGATAAAGCTCTTTAACAATTAGGAACAAGCTGAAAGAAACGAGTTCTCGTTTTTACGGAAAGCATTTGTATGAAAATATGAATGTGAAGAAGTAGAAAAGAGAAAAAAGCGTAATTAAAACCAAGACAACTGTGAGTTGTAAGGTTAAGAAATTAAGCGTACACGGTGGATGCCTAGGCAATCAGAGGCGATGAAGGACGTGTTAATCTGCGAAAAGCGACGGTGAGCCGATAAAAGGCGCGATAGCCGTTGATGTCCGAATGGGGAAACCCAGTGCAGGTGACTGCACTATCATCTGATGAATCCATAGTCAGATGAGGCGAACCGGGAGAACTGAAACATCTAAGTACCCCGAGGAAAAGAAATCAACCGAGATTCCCAAAGTAGCGGCGAGCGAAATGGGAGCAGCCCAAGCGGGTAGCATAATGTATTAGTGGAAGCGTCTGGAAAGTCGCACGACAGAGGGTGAAAGTCCCGTACATGAAAATGCATTATGTGGAAGCTTATAGAGTAGGGCGGGACACGTGATATCCTGTCTGAAGATGGGGGGACCATCCTCCAAGGCTAAATACTCCTGATTGACCGATAGTGAACCAGTACCGTGAGGGAAAGGCGAAAAGAACCCCGGGAGGGGAGTGAAATAGACCCTGAAACCGTGTACGTACAATCAGTGGGAGCTGTTACCGTTGGGTAATAGTGACTGCGTACCTTTTGTATAATGGGTCAGCGACTTATATTCTGTAGCAAGGTTAACCGAATAGGGGAGCCGAAGGGAAACCGAGTATTAACTGTGCGTTAAGTTGCAGGGTATAGACCCGAAACCCGGTGATCTAGCCATGGGCAGGTTGAAGGTTGGTTAACACTAACTGGAGGACCGAACCGACTAATGTTGAAAAATTAGCGGATGACCTGTGGCTGGGGGTGAAAGGCCAATCAAACCGGGAGATAGCTGGTTCTCCCCGAAAGCTATTTAGGTAGCGCCTCATGTATAACTGTTGGGGGTAGAGCACTGTTTCGGCTAGGGGGCCATCCCGGCTTACCAACCCGATGCAAACTCCGAATACTGACAAGTTTAATCATGGGAGACACACGGCGGGTGCTAACGTTCGTCGTGAAGAGGGAAACAACCCAGACCGCCAGCTAAGGTCCCCAAGTCATAGTTAAGTGGGAAACGAAGTGGGAAGGCTTAGACAGCTAGGATGTTGGCTTAGAAGCAGCCATCATTTAAAGAAAGCGTAATAGCTCACTAGTCGAGTCGGCCTGCGCGGAAGATGTAACGGGGCTAAAACTATGCACCGAAGCTGCGGCAGTGCACGTAAGTGTATTGGGTAGGGGAGCGTTCTGTAAGCCGTAGAAGGTGTGTTGTGAGGCATGCTGGAGGTATCAGAAGTGCGAATGCTGACATAAGTAACGATAAAGCGGGTGAAAAGCCCGCTCGCCGGAAGACCAAGGGTTCCTGTCCAACGTTAATCGGGGCAGGGTGAGTCGACCCCTAAGGAGAGGCCGAAGGGCGTATCTGATGGGAAACGGGTTAATATTCCCGTACTGGCTATAACTGCGATGGGGGGACGAAGAAGGCTAGGTTTACCACCTATTGGATGGTGGGTTAAGCGTGTAGGGGTGTGATTAGGCAAATCCGGTCACTGAAACCCTGAGGCGTGATGACGAGCTACTAAGGTAGTGAAGTAATTGATGCCCTGCTTCCAGGAAAATCCTCTAAGCTTCAGGTTATAGTTAATCGTACCCGAAACCGACACAGGTGGTCAGGTAGAGAATACTCAGGCGCTTGAGAGAACTCGGGTGAAGGAACTAGGCAAAATGGTGCCGTAACTTCGGGAGAAGGCACGCTGATGGTAATTGAAGTCCCACGCGGATGGAGGTGAAGTCAGTCGAAGATACCAGCTGGCTGCAACTGTTTAATAAAAACACAGCACTGTGCAAACACGAAAGTGGACGTATACGGTGTGACGCCTGCCCGGTGCTGGAAGGTTAATTGATGGGGTTATGCGTAAGCAGAAGCTCTTGATCGAAGCCCCAGTAAACGGCGGCCGTAACTATAACGGTCCTAAGGTAGCGAAATTCCTTGTCGGGTAAGTTCCGACCTGCACGAATGGCGTAATGATGGCCAGGCTGTCTCCACCCGAGACTCAGTGAAATTGAAATTGCCGTGAAGATGCGGTGTACCCGTGGCAAGACGGAAAGACCCCGTGAACCTTTACTATAGCTTGACAGTGAACATTGAGCCTTAATGTGTAGGATAGGTGGGAGACTAAGAAGCATGCACGCCAGTGTGTGTGGAGTCGACCTTGAAATACCACCCTTTAATGTTTGATGTTCTAACCTATACTTCTGAATCGAGGTAAGGGACACTGTCTGGTGGGTAGTTTGACTGGGGCGGTCTCCTCCCAAAGAGTAACGGAGGAGCACGAAGGTTAGCTAATCCTGGTCGGACATCAGGAGGTTAGTGCAATGGCAAAAGCTAGCTTGACTGCGAGAGTGACGGCTCGAGCAGGTACGAAAGTAGGTCATAGTGATCCGGTGGTTCTGAATGGAAGGGCCATCGCTCAACGGATAAAAGGTACTCCGGGGATAACAGGCTGATACCGCCCAAGAGTTCATATCGACGGCGGTGTTTGGCACCTCGATGTCGGCTCATCACATCCTGGGGCTGAAGTAGGTCCCAAGGGTACGGCTGTTCGCCGTTTAAAGTGGTACGCGAGCTGGGTTTAGAACGTCGTGAGACAGTTCGGTCCCTATCTGCCATGGGCGTAGGAAAATTGAGAGGGTTTGCTTCTAGTACGAGAGGACCGAAGTGAACGCACCGCTGGTGTTCGGGTTGTGATGCCAATTGCATTGCCCGGTAGCTACGTGCGGAATAGATAAGTGCTGAAAGCATCTAAGTACGAAACTAGCCTCGAGATGAGTTTTCCCTGAAGAGATTCAGTAAGGTCCGTTTGAGACTAAGACGTAGATAGGTCAGGTGTGTAAGTGTAGTGATACATTGAGCTAACTGATACTAATGAACCGAGAGTCTTAACCTTACAACTCGGAGTTGTTTTGGATACGCGAAGTTGAGAGATTAAGAAATCATCGAAAGATGATGAAAGATTGATGAAACAGTTTGTTCCGGATTGAGCGATTGATGAAGATATGTGATAATCATCATCAATAGAAAAAGAGAAGACAGAATATGTCTGGCGGTAATAGCGCGGTGGTCCCACCTGACCCCATGCCGAACTCAGAAGTGAAACGCCGAAGTGCCGATGGTAGTGTGGGTATTACCCATGTGAGAGTAGGGAGCCGCCAGACTTTTAAATATATCGAGAGCCCAGCAGGAATGCTGGGCTTTTTTGCATACAGAAATTACAAACTTCTGATAAGGTTATTTGAAAGCAGATTATTAGCTCATTTACCTATACCAAATATCTACCTAGTAAATTGTTATAATTAACATTTAACAAAATTTGCTATCTTTTTGATGACAATTTATCTTATTTACAACTTTGATTAGTTGAGTTATTTTCCTGATTGTGACCACAATCTTATAAGTTTTATAACAATAATTCTGTTTTTATTGAAGATATTATTAATAAAAACAGAATTGATTTTAGCTAATAGATCTTAATTAAGAGTTATTTATAATAAGTATCTTAATAGTGAATTTAATCATTAAAATTATCATTAGTTAAAAATTTCTATAAAATTTTGCAATAAATATAAAATAATCAATACGATATTGCTATCTTTTCATTGTATAAATAAAACTGCCCATCTCTATTATTTCAATAATCTTTGCAAATAATATTAATTTTATTTTTTATTATTGATAATGCCTAATAAGTAATTGTTGAATATTATATGCTGTAAGGAATCAAAGGTTCTTTAATGAAAAGAAGATATATTCATAACGATCTTTAATTCCTATAGATTTAAATTAAAAAATTATTAATTTATTGAAATAAGTTTTATAGCTGATAATTTTGATACAAATAATGCATCAATATAAGTATAACTATTACTTTACGAAATATTCATAAAATCTAAAATTAATGGATTTGTTATCATTAATTAAATCGAGATTATGTTGTAGGTAAATTCTATTGATAAAATATTTAGATTTGAATTATCTGAAAAAGCTTTTAATATTGTTATACACTAGTGTGAGAGGTAAAAGTGATAAGAAGTACTTTAATGAATATTTAATCGCAAATAAGAAAACAGTTATGAATTTTTCAAAATGAATTTTGGAAAACAAAGCAATATTTAAAAAGAATATTGCTTTGTTATTTGGTTTATTATCCTAAAAGTAATGCATCATCAGTAACTTTTTCGCCACGCGTTTTTTCAAACATAGCTAGTAAATCATTTACTGTTAGCTTGGCACGTTGTTCTCCAGCAACATCAAGTACGACCTGACCCTGATGGAGCATTACTGTCCTATTGCCATATTCTAATGCTTGTTTCATAGAGTGAGTAACCATCATGGCTGTCAAATGATTTTTTGAAACAATTTCATCGGTTAGCTCTAAAACAAATTGTGCCGTTTTAGGATCAAGTGCAGCGGTATGTTCATCAAGCAATAATATTTTAGATGGTTGCAGCGTTGACATTAGTAAACTAATTGCTTGTCTTTGCCCTCCAGAAAGTAATCCCATCATGTCGGACAATCGATTCTCTAGACCTAAATTTAATGTCGCAAGTTTTTCTTTAAATATTGCACGTAACTTTCTATTTAGGGCTGGAGACAATGTAAAGCTATGTCCTCGGTTATAAGCAATAGCAAGATTTTCTTCAATAGTTAGGTTTTCACAAGTACCAACCATTGGATCTTGAAAAACTCGAGCAACTAATCCCGCCCTTTTCCATGCAGGCCAGCGAGTTACATTTTTTCCATTAATAATTACACTGCCTGAGTCGGCAAGTAAATCACCACTAATTACATTGAGTAATGAGCTTTTCCCTGCCCCATTACTACCTATGATTGTGACAAATTCACCTTCGCTTATATTAAGATTTAATCCTCGTAATACATGATTTTCGATAGGTGTTCCTTGATTAAAAGTTAATTGTAATTCTCCAACTTTAATCATGCTTACTTCCTCTTTTTTTTGAGCGTTTTTTTAACTGTTTAGGTAAAACTAAAGCAAGTACTACCAAGATAGCTGTAATAAGATTTAAATCCTCGGTTCCTACACCAATTTCTTGTAAAAACTCATTACTGAGTGCAAACGCAATGAATAAGCGATATAAAATTGAACCAAAAATAACCGCTAGCATTACAGCCCAAATACGCTTAGTTGGAAAAATACTTTCGCCAATAATAATTGATGCCAGTCCTATAACGATAGTGCCAACACCAATTGTAACATCTGCTCCACCTTGGGTTTGTACAAATAAAGAACCGCCAAGAGCTATTAAGCCATTTGATATTGCCATACCAAGAATAGTAATACTACCTGTCGGAATACCTTGAGATTTGGCCATTCGTTGGTTGGTTCCTGTTGCTCTTAATGCTAAGCCGATTTTGGTATTTAAAAAGAGATTGAGTAATAACCAAAATAGAATGACAAAACCTAATATCATAAGTGGTTGTACAATATATTGATTACTATAATCTTCAGTAATAAATGGTGAAAATATTGTTTTAGCATCAAGTAAAGAGAGATTAGGTGAACCAGCCATTCTTGGTGTTTCGTCCATAATATAAGGTCCAATACCTAATATTCTCAAATTGATAGAATAAAGCCCTATCATGACAATGATACTTGAAAGTAGTTGTAGTATATTGAGTTTAACATACAATATTCCAGTCATTGCTCCAGCAATACAACCAGCAAACATGCCTAACAATGTTGCTATCCAAGGATCAATACCTACGTAAATACATAGGCCGCAAACCGCCCCGCCAAGAGGAAAACTGGCATCAGCGGTAAGATCCGGAAAATCAAGTAAACGGAATGAGATAAAAACACCTAAACTAACCAGTGCATAAATAAGTCCAATTCCAATAGATCCTAAAAAAAATTCAAAAGACATGAAAAACATCCATTAAAAAGTAACCGCTGAAATAGCGGTTTAGTTATCAAAAAGTTACAATTATTTTTCGACAATTTTTGCTGCTGATTTTAATACATCTTCAGATAAAGTAATACCTTGGCGTTCAGCAGCTTTTTTATTAATTGTTAATTGAGTAATATTACCAACTTGTGGTGGTATATCCCCTGGTTTCTCGCCATTAAGTATCCGGATAACAATTTTACCAGCTTGACGACCAAGATCATAATAGCTCATTCCTAATGCTGCAATAGCACCACGTTCAGCTGATTCAGGATTTGATGCTACAAGAGGAATTTTACTTTCATTAGCAATTTTAGCTAAAGCTTCATAAGATGAAACAACATTATTATCGGTAGTCGTATAAATCATATCAACCTTACCTTTTAAACTCCTTGCCGCTGTTGATATATCAGAAGTTCGTTGAGCAGGAGCTGCAATAATTTTCATTCCTCTTTTTTCAAGTTCTACTTGCAATTGTTTCAAGATAATAATTGAATTAACTTCACTAGGACTATAAACATAACCAATATTTTTAGCATCAGGTTTAATTTTTAACATCATTTCAATTTGAGAATCCAGTGATAAGGCATCGGAAACGCCTGTCACATTTGTTTTTGATGCATCCCAACTTGGCGTTAATTTTGCTACCACAGGATCAGTCACAGCGGTAAAAACAATAGGAATAAGTTTTGTTGTTGCAACTAAAGCTTGTGAACTTGGTGTTGCAATACCAACAATAGCATCAGGTTTATTCGCTACAAATTGCTTCGCTATCTGAGCAGCAGTTGCACTGCTACCTTGTGCACTGGCAAATTGAAGCTTTAAATTTTCCCCTGCAATATAGCCATTATCTTTTAATTCATCTTCAACACCTTTTCGTACACTATCTAGTGCTGGGTGTTCAACAATTGCAGTAATGGCTACAAATTTTTGTTCGGCTTTTGTATCTGCGTAAGAATAAAATGCAGCGAACGGTAAACTGAAAATCATAAAAAGTTTAATAATATAATTACGCATAAGGTACTCCTGTACTATTTTTTTTACAACCAAGCGAAATTTTGAGTTACTATAAAGCAAAATTGAATATTTTTCCAGAATAAAAAAAGAACTAGCAAATGTAAATAATTCATTACATAGCAGGTGACGAATGGCTATAAACAGGAATATTGTTTGTTATATTACACTTTGCCCATACCTTTGAGCAAAGTTAATTTTGATATTTTTAATAAAATAATACTTAATTATTGTCCAATTATTTTATAAGCTGATTGGATAATTTCGGGAGATAAATTTACTCCTTGTTTTTTTGCTGCATTAGAATTAATAACAAGGTGTAATGCTTGTCCAAGTTCCGGGGCAATACTTCCAGGTTTTTCACCTTTCAATATCCGAACAACTTGCTTACCAGATTGACGTCCAATATCATAATAGCTCATACCATAAGCAGCAGTAGCTCCTCGTTCAATTGCATCAGGAAACGAAGCTAAAAGTGGTATTTTATTTTCATTAGCAAATTTTACAAGTGATTCATAAGCTGAAACAACGTTATTATCTGTTGTTGTATAAATTAAATCTACTTTACCTTTTAATGTATTGGCTGCTGTTGAAATATCAGCAGTTCTCTGTGCGGGTACAGCAACAAGAGAAATATTTTGTTTGGCTAGATGAGTTTGCAGATTTTTTAGGACAACGGTAGAGTTAATTTCACTTGGACTATAAATATATCCTACTGACCTAACATTAGGTACAATTTTCTTCATAAAATTAATTTGAGGAACAATCTCTTGATAATCTGAAACACCAGTAATATTTGTGCCAGTTGGTTGCCAGGTTTTAATTAACTTTGCTGCGATAGGATCAGTAATTCCGGCAAATATAACGGGAATTTTTTTAGTCGCAGCCGCTGTTGCTTGTGCACTAGGTGTTGCAATGGCCACAATGACATCAGGCTTTGCTGCAATAAATTGTCTAGCAATTTGAGCGGCAGTAGCGCTACTTCCTTGCGCACTTTTATATTGTACTGTTATGTTTTCGTTTAACTTATAACCACTATCTGTTAATTCATCTTTCACACCCTCACGGATTTGATCTAATGATGGATGTTCAATAATTGCTGTAATTGCAACATATTTAAATGTATCAGCGGAACTAAACAGCGGTATAAGTAATATCATCATTGTTAAAAAAATAAAACGCTTCATAAAATAAACTCATAAACTAGTACATTAGTTCAATTCTAACCTTATTAATATAAAATGTTAAGTTGTATTTTATTCAAATAATAAATATCGTTAATCAACTCTCTCGCTAGTAAGCAATATTGATTGTGATAATAATTGATTTTGATGAAACTGAATTTTAACTATAACGTATATTTACTGTTTTATTGAGCAAATATAAAAGGGTTTATGCCACTTTTAGCAAATCCTTCCTCTTCTGTTTTTATATCCAAGATCAACGAAGCGATATCATCAGCAATAACCTCAATACGTGGATCTTTGTCTTGATCTAGAATTTTTAGATAACTGTGGCAAATATCACAGCATTCTGTTTTTGTTGCTGATAGTTCTTTATCCAGTGAAAAATATTGAATGTCCTGCATATTATCACAACAGGTACATTTTATTCGAGGTACGTACCATTCACTTTCGCATAAGCTACAGTGTAAATAACGTAATCCATTGTTACTTCCTAGCTGAATAATACTGGCGACAGGCATACTATTACATACAGGACATAACCAGTTTTTATCGCTATTTTCTGCGACTGCTTTGCCTTTGATTTGACTTGCTAGCTGGCTATAGTAAACCGATAATGCGGACCAGATAAACATAGCTTCATTACCTTCTACACAGTTAAATTCACCATTAATTAAATGGTTGGCTTTATCTTGTAATTGATCAGAACTATTTTTTCTTAGCTGTTCTGTCACTAATCTAATTTGTTCTGTTGTATCTGTCATCGAACCTAATAGTTCACTTAAATATTCTTGCCAAAAAGTGGATAAGGGAAAATTATATAAACTTAAAGGGGGGTATTGACCATCAAGGCTATTTGGCAAATCGATATTTACTGGTTTTTGCTTGACAATATTGGCTTGTAGTTCAACAATTATAGTACAAAATTCCAAATATTCACTAAATGGACTACTTGTTGCTAGCTCTTTTAAACGTTCCGCACGATGAATATACAGCGTCTTTGGCGATGGATAAAAGAGTAGTGGGATTTGTCGAATAACTGTGTTTGTTGTTTGTTGTTCAAGTTGCTCTTGTGGGATGATTTTTATACTCATTATTAATTACCATTTTACTATCGTTTTATCCATAATTTTTCATAATTAAATGTTATCGGTTAATTAAAATTAGGGATAACATTTATTTAATGTAATGAGTTGTTTTTATGCCGGTTTACGCTCTACTTTTGTTGTTTGTTTTGTTTCTGATTTGGTATTAGCATTAAGTTCTTTTTGATGTATTTTTTGCATTTCTTCTTCATACCATGCAGAATGGTTTTTACGAGCCCAGGCTCGAGATACATAACCTGTTATCATACCTTTAATTGATCCTTTAACCCAAAGAGCCATATAGGCATGACCTATGGCGAGTAAAATTAATCCTATTGCAGCAAGCGAGTGGAAAAATATAGCGATACGGACAATTTGAACAGGAAAATAGTCAGAAACATACCTACGCCACATAATCATTCCTGTGATAAATAGTACAGATATTAGGCTCATAATGCACCAAAATAAAAACTTCTGACCGACATTGTATTTACCAATTGGAATGCCTTCTTCTTTGCCCATAATTACATGCTTAAAGTTCTTTAACCATACAATATCTGCTTTATTTGGAATATTATGGTGAACAAGCTTCAAGAACATAAACATTAATAGTAAGAACACAATACAACCTATCATTGGGTGCAATGCTCTGACCAATTGTGGTGTACCAAGTACTAAACCAAACAATTTCATTGATGGAAAAAATAAAAATAAACCGGATAGTGCGGTTAGAATAAAAAGACACACCATACACCAATGACAAAAACGAACAATAAGTGGTGTTCTTAATATCATGTCTTTTTTACTCATGATGATTCTCCTGTTGTACTGAATTAGTGCTATTTTGACGTTCAAAAATTGGTAATCCTAGACGTTTTCTAGCTTGTCTATCAGCTTTTTTTTCTTGCTCTATATCTTCTTCATCAACTTCTATTGCACCAACACTCATATAATGGAATAGTAGCCCCCCAAATGTTGCAATGAATGCGGCTGCGGATAACGGTTTCCATGCACCTTTCCAGAATTTAACAATTTCACTAATGTGAGGATCTTTCGGTAAACCATGATACAGTTCGGGTTGATCTGCATGATGTAATACATACATTACATGAGTACCGCCGACACCTTGAGGATCGTAAAGACCAGCCTGTTCAAAACCTCGTTTTTTAAGATCCTCAATGCGATGTTCCGCATGACGAATCATATCTTGTTTTGTGCCAAAATGAATTGCTCCTGTTGGGCAAGTTTTGACACAAGCAGGCTCTTGTCCTACAGAAACGCGATCAACACACAATGTACATTTGTACGAATGATTATCTTCTTTACTTACTCGTGGAATATTAAATGGACAGCCAGCAATACAATAACCGCAACCAATGCAGTGTTCTGATTGAAAATCTACAATACCATTTGCGTATTGAATGATTGCACCTTCCGATGGGCAGGCTTTGAGGCAACCTGGATCAGAACAATGCATACAACCATCTTTGCGAATCAGCCATTCAAATTTACCATTTACTTCGACTTCAGAATAACGCATCACCGTCCAAGCTTTAGGTTCTAAGTCTGCTGGATTGTCATAAACACCAACAGTATTACCAATTTCAGCACGTAGATCATTCCATTCACTACATGCAATCTGGCAGGCTTTACAGCCGATACAGGTTGTAACATCAATCAGTTTTGCCACTTCTTGCTGATAATCTCGAACTCGTGGAGCTGGAGTTAAAGCACTCGTTGCTGAGCGGCGGATGATATCTTGAGTTTGTAATGACATATCTTTTATTCTCCCTCACTTATGCCGCTGTAGTCACTTTTTCGATATTCACTAAGAAAGACTTGTATTCTGGTGTTTGCGAATTAGCATCACCTAAATGAGGGGTTAATTCGTTAACTAAAAATCCTTTCTTTGTCTGCCCAGTAAAACCCCATACGATTGGAATTCCAATGGTTTCAACTTCTTTACCATCAACGGTTAATGTAGGAAGACGTTTAGTTACAACCGCTTTAGCTTTAATATAACCACGGTATGACGTTACTTTAACTGTATCACCAAGTTTTATTCCTTTTTTATTTGCTAAATTTTCACTTAACTCAATAAATTGTTCAGGTTGTGAAATAGCAGCCAGTCTTGCATGTTGAGTCCAAAAATGGAAATGTTCAGTTATGCTGTAAGTTGTTCCAACATACGGAAATTGACTGGCACTTCCTAAGCGTGCTAAGTCCTCTTTAAATGCACGAGCCACAGGATTGTTGATCTGGTTAGGATGTAATGGATTGTTAGTAATCGGTGTTTCAAAGGGTTCATAATGTTCAGGGAATGGTCCATCGACTAATCGATTTAAACAAAATAATCCTCCTAAGCCATCATTATTCATAATGAAAGCTCCTGCACCAGAAGTTGGCGATAAAGTTGCAGTGAAATCAGCAACATCATTACCGTCCCAACTTGAACCATTCCATTTTATTAATACACGTTTTGAATCCCATGGTTTGCCATTTTCATCAGCAGAGGCTCGATTATAAAGGACGCGTCGATTCATTGGCCATGTCCAAGCCCAGCCTGCATGAATGCCTTTACCAGATGGATCGCTTGGATCGCGCCGAGCCATTAGGTTGCCTTGCTCTGTCCAAGAACCGCAGAATATCCAAATGCCTGATGATGTTGTACCGTCTGCTTTTAGTTGAGAGAAACCACTCAATAATTGTCCTTTTTTAAGAATAATATTGCCATTATTATCGGTTATATCTACCAGTGTTCGTCCATTACACTCTTTTGCAAGTTCTTCAGCTGCTGGTCCTTCAGGATCTTGGTAATCCCATGTTAAATTATTAATTGGTTCGTGATAAGCACCACCTTCTTCTTCATAAAGTTCCTTAATTCTTAAATAAATGCGCGCTATAATTTCTGGATCATAAAGTGATTCATAGGGTGGTCTTGCTGCTGCCCAGTGCCATTGTAATAAACGTGATGAGTTAACGATTGTACCGTTTTCCTCAGCAAAACAGTTAGCTGGAAGTCTAAATACTTCAGTTTGAATTTGGCTTGGATCAACATCATTTGATTCGCCATGATTTTTCCAAAACTCGGCCGTCTCTGTTGGCATTGGATCAATATTTACCAGAAATTTCAGTTTAGATAATCCTTCACGAATACTATTTTTATCAGGTAGTGCAGCAAGCGGGTTAAAACCTTGACAAATAAAGCCATTGGCTTGGCCATCACGCATCATTTTACTGAATCTTAAAACATCATAGGTTTTATCCCATTTCGGTAACCAATCGAATCCCCAATTATTGTCAATAGTGGATTTATCCCCATACATTGCCTTCATAAAGCTAACAAAAAATTTAGGATAATTCCCCCAGAAATTAACTTCATTTGGACCAAGTGGTTTTGGTGTTTTTTCTTCTAAATATTGTTGAAGTGAAACATGAGAGTCTTTGGGTAATTCAAGATAAGCAGGTAAACGATTAGATAATAAACCAACATCGGTTAAGCCTTGAATATTCGAATGCCCACGTAGTGCATTAATGCCGCCACCCATGACCCCAATATTACCTAAAATTAGCTGGATCATTGCTGCTGTACGAATAATTTGTGTGCCATAGCTATGTTGTGTCCAACCTAATGCATATAAAAAGGTCGCTGCTCTGTCATTCGTTTTGGTGCTTGCTAGGGACCGACAAACATGTAAAAAGCCTTCAATAGGGCTGCCGGTTACTTTATTAACCATTTCAGGTGTATAGCGACTTACATGTTGTTTGAGCAGATTCCATACACAACGAGGATGATTTAATGTTTTATCTCGAAGCGCAAAGCCGTTTTCATCTTTTTGATAGGCCCAACTGGTCTGATTATATTGTTTGGTTGTTGCATCGTAGCCACTAAAAAGTCCATTATTTGCATCAAAATTAAAATCATCATGAATAATTAAACTTGCATTACTATGAGTGATTAAATAATCATAATTCACTTCATCGTGCGTAATAAGATAATTAATGATACCAAGCAAAAACGCAATGTCCGATCCAGCTCGAATCGGTACATAATGATCAGCAACAGAAGCTGTTCGATGAAAACGTGGATCAATAGCAATCAATTCTGCACCGTTAGTAATTTTAGCTTCAATAGCCCATTTAAAGCCAACTGGGTGTGCCTCTGCGGCATTTCCACCCATAACAATAACGACGTTTGCATTTTTAATGTCGTTCCAATTGTTGGTCATAGCCCCTCGACCATAAGTTGCTGCTAAGCTGGATACTGATGGTCCATGACAAACCCTTGCTTGAGTTTCAAGACTTAACATACCTAATGAACGTGCAACTTTAAATGCTAACCAACCGGTTTCATTACTGGCAGCAGAAGTCACAAGCCATCCTGTTGTTGTCCAACGATTTACAGTTATACCTTTTTCATTTTTTTCAACAAAATTTTTGTCACGATCTTCTTTCATTAAGCGGGCGATGCGTTCAATCGCCTCATCCCAACTAATGCGTTGCCATTTATCCGAGCCTGGTGCTCGATATTCCGGATATTTAACGCGTTGTTCACTTTTGATATAGTCAAGTACGCCAGCACCCTTTGGACAAAGCGAACCGCGACTCACTGGATGGTCGGGATCACCCTCTATATGGAATATTGATGATTCAGCATTTTTTGCACCATCACCTCGACTATAAAGCAACATTCCACATCCTACAGAGCAATAAGTGCAGTTATTACGGGTTTCTTTTGATTTTAGTAATTTAAATTGGCGAGTTTGTGCAAGCGCTATATTCGGCATCAATCCTAGTGTAGCGACAGTTGTTCCTGCCATGCCACCAGCACAGATCTTAAAGAACTGCCTACGGTTAAATAGCATATAGACTCCTTAGAAAGCAGACATTACATTATTAAATTTATTGTATTGGAGGCGATAAATATCCTTATTAATATTAATGATAATCGTTTATTGAACAGAAATAAAGAGAAAACAAATAGTAATTGGTAAAATTTGATGTTTGTCAAAAAATAAATTTATGCGTATATGCAATACGGTGAATATAAGGAAAAGAAAAGTTGTATTCCTGTTAGAAAGTTTCAGGAATACATAATGGTTAAGTATATTTATCGCTATTTATTGAATAATGTATCAAATAAAAATAATTACATATTCCTAAAAACAATGCTTTTTTATTCTTTTATTCAAGGATTAATTTCATCAATAGTTTGCATGACCTGCGCCGTAATTAACGGTTTAAGTATTTTGTTCATAGCTTCAATTTTTGGTAGATTTGCGCCATCTTTATCATCTAAATAGCCTTGTTCACGTAGCGATGCGACTAATATTGAAAATACACCTTTGTCAAAAAATTCAGGAGCATTAATACCGTGTAAAACAGATAATCTTTCAGCAATTAATCGACCTTCTTTTTCCAAAATAGTACGACTGATAGAAGGATCTTTTTGTAACAAAGAAAATGCAATCACATAACGTTGTAATGTATCTTTCGATGATGAAGCGAGTAATTGTAATTCTGATATTTTTAAATAGCTTAACGTTAATTTGTCCGAAGAAGAATTGATTAAATTTAATTCAGAATAAGTTGCAATTATATTATTCACATACTCTGTGAGCTGTTCATCGTTGTGATAAAGAAATAATTCAGATTTTATCAATGGGAAAAGTAATTTTACTTGTTCAATGATTTCTTGTAATGAAATTCGATTATGCTTTAACAATATTCTGGCTACTATTGCGGGAATAATTAATAAATGTTGGATATTATTACGATAATAAGTCATTAATACTGCTTGTTCGGCTGTAAGACCAACCATTTCACCCACTTCATCGGTTGTGATAATAAATTTTCCCATTTGTTTTGCATGCTCAAACAGTTCTTCAGGCGTCTGATCAGGGATAGTAATTAAATCAGAATAGGGTACTTTGTGTAATAATTTTATCAGATAATCAATATGTTCAATCAATCTCACTTTTGTTAATGTGCACTGATCTGCTGCTAGTAATATTGAACTACATAAATTCATGGCATTGATTGCTGCCGATGAATTAATACGTTCCATTATCTGCTTGGCAAGTAAGTTTGTTGTTGGTGTTAACCAGCTAGGGCGTTGAGAACCCGTTGGTTCAATCGCATTGCGCCAATCTGGGATATGTTGATTTAAAAATTGATTTAATGGGATTGGTTGCCCAAAATTAACATAACCAAAACCTAACTTTTTCAGTTTAAAGAAGGCTTTAATAGTGATCCATAAACTCTCTTTTTCTTTTTTGGCTCCACGCAATTCATTTGCGTAGGTTGCAACTTCTAAAACATGTTCATAACCAATATAAACCGGCACAATCGTAATAGGTCTGGCATCGCCACGTAACAAGGTCTGTACAGTTATTGTTAACATGCCTGTTTTAGGATCAAGCAATCGCCCTGTGCGAGAACGACCGCCTTCAATAAAATATTCAACAGAATAACCACGAATAAATAATTCAGCTAAATATTCACGAAAAACAGAGGTATAGAGTTTATTTCCTCGAAATGAACGGCGAATAAAAAAAGCACCTAAACGTCGAAAAATGGGGCCAGCTGGCCAGAAATTCAGATTAATACCTGCGGCAATATGTGGGGGAACTAATCCTTGACGATAAAGAACATAGGATAATAATAAATAATCCATATGACTACGATGACAAGGCGCATAAACAATCTCGTATCCGTTTTGTGCTAATTCACGAATTGGATCTGCATTGGTGACTTTTAATCCTTGATAAAGTCTATTCCATGCCCAAGTCAGAATAAAATCGGTCACTCTAAGCATTCGATAAGAAAAATTTGCCGCAATTTCATTTAAAATGGATAAGGCATTTTTTTTAGCTTTATCAAGATTAATGTTTTTACTTTTTGCTTCTTCTTGTATTGCTTCTGAAATACCAGGATTATTCAATAATTTATTAAGCATTTGTTGTCGAACAGGCAGTTTTGGTCCAACCGATGCCGTTCTTTGTTTGGCAAAATGAATTCGAGCAACACGTGATAATTTGTGTGCTAATGTTAAAATATCTTGGTTATTATCAAGTCTAAGTGTATTAAATGAAACGGTACGAGAAAAGCGTGTGTAACAATCACGTCCGGAAACAATTATTTTATATAACTTATACGTTGCACCCACTACTTGTAATGATGGTATTTTTTTGCCTTCTTTATCTGGTCTTCGCCCAAACATTACCGAGACAGGTAACATTTGAACATCCAGATTATGATTTTGTTGATGTGCAGAAATATAGTCTCTTAAAATTTCAATTGCTTTAGTTTGTTGTCGATAAGATGAAAAAATACCTGGTCCTTTATCAATATAGAGATATGACGGTACGATTTTACCATTGATTTCAATACCTGTTAGGGGATCTGGTAAATGATATTGTAAACAGAGAGATCTGACGACCATCAGATCAATTTGAGAGTTATAAGGGAGTACATATAAAATAGGTTTACTTAAATCCAAATTTAGTTCTGTTATTGGATCAGTAGGAATCGGTTTACTTTTAACAAAAAGTTTGACTAAGATTTGGATAAGAGAGAAATAGACTTTAGTCCACCATGAAAACATAAAAAAATAAACCTCAGGCTTTTACATTATTGATATATTTTAATAACTTTAATTATGAGCTTGTTAAGCAAACAGAAGAACCTGTTAAAATTATAAAGCTAAACGTTTTTTTAAAATAAAGAGATTGTTTAAGTATATACTTGTTACTAATTAATTGTTAGCAAATTTGCATGATCTTTAGGCTATGCAATTTACTTAACATAGTTAAGTTTTAATGAAATATAAACTTATTATAAAGGTTGATTAATTTTAACTCTACAAATCTCTTTGGCCCTATTTTCAGAAATAAATTGAATAATATTACGTCCAACTGCATTTTTTATTACTCAGACATCATTATCTGATCTAAATCAATTTTGCCTTATCAATACGACGATTTATTCTATTTTTGATAATGTTTACTTAAAGACAAATTAAATATAACTTTTTAATTAATAATAAACTTAATGTTTTCTTAGATTTTGCTTCGATATAAAACTTCTGAAATATAACGTAACTCTTGCACATCTAATTGACCTGGTGCTGATGCATTTTTTGCTGCACCAAATGTCATTGAAGATCCAAAGATTGTTCCAGCTACGCGGCTCACAACACCAAGACCTGACATAGACATAGTAATAATGGGTTTTTCAGCGTATTTTTCATTCATCTCGGTTGTTGCAGCAAGTAACGTTAAAACATCATCAGTTGTTTGTGGCATGACTGCAATTTTGGAAATATCAGCGCCTAAATCTTGCATTTTTCGTAATCGATAGATGATATCGCTTTTAGGGGGGGTTTTGTCAAAATCGTGGTTGGATGCTACCACAAAAACATTGTGCTGATGGGCAATATGAATAATCTCTTTTACATAGTTATCACCAATAAACACCTCAACATCAATAAGATCGATTAAACCACTATGCGCTATTTGTTTATTTAATTCCATATATGAAGTTAATGGCCAAGGTTTTACACCACCTTCGTTTTCTGTTCTAAAAGTAAACAAAATAGGTTTATTGGGTAAAAGTTCTCGAATTTGTTTCGCTATCTGTTTTACAGCATTGATATTGTCAACTTGAGTAAAGTGATCAACACGCCATTCTAACACATCAAAATCGATTGATTGTAAAAATAGTATTTCTTCGAGTAATTCTGCTTCGGTTTTACCGACAACAGGGACGATAATTTTAGGTGCGCCAGAACCTATCTCAATTCCTTTAATAGTAACGGTTTTCATTTAATATCCTGCTAGTAAAAAATCATGTTAATTGAATCTAATTCAATCAATTTCACCACCAATTATAATGGTGGTATTTAAATCTAAAAAATAGGTTTGATTATCTATTGATCTTTAAATCCCATTTTTTCTTTTATATATTCAATAGGTGCCTCTTCACCAGTCCAAATTTTAATTTGTGCTGCGCCTTGCCATAACATCATGCCAATACCATTGAGTATTTTACAACCTTGTTGCTCTGCTATTTCAAGTAATTTCGTTTTTCGTGGGCTATAAATACAATCAGTTACCACAAGATCTGCTCTTAGCATAGTTGGATCGGTTATTAAACTTTGATTTTCTAATGGCTTCATACCTACGCCAGTAGCATTACAAATTACGACGCTTTCTGCAATTTCTTTGCGTAATTGTTTTTTATCATCAAGATCAGTTATATGAACCTTACATTGAGTATCTTTATTTAATTTTTTTGCTATCGCTTTGATTTTTCTGTAACACTCGTCTTTTTGGTTAAATATGGCAATCTCTTTTACACCATCTAGTGCTGCTTGTACAACAATTGCTGTTGCCGCACCTCCCGCTCCCATAATTGTTATTTTTTTACCAATAACATCAACATTCGCCTCTTTAAGCATACGCATATAGCCTATACCATCAGTGTTGTAACCTGTTAGTACGCCGTTATCATTTGAAATGGTGTTACAAGCGCCACTTATTTCAACCGCTGGTGTTAATTTATCTAAATATTGGCATACTAATTGTTTGTTTGGCATCGATACGGCACTTCCACGTAACCCTAATGCCCTTAAACCTTTTATTGCATCCGGTAACTTTTCTTGATCCACTTCGAATGCTAAATATACATAAGGTATATTCAATTTAGAATAGCTTATATTTTGCATTTGTGGCGATAAACTGTGGCGGATTGGGTAGGCCATTAATCCTATTAATAAGTGATGACCGTCGATATTATCTCTCATAGACATTCTCCAAAATAACCTTATCAAAACACAAGGTTTTATAACATAAAGATTTTTCTTCAACTAGTTAAGTTACGCGCGAATATCTATAATATACATCATAGCGCGTTAAATGAGTGATTTTGACAGGGATGGCTCATCATTACAACATTCAATTTAAATCAATATTTAAAGTAATGCTTTTCATAATGTCACAAGATCAATTTCTAAGCTTCTTTTGATACCCGACAATTATGTGTTTGGTAAAGTCATTCCTTTATATTTTTTAGTTTAGTTTAGATTTCTATCATAGAAAAATTGCATATACCACCAATCCTCATTTAGCACTTTTTAGATTTTCAGGCGTGTTTGATTTATGAATAAAATGGATTGAATTGGCTATCATACCTGAATTATTGTGATAGCATTCATTATCGTACTAATATTTAGCCTATCTTTCTTATTAATTAAAATTTAATTCATAGGAAATATAAATTCTCTGTAATTTTTGAATTAGCTTAATCATGATTTGTTATATTATTTCTATAAATATAGGTATTTCTATTAAAAATATTTATTATTTAAAGTAAAAGATATTGTTCACTTGCTAAGTTAAAAAAGGATTTTTTATTAAAATGGGAGTTACATCAAAAAAATAAAAATCAGTAGATTAAAAGCAATAACGATTAAATATCAGACAACTCTTTCAATAATCTTTAATTAAAATTTGTTTAGAAATGTTGCAAATTTATACAAAAATCAATATGTTTTGCGTTAACGTTATTTACAATCTATGTTCTACTCTATCAATTGCACTTTCTATATCTATAGCCTAAAATGTTAAACTTTGCTTCTTAACCCAGAATCTTTTTATGAATACAGTGCTTGATTTGTTCTCGTCTATAAATGCAGTTGTGGTTGCGGTAATTTGTATGTTAATTTTGTCTCTTTGCCGTGTTCATGTGGTAATCAGCTTAATTATTGGTGCGTTTGTAGGCGGATTATTTAGCCATTTATCGTTAAAAGAAACGATCGATGCTTTTAATACTGGTATTAGTAATGGTGCTAATATTGCGCTTTCTTATGCTATGCTTGGCGCTTTTGCTGTAGCGATTTCAAAATCAGGCTTGCCTGAATTATTAGCAGATAAGGCAATAAAACAGCTTACAACCAGTAGTGCTAAAAAGCGTATTAAATGGTTATTAATTATCATTATTGCACTGGTTAGTATTTCATCACAAAACATTATTCCTATACATATCGCTTTTATCCCTCTATTGATTCCACCACTTTTATATGTGATGTCGCGTTTGCAATTAGATAGAAGAATGATTGCTTGTATCATGACTTTTGGTCTTATTACACCTTATATGTTCTTACCTGTTGGTTTCGGTAATATCTTTTTAAATCAAATTTTGTTAAAAAATATTATTTCATCAGGAATGGATGTCAGTCATGTTAATGTCATGCATGCGATGGCCATTCCTGCATTGGGTATGTTTATTGGTTTATTGTGGGCTATTTTTGTAAGTTACCGAAAACCAAGAGAATATAAAATTATTCGTGAAGAAATTAATTTAGATGCACTAAACAATGTGAATAAGCGTTCACTTATTGTTTCATTATTAGCTGTCATTTTATCGTTCGCAATTCAACTTTACACCGGATCAATGATTTTAGGTGCTTTAGTTGGTTTTATTTGCTTTATTGTATCAGGCTCAATTAAGTGGGGTGAAGCAGACGGCGTATTTACTGATGGTATCAAAATGATGGCGATGATTGGTTTTGTAATGATTTCAGCTCAAGGTTTTGCCGAAGTTTTGAAACAGACTCACGAAATTGAACCTTTAGTTATCAATAGTGCTGAGTTATTCGCTGGCAATAAAGTTATTGCTTCATTTATGATGATGCTTGTTGGACTGGTTATCACCTTAGGTATTGGTTCCTCATTTTCAACTGTACCAATTATTGCTGCTATTTATGTACCACTTTGTGTACAACTTGGTTTTTCTCCTATTGCTACTGTTTGTTTAATTGGTGCATCTGGAGCGATTGGTGATGCAGGATCTCCGCCTTCTGATACTATTTTATCAACATCAGCAGGCTTAAATAGTGATGGTCAGCATGATCATATCCGCGATAGTGTTATTCCAACATTTACTCATTTTAATATTCCATTATTTATTGCTGGCTGGGTTGGATCATTAATTTTATAAACATTTAGATAGATGAGTTAAGGTCATTATTGGTTATGAATAAAAAGTCACATTCAAATATTCGAGCTATTTGTGCGCAAGCGATTTTCAATGTGCTTGAAGAGGGGCAATCGCTTAGTACGGCCTTAACGTTATTTACCCATAAAATAGCGGAAAAAGATCGCGCTCTAGTACAAGAAATCTGTTTTGGTGTGATGCGTGTTTTGCCTGAACTTAATTTTTATATTCATACTTTGATGAATAAAATTCTTACTGGAAAAAATCGAGTTTTACACTATTTATTGTTAGTGGGCATTTACCAAATTTTATATACCCGAATCCCTGAACATGCCGCAGTAGGCGAAACAGTGAATGCCGTAAATGATTTAAACAAATCATCGCTCAAAGGATTAGTAAATGGCGTATTGCGTGAATTTTTACGCCAACAGCAATCATTACAACAAAAATTTGTACAGGATGATAAACAGCAGACAACTCAAACCTTGCATCCAAGTTGGTTACTTAATCGTCTAAAACAAGCTTATCCACAGCAATGGACAAATATTGTCAATGCGAATAACCAAAAACCGCCAATGTGGTTACGAGTTAATCTTAATCACTATTCTGTTAGTGAGTATCAACAATTGTTAGCTGAACAGCAAATTGAATCAGAGACTTTTGCCGATTTACCTTGTGCTATTAGGTTATTGTCTCCTGTAAATGTAGCGAAGTTACCTTATTTTGCAGAAGGAGCAGTTACAGTACAGGATTTATCTGCTCAATATGCTGCATATTTGTTAGCACCCAAAAATGGTGAGCAAATTTTGGATATGTGTGCCGCACCAGGTGGTAAAACAACCCATATTTTAGAAATTGCACCAAAAGCAAATTTATTAGCAGTAGATGTTGATGCGTGTCGTGCTAAACGTATTGAAGAAAATCTGGCACGCTTAAAACAAGTAGCAGAAGTGAAAGTGGGGGATGGGTTGACACCTGAGAAATGGTGCAAAGGCAGACAATTTGACCGTATTTTGCTTGATTCACCATGCTCGGCAACAGGAGTGATTCGTCGCCATCCTGATATCAAGTGGTTACGTCGCGATAGCGATATTACACAATTAACTGAATTACAACACGAAATTATAACTCAAATTTGGCCATATCTTAAAGTAAATGGCATTTTAGTTTATGCTACCTGTTCAATCCTACTTGATGAAAATAAATTACAAATTGAGCGTTTTTTGCAAGAAAACAGCAATGCCCAACTTGTGGGTGACATGAAACAATTTTTACCGACTGCACAAGGTGGTGATGGTTTTTTCTATTCTGTTTTAAAAAAAAAGAGTTAGTGCATTTTAAAAATGTCATGCTCTATTAAAAAATAATTAATGCATTACCGTTGTGCTACTTGCTGTAATTTTAATTAATTTAGCTAGTTGCTTACTATGTTATAATACTTTTGCTTTTATCGTCGTTTTACTCTTCAATAACAGGTGTCATATCTTATAAAAGTACAGGATAGATATTACATTGGTATGTATCATGCTGAAATCTTAATGGATTCGAATAAGTTATTCATTAATTCAGGGTGATATTTATAAAATTTTGCTCTATTTGTCCTAAAGTTAACCTTTGTAATCATTTTTAATCTTTTAATTTATGCCTTTGTAAGCCATAAGCAAATTGATAGGTTAATACCTCATCAAACCATATTTCAAGTATTGCTGGCATGTGAAACCAATACACAAGGTATTTTAGCACGATTAGATCATGCTAAGTAAAGCGACTTGTTCTTCTTATACATTGATTTTGTAATCTGGATAAAATTGGTGAATATTACGAATTTTCAAATTAATAATCATCTTTTGCAGTAATATTTTGATGGTTTTGTTCGCTATAAAATGGATGTTTGAATATAAAATTACATATTTTGTAAAAAATATTTAGGAGTCTATACCGTTTTAAATATTTTGTGTTCAAATATTTGAATTTAAAAGTTGAATATTAGATAAGCTAAATTCCAATTTGGACAATCTTTTGTAGATATGCTAAATTCTGATTTCGTTTTACGTTATAATGATTTTCTGATATGGCTTACACACTCACCTATAATGATTTACCTGAAAATATTCAAGATTGGCAAGGATTACCGCTTTCTTTAAATGGTTGTGAGGTTGTTCCGCTTGATTACAATGCAGGTAAAACCGGTTGGATTATTTATGGAAAGAAATTGAATAAAACAATATTATCAACATTCCAAAATAAACTGGCTATGCCAATGGTGATTGTGTCATCGTGGACAATCAAAACCTATCAAATTGTTCGTATCGCTGGGGTAATGCCTAAAAAAGCTAAATCCATCTCACTGACTTTAGGTATTGATGTTGCACCAATTGATAATCTACCAACGTTGCATTCTCCTGGTCTACTTATCATGGATATGGATTCAACTGCAATTGGCATTGAATGTATTGATGAATTGGCTAAATTGCATGGGGTTGGCGAGCAAGTTGCTGCCGTTACTGAACAAGCTATGCGCGGAGAACTAGATTTTTCAACTAGTTTACGTAAAAGAGTTGCGACATTAAAAGGTGCATCTCAAAACATCTTACAAGAAGTGAAAGACAGGCTACCACTTACGCCAGGACTAACTTATTTAGTTCGTGAGTTGTACAAAAAAAATTGGCATGTTGCTATTGCCTCTGGGGGATTTACCTATTTTGCTGATCATCTTAAACAAAAATTAAAGTTAGTTGATGCTTATGCTAATCAATTAGAAATTAAAAATGACAAACTAACTGGTAAAGTGATTGGTGATATTGTGGATGCTAAGTACAAGGCAAGAACATTGCAGCAATTAGCAGCTTCGCTTGATATTCCAATTGAACAAACTGTTGCAATTGGTGATGGAGCAAATGATTTAATGATGATTCGGATTGCTGGACTTGGCGTAGCTTATCATGGTAAACCCAAAGTTGTTGAAAAGGCGAGAATTAGTATTAATTATGCAGATTTAACTGGTTTATGGTGTATTTTATCAACCAGTTTATTAAGTGAAGGTTAGGAGAATAACTTGGCAAAAACCGTTAAACGTGCTTATGTGTGTAATGATTGTGGTGCAGATTATCCGCGCTGGCAAGGTCAGTGTAGTGCTTGCCATGCTTGGAATACGATTACTGAAGTTAGGTTAGCAAGCACCTCATCACGTAATGACAGATTAACGGGTTACGCTGGTGGAACAGGTCAAGCCAAGATTCAAAAATTATCGGAAATTAGTTTAGAAGCCTTACCAAGATTTTCAACTGGATTTTTTGAATTCGATCGTGTGTTAGGTGGCGGAGTTGTGCCTGGCAGTGCCATATTAATTGGCGGTAATCCAGGGGCTGGAAAAAGTACTTTATTGTTACAAACGATGAGTAAATTATCTGTACAAATGAATACATTGTATGTAACAGGTGAAGAATCACTGCAACAAGTTGCTATGCGGGCTCATAGATTAGGTTTACCAACCGATAATATTAATATGTTATCTGAAACCAGCATTGAACAAATTTGTCTACAGGCTGAACAATCACAACCTAAACTTATGGTAATTGACTCAATTCAAGTGATGCACCTTGCCGATATTCAATCTTCACCTGGAAGCGTGGCACAAGTGCGGGAAACTGCAGCTTATTTAACACGCTTTGCCAAAACAAAAGGGATTGCCATTATTATGGTTGGACATGTCACTAAAGATGGTTCGCTGGCAGGTCCAAAAGTCCTTGAGCACTGTATTGACTGTTCCATTTTATTAGATGGGGATGCCGATTCTCGTTTTAGAACGCTACGCAGTCATAAAAACCGTTTTGGTGCAGTAAATGAACTTGGTGTATTTGCCATGACAGAACAAGGTTTAAAAGAGGTCAGTAATCCATCTGCGATATTCTTAAGTCGCGGTGATGAGATGTTGCCCGGCAGTTCGGTCATGGTACTTTGGGAAGGAACGCGTCCACTATTGGTTGAGATTCAGGCTTTAGTTGATCACTCTATATATGGTAACCCTAGACGCGTTACCGTAGGTCTTGATCAAAATAGATTGGCGTTATTGTTAGCTGTTTTGCACCGTCATGGTGGATTACAAATGGCCGATCAAGATATTTTTGTTAATGTTGTTGGTGGCGTAAAAGTTACTGAAACTAGTGCTGATTTGGCATTGATAGCTGCATTAGTATCAAGTTTTCGTAATCGTCCTTTACCGCAAGACGTTGTGATATTGGGCGAAATTGGTCTAGGTGGTGAAATTCGTCCGGTACCAAGTGGGCAAGAGAGAATTTTTGAAGCAGCTAAACATGGTTTTAAAAAAGCGATTGTACCGTTTGCAAATATGCCTAAAAAGAAACCCGACAATATGCAGATTTTTGCAGTGAAGAAAGTATCAGAAGCTTTAGATATTTTGAGTGATTTTTAACAATATGTTTAATAAAGATTATTCCGTCGATATTGTTTTCGGCGGAATATTATAATAGTTGGGTTTTGGCTTTCTGTTAATAACAAATCTCATAACAGGGTTGGTAAGCGGTTCCTCCTGGTAGTTTCATGCGGTCTTGTTTTATAAAACTTCTTAATAAATTATCAAGCTGTTTCATAATTTCAGGATCACCTTGTAATTTATATCGCCCATGTTCGGCAATTTGTTTCATACCAAATTCTTTGACATTGCCGGCAACAATACCCGAGAACGCTCTACGTAAATCTGCCGCCAGTAATTCAACAGGTTGGTTTTTATGCAGATTTAATGCAGCCATATTTTTGTGCAGTGGTTCAAAAGGATGTTGTAGGGATTCATCAATTTTTAATAGCCAGTTAAACCCATAAGCATCACCCGTTTTTAAGCGCGAAGATTTTACGTGTTTTACTCCATCTTTCATAATACGAGCAACTTGTTCAGGTGAGTCAATCACAATTTGATAAAGCTTGGTTGCTTCTTCGCCTAATGTATTACGTACAAAATCATCAATGGCTGCAAAATAACCTTCACACTCTTTAGGACCAGTTAAAATTAGTGGTAGAGTCTGGTTTTTATTAGCAGGATTCAACATGATACCCAGAATATAAAGTAATTCTTCGGCTGTTCCAGGTCCGCCTGGGAATATAATAATACCGTGTGCCATTCTTACAAACGCTTCAAGACGTTTTTCAATATCCGGCATAATAATCAGTTCATTTACTAATGCATTTGGGGGTTCGGCAGCAATAATTGATGGTTCGGTCATGCCAATAAACCGGCTATCTTTATAACGTTGTTGTGCATGACCTACCGCGGCGCCTTTCATTGGTGCTTCCATTATGCCAGGGCCACAACCAGTACAAATGTTAAGCTCACGCAATCCTAGTTGTAAACCAACTTGACGAGCATAATAATATTCGCTTTCATTAATTGAGTGTCCACCCCAACAAACAATGAGATTGGGTTCTTCACCAACATGCAGTGCGTTAGCATTACGTAAAATTGAAAAAACAAGGTTGGTGATGTAGTAAGAGCGTTCTTTTTCAAGTTTATCATTAGGAACTAAATGTTTTATTGCAATTATTTGGCTATTTAAAAAAAGAATATCACGTAAAACGGCAAATAGATTAGCTTGAATTGAACGAATAATTCTTTTATCAACAAATGCACTTTCAGGTGCATTAATAAGCTCTAGTTTAACTCCCCTTTCTTTACTAATAACATTAATTTCGAAAGATTGGAATCTATCTAACAGATCTTTAGTATTATCGGTTTTACTGCCGGCATTGAGTGTTGCTAAAGAACAATTTCTAAATAACTGATAAAGATCACTATTAGCTGATTTTTTTAAAATATCAACTTCAGCTTGAGCAAGTAAGTCCATTGATCCTAATGGGCTAATATGGGTAATCATTACAACCTCCATTTGACGGTTTTATCGGCAAAAAATTATTATATATTCAAATAGAATAAAAAATAAGTAAAGCTGATAATAACGTAATTTATAAATAAGTTAATTTATGGAATATGAAAAATTTAACTGATCTTTTCTAATCAACTATTTTTCAATAGGATATTCAACAAGGATTTGAATGTAATTGTAGTATAAAATTAGATCAATTTTAATCATTGATAACAGTGATTGATTAACTCACTATGAAGATATAGAAAATGAATTTAGTTTATTAATGACTATGTAAACGAATAATCCAATACTGATATAGAAGAAGATATTTAATTAAAAAAAATTTAATTCATAAACAAAAAGATATTCTGTAGGTTCATTTCTTTCGAACTGCACCTATTATTCCTTGCTACATTAACGCTATCTATGCAGGGAACAGTAATAATAACGTCAAGTCTAAAATAAAAAATAAATCAATTTTTGTTATGTTGATATGAAATAGTTGCTTATAGTCAATAAATTAAGACTGTGCTAGACTTAACTAAACTCTGAAGCTATTTTTCCTAAGTGATAATGTTATTCATATGGTCAATTAGCCGCGGTATAGTGCAGAAATGGCTATGCTTCCCGATTTGGATAAGGTGTTTAAATTCTATATGCAATTAGTTGATAACTATCAACGGCGATTTCAATATTTGCGTTTATCGATTACTGAGCTGTGTAATTTTCAGTGCCAGTATTGTTTACCAAATGGTTATCGACCTAATAAAAATCATACGTTTCTTTCACTGAATGAAATTGATAATATTGTATCTGCCTTCAATGAACTTGGCGTAAATAAAATTCGTTTAACCGGCGGAGAACCAACATTACGACGCGATTTTGTTGATATTTTGGCAATGATTTCTTCTTATTCTAGTATTAAGGAACTGGCAATCACTACCAATGGATCGCGTTTATTAAAAAATATTTCACATTGGCAACAAGCTGGGCTAAATGCAATTAACATCAGTATTGATAGCCTATCTCCACACTTATTCAAATTAATCACGGGCCAAGATAAATTGAAAGAACTAGTGCAATGTGTTGAAAAATCATTGGAAGTTGGTATAAAAAAGGTCAAAATTAATACTGTTTTGATGAAAAATATGAATGACAATCTCGATGATTATCTATTATGGATTAAACATCGTCCAATAGAATTACGTTTTATTGAGTTGATGGAAATCGGTGATAGTAATGAGGTGTTTGAACGATATCATACCGCTGGTACAATGATTGAATCACAGCTCATTGTTCAAGGATGGCAGTTACAACCAAAGATTCCATTGTCAGGACCAGCCAAAGTATATGTACATAACGATTATCAAGGTAAAATTGGGCTAATTATGCCATATTCCAAAGATTTTTGTAAAAGCTGTAATCGATTGCGTGTGTCATCCGTTGGTAAATTACATTATTGCTTGTTTGGTAATGCAGCCGTTGATTTACGTGATTTGTTGGTAAGCCCAGATCAAAAAACACAATTACAAACCAAAATCCTTACTTCATTAATGATTAAACCAGAAAAACATTTGCTACATGATCATAATGTTGGTATCACACCGAATTTATCCTATATTGGTGGATAACTGGCATTATGTTTTGGGATATTTGTGAGCTGCCAGTGTTGAATCGCCCAATCTAAAAGTTGCTGTTGAGATGCATCTTGCCAATCTTTTGGCACTTTTTGTCCTAAAAATTGTAAAGCTTGAACAGTTAATGCCTTAAGGTTGTTTAAATCAATAGGGCTGGCATGATTTTGTTTAGAAAGCTTGTTACCATTTTTATCTAAGGCCAAAGGTAAATGACAATATGTCGGAACATTGAAACCTAATAGTTGATACAGTGAAATGTGTTTTGTTGTAACAGGTAGAAGATCGGCACCGCGTACTATCTCTGTAATGCCTTGCTCATGATCATCAAGTACGACCACTAGATTATAAGCAAATAACCCCTTTTTGCGATGAATAATAAAATCTTCTAAGGCATCTGCTTGTTGGACAGTTTGTTTCCCTCGTATTTTATCAGTAAAGGCTAAAACTGGATGATTTTGTTTAATACGAATCGCCATATGTTCGCTATTAATAACAGACAACGGTCGATCACGGCAAAATCCATCATAAATTTTATTTGCTAAACTGTGAATTCGTTGTCTTGTGCAATCACAGTAATATGCTTGTTGTTTATTAAGTAGCGATTGCAGAACAGTTTTATAACGTTTACAACAGTTTGATTGATATAAAATTTCATCATCCCAATATAAATTGAGCGCTTCGAGAGTTTTTAAAATGAGAGTTGATGCCCCTTTAACCTCCCTAGGTGGGTCGATATCTTCAATACGAACAAGCCATTTACCACGACAGTATTTGGCTTGTAAGTAGCTGCCTAAAGCGGTCACCAACGAACCAAAGTGTAATGGTCCTGAAGGTGAGGGTGCAAAACGACCAATATATTGCATGGGCGTATTAAGTAAACTCGTTGATTAAATGGAATTATATACCCATTTGTTTTTCTCGAAGTTCAGCTAAGGTTTTACAATCAATGCATAAATCAGCCGTTGGTCGCGCTTCTAAACGACGAATACCAATTTCAACGCCACAAGATTCACAATAACCAAAATCATCTATTTCGATTTTCTTCAATGTTTTTTCAATTTTCTTAATGAGTCGACGTTCTCTATCACGGGCGCGTAACTCAAGACTGAATTCCTCTTCTTGAGTTGCTCTATCAGCCGGATCTGGAAAATTTGCAGCTTCATCTTGCATGTGAGAAACAGTTTTACCCATTTCACCTTGTAATTGTGAAAGCCATGCTTCTAAGATAAGTTTAAAATGTTTCAATTGGTTAGGATTCATATACTCCTCACCTTTTGCCTCTTTATAAGGCTCAAGTCCTGCAATTGAAAGCAGGCTAAGAGAAGAGGTATTTACTTTTTGTTCCTTTTTCAAAACAATCCCCTTATGTACAGATTATTTGCAGGCGGTAAACTATAGCAATAATTTAGCCTTTGGCAAATTTTTTTTAATTTTTTTTTGCGTTAAGTAAGAGAAAAATAAAACAACTCCATGTTATTAAACAAAATAATTAATTATTCCACTTTATTAAGCCATTGAGTGGACATTTAACCACTAACTCATGCAGTTTATCGTTGTCAGGTAAAATTAAATCCGGCGCGATATCAAACAGTGGATAAAGAACAAATTCTCTACTTTTCATATGATAATGAGGAATCGTTAATCGCTCACTATCAATAATTAAATTATCATACAGTAGAATATCCAAATCCAAGGTTCTTGCTCCCCAGCGATTGTCTTTGCGAATACGCCCTTGGGATTTCTCAATTGCTTGCAGTTCATCGAGCAAAGCTATTGGTGACAAATCTGTGGACATTTTAATCACAGCATTTAGATAATCATTTTGGTCTTTAGGGCCTAACGGTTTACTACGGTAAAATGGTGAAATAGCTAAAATATGAGTAGCAGATAACTGTTTTAATGCGGTAATAGCTCGATTGGCTTGTGCAAATGGATCGTCCAAATTGCTACCTAATGCGATATAACAAATTGACATAATGGATTTAATTTTTTGTCGTGTTAAAAGTAAATGTTGCTCACATTATTTTAGCATATAAATTAAAAGTAAAAAAATGGATATTCAAAGTCTAAGGGTTATGACTAAAAGTTATTAAATTATAACCAGACAATCTTTAACTTATAATTTTTTATACGTTATGGTAACCAGGTTCAGTTTGTTATGTAACGATTTTTTTGAGATGAAAAATGAATTTAGGCCAACAATTAAGTTTTTTAATAGCAAATACTCCCATAATTAACGATCCTAGGACAATTGAATGCGCAATCAATGGTGTGGTTGATTATTTTGCTAGTAGTTTACAAGCTCGTCATGAAGTCGATATCCATCGATTGCTTAATTGGATTGATGATGAAGGGGGTAAAGCCAAAGCTTGGTTGCTAGGACAAAAAAAATTAGCGACAGCCCGTCAAGCGGCATTATTTAATGGTTTTCAAGCGCATTGTTTAGATTATGATGATGTCCATTCTGATATCCGTGGACATCCTTCCGCCGTTATTTTATCAGCACTATTTGCTAGTATACAATTAGATGAGATTCAATCTCCTATTGATGGTAAGCGTTTTTTGACCGCTTATGTTATTGGTATTGAAGTTATGGCGAGACTAGGTAAAAGCGTTAATCCAAAGCATTATGAAAAAGGATGGCATGCAACTCTCACCTTAGGTGGTATCGCTGCCACAGCTGCTATTTGTTACCTTTATAATGAACCTTTTTTGCGGCAAGCTTTGACATTGTCGGCGACTCAAGCATCAGGTATCCGTCTAGTGATGGGTACCCCCATTAAGTTTTTGCATGCAGGGTTAGCCGCTCAGCATGCGATACAATCTGTTCAATGGTTACGCAGTGGAATCACTGCAGAGAAGGACTTTTTAGACGAAAAACTAGGATTTTTAGCTGTTTATGGGCAGGGTAATGATAATTTTGATTTAAGTCAGTGGGGAATCGTTTGGAGAATAGAACACCCTGGGCTATGGTTTAAAACCTATTGTTTTTGTTCTGCCGCAGCTTATATTGCTGATGCTGGTCAGTTACTTTATCAACACCTACAATTTAATGTTCACCATATTAGCCATATTACCCTATTTTTTTCACCAGTAAACAGTGATGCCGCATTAATCTATAATAATCCTGTAATAGCTGAGCAGGGGCGGTTTTCAGCTGAATATATTTTAGCGTTAACTCTATTAGGTATCCCGCTTAATTTTGAGCAATTTAGATCCAATCCTATTCCAGGACAGATTCGAATACTGATGCAAAAAATGCAGCGTAGTTATCAAATCAACCTTGCCCCCCATGCTGACGCCTATAACGGTCGATATGTTGTAATTGAAATTGAGCTAGATACAGGAGAAAAAATTAGTCAACGTATTGATGTTCCTAAAGGATCACCTAGAAATCCTTATAGCCAAATGGAGATGTTATTAAAACTAACAGATGCAATCAAAGACCAACAAAAAGCAAAAAGTTTATTAGCTGATATCAAAAATTTAGCCTCAGGTTTAACGATTAACCAATTTATAGCACAGTATGTTTTAACATTGTAAAATGAAAATGCTAAATAAGTTTTATTGACTTATCTTGATTAAATTTCAAAATCAATTTTATCAGTAATTTGGCATAAAAAGCGTTGAGTCAGTTCATTTTGTGGATTATCGATAATTGATTTTGCTGGACCTTCTTCAACAATTACACCATTTGCCATAAAGATAATGCGATCGGCAACATATTTAGCAAACTCCATTTCGTGCGTGACAATGATCATCGTAATATGTTCTTTAGCTAACTGTAACATCACTTGCAGAACCTCGTGGACTCGTTCAGGGTCGAGTGCCGATGTAGGTTCATCAAATAATAGTACTTTGGGTCTTACTGCCAATGCTCTAGCAATAGCGACTCGTTGTTGTTGACCGCCCGATAAGGTGATTGGATATTGATTCGCATAAGGCAACATACCCACTCGCTTAAGTAAAGATAGCCCATGTTGTTTGGCGTTATCTTTATCGATTTTTTGCCCAATGATTAATGGATAAGTAATATTTTCTAATGCGGTTTTATTTTTAAATAAATTATAGTGTTGAAAAACCATGGACGATTGTTTGCGCAAGCTTATCTCTTCTTTATTGCGATAATGTTTACTATTTAGCGCAACCTCACCTATTTTGATTGTCCCCGTATTCGGTTTTTCCAGTAAATTCAAACAACGCAACAAGGTCGATTTACCTGAACCCGAAGGACCAATAATGGCTACTACTTCACCTTGTTTAATATTTAAATTAATATCTTTTAAAACCTCATTATCGGCAAAGCGTTTAGATAAATGTGAAACAGAAATCATTACCTTTCTCCTTAACGATGATAGGGTTTACTGAGCTTGCTCTCAATCTTTTTTTGTATCCAAGAATAGACAACAACAGTAAACCAATAAACAATACCGACAGCTAAGTAAGTTTCAAAATAAAGGAAAGAATTAGCCGTTAACATTTTTCCTGCTGCTAATAATTCTTGTACGCCAACAAAAAAAGCCACCGATGAGTCTTTAAGTAATGAAATAAACATATTGCCTGTATTGGGTAGGGCATTAACCAGTGCTTGTGGCAGTATAATGCCACGGTAAACTTGAAAGTTACTAAGACCTGAGGTTAAACCAGCTTCTTTTTGTCCTTGATCAACTGATGCCAAGCCCGCACGAAATATTTCGGCTAAATAAGCTGAATATTTTAAACTAAAGCAAATAATTGCTGCTGTCGTTGCACCAATCTGCTTTAATATCGGAAAAATTTGTGGTAAACCATAGTAAATAATAAACAATAATACAACAGAAGGAATACCACGAAATAATGAAATAAATAGCGCAAAGATAGCATCAATCATGATCATTTTATGATTACGTAATAATGCAATTGCTAACCCAAAAACAATGGCAAATATGATCGATACGATAGCAATAAAGAGTGTGACTGGCAGATAAGGTAAAATCTGTGGGAACACACTAAAAAAATAAGTTACATTAAAATTCATGAGGTAATATCTTCACCAAAATATTTAATTGCAATGTTTTGCAATGTGCCATTAGCACGCAGTTTTTCTATAGCCTGATTAAATTTTTCACGTAGTGCTTGGCCTTTTTCATTTTTACTAAATGGAAACGCTACCTGTTCAATAGTGATGGGCTTACCGACTAATTTAAACGGTAAGTTTTTGCGTTTGATTTCGGCAAGTAATATAGGTTTTGAATTGATATATCCATCAACACGCTGATATTCAGTATCATACATAGCACCATCTCGTGTTTCATAGGTTTTTATTATAATGTCATTTTTAGGGAAAGCGTGTTTTAGATTATTGATATGATTAGAGCCAAGCACCCCGGCAATAATTTTACCTTTAAAATCATATAGTTGATTTATATTTTTATTGTTTTTATGAGTAACGATTTGACTGCCATAAAAGCTGTAAATAGAGGAAAAATCATATTTAGCTTCACGCTCTGGGGTAATTGCAACGGCATTGGCAATGGTATCTAAACGCCCTGAATCAAATTGTCCCATTAAACCGCCAAATTCTGCAATAATCCACTCAATTTTATAACCGAGCTCTTTTGCGATAGCTTCAGTGACCTCAACATCAAATCCTACTAATTTATCATTTTGTTTATAACCATTGGGATAACTTTGCCCAGTGGAACCTACTTTTAGAACATTTTGTTCAGTTGTTGGCTTGCTCGATTGATTATCGCAACTGACTAACGCTAAACAAGTGAATATTGCAGTAGATAATAATGTTATCATTTTATTCATTTTTTATAATTCCTATTTTTCCATTCGGTATAGCTATGTTGATTAAAGATTTTTTCGAAATAAATAGTCGTATGATCCATCGTTAAATCAGCTTGACCAATTGGACGAAAGCCTTTTTTAATATACATTTGTACCAACCAAGGGTGATTTTGTGCTGTACCTAAAGTGACCGCGGGTAGTTTTAATTGATTAATTAGGATTTGTTGTTCTACCCAATCCCATAATTGGTTGCCATAACCTTTCCCTTTATATTTGGGATCGGTAGCAAACCAACCTAGATGCGGTAATCCATAAGGTCCTGGGTTATTTCCCCATGGGAAGCGGATACTTAAGGTTGAAACTAGTTCACCTCCTTTTTCAGACAGATAAACTGCATTGCATTCCATATGATGGGTAATTTGCTCATAATTCACTGAGGCCGCGGCAAAATGAATCCCTAAATTGGTTGCCATTTGATACGCATTGTGTAATAAAGTCTGATATGCGGAAATATCAGACTGATTAATCAAGCGGAAGTTCATACTAGTACTCCACTTTGCTCAGCATAATTGATAACTTGCTGCACTTTTTCTGGTGCCGTGCCCAGATAATTAATTGGTTCAAGCCAGCTATCAAGTTCTGCTAAAGTAAACTCTTTATTCAGTAATGGATCATCTAACAACACCTCTTTGAACGCTCTATTTTGTTCAAAGGCTTGCATAGCACAGTTATACACCAGATGATGGGCAGTTTGTTTTCCTAAACGCTTACCAATTTCAAACATGACTTTTTCGGATAACAAAAGCCCATTTTGCATTAACAAATTTGCTAACATGCGATCGCTATTCACTTTCAAACCTTTAAAAATAGTGAATGCGCTTTGCAATTGAGCAGAGATATATAAATTGATTTCGGGTAAGGCAATCCATTCTGCCCGCCAACTCATGGCATCACGCTCATGTTCAACTTTCATCGATTCGTGGATTAACGCCACACTTTTTAATAGAGGGGCGGTTAAGCTCGCTAAACCTTCTAAGGCTGCTGGATTACGTTTATGAGGCATAGTTGTTGAACCAATTTTACCTTCTGAAAACGGTTCTTCGACTTCGTTTATTTCAGTACGCATTAAGTTATAAAACTCATTGCCAATTTTGCCTAGTGTACCACTAATTAAGGCAATGACTGAGGCATATTCCGAAAAACGGTCGCGGGCTGATTGCCAACCGATATTTGGGGTATTAAGACCAAGACTCGATAATGCACGAGCTTCAATTAGAGGACCTAATTTCCCTATTGATGCATAAGTGCAAACAGCGCCGCTGATGTTTCCAACTAACACTCGTTGTTTTATTTCAGTTAAACGTTGTAAATGACGTACAAACTCATCCAACCAAACCGCTAATTTAAAGCCAAAAGTGGTCGGTAGCGCTTGCATACCGTGAGTGCGCCCAACCATAGGAAGATATTGATATTGCTTAGCTAATCGTTTAAGTTCAATGGCAATAAGTTTCGTGTCACGTTCAACAATGGCAAAAGATTGCTTTAATTGTAAGACAGTTGCCGTATCAACGATATCTTGAGTGGTTGCTCCATAATGAATAAATTGGCCCGCTTCGCCCACCTGTTTTTGTAGTGCGTTAATGGTTGACATTAATGAGTGTTTAGCTTTTGCTGCTTCGTTTGCAATTTGCTGTAAAGATAATTTTGATGCATCTGCTTTTTTTATAATCTCACTAGCTACATCAGCGGGGATCACGCCTAATTGACCTTCGGCTTTTGCTAAGGCGACTTCTACATCGACTTGCTTTTCTAAACGATTTTGCTCTGACCAAATCGCCCGCATTTCACTGGTGCTAAAATTATTTCCCAAAATTAAAAAATCTAAAACGTGTGATGCCACCAAATTGCCCCCAATTATTTTCTATATTCTACTGTTCAATTATTAATAATTAATGGATTAGCGTCTAATAATCAGTTTGTATATTGATATAACTAAAAGGAATAAAAATAGAGAATGAAAGATACAGTGGTTTATTCAAAATCACTTAGAGATAAAATTGTTTTTATTTTGATGGATTACTGCAATTTTAGTGGATTAGAATTTTTATTATTTCTCGCAATGACTAAGGAAATTGTATCATTTCCTTAGTTTGCCTATGATATTTTAAATTTTTATTCAAGGAATTAATAGGTTTTAGAGTACTTCAACAATTGATTCACAAAGTCTGGACATATTATCAATAGTCATTCCTGCAATATTGATCCTTCCTGAATTAACAATATAAATGCCATAATCATTACGTAACTTTATAACTTGCTCTTCACTTAAGCCACTAAATGAGAACATTCCATTTTGCTTAGCTATAAAGCTAAAGTCTTGATTTGCACCTTTATCTTGTAACGTTTTAACAAATAATTGTCGCATACGATGAATACGTTGACGCATGTTGGTTAATTCATCAATCCACTCTTCTTTTAACTCGTCATTGTTTAAAATATAAGAGACAATTTTAGCTCCATGAGCTGGAGGATTTGAATAATTCGCACGGATAATAGTTTTAACTTGACTAAAAGCACGCTCAGCAATTTCGGCATTCGCAGCGATTAATGTAAATGCTCCCACGCGCTCATTATATAGTCCAAAGTTTTTTGAATAAGAACTCGCAATAAGCAATTCTGGTTGATGATTAGCAAATAATCTCAATCCATACACATCTTCTTCAACACCTTCTCCAAAACCTTGGTAAGCTAAATCAAATAGAGGTAACCAGCCATTTTTTAGTGCTAGATCTGAAATTGCTTGCCATTGTTCTGGTGTAGGATCGATACCCGTAGGGTTATGACAACAACCATGGAATAGTACTGCTTCACTGGTAGTGACTTGACTTAAACTACTCATCATGGCATCAAAATCAAGACTATGTGTCTGAGGATTGTAATAGTCGTATTCCCTTACTTCAAGACCAGCTGTTTGAAATACACTCCGGTGATTAGGCCAAGATGGATTACTTATCCAAATGCGTTTTACTTTAGTACGGCGAGATAGAAAATCAGCCATTATACGTAGGGCACCAGTTCCTCCTGGCGCTTGGGCTGTTCTTGCACGTTCATTTTTATGACCAAAAAGTAACGTTTGTGTCGCTTCGTTAAATGGACTCGCGCCAACAATTGGTAAATAACTTTTAGTAGTTTCGTCAGTTAATAATGAATGCTCCGCTTTCTTTACACTTTCTAAAATAGGTGTTCTGGTGGTTTCGTCCTTGTAAACACCAACACTTAAATTAATCTTATTGGTGCGTTCATCTTTATTATAAAGATCTGCTAGCCCTAAAATGGGATCGGCTGACGCTGCTGTTAAATATTCAAACATAATTCACCTATCTAATCTAATGACTTTTAAAGCATTATATACACATTCGTTTATAAGTTACAATTTCGAAAATATTTACTTTTACGGATCAATATCATTACTGACTTATTGCTCGAGTTATCGATTAATAATTGTTATTTAATTAATAACAATGAGTTTATTTAAAAAAGTAGTTAAATTTTGGCTTAGTGTAATTAACTCTCCAGTAATCAAATCTTCTTTTACAACCTCTCCGGTTAAATTGTTTAAGGAAATTATTTCAGTATCTTCATCTGTCGCAGCTATAAAAATGGTTGGAACGCGTTTTAATTTTTTTTGTTGAGATAAATGGGCTATTAAATTTCTTTCTAAGTTTGAAAAATCATCATCATTCCAAGTTTGAATTAAAGTTAAGTTTGTGTCAGCTAATTTAGCTGCCATATTGCCAGCATATTGTGTGCCATAAAAAATGTGTGAACAGGGATGTAAGGTGATACCTACAACTTCTTCAACAATGGAGAGATCTCTTGGTGGTTGTAAGATAAATGGTCGCCAAAATACAGTGAGTTGTTGAGTTTTTAAAATACAAGGTGAGGGTATGGAATGCAATTCTTCACTTTGTGGTGCGTAATCAAACTGATTCAACCAACGAGTAGTAAATTCAATGAGTGTTTTTTTATCCGATAAGTCCATAAATCGTTCTTGTCTCTTGTTAATTGTTTTTATTCGTAATTATTATACTGATTAAGAACAACGTTGCACGATGTAATTTGTTGCTTATTTTTAATTAAGTGAAATGAGCTTTAAGACGAAAAATTGTAAAAAAAGTTTCAGGTTTACATGATGTTTCCGTATAAAGTACTCATACTAAAAAGTAAGATTTTCTTTTTTGGTTGAACAAGATTTATAAGAAATACAAAATATTGATAACTATTTATAAAATAGCAATTTTAATTTACTTGCTATCCTTTGCTGAAACGTTAAAATAAGAAAGGATTTTTTTATCCTTGTAATGCAGCAATGGCGTTAGACATTACAACTTTTTTAAAAGTAAAATAGCGTAAGTAGGATTATTATAATTAAATAATATGTTTATTTTGAACAATCAGATAACGATTTAATTTGGTAGCCAAAGTCAAAAAAAACTTTAGTTTATAAGTTAACCATAGAAATAATATCGAAGAGTTATATATTTAGGGATGGTTCACAAAGTGTATGAAACTTTTGAACATTAATAATACCTAAATTTTAAAAAGATATTGTATGAATAATATCGGTTTCACATAAAATAATAACAAAAATAGCACAAATAAAATAATGAATACCATATTTGAATATTTAGTTAACAACCATTATTTATCATTGTTAAATAAACGCTTATTATTAATAATAATATTCTACCTATAATTAATTAAGATTAATAAAGAGTGTAGAATAATGAAAAGAATGCTAATCAACGCAACCCAGCAAGAGGAGTTGCGCGTTGCGCTCGTTGATGGACAACGCTTGTATGATTTAGATATTGAAAGTCTTGGGCATGAGCAAAAAAAGGCTAATATTTATAAAGGCAAAATCACTAAAATAAATCCAAGTTTAGAAGCTGCTTTTGTTTCTTATGGTGGTGAACGTGATGGATTTTTACCATTAAAAGAGATTGCTGAAAGTTATTTCCCTACCAATATTTCGGGTCGTCGTAGTATTAAGCACTTACAAGAAGGACAAGAAGTTCTAATCCAAATTGAAAAAGAGATTCGTGGTAAAAAAGGTGCAGCATTAACGACTTATATTAGCCTTGCAGGTAGCTATTTAGTATTGATGCCTAATGATCCCCGAGCTGGTGGTGTTTCGCGCCGTATTGAAGGTGAAGATCGAGCTGATTTAAGACGCATTATTGATGCGATTGAAAAGCCAAGAGGAATGGGGGTTATTGCTCGTACTGCTGGTGTGGGTAAGAGTCAAGAAGAGTTACAACAAGATTTAAATGCTTTAGTGAATTATTGGACAGCAATTCAAAATGAAGCCAAAAACTATCCAGCCCCAAGTTTAATTCATAAAGAAAGTGATATTATTACCCGTGCATTTCGTGATTATTTACGTGATGATGTAGGGGACATTTTAATTGATAATCCTAAAGTAATGGAAGTGGCTAAAAAACGATTGGTTGATTTAGGTCGTGTTGAATATGTTAACCGCTTAAAACTTTATGAAGGTGATGTTCCATTATTCAATCATTTCCAGATTGAAGGACAAATCGAGTCAGCATTCCAACGCGAAGTTCGCTTACCATCTGGTGGTTCAATCGTTATTGATACGACTGAGGCATTAACCGCTATTGATATTAACTCTGCTAAGTCAATTCGCGGTAGTGATATTGAAGAAACTGCATTTAATACAAATCTTGAAGCAGCTGAAGAAATCGCTCGTCAATTACGTTTACGCGATTTAGGTGGTTTGATTGTTATTGATTTTATCGATATGACACCGATTCGCAACCAGCGTGAAGTTGAAAACCGGTTAAAAGAAGCGATGAAAACTGACCGTGCTCGTATTCAAACTACGCGAATATCTCGTTTTGGTTTGCTTGAGATGTCACGTCAACGCTTAAGTCCTTCATTACGTGAAGCAACACATCATATTTGTCCTCGTTGTCAAGGTACAGGTACCGTCCGTGATAACAATTCATTGTCTCTTTCTATTCTCCGTTTAATTCAAGAAGAAGCAATGAAAGATAACACAGTTCAAATTGATGTGATTGTTCCTGTGCCAATTGCGAGTTATTTACTCAATGAAAAACGTCGAGCGATTACAAATATTGAAAAAATGCATCCTGATGTCAAAATTGTCATTGCCGGGGATGAAGAGATGGAAACGCCTCTTTATAAAGTTATTCGTAAACGTACTGGTGAAGAGACAGATGTACTAAGTTATAATCTACCTAAACTGATTCGTGAGCTTGAAGAAGAGGAAGATGATCAGACAGCAGACATTATTGTAGAACAAGCTATATTATCAGGACCTAAAGTTGAAGCTTGTGCAACACCAAAAGTCAAAGCTGAGCCAAAAATTGAGAAATTGGTCAATTTGTTCAATAATATGCTAGGTAAAGTATGTAAATTATTTGCTGCTGAAAAACCTAAACCAGAACCAGAAGTTAAACAACCATCACCAAAACGACGTGATAATCAACGTTCTAATAATCGACGCCAGCGTAATAATCGTAGTAATAATGCTGTTAATAACATTATTGCTATGGTAACACCGGCAACAGAAAGTCGAGCAAAAGAAACACCAAATAGAAATAGTGGACGTCGCACAAGACAAAGTAATAATGCAAATGCATCAAATACAATAAATACAACTGCTAAAGTAGATAAAACGGTTAATGAAGTTACAACTATTAAGCCAAAAGAACCTAAACCACGACGTCAACAGCGCACTTTAAACAAAAGTGTTCGAGTCAAAAATAGTGAGATGATCGATCAGGCTGTCGGTGAAAAAGTTATTATTCCAACTTTACTGTTACCAATTCTTGTCGCAGAATCAGTGGAGAATAAAGTTACTGAAACTCAACCAAAGCGCCAACGTCGAACATCCAGACATTTGCGTATGAATGGTCAGCGTAATAAGCGACGTTTAAAAAATACTGAACAAAAACAGTCACCAATGCCATTGGCATTTGCAGCTTCATCATTAGAACTGGCATTAGGTCGAGTATTTATCGATTATAGTCAATTGAAGCAGGAGGAACCAAAAGTGACAATACCGTTAATTCCGTCACTTTTGATCCCTATTGTTGTTAAGGATAATGAAGTTGTAGTGACAAATAATATGAAAGATAATACAGATATAACGTTAGATATTGCTCCTGTTAATCAAATAGATATTAATATACAACTTGATTCTAATGAAGTTGAACAAAGTAATGACAGTGATAAATCAGTGAATGAAAATGAACAAACAACAGGGCATTCTTCGGCTGTAATGACTAAAGCATCAGCACCAGAGTATGAAGTATCGAATAAAACTATAAGGTCACGTGAAGAGTCAGACTATCATTTTGATGGTAAAGGTAATGCGGGTGGTTTGAGCGCACAAGATCATGCTTATGCAGCTGCTAGCAAACCATTAATATCAGAAGATTAATCCTTTAAATAGTTTAAAACACGGTAATAAATAGTTGTTACCGTGTTTTATTTACTTATAACAGCGATAAAGATAAACATGATTATCTATATTTTCAAAAAAATAGTAACGTTTTTATTTATTATCTGCGTATTAACTCAGATTAGTTTCTGTTTAGTCTATTTTGCTCCACATTCAATACTTAACTCTAATAATTTGAGTTTTGTTGATGCATATAGTGCTTTTTTTAAGCAATTACTACAAGGTCAATTTAGATTATTATCAGGTGAAACCGTACCATTTTTTCACACTTTATTAGCGACTTTCGAACTTTGTATACTAGCTTTAGTGGTTGCTCTAGTCATTGGACTGCCATTGGGAATTTTTCTTGGTTTGAGTAATATTAATTGGCTTAATAATACTATTCGCTTAGGATCTTTATTTCTGTATTCTTGTCCTAAAGTTATGTTTGTTGTTATTGTGATGCATTGGTTATCGCCTACTTGGTCGATATCAATGAATTTTGATGTGTCGCCGTCAGTAACGGGCACATCGTTACTCGAAATTCTTGTTGCATCAAAAACAATGAAATTACAAGCACTTCTTGTACATCTGCATCATTTGCTTTTGCCTATTATTATTTTAGCCATTCAACCAAGTATTATGACAATACAATTAGTGAGTCAATCGGTAAAAAGTACCTCACGTCAAAACTATATTAAAATAGCGATTATTCGTGAACGATCCCCATTTAAAATTTTACGCCGTCATTTGTTACCTAATTCTATTCCTGCAACGATTCCACAGTTAACATACAATACGACAACACTGCTGTTTTCGACAATGGTAATAGAAATTTTATTTAATCGTGTTGGTCTAGGGCAATGGGTGATGATTGCTTATCACCATCATAATTATTCCATTATAGCTATTGCAATTTTGGCATGTGGTACGGTCATTAGTCTATTAACATTATTAGGTGAAATTTCTTCTGTTGCTATTTATCCATTACGTCATAAGGTAAATTATGTCTAGGGTAACTAAACTAGTAAATGCTATTGTATCTTGCTTTAATAAGCTACACAGTAATGTTTATTTAATTATTAGCTTTTATGGTATTTTAGCAATTGCATTTGTAGCATTATCGACTAAATGGTTTTTTCATGCTCATTTAAATTCTATTTATCCGGCTTCATTACCACCAGCTTGGTGGGCGAATGGTGATTTAAATCATATTTTAGGTACTAATGCCAAAGGACAAGATATTTTTGATTATTTACTGATCGGATATCGCTCGACCATATCCATGACATTAAAAGCCGTATTTTATGTCATTATTTTTGGTGGGATAATTAATTATTTGATGTTCTTTATATCTTTTTTGCGTCCGCTAATTCTATTTATTTTTAAGTTTTGTATGGTTGTGCCACCGCTACTAGGCGTCATTGCAATTAGTATGATATTAGAAGATGATATTACCAACATATTATTAGTGATTGGATTATCTTATACACCACGCTTTATCTATAATATTCATCAACAAGCGATTAATGAATGGCATAAAACTTACATTACAGCTTACCGATTGGATGGGTTATCACCGTTATCAATTTTTAATCACTACATTTTACCTAATATTTTACCCATGTATTTGACCGAAATTGCCTCATTATTTGGTTCGATCATTTTGGCCATTACTACCATAACTTTTCTAGGTTTTGCAAATGACGTTTCACGTCCCGATTTAGGTATGATGATGTTCAAAATGAAAGATATTATCGGTACTAATTATTTAGCTTTTCTATCGCCAGGATTGGCTGTAGTTGTTACTATAACTTTGGTCTATTTATTCAATTTTGGATTATATGGCCAACGAGCAGGGCATTAATTATGGCTTTGTTAGATATTCGAAATTTAACCATAGAATTTATTACGCCTGATGGTTTGTTACGAGCAATCGATCGTGTAAACTTAAAGCTATCTGAAGGTGAAATTCGTGGTTTAGTTGGAGAGTCAGGTTCAGGAAAAAGTCTTATTGCTAAAGCCATTTTAGGGGTGACTAATCATAATTGGAAGATTTCGGCTGATCGCTTTCATTTTGATGATATTGATCTATTAAAACTTTCTCCTAAACAGCGTCGAAAAGTGATTAGTGATAATGTATCTATGATATTTCAAGAACCGCAATCATGTTTAGATCCTTCAATGAAAATAGGTCAACAGTTAATAAATGCTATTCCAAGAAGAACATTTAAAGGGCATTGGTGGCAAAGATTATTTTGGCGCAAACATCGTGCCATTGAATTGTTGCATCGGGTGGGAATTAAAGACCATAAAGAAATATTAAAATCTTATCCATTTGAATTGACTGAAGGAGAGTGCCAGAAAGTAATGATTGCTATTGCACTGGCTAATCGACCCAAATTATTAATTGCAGATGAACCCACTAATTCAATGGAGGCAACAACCGAATCACAAATATTTAGGCTTCTTGCGAGTATGAATCAAAATATTGGAACCACAATTCTTCTTATCAGTCATGATTTACAAATGGTGACACGATGGACTGATCGTATTAGTGTATTGTATTGTGGCCAAACGGTGGAAGTTGCTGATAGTGAAGATTTAATTAAATCCCCTTATCATCCTTATACTCAAGCTTTGATTTATGCTATTCCTGATTTTGGAAAAGCGATGCCCCATAAAAGCCCACTCAATACTTTACCCGGAGTTATTCCATCTCTTGAGCATTTACCGATAGGTTGCCGGTTAGGACCCCGTTGTCCTTATGCTCAAAAGAAGTGTATCGAAGCACCTGAGTTAAGACCGATAAAAGATCACTCAGTAGCTTGCCATTTTCCGTTAAATACTGATGAGTAGTGGTCAATAACAGGTATATATGATGAATCCAATATTAAAAGTGCGTAATTTATCTAAACAATTCAAAATTCCTAAAGGTTTTCTGGGGCATTTGCGTATTGATGCAGTTAAACCATTGTCGTTTTCACTTAGTGAAGGTAAGACGTTGGCCATTATTGGACAAAATGGCTCAGGAAAGTCAACTGTAGCAAAAATGTTAGTCGGTATGTTGAAACCTGATAGCGGTGATATCTGGATTGATGGTAATAAAGTTGAATATGGTGATTATAGTTACCGTTGCCAACTTATCCGTATGATATTTCAACATGTAGAGAGCTCATTTGATCCAAGATTACGTATTGGACAATTGTTAGAAATCCCGTTGAAACACAATACTAAATATAATGCCCAAGAACGTGAAAAGTTAATTAATGACGTCTTAAAACAAGTTGGATTATTACCTGAACATGCTTCTTATTATCCTTCGGTAATGGCAGCAGGGCAAAAACAACGAGTCGCACTAGCTCGAGCATTAATTTTAAAGCCTAAAGTGATAATTTTAGATGAAGCTTTAGCTGCGCTAGATATTTCAATGCGATCACAAATAGTCAATTTAATGTTGTCACTGCAAGCTGAGCAAAATATTTCTTATGTTTACGTTACTCAAGATATAGGAATGATGAAACATATCAGCGATGAAATTTTAGTAATGCATAAGGGAGAACTGGTTGAATATGGTAATACGGCTGAAGTATTAGCTTCACCATTAAGTGACATTACCCAAAAATTAATTAATAGCTATTTTGGCGAAGCATTAACCGCCGATACTTGGCGTACTGATACTCGTACTTTCTAAGTTTTAATATTCCCATCAACGTTTTCACTTTGAAGACCATTTAAGCATTATTTACTATTAAAATTTCTAGTATACTGATTTTTTTGAATCTTATTGCTTAATAAAAATCTCGACAAATTTTATAAAACCCACTATATTTAGCTATGTAGATATCTAGACGTCTATTTTAATTATAAAAAATAAATCATTGCTTTAGGAGCTGTTGTTATGCCTATTTGTATCCCAGACTCATTGCCTGCTGTAGATGTGTTACGCAATGAAAATGTCTTTATTATGACTTCATCGCGTGCTAAAAATCAAGAAATTCGAGCACTTAAGCTTCTCTTCCTTAATTTAATGCCTAAAAAAATAGAGACTGAAAATCAATTTTTTCGGTTATTATCAAATTCCCCTTTACAAGTGAATATTCAATTATTGCGTATTGATCAACGTGAATCAAAAAATACACCAATGGAACATTTGAGAAGCTTTTATTGTGATTTTGATGATATTCGACATCAAAATTTTGATGGGCTTATTATAACTGGAGCACCACTAGGTAAAGTGCCTTTTTCTGATGTAGTTTATTGGTCTAAATTAGCTGAAATTATTACTTGGGCAAAAGAACATGTAACTTCAACAATGTTTGTTTGTTGGGCTGTACAGGCTGCTTTGAAAGTCTTATATGATTTACCAAAATTTACTCGCAGCCAGAAATTATCAGGTGTTTATCAACATCAAATTATTCAGCCGAATGCGATTTTATCACGAGGATTTGATGATACTTTTTTAGCACCTCATTCACGTAATGCTGATTTTCCCAAAGATAAAATTATAAATTACACCGATTTAACAATTTTAGCTGAGTCCGATATAACAGGGCCTTATCTAATGACAACAACAGATAAACGTATGGCATTTGTAACAGGACACCCAGAATACGACTCTTACACCTTAGCCAATGAATATTTTCGCGATATTAACGCTGGGATTAATCCGAATATTCCAGAAAATTATTTTCCAGATAATAATCCAAATCTGCCCCCGAAAGCTACATGGCGTAGCCATGCCTATTTACTATTTAGTAATTGGCTTAACTATTATGTCTATCAATTAACACCATTTGATTTAAAAACACGTAATATGACGGTTGATGATTAAAAAAAGCAAATATATAAACCCTATTGGTATATAGAAGTAAATAATATTAATTATGGAAAATAAGCAAAAAATTTGTTCTTAAAAAAGTATAACGCATGCTTTTCACATGGTTTAATGAAAAAACAAATCATACAATAGATAAATGTAATCCAAAAACATTAATATTTTTTAAATCCATTACTGATATTAGTAATATAAGAAATAAGAAAAGATCAATGAAATGTTATAAATTAATTAAATAAAAGAATGGTAACAAATGCAACAATCGGTTTTAAAAGTCAGTTAGCTAACTATAATTTTATTGATTTACCTAAAATGTAATTACAAGAATCTGATTCTAAAAAAGCTCATTTTGATTATAGTACAGCTCAAGATGAAGCAATTGAGTGTTGCATTACTTAACCAATTCAACGTTAATTGATCTATGAAACACGTGAGAAGTTATGTGTATATTATCGCTATAATCTATGATATAACTATCATTCCCCAAGCTCTAAAAAAGCGCTCCTTATAGATTGAGCGCTATTACTAAAAAATCACTTACCTTTTATTTAAAGTGGTTATCTCACGAAATAAACTTAACAATACAACCAGAAAATAAAATCCCACACTAATTAATAATATGTGAAATACGTGAATAAGAACTGTTTTTTATTGATAAATAAAACTGGATAGAATTTAGTGTAGAAATGTACAGATAAATCCTTTACATATTTCATAGTGAAGTCGTTTATCAAGGTCTATAAGTAGAAGCATCATAAGCATAAAAGAGCACGCTTACTCGGAACGAATTAGATAAATAGATCCCTTAGAGTTAGTAACGTGACAATTTTGGCTTAAGAAAAAGGAATTGTGTCTTAAATATACTTAGCTAAATATGTGCCTTATCTTGGTCCTATTATCTTTGATGATTTTGAGAATCTGACAAAATATATTGAAGATAGTAAAAAAAGGGATTGAAATGATATCAATTTAAAAAACAAAAGATAAAATCCTTATCTTGCATCATGTTAGGCATAGTTATATTATGGGCAGCAGTGCTATATTAATTAAGGAATTAGATATGTTAAAGTCAATTGATCCAACTACCACTTCTTCTTGGCAATCTCTTCAGGCTAGTTATGAAAAGCATCATGAAAAAACCATTGCCCAAATTTTAAAAGATGAACCTAAGCGTGTTGAAAAACTGAGCATTCCTTTTGAAGATGAGTTTTTGGTTGATTTGTCAAAAAATAGAGTGACGCAAGAAACTTTAGAATTGCTTTACAAACTTGCTGATGAATGTGATTTAAATGGCGCCATTAACGCCATGTATAGCGGTGAAAAAATTAATCGTACAGAAAATCGTGCTGTATTGCATGTTGCGTTGCGTAATACTTCAAATACCCCGATTTATGTCGATGGTAAGAATGTAATGGATGAGGTTAACACCGTACTTGCTAAAATGGATTCGTTTAGTAAAAAGATCATTAGTGGAGAATGGAAAGGTTATACGGGTAAAGCAATTACGGACGTAGTTAATATTGGTATTGGTGGTTCAGATCTTGGTCCTCATATGATCACCGAAGCATTACGCCCTTATAAAAATCATCTAACAATGCATTTTGTTTCGAATGTCGATGGTACTCATATTGTAGAAGCGCTTAAAGATCTAAACCCTGAAACCACTTTATTTTTAGTGGCATCTAAAACGTTTACCACCCAAGAAACCATGACAAATGCGCAGACTGCTCGTAAGTGGTTACTGGATGCAGCCAAAGAGGATAAAGCCATTGCTTTACATTTTGTTGCGCTTTCAACCAATGTTAAAGAGGTCGAAAAATTTGGTATTGATACCACCAATATGTTTGAATTTTGGGACTGGGTTGGTGGTCGCTATTCATCTTGGTCTGCAATTGGCTTATCAATTGTTCTATCAATTGGTTTTGAAAATTTTAAAAAGTTTTTAGCTGGAGGTCATGCTATGGATAAACATTTCCAGAGCGCGTCAATCGAGAAAAATATTCCAGCATTACTTGCGTTAATTGGTCTTTGGTACAACAATTTTTGTGGAGCAGAAACTGAAGCGATTTTACCGTATGATCAATATATGCACCGTTTTGCCGCTTATTTCCAACAAGGAAATATGGAATCAAATGGTAAGCGTGTTGATCGCAATGGTCAAAAAACGACTTATACAACTGGTCCAATTATTTGGGGGGAACCTGGTACTAATGGTCAACACGCATTTTATCAATTAATTCATCAGGGTACTAAATTAATTCCATGTGACTTTATTGCACCAGCAATTAGCCATAACCCAGTAAGTGATCACCACCCGAAATTGTTATCAAACTTTTTTGCACAGACAGAAGCTTTAGCATTTGGTAAAACTGCACAGCAAGTTGAGCAAGAATTTATTGCAGCAGGTAAAACACTTGATGAAGTTAAGTCTATAGTACCATTTAAAGTTTTTGAGGGTAATAAACCAACTAATTCAATCTTAGTGAAGAAAATAACACCTTATACACTTGGTGCATTAGTCGCTATGTATGAACATAAGATCTTTACTCAAGGTATTATTCTTAATATTTTTAGTTTTGATCAATGGGGTGTAGAACTTGGTAAACAGTTAGCAGGACGTATTTTACCCGAATTATCGGATGATAAGCCAGTTAATTCTCATGATGAGTCTACCAATAACTTAATTAACCAATATAAAAAGTGGCGTTAAGAAGTTTAAGAAATTAAACATGTTTATAAAAAACCTTCAGTTTAAACTGAAGGTTTTTTTAAGTAAATTAAATAAAAAGATTATTTTTTTACTCGCATTATTGGCGTTTTACCTGCTTCAACCGATCCAGAAAGTTTTGTTAATTCTAATACTGTTTCCATATTAGAAATAACTACTGGTGTTAACACTGATTTAGCTTTACTCTCAAGTAATGGCAGATCGATTTCAATAATAGTATCGCCTACTTTTACTTGTTGACCTTCTTCAGCAATTCGCTTAAAGCCTTCACCTTTTAATTCTACTGTGTCAATACCAAAGTGAACAAAAAGCTCAATACCTTCATCTGATTCAATTGCAAAAGCATGATTGGTTTCGAAAATTTTACCAATTTTACCATTTAAAGGTGCAACAATTTTATTACCAGAGGGCTTAATTGCAACACCGTCACCAACGATTTTTTCAGCAAAAACCACATCTGGTACATCTTCGATTTTGACAATTTCGCCACTTAAAGGTGCAATAATTTCGATGCTATTTTTATTATCATCGGATACTAATTGCTTAATTTTATCGAATAGACCCATCATTGTCTCCTAACAAATTTGCTTTTCAGCGGTATAATTTTCAATTAAGTCAATAATTTCTTTAGCTGTTGCTTTTTGTAGAGCTGTATCAGCAAACTTTTTCGCCTCTTCATAATTAGTATTGCGAATCAATTTCTTAATTTTTGGAATTGATACAGCACTCATACTAAATTCATCAAGGCCCATACCTAATAATAAAATTGTTGCCCGTTCGTCACCAGCAAGTTCACCACACATTCCAGTCCATTTACCTTCTTTGTGCGAAGCATCAATAACATTTTTAATCAATGTTAATACAGAAGGTGATAATGGATTGTAAAGATGAGAAATCAATTCATTACCACGGTCAACAGCAAGTGTATATTGTGTTAAGTCATTAGTACCGATACTAAAGAAATCTACTTCTTTGGCTAAATGATGTGCAATCACTGCTGCTGCTGGGGTTTCAATCATTACACCAATTTCGATATTTTTATCGAATGCTTTTCCTTCGGTCGTTAATTGTTCTTTAAGAATATTAATTTCAGATTTTAATATACGAATTTCTTCCACTGAAATAATCATTGGGAACATAATACGTAATTTTCCGAATGCAGATGCACGCAAGATTGCACGTAATTGAGCGTGCAGTACTTCTTTACGATCTAAACAAATACGAATTGCACGCCAGCCTAAAAATGGATTCTCTTCTTTTGGTAAATGCATATAAGGTACATCTTTATCACCACCAATATCCATCGTGCGTACAATCACTGATAAACCATTCGTCGATTCAGCCACTTCTTTATATGCTTTGAATTGTTCTTCCTCATTAGGATAAGCTTCTCGATCCATGAATAAAAATTCTGTACGATATAAACCAACACCCTCATAACCATTGCGTTCTGCGCCAGCAATATCACGCACTGTACCAATATTGCCGCAAATTTCGACTTGGTGTCCATCAAGTGTTACAGCTGGTAAGTCTTTTAATTTTGCAAGTTCTTCTTTATCGGTAATAAATTTTGCTTGGACCTGCTTTAATTTTTCTTGAGTAGTGTGATCTGGATTGATATAGATAGCATTATTAATTGCATCCAAAATAACAAAATCACCTTGTTTGATTTCTTGGGTTGCATTAGACGTACCCACAATAGCAGGAATTTCTAATGAACGAGCCATAATTGACGTATGTGATGTTCGCCCACCTGCGTCAGTAATAAAACCTAATACCATGTCTAAATTCAACTGAGCGGTTTCAGATGGTGTTAAATCTGTTGCTACTAAAATACATGGTTGGTTAATAGCACTCAAATCAACAATTTCAATACCTAAAATATTTTTAAGTAAGCGTTTGCCGATATCGCGAATATCTGCTGCACGCTCTTTTAAATATTCATCATCTAAATTTTCGAGTTCTTTAGCTTGAGTTTCAAAAACAGATTGAACTGCGGCATCAGCGGTAGAATGTTTAGTTTGAATACGTGAAATAACTTCTTGTTCAAGATCTTCATCTTCAAGAAGCATAATATGACCTTCAAAAATTGCTGCTTTATCTTCACCTAATGTAGATTTTGCTCGTTCCATGATTACATGTAATTGCTCACTTGATTTTTCTCGAGCTTCTTTGAAACGTTCAATTTCAGCGTCAATTTTGTTATCAAGAATTTGTCTATTACTAATAACAATAGGCTCTTCTTTTAATAATAGCGCTTTTGCAAAAGCGATACCGGGGGAAACAAGTATACCTGATACCATAAATTTAGTCCTTATTCAATTTTAAAACTGTTCATAGCTAATTTGGAGTTATTATTCTAATTCTGGAATTAGTTTTACAAGATGTTGTACTGCTTCTTTTTCATCTTCGCCTTCAGCTGAAATAGTAATCGTTGTTCCTTGTGTTAAACCTAAAGTTTGTAATTTAAATAAGCTTTTTGCACTTGCACTTTTACCATTTGAAGTAACGGTAATTTCTGCATTGAAATTTTTGGCTTCCTTGACAAATTGCGCCGCAGGACGAGTATGAAGACCATTTGATGCAGTAATTGTTACATCTTGTTTATACATATTATTTTTGCTCCTAAAAATATTTTCTTTTCAGCGACCAATATAAATAAAAACTGCATGAAAGGCTAGTAAGATTTCATAGATCTTTGACATTCATTAAATATTATTAGCCATAATTTATAAAGATAGCTAGATTTTATCAGTATCGGTAAATTCGAGTGATTTTATCACTACAATTTTTAAATTCCACCTGCCCATGGATACCATGTTTGATATTCTCAAAAACGACTTCTTCACTACCGTCAAGTTGTGAAGCTCTAATTTCTTCATGACAGAATGTTTCGAATCGTTGCAGTTCTTGCTCACCATCACCTAATTTATACGCTACAGGTAAATTTTGGCTGGTTACATAAGTGTGTAACTTATCTTGCATATTAAGGATGATCACACCATTATTTGAAATTAATGTACCACAAGAGGTTAATGATATAGCTAAAATTGCATAAAAAGATAGTAGCAGAGGCAATTTCACGATTAATCTTAATAAGTTCAAAATAATTCCTTTATAAAGCTCAGTAACCTGTTTATTATTTATAGCGAGTTTAGAATTATATACTAAAATTGGGGAAAGTGCAGAGATGCATTTTTTGTGATATGACAACATCAAGGTGGAGTAATGACGGAAACTATTAATTATGACGAATTTAATCGTCAATTAGTCCAATGTAAATTAGGGATCACTGCTGCTGAGTTACATGGTTTTATCGTAGGTATTTTAGCTGGAGGAAACCATGATGAGAGCTGGCGTCCTTTAGTTGAAGATATGTTAAATAATGGTCAAACTATTGTTGCACCTTTGAATGAACAAATTACCAAACTTTATCAGTTAACTAAGCAACAACTTTTGGATGAAGATTTTGAATTTCAATTATTTATCAGTGAAAAAGATTTGTACGCACAAATTGATGATTTAGTTGGTTGGGTAAATCATTTTTTGCTTGGTATAGGGTTAGTACAACCCAAAATTAATCGAATCAAAGGAGATGTAGGAGAAGCGATATATGATCTACGTCAAATTGTTAAATTGGGCTATGATGAACAAGAAGATCAACAAGAGCTTGAGTTTGCGTTTGAAGAAATCAAAGAATATGTGCGTATAACATCAATGTTATGTTTTGATGAATTCAATGAAACTGAAATAACACCAACAATTCATTAAGATTAACTCATAGTAAGTAATCTTAATTAAGGTCGTCATGATGAAAAAAGATATTAAAACAGAAATGATTTTGCGTCGTGAAAAATTGCTTGCGAAAATGATGCCTAATAGTGTAGCTCTTTTTTTTGCTGCTCCTGAAGTAACACGCAGCAATGATACTCATTATCCATATCGACAAAATAGTGATTTTTGGTATTTTACCTTCTTTGCTGAGCCAGAGGCAGTGTTGGCAGTGATTAAACAACAAGATAATACTGCTCGGTATGTGTTATTCAATCGAAAAAAAGATCCTTTGGCAGAGACATGGACAGGATATCGTTTAGGTCAGCAAGCTGCATTGAAAACGGTTTTAGTTGATGAATCTTATCTTTTTGATGAAATTGATGCCATATTACCCAATTTATTAAATGGTAAAATCGCAATTTATCATGCTGATCAACTTTATCAGTATGCTGATCAAATTGTCAACCAAGCACAGGTTACTTTAAGACAAGGGATGAGATTAAATTTAGTTGCACCAAGCTCAATCATTGATTGGCGACCAATAGTTCATGAGATGCGGATGTTTAAGTCGGATTTTGAGATGCAACTATTACGTAAGGCATGTAAAATTAGTGCTAAAGCGCACGTTAAAGCGATGCAAATATGTAAGCCTTCTATGTTTGAATATCAATTGGAAGCAGAAATTCACCATGAATTTGCTTGGCATGGTGCGCGCTTCCCATCTTACAACACCATTATAGGTAGTGGTAATAATGGTTGTATTTTGCATTATGATAATAACAATAAGCAATTAAAAGACGGTGATATGGTCTTGATTGATGCGGGTTGTGAATATCAATACTACGCAGGAGATATTACTCGAACATTTCCAATTAATGGCAAATTTAGCCAAGCACAGCGTGAAATTTATGATATTGTTTTGGCTTCTCAATATCAAGCAATTCATCTTCTTAAACCTGGTACATCCATTAAAAATGTTAATGACAAAGTCATACGAACAATGGTAATAGGTTTAGTCAAATTAGGTATTATGCAAGGTGATATAGACAATTTAATTGCCAACAAAGCTTATATGGAATTTTATATGCATGGTTTAGGGCACTGGCTTGGAATTGATGTTCATGATGTTGGTAGTGGAAGGGATCAAATTCTTGAACCTGGAATGGTATTAACTGTCGAACCTGGACTGTATATTAATAAAGATGCCAATGTACCAGATCATTATAAAGGTATTGGCATTCGTATTGAAGATAATATTTTAATTACCGAATCTGGTAATGAAGTTTTAACCGCGGATGTTCCCAAAGAACCTAAACAAATTGAAAAATTGATGTTAAATCATTTATAAAGTATCGCTCACTATTGCCATAACTTTTAAGATAGAGGTTATGGCTTTGTTATTCTTACTTAAGCGACATGCCGTATAACTAGTCTAAACTGATGGATTTATCCCGATTAAAAATAATTTTTATTTTTTGATCTTTCGCTGCAATAGGTTGGTATTTCCACATTTTCATTGCACTAATCACTGATCGATTAAAAATATTATTGGGTTTTGTTTCTATAATCCGAATATTTTCAATACGCCCATTACTGTTTATATCAAACAGTACTATCACATAACCTTCCAATCGCATATCAAGTGCTCGGCGTGGATATTCAGGTTGGTTGCGACTAATTGGTGAAGGATTACCCGAGTATTGACGACTATCAGATATTTGGGGAGCAACAGAAGTATTTGAGATATTTTCAGTAATGACTTCTTGCCTAACTTGTTGACGTGATGCTTTTTGCATCGGACGATGTTTTTTCTTAACCTTATCTTTCTGTTTTACAATAATATCTTTTTCAGTTATTACGGTGGGTTTGTCAGGTCTTTTTTCTGAGATAGGTTCAGGTTTTTCTACTTCTATTTCGTGTTCAATAATTGGTGTCTCTTCAATTGGTTTGTTATCAATAATATCACTATCTTGAATGCCTTGAATATCAGGCGTATTTTCAATTAATGATTGTTTTGGCGCAGCCAGAGAAAGATCAACCATGATAGCTTTAATTGAATTATCACCCTCATCTACAATAATATTTTCTGCAAAAAGCGTAGGACAAAATAATAAAGCAAGTAAACAAAAATGTGACAACATAGAAAAAGATGCATATAAACAATCACCTCTTCGCTTTTTTTTAGCAATGGATTGAGGGATCTTTTCATCACTGATATCTATATCAAAATTAATTTTCATACTAATAAACATTCCTAATCTAAGGTAAGTATTTTAAATGAAAATGCTTATCATTTGTAGTTTTTTTTAAAATATCATATACAACTCTTGTTGCATAAAAATATTTATCAGATAATAGTAAGATTAATATCTATTATTTCTAGCGGTTAGGCTGATGAATAATCCATCAATGAATCAAATACTTGATCTGGTAAAAGATGATTTAGTTAAAGTAAATCAAGCCATACAAGCTGAACTCAGTTCAGATGTGGCTTTGATTAACCAGTTGGGCAATTATATTATTAGCAGTGGGGGAAAGCGTATTCGTCCGGTTATTGCTTTATTAATTGCTAAAGCGCTTAATTATCAAGGTGACAAGCATATTATTACTGCTGCTTTTATTGAATTTATTCATACCGCTACCTTATTGCATGATGATGTGGTAGACGAATCTGATTTAAGACGTGGTAAATCGACTGCAAATGCTTTGTTTGGCAATGCTGCTAGCGTATTAGTGGGTGATTATATTTATACTCGTTCTTTTCAAATGATGGTTCGTACAGAATCGTTTAAGGTTTTGACGATCATGTCGGCAGCAACCAATGTTATTGCTGAAGGAGAAGTACAGCAATTAATTAATTGTAATGATCCTGATATTACTGAAGAACAATATTTAGAAGTTATTTATCGTAAAACAGCACGCCTATTTGAAGCAACTTCGCATTCTGCTGCGGTGTTAGCTGGTGCAAATGAACAACAGGAGTTTGCCCTACAAGAATATGGTAAATATTTAGGTACAGCCTTTCAAATTATTGATGACCTATTGGATTATAATGCTGATAATAATCAAAAATTAGGAAAAAATTTAGGAGATGACCTTAATGAAGGCAAGCCAACATTACCGCTCCTGCACGCTATGCATAACACTAAAAAATCTGAGGATGCCGCATTGATTCGTCGAGCTATAGAACAAGGTAATGGTCGGCATTTATTGGATCGCATTTTACACATTATGGATGAATGTGGTTCGTTTGATTTTACTTTTCAAACTGCTCAAACAGAAGCTCGTAAAGCATACGATGCTATTGCTATTTTGCCTGATTCACCTTATAAACAAGCTTTACAAGATTTAGCCTTATTATCAGTAAAAAGGGAAAATTAATTAATCGTTAATTTAGTAATTTCGGCGTCTATTTTATACTTAAACGTATCGTTTACCTTAAACTTTTGGCTTTAATTAAGTAGACAGTAAGTTCAGTATCTTAAAATAAGGTATTTATTTATGTTTAAAAGATCTTGGCCTGTTTTTTTGATTTTTGTTTCGATGATCTCCATTCAAGGTAGTGCATCAATTGCCAAATATCTTTTCCCCGTATTAGGACCTGAAGGTATGACCGCTTGGCGATTGTGTTTTTCGGCTATAATTTTAATCATTATTTTTAAACCATGGCGAAAATCAATACCTAAACAGGCATTAAAATTCATATTTTTATACGGTATTTCAATTGGTTGTATGAATTTGGCTTTTTATAGTGCTATCGCTAGGGTTCCTTTAGGTATTGCTGTTGCCATTGAATTGACCGGTCCAATAATGGTGGCGATGTGTTCATCGCGCCAACTGTTTGATTTTATTTGGCTAGGTATTGCTGTCATTGGTTTGGCTATGTTATTGCCTATTCATCAAGTATCAGGGAGTTTAGATCCGTTGGGTATTGTATTTGCTTTGTTGGCAGGCAGTTTTTGGGCATGCTATATTTTATTTGGTCGTAAAGCAGGCGCTATTTATGGATCTTCAAGTGTCGCTATTGGGTCGGTAATTGCTTCGTTCTTCTTATTTCCTATTGGTGTATGGCAAAGTGGTAGTGCTATGTTTTCGTTAGATTTACTACCTCTGGTATTTATCGTTTCGTTATTAGCATCGGCTATTCCTTATGGATTAGATATGGTTGCTCTTCCAAAATTGCCAGCTAAAACGTTTAGTACTTTAATGAGTTTATCGCCTGTATTTGCTGCACTTTCAGGTTTAATTGTGTTGAATGAACAATTATCAGGGTATCAGTGGTTAGCCATCGCGTTTATTATTGTTTCATCGATAGGAACTGTATTAACGATGAATCGTCCGATAAAGATTAAATCGATTAAGTCCGGTCACTAAAAAAATTATCGCGCAGTTTTAAGCGCGATAATTTTGAGAGTCGTTATCTAACGTTCAGCTATGATAATTCAAAAAATAAGAAATCAAGCACAGATTTAACGAGGAGGGAATCCCATTCCGCCACCCATTAAACCTTTCATTTGGCGCATCATCTTCATCATGCCACCACCTTTCATTTTTTTCATCATTCTTTGCATATCGTCAAACTGTTTTAAGAGTTTATTCACATCTTGCACTTGGGTTCCTGATCCCATCGCAATTCGACGCTTGCGTGAACCTTTAATGATTTCTGGATTTGCGCGCTCTTTGAGTGTCATTGAGCCGATAATTGCTTCCATTTTGATAGTTATTTTATCATCCATTTGTGCTTTGATATGATCAGGCAGTTGACCAATACCAGGTAATTTTGCCAGCATTGCGCCCATACCACCCATATTGCGCATCTGTTTAAGCTGATCTTGAAAATCATTAAAATCGAATTTATCTCCTTTTTTTAATTTTTTGGCGATTTTTTCTGCTTTCTCACGATCGACATTACTCTGTAATTCCTCAATTAACGAAATCACATCACCCATACCTAAAATACGAGAAGCAATACGATCAGGATAGAATGGTTCTAAAGCATCAGTCTTCTCACCCATTCCTAAAAATTTAATTGATTTGCCAGTAATCTTGCGAATAGAAAGTGCAGCACCACCACGAGCATCACCATCAATTTTAGTTAAAATTATACCAGTAAGCGGTAATGCATCATTAAATGCTTTCGCAGTATTGGCCGCATCTTGACCCGTCATAGCATCTACAACAAATAGGGTTTCAATTGGGTTTATAGCTTGATGAAGAGCCTTGATTTCGTCCATCATGTCATTATCGATATGTAAACGACCTGCGGTATCGACAATAAGTACATCAAAAAATTGCAATTTAGCATGTGAAATGGCTTTATTTACAATATTAATTGGTTTTTCATTAATATCGGATGGAAAAAATTCTACATTAATGGCTTTAGCAAGTGTTTCTAACTGTTTAATTGCCGCTGGTCGATAAACATCGGCTGATACAACCAGTACTTTTTTCTTCTGTTTTTCCTTTAAGAATTTGGCCAGTTTGGCAACACTGGTGGTTTTACCTGCACCTTGTAAACCAGCCATTAAAATTACTGCTGGTGGCTGTGTTGCAAGGTTAAGTGAACTGTTGACTTCTCCCATTGCTGTGGTCAATTCAGCTTGAACAATTTTAATAAACTCTTGGCCTGGTGTTAGGCTTTTATTGACATCTAAACCTACAGCCTTTTCTTTAACTTGATTAATAAATTCACGAACAACAGGTAACGCAACATCGGCTTCAAGTAGAGCCATTCGTACATCACGCAGTGCTTCTTTAATATTATCTTCAGACAGTCGTCCTCGACCACTGATATTGCGAAATGTCTGCGATAAACGGTCGGTTAAATTCTCAAACATATTAACTCTCAATAAATAAAAAAATTTTGATTATCATATCAGAAAATTTTAAGAAGTCCCATGATCATCATTGTGTATTGACTTGACACTAAATTATCTTCCTGTTGAAATGAAAAAAATTAACAAAGGTAAATTACTTATTAAAAGTAATGAAAAAATAGAAGAAATACAAAAGGAGAAAATTGAAAATGGCGAAAGTGATTCAAACCGAAAACGCCCCAGCAGCAATCGGCCCTTATGTTCAGGCAGTCGATTTAGGCAATATGCTATTTGTGTCAGGACAAATTCCCATAATCCCTGAAAGTGGCGAAATGTCAACTTGCGTTAAAGAGCAAGCAAAGCAAAGTTTAGCTAATGTTAAAGCAATCATCACATCGGCCGGTTATCAAGTAAGTAATATAGTAAAAACAACCATTTTTTTAGCTGATATGAATGATTTCGCCGCTGTTAATGCGGTATATGAAGCATTTTTTATAGAAAATAATGCTGGATTCACCGCACGTTCTTGTGTACAAGTTGCTCGTATTCCTAAAGATGCAAAAGTTGAAATAGAAGTCGTTGCTGCTAAATAGTTTTGCTAGTTTGATTAGCACTAAAAAGTGCTAATCTTATCCAAAAAGTTTCAGGTAAAGTATACGTTTTAGTATAAAATTCAATGTAAATTAAATAATTTTATTCTCTATTATATCGTGGTTATTAAGATTAAAACTGATTAAAATTCATCGAAAAAATTGAATTGAATTATTTATAGTTAAACTTAGATTTAGTGATTGATTGCCAATTGAGTTGATGCAATAATCTACAGCTATTAGTTATTGTGTCAATTAGGTTGTAATATGTTTGAAAAAGTAGAGTCCTATGCTGGGGATCCAATTTTATCATTAGTCGCTGAATTTAATAATGATCATCGTGAAAGTAAAACTAATTTAAGTATTGGTTATTATTATGATGAAAATAGTGTAGTACCTCAATTAGAGTGTATCAAAAATGCTCGTGATTATATTTATCACAATCAAAAAGGTGCGCAACTCTATTTACCGATGAGCGGTTTATCCTCTTATTGCCAAGCAATTCAGTCATTACTATTTGGTGAAGAACATTCAGCCTATAAAGATAAACGTATTGCAACGATACAAACATTGGGTGGGTCAGGCGCACTAAAAATAGGCGCTGATTTTTTATATCGTTACTTCCCTAATTCACAAGTTTGGGTTAGCGATCCAACATGGGAAAATCATATCGCTATTTTTAGTGGTGCTGGTTTTAAAGTAAATACCTATCCCTATTTTGATTCACAAACATGTGGAGTCAAATTCGATGCAATGCTTGAGACATTAGAACAATTGCCAGCTAGAAGCATTGTATTACTTCATCCTTGTTGTCATAATCCTACTGGGGCTGATTTAACACAGAGACAGTGGGATAAAATAATTGCAGTATTGAAAAATCGTGATCTCATTCCATTTATGGATATTGCTTATCAAGGATTTGGCGAAAGTATTGAAAGTGACAGTTACGCAATTAAAAAAGCTGCGGAAGTTGGTCTTTGTGGTTTTATAAGTAACTCGTTTTCGAAAACTTTTTCACTTTATGGTGAACGTGTTGGGGGGTTATCTGTGTTATGTGAAAATCATGAAGTAGCGAGTCATGTATTAGGGCAACTTCAGGCAACTGTCCGTCGAAACTATTCTAGCCCATCGGCTTACGGTGCCCAATTAGTCAGTTACGTGTTAAATGATCCCGATTTGAAAGCAAATTGGTTCAAGGAAGTCGAATCAATGCGAAATCGTATTGTGGCGATGCGTTCTACATTAGTTAACTTGTTAAAAAAACAAGTTCCAGATAGAAATTTCGATTATTTAGTAAAACAGCGTGGGATGTTTAGTTATACTGGTTTTAGTAAACAACAAGTCACACAATTAAAAGATAATTTTGCTGTTTATTTGGTGGGCAGTGGAAGAATGTGTGTGGCGGGTCTAAATCACCATAATATTCATCGTGTGGCGGAAGCATTTGCTACATTAAAATAATCAAGTCACAAAAAGGAGAATATTTATGTTACGTAATATGTTAATGCTAGTCTTCGGTATTGCAATGACAACTCTCATTGTTGGATGTAATACAGTTAATGGTGTAGGTAAAGATGTCCAATCTGGTGGTAAGACTATATCAAAAACAGCAGAAAAAGTTAGTGATAAATTATAATAAAGACAATAAATAAAGTTATAAATTGTCAAAAGTAAAATGAGATATATTTTAGTAGTTATATGTTTTTACTTACTGGGTGCGGTTCGTTAAATTTTCGAACTGCACCTTTAACAATGAAAAACTGTCATTATTCAAGTATGATTAATACAGAATTTGTATTAAATCCTTTACCATCAAACATATCAAATTATCAGCATATTTATATTGCCCAAAGTCGACAAAGTAAACACTTACCAGCAAGTTATGCTGGCATGAAAGGTAAATTCACGGGAAATATTGAGATTCGTGATTATCCAAAACAAACATTTTGGCGAGCACAGTCCTTACTAGATAGAGTGATATTATATGATGATGGCTATGAAGATCTTTATATGAGTCCCACGCAAAAAGAAGCACGTGATCGCAAAGCGAAATTTGTAGTAAGGCAAGCGATTTTGAGATTATTTATATTGCTATTGATTCTTTAGTTAAAGACAGGGATAATCTTACATTAATTGAATCTAACGATGTATCAATATGTAAATAGATGAAATATTTTATAAAAAAAACACTAATAGCAATATAGATTGAATTGATAATTATAGTATCAAGCATATTAACAAAATTTATTTCACTTTCTTATTTAATTTTTGATAATTTAGCCCTAGAATTTCAATTATACAGTAAAGATTATTAATACTGCCTTTACGATGCTAGATTTCAATTTTTTCATCGTTTATTACAATTTGATATTGAATCAACGTAATATATGAAATTTTACAAAGGCAATTATTCATGCATGTTCTTTGATTCCCTATATGTTGAAGTCATAAAATCATTAAGGGTTGAAAATACATGTTGTTAATATGGCATAGAGATAACACACTGTTGCAATAGTGTATTATCTGCTAATTTTTTTAAGGAAATAACATGTCATTAAGTTTTGAATCAACTTTGAATGGAAACGTCAAGAAAGCCGTTATCCCCGTTGCCGGTCTTGGTACGCGAATGTTACCTGCTACTAAAGCCATTCCTAAGGAAATGTTACCAGTGGTTGATAAACCACTTATTCAGTATGTAGTAAAAGAGTGTATTGCAGCAGGCATTACTGAGATCATTTTTGTTACCCACTCATCAAAAAATTCCATTGAAAACCACTTTGATACCAGTTTTGAATTAGAAGCAATGTTAGAAGCGCGCGTTAAACGTCAGCTGTTACAAGAAGTACAAAGTATTTTACCTAAACATGTTACAATAACCAGCGTCCGTCAAGGTTTAGCCAAAGGGCTTGGTCATGCCGTATTATGTGCTTATCCTTTGGTTGGCGATGAACCTTTTGCGGTCGTGCTACCAGATGTAATTATTGATGAGTATGAAAGCGATCTAACAAAAGATAATTTAGCAGCAATGATTAATAACTATCATGAGACTAAGCATAGCCAAATTATGGTAGAGCCGGTACCGAAAGAATTAGTTTCTTCTTATGGTATTGTCGATTGTCATGGTCAAGAATTGTCTGCTGGGGATGTAAGACAAATGTATAGTGTCGTTGAAAAACCATCAGTGGAAGAAGCACCATCCAATCAATCAGTAGTTGGACGCTATGTTTTATCAGAAAAAATATGGCCTTTACTTGCGAAAACACCATTAGGTACGGGTGGTGAAATTCAGCTCACTGATGCGATTGCAATGTTACTTGAAGAAGATCCTGTAGATGCATATTGTATTAAAGGTCGAAGTCATGACTGTGGTAATAAATTGGGTTATGTACAAACCTTTGTACAATACGCAATGCGTCATAAAAGCTTAGGTAATGATGTTACTGCATGGTTAAAGACAATTTAAACATTAATTTTTGATCACAAAAAAGGACGCTTTAAGCGTCCTTTTCATTCTGTATATTCTTTACTTGTATTAAACATCCGACTGTTCATTTTCAAGAGTAATATTTGGATTATAGAACGTATTCATATCCATAAGTCCCACTTCGCGATCGGTAGCGACAGCGGCAGTCATTGACCCAGATACGTTGACTAGGGTTCGTGCCATATCAATGATTGGATCGACAGCCAAAACCATACCAATTAATGGGAAGTATTCAGCCATGCCCATACCAGATAAAACTACTGTTGCAGCAACTGTTGCTGTACCAGGTATCCCAGCAATGCCAATAGATCCAATCACAACTACAATTACTAGCATAATATAAAATTGAAAATTAGTATCTATACCTACCATATGCGCAACCATAACGGCAAGCAACGCTGGAAAGAAACCAGCACAGCCATTCATACCCATAGTGCTACCAAGTGATGAGACTAAATTTGCTGTACCGGTATTTACTCCCATACGTACTGTTAAAGTTGAGATAGTCATAGGTAATGTACCGACTGACGAGCGGCTGGTAAAGGCTAATAACCACGTTCCCATCGCTTTTTTAATATACATAAATGGTGATATGCCGTGAATCATAACAATTAAAACATGTACAATTAACATGATTAAAGTGGCCGTGTAGATAGCAGCAACAAAACCTGATACTTCAACAATTGCAGGTATACCATTGGAAATAATAGTTCTGGCAAGAAGAGCGATCACTGCATATGGCATATATTTAATGATAGTCATCGCAATTGACATCACAATTTTATAAAGTGCTTCAATAAAAGTTTTAAAAAGGATAATAGGTTGAGGACTTTTCTTTTCCATTCGATTGGCAGCAAGTCCCATAAGAGCAGAAAAGATAACTAATCCAACAATATTTTCTTTAACCATTGATGCAATGATATTACTTGGAATAAGGTTTACAAATGTATCAATAATATTAGTGTACTGTTTAGCTTGAGCTTGGTGAATAGTTGTAGAGCTGATCTTTCCTAATTCAAACAAATTAGCCAAAACAATACCGACTATACAAGCAATCGCAGTGGTAAATAGTAACCAGAATATCCCTCTAAATGCGATTTGTGGGAGATTTTTTTTACCCGAAAAATCGATAATAACTTTTACAATTGAGACAAATATCAAGGGAATGACTAACATACGAATAAAGGCAATAAAAGCACGCCCAAAAAGACCATACCATGTGGCCGTCTCTTGCATCCAAAGAGTTGATCTATCTGGGAATCCTGCTGCACTTTGTATACCTAAACCTAGCACGGCACCCAGTATTAATCCAACTAACATTCGAATAGAAAAATTAACTTTTTTGTCCTGTAGTGGTTTCATCACCCCTAGAAAACAAACTAGTAGTAGTCCAATACCAATTAAAGTTTGATAGTGTGTAATTGATAGGAACTTTTCAAAAAAAGTTCCTTGAAAAATGGGATCTGACATAATTGCCTCTTTATTGTGATAATTTAATCATCGAATAAAATCATATTAATAATCTTAGTTAATTTTGATGAACTGATTTTTGTATCAAGTAAGATAATTTGTATTATTTAGCTATTGAACCTGCAATATTTAAAATGTCCCAGGGTCTTGAAAATGGAGGCGCATACAGAAAGTCCATCATTGCTAATTCATCAATTTTCATCTCTGCCCATATGGCAGTAGCTAACGTATTCACTCGTAAAACAGCACCACTACCACCCACGATTTGACCGCCTAAAATGATACGGCTATCAGCGTGATAAATGATTTTGGCCGTTATCTCAGTTTGTCCGGCAACATAATTACTGTGATTTTTATCCCTAACTACAACGGTTTTATATGCAATACCCGCTTTTTGGACTTCTTTTTCAGTTAAGCCAGTTCGTCCAGCTTCAATATCAAACGCCTTAAATGCTGATGTACCGATGGTTCCAGGAAATTCACTCTGTCCTCCTCCTAAATTCTCGCCCACTACTTTCCCCAGTTTATTTGCACCTGTAGCAAGAGGAATGTAAACTAAAGCTTTGCTGACTTTATGATGTAATGCTGCACAGTCACCCGCTGCATAAATATCAGAAAGGTTGGTTTGTCCATAGCTATCAGTAATGATAGCGCCATTTGCTAACGTATTAAGACCAATATTTTGATAAATTTCACTGTTTGGTTTCACACCAGTTGCAATAATAACAATATCAGCAAGATACGTATTTTTATTGGTAATTACGTGTGTGACGTGCTCTTCTCCAATAAAGCCCTGTACTTGTTCTTGTAGATGCAAATCACAATGTTGTTTGATGTTCTTTGCAATAATGTCGGTAATTTGTTCATCGAATGCATCGATCAGGACTCTATCATCTAACTGAATTAGTTTAACTTGCTTATTCAAAGCTACACATGATTCGGCAATTTCAAGCCCTATAAAGCCTGCACCTACTACAATAACATGTTTTACTTTAGGATCGGATAATGTTTGTTTAATTGCTAAACCATCATCAAGATCTCGTAAAGTAAAAATATTTTTCAATTGATGATTTGTAAAATTTGGAATAATAGGACTTGCACCAACAGCAATTAATAATTTGTCATAATTATCATCAAAGCACTCATTTGTATTGATATTTTTAATTGTTAATTTTTTTTGTATGTTATCAATAGCGACGACTTGGTGAAATGTTTTTATTTCAATGCCATCTTGTTGGAATTGTTGTGGTGTACGGGATATCATTTCATTAGCATCAGTGAAATGCTCACCAATAAAATAGGGTAAACCACAAGCCCCAAACGATACGATGTCAGTTTTTTCATAAATACGAATGGTAGCATTGGGGTTCATTCTTTTGGCTTTAGCTGCAGCACTCGCTCCAGCAGCTTGAGCGCCAATGATGATTATTTTCATCTAATTTTCTCCTTAGGGCTCAGATTCTCAATATTGACAATCCTATCATAGGTTATAAAATGTATACGCTGTAGATAGTGACTCAATATTAATCAGTTGCACAATTGAAAACAAAGTATTAAAGGTTTAAAGCAATAATTAATTTCTTTTTAGCCCCATTTTTTATTTTTGTCAAAAAGTTTTAGATTAACTATACGTTTAAGTATAGTTTATAAGATCTTTAATTAATTTAATTTGTAAATTAGAATCATTTAATGCTGGAATATAATGAAATTTTTCACCACCAGCATGTAAAAATAGTTCTCGATTTTCTTCATTAATTTCGTAAATAGTTTCAATACAATCTACAGAAAATCCAGGACAAATAACATGTACATATTTAACGCCGTTATGCGCTAGTTTTTCCAGCGAATCGCTGGTATTTGGTGTAACCCATTTTCCTTTGCCAAATTTAGATTGATAAGCCATTTCAATGGGAAGATTAATGCCATGAGCTTTACATTTTTCAATTAACAATAATGTGGTTATTTGGCAACGCTCTATGTAATCATCTTTGCGTTTGTGGATATAACGTTCGGGAATTCCATGATAAGACAGTACTAATACATCAGGCTTCCCTTGCTCTTCAAACGCTTGTTTAATCTGTAAATATAGAGCATTAATATAACTGGGATGATCAGCATAATCACGGATGTAATGAATATTATTGGGTATTGATTGAGAGGATTCAATTGTTTTTATTTTATCCAGTACAGATAATGTTGTCGTAGTCGAATATTGAGGAAATAATGGTAATACTGTTATTTTGTTACATGATTGTAATTTATTTAATGCAAATTGAAGATTCGGCTCGCCATAGGTCATGGCTAATTGGCAATGAATATTAGATAAAGCCTGTTGTAACTTCTCGCACAGTTGTTGACTGTAATGCATCAATGGTGATAAATCATTTATCCAAATTTTTTTATAATGATTAATAATATAAGGCACCCGTTTAGGTAATACTCGATATTTTAAAATTGGATACCAAAAGAAAGCAGGCAAATCCACTACGTGCCTATCAAGTAAAAATTCAATTAAGTATTGTTTTATTGCATCAGGCGTGGCTGTGTTAGGTGTCCCAATATTAACCAGTAATAACCCTTGTGTTTTATTCATAAGTAACCTTATTTTGAACAAAGATAACCGTTTATAATACTAACAAGCCTATCTAGTGCACCTTGATTTTTCTTTAATACTTGATAGGCATTTTCACCAATTTGTTGGCTTTCTGTTTTATTATTCAATAGATTGTTTACAACTAAGTATAAAGATTCAGCTGTGCTGTCACAAATAATCATTCCTTTTGCAGCAATTAATTGCTCGCAAATAAGTTTAAAATTGAAAAAATATTTACCACTAATAACTGGAATATGATGCAAGGCTGGTTCTAAAGGGTTATGTCCTCCATGATCGACCAAGCTACCGCCAACAAAAGCAATATCTGCCATGCTATAAAGTTCTAATAGTTCACCCATGGTGTCACCCAAAACCACTTGAGTTTGAACTGTTGGTATTTGGTTTAAACTACGAGTTATATAGTTAAATTGACTATTTTTAATTAGTTTTTCAATTATTTTAAAACGTTCAGGATGGCGGGGTACTAAGATTAATAATAAATCTGGATTATACAGCAATAATTGTTTAAATGCCTTTAGGATGATCTCATCTTCGCCATCATGAGTACTAGCTGCAATAAAAACGGGACGATTTAATTGCCATTTTTGTTTTAATTCAGCAATTTTTTGTTGTTGCTCAGTCGTTAAATTAATGTCAAACTTGATACTGCCAGTTACGGTTAGATGATCACTGGGTAGGCCTAGTGATAGAAAGCGTTCACCATCTTGCTTATTTTGTACCGCAACCATGCTAATTTTAGCTAATAAATGTTTAATGCTTGTGCCTAGTTTACTGTAACGGTTAGCTGAGCGTTCGGATAAGCGAGCATTAGCAATAATTAAAGGGATAGCGTACTTATGGCATTGGCTAATAAAATTAGGCCAAATTTCGGTTTCCATAATAATAACTAACTTAGGTTGGATTCTTTGCAAAAAACGCCTAATAGCGCACGGCAAATCATATGGTAAATACACATGGCTTACACTGTCTTTTAGTAATGATTTAACTCGCTCAGATCCCGTTGGTGTCATTGTTGTGACGGTAATGGGTAAATCAGGATATTGTTGTTGTAAAGCTTTAATAAGCGGAACGGCTGCAATGGTTTCACCGACAGATACTGCATGAACTAAAATGCCATTTTCCTTCACTTTATTTTTGCAAAAACCATACCTCTCAAGCAAACGTTTACGATATGCTGGTGTTTTGTAACTACGCCAAAGTAATCTTATCCATACCAATGGCTGAATAAGATAGAGTAAAATGGTATAAATCCGTTGCATATCCATCAGTCCTTAAGGTTAAAAAAATGTTGGCGATAATAAATAAGCTCTGCAATAGAATCACGAATATCATCAAGTGCTTGATGAGTACTTCGTTTTGTGAATCCTTTTAAAATTTCAGGTTTCCATCGTTTCGCTAATTCTTTTATGGTACTAACATCTAAATAGCGATAATGAAAATAACTCTCTAAATTAGGCATATAATTAAATAGAAAACGGCGGTCTTGCCCAATAGTGTTTCCGCAAATTGGTGAGCTATTTATAGGTACCCACTGTTTTAAAAATTGGATGGTTAGTTGTTCGGCTTGTTGTTCATTAACGTTACTTTGGCGTACTCGTTCAATTAAACCTGACTTGCCGTGGGTATTTTTGTTCCAATCATCCATTAAGGCTAATCGTTCGTCGGATTGATGAACGGCAATAACGGGACCTTCAGCTAAAATGTTTAAATTAGAATCAGTTACGATAGTTGCAATTTCAATAATACGATCGGTTTCTGGGTTTAGACCAGTCATTTCAAGATCGATCCAAATGAGATTGCTACTGTTAATTTGTAATTGTGTGGTCATAATTTGTTATAGAAATTTTCTTTTTGATGCCGAGTAGTGTAGCATAACTGTCAAACTGTTTTAGCAAAAATTAGTGACTGTGGCAAAAAATCAACTATCCAAAAATCAAAAAAGACGTGTTGAGGCTAAACACCGACAACGATTAGAAACCAAACAAGATGAAAGTCTGTTAAATTTTTCATCACCACGTGATGGTGTGGTGATAAGTCGTTTTGGGAAGACAGCTGATGTTGAAGATAACTCACGACACATTTATCGCTGTAGTATTCGGCGTACTTTACCATCATTAGTGACAGGTGATAAAGTCGTGTGGCGTGAAAGTTTGGAGCCTAATACCAATGGTATTATTGAGGCGGTTCATGTAAGGCATTCTGAGTTAGTTCGCCCTGATTTTTATGATGGAGTTAAACCTGTTGCTGCTAACGTCGATCAAATAATAATTATTTCAGCTGTTTTACCTGAATTATCACTTAATATTATTGATCGTTATTTGGTGGCTTGCGAAGCAACCGATATTGAGCCAATCATTGTTTTAAATAAAACCGATTTACTGAGTGATCAACAACGAGCAAAAGTTGAAGAACAATTAACTATTTACAAAAATATTGGTTATCAAGTTTTATATGTTTCTTGTCACAATCACCATGGTATTGCTGCGTTACAAGCTCTTTTACAGAATAAAATATCCATTTTAGTTGGGCAATCAGGTGTGGGAAAATCAAGTATTATTAATTTATTATTACCGCATCAATCACAATCAGCTATTACTGGAGATATTTCCGAATTATCCGGATTGGGGCAGCACACTACTACTTCAACTCGACTTTATCATCTACCAAACGGAGGTGATATTATTGATTCGCCAGGTATTCGTGAGTTTGGTTTATGGCATCTGGAGCCAGAACAGGTAATTAGTGGCTTTAGAGAGTTCGATGACTATTTAGGGGGATGTCAGTTTCGAGATTGTAATCATCTCGATACACCAGGTTGCTTATTACAACAAGCTGTGAAAGATAGCAAAATTGCACCATCAAGGTTAGATAATTATCATCGAATTTTACAAACCATGAAAGAAGTAAAAGCTAGAACAAATAAAAGTTATAAATAAAAGTTTTTAAATTTTAATATTGTTAATTTTAATTATTTAATTGATGCGATTTCGTTATTACAATAGATAAGGGTAGCTTAAATTGGATCAATAGCAATTTAAGCAACCCGTTAGTATTAAACTATCAGTTTTTTATTGCAAAACCAATAGCTACATATGCAAAACCTTGGAATATAAGGTCTATACCTAAAAACATTCCTAATACCCAAAGACTATCATATGGCCAGCCAGTAATAATCATCAAACCTAAAATTAGGGTAATAATACCAGAAGTGAGTACCCATCCCCAACGTGGTAAATTTCGATTACTAAAAGAAGCAAAAATTTGCGTAAAGCCACTCATAATCAGCAAGATGGAGATCACTAAAGTTAAAGCTGATGAAACCGCAATCGGTCGAAAAAAAGATATTAAGCCAACAATAATGTATAAAATACCTATTATTGTCCATAATGCCGTTTGACCAAAACCTTTGAGGTTAAATGAATTTATTGTTTGTGCAATTCCTGCTATTAAAATTAATGCACCAATAAAATAGACAGAAAAAACAGTTGCAATTAATTGATAACCTAAGGCTAAACACCCTAATACAATTAAAATAATGCCTACTACAATTAACCAATTGGATTTTTGTTTTATATATTGAACGTTATTTTCATCACATATCATATTATTTTCCTACTTTTATATTTAAGTTTACATTTAAATAAAACATCTTTCTGATCGTAGAATTGCTAATCATAGTTAGCAATAGAAAAGAAAGATCGCGGAGGTAATGATTACTGCTGATCTGTAGTATTTTTAGATGTACCACAGATCTTACTACTTACTTATTAAATAACATAAAAACTACGATGAAACTACTCTTTATCCTTCAATGCTTCATCTAATGTTGAGAAGAACATTAGTTTATTGGGGATAGGTACAATTTTTGCGCGAGCTAATGTTTTTAATGGCTGAAATTGCAACTCACATATTGATAAATCAACGTGTTCTGGCAATTCATCAATAAAATGTATTAAGGCATTAAGTCCGCCAGCGTCAAGAATTGGTACGGCATCCCATTGTAATATAATATGCTCATAACCGTTAATTTTTTTATAAAGCTCAGCAAAAGTTTTTTCTGCAGCAGCAAAAAACAGTGGTCCATTAACACGTAAAATTAAAGTTTTATTATCACTCCGATTTAGTTCAACTAAACGAGTCATTCTAGCAATACGACGCATAAATAATATGGAAGCCAGTACTATTCCAAGTGTAATTGCAATAACCATATCAAACAATACGGTCAGTGTCATACAGATAAACATAATTAAAATATCATCTTTAGGTGCACATTTGATGATATATATTACCCGCTGCACAGCACTCATATTCCATGCTACTATTAATAACAGAGCAGCCATTGCTGATAGTGGAATATAAGATAAAAGTGGTGCAAAGCAAATAAGAGCAAGTAATACTACCAATGAATGTAAGACTGCTGCGATAGGTGATGTAGCACCAGCCTTAACATTCGCAGCTGAACGTGCGATAGCAGCAGTAGCCGAAATACCACCAAAAAATGGAGCAATAATATTGCCTAAACCTTGACCTATCAGTTCGCTGTTTGAGTGATGTTTAGTGTGGGTCATTTCATCTAATACTACAGCGCAAAGCAGTGATTCAATGGCACATAACATTGCCATAGTAAGTGAAATCGGAAGTAAAGCTGAAAGTGTCGTCCAATCCCAATTAAATTCAGCATTTTCCCATGGTAAAACAAATTCAGGTAGTACTGAAGGAATACCACGACCGGTAGTATTATCAGCAAGTGTGTAGGTGAATCTTGAGCCTATGGTTTCAATTTGAAAGCCGAATTGATTTAAAATAAACATGATAATAATACCTGCAACCAAAGCTGGTAGATGACCGGATATTTTTACTCGAAATTTTGGCCATACAATTAAAATAATCAGTGTTACCATTCCGACAATTGTATCTGCAATATTAATGGATGGTAAAGTCTTAGCTAATTCAATAACTTTACTTATATAACTTTCAGGCATATGTTCAAGAGTTAAACCAAAGAAATCTTTAATTTGCATGGTGGCGATGGTAATAGCAATGCCTGAGGTAAAACCTAATACGACAGGTAATGGAATATATTCAATTAATCGTCCTAATCGAATCATGCCCATTAATATTAGAAAAACACCTGATAATAATGTTGCAATTAACAATCCGGATATACCATATTGTAATGATACTGGATATAAAATAACTACAAATGCGGCTGTAGGTCCGGATACACTAAAACGTGATCCTCCCGTTAGAGCAATAACAAGACCAGCTATAATTGCGGTATAAAGCCCATGTTGTGGCGGAACTCCACTGGCAATTGCAAGAGCCATTGCTAGTGGTATAGCAATAATACCAACGGTTATCCCTGCAATTAAGTCTTTAAAAAAACGAGTTGTATTATAAGGGGTACTTATACATGCTGAAATAAATGCACAGCTAATTTTGGTGCCAGAAAGGCCATATAATTTCATTATTTTTAATTAATAAAATGGAAGTTATTTTGAGTGCCTAATAAGATAATCTTTTTTACAAAAAATAAAAGAGTGTTATAAAAATAATCATCTTTTATCGTAAAATTTTACTATTAATCAAGTTTAGTGGGTCTGCTGTGTTAATATATGAAACGGATATTGTTATTTAAGGCATTTATTGACCGTTTTTTATCTTAATCTTGATTAGTATCTAAATGGAGATACAAATATGATTATACTGGGTTCTCGTAAGCTATTAACAGTTTTTTTATTTACCTTTACTTCATTAAGTTTTGCTCAACCCTATGTGATCGCTGGTTCCAAAACAGCTTATCCATACGATCCTAAACAAATTCTTACTTCTGCTCCCACAGGCTATCAAGCTTTTTATATTGATCATATTGGACGCCATGGTTCTCGCTATATCAGTAAGTCAAAGCATGAGGATCTTGCTTATCACATTTTATCATTGGCTGATAGTCAGCACCAATTGACCAATTCAGGAAAAGATCTACTAAGTCAACTCATTATCATTAAGCAATTAAATCAGAACCACTATGGTCAGCTCACTAATCTGGGTCGCACAGACATTAGTTTGATCAGTAGACGGATGTTGGAAAATAATCCATCGGTATTTAAAGGACAAAAAATTGAAGTTATTTCAACTAGCTCTCCTAGAGCAAAAGAGACAGCAGAAATTTTTATTAAATCTTTTAAAGTTAAATATCCCAATATTCATGTTGTTCAACAACCAGATAATGAACAAACATTATTACGCTTTTTTGAGTATTCTCCCGCTTATAGTGAATATAAAAAAAGTCAGACCGTTAAAAATGCTGTGAAATCGATTGAGTATGCTTCTCGAACCGAACAGATGAGTAAACAAGTTGCCAAAGGCATTTTTAAGAAATCTTTTTTAAATAAATTAAAAAAAGGGTTAGAGGTATCTGAGGATGCATCAGTAAAAACATCAGATTTTGTTATTGCAATATACCAATTGTATCAAGAATTACAGGCTTTTTCGCCACAAGTTTTAACGGATAATCATCTTGAATTAGACCGTTATTTTTCATCAGAACAAAAGGAATGGTATAACACGGTTGTTACTGCAAAAAATTATTTGCAGATAGGCCCTGCCTTTAATAATACAGGTATTCAAATTAAAATTGCTGCACCATTATTATGGGATATGATTCATTCTGCCGATAAGGCAATAAAAGATAATAATGTGGATGCTAATTTGCGCTTTGCACATGCTGAAACGATTTCGCCATTAGCCACTTTACTTGAAATTGAAGGTTCTGCTAATGTTACTAAAACACTATTTGATTATCCTACTGTATGGAAAGCAGATAAAATTATTCCTATGGGAGCAAACATTCAATGGCTTTTTTATAAAAGCAAGCAAACCCATCAACCTATTTTGATTAAAGTATTGCTAAATGAACGAGAAGTACATTTACCTGTAAAATCAGATATCTATCCTTATTACCTATGGAGTGATGTAAAACAATTTTATGTTAACAAACTGAATAAATTAGGTTTGGTTGAAAATCATTCAGAAATAGAAATGTTAAAAAACCTTCAATAAATAAACAACTATAAATATTATGTTTCTACATGGGGACATAATATTTAATATTACGATTCTGGTTAGACCTCTAACCAGAATGTCACTGGTCCATCGTTTATCAAAGAAACTTGCATATCAGCTGCAAATTGTCCTGTTTGTGTATTAATTTGCTTTTTACACTGTTCAATAAAAAATTGGTATAGTTTATTGGCTTCCTCGGGTTTTGCACCTTTAGTAAAACTAGGGCGCATTCCCTTATGCGTATCGGCTGCAAGTGTAAATTGAGAAACAACTAAAAGATCACCATTAGTTTGAGTAACATTTAAATTCATTTTACCTTCACTATCACTAAAGATTCGATACCCTAGTACTTTTTCACATAAACGTATTGCTTTTTGCTCGTTATCTTCTTTTTCTATACCTAATAATACTAGTAATCCATGATTAATCTGTCCAATAATTTGATTATTAACAGTAACACTAGCTTGTTTAACGCGTTGAATTAAGGCGATCATAAAATAATTACTCTGGTAATGATTGATTTTCAACTATGTGCTTTTTGCGATTAAAGTCAGTTAAAGTTGCTGCAAATTCGGCACCAAACAAAACAATGCACCAAGAAAAATAGATCCAAACCAACATAATGGGAATTGATGATACAACCCCATAAATAAGTTGATAAGTTGGGAATGAAGTTATATATAGAGCAAATGCTCGTTTTCCTAGTTCAAATAAAATCGCTGCAACAATGGCTCCGACCATGGACTCTTTGAAAGGCACAGATTCAGTTGGAATAATACTATAAAGCAGCCAAAAACCAGCCACAGATATAAAAAAAGGTAGGGTACTGAGTAGAAAGTTACCCGGTGCAGCAGTAGAAAGCCATTTTAATGAAAATATATATGAACTTATTGCAACACTTGAACCTGCTAAAATAGGACCTAAAGTTAATATCGTCCAATACATCGTTAGATTGTACATGAATGATCGCTTTTTTTTGGTTTTCCATATGTGATTTAGCGCGGTATTAATTGAATTGATTAATAAAAGCGATGTAACTATTAGACCAATTATACCCATAAAGGTCATTTTTTTGGTATTGCCAATAAATTGTTCTAAGTAATTTTCGATAGTGTCACTAGCGGTAGGAACCAGATTGTTATAAATTATTTTTTTTAATGAAAAACTGACCTCATCAAACATAGGGAAAGCAGAGAGTAGAGAAAATATAACAGTAATAAGTGGCACTAAAGCAAGGATTGTTGTATAAGCTAATCCAGCAGAAGACGTGGTTAAACGGTCTTGATTGATACGCAACCATAACATTTTAGTGAATAACTGTATATTTTTGAATGATTTCATATTTTTCTTTTTAGTTAGAAATAATACAATCATTAATCCCATTATTTTTTAATGAGTTTAATGCCTTATTTGCCTCATTTTTATTTGTATATTGCCCCGCTGTGACTCGATATAATTGACCTGAAGATACATTACCACTGATGCCAATCATCGCGATTCTCGCTTTAAGGGTTTCAGCATTAGCTTTATCTTTGAATGCTCCACATTTCAATATCCATTTATTTGAAGTACTAAAATCTTGCGTAGTTGTAGATGTGGGAATTTCTTGTTTGGTTACATTATTATTTTTAGTCGGCGCCACTGGACGTGAGTTATTAACAAAACTATCTAAAATTTGTTGTCGTTCACTCGCGATTGATCTTGAACCATAACTAGCATTGGGAGTTTCTAACTCTTTAAGATAAGTCCAACGTTCTTGTGGCCGTTCAGGTAATGTTATTGCCGGAGGTTGTGTTTTTACTTTTGGGGGTTTGACAGATTGAGTTGGTTTGTTATTCACAATATAATAGAGAATAGTAGAAAATAGAATAATGATAATAATGGCCAAAAATATCATTAAATTAGGCTTATTTCGTGAGTTATTTTTTTTTGATCGGCTCTTTTTTCTTACATAATCACGCTGAACCACAATATACTCTCTTATTAATATCGAATAACGGATTAGTATACAAATAAAAAAAGTGGCTTACACCACTTTTTATTATTCTTTCTAACTGCAATAGTTAACAGATAATGGCATTAAGCCAATGCTTTAATCTGCTTAATTAAATTCGCTTTATGGCGTGCAGCTTTATTTTTGTGGATTAAGCCACGAGCCGCTTGACGATCAACAACTGCTTGCATGTCTTTGAATGCCACTTCAGCTGTTTGTTTATCACCAGCTGCAACAGCTGCGTAAACTTTTTTAATATAAGTACGCATCATTGAACGGTTACTAGCATTATGTTTACGGCGTTTTTCGGATTGAACCGCACGTTTCTTAGCTGATTTGATATTAGCCAAAGTCAACTCCCAAGTTTAGATAAAAATTACATATTAATAAGGCGGCAAAATATGCCTGATTTTCTGCCTATTGTCAATGCTGTTGTATAAAAATTTTTACTAAGATAACAAATTTTTTATTTCCGACAGATGTTCAGTATATGAGCAATAATGGTTGTAACCTAAAAGAAAATTTTATGTTAGAATAGTCACAATTTTATTATATTGATATTTATAAGAGGAAGTCACATGTCTATTATTAGAATGCAAGATCTTGATCTAAATGGAAAACGTTTATTTATTCGTTCAGATCTTAATGTGCCAGTTAAAAATGGTAAAGTAACCTCTGATGCGCGAATTAAGGCATCACTACCGACTATTGAAGAAGCGATCAAGAAAGGTGCTAAAGTAATGGTTACTTCTCATATTGGTCGTCCAACGGAAGGCGAGTATAACCCAGAATTTTCATTACAACCAGTTGTTGATTATTTAAAAGAACATGTATCTTTTCCTGTTCGTTTAGTAAAAGATTACCTTGATGGCGTGGATGTTAAAGAGGGCGAATTAGTTGTTCTTGAAAATGTTCGTTTTAATGTCGGTGAAGGTAAAGATGATGAAACTTTATCTAAAAAATACGCTGCACTTTGCGACATTTATGTAATGGATGCGTTTGGCACAGCTCATCGTGCGCAAGCTTCGACTCATGGTGCTGGTAAATTTGCACCTATTGCTTGTGCAGGTCCATTATTAGCTGCTGAGTTAGATGCCTTAGGTAAAGCGCTTGATAACCCTGCAAGACCAATGGTTGCCATTGTTGCCGGTTCAAAAGTATCAACTAAATTAACTGTTCTTGATTCACTTTCAAAAATTGCCGACCAAATTATTGTTGGCGGTGGTATTGCTAATACTTTCATTGCAGCGGAAGGTTATAATGTTGGTAAATCACTTTACGAAGCCGATTTAATTCCTGAAGCTAAAAAATTAATGGCTAACTGTGAAATTCCTGTGCCTACTGATGTACGAGTTGCCACTGAATTTAGTGAAACAGCTACCGCAACTGAAAAATCAGTGAAAGACGTTAAAGAAAATGAACAAATTCTTGATTTGGGAGATAAATCAGCAGAAGTATTAGCAAATATTATCAAGAATGCAAAAACAATCCTATGGAATGGCCCGGTAGGCGTATTTGAATTCCCTAATTTCCGTCGTGGTACTGAAATTGTTGCCAAGGCAATTGCTGATAGCCAAGGTTTTTCAATTGCCGGTGGAGGTGATACATTAGCGGCAATTGATTTATTCGGTATTGAAGATAAAATCTCTTATATTTCAACCGGCGGTGGTGCTTTCCTAGAATTCGTTGAAGGTAAAAAACTTCCAGCCGTTGCAATGTTAGAAGAAAGAGCAAAAGCATAATATTATAGTTTAAAAGTAAGGATGAGCTAATTACTCATCCTTACTACTTTTTATATTAATAAATTTATAGGTAATAAAATGGTTACAAAAATTTCTGATGTCGTTAAACCTGGCGTAGTAACTGGTGATGATGTTCAAAAAGTGTTCCAAATTGCACGTGAAAATAATTTTGCGCTACCAGCGGTGAACTGTGTTGATACAAATACAATCAATGCAGTTATTGAAACCGCAGCTAAAGTGGGGTCTCCTGTTATTGTTCAGTTTTCCAATGGTGGTGCACAATTTATCGCAGGTAAAGGTTTAAAACTTGAAGGTCAAGAGTGTGCAGTGTTAGGTGCTGTATCTGGTGCTAAACATGTTCATCTAATAGCAGAAAAATATGGCGTACCTGTTATTGTACATACTGACCATTGTGCGAAAAAATTACTGCCTTGGGTTGACGGATTACTTGATGCTGGCGAAACTCATTTTGCTAAAACAGGTAAACCATTGTTTTCTTCTCATATGATCGATCTTTCAGAAGAAACATTAAAAGATAACATTGATATTTGTTGTCAATACCTTGCTCGTATGTCGGCAATGAAAATGACATTAGAATTAGAATTAGGTTGTACTGGTGGTGAAGAAGATGGTGTTGATAATAGCCATATGGATAGTTCAGCACTTTATACTCAACCAGAAGATGTTGCTTATGCTTATGAACGTTTGAGTGCAATTAGTCCTCGTTTCACTATTGCTGCTTCATTTGGTAACGTACATGGTGTTTATAAACCAGGTAACGTTAAATTAACGCCAAAAATTCTCGATAATTCACAAAAATATGTATCAGAAAAGTTTAATCTACCTGAAAAATCATTGAACTTTGTGTTCCATGGTGGTTCTGGTTCTACTCCAGAAGAAATTGCAGAAGCGGTAAACTATGGTGTTATCAAAATGAATATTGATACTGATACACAATGGGCTAACTGGGCTGGTATTTTAGATTACTACAAAGCAAATGAAGCTTACTTACAAGGACAATTAGGTAATCCTGAAGGTCCTGATGCTCCAAATAAAAAATATTACGATCCTCGTGTATGGTTACGTAAAGGTCAAGATTCTTTAGTTGCACGTTTAGAGCTTGCATTTAAAGAACTTAATGCAATTAACGTACTATAATTTGATGGCAAGAAAGCAGAACTAGTGGTTCTGCTTTTCATTTATCCGGTTTTAAATAAATCTTGATTTTTGTTTTAAGTTATAGGATAATTTCGCCCTCATTTAACTTAGGGGAGCTGTCTATTTATTAATAGCTATTATTAATAGAGGCGTTTGCACCCGAGAAAAGGAAAATTAAAAATGGCAAAAAAAGTACAAGCTTACATCAAGTTGCAAGTTGCAGCTGGTGCAGCGAATCCTAGTCCGCCAGTTGGTCCTGCACTTGGTCAACATGGTGTTAATATTATGGAATTCTGTAAAGCATTTAATGCAAAAACTGAAAGCATGGAAAAAGGTTTACCTATTCCTGTTGTTATTACAGTATATTCTGACCGTTCATTTACATTTGTAACTAAAACTCCTCCTGCTGCGGTTTTATTAAAAAAAGCTGCTAAAATTAAGTCTGGTTCTGGTGAACCAAACAAGAAAAAAGTAGGTAAAGTAACGAGTGCTCAGATTCGCGAAATTGCTGAATTAAAAGCTGCAGATATGAATGGTGCTACCATTGAAACAATGATGCGTTCTATTGAAGGAACTGCTCGTTCAATGGGCTTGGAAGTGGAGGGTTAATTAATGGCTAAATTATCTAAGAAAGCTAAACTTATCCGCGAAAAAGTGAATGCGACTAAACAATATGAGATTAATGAAGCTATTGCTTTATTGAAAGAACTTGCAACAGCTAAATTTACAGAAAGTGTTGATGTTGCTGTTAATTTAGGTATTGATTCACGTAAATCAGATCAAAATGTACGTGGTGCAATTGTACTTCCACACGGTACTGGTCGTAGTGTCCGCGTTGCTGTATTTACTCAAGGTGCAAATGCAGAAGCAGCTAAAGAAGCTGGCGCAGAACTAGTTGGAATGGATGATCTAGCTGATCAAATCAAGAAGGGCGAAATGGATTTTGATGTAGTTATTGCATCACCAGACGCTATGCGTGTTGTTGGTCAATTAGGTCAAATTTTAGGACCACGTGGTTTAATGCCAAATCCTAAAGTTGGTACTGTAACGCCTAATGTTGCAGAAGCTGTTAAAAATGCTAAAGCTGGTCAGATTCGTTACCGTAATGATAAAAATGGTATTATCCATACAACTATCGGTAAAGCTGACTTTGATGCAGCGAAGCTTAAAGAAAATTTAGAAGCATTACTTGTTGCTTTAAAACGAGCAAAACCAGCCTCTTCTAAAGGTGTATTTGTGAAGAAAGTTAGCCTTTCTACTACAATGGGTGCTGGAGTTGCTATTGATCAAGCAACTTTAAATGCAACGGTTTAATTACCTTTGTTAATTAAACAATAAGAATCGGTTGGTGTCTGGCCTTAACCAGACCCCGTCCAAGACCGTAGGTGTAGTTGAATTTTAACTACTTAATTTTCCTACGTAGACGGTGACAGAGCCTGATAGATATAATAGAGGGATTCTGCTCATCGTGGTTATGCTAGCTACATGTGTAGCTAGTTAAAATCAGTCTAGGCTTTGCCTAGTTTAATCCAGGAGCAATACCAATGGCACTAAATCTTCAAAATAAACAAGAAATTGTTGCTGAAGTTAACGAAATCGCCAAAGGTGCGCTTTCTGCAGTTGTTGCTGATTCTCGTGGCGTAACTGTAGAAAAAATGACTGCATTACGTAAGTCTGCTCGTGAAGCTGGTGTTTATATGCGTGTTGTTCGTAATACGCTTTTACGCCGAGTTGTTGAGGGAACTCAATACGAGTGTTTAAAAGATACGTTTGTTGGTCCAACTCTAATTGCATTTTCAAATGAGCACCCAGGTGCTGCAGCGCGTATTTTTAAAGCGTTTGCTAAAGAAAATGATAAATTTGAGATTAAAGCCGCAGCCTTTGAAGGTGAGTTGATTACTGCAGCGAATATTGATCGCTTAGCAACATTACCTACTTATGAAGAAGCATTAGCACGCTTGATGTCAACCATGAAAGAAGCCGCAGCTGGCAAATTGGTTCGTACTCTTGCAGCAGTTCGCGATCAAAAAGAAGCTGCTTAATCGCAGTATGATTGTGAACTTTATTAATTAATAAAAATTGTAAATTTGGGAAACTATATTATGTCTATCACTAAAGAACAAATTTTAGATGCAGTTGCCGAAATGTCTGTAATGGACGTTGTTGAACTTGTATCAATGATGGAAGAAAAATTTGGCGTTTCTGCAGCAGCAGCTGTGGCAGTTGCAGCAGCTGGTCCAGCTGAAGCAGCAGAAGAGAAAACTGAATTTGATGTAATCTTAAAAGAAGTTGGTGCTAACAAAGTAGCTGTTATCAAAGCAGTTCGTGGTGCAACAGGTTTAGGCTTGAAAGAAGCTAAAGATCTTGTTGAATCAGCTCCAGCAACTGTTAAAGAAGGCGTTAGCAAAGCTGATGCAGATGAACTTAAAAAGGCACTTGAAGAATCTGGTGCGGTTGTCGAACTTAAATAAGTTTATCGATAGCAACCTAAATGGCTGGGGGTTTTTTACCTCCAGCCTTTTTGCGCTGTAAAAAGTCAAAGAATTTTATTTGAAGATTATCAATAAAAAGTAATAAAGAAATTGTATATTTTCTAAGCCTAATCAATTGATATTTAAAGATATTTTCGATGAGGTGTCAGGCGTTATTATTTGAAGGTAGTACCCCCTGATGAATATTTAATCATGCTAAAATAGCAGATAAGCAAGTTGAGGAACTAATGGTTTACTCTTATACCGAGAAAAAACGAATTCGTAAGAATTTTGGTAAGCGTCCACAAGTCTTGGATATACCGTATCTTCTTTCTATTCAACTTGATTCGTTCCAGAAATTTATTGAGCAAGATCCAGAAGGTCAATATGGCTTAGAAGCCGCATTCCGTTCAATATTTCCGATAAAAAGTTATAGTGGTAACGCTGAGTTACAATACGTGAGCTTTAAAATGGGCGAACCTGTGTTTGATGTTAAAGAATGTCAAATTAGGGGAATCACTTACTCAGCACCGTTGCGCGTAAAATTACGTTTAGTTATTTATGATAAAGATGCGCCAGAAGGAACAGTAAAAGATATTAAAGAGCAAGACGTCTACATGGGCGAAATTCCTTTAATGACGGATAATGGTACGTTTGTGATCAACGGTACAGAACGTGTAATCGTATCACAATTACATCGTAGTCCTGGTGTGTTCTTTGATAGTGATAAAGGTAAAACACACTCTTCTGGTAAAGTTTTATATAATGCTCGGATTATTCCTTATCGTGGCTCTTGGCTTGATTTTGAATTTGATCCAAAAGATAATCTTTTTGCCCGTATTGACCGTCGTCGTAAACTTCCAGCAACAATTATTTTACGTGCCTTAGGTTATGAAACAGAAGAGATTCTAGATATTTTCTTCGAAAAAACTATTTTTGAAGTGGGCAAATCCAAACTGAAAATGGATCTTGTTCCTGAACGTTTACGTGGTGAAACAGCTCTTTTTGATATCGAATCAAAAGGTAAAGTTTATGCTGAAAAAGGTCGTCGTATTACGGCTCGTCATATACGTGAATTGGACAAAGATAACGTTACTAAAATTGACGTACCTGTTGAATATATAGTTAATAAAGTTCTAGCTAAAAATTATGTCAATGAAGCGACAGGTGAAGTTATTGCTTTTGCTAATACACCAATTTCATTAGAGTTATTGCTTGAATTAACTAATGCTGGTCATAGAAAGATCGAAACATTATTTACAAATGATCTTGATCATGGACCATTTATTTCTGAAACTTTAAATGTTGATTCAACTCGTGATCGATTAGGTGCATTAGTTGAAATTTATCGTATGATGCGCCCTGGTGAACCACCAACAAAAGAAGCGGCTGAAGCATTATTTGATAATTTATTCTTCTCTGATGAGCGTTATGATTTGTCAGCTGTGGGTAGAATGAAATTTAATCGTTCTTTAGGTCGTGAAGATATCGAAGGCGAAAGCGTCTTGACAAAAGATGATATCGTTGACGTAATGAAGAAATTAATCGGCATTCGTAACGGTCATGGTGAAGTTGATGATATTGATCATTTAGGTAATCGTCGTATTCGTAGCGTTGGTGAAATGGCAGAAAACCAATTCCGTATTGGTTTAGTACGTGTAGAGCGTGCTGTTAAAGAACGTTTATCTTTAGGCGATCTAGATTCACTTATGCCACAAGATATGATCAATGCTAAACCGATCTCAGCTGCAATCCGTGAGTTCTTTGGTTCTAGTCAATTATCTCAGTTTATGGATCAAAACAATCCATTATCTGAAATTACTCACAAACGTCGTATTTCAGCATTAGGTCCAGGTGGTTTAACTCGTGAACGTGCAGGATTTGAAGTTCGTGACGTACATCCTACCCATTACGGTCGTGTGTGCCCGATTGAAACACCTGAAGGTCCGAACATTGGTTTGATTAACTCATTAGCAGTTTATTCTCGCACTAATGAGTATGGCTTTTTAGAAACTCCATATCGCCGTGTGATTGATGGTATTGTAACTGATGAAATTAATTATTTATCAGCGATTGATGAGAGCGAATTTGTTATTGCTCAGGCTAACTCGAATCTTGATGAAGACGGACGTTTCAAAGAAGATTTAGTGACTTGCCGTTTAAATGGTGAGTCTGGTTTATATAGTCCTGAACAAGTTCATTATATGGACGTATCAACTCAGCAAATCGTATCGGTTGGTGCTTCATTAATTCCATTCTTAGAGCATGATGATGCGAACCGTGCCTTAATGGGTGCGAACATGCAACGTCAAGCGGTACCGACATTAAAAGCGGAAAAACCATTTGTTGGTACTGGTATGGAAAGGGCTGTAGCGGTTGACTCTGGTGTAACGGCAGTAGCTCGTCGTGGAGGTACCGTTCAGTATGTTGATGCATCACGCATTGTAATTAATGTTAACGATGATGAAATGTACGCTGGCGAAACCGGTATTGATATTTATAACTTAACTAAATATACCCGTTCTAACCAAAATACTTGTATCAATCAAATTCCATGTGTGGAATTAGGAGAAAAAGTTGAGCGAGGTGATGTTCTTGCTGATGGTCCATCAACTGATCTAGGTGAATTAGCATTAGGTCAAAACATGCGCGTGGCATTCATGCCATGGAATGGTTATAACTTTGAGGATTCCATTTTAGTCTCTGAAAAAGTGGTACAAGATGACCGTTTTACTTCGATTCATATTCAAGAACTTTCTTGCGTATCTCGTGATACTAAACTTGGTGCAGAAGAAATTACTGCTGATATTCCAAATGTAGGTGAAGCAGCCCTTTCTAAACTGGATGAATCAGGTATTGTTTATATCGGTGCTGAAGTTAAAGGCGGTGATATTCTGGTTGGTAAGGTGACACCAAAAGGTGAAACTCAATTAACTCCGGAAGAAAAACTACTACGTGCGATTTTTGGTGAAAAAGCGTCTGATGTTAAAGATACTTCTTTACGTGTACCAAATGGTGTTTCTGGTACAGTAATTGATGTTCAAGTCTTTACGCGTGATGGGGTGCAAAAAGATAAACGTGCACTTGAAATTGAAGATATGCAATTAAAACAAGCACGTAAAGATTTAACTGAAGAACTTAACATTTTAGAAGCTGCTTTGTTTGCTCGTATCCGTGATGTATTAATTGCTGGTGGTATTAAAGCTGATAAATTAGATGTGTTACCACGTGAAAAGTGGTTAACAATTGGTATTGCAAATGAAGAGAAACAAGCTCAATTAGAGCAGCTTGCAGAACAGCACGAAGAAATCAAAGCAGAATTTAACAAAAAACTTGAAGCTAAACGCATGAAGATCACTCAAGGTGATGATTTACAACCTGGGGTGTTAAAAATTGTTAAAGTTTACTTAGCTGTTAAACGTCAAATCCAGCCTGGTGATAAGATGGCAGGTCGTCATGGTAACAAAGGGGTTATTTCTAAAATTAATCCAATTGAGGATATGCCATATGATGACAAAGGTCGTCCTGTTGATATCGTACTAAATCCATTGGGTGTTCCGTCTCGTATGAATATCGGACAGATCCTTGAAACTCACTTAGGTATGGCGGCTAAAGGTATTGGTCAGAAGATCGATGCAATGCTAAAAGAACAGCAAGAATTAGCTAAATTACGCGAATTTATCCAAAAAGCGTATGATCTTGGCTTAGGTGCTGCACAAAAAGTTAATGTTGCAGAATTTACTGATCAAGAAGTCATGACACTGGCACAAAACTTACGTAATGGCATGCCACTTGCTACACCAGTATTTGATGGTGCTAAAGAGCAAGAAATTAAGGCGTTACTTGAACTTGGTGACTTACCAACGTCAGGGCAAATTACGCTGTATGATGGCCGTACAGGTGAGCAATTTGAACGTCCTGTAACCGTTGGTTACATGTATATGCTCAAATTAAATCACTTAGTTGATGACAAAATGCATGCTCGTTCTACTGGTTCATACAGTCTGGTTACTCAACAACCATTGGGTGGTAAAGCTCAATTCGGCGGTCAACGTTTCGGTGAGATGGAAGTATGGGCACTTGAGGCATATGGTGCTGCTTATACTTTACAAGAAATGTTAACAGTCAAGTCAGATGACGTGAACGGCCGTACTAAAATGTACAAAAATATTGTAGATGGTGATCATCGTATGGAACCTGCGATACCAGAATCATTCAATGTATTGTTAAAAGAGATTCGTTCGTTAGGTATTAATATCGAGTTAGACGAAGAGTAACCTTCTCTAGTTCAAATGATTTCTATTTATAGGGATAACTTATTAGCAATAATAAGTTATCTAATTGATTTAACTCCATAGGAGTCAATTGTGAAAGACTTACTAAAGTTTCTAAAAGCACAAACTAAAACTGAAGATTTTGACGCTATCAAGATAGGTCTTGCCTCTCCTGATATGATTCGTTCATGGTCTTTTGGTGAAGTCAAAAAACCTGAAACAATCAATTATCGTACGTTTAAACCTGAACGTGATGGATTGTTTTGTGCTCGTATTTTTGGGCCAGTGAAAGATTATGAATGTTTATGTGGAAAATATAAACGTTTAAAACACCGTGGTGTAATTTGTGAAAAATGTGGTGTAGAAGTCACTCAAGCTAAAGTACGTCGTGAACGTATGGGTCACATTGAGCTTGCTTCTCCAACTGCACATATTTGGTTTTTAAAATCATTACCATCTCGTATTGGTTTACTACTTGATATGCCTCTACGTGATATTGAACGTGTGCTTTATTTTGAATCATTTATGGTTCTTGATGGTGGTATGACCAATTTAGAACGTGGTCAGATTTTAACTGAAGAACAGTATTTAGATGCGTTAGAAGAATTTGGTGATGAGTTCGATGCACGTATGGGTGCAGAAGCTATCCAAGAATTATTACGTAACATAGATGTTCAAGCAGAATGCGAAGCACTACGTGACGAATTAGCAACAACGAATTCTGAAACTAAACGTAAAAAATTAACTAAACGTATTAAGATCATTGAAGCATTTATTCAATCAGAAAATAAACCTGAATGGATGATTTTAAATGTATTACCAGTATTACCACCTGATTTGCGCCCATTAGTACCACTTGATGGTGGACGTTTTGCAACATCAGATTTAAATGATCTTTATCGTCGTGTAATCAACCGTAATAACCGTTTAAAACGTTTATTAGATTTGGCTGCGCCAGATATTATCGTACGTAACGAAAAACGTATGCTACAAGAATCGGTTGATGCATTATTAGATAATGGTCGTCGTGGTCGTGCAATTACAGGATCAAACAAACGCCCTTTAAAATCACTTGCTGACATGATTAAAGGTAAGCAAGGTCGTTTCCGTCAAAACCTATTAGGTAAACGTGTTGACTATTCAGGACGTTCAGTAATTACTGTAGGTCCATATTTACGTTTACACCAATGTGGTTTACCGAAAAAAATGGCACTTGAATTATTCAAACCATTTATTTACGGAAAATTAGAACGCCGTGGTTATGCAACTACCATTAAAGCAGCCAAGAAAATGGTTGAACGTGAAGATGCAATTGTTTGGGATATCTTAGATGAAGTTATCCGTGAACATCCGGTATTACTAAACCGTGCACCAACACTTCACCGATTAGGTATTCAGGCATTTGAACCTATCCTAATTGAAGGTAAAGCGATCCAATTACATCCATTAGTTTGTGCGGCATTCAATGCTGACTTCGATGGTGACCAAATGGCGGTTCACGTACCATTAACGTTAGAAGCTCAATTAGAAGCGCGTGCGTTAATGATGTCAACCAACAACATTCTTTCGCCTGCGAGTGGTGAGCCTATCATTGTTCCTTCTCAGGACGTGGTATTAGGTCTTTACTACATGACTCGTGATAAAATTAATGCGAAAGGGGAAGGCATGATTTTAACCGGACCTAAAGAAGCAGAAAAACTGTATCGCTTAGGTCTTGTTGAGCTACATGCTAAAGTTAAAGTACGTATTACTGAAAGCCACCGTAATAGTATTGGTGAGTGGGAAGATACAACTTCTGTGGTTGATACTACAGTTGGTCGTGCTATTTTATGGTTAATTATGCCTAAAGGTATGAGCTTCTCAGTTATTAATCAACCACTAGGTAAAAAAGCGATTTCACGAATTTTAAATATTTGTTATCGCCAATTAGGTATGAAAGAAACTGTAATTTTAGCTGACCAAGTAATGTATACAGGTTTTGCTTATGCAGCTCGTTCAGGTGTTTCAGTTGGTATTGATGATATGGAAATTCCTGCGAAGAAATTACAAATCATCAACGAAGCAGAAATTGAAGTTGCTGAAATTCAAGAACAGTTCCAATCAGGTTTAGTTACTGCTGGTGAACGTTATAACAAAGTTATCGATATTTGGGCCGCAGCTAATGAGCGTGTCGCTAAAGCGATGATGGATAACTTATCCACAGAAAAAGTCATTAATCGTGATGGTGAAGAAGAGGTTCAATCTTCTTTCAACAGTATCTATATGATGGCTGACTCTGGTGCTCGTGGTTCTGCAGCTCAGATTCGTCAGTTAGCTGGTATGCGTGGTTTGATGGCGAAACCAGATGGTTCAATTATCGAAACACCAATTACGGCAAACTTCCGTGAAGGATTAAACGTACTTCAGTACTTTATTTCTACCCATGGTGCACGTAAAGGTCTTGCTGATACCGCCTTAAAAACTGCGAACTCAGGTTACTTAACACGCCGTTTAGTTGACGTAGCTCAAGATTTAGTAGTTATTGAAGATGATTGCGGTACGTTAGAAGGTGTAGTAATGACACCAGTAATTGAAGGTGGTGATGTTAAAGAGCCACTACGTGAACGCGTATTAGGTCGTGTAACAGCTGAAGATGTATTAAAACCAGGTGGCGCGGATATCTTAATTCCTCGCAATACACTGCTAGATGAAAGCTATTGTGATTTACTAGAAGCTGAATCTGTTGATAGTGTGAAAGTACGTTCAGTAGTTTCATGCGATACTGATTTTGGTGTTTGTGCAAAATGCTATGGTCGTGATCTAGCTCGTGGTCATTTGGTTAACAAAGGTGAAGCAATCGGTGTTATCGCGGCTCAGTCAATCGGTGAACCGGGTACACAGTTAACCATGCGTACATTCCATATCGGTGGTGCAGCATCTCGAGCAGCAGCAGAATCAAGTGTTCAAGTTAAAAACAAAGGTAGCATTAAATTAACTAATGCGAAGTTTGTGACTAATCCAGATAAGAAATTAGTAATTACTTCACGTAATGCTGAATTAACGATTATCGATGAATTAGGTCGAATGAAAGAAACCTACAAAGTTCCTTACGGTTCGATTTTAAGTAAAGGTAATGGTTCAGCAGTTGAAGCTGGTGAAACAATTGCGAACTGGGATCCACATACTATGCCAGTTATCTCTGAAGCAAAAGGTTTCGTACGTTTTGTTGATATGGTTGATGGTCAAACTATTACGCGTCAAACAGATGAGTTAACAGGTTTATCATCTATAGCGATATTAGATGTGGCTGAGCGGACTGGTGTAGGTAAAGATCTACGTCCAGCAATCAAAATTGTGGATGCCAAAGGTGATGATATTTATGTCGCTGGCACTGAAATGCTTGCACAATACTTCTTACCAGGTAAAGCGTTAGTTCAATTAGAAGATGGAGCTGAAATCAATATTGGTGATACACTTGCTCGTATTCCACAGGCATCTGTTGGTACCAAAGATATTACAGGTGGTTTACCACGTGTTGCTGACTTGTTTGAAGCTCGTAAACCGAAAGAACCTGCTATACTTGCTGAAATTGATGGTATTATCTCATTTGGTAAAGAAACCAAAGGTAAACGTCGATTAATTATTACACCATTAGATGGTAGTGAGCCATATGAAGAGATGATTCCTAAATGGCGTCAACTTAACGTATTTGAAGGTGAACAAGTTGGTCGTGGCGATGTGATTTCGGATGGTCCTGAATCAGCTCACGATATTCTACGTTTACGTGGTGTAAATGCGGTTACACGTTACATTGTTAACGAAGTGCAGGAAGTTTATCGTCTACAAGGTGTAAAGATCAACGATAAACATATTGAAGTTATCGTTCGTCAGATGTTACGTAAAGCAACGGTTATTCATCCAGGCAGTTCTCGTTTACTTGATGGGGAACAGCTTGAGGTTTCACGCTTGAAGATTATTAACCGTGAACTTGAAGCGCAAGGAAAAGAACCTATTGTTTACTTACACGATCTGCTTGGTATTACTAAAGCATCACTAACGACTGAATCGTTTATATCTGCGGCGTCGTTCCAAGAAACTACGCGCGTATTAACCGAAGCAGCAGTTGCTGGTAAAAATGATGAATTACGTGGCTTAAAAGAAAATGTAATTGTTGGTCGATTAATTCCAGCTGGTACTGGTTATGCTTATCATAAAGAACGTATGCGTAAACGAGCAATGCCATCGACTGATGATATTCAAACAACAATTTCTGCAGAAGAAGCAACAGCTAACTTAGCTGAATTACTTAACTCAGCAGAAGAACAGCAATAGCTTTGTGAAAGGCTAGAATATAAATAGCACGCATAGGCGTGCTATTTTTTTGTCAAATATTTAAAATGCAAAAGGAGATTTGTATGTTTATTGTAATGAATCGTTTTAAGATTAAACGTGGGAGTGAAAATACATTTATTGAAATATGGCGTAATCGTGATAGTCATTTAAAAGAAATGAACGGATTTAATCGTTTTTACTTATTACAAGGAAAAAGTGAAGAAAATTATACGTTATTCTCTTCATATACTGAGTGGGAATCTAAAGAAGATTTTGATGCTTGGGTTAATTCTGAACATTTTCAACATACCCATCGCAACACAAATAATCGATCAAATAATAAAGATATTTATTTTGAGCCAGCACAATTAGAATGCTTTGAAACAATTTTATAATCAAAAAATTATAAAAATAAGATAATTTAATAAATTTATCTGAATTAATTTTAATAAATAATATTGCGATGTATATTTCATCAATAATTAGGATTATACTTCGCAAATTTGATAAATAAAGATATAATATTTAATAAATAGTGAGCAATGTAAGTTTAGTTGATAAATATCATTACCCGATATAATTAAATACTTAATAGTTCACCTGAAATTATTTTTTAACGTCTTATCTTTATAATTTTCTGATATCTGTATTATTTTCCATCAAATTTGTATCTATTTGTTGTTAATAGCAAGTTATTTTACTAAGTAAAATAGCAAAATATATAGTTCTTAAATAACATATTTACTATACATAATTTATTAATTTATCAATGAATTAAATTATTTATAAGGACTTACAATGAAATCAAAATCTTTATTAATTATTATTGTACTAGTTATTATTGGGGCTTTTATTTTTTTTAAGGACTATAACAATATTCAAAACCAAGATGAAGCTGTAGCCGCTTCATGGTCTGAAGTTGTTAATCAATATAAAAGGCGTGCCGATTTGGTCCCTAATTTAGTGAACACTGTAAAAGGTTACGCTTCTCATGAAAAAGACGTATTAATTCAAGTGACCGATGCTAGAGCTAAAGTTGGTTCAATTCAAATTAATTCTGATCAACTTAGTGATTCAGCTTTATTTTCAAAATTCCAACAAGCACAATCTGAATTAAGCTCTGCATTAAGTCGATTAATTGCAGTAAGTGAAAATTATCCTGATCTTAAAGCTAATACACTTTATCAAGATTTAATGAGTCAACTTGAAGGTACGGAAAATCGTATTACTGTTGCAAGAGGAAGATACATTCAAACAGTTCAAAGTTTTAACAGTTATATTCGCAAATTACCAACGAAATGGATTGCAGACATAATAGGACAACAACCAAAACAACAATTTACTGTTGAAAATGAACAACAAATATCTAATGCGCCATCTGTCAATTTTGGGCAATAGGTATAATGAAAAATTATTTCTTACTTAGTTTTTTATTAATGTTTAGTTGGCTTAGTTATGGGCTAACTGACATCCCCTCTTTTAATCAACGTGTTATTGATACAACTAATACATTGACATCTTCACAAGTAAATACTTTAGAATCAAGTTTACTTGAATTTGAAAAGCCAAGAACAGATGGAGCACAAATTGCCGTATTAATGATAGCTAAACTTGATAATGAAACGATTGAACAATATGCAGATCGAGTATTTATACAATGGAAAATTGGCAAGAAAGGGCTTGATAATGGTATTTTATTATTGATCGTTAAAGATGATAAACTGATGCGTATTGAAGTTGGTTATGGCTTCGAAGGAACAATAACCGATTTAGTTGCAAACCATATTATTCGTGAACAATTAGTGCCACAATTTAAGCAAAATAACTATTATCAAGGCATTGATAATGCATTATCAGTATTAAAAGAAAAAATAGATACTTCAGCTTCAGATTTCGGTGATGAAAAAGAGCAGAATCTTAATACTTTGCTTGCTAGCGAGTTTGGCTCACAGCTTATTAATTATGGATTAGTTTCTTTCTTTATGTGTTTTTTTATTGCAAATTTATTATTTAATAAAGTTAGCGCTAAACGAAGTTTAGGAACCGGATTGCTCAATGGTCTCTCTGTTGGGGGATTCACATTATGGCATGGATATCCCATAAATATGGTATTACCAGTATTATTTTTAGCTTTTGTAACAAGTACCATTTTAAGTGGTATTTTGTCAGCCGGAGGTCGTAATGGTGGTAGTAATAACCGTCGAGGTGGGGGCGGCTTTGGTGGATTTGGAGGCGGATCAGGAGGTGGATTTGGTGGTGGTGGCGGTGGACGCAGTGGTGGCGGTGGGGCATCTGGGAGTTGGTAATAATAAATGAGTTTTTTAAGGAGCCTTATTCTCTAATGAATACTTTTTCTTTGTTATTAAAAGTCATCGTTTTTCCCTTATTACATTCTGTTTTCATATAAATAATGACCAACTTAAATTTGGTATTTAACAAAAAAATTCAGTTAAGCGATAATATTTTTGACATGAACGAAATTATATAAATAAGAATAAATATTGAAGTAATAATCAATAATTAAAACAAATTATCTTATTTACGCCCATTGACGAAATCATGATTTACAGGTAATATGCGCGCCTTACGGCATTGTGTAGTTTTTAGCTATACTGAATAAAATTTTAAGGTAGATACATATATCTTATGCTAAATAAATTGCCATTAATAATTGATCCTATTAAAGCAGCGCAAAAACGGCTTGATTACGTTGGATATTATCCTGTTCAAGCTATAACTAGGGTTGATTATCCGAAAAGTGATATTACATGTAGCTTATCTTTTTATTTTGATGAGCAAAAACTTTGTGTTATCACAATTGATGCAAAAATGACGTTAGAGTTGATTTGTCAACGTTGTTTTAAACCTTTTATCACTGAAGTTCATGTGATGAATAAATTTAGTCCTGTTAAGAGCGATGCTCAAGCAGAGACTCTACCGGAACATTATGAGCCTGTTCTGATGAACGAGTTCGGCGAAGTAGATATATTAGCGTTACTTGAAGACGAAATTATTCTTTCGTTGCCAATTGCGCCGGTACATTATAGTAAACACTGCGAAGTGTCAGAGGCAGATATGGTATTTGGTGACATTCCTACTGAGAATGAAAAACCAAATCCATTTGCAATTTTAGTTAGTTTAAAGAATAAGGGGTAAATCCATGGCTGTTCAACAGAATCGTAAAACTCGTGCAAAACGTGGTATGCGTCGTTCTCATGATGCATTAACTGTTGCTAATATCTCAGTTGATGAATCAGGTAAAACTCATTTACGTCATCACGTAACCGCTGATGGTTATTATCGTGGTCGTAAAGTGATTTCTAAATAATTACTATTTAATTAGAAATTCTCAGGTGACATTTTGGATAATCTAACCATTGCGTTAGATGCTATGAGCGGGGACTTCGGTCCTCGTATTGTTGTTCCTGCAGCAATACAAGCACTAAATTGTTATCCAAACCTTTCTTTATTTCTGGTCGGCGATCCCACAGAAGTTAATTTCTTTTTGTCTAAAGAAAATTCTCAACTTATCACTCAATATCAATCAAATGGTAGACTAACTTTGGTTGAATCAAGTTCAGTAATTGCTAATGACATGAAACCCTCATATGCAATTCGTCATAGTCAAGGCTCATCTATGCGAATAGCATTGGAACTTGTTAAAGATAACAAAGTTCAAGCATGTGTAAGTGCAGGTAATACAGGGGCCTTAATGGGACTATCAAAGCTGTTATTACATTCATTAACAGGAATTGATCGACCTGCTTTAGTAGCCACAATTCCGGCTTTAAATAATCAAAATACTGTAGTATTAGATCTCGGAGCTAATGCGCAATGTGATAGTGATATGTTGGTACAATTTGCAATAATGGGTGAAATCCTGGCAAAAACAGTGCTTAAGATAGATCATCCTCGAGTTGCATTACTAAATATTGGTGAAGAAGATATTAAAGGTTTAGATAAAATCCGAGCAGCGGCAGAGATTTTAAAAGCTAATGATCAAATTAATTATATTGGTTATTTAGAAGGTAATGAGCTATTAACTGGTAAAACAGATGTATTAGTTTGTGATGGTTTTGTCGGTAATGTGACACTGAAAACTGTAGAAGGATTAATTAAAATTTTTATGTCCTCATTTAAATTATCTTTAGGTCGCCATTCATTTTTTATAAAACTATTAAGTAAATGGCTTCAAAAGACGATTACAAAAAATTTTGGTTATTTAGATCCTGGACGCTATAATGGCGCTTGTTTGCTTGGACTCCGAAGTATTGTAATTAAAAGTCACGGTAGTGCCAATCAAAAATCATTTTTTGCAGCAATTGAACAAGCTATTTTGGCGATACAAACAAATATACCAGAGAAGATTGCAATGAGCCTTTCTTCCGCATTACCCAAGAGCGAATAATTAGATGTATACAAAGATTTTAGGAACAGGAAGTTATCTTCCAAAACAGATAAGAACTAATGCTGATCTTGAAAAAATGGTCGATACTAGCGACGAGTGGATAACCACGCGCACTGGTATTAAAGAAAGACGCATTGCTGATCCAAACGAAACCGTTACAAGTATGGCTTATGAAGCAGCTATAAATGCAATAGATATGGCAAATATCAATAAAAATGATATTGGCATGATTATTGTTGCAACAGCAACTTCAGTTAACGCTTTTCCAAGTTCTGCAACAGAATTACAAGCTAAACTAGATATTGATGATGTCGTTGCATTTGATGTGTCAGCTGCATGCTCAGGATTTGTTTATGCACTTGATATAGTGGATAAATACATTAAAAGTGGTGCAGTTAAATATGCATTAGTCGTTGGTTCAGATATGTTAACACGGGGCGTTGATCCAAATGACCGAGGAACCATTATTATTTTTGGTGATGGTGCCGGAGCGGTTGTTGTTGGAGCATCAGATGAACCGGGTATTATTGCTTCACATCTTCATGCTGATGGGCGTTATGGCGACTTGTTAAAGTATCCATATGTTGATCGTCGTAATATGAATGATCCCGTTTATATGACTATGCATGGTAATGAAGTGTTTAAAGTTGCTGTTAAAGAGCTTTCAAATTTAGTTGATGAGCTTTTAATGGAAAATTCATTTAATAAGGCAGATCTTGATTGGTTGGTTCCACATCAAGCTAATTTAAGAATTATTTCAGCAACAGCAAAACGTTTAGATATGGATATGAGTAAAGTCATTGTTACATTAGATAAACAGGGTAATACTTCCGCGGCTTCTGTTCCTTGTGCTTTAGACGCAGGTGTACGAGATGGGCGAATTCAACGAGGCCAACTAATTTTATTAGAAGCTTTTGGTGGTGGCTTTGTTTGGGGTTCTGCACTAATTAGATTTTAATTTATGATTTATTTCAATAATCAAGGATTTAATAATGACTAAATTTGCAATGGTATTTCCAGGACAAGGTTCACAGACTGTAGGCATGTTAAAAGATCTTGCTGACAATTTTCCAATTGTGAAATCAACTTTTGCTGAAGCTTCAGAGGTACTCGGTTATGATTTATGGGCTCTAATACAAGCTGGTCCAGCGGAAGAATTAAATAAAACCTGGCATACACAACCAGCATTACTTGCCTCATCTGTAGCTATATACAAAGTATGGCAAGGAGAAAATGGCCCTGAACCTGATTTTATGGCTGGACATAGTTTAGGTGAATATTCAGCTTTAGTTTGTTCGGGTGTGATTGATTTTAAAGATGCAATTAAACTTGTTGAATTGCGCGGAAAATTAATGCAAGAAGCGGTGCCAAGCGGTACCGGCGCTATGTATGCAATTATTGGGTTAGATAATGACTTGATTCGCCATGCATGCGAACAAGCGGCACAGGGGCAAGTTGTTGCGCCGGTAAATTTTAATTCTCCTGGTCAAGTCGTTATTGCAGGTAATAAAGAAGCGGTTGAGCGAGCAGGTGTTTTATGTAAAGAGGCTGGAGCTAAACGAGCACTACCTCTTGCAGTGAGTGTACCTTCACATTGTGATTTAATGAAGCCAGCGGCGGATAAATTAGCATCAACCTTAAATAGCATTACATTTAATACACCGAAATTTGCAGTGATTAACAATGTTGATGTCAAAGTTGAATCAGTCGCTGATAATATTAAAGCAGCTTTAACAGCCCAGCTTTATAGTCCAGTACGTTGGACTGAAACAGTTGAAAAAATGGCTAATCAAGGCGTAACATTGTTAGTTGAAATAGGGCCGGGTAAAGTATTAACAGGTCTAACTAAACGTATTGTTGACACGTTGTCTGGCTGTGCTGTTAATGATAAAGCTTCATTAGATGCCGCATTAGAAATTACTAAATAAAAGATAAAAAGAGGTGAGTATGAACCTATCAGGAAAAATTGCTTTAGTCACTGGCGCGAGTCGCGGCATTGGTAAAGCTATTGCAGAAAAACTTGTTGCTTGTGGCGCAACCGTTATTGGAACTGCAACAACCGAAAAAGGTGCTCAAGCCATAAGTGACTATTTAGGCACTAAAGGTAAAGGTTTAGCACTAAATGTGACCGATGAAGGATCTATTGAATCAGTAATTAATACAATTAAAACGGAATTTGGTGATATTGATATATTAGTTAATAACGCTGGCATTACTCGTGATAATTTATTAATGCGCATGAAAGAAGAGGAATGGCAAGACATTTTAGATACAAATTTAACTTCTGTTTTCCGTTTATCTAAAGCTTTAATGCGTACAATGATGAAAAAGCGTTATGGCAGAATTATAACAATTGGCTCAGTAGTTGGCACTATGGGTAATGCTGGACAGGCTAATTATGCTGCGGCTAAAGCAGGACTAATTGGCTTTAGTAAATCACTCGCACGTGAGGTGGCCTCAAGAGGCATTACCGTTAATGTTGTTGCTCCAGGTTTTATTGCAACTGATATGACAGCAACTCTAACAGATGAACAAAAAGCGTTAACATTGGCACAAGTTCCTGCTGGACGTTTAGGTGAACCAACTGAAATTGCAAATGCAGTTGCATTTTTAGCATCAGATGAAGCATCTTATATTACTGGTGAAACTTTACATGTCAATGGAGGCATGTATATGGTGTAATTGATTAAAATAGTGTAAAATAAGCCAATATTTTAACATTTGGCTTAAAAAATAAGCAATTGGGTTGAAAAATGATTTGCATCTTTTTCAACATTTTATAAACTTACATTCACCGCCACTTTCGGCGATTTTTATAGGAAAAAAAAGAGTATGAGTACTATTGAAGAGCGAGTTAAGAAAATTATTGTTGAGCAACTTGGTGTGAAAGAGGAAGAAGTTAAAAATGAATCTTCTTTCGTTGAAGACCTTGGTGCTGACTCTCTTGATACAGTTGAACTAGTTATGGCTTTGGAAGAAGAATTTGATACTGAAATTCCTGATGAAGAAGCTGAAAAAATTACAACTGTTCAATCAGCAATTGATTATATTACTGCAAATCAATAAGATTGCAGAGTTTTCACAATAGGCGGTCAAATGATCGCCTAGTTTGTATTCTTATCTTTATTTTTTAATTTAAGAATATTCAACGAAAACTTAAAATAAAATTTTCAATGATTCAAATTTCATTTCAATCCTTTTCTGGAGGACAATGTGTCTAAACGCAGAGTTGTTGTTACAGGAATGGGCGTGATATCTCCAGTCGGTAATACAGTTGAATCCACTTGGCAAGCACTTTTAGCTGGTCAAAGTGGTGTTGAACTCATAGAACACTTTGATACAGCCCCTTTCGCAACGCGCTTCGCCGCTATGGTAAAGAACTTTGATGGCGAAGATTATAATATTTCACGTAAAGATGCGCGTAAAATGGATTATTTTATCCAATATGGTATTGCTGCAGGTATACAAGCAATGCAAGATGCGGGTATTGAAATAACGGAAGAAAATGCAGAACGTATTGGTTGTGCTATTGGTTCAGGTATTGGTGGACTTGGATTAATTGAAGAAAATCACAGTGCATTAGTCAATGGTGGACCAAGAAAAATTAGCCCGTTTTTTGTTCCATCTACAATTGTTAATATGATTGCTGGTCACTTATCTATTATTTACGGATTAAAAGGTCCAAGTATTACTATTGCTACAGCTTGCTCCTCTGGTGTTCATAATATAGGGCATGCTGCTCGTATGATTGCCTATGGTGATGCTGATGCAATGTTAGCCGGCGGTGGGGAAAAAGCAAGTACTCCACTTGGTATTGGTGGATTTGGTGCGGCTCGTGCATTATCTACAAACAATGATAATCCTAAAGGTGCAAGTCGACCATGGGATAAAGATCGAGATGGTTTTGTGCTTGGTGATGGTGCGGGCATTATGTTCTTAGAAGAATATGAACATGCCAAAAAACGCGGTGCTAAAATCTACGCGGAATTAGTTGGATTTGGTATGAGTGGTGATGCATATCACATGACCTCACCACCAGCGGATGGTAGCGGTGCAGCGTTAGCTATGAAATGTGCACTTCGTGATGCAGGTATAACTCCTGATCAAGTAGGATATATTAATGCTCATGGTACATCAACACCAGCTGGTGATAAAGCTGAAACGCAAGCGGTTAAAAGTATTTTTAAAGAAAATGCTAATAAAGTGATGGTTAGTTCAACTAAGTCTATGATTGGTCATTTACTTGGTGCAGCGGGTGCTGTTGAGTCAATTTTTACTGTGCTGGCATTACGTGATCAAGCTATACCACCAACTATTAATCTGGATAATCCAGATGAAGGTTGTGATCTTGATTATGTACCTCATACCGCTCGTCAAGTTAAGAATTTGGATTATGCACTTTGCAACTCATTTGGTTTCGGTGGAACCAATGGTTCAGTGTTATTTAAAAAAATCTAATTCTATTTTGCTTTCCCATCACGATAAATCGTGATGGGAGTAAGAAACTCTTTTCTATATTGCTGCCTAATAATGGTTAAAATTATTTAATCAAAAATATGCGGTGTATCCCATTTTTCCAAATTATTTAACGCATCAATCGCTAATGAAAGTCAAAGTGTATGTTGCAAGGTAATAAGATGCAATCTATACGTTTCACCTTTTTAATTAAAAATGACATTGTTATGTGTGGGGAATTTTATTTTATCCTTTATAACTGCTGCTATTATGATTGCTGCTGCACTATTACCAAAACTGCTATATACAAGGCTTTAATGCATTAGAGAAGGGCTTAAAGCAGAAATAAGCAAGGATTGGAAAAAGTATTATTAGTTGAAAACCCTTCTGAATATAAAAATTTAGCTGATGTGATGGATAATTCATTATAAGGTAAAATTAAAATGTACTAGTGATACTGGAGGGAAAAAGCCAGTAATACAGCTAAAGCTTTAGCTGAAAAACTCAGTTATTCTTGTGTCGTTGCACGAACTTTGGTTACAACAGATGCACCATATACTGCTTTGTTGATTATTTTTAAATTAATTATTATTTTAAACAATATTTTGTATTATCTGGAAATCCAGATTTAATTTTAGTTGATTCAAATGTTATAGCTAAGGTACCAACGCGACGTTTAGTGGTTAGAATAGGCGATGCAATAGCAACAGGGTTTGAAGCAGAAGATTTTCAAAAAATATATCCGCAAATATGAGAGAACGACCTGGAACTTTTACTGTTTTTCCATTAGAACAATTTTGTTTGATATATTATTAAAAGATGGTGCACAAGTAAAAGATGCTTGTGAATAAAATTTAATGACTCTTGTATTAAAACATATCATTGAAACAAATATGCTTTCCAGGTCTTGGGTTTGAAAGTGGCGGATTATCTGTAGTCATGCAATTTATAATGGTTTTACTGCATTAGAAGCAATACATGATTATTGGCATAATACAAAAGCAAATGTAGCAATAGGTATTTCGCTATTTTAATGACGATTGACAGCGATTTAGAAATGATTGAAATCTTTTATAACTTTATGAGTTGATTGGATTATCAACAATCCTTGCAGAAATAGGTCAAATTGATATTTGTGATGAATACTTGATGAAAATGGATGCATTATGTTGTGTTTAAGAGGAGTCGATCTATAACTTACTTGTTGAAGCTAACTTAAATACATTATCTGCCGAAATAAAAGCAATAAATGCAGAAGGGTTATGTCTTAAAATACATTAAATAATCTATTTTCGATTATCCTATCTACAATTAAGAGTGCTGTCGTTGATTTTGTGTACAAGAGTTTTTATTATTGCAAACTTGTTTGAAGTTGAGCATGTAAACAGGATAAGAATATTCATCTTGCTTGTGTTATAATGCCAATCAATTTTATATCATTTTTATTTCCGGTAATTATGGCAGACCCCAAGTTTATTCATCTGCATTTACATAGCGATTTTTCCATGATTGATGGAATTGCTAAAGTGGATACTTTAGTTAGTGAAGTGAGCAAATTGCAGATGCCAGCTTTTGCGATCACTGATTTTACAAATCTTTGCGGATTGGTTAAATTTTATGGTTCAGCAATGTCCAAAGGAATTAAACCTATTATTGGTGCGGATTTAGTTATTAAAAACCCGCAATTAACAGATGACATTTATCAGTTAACATTATTAGCTGCAACTAATGAAGGATATCAAAATCTTACTTTATTAATTTCTAAAGCTTATCAGCGAGGTTATATTGGCGATATGCCAGTAGTAGATCAACAATGGTTGGTTGAGCATAGAGCAGGATTAATTGTTTTAGCAGGAAGAGAAAGTGATATTGGCATTGGTATCACTCGTAATAATCAAACAATCATTGATAATGGAATCAATTTCTATTTTCAAAATTTTTCTAATCATTTTTATTTTGAACTGGTACGTACAGGGCGTCTTAATGAAGAATTATTCATTCATACTGCCGTAAAACTTGCCGAACAACATCAATTACCTGTTGTTGCTACCAATGATGTCAGATTTTTAAAATCATCAGATTTTGAAGCTCATGAAATTCGTGTAGCCATTCATGATGGTAATACTCTTGAAGATCCTAATCGACCTAAAAACTACTCATCTCAACAGTATCTTCGTAGTGAACAAGAGATGTGTGAACTATTTTCGGATATCCCTGAAGCTTTGGAAAATAGCGTTGAAATAGCAAAACGATGCAATGTTACAATTCGACTTGGCGAATACTTCTTACCCAAATTTCCGACAGGAGATATGTCAACTGAAGAGTTTTTAGTCCATAAATCACTCATAGGTTTAGAAGAAAGACTTGAATTTCTTTTTCCCGATCCTGAAACAAGAAATCAAAGAAGATCGGAATATGATAAACGACTAGAGACAGAATTAAATGTCATCAATCAGATGGGATTTCCAGGATACTTTCTGATAGTTATGGAATTTATTCAATGGTCAAAAGATAATGATATTCCTGTTGGACCGGGTCGAGGATCGGGCGCAGGCTCTCTCGTTGCTTATGCTTTAAAAATTACTGATTTAGATCCATTAGCTTTTGATTTGCTATTTGAACGTTTCTTAAATCCTGAACGGATTTCAATGCCTGACTTTGATGTCGATTTTTGTATGGAAAAACGTGATCTGGTTATTGATCATGTTGCTGATATGTATGGTCGAGATGCTGTTTCACAAATCATTACTTTTGGTACGATGGCAGCTAAAGCGGTAATACGTGATGTCGGTCGAGTACTTGGACACCCTTATGGATTTGTTGATCGTATTTCTAAGTTAATTCCACTTGATCCAGGGATGACACTGGCAAAAGCTTTTGAAATTGAACCTCAGCTTCAAGATTTATATGATAATAATGAAGATGTTAAATCATTAATCGACATTGCCCGCCAATTAGAAGGTGTAACACGAAATGCGGGTAAACATGCTGGTGGAGTAGTGATTTCACCGACTAAGATTACTGATTTTGCACCAATTTATTGTGATCCAGAAGGAAATCATCCAGTAACGCAGTTTGATAAAAATGATGTTGAATATGCTGGACTGGTAAAATTTGACTTTTTAGGACTGCGTACATTAACCATTATCAATTGGGCAATTAAAATGATTAATGAACGTCAGTTAAAAAATGGTCAACCACCAGTTGATATCAATCGCATAGAACTTGATGATCAAAAATCCTTTGAGTTGTTGCTAAAAGCCGAAACCACAGCGGTATTTCAGCTGGAATCTAGAGGAATGAAAGATTTAATTCGGCGTTTAAAACCAGACTGTTTTGAGGATATGATAGCGTTAGTAGCACTATTTCGTCCTGGACCACTACAGTCTGGCATGGTAGATAATTTTATCGATCGTAAGCATGGTCGGGAAGACGTTTCTTATCCTGATATAAAATATCAACATGAATCATTAAAGCCAATACTAGAACCAACCTATGGTATTATTTTATATCAAGAACAAGTTATGCAGATAGCTCAAACCTTATCCGGTTATACTTTAGGTGGTGCAGATTTATTGCGTCGAGCTATGGGTAAGAAAAAACCTGAAGAAATGGCTAAACAGCGATCTGTCTTTAAAGAAGGAGCCGAAAAACAAGGTGTTGACGGTGAACTAGCAATGCGGATATTCGATTTAGTTGAAAAGTTTGCTGGTTATGGTTTTAATAAATCACATTCTGCTGCTTATGCATTGGTTTCCTATCAAACATTATGGTTAAAAACGCACTATCCAGCTGAATTTATGGCAGCAGTGATGACTGCGGATATGGATAATACTGATAAAATTGTTGGTTTAGTTGATGAATGTTTAAGAATGGGATTAAAAGTTAATCCTCCTGATATTAATAGTGGTCTTTACCATTTTCATGTGAATGATAAAGGTGAGATTGTTTATGGTATAGGTGCTATAAAAGGGGTTGGTGAAGGACCAATTGAAGCCATTGTTGAGGCTCGTAACAGCGGTGGATATTTTAAAAATATCTTTGAACTTTGTGCCAGAACAGACATGAAGAAAATCAATCGCCGTGTACTTGAAAAGTTAACTATGGCTGGAGCTTTTGACAAATTAGGACCACATCGAGCGGCGATTTTACATAGTATTAATGATGCCATGCAAGCTGCAGATCAATATGCGAAAGCACAAGATATAGGTCAAGAAGATATGTTCGGTGTTTTAGCCGAAGAGCCTGAGCAAGTTGAACATGCTTATGCCTCCGTTCCCGAATTGCCTGCTCAAGTTTTATTAGATGGTGAGCGAGAAGCATTAGGACTATATTTAACAGGCCATCCAGTAACTCAGTATTTAAAAGAATTAAATCGTTATTCTGGTGGGTTAAGGATAAGTGAAGCTTCTCCAACTGGTTGGGGAAAACTCGCAACCTTTGCAGGTATAGTTGCAGATGCTAGAGTTAGGATAACTAAAAAGGGTAATAAAATTGGTTTGTTTACCTTAGATGATCGTTCTGGTCGTATTGATGGCATGCTGTTTACCGATTCTTTAGAAAAATTTGGGCATCTACTTGTAAAAGATAAAATTCTCATAGTGTCAGGACAAGTTAGTCATGATGATTTCAATGGTGGACTAAAAATGTCAGTCCGAGATATTGTAGATTTAAAAGATGCTAGAGCAAAATATGTAAAAGGCCTTGCTATTACATTAACTGAAATTGAAACTAATCGTTCAATACTACAACGATTACAACAAGTTTTTGAGCCTTATCGCCATGGAAGTGTACCTGTAAATTTATATTATCATCGTGAAGATTCTGTAGTACGTATTCAATTTGGTACTACATGGCGAATAATACCAGAAGATGCTCTAATTGTTGAATTAAAAACATTGCTTGGTAACGATCGTATTGAATTTGAATTTGATACATAATTACCTATCAATTGAGCATTATTGATTTAAAATATTGGATCAATAAAGTCACTATTATTAAAAACTAGTGACTTTATTTTTGAATAATTGAAGTAAATTGATATAAATATTGGTGACTTCAATAACTATTACATAGTAGAATTGACTTAATTTTATCTTAAGAAATAGTCAGTATACTGTAGTTAATGATGTATTTTTTAGGAAATACAAATAAAACAAGAGGCAATCATAAGCGTTATGAACAATTTTTTGGAATTTGAAAAGCCGATAGCGGAATTAGAAGCAAAAATTAATTCCTTAAAGAACATTGATTCGCAACAAGTAGAATTAGATTTAAATTTAGATAAGGAGATTAAACAATTAAATCGAAAAAGCCGCGAGTTAACTAAAAAAATATTTGCAAATCTATCACCTTGGGATGTAGCACAATTAGCTAGACATCCCAATAGACCTTATACATTAGATTATATAAAAGAAATTTTCACTGATTTTGATGAGTTGGCAGGCGATCGCGCATATGCTGATGATAAAGCAATAGTTGGAGGTATCGCTCGTATTGATGAACGTGCGGTTATGGTTATCGGTCATCAAAAAGGACGAGAAACCAAACAAAAGATATATCGTAACTTTGGTATGCCTGCTCCAGAAGGATATCGTAAAGCATTAAGGCTAATGCAATTAGCTGAGCGTTTTAAATTACCTATTATTACTTTTATTGATACTCCTGGTGCATATCCTGGGATTGGTGCTGAAGAAAGAGGTCAAGCTGAGGCTATTGCCAGAAATTTAAGAGAAATGTCACGTTTAAAAGTACCTACAATTTGTACTGTTATTGGTGAAGGAGGGTCTGGAGGTGCACTTGCAATTGGCGTAGCAGATAAAGTTAACATGATGCAATATAGTACTTATTCGGTTATCTCGCCCGAAGGTTGCGCATCTATTTTATGGAAAAGTGCTGATAAAGCATCCGTTGCAGCTGAAGCCATGAACATGACCGCTGATAAATTACTTAAACTAAATCTTATTGATGCGATTGTACCTGAACCACTAGGTGGAGCTCATCGTGATTACTCTAAAGTAGCTGCATCATTGAAAAAACAATTGATTAGCGATTTAGATGAACTTGAAAATATGGATTTATCGACTTTACTTGAAAGAAGATTTCAACGATTAATGAACTATGGTTATGTGAGATAAATTTAAATCTGGAATTTATAATGGAAAAATCGACAGGATTACAGCGCATTGTTAATGCTACAAAGTATTCTTTAAAAGGCTTTAAATCTGCAATTAAATATGAAACGGCATTTCGACAAGAGCTAATTTTGTTGTTGGTAGCTTATGTGACAGTAATGATAATTGATTTCACAATCTATGAACGAATTTTATTACTTGGTTCAATAGGTTTTGTTATGATTGTAGAATTACTTAATAGTGCTATTGAATGCGTTGTTGATCGGATCGGTAGTGAGAGACATGAATTATCTGGACGAGCGAAAGACTATGGTTCTGCTGCCGTATTTATGTCTCTGTTATTAACAGTTATTTTATGGATTTATCTATTTTCTTGTCATTTTTTTTCTTAATTTTATCTAAACGTGATGTTTTATGAAACATCGTGACAGAAAGGAAATCTACTATAGCCAACCATATTAAAAATGCGAGATCGTCACTCGCATTTCAACAAAGTTAATACTATTCTGAAACCAGCTCTTTAGCAATAATACTACCTGTTCTCTCAACATCTAAGATATTTTTCAACCATGGTAATATTGTTTGCATTTGTTCATGTAATTTCCAAGGTGGATTAATCACCAACATCCCAGATGCAGTCATACCTTTCTGATTATTATCTGGTTTGATTGCTAATTCAAATTGTGAAATTCGTCTAATTCCCAACTTAATAATACTATCGATCATTTTTTGCGTTTGTGTTCGTGATACAACTGGATACCAAATTAGATAAACACCCGTTGCAAAACGTTTATAAGCTTCAAATAATGCTTTAGGTAATATTTGATAATCTTCTTTGATTTCATAAGATGGATCAATTAAAATAATTCCACGTCGAAACTCATGTGGTAGCTTGGATTTTAATTGTAAAAAACCATCTTCACGTAATACCTTTGCTCTTTTATCTTTATTGAATTCCTGGCGTAATAATGGATAATCTGTAGGATGTAATTCAGTTAAATTAAGCTTGTCTTGTTGTCTTAATAATTGTTTAGCAATTAAAGGCGAACCTGGATAATATTTTAATTCACTAAAAGGATTATATCGTTTTATTATAGATAGATAGGTATCAAGAGGCTCAGGTATATTAGATTGTTGCCATAGCATATTAATACCTGATAAATATTCACCTGTTTTTTCTGAGTGCTCACTTTTTAACAAGTATCTTCCCGCACCAGAATGTGTATCTAAATATAAAAAAGGTTTTTCTTTTTCTTTTAGTGAATTGATACATAATGTTAATACAATATGTTTTAATACATCTGCATGATTTCCTGCGTGATAGCTATGCCGATAGCTTAACATGACTTATTTGACCTCTTTTGTTCATTTTTCTGCATATAGAAAGTTGTTAATGCTAGACTTAAAAGACATGGAATTTCCATCAATTCTTCAATGAGATCTTTTCGATCAGGCTCTAGAACCAAAAATTCATATCCCAAACGTCTATGTTCAGCAATATCAGCAATACCTAAGAAAAGAAATGCAAAAAATAAGTGCCAAACGGGAATTATCTCAAATTTATATCGACGAATTATCTCTTGACGAATAGAGGGTAAAAAGATACTTAACAATGGTATTGCAATAATAATACTAGCAATAATTTTGTAATAAATACGAGGAATATCAGGGAAAAAATCGCGTCCCCAACTAATGCCTCGTCCAAAAAGCATAAACCACCAAAATATTGTCCAAATCCAAAATTTATAAAGGTTTAAATTATACTTGACGCTTTTAGCATAATGATATGTATAACAACACATAAATAACAAGAATAATGATTGTATATGTTCAATTAAGCTAACGGTTAATTTATTGTCTAATGGAAGCCAAAAGTTACCAGTGATATATAGAAGAACGCTCAAAATCACAATAAACATAGAGCTTTTGTAAAAGTGCGTATCAAATTTAGGCATAATTTATTTCAAGAATTAAACAAAATTTTTAAGTTTAAGTATAGTACCGCATTTACGACATTGATAACTAGTTTTATTCTTTCTAATTTTATTATGTCGTATTGGTGATAAATAATGTTCTTGGCAATCACAAATATATACATACTCGAAACGTTTAAAAATAAAATTATGGGTGACTTTAGGTTGTTTCTTCATTATTTCAGACATGACATATTGCCATTCTTTACCATGAGGTTTTACCTTTCCATAGCTTTGAAAGGTAATAAGATGAGCTAATTCATGGGGAACGACTTCATCAATAAAATTTTTCCCATTTTCATAAAGCATTGTAATATTAAGTTGAATTTCCCAATGATTTAATACTGCACTACCTGCTATACTACCTTTTGATTTATAGATAACTTTTGGTTCTTTATATTCAGTCCCTAGCAGTTGATTGGCTTGATTTAAGTACTCTCTCAAACAAGCCATCACCTGATTATGTAAATAAATTGGTATATGTTTATAATCCTGCCGCATCGCGAAGTAGTGCTGCTTTATCGGTTTTTTCCCAAGGAAAGATATCTCGACCAAAATGACCGTAAGTTGCAGTTTTTTGATAAATTGGTTGAATCAGATCAAGCATTTGAATTAACCCATAAGGTCTTAGATCAAAAAATTCTTTGATTAACGAAATAATTTTATCGTGTCCAATTTTCTCAGAGCCAAAAGTATTAACATAAACAGATGTTGGGTTAGCAACACCAATTGCATAAGAAATTTGTAACTCACATTTATCAGCAAGTCCTGCTGCAACAATATTTTTAGCAACATATCTTGCTGCGTAGGCAGCGGAACGGTCTACTTTTGAAGGATCTTTTCCAGAAAACGCACCACCACCATGACGAGCTGCACCGCCATAGGTATCAACAATAATTTTTCGGCCAGTTAAACCACAATCTCCCATAGGACCACCAATTACAAAACGCCCAGTTGGATTAATAAAGTATTTAGTTTTAGAGGTTAACCATTCGACAGGTAATGTCGGTTTAATGATTTCTTCCATTACAGCCTCTTGTATAACTTTTTGTTCGATACCTTCTGAATGTTGGGTCGATAAAACAATTGTATCGACACCTTTTATCTGACCATTTTGATAAATTAATGTAACTTGACTTTTTGCATCAGGCCTTAACCAAGGAAGTGTACCATTTTTTCTTACTTCAGCTTGGCGGCGCATCAAATCATGAGCATAGCTGATTGCGGCGGGCATCAAGTTAGGCATTTCATTAGTTGCATAACCAAACATAATACCTTGATCACCAGCGCCTTGTTCTAATGGATCTTCTTTATCCACGCCTTGATTGATATCGGGGGACTGTTTACCAATTGCATTTAACACGGCACAAGAATTTGCATCGAATCCCATTTCTGAACTAGTATAACCAATATCATTAATTGTTTTTCTGGTTAATTCTTCTATATCTACCCAAGCAGAAGTTGTAATTTCACCTCCAACTAACGCCATACCTGTTTTTACATATGTCTCGCAAGCAACACGAGCTTTTGGATCTTGTTTTAAAATTGCATCAAGTACGGCATCAGATATTTGATCTGCAATTTTATCTGGATGACCTTCTGAAACAGATTCTGATGTGAATAGAAATTCTGACATAAAATACCTTTTTAACTTAATAGTGTCTAACGCTGAAAATATAATATTCAGCTTTTAAGTGCCTATTTTAGCAGTTTTACCATCTAGACGTCTATCTTAATAGTTTATAAAATAAAAGCAAATTTATTAGAAATAAAATTACTTGCATTAATTTCTATTCAATTTACGATATCGCTCGTTTTTTATTTTATTATCTAATAAAGTTTAATTTACTATGAATAGTATAAAACAATCTCCTAGTGTGTTGGTATTTGATTCTGGCATTGGTGGATTATCCGTCTATAAAGAAATTTACAATAAAATACCTAATGCGCATTATATTTATGCATTTGATAATGAAATGTTTCCTTATGGTGATAAATCGTCAGAAGTTTTGGTTAATCGAGTTAATGCTGTTATTAAAACTATTAATAAATTTCAACAAATCGATTTAGCGGTTATTGCATGCAATACGGCTAGCACTATTTGTTTACCAAGTTTACGCTCTAACTTTTCTTTTCCTATAGTGGGCGTAGTACCTGCAATTAAACCTGCAAGTTTACTAACTAAAAATAGATGTATAGGATTATTGGCAACAAAAGCCACGATTGAAAGGGCTTATACAACAAATCTTATTAACCAATTTGCTAATCATTGTTCAGTTAAATTATTAGGTTTGTCTGAATTAGCACTCATAGCAGAAAATAAATTACAAGGTATTGCTGTAGATATGCAATATTTGAAAAAATTGATGCAACCATGGCTTAATATGCAAACTATTCCTGATACAATAGTTCTTGGCTGTACTCATTACCCGTTTATTAAAGAAGAGTTGCAGATGATTTTTCCTCAAGTTAATTTTATTGATTCAGGTTATGCAATTGCAACTAGGGTATATAATCTATTAAAAGACAAGTATGACGTAAACAAAATACCATTATTTAAAAAAGAAAATATTATATTAAGTACAATCTGCAATCAGTCCGTTGAAAAATTGATTAAAAAATTAACTAAATATAATCTTGATAAATATCAGTGTATTAATGTCTTTTCTGTTTAAAGGTTATTCGAACGAATAAATATTTAATCTTTTTTACTTGCCAAAAAAAATGAAGTGCCTATAATGCGCATCCACTGACACGGCGTCATCGACAAACAGAGACAGCAGGTGTAAGTGAGCAAGGTCAAAAATTTTGAAAAAAGATCTTGACGAATAAAAAGGTGTAGCGTAGTATACGCAGCCCTTGAGACAGCAAACTGAATAACAAAATGTTTAGTGAAAGATAAATAGCTGTCAGCTCTTTAAAAAGAAGAAACAGACAATCTGTGTGGGCACTTGCGAGACGAAAGATTAAAAGTCTACGGACTGAAAAAATTAAGTCTTGATAAGTGACACTGAAGATTCATTTGAATATGTCAGAGACAGTTATTGAGCATCAAACTTTAAATTGAAGAGTTTGATCATGGCTCAGATTGAACGCTGGCGGCAGGCTTAACACATGCAAGTCGAACGGTAACATGAGTGCTTGCACTTGATGACGAGTGGCGGACGGGTGAGTAAAGTATGGGTATCTGCCGAATGGAGGGGGACAACAGTTGGAAACGACTGCTAATACCGCATAATGTTGAGAGACCAAAGCATGGGACCTTCGGGCCATGCGCCATTTGATGAGCCCATATGGGATTAGCTAGTTGGTAGGGTAAAGGCTTACCAAGGCGACGATCTCTAGCTGGTCTGAGAGGATGACCAGCCACACTGGAACTGAGACACGGTCCAGACTCCTACGGGAGGCAGCAGTGGGGAATATTGCACAATGGGGGGAACCCTGATGCAGCCATGCCGCGTGTATGAAGAAGGCCTTCGGGTTGTAAAGTACTTTCGGTAATGAGGAAGGTGATGAATCGAATAGGTTCATCAATTGACGTTAATTACAGAAGAAGCACCGGCTAACTCCGTGCCAGCAGCCGCGGTAATACGGAGGGTGCGAGCGTTAATCGGAATGACTGGGCGTAAAGGGCATGTAGGCGGATAATTAAGTTAGGTGTGAAAGCCCTGGGCTCAACCTAGGAATTGCACTTAAAACTGGTTAACTAGAGTATTGTAGAGGAAGGTAGAATTCCACGTGTAGCGGTGAAATGCGTAGAGATGTGGAGGAATACCGGTGGCGAAGGCGGCCTTCTGGACAGATACTGACGCTGAGATGCGAAAGCGTGGGGAGCAAACAGGATTAGATACCCTGGTAGTCCACGCTGTAAACGATGTCGATTTGGAGTTTGTTGCCTAGAGTGATGGGCTCCGAAGCTAACGCGATAAATCGACCGCCTGGGGAGTACGGCCGCAAGGTTAAAACTCAAATGAATTGACGGGGGCCCGCACAAGCGGTGGAGCATGTGGTTTAATTCGATGCAACGCGAAGAACCTTACCTGGTCTTGACATCCACAGAATCTTGCAGAGATGCGAGAGTGCCTTCGGGAACTGTGAGACAGGTGCTGCATGGCTGTCGTCAGCTCGTGTTGTGAAATGTTGGGTTAAGTCCCGCAACGAGCGCAACCCTTATCCTTTGTTGCCAGCGATTCGGTCGGGAACTCAAAGGAGACTGCCGTTGATAAAGCGGAGGAAGGTGGGGACGACGTCAAGTCATCATGGCCCTTACGACCAGGGCTACACACGTGCTACAATGGCGTATACAAAGGGAGGCGACCTCGCGAGAGCAAGCGGACCTCATAAAGTACGTCTAAGTCCGGATTGGAGTCTGCAACTCGACTCCATGAAGTCGGAATCGCTAGTAATCGTGAATCAGAATGTCACGGTGAATACGTTCCCGGGCCTTGTACACACCGCCCGTCACACCATGGGAGTGGGTTGCACCAGAAGTAGATAGCTTAACCTTCGGGAGGGCGTTTACCACGGTGTGGTCCATGACTGGGGTGAAGTCGTAACAAGGTAACCGTAGGGGAACCTGCGGTTGGATCACCTCCTTACGAAGTGCTCGTAAGTGTTCACACAGATTGTTTGTTTATAAAGAAGAAGTAATTAAGTCCCCTTCGTCTAGAGGCCTAGGACATCGCCCTTTCACGGCGGTAACAGGGGTTCGAATCCCCTAGGGGACGCCATAATATGTGATGAAGTTACTTCTTAATGAAATTATGTTTGTATTTACTTATAAGAGTAAATAGAAAGATAAAGCTCTTTAACAATTAGGAACAAGCTGAAAGAAACGAGTTCTCGTTTTTACGGAAAGCATTTGTATGAAAATATGAATGCGCTGAAGTAAAAAAGAGAAAAAAAGCGTAATTAAAACCAAGACAACTGTGAGTTGTAAGGTTAAGAAATTAAGCGTACACGGTGGATGCCTAGGCAATCAGAGGCGATGAAGGACGTGTTAATCTGCGAAAAGCGACGGTGAGCCGATAAAAGGCGCGATAGCCGTTGATGTCCGAATGGGGAAACCCAGTGCAGGTGACTGCACTATCATCTGATGAATCCATAGTCAGATGAGGCGAACCGGGAGAACTGAAACATCTAAGTACCCCGAGGAAAAGAAATCAACCGAGATTCCCAAAGTAGCGGCGAGCGAAATGGGAGCAGCCCAAGCGGGTAGCATAATGTATTAGTGGAAGCGTCTGGAAAGTCGCACGACAGAGGGTGAAAGTCCCGTACATGAAAATGCATTATGTGGAAGCTTATAGAGTAGGGCGGGACACGTGATATCCTGTCTGAAGATGGGGGGACCATCCTCCAAGGCTAAATACTCCTGATTGACCGATAGTGAACCAGTACCGTGAGGGAAAGGCGAAAAGAACCCCGGGAGGGGAGTGAAATAGACCCTGAAACCGTGTACGTACAATCAGTGGGAGCTGTTACCGTTGGGTAATAGTGACTGCGTACCTTTTGTATAATGGGTCAGCGACTTATATTCTGTAGCAAGGTTAACCGAATAGGGGAGCCGAAGGGAAACCGAGTATTAACTGTGCGTTAAGTTGCAGGGTATAGACCCGAAACCCGGTGATCTAGCCATGGGCAGGTTGAAGGTTGGTTAACACTAACTGGAGGACCGAACCGACTAATGTTGAAAAATTAGCGGATGACCTGTGGCTGGGGGTGAAAGGCCAATCAAACCGGGAGATAGCTGGTTCTCCCCGAAAGCTATTTAGGTAGCGCCTCATGTATAACTGTTGGGGGTAGAGCACTGTTTCGGCTAGGGGGCCATCCCGGCTTACCAACCCGATGCAAACTCCGAATACTGACAAGTTTAATCATGGGAGACACACGGCGGGTGCTAACGTTCGTCGTGAAGAGGGAAACAACCCAGACCGCCAGCTAAGGTCCCCAAGTCATAGTTAAGTGGGAAACGAAGTGGGAAGGCTTAGACAGCTAGGATGTTGGCTTAGAAGCAGCCATCATTTAAAGAAAGCGTAATAGCTCACTAGTCGAGTCGGCCTGCGCGGAAGATGTAACGGGGCTAAAACTATGCACCGAAGCTGCGGCAGTGCACGTAAGTGTATTGGGTAGGGGAGCGTTCTGTAAGCCGTAGAAGGTGTGTTGTGAGGCATGCTGGAGGTATCAGAAGTGCGAATGCTGACATAAGTAACGATAAAGCGGGTGAAAAGCCCGCTCGCCGGAAGACCAAGGGTTCCTGTCCAACGTTAATCGGGGCAGGGTGAGTCGACCCCTAAGGAGAGGCCGAAGGGCGTATCTGATGGGAAACGGGTTAATATTCCCGTACTGGCTATAACTGCGATGGGGGGACGAAGAAGGCTAGGTTTACCACCTATTGGATGGTGGGTTAAGCGTGTAGGGGTGTGATTAGGCAAATCCGGTCACTGAAACCCTGAGGCGTGATGACGAGCTACTAAGGTAGTGAAGTAATTGATGCCCTGCTTCCAGGAAAATCCTCTAAGCTTCAGGTTATAGTTAATCGTACCCGAAACCGACACAGGTGGTCAGGTAGAGAATACTCAGGCGCTTGAGAGAACTCGGGTGAAGGAACTAGGCAAAATGGTGCCGTAACTTCGGGAGAAGGCACGCTGATGGTAATTGAAGTCCCACGCGGATGGAGGTGAAGTCAGTCGAAGATACCAGCTGGCTGCAACTGTTTAATAAAAACACAGCACTGTGCAAACACGAAAGTGGACGTATACGGTGTGACGCCTGCCCGGTGCTGGAAGGTTAATTGATGGGGTTATGCGTAAGCAGAAGCTCTTGATCGAAGCCCCAGTAAACGGCGGCCGTAACTATAACGGTCCTAAGGTAGCGAAATTCCTTGTCGGGTAAGTTCCGACCTGCACGAATGGCGTAATGATGGCCAGGCTGTCTCCACCCGAGACTCAGTGAAATTGAAATTGCCGTGAAGATGCGGTGTACCCGTGGCAAGACGGAAAGACCCCGTGAACCTTTACTATAGCTTGACAGTGAACATTGAGCCTTAATGTGTAGGATAGGTGGGAGACTAAGAAGCATGCACGCCAGTGTGTGTGGAGTCGACCTTGAAATACCACCCTTTAATGTTTGATGTTCTAACCTATACTTCTGAATCGAGGTAAGGGACACTGTCTGGTGGGTAGTTTGACTGGGGCGGTCTCCTCCCAAAGAGTAACGGAGGAGCACGAAGGTTAGCTAATCCTGGTCGGACATCAGGAGGTTAGTGCAATGGCAAAAGCTAGCTTGACTGCGAGAGTGACGGCTCGAGCAGGTACGAAAGTAGGTCATAGTGATCCGGTGGTTCTGAATGGAAGGGCCATCGCTCAACGGATAAAAGGTACTCCGGGGATAACAGGCTGATACCGCCCAAGAGTTCATATCGACGGCGGTGTTTGGCACCTCGATGTCGGCTCATCACATCCTGGGGCTGAAGTAGGTCCCAAGGGTACGGCTGTTCGCCGTTTAAAGTGGTACGCGAGCTGGGTTTAGAACGTCGTGAGACAGTTCGGTCCCTATCTGCCATGGGCGTAGGAAAATTGAGAGGGTTTGCTTCTAGTACGAGAGGACCGAAGTGAACGCACCGCTGGTGTTCGGGTTGTGATGCCAATTGCATTGCCCGGTAGCTACGTGCGGAATAGATAAGTGCTGAAAGCATCTAAGTACGAAACTAGCCTCGAGATGAGTTTTCCCTGAAGAGATTCAGTAAGGTCCGTTTGAGACTAAGACGTAGATAGGTCAGGTGTGTAAGTGTAGTGATACATTGAGCTAACTGATACTAATGAACCGAGAGTCTTAACCTTACAACTCGGAGTTGTTTTGGATACGCGAAGTTGAGAGATTAAGAAATCATCGAAAGATGATGAAAGATTGATGAAACAGTTTGTTCCGGATTGAGCAATTGGTGAAGATATGTGATAATCATCATCAATAGAAAAAGAGAAGACAGAATATGTCTGGCGGTAATAGCGCGGTGGTCCCACCTGACCCCATGCCGAACTCAGAAGTGAAACGCCGAAGTGCCGATGGTAGTGTGGGTATTACCCATGTGAGAGTAGGGAGCCGCCAGACTTTTAAATTTATATATACACATCAAATTCGGTGGAGCGGTAGTTCAGTTGGTTAGAATACCTGCCTGTCACGCAGGGGGTCGCGGGTTCGAGCCCCGTCCGTTCCGCCACCTTATTTAGGGGCGTAGTTCAATTGGTAGAGCACCGGTCTCCAAAACCGGGTGTTGGGAGTTCGAGACTCTCCGCCCCTGCCAAAAGTAATGATTTTGTTTTAATTTTAGCCGTTCAGCAATTTTTACTAACATAAATAAAAAATTTTTGTTTACAGATTAAGTTAGTGAATTATAATTCCCGCCCAAATACTTTTACAATCTAGAGGATATAAAATGGCTGAAAGTTTTGTAAGTCAACAACGTTTTTTTGATAATAAGAATTACCCAAGGGGATTTTCTCGTCATGGTGATTTTACAATTAAAGAAGCACAAATTTTAGAAAAATATGGTTGTGCTTTTAGGGATCTTGATATGGAAACAAGAAAGCCTGTTACAGCAGACGAGAAATCATTTGTAGCAGTGTGTAAAGGAAAAAAGGAACCTTCAACCGATTTAGAAAAAGCATGGTTAAAGTATCTTTCTCGAATTAATAAGCCTAAACGTTTTCATACATTATCTGGTGGTAAACCACAAGTTGATGTTAATGATGATTTCGTAGATAGTGATGATTAATTCTGTTAACCAATATTTTTGTGTAATTGAATTAACAATCGATCCATAGAACGATAACTTAAAGCTTCTGAAATATGTTTTCGTTCTATGTTTTTTGATAGTTCTAAATCTGCAATAGTACGAGATACTTTCAATATTCGATGCCATGCTCTAGCTGAAAGTCCTAATTTTATCAAAGCTTGTTCCAAATACTCATTATTTTCATCAGATAGCTGACAATAAAATTGAATATCATTAGAGGTAAATTGACTATTTAGTTTTTTATTTCTTTCCATTTGAATGTTTCTGGCTAATAAAACTCTTTCTTTTACTTTTTCTGTGGATTCACTCTTTATTGCTTTCTGACTTAATGCTCCTTTTGGTAAAAGTGGAACTTCAATGGATATATCAAATCTATCTAAAAATGGTCCTGAAAGTCGATTTAGATAACGAATAACTTGTTGGGGAGTTGTTCTATTGTGTGTTCCTTGATAATGTCCTGTAGGGCTAGGATTCATTGCTGCAATAAGTTGAAACCTTGCTGGAAATTTTATTTTAGCATTTGCCCTTGAAATAATGATTTCTCCTGATTCAATAGGTTCTCTTAACGCATCTAGTACTTTACGATTAAATTCAGGAAGTTCATCTAAAAATAACACTCCGTTGTGAGCCAGAGATATTTCTCCAGGTTTAGGTATCGATCCTCCTCCTACTAATGCTGCGATTGAAGCACTATGATGAGGAGATCTAAAGGGACGTTTTCGCCAATTTTTGATTGATCCATTTGAACTGACCAAACTGGTAATTGCCGCACTTTCTAGTGCTTCTGTATCAGATAATGGAGGCAATAATGATGTTAACCGAGTTGCTAACATTGTTTTACCTGTTCCAGGTGGACCTATTAATAATAAATTATGACCTCCGGCGGCAGCTATTTCTAATGCTCTTTTAGCATGTTCTTGCCCAATAATATCCTGCAAATTTGCTGAGATATCATCACTATTATGATATTCTCTGTAAGCTACTAAAGGTAAACTTAAGTTTTCAGTCAAATGCTGACAGACTTCAACTAAATTATTTGTGATTAACGTATTTCCTTGGTGTATTAAAGATATTTCCGATTGATTCTCTGCCGATATTATTAGTGAGCGTTGTTTTTTTTGGGATGAAATTGCAGCAGGTATAGCACCTTTAACCGCTCTAATTTCTCCTGATAAAGCGAGTTCTCCTAAAAATTCATAATTAGACAAATTATCAGAGGGAATCTGTTGTGTTGCAGCAAGAATTGCAATAGCAATAGGTAAATCAAAACGACTACCTTCCTTAGGAAGGTCAGCAGGTGATAAATTGACTGTTATTTTCTTTGCAGGAAAAGTAAATCCACTATTAATAATAGCACTTCTAACACGATCTTTTGATTCTTTGACGGTTGCTTCAGGAAGCCCAACTAGGACAAAACCAGGTAATCCATTACTAATATGAACTTCTACATTTATTTGTGGAGCTTGTATTCCGATGGATGCGCGAGTAAAAACAGTAGCAAGTGACATAATTTTAATCTTTAATCTTTAATATTTAAATTTATTATCACTTTATTTATATATAAGTGATGCATAAATCTCATTATGAAATTTATGCGTGTTTGTTCGCAATAAAGATCGTATTTTTGCTGTTATTTATTCTTTTTTACTTATTAAAAATTTCGAAAAAAATAATGATAGAAAAAATAGGCAAGTGTTAGCCAATACAACAGAAGGGCCTGTCGGAGTATCATAGATGAAAGAAAATATCAATCCTCCAATGATAGATAACATACCAATAATTATTGCTATTATTGCCATAGATTCAGGCGTTTTCGAATAGTATTTGGCTGTCGCTGCAGGAATAATAAGGAGCGAAGTAATAATCAATGCTCCTACAAATTTCATTGCAATTCCTATTGTTAACGCTAATAAAAGGGTCAAAAGTAATTTCGTGAATTGTATATTAATACCGTTACTGAATGCTAATTCTTCACTGACAGTAGTAAATAAAAAATTATTCCATTGCCAAAGTAGTAAAGTGCCAATCAGCATCACACAAATTATAATTTGAATGAGATCTGAATAGGATACAGATAAAAGATCCCCAAATAAGTATCCCATTAAATCGATACGTATATTCTTCATTAAGCTAATAACTACCAAACCTAGTGATAATGCACTGTGAGCCAAAATGCCAAGTAAAGTATCAATAGGTAATTGCTTTTGAGATTCCAGCCAAAGTAATCCGATAGCAAGCAAAAGCGTTATAAAAATGACAGCATAAAATAAATTAATATTAAGTAAAAAACCAAATGCGATACCAAGTAAAGCTGCATGCGATAAAGTATCACCAAAATATGACATTCTTCTCCATACAACAAATGTACCTAAAGGACCTGTTACTGTGGTTAAACATAGACCTGCTAATAAAGACGGTAATAACAACTCAATCATTATCTTTTGTTCCTATTTTAGGTATGAATGTTCAATTATTTTAGTGTTCATTAGCATGTTTACAAAGATCATGTTGATGGTTGTGATGATGTTTATAAACAGCGATTTGAGATGCACCTTGTTGACCAAAAAGAGAAATAAATTCTGGATCATTTGAAACAATAGCGGGTGTGCCTGAACAACAAATATGATGATTTAAACAGATGACTTCATCCGTTTTAGCCATTACCAAATGCAGATCATGTGAAACCATTAAAACACCACAATTAAACTGTGTTTTGGCACTACTAATCAAATCATATAATAGAACTTGTCCATTAACATCAACTCCTTGTGTTGGCTCATCTAGGATTAATAGCTGGGGACGTTTAGCTAATGCCTGAGCAAGTAGTACTCTTTGTAGTTCGCCTCCAGACAATTGGTGCATTGATTTATCAATTAAATATTCTGCTTTTACCATAGAAAGAATGTTTAAAATATTTTTTTTATTTAATCGTTTATTCAAACACATAAAACGCTTTACAGTAATGGGTAAGGTCGGATTTAATTTGATTGATTGCGGAACATAACCAATTGTTAAGTTAGCAGAACGAGTGATCGTTCCTGAGGTATAAGGCATTAATCCCAAAATGACTTTAACTAAAGTTGATTTACCAGCACCATTTGGTCCTAGTAATGTCACAATTTGATTTGTCCTAATTGATAACGAAACATTATGTAGAATTTTTTGGTTTTTTATTTCAACTGAAATACCATCTAGCGAAATTAGCTGAGTCATTTTAGCGTGAATCCTTGCTCACCTATATGTTATGTTATATTATAACAATAATGTGATATATTCTACCATATTTTATAAACATAGGATAATGATGTGAAAAAAAATGCTCGAATTAAATTTAATCAATTATTGCGGTTTTTAACAATCATAAGTCCATTGCTCATTATTAATGGATTTACTTTAGAGGCTAATGCAAACATTATTTCTTCTGTTAAGCCTATTGGGTTTATTACTCAAGCGATTTGTGATGGCGTAATAAAGACTGATATTTTATTACCTGATGGAACTTCTCCGCATACATATTCTTTAAAACCATCGGATTTAGCTAAAATAAAAACAGCTGAATTGATTATTTGGGTTGGTGATGATTTAGAAACTTTCATGCCTACAGTTTTGAAAAATTTTGATAAAAATAAACAGATTGAATTAATGGATATACCAACCATTAAAAGTTTACTACGAACCAGTACAAATAATCATGATCAACAAGAAATACATACTCATAACGACGATTCTAATCATGATCATCATCATGGTGAATACGATGAGCATATTTGGCTTTCCCCAAAAATTGCCAAAGAAATTGCGCAAGCAATACATGATAAACTTATAAGTATATATCCAGATAAAAAAGACATTATCGATGAAAATTTAAACGAATTCGCCATTAAACTAGCTGAAACAGAACAAAACATTGCAAAAAAACTCATTAACGTACAAAATAGCGGATATTTTGTTTTTCATGATGCCTATGGGTATTTTGAATCGCAGTTCGGATTAAAAAATCTAGGTAGTTTTACTATAAATCCAGCAGTACAGCCAGGTGTTCAAACCGTTTATTCTATTAAACGAGAATTAAAAGAACATCAAGCTGTATGTGTATTTAGAGAGCCACAGTTTAGCCCTGCAGTTATTGAAAAAATAGTGAATGGAACAGATGTTCGTATTGGGGAATTGAATCCTTTGGGTACAGATATCACTTTATCGAAAAATGCCTATTCACAATTTTTATTAAGATTGACACAGCAACTGTTGGATTGTTTAGATAAAAAGTAATATAGATAATAAATAGTTAAGGTTAATTTTGGCAAGTAAGATTGAATCCCCTGATATTGAAAAGAATAAATTTAATTTCCCCTATTTTTCACTATTAGGTGTGTTTTTTGTGGTTATCTTATTTACCGTATTATGGCGGCCACTTAATTTGGATCGCACGGTATATGTTCCTTTGACTCCTCAAGTTGAAACGACAGTAAAAGATAGTATTAATTCTCCAGTTGTTGTTGGCGATGGTCGAATTGAAGTTGTTGGCAGTAAGTCAAAAATAGAACAAATTACTGAATCTTCAGATGTGCCTGAGGATGAAATAGTTAAAGATGAGTTAGATGACATTATTGAAGATAAGGGTAATACTGTGCAATATACTATTGCGCGGGGTGATACTTTACATGATATTTTACTGAGGTATAACGTTAATAAAAGGGATGTTTACCAATTAACAACTAATTTTAAACAGCTAGCCAATTTAAGAATTGGACAGCAAGTTAGTTGGACTACAGATGACTCCCATAATTTGCAAAGTTTTAGTTGGATAATATCCAGTAACAATATCAGAATTTACGAAAAATCAGGCAATAAATTTATTGAAAGCTCTGAAACTGTAGAAGTAGTACCACAGGATGTAATTATAAAAGGGGATATAAAAACCAGTTTCGTTGCTGATGCTCGTAAAAGTGGGTTAACGAGTAGTGAAATTGGTGTCATTACTCGTGCTTTACAATGGCGTTTAGATTTTCGTCGTTTAAAAGTTGGCGATAAATTCTCGATAATTTTATCACGTGAAGTCCATGGTAAACGTTTGTCAAATAGCCAATTAATCGGTGTTCGCATTAAAAATGGTAGTAAAGATTATTATGCTATTTTAGCTGATGATGGTAAATATTATGATATTAATGGTGGTAGCTTATCTCAAAGCTTTTTCCGATATCCTTTAGAAAAGCAGGCTCGCGTATCATCAGGATTTAATCCCCGTCGCTTAAATCCAGTTACTGGTATCGTTACACCTCATAATGGTGTTGACTTTGCCGTCTCTCGAGGGACACCTGTTTTATCGGTAGGTAATGGTGAAGTGGTTATTGCCAAGTACAGTGGTTCGGCAGGAAACTATATTGCTATTCGTCATGGACGGCAGTATATGACAACTTATATGCATTTGGATAAAATCTTGGTAAAACCTGGTCAGCAGGTTAAGCAGGGTGATAAGATTGGTCTTTCTGGCAACACTGGACGATCGACAGGTCCTCATTTACACTTTGAGTTACATATTAATAATAAACCAGTTAATCCATTAACAGCAAGCTTACCTATCTCAGAAGGATTAACCGGTAAGTCCAAAAAAGCATTTTTGTCAAAAGTTAAAGAGATTAGTTCCCAATTAAATTTTTAAAATTTATAGATTAATTTTATATTAAAACGTACCCATTTCCTGAAACTTCTTAACAAAAAAGAAGGTCAGGGTATCTTTAAAAAATTATGCTATTATAAGAGTAATTTTTATTGAATAATAAATGTTAGGTGCAGCTTGAATAAATCAACAAAAACAACCAAAAAACGATCTTCTAAAAAGGTTAAGAAAAAGACTGTATGGCGACGACTTTGGTCGCTTTTGTTTAAACTATTTCTTGTTTTTGCCGCTGTAGCTATAATTTATGGTATCTATCTTGACCAGCAAATCAAAGAACGTATTGATGGTAATGTTTGGGAGCTACCTGCTGCAGTTTATGGTCAAATTATCGATCTTGAGCCAGATAGTGAATACAGTTTAAGTGATGTAGTAACTATGTTAGTAGGGGCTCAATATCGCCAGCAAGACACTAAAGCTACTCGTCCTGGGGAGTTCATTGTTAGTAACGATACAGTAGAAATTTATCGTCGACCTTTTACTTTTCCTGATGGTGAAGAACAAGCATTTCGTGTCAAAATATCATTTTATGAAAATCGTATTGATCGTATTACTAATTTAGATACTGGCCGTGATTTTGGGTTACTTCGAATTGATCCTAAATTAATTACTATGCTGCATTCTCCTAATGGTGAGCAGCGATTGTTTGTACCATTAAAAGAATTCCCCGATTCACTCATACAAACATTAATAGCCACTGAAGATAAGCGTTTTTACAATCATTATGGAGTGAGTTTATATTCTATTGGACGGGCAATTTTTGTTAATTTAACGACAGGTCGTACAGAAGGTGGCAGCACCTTAACACAACAGACAGTAAAAAATCTCTTTTTGACTAATGAACGTAGCTTAAGTAGGAAGATCCGTGAAGCTTATATGGCTTTGATTTTAGATGCTAGATATAGCAAGGAAAGAATATTAGAATTATATCTCAATGAAGTCTATTTTGGACAAGCTGGTAGTGAAGAGATTCATGGTTTTCCATTAGCTAGTTTGTATTATTTTGGACGCCCAGTAAATGAACTTACTTTGGATCAGCAAGCAGTTTTAGTTGGTATGGTAAAAGGCGCATCACTTTATAATCCTTGGACACAACCAAAGCAAGTTCTTGAACGTCGCAATATTGTTTTAAAACTTATTCAACAACAAGGTATCATTGATGATGAGTTGTATAGCTTATTAAGTCAACGCCCACTTTCTGTATTACCTAAAGGAGGGGTTATTTCCCCTCAACCTGCATTTATGCAAGTTGTACGTAGTGAACTGAGAAAGCAGTTAGGGGATAAAGCTGATCATCTTTCAGGAATGAAGATCTTTACTACTTTTGATCCTGTTGCTCAGGCTGCTGCTGAACAAGCAGTAACTAACCAAATAGAGGCATTACGTAAATCCACTAACAAAGATTTGCAAACCGCAATGGTTATTGTTAGTCGAGAAACAGGTGAAATTCGGGTAATAATCGGTAGTGCTGAACCACGTTATCCTGGTTATAATCGAGCATGGTTAACAAGACGATCTATAGGTTCCTTAGCTAAACCTTCAACTTATTTGACTGCTTTAGGTCAACCAGACAATTATCAACTTAATAGTTGGCTTAATGATAATCCGTTATCAATTAAAGTCGATAATGGAAGTTATTGGCAACCGAAAAATTTTGATCGAAAATTTCGTGATCGTGTTATGTTAGTGGATGCTTTAGCGCTTTCACTTAACGTTCCAACTGTTAATTTAGGTATGGAATTAGGGCTTGATGCAAGTAAAAATACTTTAGAAGCATTAGGTGTACCAGCAGATCGCATACCTAATTTACCATCAAGATTACTTGGAGCTTTAGAATTAACGCCATTAGAAACTGCACAAATGTTTCAAACTATTACTAATAATGGTCAACGTTCGCCATTGACTATTCTTCGATATGTTTTAACAGATAAAGGAAAATTGGTTTATCAAAGTTATCCTCAACAATTACAAGCCGTATCAGCTCAGTCCGCTTATTTAACAACTTATGCAATGCAGCAAGTTGTAGAATCAGGTACATCGCGCTCATTAAAAGTCAAATATGGACCATTTAAGCTTGCAGCTAAGACTGGAACAAGTAACGATTCAAGAGATAGTTGGTTTACTGGAGTTGATGGTAAAAATGTTGCCGTTATCTGGATTGGTCTTGATGATCATTCTCCTATGAAATTAACGGGAGCAACGGGTGCACTTAAAATTTATAGTGAATATTTACAAAATAATCCACCTAAGACATTAGTACTTCCTATACCACAAAATATTTTTATGGTCCCAATTGATAGTAATGGTCAGTGGCAATGTGTTGGAAGTGGGGTTCGTACTTTACCAGTATGGACTGCTAATCCACAAAGTTTGTGTTACGGTAGTAATCAGTCGGTGTCTGATAAATCAGCACCATCTTGGATTTCTGAAATGTTAAATAATTAAGTAAGATTATATGCCTGAATTACCAGAAGTTGAAACAAGTCGTCGTGGTATTTTACCTCATTTAAAAGGTCAGACGATTAAACAAATAATTGTTCGACAACCTAAGTTGCGTTGGCCTGTTGATAATGCGATTACACATGCACAAGGACAAGTTATATTAGATATACAAAGACGCGCTAAATATTTATTGTTACAGTTGTCTTGTAACTGGATTGTTGTTCATTTAGGCATGTCAGGTAGTTTACGTATTTTAAAAAATTATCAAAACGCTGAAAAGCATGACCATATTGATCTGGTTTTAGAAAATGGTGTGATATTACGTTACACGGACCCAAGGCGTTTTGGATCTTGGCTCTGGGCTAATTCACTCGATGAAGTATTTCAATTGCAACATTTGGGACCAGAGCCTTTAAGTGATAAATTTTCAGCAAATTATTTGTTTGAAAAAGCAAAAAATCGACATACTCCCATTAAAAGTTGGATTATGGATAATCACATTGTGGTTGGTGTTGGTAATATTTATGCTTCAGAATCATTATTTATGGCAAAAATTAATCCTATTCGAAAAGTCCATACTATAACATTTGAGGAATTTGAGAGATTAGTTAAAGCCATTAAGCAAGTGCTAACTAAATCAATTGCACAAGGCGGTACTACGCTTAAAGATTTTCTGCAATCGGATGGAAAACCGGGCTATTTTACACAAAAACTTCAAGTTTATGGTAGAGATGGTGAAAAATGCCATATTTGTAATGCGGAAATAAAATCACAAAAAATTGGACAACGTAATACTTTCTTTTGTGAACAATGCCAAAAATAATGAACAATTTATTTTTATGTTATTAACTATTTAAAATAATAGATGTAAGTTAAACTTTGTAAAAAAACATCTATATTCATTTTTAAAACTTCATTAATTCTGATAAGTATACATACCAATTTTTCAATTAATTAGTGTTTACTAACTGAGAAGCTAATTATTGAAATGTAGCAAAGAAGTAAATATTTGAAACGTTTTTGCTTTGAAGTGGCTAGACTTGTTACGTGATATCGGATATCTTTTGATAGCATTAAAGTATTTATCTTTTATAAAGTTTAATATGTAGCGCTAATTAATTAGTGGTAGACTATTAAAGTTCAAAGATATTTCAATCGCGTTATTTCTAATTTGCATTTATTTTAATGCAATTTATTTCGCTTTTATTAAGGAATTTAAGATGATCAAATTTGCTTGTCGCTTTTTGATAACTTTATTTGTGTTATTTTACACAATGATTTCTAATGCAGATGTTCGCATTATTATCACTGATGGCGTCAGTTCTGCCAAACCAATAGCTGTTGTACCTTTTAAGTGGACAGGATCTGGTGTGCCCCCACAAAATATTGAAGATATTATTGCTTCCGATTTACGCAACAGTGGTAAATTTAACCCTATTGATGTTAATAATATGCCACAAAAGCCAACAGCTCCTTCAGAAGTTACTCCTGCTGTTTGGGATCAAATTGGTGTTTCTGCTGTAGTTGTAGGCACGATTCAACCTGATGCTTCGGGAAAATACTTAATTAATTATCAATTAATTGATACAGTAACGCGACCTGGTGCAGTTTTAGTACAAAATCAGTATTCTATTGATAAACGTTGGATTCGTTATGCAGCTCATACAGCTAGTGATGAAATTTTTGAATCACTAACAGGTATAAAAGGTGCTTTTAGAACACGTATTGCTTATGTAGTTAAAACGAATAGAGGGCTTTTTTCACACGAATTAAGAGTGTCTGATTATGATGGATATGACCAAATGACTGTCCACCGTTCTAAAGAACCATTAATGTCACCTACATGGTCACCAGATGGCAAAAAACTTGCTTATGTAACTTTTGAAGGCGGTCGTTCATCATTAGTTGTAAAATCATTAGAAACTGGTGCTGTTCAAACAATTGCTGCTTTTCCAAAACATAATGGTGCCCCTGCTTTTTCTCCAGATGGAAGTAAATTAGCTTTTGCATTATCCAAAGATGGAAGTCTAAATTTGTATACTATGGATTTGAGTTCAAAAAAATTAACTCAAATTACGTCAGGGCGTAGTAATGATACTGAACCATCATGGATGCCAGATAGCCAAACAATTGTTTATACGTCGGATCAAGCTGGTCGTCCTCAACTATACACCATTAATATCAATGGCGGAACTCCACAACGTTTAACATGGGATAATACACAAAATCAGAATGCTCGTGTTGCTCCTGATGGTTCTTTTATTGCAATGATTTCGACAAATAACGGTGAACAGCATATTACACGATATGACATAGAAACAAATACTTATCAACGATTGACGGATTCATTTTTGGATGAAACACCCAGTATTGCACCTAATGGAACTATGATTATTTATAGCTCAACTCAAGGATTAGGTACAATTTTGAATCTTGTTTCAACCGATGGTAATTTCAAGGCTAAGTTACCTGCAACTGATGGACAAGTAAAATTCCCTGCCTGGTCGCCCTATTTATAAATAAGGGATTGAAATTTATGCTATATTCTGAATATTAAAATTGTACAAAATGTAATGGCGTTATAATATATAGCGCTATTATTTCTAATTGATAAATTGTGTTATTTTTATAATTAGTAAAAGATAAAATTTATAAGTAATATTTTTAAAACACAAAGGAGTTAATACAATGCAATTTTCTAACTTTCTTAAAGTAGCTGCAGTCGCTTTTCCATTAATGGCAGTTACTGCATGTTCATCAAACAATACCTCTACCAACGAAAGCGGAACTACAAGTATTTCTGCATCACAAAAAGTTTTAGAACAAGTTCGTAAATTACAACAAATGAATATTGTATATTTTGATTTTGATAAATACAACGTTAAACAAGAATATGCAACATTATTAGATACTCATGCAGTTTTCATGCGTGCAAATTCAGGTGTTAAAGTCGTAATCGAAGGTCATGCTGATGAACGCGGTACTCCAGAATATAATATTGCATTAGGTGAACGTCGCGCGAATGCAGTTAAATCATATCTACAAGGTAATGGTGTTTCCGGCGGACAAATGGACATCGTATCTTACGGTAAAGAAAAACCAGCTGTATTAGGGCATGACGAACAAGCTTATTCTAAAAATCGTCGTGCAGTCATAACATATTCTGGTTTCTAATTAGTTTATTTAACGGCTGTTTTATACAGCCGTTTTTTTTCAAGTTTACACCGAGTATAATAATATGCATAAAAAAGCACTGATATTGTTCTTATATCTTCTATTTAACAGTTATGGTTGTGTTGCAGGGAGTTCAGAGTTAGAAAGAACAATTCAAGCACAAGGACAATTACTAGTTGAAAGTCAACAGAAAATTAGTGAATTACAAGCAGATGTTGATACACTTCGTGGTCAATTAGAAGAAACTCAATACCAACTTAATCAGACTATAGAACGTCAAAAAATGATTCTTCAGCAACTGGCTGGTGGTTCAGGATTATCTTCTAATCCTAATTCATTAGGCGATGATATAACTTTACCTACTTCACCTAATAATGATCACCCCCCATCTGATTTATCAAATTGGACAAATTCTGGTAATGATAAAACTGATTATAACTTTATCGTACAATTTGTTAATGATGATAAACAAAATGCTGATTCTATAGTTGCCTTTCAAAAGTTTATAAAAAATTATCCTAAATCAACTTATTTGGCCAATGCTAATTATTGGTTAGGTCAACTTTATTATAAAGAAGGAAAGAAAGATGAAGCTTCATTTTATTATGCTACTGTTGTAAAAAATTATCCATCTTCTTCCAAAGCTGCAGATAGCCTTTATAAAGTAGGAATTATACTATTGGATAAAGATGATAAAAAAAATGCTAAAACTGTTTTTCAACAAGTTATAAGTAAATATTCTAAAGATAAAAAAATTGTTGACCTTGCGAAGCAAAAATTAGCATCACTCAAATAAAATGTATAAATAAACAGCTATTGAGAAAAAATACGAATAAAAGGGTTGCGCTGCTTAGTAATTATAAGTATTATAGCAACCCGAAATCGCTTGTAACGTTAGTTGTTAAGCACAGAGATTTTATTCAATATGGGTTGTTAGCTCAGTCGGTAGAGCAGCGGACTTTTAATCCGTTTGTCGAGCGTTCGAATCGCTCACGACCCACCACTTCCTCTATGTTTTCTTAAAACACTAAAACACTAAAACACTAAAACACTAAAACACTAAAACAGTTCTGACTTGATATACTTAAATTGATAAAAAAATTAACTTTAGTCAACTTTTTTAACGAATATTGGACAATATCTATTGTTGATTTTAAATAGGTTAAGTACAAAAATCGTTTAATTATCAAACTTAGATCCTACCATCTTTATTCATCTTTTCTTAATTCTAAAAAATTATTTTCAATAAAAATATTTATTATTACAAAGGTATTTCCTAATAAATTCATATTACCTATTTTTAATAATATTAAAGTATTTCAATAGGATATAATTGAAAATCTATTTTACAGAGCTGAAAAATAAATTAAGTTTTATGTGCAAATAATAATCATTATTGTTGTTTTAGTATTTCTCACATAATACAACAAATAATAGGAAAAATAATGAAATTAGTTAATCAAGTACTCTTACCTTGCTTATTAAGCTCTAGTGCTTTTATTGTTGACGCTCAAGAAAAAGTTAAAGATGATATTGAAACTATGAAAGTTGTCGCTAAGATTAAGGATAATAATGATCAGAGAATAAAAAAACCATCAATTGCAACTAAAACATTCTTTGATATAAAGGATATTCCTCAAACTATAAACTCATTTTCTCTTCAACAAGAGGAAATATATGGGCAAAATGATCTGAGTATCATAGTAAATAAATTACCTGAAGTAGATGCAACCTATGATATGCGAGATGAAGGTGTCAAAATAGGAGGTTTTTCCGTAAGGCTAATAAATTGAATTATCGAAATCGGTCATAGGATGGCCACTCTTTAAGTCCTCGAATCGGATGAATTTGGCAGCCAATAGAATCACAAAGTTTTTATGTATCTTATAGTAAAAGTTTTTCCCCATACGGAGGTCGAGGTTTAATCACTATTGCGACAGATTCCAAGGCTGTTTATGATGAAAAGCTGCAATATTCTCGTCAATATGAAGTTGGACTCAAAAGTGATTGGATTAATGATAGGCTCTCTTCTCAAATCGCATTTTATAACCTTGAGCTTTATAATATTCGTTATCAACCTGATGCAGTCAACGCTCCTTATAATTGGCAAATTAGAGGTAATGATAGAAGCTAAGGTATAGAATTAAGTGCAATCGGAAAATTGATTAATAATTGGTACATTAATAGTGGTATTGGCTATCAGCAAGCAAAAGTTCATAAAGATAAAAAACACCAGTTAACAAAGGCAAATATTTATCTAATACAGCTAAGCATAGTGGTTATTTGGGTATACGTTTCATACCTCATGAAAATTGGGTTACTGAGCTAGAAATGAACTATAAGGGTTCAATGTTTAATGATGATAACAATCAGATTAAACGGCCTGGTTATGCATCATGGAACGTTGCAATGGGTTATCAAACTCAATCTATTAATTTGACTTTAGCGATAACTAATTTATTAAATAAAGAGTATTGGCGTTCAAGTAGTATGCCCAGTACACCGCGAGCCTTCATACTCACTGCAAGTTATAAATTATGATACTTAATCAATGTTTTTAAGGTTGGAAAGTCGTAACTTCAACTATTTGTGTATTAAAAAAATTTAATGGCATATTAAGACAGTAAAGAGGGAATAGCATTCCCTCTTTTTTCATTATTTTTAAACCTTAGCAGCTAATTCAATAATTTTCATTGTTACTTCAAATGACTTTAAAAATGATGATAAAGGTAAAAACTCAAAACATGAATGAAAGTTATGTGCGCCAGTAAAATAGTTTGGCGTGGTCAGACCTCTTGCTGATAGCGCAGAACCGTCTGTTCCTCCACGCATTGCAATTGTATTTGCTTTAATATTCAATTGCTCAAATGATTGATAAATTAGATCAATTGAACGCTTGTCTTCTCCTAAATAATTAGCTATATTGCTATAAGTATCAGTTATTTGACAGTCAATTTTTGCTCTTGGATATTTACAACTCATAAAACTTATCACCTCTTGGATATAAGTTTTACGTGCTTCGTACTTAGCTAAATCAAAGTCTCGGATGCTTAGTTTTAATGTTGTTGTTCTTTGGTTACCAATAATATCGTTAAACCAGAAATAACCTTCTTTACCTTCAGTATGTTCAGGTGTTTCGAAACTATCAAAACAGTTAATAATATCGTTAGCAATACCAATAGGGTTAATTAAAACATTTTTAGCTGACATGGGATGGGCAGATACGCCTTCAATCTCAATAGTTGCAGATCCTGCATTAAATGTTTCATAAACAACTTCACCTAATTCACAACAGTCAATTGTGTAAGCAAAATCAGGTTTAAAACGATTTAAATCAAGTTTTTTCGCACCGTTTAAACCGACTTCTTCATCTGGTACAAAAGCAACATAAATATCGCCATAGGTACAATTTTGCTTTTGTAATTGATCTAACATCGTCATAATTACAGCAATTGCCGCTTTATTATCTGCACCAAGCACACTTGTACCATCAGTAACAATTAATTCTTCATTAATGTATTTATTCAATTCAGGATGCTCAGTGATTTTAAACCAAATATTTTTATCTTTATTCAACAAAATATCTTCACCAGTAAAGGTGACTCGCTGTGGGTTAATTTTATCTGATAAGGCAACATCAACTGTATCAAGGTGAGCAACGTAACCAATTTTAGGTGCTTTTAAATTATTGCCAGGTAACTTAGCAGTTACAATACTATGCTCATCAAGATGAACTTCTTGTAGATTGAGATCAATTAACTCTTGTTTGAGTAAATTGGCTAATTGTGTTTGCCCTGGCGTAGAAGGAACAAGTGCGCAACCAACCGCACTTTGACTTGGTACACTAACGTAACGTAAAAAACGTTCAACTAATTGTTCTGTAATATTCATATTATTGTAACTCTTTATCGATGACTAATTATTTACTGGTGGATAAACATAACCACTATCAAAGCCGATAGGCAGTCCTAGTAACCAAAATAGCAATAAATTAATTGTTAAGGCAATAAGTAAGCCTGCGGTATATGGGATCATCATTGAACTTAAAGTACCTACTCCAGTATTTTTACAATACTGCTGACAATAGGCAATAATTAAAGGATAGAAAGCAAACATTGGTGTACTAACATTTACTGCCGAACTAATACGATAGGCAGCTTGTGTTAATTCTGGTGAGATACCAACAGACATGAGCATAGGAACAAAAATTGGCGCTAAAATAGCCCATTTTGACGAAGCAGAAGTAATTAAAACATTTAACAGACTTGTTAAAATGATCACGCCAAAAATAGTGACGACCGATGGCAAATGTAAGGCTTTTAAAAATTCAGCCCCACCAATGGCAATCAATGTTCCAATTTGTGAATGTGAGAATATATATAAAAACTGCGCGCAAAAGAATGCAAAAACAATAAAAGAAATAAGGGATTTAGTAATCTTTTCCATTGATTGAACAATATCTCGTGATGATTTAAATGCGCCTGTGATTACTCCATGGATTAAACCAGGAACAGCAAAAAAAACAAATAATAAAGGTACGATGATTTGCATAATAGGTGCTTGATTACTGGTTAAACTACCATCAGATGCACGCAGTAAAGAATTTTCCGGTAACAATAATAATATTAACCCAATAGCAATAATCAAAAAAACACCAGAAGCTATTTTAAAAGCACGATTTTCTAAAGACGTAACAGTGGGTGAATTAGCTAACTTATTAAGTTCAAGATCGTTATTTAGTGGCATAGTTGCTTTTAAGCGAGGTTCAACAATTTTATCCGTTATAAACCAACAAGCAATTAATACAAAGAATGTACCACCAAAACTTAAAAAATAGTTACATAAAACATTAACTTGATAAGATGGATCGATAATTTGTGCCGCACTTTGGGTAAAACCTTGCATAATTGGATCGATGATTGATGGCGTATAACTTGAGCTAAAACCACCTGCTAATCCCGCAAATGAGGCAGCTATCCCTGCTAAAGGATGACGACCTGTTGCATAAAACATCATTGCCGAAACAGGCATTAAAATAACATAAGCAGAGTCAGCCGCAATATGACAAATCATACTGACAAAGATAACAGAGGGTGTAACTAATGTTTTTGGGGTTATAGCCAATAATTTTTTAAGTAATATATTAATATAGCCACTGCTTTCTGCAATCCCTATACCTAATGTGGCAACAATAGTAATGCCTAATGGTGGAAAATTTACAAAATTGGGTACCATTTTAGTAAAAAAATTTACTAAATGATCAGGTGCTAGCATATTAATGACTACTAGTTTTTCTTTAGTTACCGGATTTATAAAATCGAAGCTCAAAAATGAAAGTAATAATGAAGCAACAAAACAGATAATCAAAGCAAAGAAAAAAAGTGTAGTGACGTCGGGGATTTTGTTTCCAATTCGTTCTATAGTGTTTAAAAAGCCACCGGTTCTTATCGGTGACGAGTTTATAGTTTGATTCATAAAAAAAGTATATATGTTGTTCGGACCGACAATTTAGCACATATCAATATGGTAGGTAAACCAAGTATCAGTTAAGTTTTATACTATTTTTTTATCTAATTTAAACACTTCCATCATTACTATAACTTGTTATTTTTAAAATATCTTTGAAATGCATCTTGATCCATGTTTTTTAATATAGCCTTATTAATGCTCTTTTTTCAAATTAACCATTTACCGTTACTGTTACTGTTACTGTTACTGTTACTGTTACTGTTATTAACAATGTAATTGCATAACAATTTTTAGTAATAGATTGAATCATAAAAAAATATAAATATTCAAAATGATTAAACGTAACGCATAAGGAAATATTATAATACAAACAGTGGGAGTATTATCGTTTTCGATATTGATTTAATTAAATATATCTAACAGCACAATCCACAAAAAATTCTTCATGCATATCTAGCTCAAGAAGAGGAGCTTAAAAATTATAAACGTGGTGAAGATTATGTTAATTTTGCACTTGATCGGAATACTATGAAACAGGTAGCGACCTAAATGACGCTTTTCCAATTAATGAATTCTGTATGAATGTGATCAAAATTGACAACTATTTATAACGTATATTACATAAACAAATGTCGGGTAAAAAAGAGTTAATGGATGGGATTTGCTATGCAGTTTATACTGTATCAGACCCTTGATCCGTATTACTTAAAGAGATGGCACTTGAACTAACAGAAGAAAACGACGAGAAAAAAGAATAGAACTTCTTAACTCGGCTTGAAAAACGGGAAATTAATGCTGTTGTTAATCGAAAGAATGCTAGAACTAGAAAACTAGTATGTGTTAATGTTGATTTTTATTCTGGCTTTGTTTATGACATGATTGGTGTACCTAAAGAAGTTTATACATCATTATTTGTGATGTCTCGAATCGCTAAATGGTGTGCGCATCAAATTAAAAAAGTAAATTTTGATGATCGACGTATAATTCGACTTGCCTATAAAAATATTGGTGAACTTATGCACTTTATTTCATTAAAAGATTGTTAAAGTCGTCATCCGTCACGTTGAGACTGACGGTGTGCACAAAAGCTTCTTTTATTAAAAAAAGCATGGTGATTTAAACCAATAGTTTGTAGACTATCACTTATTGTCGGTTTTTGACTCTGTATTATATAAATGAATCTTTTAAAATCTTTAGCTACAGTGAGTTCCATGACTATGGTATCTCGAGTATTAGGTTTCATACGTGATGCCATCATTGCTCGCTTTTTTGGTGCCGGTATGGCTACCGATGCCTTTTTTGTTGCCTTTAAACTACCAAATTTATTGCGGCGTATTTTTGCTGAGGGCGCATTTTCACAAGCTTTTGTGCCGATTTTAGCAGAATATAAGAATCAACAAGGGATTGAGGCAACAAGGACTTTTGTAGCTTATGTTGCTGGTTTATTAACTTTAGTATTAGCCATTATTACCTTAATTGGTGTTATTTGTGCACCTTTTATTATTATGTTAACAGCACCTGGGTTCATGCAAGAGTCTACTGAAAAATTTGAACTTGCTACAACCATGTTACGTATTACCTTCCCATATATTTTTTTCATTTCGCTCGCTTCATTGGTTGGAGCAATATTAAATACTTGGAATCGTTTTTCAGTCCCAGCGTTTGTACCTACCTTACTCAATATTAGCATGATTATGTTTACGCTGTTTCTAACACCTTACTTTAATCCACCAGTATTAGCACTAGCGGTATCGGTTGGTATAGGGGGAATTTTACAATTACTTTATCAACTCCCTTATTTAAAAAAAATTGGTATGTTGGTATTACCAAAAATTAGCTTTAAAGATAGTGGTGTTTGGCGAGTATTAAAACAGATGGCTCCTGCTATTTTAGGGGTATCTGTTGGGCAAATTTCGTTAATTATTAATACGATTTTTGCTTCGTTTCTTATTTCTGGTTCGGTATCGTGGATGTATTATGCCGACCGACTTATGGAGTTTCCTGCTGGAGTGCTAGGGGTTGCCCTTGGTACCATTTTATTACCTTCGTTATCTAGAAGCTTTTCTAAAGGTGATTATAAACAATATTCAGAATTGTTAGATTGGGGATTGCGGCTCTGTTTTCTTTTAGCGTTACCAAGTACTGTCGCTTTAGGTGTCATATCACGCCCACTTATATCAACCTTATTCGAATACGGACAATTTACCTTACATGATGCATTAATGACTCAGAGAGCATTGGTTGCTTACTCTATTGGTTTACTTGGCATGATTTTAATTAAAGTATTAGCACCTGCTTTTTATTCACGGCAAGATATTAAAACTCCCGTCAAAATTGCGATTATTACCTTAATTTTAACGCAACTGATGAACCTTGTTTTTATTGGTCCATTACAGCATGCTGGACTTTCGCTCTCAATTGGTCTTGCAGCTTGTTTTAATGCGGCGTTATTATTCTGGCAATTACAAAAAAAACAACTCTATCAACCACAGCCAGGATGGTATAAATTTTTATCTAAAGTCATTATTGCTGTTATTTTAATGTCCGTTGTTTTATGGTTTGGTGCACAACTATCACCCGATTGGTCAACCGGATCAATGTTAATGCGTATTGGGCGACTATTGATATTAGTTATTTCTGGTATTGTTGTTTATTTTACATCATTGATCGCAATGGGATTTAAGATAAAACATTTTATTAAACGTATTGATTTATAATAGCTAGTAGAGTTAATAAAATTTTGTCAAAAAGTTTCAGGTTAACATAACGTTTCAGTAAAAAATGCAGTTAAATTGGCTAAATTCTATTATAAATATCTAATAGAATTTAGCCAATTATGATGGACCGATATAATCATCGGTCCAGAGACTTACGGAATTAATCTACTAAACTTTTTTTAAAATTGGTATATTACAAAATTCAATTAAGTATATAGGTTTAAATAATTTTTATTATCCTTACAAGAATGAACGATAAGGCAGTTCTGGTTCATCGGTAAAGATATCTCTGAATCCTCGATAATGTTGATAATGCATTTTATGTTGATCTGTAGGATACGTATATTTCCCTCCAACTTGCCAGAAAAATGGTTTAAATTGATATTCAAGACGATCTTTTTTCATTTCCCAAAGAACTTCAATTTCACGAGGATCACTTTGGAAATTTGACCAAATATCATGATGGAATGGAATTACCACTTTAGTATTAAGAGACTCAGCCGCACGCAAAATGTCTGATGAAGTCATTTTATCGGTAACACCACGAGGGTTTTCGCCATAAGAAAGTAATGCCACATCAATTTTATAATTATTACCATGTTTAGCATAATAGTTAGAGTAATGTGAATCTCCTGAATGGTAAAGTGATCCTCCTGATGTTTCAAATAAATAATTAACTGCACGATCGTTCATACCGTCTAAAATCGATTTGTCGGTAGAAGATACCCCTTTTGGTAAAGTAACGAGGGACGTTCTGTCAAAAGAATCTAGCACACGAATTGTAATATCACCTACTTCAATTGTTTCACCAACTTTAGCAACGATACAACGATCCTCAGGTACCCCCCAACTTTTCCATAACTCAACGCAAGCTTTTGGACCAATAAATTTCACTTTTGAAGAGCAGTTTTGAATTACAGCCGCAGCAACATTAACATCAATATGATCGGCATGATCATGGGTTGCCATTACTGCATCAATTTCTTTAATTGCAAATGGATCTAACACAAATGGGCTGGTTCTTAAATTAGGTTGCAATTCACGAACGCCACCCATACGCATCATTTGATGCTGTTTGTTCATTAATGGGTTAGCATGTGTTTTTTTTCCTGTACCACACCAAAAATCGACAGAGATATTAGTATTACCTGCTGATTTTAACCAAATTCCGGTACAAGCTAGCCACCACATGGTGAAAGTATTTGGTTTCACAACGGTGTTTTCGATCTCTTCATTTAACCATGTTCCCCATTCAGGAAAAGTGCTTAAAATCCAATAATCTCGGGTAATTTCATTTACTTTACTCATTCTATGTTCCTTTTTTATTTAATAGTTAAACTAATATCACTTCAACTCCTTGCTTTTTGATGCATTCAATTACCTCCTTATTTGCTTGCACCCCTGTAATCAAAATATCAATTTTATTTATTGGGCAAAAAAGCATGCCGGAGTTAGCTTTGGTATCGATCTTTGAGCTATCAACCACTACAACTAATTTTTCTGCTTTTTCTAATATCTGTTGTTCAGCAACAGCGCTTAAAATTTCGCTTTTATAAAGTCCTGTTGATGTTAATGTTTTTCCGCTTGTAAACATCCATTTTGCGGCATAAGAATCGGTAATACTTGCAATAGGATTAAGTATGATATTTTGTGTTTTATTATATAACCCACCCATAATAATTACGTTTTCATGGTCATGTTCAATCAAATAACATGCTAAAGGAAAATAATTAGTGATGATGGATACATTTTTTCCACAAAGTTCTCGTCCCAATAAAAATGCTGTTGAGCCACAATTAATGACTATATTTTCATCACAGACGCATAACTTAGCCGCACGAATCGCAATCCGAGCCTTTTCGTGATAGTGATCAGTATTGTTATTATCTATTGGAGCCCATATGGGTTTTTGTTCTTCAAGACGAATAATGCCGTTACGTACTTTTTTGACACGACCATCCTGATCTAATTTAGTGATATCTCTTCTAGCGGTAGCGGGTGATATACAAAAATGGCTGATTAATTCGGTCACTTTTAATTCACCTTTTTCGTTAACCAATGCGACGATTTCATTATGTCGCGTTAATTCATTCATTAAAATTCCTCATTTAAATTGAGCATTTTTGATTATTTTGATAATAATTTTCATTATTAAAATTGTCAATTATCTTATTGTTTTTATTCGTCATGTTTTATTTAATATATTGATAATTATAGGTATATGTTGAAGCTGTTGCAGTTTTTTTTCATTATTGTGTGAAGTCGATCACAGATATGATTTTGGATTCCATAGAAAAGTGATCTCCATCAAAATAATCACAAATAATCATTGTGTGATTTATTTTGATTATAGAATATAACATGCGTTAATCAAGTAATCTTAATTTGTTTAACAAAGTATAGGGTTAATTTAGCTCAAAGATTCACACCACAGTGAATAACTATATAAAAAGGGCATTAGGATAAGTTTTATTACTGCTTTGAAAGCACGATATAAACTTCAAATTTTAAAAGAGCCCATAACCAATGAGAGGGGCATATGGAAGTAATCTATAACATATTTTATATTTTTTATAGTCAAGTCATGACCAAGGCACCTTTGTTACTCGGCTTGGTAACAATGTTAGGTTATTGTCTTTTACGCAAAGATATCACCACAATTTTGAAAGGAACAATCAAGACCATTGTTGGTTTTATGTTGTTACAAGTTGGTTCTAATGTACTGGTTTCAACATTTAAGCCGGTGATTGCCAAATTGGCGGAGTATCATGGTATTAAGGGATCTATCATTGATACTTACGCTTCAATGGTTGCTGTTGAAAATGGTATGGGTGATCACTACTCATGGGTCGGTTATGCTGTCTTACTCGCATTGGCTATTAATATCCTTTTGGTCATTTTTCGTCGTATCACGGGAATTCGCACCATCATGCTAACAGGGCATATCATGTTCCAACAAGTAGGATTAATTACCCTGTTTTATTTTCTATTTGGTTATGGTATGTGGGAAACAATAATTTATTCTGCCATTATTACCGCATTATATTGGGGAATTTTTTCGAATATGATGTTTAAACCTACAGAAGCCGTTACTGGAGGTGCAGGTTTTTCGATTGGTCATCAACAACAATTAGGTTCTTGGATTGCAGTTAAATTAGCACCTAAATTAGGCAATAAAAATGACTCAGTTGATAATCTGAAATTACCTAACTGGTTACATATTTTTCATGATAGCATCGCCGCAACAGCAATAGTGATGACGTTCTTTTTTGGCATTATTCTTCTTTCATTTGGTTTAGACAATTTGCAAACCATGGCAGGTTCAACTCATTGGACAATCTACATTCTAGAAACGGGTCTCAAGTTCGCTGTCGCTATACAAATCATAGTAGGTGGGGTCAGAATGTTTGTAGCTGAATTGTCGGAAGCGTTTAAAGGTATTTCTGAAAAATTAATTCCTAATGCGGTATTAGCCATTGATTGTGCTGCCATTTATGCTTTTTCACCGAATGCTATGGTATTTGGCTTTATTTGGGGGGCATTAGGGCAGTTTTTAGCAATTGGTTTGTTACTTATATTTAAATCCCCCATTATGATTATTCCTGGTTTTATACCAATGTTCTTCTCTAATGCAACTATTGGGGTATTTGCTAATCACTTTGGTGGTTGGAAAGCCATTATGAAAATTTGTTTTGTAATGGGAATGATTGAGGTATTTGGTTCAGCTTGGGTAATTCATCTCTTTGCAAAAAATGGCACTCCAATTGACTCTTGGATGGGGATGGCTGATTGGGCGATATTATTCCCACCTATTTTACAGGGTTTATCTTTCTCTCACTTATTTATTTATCTAATTATCGCTCTGGCTTTAGTGTATATGTTCTTTACCGCTAAACAATTACGCCAAGATGAAGCAAATACAAAAATGGAACCAGAACAAAATAATATTCATCAAGATATTAATGAAAATGTTGTTGAAAAAATGGATGAAGTGGCAATAAGCGAAGGTCGAGCAGTACGAATCCTTGCTGTATGTGGTAGCGGCCAAGGATCTTCAATGATGATGAAAATGAAAATAGCTAATTATTTAGATAAAAAAGGCATTGCCAATGTCATGGATTCTTGCGCGGTGACAGATTACAAGTCACGGTTACCTAATGTAGACATTATTGTGGCATCGAAACATTTAATTAACGAAATTGAAGTTAATGAAGGGCAACATGCTTTGGGGGTCCAAAACATGTTAAATCCGCATACATTTGGTGAAGAACTTATTGAACTTATTAGAAAAGTGCTTGCTCAATAATGAATTGATTAAATAAGGAGTACAACAATGGCATTGAAAGAATCATTAATTGAAAATAACTCTATTTTACTAAAAGCGGATGCATCAACTTGGCAAGAGGCGATCAAATTAGGCACCGATATGCTCGTTGCTTCCAAAGCGATCAACCCTTCTTATTATAATGCAATTATTAGCTGCGTAAAAAAAATGGGACCTTACATTATTATTGCACCAAATTTTGCTATGCCTCATGCCAGACCGGAAGATGGGGTAAATCGAACTGCTTTTGCTTTAGTAACATTAAATACGCCAGTCTACTTTGAAGGTGAAGATCAACCTGTTGATGTATTAGTTACCCTAGCGGGAAGCACCTCAGATGAGCATATGCAAGGTTTAATGGAAGTCACTCAAATACTAGATGATGAAGACAGTCCAACAGGTATCGATCTGGATAAATTGAGAGCATGTAACAGCAAAGAAGATGTTTATGCTGTTATTGATAACGCTTTATTGGGAGACTAATTTTATGTATCAAACATTAAAAGAAAGAGTATTGCAGGCTAACTTAACCTTGCCTAAATACCATTTAGTTACTTTTACTTGGGGGAATGTTTCAGAGATCGACCGAGCCAAAGATGTTATTGCTATTAAACCATCAGGCGTCGATTACAACAACATGAAAATTGATGATATTGTTGTGGTGTCATTAACAGGTGAAATTGTTGAAGGTAAATTAAATCCGTCTAGTGATACCGCAACCCATATAGAACTTTATAAAGCTTTTGAAAATATTGGCGGTATTGTTCATACACACTCTCGCTATGCAACTGTATGGGCTCAAGCAGAATTAGATGTTCCAGCTTTGGGTACAACACATGCTGACTATTTTTATGGTGATGTGCCTTGTACTCGTCGTTTAACTGATAGTGAAATCAGTACCGATTACGAAAAAAACACCGGTCTAGTTATTATTGAAGAATTTAAACGAAGAGACATTGATCCTATGGCGATGCCAGCAGCTGTTATTTCTGGACACGCTCCATTTTGTTGGGGAAAAAATGCATCTGATGCCGTACATAATGCCGTGGTGCTTGAAGAGGTAGCCATGATGGCACTATCAACAAGGCAACTTAATAAAACAATCAAAATTCAACAAACTTTATCGGATAAACACTATTTTCGTAAGCATGGATCACATGCTTACTATGGTCAAAAATAGTATTTATAAGAGGACGAATAAAATGACTAAACCAAAATTACAAATTGCATTAGATCAAACAGAATTACAAACAGCTTTAGCGGTAGCCAAGAACGTAGCTGGATTTGTAGATATTATTGAAGTTGGAACCATCCTTGCATTCGGATCAGGTATTAATGGTGTGAAAATCTTAAGGGAAAAGTATCCCAATCATATTCTAGTTTGTGATTTGAAAACCACTGATGGAGGTGCCATTTTAGCAAAAATGGCGTTTTCAGCGGGCGCCGACTGGTTAACAGTTTCAGCTGCTGCTCATATTGCAACAATTGAAGCTTGTAAAAAAGTGGCTGATGAGTTTGGCCGTGAAATTCAAATCGAACTTTATGGACATTGGACTTTCGATGATGCAAAAGCATGGAGAAAATTGGGGATCAAACAGGCAATTTATCATCGTTCTCGTGATGCTGAATTAGCGGGTATTGGTTGGGGTAAAGAAGATTTAACTAAAATGCGACAGCTTTCTGATCTAGATTTAGAACTATCAATAACTGGCGGCATTGTACCTGAAGATATTCATCTATTTGCAGGTATTAAAACTAAAGCTTTTATCGCTGGACGAGCTTTAGCCAACGAAAATGGTCAAAAAACTGCTCAAGACTTAAGAGAGCAGATTGCTAAGTTTTGGTAAGTAGTGACCTAACAGTCACGAAATGGACCGTTAAGTTTTACCTTAATAATATCGGATCTAAATTATGTCAAATAATACAATGAATATAACCAGACAAACTCCATGTATGGGTATTTATGAAAAAGCACTACCGAATACACTTTCTTGGCAGCAAAAAATGTTAGAGGCAAAATCTTTACATTTCGATTTTATAGAACTTTCTATTGATGAATCCGATGAGCGTCAATCTAGGCTTGATTGGTCCGATGAGGAAATCTATGCATTGCGTCATCTTTGTGAAGATAATGGTGTTTTTTTTCATTCAATATGTCTTAGTGCACATCGTAAATATCCATTTGGTTCTGATGATAAAACGATCAGAGAGAAAGCTAAAAGTATAATGTGTAAGGCAATTACTCTTGCTTATAAACTTGGTGTTAGAGTTATCCAACTTGCTGGATATGATGTTTATTATGAGCAAGCTAACTTACAAACACATCAACGCTTTGTTGCAGGTATGCAATGGTGCGCAAAACAGGCAGAAAAAGCTGGTGTGATGTTAGCTGTTGAAATTATGGATACTAGCTATCTAAATTCACTTAGTAAGTTTGAAATTTTAAAAGCTGAGATAAATTCACCTTATTTTATGGCCTATCCTGATGTGGGAAATATATCCGGTTGGAATTATGATGTTAGCACTGAATTATTATTAAGCCGTAATCATATTGTGCAAATTCATTTAAAAGATACCTATAAAGTAAAACCCAATTATCCAGGTCAATTTAGAGATTTGGTGATCGGTGAAGGTGAGGTCGATTTTTCTGCGGTTTTTAGCACACTTAAATCTATTGATTATTGTGCGCCATTAGTGATTGAAATGTGGGCGAAAGATAATCAGTGGAAACAAAATATTCTTACAGCACAACAACATTTAAAATCGATTGCTGGTCAATCCGATTTTCCACTCTTTAACGTATAGATTGAAGACATAAAAAATACATTTCTATTTTACAATTTGCTTCATCATTCTTTAAGTGATGAAGCATTAATCCTATTTTATATAATAATTCACCGAAAATCAGCACTTCTTATTAAGGTTATTGACTCAAAAATATAAAGTTTTATAATAATTATCAATAATATAAGATCTAATGATTGTTGTCGATTAAAAAGCTTTTGGTATTAGCATGAGCATATTTTAAACACAATATGGCTTTATAATGACACGATAAAACATTGTTGTTGACCTTAATTTTTTTGTTGTTATCAAAATTTTTAAAAAAGAGAATTTACTGATCTTGAGTATCAAAATGGAAAAATTAGCTTTTTTTAAGCTACCTTTTATTTTTATTGCACTATTTTTTTTCTGTAGTGCTTTTAGTTTCAATATTAGATTTGGTATTACCTTTATATCGACCTTTCATGATTATGAGTTTTTATGGGGTATATTATATAAACTTGCACCATATCAATTACTACGTACAATTCCAGAGTGTTTGTTATTATTTGGTATTTCAACTATCAGTTTGCATCGAGTCAATGTTCATCAAGTGACTTCTAAAAATATTACTCTGTTAATGTTTAATGTCATTATTGTTTGTATGATAGGCTATTTAATTAATGCCATAGCCGAAGCTATTTTTGATAATATTTTGATAAATATGATTAATATGGCTTCATGGTTATTTATTTTAGTTTTATGCATTATCCCCTATAGCCTATGTTACCTATTTTCTGGATTATTTACCTATTATTATATCAAAGTATTAAATCATCATTTTGACAAAGGTAAACAGATTTTCGAACTGACTATAATTAATAGTACTAAAATTCATTTTACTTTGTTTTTAGTATTTTTCTTTTTTATTTTAATTGCTTTTCCTTCTTTTATTTTAGATGTCTTAGTACATAACAGTTACTATTTTATTTCAGTTTGGGAACATATTTTTTTGCCAATTTGTTGTTATTTATTTAGCTTATTAGTTGTCATTTTGGTTAGTAAAAATATGTTCACACAAATGTTTGTTGTGTTACAAACCGATAGAATAATCAAGTGCGCAATTTCCTTAAACCTTATTATCTTTATTTTAAATTTTGTTTTATGGAAAGTTGCAAATTGGTTAATTTATTATGTGTCATTACAAAATACAAACCTAACATCCATAGTAATCATATTGTTGGGTGCGATATCATTCACTTTATCGTGCTTATTTATTCGAAAATTAACGAAGTATTACTTTCATCCATCATTTAAATATCAGATTAATTTATAGTATGGGCTGTATCATTTGTTGTTTTAAGAATGTATATATTTCTTGTTGCGATTTTAATGTTCTAATGTTTTGTAACATCTCTGATGCTTCTACATAATGGTACTTTAAATAAGTAAGCCACTGTTTAATACGGGCAGAATGATAAAGCGGTTTAACATCATCGATGGATGAATTTGCATAACGGATTAAAATTTCCAATACTTGTGACCAACTTAATGCTGGTTGTTGGTTGCGGATCATATTGGCTAGATTGGGGATAGCTAAAATTCCACGACCCAACATAATGTCATGGGTTTGACTTTGAGCAATGCATTTTTGCGCATCTTCAATAGAAAAAATTTCACCATTGGCAATTACAGGAATTGTTAGGTTTTGTTTGATTTTTGCTATTGTTTGCCAATCAATTTTATCCGCTTTATATCCATCCTCTTTAGTTCTACCATGAATGGAAATCTCATTAGCTCCAGCACTTTCAATTGCATTGGCTATTTCATCGCAATGTGATTTATTAGACCAACCTAAGCGAATTTTAACTGATAATATGTCCGAGGGGTTTATGGCTTGTCGAACTTGACTAACGATATTAAAAATTTGTTCAGGATATTGTAATAAATAAGCCCCTCCTTGACTGCCCACGACGGTTTTAGCCGGACAACCAAAATTAATATCAATGCCAAATGAACCCAGTTCAATTGCTTTTACTGCATTTTCTGCCATCCACTGTGGTGAATGGCCAAGAATTTGTACTCGAATAGGGGTACCAGATGCAGTTTTGCCACCATTATGGAGTTCAGGACAAAGGCGATAAAAGGTGCGGTTGGATAATTGATGATGAGTGACTCGTACAAATTCTGTTACACAATAATCAAATTGATTGATCTCAGTTAAAATTTGTCTCACTTGATAATCAAGTACCCCTTCCATTGGAGCTAAAATAATACGGTTATTTTGTTTCATTTTTCTGATTGGTCAGTTCTGTGATTACCGCAAACAGGACAATTTTCCTGCTTAGATAACGTAAATTGATTAAATTGCATATTCATTGTATCAACCATCAATAATCGACCCGATAATGGATGACCATAATGAGTCAGGACTTTTATTGCTTCTATGGCTTGCATTGATCCAAACATACCAACTAAAGGTGCCATTACACCCGTTTCAACACAAGTTAGCTGTTCATTCCCAAATAGACGACTTAAACAGTGATAACATGGTTCATTAGGTTGATAAGTAAATACACTTAACAAACCTTCCATTCGTATTGCTGCGCCTGAAACTAATGGTTTTTTTTCTTGAAAACAACAGCGATTAATCTGTTCACGGGTAACTAAATTATCCGTACAATCAATAATAATATTATGCTGCTTAATGAGTGAAATGAGATCGCGGTCATCAAGCTGTTGATTAACGGTGTTAATTTGTATATTAGGATTTATATTGACTAAAGCGTACTTAGCCACATCAACTTTGTTTTGATTAATTGATTTATAGGTATATAAAATTTGTCGATTTAAATTTGAAGCGGATATGGTATCAAAATCATTTAAAGTTAACTTACCAATACCTGAGGCAGCTAAATACAAAGAAGTTGAACAACCTAATCCTCCTAATCCAATAATTAATACTGAACTATTTTTTAAAATTTGCTGCTTCTCAATGTCAAAACCATGCAAAGTTATTTGTCTGTCATAACGAAATAATTCTTGATCGGTAAGTGTTAACATATGATGTGATTATTGTTGTTAATAATAAAGTAAGTAGTATAACAAAAAACTTGGCACAAGATTGAGCCAAGTTTTAAACTTTATTTGTCAAAACCAGATAGGAATTTTAAATACTCCTCTTTTGTCATAAGTGGTTTGTAGTTTGTTATGAGTGTTTGAGCGGGTTTGGCATCATCGTAAAGTAAGTCGATAATCGTACAAGCCATCATTTGTGCAGGTCGTATATAAGCCATCTGTTCATCATATACAGTATAATCTTTACCATGTAAAATTCCTCTAACCGAACCAATCCAAGGGTGACTTACTGGCATAATATGCGATAGATCGCCAGTATCTGTACTTCCAGTCATATGCGGTGCGATTGAAACGTTTTCTTCACCAATTAAATTTTCAGCGTTTTGCTTCAATAGATTATTAAGTGTTGGGTTATTATGTAATGGTAAATAACCTGGTAAATCTTTAATTTCGCAAGTTGCACCAACTGCCATAGCTCCAGCTTTCAATGCTTGATTTATTCTTTCATTGGCATCAATCATAGCAGGGACATTGCCTGCTCGTACGTAGCTTTCCATTCTAACATCGCTTGGTACAACATTCACTAAATCACCGCCTTGGGTAATGATTGGATGGAATCGAATGTAATCTTTTTCTTGAAATGTTTCACGAATTGCGTGAACACCCATCATTCCCATCATTGCAGCATTTAAAGCATTCACTCCTGCATGTGGGGCTGCTGCGGCATGGGCTGCTTCACCTTTATATTTAATTAACTTGCCGATAAAACCATTGCTTGTCGTTGAGATTTCAATAAAACCATCTTGGCGTTCATTCGGTATGCTCGTTAAGTGTATCTGTAATGCCATATCTATATCATCAAAATCACCACGTGAAATCAATTCTGGTTTACCGCCAATGTATTTGATTTTCCCCTCTTCAATCAATCGATTTCGATAGGTAATTTCAACATATTCTTCTGCTGGGACTGCAAATGGTACTACATCACCAGCTAAAAATTGCATAGCCCCTGAGTCTATTAGCCCCATAGTGACAGCCATCATATTAGCGATTTGTGCATTATGACCACAACAGTGAGCTGCTCCAGACGTTTCATCCGCAGCAGGGTGGTCGGCACAAATAATTGCATCAAGTTCTCCAATAATTGCGATACTATATTGGCTTCCTTTACCACCTTTAAGACGACCTTTAACACCAGTGAGTGCTAATTTATTTTTAAAAGGTACACCTAATTTTTCAAAAGCGTCTTCTACTTTTTTAGCGGTTTTGTATTCTTTATAACCAAGCTCTGGTTCAGACCAAATCGCTTCAGCAATCGACTTGATGTCTGCTTTGCGATTTGCAATTGCATCACAAACTTTTTTCTTTAGTTCTTCTTTTGTCATAAATAAAATCCTTATCCAAATTAGATCACGCCTTCCCAATGCAAAGTGATTTGAGCGATTAAGGCTGCAAAAATAAATGTACCAGAAAACACAGCTAAAGATACGGGAATAATTCGCCAAGAAATATTTTTAAATAACGCAAGATCTTTACCTATAGCGAGTCCAGCATAAGCTAGTACTGGCGTACAGATAGCAAGTAATGAAACGTGATCTGTCATTGCAACAACTTTTTCATGATATGGAAATATTGGTGAAGAAACCGTAGCTGCAACAACCGATACCCATAAAATTATTGGAAATTTTTTTAATCCGGGTAACTTACTTAGTAAAAATCCTAAAATAGAAATGACAACTAAAATAGACAATGCTTCAAGTGATAGCATAAAATCAATTTTATATCCCACAGTATTGCCAGCTGCCATAATAATCGCCACTAAAATAAGTACAAAAATTGTTTCTAAAATCTTCATTATCGGATCCTTATTTATTGTGTCGAATACGGTCTAAAGTGTTATACATGAATGAAGCGAAAGGCAAAGAAAAGAGTGTATAAATATAAATACCAACAATACCAGACATTAAATTTGCTGTGGTTGCATAAGCATTAATGTTTTCTGATAAATCTGGATATAGATCACTTATCGGAGCAAGTGATGCAGCCATCATGCTTCCACTACCTACGCCCGCTCCCATGGCTAAAGCATAAGGATGAAGAATATCCAAGTGAGCTATTAGGCTGGCAAGAATACTCATCCAAATTGCACCATAAAGTGTGCCGCATACATACATAGACATTACACCGCGACCCTCGGGAGAGTCTAAACCATATTTATCTGCTACAATGGCTATATTCGGCTCACGAGCAACGGAATAGGTCGCCCCAACAGCTTCTCTTTTCATACCTAATAGCATTGCTAACGGTAACCCAAGTAAAATTGTTCCGGCAAAATGTCCTAATTCCTGAAAAATAAGAGCTAATTTTGCATCCTCTAAAATCATATCAATTTTCGGACCTACCGCTACACCAAGTTTTGCAATGAGTAACATTAATGTAACCATCATAACGATACTTGCATTGTGCATATTTTTATGGGTTAATATATTTAGCTTTGGTAGGCTAATTATTCCGCCAAAGATCATTGCATATAATATTGGATAAACGGCGATAATCCATATTGATTGTTTACCGATTAGTTCGCAACTAATGACTACTAACAGTGCAATTATATGCAATTTATAGTCTCGTAAAACTTCCATTCCTACTCCTCTTTTATATTGTTATCTGTTTTTATATTAATGTTGCTCCTAAGGCATTTTGAAAGTGTTTCAAAGCCCATTGATGACCAATAGGATCAAAGCTTGCGACAGCATTTTGATGTATAACTATTTTATACCCTAAGTTATAGGCATCTACGGCTGTATGTAAAATGCAAATATCCGTACAAACACCAATTAGATGGATTTCGGTGATATGTCTTTCTCGCAAACGTAAATCAAGATCTGTACCACAAAATGCTGAATAGTGACGTTTATTGATCCAATAAATATTGGTTGAATTTTGATGTCTTTGATAAAGTTGGTGCAAACGACCGAATAATTGTTGTCCAACCGTTCCAATCATATTATGAGGTGGAAAAAGTGCATTTTCAGGATGGTATTCATCGGTCGGGTCATGGGCATCAATTGCAAAAACGATTAATTGATTATTTTTAATAAATGAATCCGTTATGTTTAACAATTCTGATTCAATTTGTTGACCAGCAGAGCCTGTAGTTAATGCGCCATCATCGGCAATGAAATCATTTGTGTAGTCAATTGAAATTAAAGCTTTCATATCAAATTAATAATATTTAAATAATACTTAAGCTTATTAATAATTATTTGATATTACAAGTTAATAAATTAAACATTTTTTAATGTATAACAACATAAGTCGCGTTTAAATTTATTATCTTATTGAATTTAAATAATATTAATAAAATACGTATAAAGTAAAATTATTATGATAAATTAAGTATAAATAAAATAAATAGTGATTATTTTAAAACAGAGTCTTTATACCCTGATAAATTGCTCTATAATAATTATTATTTTAGACAATTGTACACAGGATATATTTAATGAGAACAATTTATTGCGGACAATTAAACGCAAATTATGTTAATCAAGAAGTTACACTATGTGGATGGGTTAATAAACGTCGTGACTTAGGCGGTATGATTTTTATTGATATGCGTGATCGTGAAGGAATTGTACAAGTTTTTTTTGATCCTGATTATCCACAAGCATATCAATTAGCTGGTGAGTTACGCAATGAATTTTGTATTCAAATTAAAGGAAAGGTCAGAGCGAGACCTCAAGGTCAAATTAATAAAGATATGGCAACTGGCGAGGTTGAAATTTTAGCAACCGAACTTACTATTTTTAATCGTAGTGATGTATTACCTCTGGATTTTAACCAAAATAACAGTGAGGAACAGCGTTTAAAATATCGATATATAGATTTACGCCGACCTGAAATGAGCACCATCTTTAAAACCCGTGCACAAATTACCGCCTTTGTTCGTTCATTTATGAATGAGAATGGTTTTTTAGATATTGAAACACCCATGTTAACCAAGGCTACGCCAGAAGGTGCTCGCGACTATTTGGTACCGAGCCGAATTCACAAAGGTGAATTTTATGCATTACCACAATCACCACAATTATTTAAGCAATTGCTTATGATGTCTGGGTTTGACCGTTATTATCAAATTGTTAAATGTTTTCGTGATGAAGATTTACGAGCCGATCGTCAACCAGAATTTACACAGATAGATGTTGAAACTTCGTTTATGACAGCCGAACAAGTACGTGAAATTATGGAAAAAATGATACGCGAACTTTGGTTGCATGTTAAAAATGTTGATTTAGGCAAATTCCCGATTATGACTTTTGACGAAGCAATGCGTCGTTATGGTAGTGATAAACCAGATTTACGTAATCCACTTGAAATCATTGATGTGGCCGATTTGATTAAAGATATCGATTTTAAAGTATTTTCAACACCAGCAAATGATCCTAAAGGAAGAGTGGCTTTATTATGTGTTCCAAATGGCGCCCAATTAACACGTAAGCAGTTAGACGAATATACGCAGTTTATTTCTGTTTATGGTGCCAAAGGTATGGCTTGGATTAAAGTTAATGAACGCAGTAAAGGTTTAGAAGGCGTACAAAGTCCGGTCTCTAAATTCTTTAGTGAATCGCAAATGGAAGCGTTACTAAACCGTGCCAATGCGAAAGATGGTGATATTTTGTTATTTGGTGCTGATAGTTATAAAGTTGTTAGTGATGCTTTAGGTGCATTACGTTTGAAAGTTGGTAAAGATTTAGATCTCACTGATGAAAATAAATGGGCGGTACTTTGGGTCATTGATTTCCCTATGTTTGAAGAAACAGATGAAGGTTTAAGCGCTATGCATCATCCGTTCACATCACCAAAAGATTACACACCTGAAGAGTTAATTAATAATCCTCAAAATGCTGTAGCGAATGCTTATGATATGGTAATTAATGGCTATGAAGTTGGTGGAGGATCGGTACGTATTCACCGAAGTGAAATGCAACAAGCTGTGTTTTCAATATTAGGAATTGATGAACAAGATCAACGTGAAAAATTTGGTTTTTTACTTGATGCGCTAAAATATGGTACACCGCCACATGCAGGTTTAGCGTTTGGATTAGATAGATTGAGTATGTTACTTACTGGAACAGATAATATTCGCGATGTGATTGCATTTCCTAAAACGACCGCTGCAACGTGTTTACTTACTGATGCACCAAGTCCTGCAAATTCTGCTGCATTGGTTGAGCTTGGCATTGAAGTATCTAAGAAATAAAGATATTTTGATGCGAGAATATAAAAAACCTGAGTCGGTTCTGGTGGTGATTTACTGCCAGACAACCAAACGTTGTCTTATGTTACAACGCAAAGATGATCCATTATTTTGGCAATCAGTTACAGGTAGCATGGAAACAAATGAATTGCCAAGACAAACAGCAATTCGTGAAGTTTTAGAAGAAACAGGCATTGATATTATTAAGGATGATCTTAAACTAATTGATGCTAACCATACAGTTGAATTTGAGATTTTTCCACAGTTTAGACATAGATATTCGCCAGAAGTTAAGATAAATAAAGAACATTGGTTTTATTTGCCTCTTGCTAACGAAGTAATTCCTGTTCTTACCGAGCACTTAGCTTATCAATGGCTGGCTATGAGTGATGCTGCTAACCTAACTGTATCGTCTAATAATAGTCAGGCTATTAGTAAAATTAACAACTTTCTTAAATCGAGTTAAGAGGTAATAAATGAAATTAAGCCAGTATACTATTGTATTATTTTGTTTATTTTTTTCAATAACCAGCAGTTATGCCGAAATTAATATTGAAAAATGTCAAACAAATGAAAGTGATTATATTATTTTTGATGAATATGATTCTCATATTGCTGAGAAAATAATCGATTATAAATTACATAATCAACCCGAAAAGCGCGAAAGTAGTATTATTAAGATATTTGCGAATGAAAATAGTGATGATAGAAATTATTGGTTAGCTTCTTTCCAATTTGATGATCAGAGCCAACAATATCTATATTATCAAGTTGAACCTGATAATTTTACTGAAATTGATAAAAACCAATTTGAAGTTTTATTACCTAAAATTGTAGAGTGTAATCAAAATAAACAAACACCGATTTACAGTGAAAATTTTGATGAAGACTAATGATGGTTAAAGAGATAACCATCTTATGGATTAATAGGTACCTTTGAATACGATTTACAAAAGGTTAACAAGTAATAGAGAGTGATGATAAATGAACTTTTCTGATTTTCGTGGATTTTTAGATTATCTTGAACAGCAAGGTGAATTAAAAAGAATTACTTATCCTGTTAATCCTTATCTTGAAATGACAGAAATTGCCGATCGGGTACTACGTAATGAAGGACCTGCCTTATTGTTTGAAAATCCGATTGGCTATGATATGCCAGTCTTGTGTAATTTATTCGGTACTGCTAAACGCGTGGCTATGGGCATGGGGTGCGAAGACACTTCAGCTTTACGTGAAATTGGTGAATTGTTAGCGTTTTTACGCGAACCTGATCCACCTAGAGGTATTCGTCAGTTTTTTAATGTTTTACCTAAATATAAACAAGTTTTAAATATGCCAGTTAAACAACGATCGTCAGCACCATGTCAAGAAGTGGTTTTTGAAAATGATGAGATTGATTTAACCCATTTACCCATTATGCATTGTTGGCCTGAAGATGTAGCGCCTCTGTTGTCTTGGGGATTGACTATCACTAAAGGTCCTTATAAAGATCGGCAAAATATTGGTATTTATCGCTTACAGATCTTAGGTAAAAATAAATTAATTATGCGCTGGTTATCTCATCGTGGCGGTGCATTGGATTTTGCCGAATGGCAACAAGCACACCCTAATGAAAAATTTCCGATTAGTATTGCAATTGGTGCTGATCCTGCAACCATTTTAGCTGCGGTTACACCCGTACCCGATACTTTACCTGAATATGCTTTTGCAGGGTTATTAAGGGGTAAACGAACAGAAGTTGTTAAATCATTATCCAATGATTTAGATGTGCCTACATCGGCTGAAATTATTCTTGAAGGTTACATCGATCCCAATGAGTTAGCACAAGAAGGTCCTTATGGTGATCATACAGGTTATTATAATGAAATTGAACAATTTCCTGTCTTTACCGTAACTCACCTTACACGTCGTAAAGATGCTATTTATCATTCAACTTATACTGGGCGACCACCTGATGAGCCTGCGGTCATGGGACTTGCATTAAATGAAGTGTTCATTCCAATTTTGCAAAAACAATTTCCTGAAATTGTCGATTTTTATTTGCCACCAGAAGGATGCTCATATCGTATTGCTATTGTCACTATAAAAAAGCAATATCCTGGGCATGCTAAGCGTGTCATGATGGGTGTATGGTCCTATTTACGTCAATTTATGTACACTAAATTTGTGATTGTTTGTGATGACGATATTAATGCTCGAGATTGGAAAGATGTCATGTGGGCCATTTCAACACGTATGGACCCGCATCGTGATACGACATTTATCGACAATACCCCGATTGATTATTTAGATTTTGCTTCACCTATTTCCGGATTAGGTTCTAAAATGGGGTTAGATGCAACCAATAAATGGATAGGCGAAACCAGTCGAGAATGGGGAAAAATAATAAAAAAAGATCCCAAAATTATTGCCCATATTGATGAAATTTGGGACAAGCTTGGAATATCTTGAATTAAAGATTGTGAGTAAAAAATAATTAAAGTTAAAATTATGTACGGTAAATAAATGAACCAAAAAATAAAAACTATTTTTTTTTTAGATGGTTATGTATAATTATCGACCATGTTATGGTAATAAAAAAATTATGAAAAAATTTCAAATCTTATTAGTACTAGTTTTATCCATCTCTTATGGTGCTTTGGCGCATGAAACTAAAGTGCAATCAGATACGGATCTACAAGTTGCCGAACCTGGAGCATTGATTCCTTCTTTGCGTGTATCTGCTGAAAACGGTAATGCTGAGGCACAATATTCTTTAGGTACTATTTATAAACAAGGATTAGGTGTTGAAATTAGCGATATCAGAGCATTATTCTGGTATAAAAAATCGGCAGAGCAAGGTTTGGCGAAAGCACAAAATAATTTGGCGTATATGTACCAAAATGGTTTGGGAACAGTTGCTGATCCATATGAAGCGTTCAAATATTACAAACTTGCCGCAGATCAAGATTATGCATTGGCCAAATATAATTTAGCGTTAATGTATAAAAATGGTGAAGGTGTGGACAAAAATGTGTCAAATGCGGTTAAATATTTTGTTGAAGCTGGTAAACAAGGTGTTTTAGATGCTTATTTAAATTTAGGCATTATGTATTTTTTTGGTGATGGCGTTAAACAAGATCGTATGATTGCTGCTGATTGGTTTAGTAAAGCTGCGACAGAAAGTAATCCAGAAGCACAATATTATTTGGGATTAATGTCAGAGCATGGTGATGGATTAACCAAAGATTATGTCGCTGCTATCTATTTTTATACTCAAGCTGCTACACATGGTCATGTGCTTGCTATGTATAATTTAGGTATCATGTATGCAACTGGCACAGGCACAAAACCCGATAATGTGCAGGCTGCGAATTGGTTTACTAAAGCTGCGGAAGCTGGCAATGCTGATGCTCAATATAATATTGGCGTTATGTATGACGTAGGTGGCGGTGTGTCAAAAGATACTGAAAAGGCCATTGAATGGTATATGAAAGCGGCTGAACAAGGTAGTGTTGATGCACAATATAATCTCGCTATTAAGTATTTAGAAGGCGAAGGGGTGGAAAAAAATATTAATAAAGCAATATATTGGTTTACTAAAGCTAGTGAACAAGGTGACCAAGATGCTAAAGCGTATTTAGATGAATTATTAGAAAAATAAAAAGAGCTGGTGCTCTTTTTATTTTTTCCTGTTTTTACTATCCTGAGTTACGCATTCCCGCAGCAATACCCGAGATAGTGATCATTAATCCTTGTTCAACATTACTATTTTCATCCTCATTATTACGATTGCGCGAACGACTTAATAATTCGGCTTGTAATAAATTTAGTGGCTCAATGTAGGTATTACGTAATGCAACAGATTCCGCGATCCATGGTAGATCAGCCATCAAACTGATATCATCGGTGATAGTTAATACCGTATTAATATCTTGAGTCAATAAGTTTCTTAACTCTTCTCCCAGTGGCCATAAGGCTGGCTTGACAAGTCTTTGCTCATAATATTCATGGATATTTGGTGCAGCTTTAGCATACACCATTTCGAGCATACCTAAACGAGCATTAAAGAAAGGCCAGTTATGATACATGTCTTTAAGTAGATTTTTGTTACCTTCTTCGATAACCTGTTTTAGCGCTGTTCCTGCACCAAGCCAGGAAGGAACCATCAAACGGTTTTGTGTCCAAGCAAAAATCCATGGAATGGCTCTTAAACTTTCAATACCGCCTCCTGTTCGTCTTTTTTGTGGACGTGAGCCGAGTGGTAATCTACCTAATTCAGTTTCTGGTGTTACTGCTCTAAAATAATCGACAAATTCAGATCGTTCACGAATGTAACTACGATAACAACGACAAGAGATATCAGACATTTTATCCATAATATCTCGCCAATCCTGTTTAGGTTCGGGTGGTGGTAATAAATTTGCTTGCAAAATGGCTGAAGCATATAGCATCAAACTACTAAGTGCTACTTCGGGTAAACCGAGTTTAAAACGAATCATTTCACCTTGTTCAGTGACACGAAGTCCTCCTTTCAATGATCCTGGTGGTTGTGATAGTAATGCGGCATGTGCGGGTGCCCCCCCTCGACCAATTGATCCACCACGACCATGAAATAACACCAAATTAATATTATATTTGTCAAATAATTTAACTAACTCTTCTTGTGAACGATATTGTGCCCATGATGCAGCAAGCGTTCCAGCATCTTTAGCTGAATCAGAATAGCCAATCATAACCATCTGCTTGCCATTGATTTTTTCACGATACCAAGGAATATCTAAAAGCTTTTGCATAACAGATTTTGCATTATTTAAATCTTCTAAGGTCTCAAACAAAGGCGCAACAGGAATATTTTTTTGACAGTCAACAATTTTTAAAAGTAAGTAAACGGCTAGGACATCAGAAGGTGCTTTTGCCATCGAAATGACATAAGACGCAATCGATTCTTCACCGGCTTTTTTAATAACGTGACAGGTATCTAAGACTTCTTGAACCATTTCATTTGGTCGCCAATGATAAGGTAACAGTGGACGATTAGATTGCAGTTCAGTTAACAAAAAGGCTTGTTTTTCTTCTTCCGACCACTTGGCATAACTTCCCAAGTTAAGTTCTTGTGTTAATGCATCGAGCGTTTCAGTATGTACTGAGCTATCTTGACGAATATCTAATCTTAGAAGTTGTAGACCAAAACTTCTTATACGTCGTAAAGTATCGAGTAATGGACCGTGTGCAATAGTTGACATGCCATTTTCAATTAAAGATTTATAGCACGTATAGAGTGGTGTCCATAATTGTTCGTTTTTAATCAAAATATCCGCAGGAGGTAACGCTTGTTCGTTATTTAATAATGATGCTATATAACTATGAGTTTTTACCAAACGTGTACGCAGTTGTTTCATTACAGCTCGATAAGGTTCAGTTGCAGATCTATTATTTTCATCCAATAGATCAATAACAGATTGACTGCATTCAGTCATGGATAATTCACGAACCAAAATTTGAATATCCGCTAAAAAAAATTCAATTGATTTTAATCTAGCTTGCAACATAACTTTTTCAGTCACTTTTGCTGTTACATTCGGGTTGCCATCGCGATCCCCTCCCATCCATGAAGTAAATTTAATTGGTACATGCTCAACAGATAATTGTTCATTAAATGCATCAACAAGCTGATCATTAAATTCACGCAAGAAAAGTGGTACACCTTCCCAAAGACTATCTTCAATAACGGAAAATCCCCATTTAGCTTCATCAAGTGGCGTTGGTCTATTTTTACGTATCTCATCGGTATACCAAGCTTGACAAACTAATTGTTTCAAACGACGCATAATTCGTTCTATTTCATAATCCGCTAAGTCGTTGTGATCCAGTTGCGATAAACAGCTATTAATCGCAGTATAAGTATTTATCATGGTACGACGATTGATTTCTGTTGGGTGGGCAGTTAATACTAGTTCGATAGAAAGATTATTAATGGCTTGATTAATCGTCTGATATGAGAAGTTAAGATTTTTCAGGGTGGTAAACAGTTCTGTCATTTTTTTAGGGCTGCTTGATGCTTCACCATGTGGCGATATTCCATAATATTCTGCTGCGGTATTAACTAAATTCAAGAACTGGTTAAATGCACGAGCCACATGTAATAAATCTTCATCATTAAGATTTTCGATGAGTTTAAGTAACTTATTATGAGCTTGTTTATTACCTTGTTGAGCGGTTTTTGATAATTGTCTGATTTGTTCAACTAAGTCAAATGCATCATTACCTGCTGCCCGTTTTATTGCATCACCTAGTAAAGTACCTAGCATATTGACGTTGCTTCGCATAGAGGAATATTCACTGTTCATTATCTTCTCGTTTTTATCTTTATTAAGTCAAAACAAACTTTAATCTGCCTAATGAGCATGACAATTTAAAGGTGTTGGAATAAATGTTAGTTAATGTGATATAACTTATATACTTTATAACAATACTAGATTGAATTTAAATTATAAAATTTTATAATTTTTATTTTTTTTATGATTTTAATTATATTTGTCTTACTTTACTGTTGTATAAAAATAAAATTTCCTATTATTTTTTAACCAAATTGCTTTTTTTTATGTTTGTTTTCTGTTAACACAATGTCAGTAAACTGTATCTTAATATAATTTGGGTATATACTAACGGAACTATAAATGCATATTGGATTATTATTTAATGCTTATTGTTTTCTATATTGCGTCGATTATTGCGGTGTTTGCCAGTATAAAAGCAATTAGTTGCTTACGTGTTGATAAAGCTATTTTATACTTTATTGTTTCACTTTTTTCTTCGGCCTTAATATTTATTTTGCTTGATGCATATTTTTCTGTTGTTCTATACATTTTATTATTTATTGGCGGTACAGTGATTTTGTTTCTATCTGTTGCGGTTATATTGCGAATTCGTATAGATAATGTAGAAAATAGAAAACGAGGTATCAGTCCTAAAATTTGGTTAGGGCCTTTAGTCTTAGCATTTATTTTACTTGTTGTTCTTATTTATGGTGTCGTTAGTACAGACTATTCTCAAATCAAAGAGTCGCATGAATTGATGCACGAAATGTCGGTATATGCTTATATTTTGATATCTGAACTTGCTGGTTTTTTATTATTAGGTGCAATTGTGATCGCTTATCATTTTATGCATCGACTTTTGTCGGAGAAGTAATATGATTTCTCTTATGTATAGTCTTATTCTTGCCTCAATTTTATTTGTGATAGGTTTATTAGGCGTAATGATTCGTCGTAATCTTTATTTTTTGTTATTAAGCCTTATGGTTATGAATAATGGTGCTATCGTTGCATTAGTTTCTGCAAGTAGCTATTGGCAACAATCGGAAGGACAACTTCTTGCTATTTTGGCGGTGGTTACTGTATTAGCTCAAGCTTGTGTAGGACTTGCTTTGCTAATGAAACTAATATATCGCCGTAAAATCTTTAATATTGATTCACTGAGTGAAATGAAAGGATGAATTTACTTTACTTAACTATTATTATTCCTTTGCTGTCTTTTTTATTGCTAGTTTGTCTAGGTAGACATCTCCGACCGATTAATGTCATGATTATCGGTTTTAGTACAATGCTAATCACAGATCTTATTACTATGTTTACCTGTATTGATTATATAAAAAACACAGTACCGGATATGTTATTAGTGTATACCAGACCATTATGGAATTGGTTTTCGGTTGGGGATTTTATCGTACCTCTATCTTTAACCTTAGACGGTTTATCATTGATATTTTTAGTTATAATTGCCTTTTTGGGATTATTAATTTATTTCTTTGCGGCAAGCTATCTAACATCAAAAAAAGATATTTATACTTTTTATGCCTATAGCAATTTATTAATCGCAAGTATATTAACTATTATATTGGTTGATAATTTATTAGTTATGTTAATTGGTTGGGAAGGGGTGAGTATAAGTACTTACTTACTTATTGGTATTTATTATAAACAATTGCGCAATGGTTATGCTGCCGTTAGAGCTTTTGTGATTATGCATTTAACGGATATCTTTTTAATTGTTGGTGTATTTTTACTTTATCAAACCTTAGGTACTTTAAATATTCGTGAGATTTTAACACAAGCCCATGATAATTTAGCGATTGATTCCGATATCATCTTTTGGATCACATTGATGCTATTTTTAGGTGCTATTAGTAAGTCTGCTCTTTTTCCAATGCAATCGTGGTTTGTCGAAACAACACTAGCACCAATGCCTGCTGTAGCTTTAATGCAATCATCTACTGTTATATTAGCAGGAGTATACTTGATTTTAAGATTAAGTAACTTGTTTATTATGTCTAGTGATACGTTAGCGATCATGACAATATTTTCATCGCTGACGGTCTTATTTGCAAGCTCCATCGCCTTAGTACAAAGTGATGTTAAACGAATTGCAACTTATATTAATTTAGCTCAAATCAGTTATTTATTTTATGCTTTTGCAACCCAAAGTTGGGGTTTATCTATTAATTGCTTAATTAATTATGTTGTAACCAGTACTTTATTAATTTTAGCATCGGCAATATTACTCAAAAAATGTCAAGGTGAGAGAGATATTAATAAACTTGGAGGACTTTTAAAATCATTCCCCATTTTATATGCCATATTTTTGATTATTATGTTATCGTTAAGTGCAATTCCTTGGATTTCAGCTTCATTTTATATTAAAGGTGATATTATTTGGGGATTAATGATAAAAGATCATTTAATAGCAGGAACGATTGGTTTATTAGGCATTTTGTTATCTAGTTTAAGTATATGGCGCTTAATTTTCATGGTTTTTTACCATAAACCAAAAATTGCTGAATTCGCTAAAACAAAATGGATTAGTTATTGTCCAATTTTTATCTTACTGATGTTTACAACGGCCATTTTTATCTATTTTCCAATACCGGTTCAAGATATTTTTCCAATTGCCAAGCTTGATACTGATAGTCAGTTATCTTTTCAACTGTTGTTAGCTGCGGTAACTGTCTTAAGCTTTGTTATTGCTTATATTCTATATGCACATCCAAATAGTGAAGTGCGAGAGGTACTTGATACGCCAATGGTGAAATTCATCGTAAGATTATGTAGTTGCGATTGGCGATTTGATTATTTTCTAAATGTCATTTTTGTAAAACCTTATGTGTCTTTAGCGAATATGCTTAAAAAAGATCCTTTGGCGATTTGGGATAATTGGATTATGTTGGGCATAAAAAAAATAAACTCATATATTGTCAGCTTAGAAAATGGGCATATTCGATGGTATATGGTATCTATTGTTATAGGTAGCATTATTATATTAATGTTACTGGTTTTTATTTAATAAAGGTGTAATCATTCATGTTGTTATGGCTTGTTTTTTTACCTGTTATAGGTGGATTTATTAGTTGGTTATGCCATGTATTTTTATTGCGAATTGTGAGATCCTCTCGAATGGTTTCGCGATGGTATCAATTACCGATGATTATTGCTTTCATAACTATTTTTATAACTTTATTGTTATCATTAAGTTTATGGCATGAGGGGATAACTGTTTTACAGCAAGGCAATAATTGGAAAGAAGAAGTTAATATTGAATGGATTCCTTTGCTGAATATTCACTTCCATTTAGTTTTAGATGGCTTATCATTAGTTTTAATTACCTCAACTCTATTTATTGTATTACTGACGATTGGTTATTCAAGCAAAGAAAACCCGAATAATTTCGGTTTATTTTATTTATGCATTTTATTTATGACATCTGCCATTATGATGCTATTTGTAATAACCGATCTATTTTTAATGTTCTTTTTTTGGGAAGCAGTGGCAATACCAATCTATTTTTTAATTTCTTTATGGGGAAGGCGAGACTCAAATTCTCAATTAAGATTTAACGGGGCGAGTAAATTTTTAATTTATACACAAATTAGTAGTCTATTGATGTTAATTTCAGTTGTCTCGTTGGCATTAATTAACTGGACTTTATCGGGTTATTGGACATTTGATTACCAAGAACTAACCAAAACACCAATTTCAAGTTACACTGAGTTTATGTTGATGTTAGGTTTTTTAGCTGCCTTTATTATTCGCGTTCCGTTTGTACCCTTTCATAGCTGGTTTATAGATGCTCACATTGAGTCATCAACTACTGGCTCAATGATGATAAGTGGATTATTACTCACAACCGCGACATTCGGCTTGTTACGTATAGTTATTCCACTTTTTCCTAATGCTTCTGTTATGATTATGCCGTTAATTATGATAATGGCATTACTTACAGTGATCTACTCGGCATTACTAACATTTATTCAAACCGACATCAAAAAATTAATAGCTTATGTACATATCGCCTTAATGGGATTTGTAACTGCAATTATCTATAGTGGTTCTGTTATTGCTTATCAAGGTATTGTAATACAAATGATTGCTATCAATTTAGTTATCGTTGGTATGTTTATAATTAGTGGCTTGTTAGTTGAATGTTATTCAACACGCAACATCAATCAATTCACTGGTCTTAAACAACAAGTACGCTATATCTCTTCTTTCACCTTATTTTTTATGTTAGCAATTTTAGGTATTCCAGGCACAGCTAATTTTGTCGGAAATTATATGATGTTACTTGGTAGTTATTCGTCTTTTTCATCTTATACAATTTTGCTCGTTGTTGGTCTATTACTATTGTCTGTTTCTTTTATTATTCGAATGCAACCTATATTTTATGGTGTTGTTGAAAAAGGTTGTGTAACAAAACATCAACTTGGTAAACGAGATATTTCACTACTAGCTAGTGTATTTATTGTACTTATTTTTATTGGCTTATATCCACAAATAGTTTTAGATATGTCTTATTCGGTGGTGAATCAAACACAGCAATATATAACTGCGGAACGAGTAGGAGAGTAATAACTTATGATAGCATTATCGCCTATATTTGTAATAAGCTTTACTATCATTGTTTTGCTTATCTTATTATTTTTTATAAAAATAAACTCTAAAGTGTGCGCTATTATAACCGTATGCGGTTTAGGGTGTGCGTTAACTTGTGCTGTCATTATTGGATACAATATTTCATCTAGTACCCAAATGATTACTAATATTAGTAATGATAATATGCAAATATCGGACAATTCTGATGTATCAATTCAAGATGCTGCATCCTCAAGTGAGCAAACTATTGCCGTAGATGCTGTACCGACTGAAGTGGGTGCAGCATCTAATGATAATAATGTTAATACGCAAGCTGATACCAAAAAAGAAAATAATACTGAAGTAAGTACTAGCATTAATCACAAAACAAATATTAATACTGAAACTCACACTAATATCGAAACTAGTACTAATTCTGTGACATATACTAATAACGAAGAGAGTACTCCTGTTGGAAGTAATGTCAATACTGATCCTACAACGGCAGCAGATAACAATAAAGGTAGCAACAATTTACAAGCTGATGCTTCTGTGCCGCAATGGAAAGCGAGCCATATTACAGCACTTTTTACCTGTGATAATTATGGATTGCTCTACACTGGCTTAATTTTAATTATTGCCATTACCGTATCTAGTTTGGCTTATCGTTGGTTTGTACAAGAGCAGTTACCTCATGGTCTTTTTTACGTCATTTTATTATTTATGACTTTAGGCGGTATAACACTTGTGTATGCTAGTCATTTAATTTCGTTCTTTATTGGTATCGAATTGCTTTCAATACCTTTTGTCGGATTAATAGGCTATCAATATATCCAAACCCACTCCTTAGAAGCCGCGGTTAAATATATGATTTTATCAGCTGTGGCGAGTGCGTTTTTATTAATGGGAATTGCTTTTTATTATGCTACAACAGGCGAGCTGACTTTCAGTGGTTTGAGTTATCAACTATCAACGATGTCTTATCCAAGTAATTTATTACTCATGGGGGTTTGCTTAATACTCGTTGGTGTAGGCTTTAAACTATCATTGGTTCCATTTCAACTTTGGTTACCTGATGTTTATCAAGGCGCACCAACAGTTGTGGCTTTGCTTTTATCAACAGTTGGTAAAGTTGCACTATTCTGTGCTATTGCAAGGTTGTTTTTATTGGCACCGATTGTTAATAATGAAACCATCCGTATGATTTTGGTGATCATGGCCTTTTTGTCTATTTTATGGGGTAATTTAATCGCATTAATGCAAAGTAGTTTAAAACGGTTGCTTGCATACTCCTCCATTGCACATTTCGGGTATTTATTAATTGCTTTAATTTCCGTGCAATATCAAGTGCTTGCTTTAGAAACCATCGGCGTCTATCTAATCGGTTATATTTTAGCAAACATTTGCATTTTAGGTGTGATTAGTCTGGAATCTCATTCAAATGAACTGCAAGATCATGAAAATGAAGTCGATCTTTCAGGATTATTTTGGCGTAGACCAATTTTAGCCTTAACAATGGGAATAGGATTATTATCATTAGCGGGCGTACCGCTTACAGCCGGTTTTGTAGGTCGTTTTTTACTGGTATTATTAGGTGTTACTGCGGAATTGTGGTGGTTAATAGCCGCTGTAGTAATAGGTAGTGCGTTGGGACTTTATTTTTATGCGCGTTTAATAATTAATCTTTATATCAGACCAACTTATCGTGATGATCAATTAATAAACAATCCAGTAATTAAATTAAAATGGCAGGATATAAAAATAAGTGAGCTTATCATAGCATTATCTGCACTATTAATTTTGATTTGCGGCATTTATCCAAAATGGTTATTTAACTTGGTAAGCATGGCGCAATACTTAACAACCTAATAAAAACGCTTCCGCTTTCATTATTTTGTTGGCGGAATAATTGTAGCTTATCTAATATAGATCGTTATTTTTTATACTCAAACGTATAGTTAACCTGAAACTTCTTAACAAGAAATAGTTAATAACAGAATTGTTTCTTGTGTTATAATTCTGACCTTTAATATTTTATTTGAATCAAGAGGACCTGTATGGACTTTTTAATCTCTAATGCTTATGCTGCTGATGGTGCTGCAGTTGAAAATAATCCTTATTTCTTACCTATTATGTTAGTTGTATTTGGTTTGTTTTTCTATTTTATGATTATGCGCCCACAACAAAAACGCGCTAAAGCTCATCGTGACTTAATGTCTGCGATTTCTAAAGGTGATGAAGTATTAACCAATGGTGGGCTTATTGGTCGAGTAGCAAAAGTTAACGAAAATGGTTATATTGCGTTAGAATTAAATGATTCAACTCAAGTTGTGATCAAACGTGACTTCATCACATCTGTTTTACCAAAAGGGACAATGAAATCACTATAATAGTGTATTTCCTATTATAGTTCATTGTGTTAATTACCTAATCCCACAAGAGAATACGTCGTGTTAAATCGCTATCCTTTGTGGAAGTACATTATGTTGGTCGTCGTGATTTGCGTCGGCCTTCTCTATGCGCTTCCAAATATTTATGGTGAAGATCCTGCTATACAGATTTCTGGTTCAAATACTTCTGAAATTGATATTACCACACAAGATAAAATCAGAAAAATTTTGGCAGATAACCACATTGAAACCAAGTCATTTATTTTTGAAAATAAATCCGTCTTAATCCGTGTTGGTGATAATGATTCTCAGCTAAAAGCTAAAGAACTGATTTCTAAAGAGTTAGGTGACGCTTATATTGTTGCTTTAAATTTGGCTCCAGCAACACCAAAATGGCTTACTGTATTAGGCGCAGAGCCGATGAAGCTTGGTTTAGACTTGCGAGGTGGTGTTCATTTTTTAATGGAAGTTGATATGACCACTGCATTAAGTAAACTCATTGAACAATCTATTGAAAATTTAAAATTTGAGTTTAATAGTAGCAAATTAAAATATAAATCAATTAATAAAGATGGTAACCAACAAATTGTTATACAATTTGATAGTACCGAAGATCGTAATAAAGCCATTACTAAAATCAATGCTATCCCAGATTTTAAACTTATCTCTCAAAATGAAAACACTATTACCTTAAGCATTAGTGAGCAACGATTACAACAAGCTAAAAATGATGCTGTACAACAAAATACGACTATTTTACGTAATCGTGTAAATCAATTAGGTGTAGCTGAACCAATTGTTCAACGCCAAGGTTCAGATCGAATTGTCGTTGAATTACCAGGTATTCAAGATACAGCCTTAGCTAAACGAATTTTAGGCGCCACTGCTACACTTGAATTTAGACAAGTAAATGAAGATAACACCGCTAATTTACCCGCTATGTTGGCAGGTGAAATACGTGTACCTTACGGTTCTGAAATCAAATATATGGAAAATGGACGCCCTGTTTTACTCTATAAACGCATCGTTTTAACAGGAGATCATATTACTGATTCTACGTTTAGAGTTAATGAATATGGTCAACCAGAGGTTTCCATTACGCTTGATAATTCAGGCGGTAAAGCAATGTTAAACTTCACTCAAAAAAATATTCATAAAGCAATGGCTACGTTATTTGTTGAATATAAAGATACAGGCAAACGTGATGAAAATGATAAACCGATTCTTGAAAAACAAGAACGTGTTATTAATGTTGCAACAATTCAGGGTATTTTTAGTGAACGATTCCAAGTAACGGGTATAAGCAGCATTGATCAAGCTAAAAACTTATCACTACTCTTAAGAGCAGGGGCATTGATTGCACCAATTCAGATAATTGAAGAACGTACAGTTGGACCATCAATGGGACAAGAGAACATTACACAAGGTTTAGAATCTTGCGTATGGGGATTATTAGTTTCTGTAATCTTTATGTTGGTCATGTATCGTTTGTTTGGTGTATTTGCAAGCCTTGCACTAGTTGCTAATCTCATTCTAATTGTTGGAATAATGTCCTTATTACCTGGAGCCACATTAAGTATGCCAGGTATTGCTGGAATAGTATTAACAGTCGGTATGGCGGTTGATGCAAATGTTCTAATTAATGAGCGAATAAAAGAAGAACTCAGCAATGGTCGTGGCGTACAACATGCAATTAATGAAGGATATGCAGGAGCCTGGAGCAGTATATTTGATGCTAACATAACTACATTAATTACTGCGGTTATCCTTTATGCTGTTGGTACAGGATCAATCAAAGGTTTTGCTATAACATTAGGTATAGGTATCATAACATCAATGTTTACATCGATTGTAGGTACTCGTGCATTAGCCAATCTTATTTATGGTGGTCGCCGTGTTACTAAGTTATCAATTTAGAGGTTTATTGTGATTGTTAATAAAAATGAAAATCATGATGTAAGAGAATTGAATCATGGCCGCAGAGTGCTCGACTTTTTAAAATTTGGCTTTGTAGCTTTTGTTATCTCAATGTTATTGGTGGTAGCATCATTTGTTATTATTTTTGTAAAAGGTTTTAACCTTGGGCAAGATTTTACAGGTGGTACTACTGTTGAAATAACTGTGAACAAAGACGTTAATCTTGATGATCTACGTAATAGTTTACGTCATGCTGGTTATCACGAACCGGTTGTTCAATACTATGGTAGTAGTAAAGATATTATCATTCGATTACCTTCAGCTAAGCAAGAAGATGGCAGTGCATCATCAGTAATTGATAATGCATTAGGTGCAAAAATTTCTAATTTAGTTCATAAAGAAATTGATGCAGATGCACAAATTAAACGAATTGAATTTGTCGGACCAACGGTTGGTGCAGAACTGGCCCAAGATGGTATATTGGCAATTTGTGCAGCATTAGTTTGTATACTAATTTATATTGCATTTCGTTTCGAATGGCGATTTGGTACTGGAGCGGTAGTTGCATTAGCGCATGATGTAGTTATTACCGCTGGGTATCTATCACTGTTTGAACGTGAATTAGATCTAACTATTATTGCTGCAATGTTGTCAATTATTGGTTACTCACTTAATGATACTATTGTGGTATTTGATAGAATTCGTGAAAACTTCAGAAAAATACGCCGGGCATCTCCTTATGATGTTATCAACATCTCGTTAACGCAAACACTACATCGAACCTTAATGACATCAGGAACAACGCTTGCCGTGGTTGTTATCCTATATATTTTTGGAGGTTCTATGTTGAAAGGTTTCTCAGAAACATTAGGCGTTGGTATTGTACTTGGTACAATTTCATCGATTTATGTGGCTGCATATATGTCCCTTAAACTAGGCGTTAAGCGCGAGCACTTTATGCCTCCAAAAATAGAAGCAGAAGGCGCTGATCAACCTTCAATATTACCATAAACTAATATTCTGCCACATTGATTGTGGCAGAAATCACTTGATTAATTATCAGACAAATAAAATCAAATAGATTGACACTTAATCTCTAGTTGCATATCATTAGCCCCAGTTTATCCCTTTCTATTGGGGGCCATAGCTCAGCTGGGAGAGCGCAACGCTGGCAGCGTTGAGGTCAGGGGTTCGATCCCCCTTGGCTCCACCAATTCACTATTTTGTAAGAGTCTTTTAACAAATGGACATGCAAGTATATATTTCCAAGTATAAAACCATCTTACACAAACTTTATGCTGAACTCTCTCATAATCTCAAAATTTTAATGTAAATAGTTCAATAAATTATTTTTATCTTTATGAGTTTTTGGACACACTAAAGGCTATATAATTATTGTGATTACATGGTTTTTAAACAATTATTCATCATAAAAATAGGCGTTTAAGCAAGTAAATGGATACCTATTTAATATCATAAAAGGCAGCTAACCGCTTAGCACGCTCCTGAAATATCTAACGAACGGTAACGAATAAAAGATTGTGCAAAATTAATGACGATTGTTCGCTTCCACAAAAAAATGGAAGCCATTAACGGTAATAGACGATAAATATATAGTTACACATCTGCTATTTAAAAAAATAATTAATAACCGATATTATATAAAGTAAATTAAATTATCGTTACAGCATATAATAATCATAGATATCATGAAATATTATTTATTAATGACCACAAGGCAGTGGCAAGAATTACAAAACCAAAAAGAAGAGTATTCAAGTTTTCGCCCTAATCCTTTAATCACTAACAGTCTTATACAATATAGTAAGCTAAAACCTGTTCGCTATGATTATAGTAGTAAAATGGATGAAATTATCCATTATTGCGTTAAACATCAAGACGAGTGTAAGAACTTATACCCACCCCTTGAAGAGCTGGGTTTATATTATGGGACTAATACCTGTAATAAAGACGATAAAAGACTCTCTGCAGCACTAAAAGAAGCAATAGAATCACAACGCGCTATTTTATTTGAAATGCCTATTGAACATCATTCAGGTATGTTACAACCCGAACATAACACATCAAATCGTAACCGAACACCTCGTAAATTAACCCCTGATGAAGTAAAAATGTACGAGCTGAAGACAAAATATAATAATCAAGATAATTATATTGAATTGATGGTTGATCATTTAGCGAATCACCCATTTACGATATTTGATAATGCCAGCCAGAAGATGCTTAAGCAAGGGACTTTAGACAGCAGTGGTTACGCCTATGTTAGCTTGCCGGTAAACGCCAAATATGTGGATATCGTCTTTGATAAGCAGCAAAAAGCTCGTCCATGGTATTACGATGTACCATTACAATTATTAGGCGGGATTCGTGATGCGGCGCAATCTGTGGCGGATTTAGCATGGATTCATCCCTAATTAAACAAGCTATGGAATATGGTGTTGACGACGAAATAAAAAAACCGATTCAATTGACCAATGTTCCTGAGACCGAAACCACATCTGGCGCACTTGCCCATGGTGTAAGCCAATTTCTTATCGGTTTTATCCCTGCATCTAAAGCAATCAAGTTTATCAAACCTATATCGAAAATGGGTAAGCTAGGTCAAAGCATAATAGCGGGCGGTGTCACGGATTTTAAGGTTTTTGCTCCTCACGAAGAACGGCTATCCAATCTCGTTCAATCATTTAAAGAACTACAAAATCCTGTTACTGAGTATTTACAAGCTGATCCCGATGATAGCGTTGCTGAAGGACGTTTTAAAAATGCTTTAGAAGGATTATTGATAGGTGCGCTTGCTGAACCCTTTGCCCATTCATTACGAGCATTAAAATACGCAAGAATCAAATGGCTGGTGTCAGACGTTAAAACGAAAGCTCACTATAAGCTTGAAATTGTAACTCTTGAAACCGAATCAGGCAGTAAAGGTAATTGGAATAAAGATCTTAATAATCCTCAGTCTAATACAATATATATTGTAGATGGTAATAAAACATATCATACTGATCACTTAGGTAGAATCAAAAAGGTGAAGCGACTCTTAAGCTTGATGCATTAGACAGAAATACTTATCAACAATTGAAAGCAGGTAAACAAGGCATTGAAGGTGACGAAGGCGGTCATTTAATTGCTACCCTACTAAATGGAGCTGGCGAAAAGATTAACCTGCTACCAATGAATGCCAACCTTAATCGTGGTGTATGGAAACAAATGGAAAATAAATGGGTAAAAGCCTTAGAAGAAGGAAAAACGGTTAAAGTTAAAATTGAGCCTATTTATAATAGTAGTGGTATAAGACCATATAAATTTGAAGTGTCTTATTATATTGATGGAAAAGACACCATATATAAAGATTTTTATAATCGTCCACACGGAGGAAATTAATGAATAATGATATTTATAATAAAATTGGTGGAATTTTGATTACTAGTGCGCCAGACGATAGTAAAAAAATAATTGCAAGAATAGAGATAACTGGAACAAACGACGTTGGTACTTATACTTTTAATTATATAAATTCGTTAGGTAATATAAAAAACTATAGACCAGTATCGCGAGCTAGAGATGATCTTTTTGATGCAATACTAGAACTAAAAAAATATATGTTAGAAAACAATTTAACCAACGGAAAACCTATATGGGCTGGTTGTATTGTTACTGTTGATCTTGAAAGTTCAAAAATTAATATTGAATTTAAGTACGAACCATTTATTGAAGAGTAATCTTATTATTAAAGATAGGTAATAAACATTTATAATCAAATGATTAGGCATATTATTAGGTGTATGGTACATAATGTACCTAAACAATATATCTATAATTATTATAGTATGGAAAATTCTACTTTTAACTGGTACACAAATAAAAAATCCAAATCAAGAGATAGAGACTGTTTTTTATTTGGCAGTGACGGCATGTATCTCTTAGTTTAATCGAATAATTATAATAAATTCAACGTGTTATATTTGCATGTTTGTAGAGCAAAAAAGAGAAGGCATTAATTAGCTTCAGTAGTTATCCTGAGCTTTCATTACTGCCAGCGCGAAAAAAACTTCTAATGAATTAATACGATCTAAAATAGTTCTTACATTAAATTACTATACTGTAATGTATCTAACTGTATATTAGAGTATTATTTTCGTCTAATCTGATTTCCCAAATATTGTGGGCGTTTTATAGCAAGAATTAAACAAACGAATTCATAAACGCTGTGAAGGTATAATTAAAATCTCCCCTAACGAAATAAAAATAGATAAAATCGAACAATTTCTGACTGTTTTTAGTTGAATATAATTCAAAATTAAAAATTATGATTAATAGTTTTATATAAAACAACATAATGCTAGGATAGTCATTGATTGATTTTTAACAGGCTAAATATTATGCAATATAATCCTAAGTTAACCGCCAAACAATGTACTAATATGGACGAGATTCGTTCAGAGATAGATCAGATTGATCACACTGTTATTAAACTATTTGCAGCTCGCTTTGAATATGTAAAAGCTGCTAGTAAATTTAAAAAAAGTGCCAGTGACGTGCAAGCCAAATCCCGTTTTGACACTATGCTTGAGCAACGAAAACTTTGGGCCAATGAGTTAGGACTAAATGGCGATATTATTAAAGAGTTATATGCTAATTTGATTCGTTATTTTATTAATGAAGAATTAAATCAATATAAAAATAAAGCAAAATAAGGATAGTCTGTCTATGGCTTATACCAGTAAACAACAGTTATTGAATGAAATAAACAAAACCGCTAAATTGTTTATTGAAGAATTTGATACGTTAACAGAATCTCTAAAAGATCAGTTAATTCATGGTGTCGATCGTACTCCTGTGCAAATGATTGCTTATCAGTTAGGATGGTTGGATCTTGTTAAGTCTTGGGATGATGATGAACTTGCTGGACAAACCCCAACATTACCAGCAGAAGGCTACAAATGGAATCAGTTAGGCACATTATATCAACACTTTTATAAGATTTATCAGGATTATTCATTACAAGAACTAATTACATTATTTAACGAGAAACTTGTTATCTGGAATAATTGGATTGAATCTTTGGACGATGATACATTATTTATTAAAGACAAACGTAATTGGACTAAACCTTTCCCTGAATCTTGGACCGTAGCGCGCTTTCTTCATATCAATTCTGTGGCACCGTTTAAATCGTTTCGAACCAAAATCAGAAAGTGGAAAAAGTTAAGCGAACTAGTTTAAATGTAACTTAATATCAATGTAATCAAATAGGAATGATATGGCTTTTTCAGAAAAAGAGCGCCAACAATTGTTACAACTAAAATTTGTGGGTAGCAAAATTATTGACAGACTCGAACAAATGGAACTTGATTCTTTTGATAAATTACGCCATGCCACTTTAGATGAAATACTAAGCAAAGGCGCATTATTAACAGGCTCAACTTGTTGGAAAAATAGCCATCAAGCCAAAACAGCCATCAATAATATTTTGGATTTAGTTAAATAATGACAGTTGCGCATAATAGATCATTGTTTTTTTTAAATTTTAATTTATAGTCATTTTGGTCATCAGTAATAAATAATTACCCCTGATTTTATTAAGTAATTAATAGTGGAATGAAAAAAAGTTTGAGGTTAACTATACGTTTAAGTAAAAAATTATTGATTGGTTTAAACCATTATTTCTAATCCACAGCAGTAGTATTCAAATTATTTAATTAAAGAGTCATATTGAGTAAATTTACTGACATTATCAGAAATGATCGTTTTTAACATTTTATTGAACATAGGTAAAACAGTTATTAATATCAATAACTAAAGCATTTTAAATAGTTGTCATCATTAAAACATTTAAACAAACTGAAACAAGTCAATCCTCATCTAATATTGTTTACCAACCCGATGATAAAGAAGCAGGAGATGATTTTAACAAAACAATGCCTTTATACTCATAGCAATATTCTGGAGCTCAATATCAAGCTCAATTAGCCAAACAGGCAATAAAACAGCAGGTTAGGTCAACTTACTTATTTGAATCGCATGCGTTTTAATTTATTATCCTACAATCACTAAACTTCGAGTTAGTAAACACGAACTTTATTGTTAACTCTATGTATTAGTTGCTATTTTATTTATAATTGGTTTACTTATGCATTTCATTTGCCAACGTATCTAATTTAGATATAATCTTCATATTTTGATAAACTAAATATGGATAAAAGATAAAATATTAATTTTATACAAAAAGTTATTATTAACGGATTACTATTTTAAAGTTTGGTTCTATTTGGTTTCAGTCAACTATAAATGTTATTTTTATATAAAGTTATGATAAAATTTTTATAAAAAGAGTATTTGTTAAATAATTAAATTGTTGTAAAGTAGGCAATCTTTTAGTAGTCAAAGGATTAAGGATTTTTATGAAAACATGGCAGCGTGTTTTAGCTTGGTTTTTGGGTGGTTGCTTGATTGTTGGTGCGTTTTGGTTTTTTACTCAATCTTCATTAATTGGCAGCGACAATCAGATGGAAAAAGAAAAACAAATACTCATTTCTGAGTTTAATGCAAATAAAGATAATATTCTTTTACAAATTAATCAGTTAATCACTGAAGAAAAATATGATGAAGCGATTTCTTTAGCGAGTAAATATCAGGTTACAGAAGACGAAGCATTATTGAAATTGAAAGATCAAGCTCAAACTGAGTTAACAAAAGTCAATACTCAAAAACAAATTGCAGATTTGTCGAATGAGCTTAATGCTACTCCTGAATCTGAAATACAGAAGAAATTTGATTTATATAGTAAATTATTAGAACTTGTTCCTGATAATTTGGAATATAAAACTCAACAAGCTGAGTTACAAACCATATTAGAAAGACAGCATCTAATTCGTTCTCAATTTACTGGTGAGAATGGTGCTCATCGTAAACTTGAAAAATTCATAAAATTTAAAATGAAAGATGTTAGCACTTATAAACATCTTGAAACGAAATACATCGAAAATAACGATGATACTTTCACAATTATCACCACATTTAACGGTAAAAAGGGTGATAGCGGTAAGATTACTAAAAATGTTGTCACAGCGATTGTTGATATAAATGGCAATCCAATACGTATTGTAAGTTGGAAATAAAAGGAGCGATAGCTCCTTTTTTAAGGATATTTTATATTGGTCACCACTGCATCTATACTGTTTTCTTTCTTCACCTTTCTTTTAATTAATTCTGTTTTAAAATATTTCATCTATGATTTAAATCAGTTTATTTTCTTAATGGTTTACAATTTATTGTTACAATTAGTTGGCATAAAAACCTAATAATTTTGAGTAAAATAGTGAATCTTTCTCTTTTTCGAGTAGAACGATGATTGCTTGTGGTCTATGCAATTTTTTTCTAATCTTTTCTAACTTTACTGGATCAAGCTGTGGTATGCTATTTTTTATTCTTTGCCATTTTGATAGGCTGATGGTCACACGGCTTTGTTCCCATGCATATTCACGATTAATACTATAAGGAATTATTTTTTCCTCTTCATTATAAGCTAAATATAGATCGATATTATCTTTAGATAATCGGGTTGATAATTCGATGCTATTATCCCAATAGCTATTAATATCTCGTTTATAACCATTGTTGAAATTTAATAGGCTTTGCTTGGCTATAGCGGATTGACTCAGCGAATTTCCTTTTTCTTTATAGTAAGCTTCTAATAACCCTGAAGGAAGCTCGATATCTTCAGCATAAACAGAATCAATCAATAAACGTGCATCTTGTGGCATTTTAATAGACTTTTGCTGAATAAGGATTTTTTGAGTTAACCATAAATAAGCATGATTAGGGTATACATAACTGGTATTGTGAAAGGCAGGATTGGTGAGCCAATTTCCTTTGGGATCATCTTGCCAAGGTGGTGCAAACACCGTAAGCACTGGAGGATCGCGTTCATCCTCGGCTTGCGCATGCTTATTATAAGGTTTGATATTACCATGTTTATCTCGCACATGCCGTTGTAAACGTCCTGCACGTTGTATTAAGAGATCAATAGGCGCGATGTCACTGATCATTTCGTCAAAATCAAGATCTAAAGATTGTTCTATTACTTGGGTTGCAATGATCACTTTTGCTTGGCGAATTTCATTATTTGAGATTTTTCCTGCCCATGTTAAGGCTTTTTCTTCAATTTCCAATCGATCACAAAAAGCAAACCGACTATGAAAAAGTAAAATATGATCGGTGTCTATATTCAAGGTGAGTTGTAATTGTTGATATAAGTCAATTGCATCTGCTACACTATTTTTTATCCAACAAATAATCTTACCTTTTTCTATTGCTTGTTGAATTTGATTTATCCCTGCTTGAACATCGGTAATCCAGTCTATTTTAACTTCACGTTTCACGTCTTCTCTGGTATCTATTGGTTGTACAGTTAAGCCATGATAATTAAGTTGAGTTATAAGTGGAAACGGTAATGGCTGTTTTAAAGATAAGTCTTGTTGGCTATTAGTTAATCCTCTATAAAATGCATTGAGTAACTTTTCACGTAAAAAGTCCGGTAATGTGGCAGTTAAAATAATGGCGCAACCACCTTGTAAAGCGTGATAATGAAGTAATGCCTCTAATAGTTTTACCATATAGCTGTCATAAGCATGAACCTCGTCTAATATAAGTAACTTATGCCGCAAACCTAATAAACGTAATGACTGATGTTTAAATGGCATAATAGCCATTAAAGCCTGATCTAATGTACCTACGCCAACTTCTGCCAATAAGGCTTTTTTGCGTGTATCGACAAACCATTCTTTACATTCAGCGCTGATAAATTGTTCTTCTTTAGGATATTTTTGTTGAATGATGCCATCTTTCGTTAAAATTGATTGCGTAAAATTTGGATTCATATAGCTAGCACCATGTGCTAACACTAATGATGGGTGACTGCCTACTTGGTATAATTGCTCGTAGACATTTGCTGTGCGTTGATAAATAGCATTAGCTGTTGCCATAGTTGGTAGACCGATATATATTCCTTTTGCCTTTTGATCTGACATTAATCTACTTGCTAATATCATTGATGCTTCGGTTTTTCCCGATCCAGTAACATCTTCCATAATAAATAATTCAGGGCCTTTTTTAGATAATTGACAGGTTAATGCATGCGCTTGCAATGGCGTTGGTTTTTCAATAAAAGGAAATAAACTTTTCACATTTTTAAAAGGAGCAACAGGAGATGATTTGGGTAAAGTTGTTATGGCCTTTTCAGCTTGAATGATTGCATGATTTTGCCAATATTCAGTTAATGGCATCACTTGCCAAATGAATGAAAATAATTGTTCATTTGATCCTAAACAATCGCTGATAACGGCTAAAGCAGCAATCAACCAACTTATTTGTTTCAGTTTTTCTTGATGAGCTTTATTGAAAAAAAATTTTGGATAAGGTTGTAATTTGTTATCTTGAGTAAAAAGTTGGTTAATTGTTTGAATATAATCAGATGCGCTTTTTTTATCTTTCTGATTAAATGATAAATTACCTTTAATATTTAGTTCAGGTGGCTTCCCATGGTGCCCAGTCATAATTAACAACCAAATATCATATAAGTTCTCAATTTTTCGATTATATTTCTCCAATTGTATTTCTGGATTAAATAATAAGGATTCTCGCCATAACCAATAACCAAGCGAGTCATGTTTAGAAAAATACCTTTTTGAGGGATCAGCAGAAACCAGTTGTGGGTTATTGTGCTTAAATAGTTTTTGAAATCCATTAGCAAATTTACCAATATCATGCCAAGCTAAAAAATAAGCAAACCAAAGGGCAGCTTGTTCTTTATCTTTTGAGGAAAAACCTATTTGTTCAAATAATTCAAAAGAATTTAAATAATTATGTTTGACGATATGATAACCGCATGCTGCTACATCCAAATTATGATACACAAGCAAATGATAGGTATGATTATCGTTATTTTGTCGACATTTTCCCCAATATTGATAAAAAGATTCTGCCATCATAATCATTGTCCTTTTTTAATTGTCGATAGATTAATTTATCCTTCTTTATTGGATACCTGAGCTATAAGACATAAATAAAAAACCAATAATTTTATATAATTAATTTTATTATATACTCTATTGTTACATTAAATAGGTATTATGCAAGTAAATCGATTTTCGTCGTTATTTGTTTTGTTAAGTTATTTACTAAACGCTTTCTCTTCTAAAGCTTAAAAAGCTTATAATTTACTCTATTAATACTATAATCGGTTGAATGTAAAAATACAGAGAATAATTTTAAATGTGAACTCAAACGTTATATTTACCTGAAATTTATTTACATAAAGGTTAGTTTTATAAAAGAGTAAGTGAATTAAATCCTATATTTATCGACTCATAAAGACAGTATTAATAAATGTAATATCTGTTTTAATGTTAACTCTAGTATTTATTTTTGAGTTTATTAATTAGGTTTTGCTCATTTAGTTGAAGTTTGGCAAAATAGATGAACTATTATAGGTGGGAAAATGTTTTGAATCATGATGACAATAATTTCAATGGTACTCACCAATATTTATACCAGTGATTAAACAGGAATGACATTAGGATGATTAACCAATTCAAACAAAAAATGAATACACTACTTATCACAAGCTGTATAAGTGGGTTAACTATTTGTTCTATGACGGTTAATGCTCAAGAAAATCCGCCAGCACAATCGCCAACTTCAATAGAGGTGAAAGCTGATACTGTTTTGCCAAGCCAAACAATAATAAATGATGAGGCTACTCTCGTAGGACCTGTTCAAATTACTGAAAAAATCTATCATAAAACTATTTTTTCTTTGTTAGGTAAGCCTAAATATCCTGATGAATTTGATCATCTTGATTATGCAAATCCAAAAGCACCCAAAGGCGGAACGATTAAACTCGCCGAATTAGGTACTTTTGATAATTTCAATCGTTATGCTAGTCGAGGCGCACCCGAAAAAAATTCTGGATCATTATATGATACCCTTTTTACGAATTTAGCGGATGATATTACAAGTTTTTATCCGCTAATTGCGACATCCGTTACTTATTCTGATAATTATCGTTGGGCTGAAGTTACCATTAATCCTAATGCCCGTTTTCAAGATGGAAAACCGATCACTGCACATGATGTTGAATTTACTTTTCATAAATTTATGACAGAAGGCGTTCCACAATATCGTTTATATAATCAAAATATTACTGTTAAAGCACTCGATGACTACCATGTGCGTATCGATTTACCTGAATCAAATAGGGAAAAATTATTATCCTTTGTTGGCAATATGCCTGTTATACCACAACATTTTTGGCAAAATCACAATTTTTCTGAGCCAATTACTACCCCACCAGTTGGTAGTGGTCCTTATTTTATCAGCGATTATAAAATGGGACATTATGTGGTTTATCAACGCAATCCTAACTACTGGGCAAGCAATTTACCTATTAATAAAGGGATGAATAATTTTGATGAAAAACGCATTGAATACTATATGGATAGTAGTATTTCGTTAGAAGCATTTAAAGCAGGTGAATATGATCTCCGTGGTGAGGGGCAGCCCAAAAATTGGTTTACTCAATATCAAGGCCAATATTTTGATTCAAATGATATTATCAAACAAGAAAAACCAATTCAAACTGCTGTAGATACCAAGTGGTTAGCTTTTAATCTGAAAAAAGATTTGTTTAATGATGTCAAAGTTCGTGAAGCGATCACTTTAGCATTTGATTTTCAATGGTTAAATCATGCCTTTTATTACGATAGCTACAAAAGACCTTACAGTTTTTTTGAAAATACTATTTATGCTGCGATAGGTACTCCAAGTGATCAAGAATTAAAATGGCTTAATCAGTATAAAGATATTATCCCTGAACAGTCGTTCGATAATGCTTTTTATATCTCTAAAAGTGATGGTTTTGGATTTAATCGTGATAATTTATTAAAAGCGACAGATCTACTTAAACAAGCAGGATGGATAATTAAAGGAGGTAAATTAGTTAATGCCAAAACCAATCAACCTTTTGAATTTGAACTAGTTACATATCTCGGAGATGATGTTAAATATGCGACACCTTTTCAGAAAAACTTAGCTCGTTTAGGTATCACCATGAAAATAGTGTCACTTGATTATGCTCAGTTTACACGTCGTTTGCGTGAGCGTGATTATGATATGATGCCACGTAATTATGGCGCTAAAAATTATCCCTCATCAGACTTAATGATCCTTTGGGGAAGTGAATATCTTAATTCATCATGGAATGCTTCAGGATTACATAACCAAGCAATTGACGGAATTATCGCTGAAATTACTCGAAACTTAGAGAATGAATCAGAACTGATTCCTCTTGGGCGCGCACTTGATCGCATCTTAACTCATGAATATCCCATGATTCCAATGTGGTATAACAGCAATACTTATTATGCATATTGGAACAAATTTGGACAGCCAGCTGTTCATCCCGCTTACGCTATTGGTATCGATAGTTGGTGGTATGATGCAGATAAAGCAAATAGCTTGACTAAAAATCGGAAACATTAATATGCTTAATTATCTTGCTCGACGATTATTACTCATTATTCCCACGCTGTTTGTAATTTTAACGATTAACTTTTTTATCGTCCAAGTCGCACCAGGTGGTCCGGTTGATCAAGCATTAGCCATGATTGAAAATGGTCCGGAGGCAGTACAAGCAATTTTGCCGGGAATCGATAATAATGCAGTAAAATTGCAACAATATAAAAATGAGTCAAATTATCGAGGATCGCGTGGTCTTGATCCACAAATTGTTGTTATGATCGAAAAACAGTACGGTTTTGATAAACCAATAGTGGAACGTTATTTTGAAACATTAAAAAAATATGTCATGTTTGATTTTGGTGATAGCTTTTTTAAAAGTGAATCGGTAATTGGTTTAATTACTAAAAGTTTGCCTGTTTCGATTTCATTAGGGCTCTGGAGTACCCTAATTATTTATCTTATTTCAATTCCTTTAGGGATCCGTAAGGCGGTTAAAGATGGATCAATGTTTGATTTCTGGTCAAGTACATTAATCACTATTGGTTATGCAATACCCGCTTTTTTATTGGCGGTATTACTCATTGTGCTGTTTGCAGGTGGCAGTTATTGGGATATTTTCCCATTGCGTGGATTAATTTCCAATCATTTTGAACAGCTTGATTTTTGGGGTAAGGTAAAAGATTACGCATGGCATATTTGTTTACCGACTATTGCTATGGTGATCAGTGGATTTGCTTCTCTCACTATGCTAACCAAAAATTCTTTTCTAGATGAAATCCGTAAACAATATGTAATTACTGCGAGAGCCAAAGGTTTAACTGAAAAGCAGATCCTTTATAATCATGTGTTTCGTAATGCGACTTTACTAATTGTATCGGGCTTTCCGGCTGCTTTTGTTGGCATCTTATTTACCGGCTCGTTACTTATTGAAATAATATTTTCACTCAATGGTCTTGGTCTATTGGGTTATGAAGCGATTATTCAACGAGATTACCCTGTTATTTTTGGTTCGCTGTATATTTTTACATTAGTTGGACTGATTACTAAGTTATTATCTGATTTGTCCTATATGGTGATCGATCCACGCATTGACTTTGAGGCACGCAATTAATGACCTGCAATTACTCTATTAATCAGCAACGTTGGCAACGGTTTAAACATAATCGGCGTGGATATTTTTCACTTTGGTTGTTTTTGATCTTTTTTGTGATTAGCCTCTTTGCCGATTTTATTGCAAACGATAAGCCGATTGTTATTAAATATCAGGATAGTTTTTATTATCCTATTTTTCATTTCTATCCTGAAAGTAAATTCGGTGGACAATTTGATACGCAAACTAACTTTTTAGATCCGGTTGTGCAGCATAAAATAGAAGCTGATGGTTGGATGGTTTGGCCACCATTTCGGTATAGTTATAATACGTTAATTTATGATACACCAAGTACCTTTCCTACATCACCCTCTAACACACATTGGTTAGGTACCACTGATGCTGGGTTTGATGTGTTGGCAAATATATTATATGGTTTTCGTATTTCGATGTTTTTTGCCATTTTATTAACACTATTTACCACAATTATTTCCGTTATCATCGGCGCGATTCAAGGTTATTACGGTGGTAAAGTCGATTTGATTGGGCAACGTTTTATCGAAATTTGGTGTGGATTACCAGAGCTTTTTGTGATTATTTTATTGGCGAGTATTTTACCTCTTGATTTTTGGTGGTTACTAGGGATAACAGTGTTATTTGGTTGGATGGCTTTATCAGGTATTGTGCGTACTGAATTTTTGCGTACTCGTAATTTTGATTATATCCGCGCAGCCAAAGCAATGGGGGTTGCTGACAGCAAAATTATGTTTCGTCATATTTTACCTAATGCATTGGTTGCAACATTAACTTTTTTACCTTTTATTTTATGTGGTTCAATTACTACATTAACTTCTTTAGATTTTTTAGGTTTTGGTTTACCGATTGATTCACCTTCTCTTGGTCGTTTGTTGCTACAAGGTAAAAATAATTTGCAAGCGCCTTGGCTTGGTATTAGCTCTTTTTTAATTATTGCAACTTTGCTATCTTTGCTAATTTTTATTGGTGAAGCAATCAGAGATGCTTTTGATCCAAACAAGGGAGTGTATCAATGAGTACTACTTTATTATCTGTTGAGGATCTAAGTATTGCTTTCAAACGTGATACACAATCACAATTGCGTGTTGTAAGCAATGTGAGTTTTAATATTAATGAACAAGAAACACTTGCATTGGTTGGTGAATCAGGTTCAGGTAAAAGTGTGACTGCATTATCTATTTTACGTTTATTACGTAAAGAGCAGGTAAGTTATCCAACGGGTGATATTTTGTTTGAGGGGCAATCTTTGCTTCATGCTCCCGATAAAGAGCTTCGTAAAATTCGTGGCAATCAAATTAGTATGATTTTTCAAGAGCCTATGGTGTCGCTTAATCCATTACATACAGTTGAAAGACAACTTTATGAAGTACTATCATTGCATCGCGGTATGCGTCTTAATGCTGCTCGTAGCGAAATTTTGCAATATCTTGATCGTGTTGGAATTAAAGAACCTAAAAGTAAATTATCTGCTTTTCCTCATCAGCTATCTGGTGGAGAACGACAGCGGGTTATGATTGCCATGGCAATTCTAACCCATCCTAAATTATTGATTGCTGATGAACCAACTACCGCTTTAGATGTATCCGTACAAGCACAGATTATTCAATTGCTTAAAGAGCTTAAAAATGAATTGAATATGAGTATGTTATTTATCTCGCATAATCTTGGTATGGTCAAAAAGTTAGCTGATAAAGTGGCCGTTATGCAAAAAGGTAGAATTGTAGAATATAACAGTAAGCAACGTATTTTTTTATGTTCTGAACACGAATATACTCAAACATTACTAAATTCAGAACCAAGTGGTGATCCAGTTCTTTTACCTCAAACTCCAGGAATATTGCTTAGCGTTAACCATCTTAATGTGGATGTAATAACTAAAAAAAGGCTTTTTAGTCATGAACAAAAAAGAATTGTTGATAATGTTGGTTTGACAGTACATCAAGGTGAAACTGTTGGTCTTGTCGGGGAATCGGGCTCAGGAAAAAGCACTACAGCATTGGCTATTTTAAGATTGATTAAATCTCAAGGTGAAATCTTATTTGATAGCTACCCCATACAAAATTTAACAGGCAGAAAGCTATTACCATTTAGAAGTCGAATTCAAGTCGTTTTTCAAGATCCGTTTTCGTCACTCAATCCTCGTTTTAACGTTGAGCAAATTATTATCGAGGGTTTAATTACTCATAAAAAACTGAGTCAAGGTGAACGTAAAAAAGCGGTAATTGGTATTATGCAAGAGGTCGGTCTCGATCCTGATTTACGTTTTCGTTATCCAACCGAATTGTCTGGAGGGCAACGTCAACGTATTGCTATCGCTCGAGTACTAATTTTACAACCAGAATTATTGATATTAGATGAACCAACTTCATCTTTAGATCACACCACTCAAAAGCAAATTATTGATTTACTGAAATATTTACAAAAAAAGCATCAGCTCAGTTATCTCTTTATTAGTCATGATTTAGCGTTAATTTATTCAATATGTCATCAAGTAATTGTTATGAAGGATGCTCAAATTGTCGAGCAAGGTTCACGAGATAAGATTTTTTATTCTTGCGAACATGAATATACCAAAGCATTACTGTCATTTTTAGATAAACCCCCTCGTAGAGGAAGTAAAACCTTAATTCATGCCGATAAAGCTGAAAAAGTAGATAAGAGTGATCCAAAAAATGATCGTTCACGTAATCAAAAACAAGAAAAAAAAGTCGATTGGGAAAATGCTTTATTAATGCGCAAAAAATAGCTGTATATAAAGTAATAGTTGAAGTTAGGTTACTATTACCAATGGATAAATATTTATCACTTTTTAATAGGTTAGTCATGCAAAAACAAATATTACCGTGTTCAATAACACTCTGTCTGTTGTTACTTTCACCAACTGTAATGGCTTTAAGTTGTGGTGATGATTCCACTCAAAATAGGGTTCAAGCCAATAATTATATTTTTCAAATTTTGGATTTTATTGATTTACCAGCCCATGGTATTAAACAAGAAGTTAGAACATCAACAACAAGAATGAATAATCATAATGAGTTAACGGCTAAGCATACACTCAATTATGATCAAAATGGATTAATTACTCAAAGCCAATATGTTTTATTCACGGATGAGAATAAACGTGTTTATTCAGAATATTTGCAAAAAACAACCGTTGGTTGGGAAAATTTTATTGAAGATTTGGACGATAAAACAAGCAGTATCATTCAATTTAAAACCGACAGTCAAGGTAAAATAGTTGAGTCGCAACAAGCGAAAGAGGCTTTAGACTTTATCTTCATTGAAACGGATAGTTATGAATATGATATTAATAATTGTCTGATCAGCAAACAGGTGCAGTGGAAGCTTAAAGGAGTGGATGAACAAGGTAAATTTACCGGTGTTGATCAAAATGGTGCATCATCTTATACATTTAATTATCAAAAACAGCAATTAGCTAATGTGTCATATCAGTTTAGTAACAATACCCAAAATGAAAGTAACTTTTTATATCAATACGATAATAATCATCGCTTAACAGCAATACAATCAACTTATTTATCGGCAAGTAAAAATTCAGTGAACTCCACTACTCAATTTTTAACCTTTAATGACAAAAATAATTGGCTTACTGCAACAAAAATAAGAGAAGATCAAAAAAATAAACAAACGAATATTGTTAGAGAAATGACGTATTACTAATTTTTAACATTAATCAGCGTTATCCAACCGGATAACGCTTTTTGGCTATGAATCATATCTAAATATCTTATTATTTACATTCGAACAAACAAAATATAAATGGCATGGATAGTCCAGGCAAGAGCTAGAGCAACGGTAAGTATCTTTTCCCGTTTTGGGTAGATTTTATGATGGTGTAAAATCACAATAATCTTGTGTAATGCGCACCAAATTGGCAATGAAATCATGAAAAATAAAAATAATTTACCCGTTTCGGTATTTGTTACTTTAAGTATGTAAGAACGAGTTGTTGCATCGCTAAAAGGAATAATGAACGCAATTATTATTATGATGACGGGTAAAAAGACAGCAGTCCATGTACCGCCTAAAATAAATAATCCTTTCTCAAGTTTTCCTTTTTTGTGTGTAGTTTGAATTTCTTGATTTTTCATTGTATAAATACCGTTTATTTTGAAACAAATAACACTAAGTAAATTGAAATAGCGATTGTAACCAACCATAAGCCGGCAGTGAATAAATAATCCTGTGCTGTTTTATTCGATCTTGTTGAAAAAATAACTTTAGGTATTAAATTAAACCAACTTATTGAATGAAAAATAGCAATCAATAATACAATGCAATTTAGTACAACTACAAAAGGGCTACGTAAAAAAAAGATAAAACGATAAAACTCATCTTGTCCCATACTATTGGTATACATGCAAATTACGCCATACATTAATACTAAACTGCCCCAAAGCATCGCAAAGGGAATTAATTTATGCATAATAGCAATTATTAAAGGGTGCTTTATCTTAAATTGAACTACATCAATATGATTAACGTTTTCTTGTTTATCGTTGCTGGGATAGCTATTGTGTTGTTTTGGATTCATAAATCTCTCAATATCACCTTTAAACTCATTTAATGAAGAATACTTATCATGGTTAACTTTAACTTCCCAATTATAAAGGCAAACCTGATTTATGTCGCTAATTTTTGGCTGTAATAATATAAGCTTTAGCTTAACCTTAACCTATCCCTAGTATTATGAGCATCATCAATGATATGTAGTCAATAATGTAAAAAACGGTTACTCTATAGTTTATAAAAAAATTAAATAGAGATCGCATTCTATCAATTATTTAATGGAAAAAATTATAAAATTCTGTTTAGATGAATCGTCTTTGATTAAAAAATCCACGATAGTGGAGTAAAACCAATTATAGAGTTTATTTTTTCTCTTTATTTTGTTATCGAGATCAAATCATTGTGCAACATGATAATGAATTACATAAATAGCTAATAAACTCTTTCCATATTAAAGTTTGGCACTATTAAATAAAGCAAACAATTGACAAAAAAGAATTTCAGTCTTATCTTTTTAATTTTAGGTTAGAAAATAAGTTCAAAAATGATTATATAGTTTAATTCAAAGCCGATAATCGGAATAAGGTTAACATGCTGATTATAGATGAAATTAAGGAGTATAATTTGTCTTCTTTATCTTTATTAGACGAAAAATGGATTCCAGTTATTCATTTCGATGGTCATATTAGTAAAATTAATCCTTGCCAAATTTCTGATGAAACAATTTTCGATCTCGCCTATTTTCGACCTGATTTTCAAGGTGCTGGTTATCAATTTCTTATTGGTTTATTGCAAACGACTTTCTCGCCATATGATCATGAAGAGTGGTTTGAATATTGGGATAATGGTATTTTGCAATCAGAACTTAATAAAGCTTTTTCGCAAGTTCAAACAGCAATGCAATTTGGTGCAACTAAGCCAGCTTTTATGCAAGATTTTAATAAATTAAACACTAACTATTTGCCTATATCAGGTTTATTAGTAGAAGGTCCTGGTGAAAATGCATTAAAAAAGAATACAGATCACTTTATTAAGCGTGATTTCGTCAAAGCGATATGCCCACACTGTGCTGCAATAGCGTTATTTACTTTACAGACTAATGCTCCATCAGGAGGTCAAGGACATCGAGTCAGTTTACGAGGTGGAGGACCAATAACAACTTTGTTAATGCCAGAATTGAATCAAGCGGCACCATTATGGAAAAAGTTGTGGTTAAATGTGATGCCACTCAGTGATGACGAAAAACCTACACATTATGATGAAACTGTCTTTCCGTGGTTAAACAAAACAATAACTAGTGAACCGCCAAAAAATTTAAGTGTATTTCCTGAGCAAGCAAACTATTGTCAAGCCTTTTGGGGAATGCCACGCCGAATTGAACTTGATTTTAATCATGTTAAACAAGGTGAATGTGATTTGTGCGGTGAAACGTCGACACAATTAATAACTCATTATCAAACTAAGAATTACGGAATTCAATATCAAAACTGGCGTCATCCTTTAACACCATATCGAGTTGATATTAAAACAGGAGCGCTTTTAGCGATTAAAGGTCAACCGGGTGGATTAATTTACCGTGATTGGTTAGGTATGGTAACCAATTACGAAAACGTTGTAGCTGCTAAAATTATCTTTGTCAACGATGAACGAAGATTAAAAGGTAAGGATAAATGCAGATTGTGGTGCTTTGGATATGATTTTGACAACATGAAAGCGCGTTGTTGGTATGAACACACATTCCCTGTTATCCCTGCGTTAAATGAGCCGGATAATGATTTAGAAAATCTTATTTCATTAGCATTAGAATTGAGTAAAGAAACTTTACTAATTCTACGTAAGGCTATGGAAACTATTAATAAACAATCCAATGTTGTTAATCATGCTTTCTGGAAAGATACTGAACCGTATTTCTATCAATTAGTTAATCAACTTATCGTTCAAAAAAATAATCCAAACGGGCGATTAGATTTGTTAGCTGATTGGGCTAATACTTTATTAAATTATATTACACAAACCTATGATAAAACTGCATTTGCTTATTCAGATGAACAATCAGTTTTATCCCAAAAAATAACAGCAAGGGAGAAATTATTGACAGATTTCAATAAACTTAAGCGTTTTAAAAAAATATAAAATACTAATTATAATTATATGTAAGGGATGAAAAAAAGTATGTCAAACAATTTAATTAAAAGGACAATCATATTAAATGAAAGCCATAAAAGATGCATTGATGAATGGTTTTCAGTGTTACAACAAAGATCAAGTCGTTTTAATGGAGCTTCTTATAATGGGCGTCAGTTAAAAGCTGAACTCCGGCGTACATCATTACCTTATGGGGTAATATTACAAACCGGTTATTTTATTTTAGCTGATGCGTTATTTAGTGAGGAGCAGGGATTAAGATCAACATCTATCCATCAAGAAGCACTAGCAATATTTGTTGCTGTTGCTGCTTTTGTAAGTGAAAGTAATGACAAAAAATCATTTGCTGAACAATTAGGTGAAAAAACAAGGGGAGGGCAACATAATACTTTATCTCCTCTACGTTTTGAACAATTGCAAGCCAGTAGCACACCTGAAGAATTTTGCCGACGATTAATTCGTGCCGTCAAATCTCGTGGAGATAATGGTATCAATCTTTTTTCACTTGCTGATGGTATCTTTTTATGGGTACAAGAGTGGCATGATCGTTTGCAGAATTTGTCACCTGATATTAATCCTTTTCGACGCCTATCTGTTCGTTGGGCAATGGAGTACTATTCGACTAAAAAATCATCTAAGGAATAACGATTATGACAACATTTATTCAATTACATCTATTAACTGCTTATGCGCCTTCTAATTTAAATCGTGATGATTTAGGCCGCCCTAAAACTGCCAAAATGGGTAATAGTGATCGTTTACGTATTTCTTCGCAAAGTTTAAAAAGAGCATGGCGTACCTCGGATTGTTTCAATCAATCATTAAGTAACAATATGGGTATTCGATCTCGTCGGTTTGCAAGAGATTGGGTTTACGAAGTAATGAAAAATAAAGGTGTTGACGATATAATTGCTAAAAATAGTGCCATTAAAATTGCTGGGCAATTTGGTAAACTTAAAAACGAAAAGTCACCAAAAGATCCATTGACAAATTTTGAAATTGAACAGTTAGTGCATATTAGTTGTAATGAACAACAAGCTATTAAACGATTAGTGGAATTACTCATTACTGAACGACGCGAGCCAACAGATGCAGAAGTAAAATTATTACGTAAAGAAAATAGTAGTATTGATATTGCACTATTTGGTCGAATGTTAGCTGATAGTCCTGCATATAACGTTGAAGCTGCTTGTCAGGTATCTCATGCCTTAGGTGTTAGCAGTGTTATTATTGAGGACGATTTTTTTACTGCCGTTGATGATTTAAATAATAAAGAGCAAGATGCAGGTTCTGCACATTTGGGTGAGCGGGGCTTTGCTTCTGCATTATTTTATATTTATGTGTGTATCAGCCGAGACTTATTGCTGGAAAACTTAAATGGCGATGAAACATTAGTTGATACTACATTAAAAGCATTAATTGAATGTGCTGCTAAAGTTGCTCCAACCGGTATGCAAAATAGTTTTGCATCGCGAGCATATACTTCCTATTTATTGATAGAAAAAGGTAAGCAGCAACCCCGCTCTTTAGCAGTAGCTTATTTTAATCCAATACGTAGCGAGGATATGGTAAACGATGCTATTACACGCTTAGAGTTACAACTCAATAAATTTGATCAAGTTTATGGTTCTTGCGCTGATAGTCGTTATAAGCTTAATAGTGAAACAGGTGAAGGAAATTTAACGGCTGCTTTAGATTTTGTTATGCAAAAATAAGGGATAATAGATATGATAAAACATCTTATTTTTCAGATTTATGCACCATTAACATCATGGGGGCAACCTGCTGTAGGTGAAGTTCGCCATAGTAATGAGATTCCTTCACGTTCAGCTTTATTGGGGTTGATTGCTGCAGCATTAGGCATTCGGCGCACAGATGAGCAACTTAATACGTTTAATCAGCATTACCATTTTGCTATCCGTCCATTTAAAGCTAAGAGCAGTTGGTTTAGTGATTTTCAGACAGTACAAGCGCCAAGAGTAAATAAAAAAGAAACGTTTTATACTCGATTTGATGAGATTCGTCGAAATCCACGTGAACTTGAAACCTTACTTTCACAACGAGAATATTATAATGATATTTATTATCAAATTATTATAACTCAAACCCAAGAAGCACCTTATACTCTTGAGCAAATCAAACAAGCGTTATTACAGCCTGTTTTTCCATTATATATAGGAAGAAAAAACTCACCACTGGCGTTACCATTGGCACCTACTATTTTTGAAGGAACGTTAAGTGATGCCTTTATTTTTGCAGATAGATATTATCAGCAATATCATCAATCTGATTCTGCTATTAGCAATATATTAAAAAGTAATGCTGATGAATATTATTGGGAGCATGCGGAGGTTTATGACAATTTGGAAGTAACTAAAATTCAGCTTCGTCAAGATCAACCGATTAACCGTACTCGTTGGCAGTTTAAGCCACGACTGCAATATTCGGGATTTTTAAAAAGGAGCAAATAGATGTATTTTTCTCGAATTACCTTAAAATTAAATCGGCTTCCTTATGTCATGCAAAAGAAAATACAATATGCTGGTTTATATGCAATTCATCAATGGTTATGGCAGCTTTTTCCCAATCAAGATAAACGCACATTTTTATTTCGTGAGGAGCAAACTAATAAGGTTAGCCAGTATTATATATTATCAGAAGTTGCTCCTATAACAGATCATGAATTATTCTTTGTTGAAACCAAACGTTATTTCCCACAATTAAGTCTAGGGATGAAGTTAGCCTTTTCATTGCGCGTCAATCCAGTTGTTTTTAAAAAAGGCAAACGATCTGATGTAATGATGAACGTAAAATATCTCGCAAAAAAACAAGATTTATCTGAATTAGATCTAAAAAATCGCCAAAATGAAGCTGCTTTAAATTGGTTGATTAAACAGAGTGAAAATCGAGGATTTTCTCTATTTCAAAATAATGAAAAACAGGTTCGCTGCGATGTTATCGGAACAAAACAACATCAACTCCATAAACGAACAGGTATGAACCCAATCACTTTTACTAGTGTTGATTTTGAGGGAATTTTAACGGTTACCGATCCTCAACTTTTTTTAGAAACTCTTTATCAAGGTATTGGTAAAAGTAAAGGGTTTGGTTGTGGATTATTTTTAATTAAACGTTATCAATAGTTATTATTATATGAAATAGATTCCATTAAATTTAATTTCTTTAAAAAACCATTAATGATATTCTTTAATATGAATAGATTGATATTTAATGGGGTTGTATGTATCAATATAAATCAAGTTAGGATCTTTTTCTGTGATTTGATTGTTTGTACTATGTTAAAGCTATACACAAAAATAACACACATGGGTGTAAAATGAATTTTAATCTCTGATTTTTTATTTGTTTTGGGCGGTGAAATCACCGTTTGGATGTGCTTTCTAAAATAACTTGAGCCGAAGGATTGAACAATTTGTTTTATAGAGTTAAATTAGAATTTCATTATGATTTATATTCAAAAATTGTAAAAATTAGTGTGAATTTCGCTATGGTAGTATTGAGCTTCTTCACGCTCTAATGACATTTTACCTTTTGAGATTGTATAACCTTAATTTCTCGTCTATATTGGATTTAGTGTCACTAGTAATGAGTATGTCTGTCGTTATTTCAGAATATATATTATCTAGATTAGGGCTGTTCAGCCATTTAGGTTATTTAAAATTAGAACTGATGTTTACTTTGGCGATCTATCAAGATCTATTAGATTACTGTTGTTGGTAACAAATCACTGTTTTTATACAATGAGATAAAGTTGTTCCTACAGGAATAACGCATCCTGAATAAGGATTCGACCTCCAAACTGATGGTGTTATTAGAATAATTCAGATTGATTTAGTTGGACTAAATTTAGTCTCTTTTTTACTTATTTAAAATCAATATGTTCATGTCATTTAAAGAAATTTGTAGAATTTTGGTTTGCTAATAAACTAAAACCAAACCAAAGAATTATCTATTTAGCCTGTTCCCTGTATAAACAGGGATAAACCGTTTGCAGTTATTTGTTTTTTTAAAGTATTCTGTGTTCCCTGTAAACACAGGGATAACCTTCGAAATTGAAATCAAGAGAGTCCCCGTTGTCGGTTTCAGGTGATAACAGTATACACTTTGAAAGTCTTAATAAAGTTCAACTTTATCTCCTGACTAATATAGATCCTTATTTGTATTTATCTTTTAATGAATATCAATAAGCGAATTATATTTATCAAAAAGCCGAAATAGTTACAAAATTTATTTCAAAACATGAAAATTGAAGGGAATAGTTAGTGGCTAAACTAAACTAAAATAATAATCAAAAATAGCGTACAATAGCTCGATATTAAACATATGATCATCATAAATAGTTTAGGAATTTAGTATGACAGGCAAATTTATTGTCATTGAAGGTCTTGAAGGTGCGGGTAAAACGACTGCAATCAATACCGTTGCTCGTATTTTAACTCAATATCATATTTGCGATTTACAATTTACTCGTGAGCCTGGTGGTACACCAATTGCTGAAGCATTACGCAAGCTTATTAAAAATGGTTTAGATGATGAACCTTTGACCGATAAAGCGGAATTGCTAATGTTATATGCTGCTCGTATTCAATTGATTGATAATGTAATCAAGCCGTCACTGAATGCGGGGAAATGGGTTATTGGTGATAGGCATGATTTATCAACTCAAGCTTATCAAGGTGGTGGTCGTCAGTTAGATAAAATTTTTATTACCACATTGAAAGAGCAAGTTTTAGGTAACTTTAAACCTGATCTAACTTTATATTTAGATATTGAACCACAAATTGGCTTAATGCGAGCTAGGGCAAGAGGAGAACTTGATCGTATTGAACAGCAATCCCTCCCCTTTTTTGAGCGAATCCGTCAACGTTATTTAGAACTGGCAAATCAAGATGAAACCATTTTTATCGTTGATGCATCTAAATCAATCGATCAAGTAACAAGGCAAATTGAACTTATCTTAACAAAATGGTTAACAAAACAGGTTGCTAATGTATGATTTTAAATGATTATCCTTGGCTTATATCTCCTTATCAACAATTTGCTGAAGGAATTATACATAAAAGAACTCATCATGCGTTATTGATTAACTATGTGCAAGGAAGTGGTGAAGATGACTTCATTATGATGGTGGCCAATCGTTTATTGTGTTTGTCTGCACAGAATTTAGAACCCTGTTTAAATTGTCATAGTTGTAAGTTGTTTATGTCTCATCATCATCCAGATTTTTACATCATAACTCATGAACAAGGTAAGCAATCTATTGGTATTGATCAAATACGAAATATTACTACTAAAGTGTACGAAAAATCACAACAAGGCGGCAATAAAGTCATTTGGATTAAGCATGCAGCTTTAATGACGGAAGCCGCAGCTAATGCATTACTCAAAACATTAGAAGAGCCATCAGAAAATACCTATTTTATTTTAAGTGATGAGCATAATAGCCATCTATTACCAACAATTCATAGTCGTTGTTTTTCTTATTTTTTATCCGTTCCTAAATTGGAACAATCCATTGAATGGTTAAAAAAGAAACATAGTCAGCAAAGTAGCAATAATGAGCTTGCCTCTGCACTGTTATTGAGCGAAAATGCGCCACTAGCAGCACTTGCTTTATTAAAACCAGAAAAGTGGCAGCAAAGAAAAGCATTTTGTGACCATTTATTACGCGTTGTATCCCATAATGATTATTGGCAACTGGCAAAAACATTCGATAATGAAGAATTTATCGAATGTATCATTTGGTTTTGCGCTTTATTAAGCGATGCATTAAAAGCGAAACAAAAAGCTGGTCGTTTTATTGTTAATCGTGATCAGGTGCCATTAGTAAGATTATTAGCAACTAAAAGTAATGAAAAAATTTCTGCACTCTATGAATTATGGTTGCAGGCTAGACGTTTATTATTGTCTGTAACAGGCCTGAATAAAGAGTTAATTATTTATAATGTGTTAGCTCAGTCTGAGATGATTAGTGATTAAGACGTTAATATATTTTTGAAAGAACTTTTCAGGTTCGATATATGTTTTATAAAAAGGAATGCAGTGAGTTATTTATCTATTGAATTTGGATTAATCTTTATCGTTTTTTTTGCATTATATTGGCGGTATCGTTTTTTTCCTAGATTACAAAATAAATTACTTTTAGTCTCAAGCTATCTTATTGTGGCGAGTTTTAGCTTGCAGTTTGCACTCATTCTTTTTATTTATACCTGTGTAATTTATTTTTTCTCAATTAGGATTGCTGCATCAGATCAAAATGACAATAGGTGGTTAATATGGGCATTATGCCTATCAATAGCGAATTTGTCGCTGTTTAAATATTTTGACTTCTTCCGGTACGAATTGCAGGCTTTATTTAATTTCTTTCATTTACCGATAGCGCTACCGGTTGTAACAGTACTTATTCCTATTGGCATTTCATTTTATACTCTTCATTCAGTTAGCTATATCGTTTCAGTAAAAAAAAGTGAATTACCTGTAGCCAAATTTTGGGATTTTGCACTTTTTTTATCTTTTTTTCCGAGTGTAATTGCTGGTCCAGTTAATCGTGCTAAAGACTTTCTACCTCAAATAACCACTCGCCATCCTCGCAAGATTTTACATCCTTTTAGAGCATTTACTTTAATTATTTTATCTGTAATTAAAGTTTATTGTTTGGGTGGAATTATAAGTGAAAACTGGGTTACACCAATTTTTGCAAATCCTTTAGAATTTAGTGTTATTGATTTGTTAGTTGGGCTTTATGGTTATGCAATTCAAATTTATTTAAATTTTTCAGGCTATACTGATTTAGTTACCGGTATGGCTTTTTTATTAGGTTTCCGTTTACCAAATAATTTTAACTTTCCTTATTTAGCCTGTAATTTACGGGAATTTTGGAGTCGCTGGCATATTAGTTTATCGCATTGGATTCGTGATTATATTTACATTCCTCTTGGCGGCAATCGCAAAGGATTTATTCGTACACAAGTTAACGTGATGTTAGCTATGTTGTTATCGGGTTTATGGCATGGGGCTGGAATTAATTTTATTATTTGGGGAGCATGTCACGGAGTTGGTATCATGGTGCTTAATATTTGTGATCGTTATTTTGGCCGTGGCTGGATAACTGAGCGCTCACCTACATTAGCCAGGTTTCTAACTTGGCATTACGTGTGTTTTGCCTGGTTATTTTTTAATTGTGAAAGCTTACCTGATGCATTGGATTATTTAACTGCATTAACACACAACTTTTTAATTGAACCAAAATATACGGTAATTTTTTTAAATATCTGTGTAGTATTTTTTATTTATCCGATTTTAAAAAATATTCCAGATTGGTTTACTTTACTGATAAGTAAAATAAATCAACATTATTTACCTATCATTTTTATATCAGTATTGTGGTTGACTATATATATTGCACCTTCAGGTGTGCCAAACTTTATCTATGCTAACTTTTGATTATGATGATAACTTATTATGGACTATAAAAAATCGTTTTCGAAAAATAAGAAAAAAATCTATTTAAATCTGAAATGGCAATGCCCTAATGCATTGAATAAAGGCGTTTTCAAGCGTTCAAGAAAATTTGTCAAAAATAATGTTATTTCCGAAATTGTTAGAAGTAATTTATCCGCTCGGTATATTTGTTTGATTCTACTTTTGACAGCGCTTGTATTGATGTCAATTTATTACAAATCAATACTAATTTATTGGCAACAAACTTATCATTCACACCTATTGGATTCCAATACGCTTACTCAAGATACCTCCTCTGAAGAGTTCGAAAAAGAAACAGCTAAAGAAATTACCACATCTCAAGATGACTTAGTCTCTTCTAAAAAAATGATTTCTGATCAATCTGATGAATCTGATGAATCTACTAAGTCGGTAGAGACTATTGAAGAAACTCTATCAGAATCAAAAGAAAATAAACTTGAAACAAAAGAAGATATTCTAAAATTATTTATGGAGGAACAATCAATAGGAGATGAATTACCTAAATTAGAAATTATCGAGCCAGACAGTAAGTTAGAAAATAAACAAGAAACAATTAGCAATATTGTAGATAATGTTAATGAGAAAGTTCAACAACCATCTACAGAGGTTACAACAATTCAAACACAAGTTGCGCCGATAGCTCAAAATGACATACCAAAGGTTTTGTTTGAGGATGTATCATTAGTTGATCAGCCAACACCAATTGTATTGACTCAAAATGATAAAGTTTTTTTTGCTGGTGATTCTTTAATGCAAGGTGTTGCACCCTATGTTAAAAAAATGTTATTCAAACAATATAAAATTGAAAGTATTGATTTAAGCAAACGCAGCACTGGACTTAGTTATCCTAAAGCTTTCGATTGGCCAAAAGCGATTGATGATAAATTATCTGAAGATCCTTCAATTAAATTACTTGTCGTTTTTTTAGGTGCTAATGATCCGTGGGATTTTCCTGTCAAAGGCTATGCAACAAATGCAAGATTTAAGTCTAAACTATGGGAAAAACAGTACCGTTTACGTATTGTCAGTATTTTAGATCATGTACAAAAACATCGTGTACAAGTCCTTTGGCTTGCACCTCCTTGTATGCGTAAGCAAAAACTAAATGATGGTATGGTTTATCTTAATAAATTATATCAGTCAGAGCTTAAAAAAACTCAACAACATTTTCTAACAACCAATGAATTACTCGGTTGTTCATACGAAAAATTTAATAGTTTTATTGAAACGAATAAAGAGAAAATCAAAGTAAGGGTTGATGATGGTGTACACTTTACACCTTCAGGTCAAAAAATTCTGGCAAAGGCCATTATGGAAAAAATAATTTTCAAAAAATTAGAGGATATCCATAGTGAATAGGTTTTTAAAGTCTTTTCTGACTGTTATTTTTATGTCTTTTTCGTTTGGATATGGTGTGGCTGAAAGTAAAGCAACTACGGACGCTGGAGTCATTGATTTCGGAGACCCAAATGCTAAACAATTTGCTACTCGATTGAAATCATTGGTGACCAATAAAAGAGTTAATAATGTTGTTAATATAACTCAATTTGGTGATTCTCATACCGCTGCTGATTTTTTTACTGGCGAATTTAGGTCATTGATGCAGGAGAAATATGGTAATGCTGGTATCGGGTGGATAACACCAATTGCGGTAAAAGGTCAAAGCCATGCAGCTGTGACTTGGAAAAGTAAAAACTGGGATGTTTTAAGTAGTAGAACTTTGAGCAATAGAGATTTTCCTATGGGGGGATTTATCGCAAAACCTAACCAAAATTATGCGGTATTACAGATTTTACCTAAAACAGATTATAATACAGATTGGCGAGTTCAGTTAATTTTTAAACCTCTAAAAAATACGTCTAATTTATTTAGGCTTTATGATATTAACAATAATAGAATTAAATTTGATTATGCACCTAAAGCCAATATTTGGCAAAGTGTATCTGTTGTTGCTAAAATGCCAATAAAAATAACTGGACAAAGTACTGTTGAACTTGGAGGTATTTGGTTAACTCGTTATCAGCAACCCGGTGTTATTGTCTCAGCAATTGCCACAAATGGGGCAAGGCAGGCTATTTGGCAAAAATGGAGTCCAAGTTGGTTTAAAGAACTTTCTTTATCAAAAAGTGATTTAATTATACTTGAGTATGGAACCAATGAGAGTTTTGATGAAACCTTAGATCTTAACGCATACCGAAAAAATTTAATTAATAATATACGGCTCATTCGTAAATCATTACCCAATGCCGCTATTTTAATAATGACACCACCTGATACAATGGTTAATCAAAAAGATATACCTAAATCATTTTCGGCAATAATGAATATTCAAAAGCAAGTAGCTAAAACTGAAAAAACCTTATTTTGGGATTGGCAAAAAGCTATGGGAGGCAAATTTGTTATTAAAGAATGGCGTAAACGAGGTTTAGCTCGCCCAGATTTAGTTCATCAAACTTTGAAAGGTTATAAAGAAAGTGCGCGAATTTTTTATAATGATTTAAATGAATTTGTACAAAAGAGATAGATTAAATTTAAGATAAAAAAGGGATAAATGAGTTATGTCATCACCAATTATTGTTGCTATTGATTTTTCTGATGTTAAGTCAGCTTGGAATTTTATTGATCGGGTTGAGCCGAAAGATTGTCGTTTAAAAATTGGTAAGGAATTATTTACTCATGCTGGTCCTGAATTCATAAAACAGGTTATGAATAAAGGCTTCGAAATATTTTTAGATCTTAAATTTCATGATATTCCAAATACCGTGGCTAAGGCAGTATCAGCGGCGGCTGATTTAGGTGTTTGGATGACTAATGTTCATGCTAGCGGCGGTGCTCGTATGATGGAGGCGGCAAAAGATGTTCTCTATCCTTATGGTAAAGATGCACCACTTTTAATCGCTGTAACAGTATTAACAAGTATGGAAGCAGCAGATCTTAAAGATATTGGTATTAATGTTTCACCTTTAGAACAAGCGACCAAATTAGCGATGCTGGCTAAAAATTGTGGACTTGATGGTGTTGTTTGCTCAGCGAAAGAAGTACAAAGCTTTAGAACTAGACTTGGTAGTGATTTTAAATTGGTCACACCAGGTATTCGTCCTATAGGCTCAGGTCCTGATGATCAGCGTCGAATCATGACACCACAACGCGCTCAAGCGGCTGGTTCCGATTATTTAGTCATTGGCAGACCAATTACTAAAGCAGAAGATCCCGCTAAAACATTACAAGCTATTTTATCTACCCTTGATTTAAGTAAGAGTTAATTAAATTATGTCTGTTAACCCTCTTGTTTATTCGACCGATCAAGGGCGAATTAAACCAATTGAACAAAAATCATCTCATCCTAAAGGTGATGGTATCATACGTATTCAGCGCCAAACATCGGGTCGTAAAGGAAAGGGTGTGTGTGTTCTTTCTGGTTTTGATTTAGATAATGTTCAATTGTTTAAATTAGCTGGAGAACTAAAAAAACGTTGTGGATGTGGCGGTTCTGTTAAAGATAGAACAATTGAGATTCAGGGCGACAAACGAGATCTGTTAAAGTCATTGCTAGAAAATAAAGGCTTCAAAGTGAAATTAGCCGGCGGATAATTTCACTGATAAAACATAACTCCCATGGATCAAATTATGGGAGTTATATATTCAAACCTTAATTTGAACGATAAGTGCGCATTTTTTTACTGATATCGCGACGTTCTTTAGAAATTTCAGCATTTTTAATAATATAATCATCAACTCGATCATCATAATCGCTTTTCATATTCGCAATAATCGCTTGAAGTTCTTCATACGACATATTTGGTTTAATATATTCACTTAGATTTTCAAGTAAGAGTACACGTTTTTGGTTATCGCGAATTTTTTTCTCATTATCTGAAATTTCACGTTTTAATTTATTTAAACGACGTGATAGGCGAATGTATTCTAATACATCTTGAAATGATGGTGCACTTGTTTTTTCCTTGTCCATCTAAAACCCCTTGATTTTAAAAAATTGAAAAATAAACTTCAGCTAATTATATACTAATAATTTTTTAAGATCATATTAATTATATTTTTAAACACCATCAAATTTTGTTGGAAAATTTAATAATTAATCGCTTTTTTATGAATTGTTTATCGGCATTTTTCATTATTGTAGAAATTTGTAACTAATCTTATACTCAAACGTATGCATTTCCTCAAAGATTTTTACAAAAAAGAGAAAAATTAAAACAACTATTAAGAATTATTACAAAATATTATACAATAGCCTAATATTTCTAAAGAGTATCTATTGAGAGAATAATAATGAGCTGGATTGAGAAAATTCTAAGTAAAAATAATATATCGTCAGATCATAAAAAGGCGAACATTCCTGGTGGTGTTTGGACTAAATGCAGTAATTGTGAGCAAGTCATTTATCAAGCTGAACTGGATCGTAATTTGGAAGTTTGTCCAAAATGTGATCACCACATGCATATTGCGGCAAGGGTAAGATTATACCGATTTTTAGATGAGGGTTCGGATGTTGAGATCGGTGCAGAACTTGCACCAAAAGATATCTTGAAATTTAAAGATACTAAAAAATATAAGGATAGGTTAACCGCTGCTCAAAAAGAAACCCGTGAAAAAGAAGCTATGGTGGTTATGAAAGGGACACTGTTGGGTATTCCGGTTGTTGTCGCTTGTTTTGAATTTGCATTTATCGGAGGCTCAATGTCTTCAGTTGTTGGTGCATTATTCACACGTGCTGCTGAGCAAGCTATTGCCGATAAGTGTCCATTAATTTGTTTTTCAACTAGTGGTGGCGCTCGAATGCAAGAAGCTCTCTACTCATTGATGCAAATGGCAAAAACGAGTGCTATTTTGGCTAAAATGCAAGATGAAAGTTTGCCTTATATTTCAGTTATGACTGACCCTACAATGGGTGGTGTATCGGCAAGTTTAGCTATGCTTGGTGATATTAATATCGCTGAACCAAAAGCATTAATAGGTTTTGCTGGTCCTCGCGTTATTCAACAAACAGTTCGTGAAACCTTACCTGAAGGATTTCAACGTAGTGAGTTTCTGTTAGAGAAAGGCGCCCTTGATATGATTATTCATCGCAAAGATATGCGACCAAAAATTGCTGGTTTAATTGCAAAATTAATGAAACTTCCAGCTCCTTTTTATGATGTCACTAATAATGAAGCAATTTAACTAGTCATGCAAGTTAAAAAACCTAATGCCCAGTCTGATCTATCAGCATGGCTTTGTTATCTAGAACAACTCCATCCTTCGACGATCGAACTTGGTTTGAAGCGTGTCAAAACAGTTGCACAGCGTCTTAATTTATTGCAACCAGCACCATATATATTTACGGTCGCTGGTACTAATGGTAAAGGAACAACTTGTAAAACGCTTGAAATGATGCTACTTGCAGCCAATTTGCATGTAGGTGTTTATAGCTCTCCTCATTTATTACGTTATACAGAACGAGTGCGAATTGATAATCAAGAATCAACAGAGCAACAAACTATAGATGCATTTACACACATTGAAAATGCGCGTGGTGAAATCTCACTTACCTATTTTGAATATGCTACTCTTGCTGCTCTGTATCAATTCAAACAAGCTAAATTAGATGTGGTTATTTTAGAAGTTGGTTTAGGTGGCAGGCTTGATGCAACTAATATTGTCGATGCTGATGTTGCAATTGTGACAACAATAGGCATTGATCATGTTGATTATTTAGGCAGCACACGTGAAAGTATAGGTCGAGAGAAGGCTGGTATCTTTAAGTCTAAAAGTATTGCAATAGTGGGGGAACCCGATATTCCTATCTCAATTTTAGATACAGCTAAGTCAGTCAATTGTCCTATTCACTATATTAATTATGATTGGTCTTATGAGCAAAAGAATAAAGATAAATGGGATTTTTATTCTAGTCGACATCAATATCAATCTTTGCCAATTCCTAACGTCCCTTTAGCTAACGCTGCAACAGCAATTGCAGCTTTAAGTTATTCATCAATACAAATTGAGGAAAGACAGATAAGGGAAGGTTTATTGAATTCGAATCTTGTTGGACGATTTCAGATAATAAATACAGAACCACTTGTCATAATTGATGTCGCTCATAATCCCCATGCAGCTGACTATCTAACAAAACAATTAGCATTATTACATTCAGAAAAAAAACATTTAGGAAAAGTTAGATTTGTTATTGCTATGCTTAAAGATAAAGACATTAAAAGTACATTGTCAACATTGAAAGGAGATGTTTGGTATTGTGCTTCACTTTATGGCGAGCGCGGATGTCGAAGTGAAGTATTAAAACAATATTTAATAGAGGATAATAAGCTTAATGTGTCAACATTTGATAACGTTTTTGATGCTTATCAAATGGCTCTACAAGAGGCTAGAAAAGATGATATCATAGTAGTATGTGGTTCGTTTCATACTGTATCTAATGTTTTAGCTGAATTAGCGGATTAAGTATAATTGATCATGATGAAAAATCAAAAAAATTGTAGCAGTAATCAAAATAGAATAAGGAATCAACTTGTTGGTTTTGCAACATTATTATTAATTTTAGCTGTAATAGCCCCATGGATATTAACAGATAAATCGAATCAACGAACTTTAGCTACCCCAATTTTACAACCAGAAATAGTGAATCAACAAAATCAATTCATAAATTCATCTAATGAATCAAGTGATGAGTTTGATAATATCAATATCAGTAATATGCCTAATACTTCGTATATTTCAGGTGTAGATCAAAATTCAAACCCATTAACATTACATGATATTTCCGAAAATGATGATGAGTCGGACTCCAAAGTTTCAGAACAGGAACCCAAATCATTTATGATTCAACTCACCGCGCTAAAAAATAAACAAAAAATTGAAGAACTCGTTGCATTATTGAGATTAAATAATTATAACGTGAAGGTGATACCTAAAAATCCTGATCAGAATCAATTGATTAAATTACAGGTTGGTCCGTATGCAAAAAAAGAACAAGCAGAACAAATTATTACTAATTTAGATAATTTGACAAAATTGAAAGGTATTATAGTATCTAATTAAGAAAGATTTTTTATAACAAAGTTAAAATTAATTTATAATTTAATAAATTTAAATATAGTATTATTTATTCACAACGATTAGCAGTAATAAAAATATTTTCATAACATAAAATAGTGGATTATTATGATGAATTGGGTAGATATTACAATTATAGGTATTATTGCTTTTTCAGCTTTAGTGAGTATCGTTCGAGGTTTTATTCGGGAGGCTTTATCTCTTGTTAGTTGGATATTAGCTTTTTTTATTGCAGGTCATTTTTATACATATATAACTCAATACTTGACCTATTTCGATAACGATATTGTTCGTATCGCAGTAGCAATTACTATCCTTTTTCTTGCAACATTATTGGTATGCTCTGTCGTCTCTTATGTTATTGGTCAATTAGTTCAAAAAACAGGTTTATCAGGCACTGACCGAGTTTTAGGTATTTGCTTTGGAATATTACGAGGTATTTTAGTTGTTGCAGCATTACTCTTTTTTGTTGATACCTTTACACCATTGTCAAAATCATCTTATTGGATAGAGTCACAGCTTATTCCTCATTTTCATATTATTATTCGTTGGTTTTTTGATTATATCCAAAATTCATCTTCCTTTTTAGTTCAGTAAGCTTGAGGTAGTCATTATATGTGTGGTGTTGTAGGTATTGTAGGGAATAGTACGGTCAACCAATCAATTTATGATGCATTGACTGTTTTGCAACATCGGGGACAAGACGCTGCAGGTATTGTTACAATCGATGATCAAAATCGCTTTCGTATGCGTAAAGCTAATGGTTTAGTTAAAGATGTATTCCAAGAACATCATATGCAGCGTTTACAAGGTAATTTAGGAATTGGTCATATCCGTTATCCTACAGCCGGAAGCTTTAGTCCATCGGAAGCACAACCGTTTTACGTCAATTCACCTTATGGTATCGCTCTTGCTCATAATGGTAATTTAACTAATACCGATAAACTGCGTAATCAAGTTTTTGAATTAGCTAGGCGTCATATCAATACTAATTCTGATTCAGAAGTTTTACTTAACATTTTTGCTAGCGAACTAGATAAATTTCCAACTTACCCACTTAGCTCAGAAAATATTTTTACCGCAATTCATAATGTACATAAGATTATTAAAGGTGCTTATGCTTGTGTAGCAATGATTATTGGACATGGTTTAGTGGCTTTTCGTGATCCTTATGGAATCCGTCCGCTAGTAATCGGTAGGAGAATTCTAGAAAATCAAAAAATTGAATATATGGTTGCTTCAGAAAGCGTGGCATTAGATATCCTTGATTTTGAATTTATGCGTGATGTTAAACCTGGCGAAGCGATTTATATCACTCAAGATGGGCAATTTTATTCACAGCAATGTTCAGATAACCCACAATATTATCCATGTATTTTTGAATATGTTTATTTTGCAAGACCGGATTCATTGATGAATGGAGTATCTGTTTATCAATCTCGCATTTTAATGGGGCAAAAACTAGGGAAAAAAATAGCAAAAGAATGGAAGGATGTTGATATTGATGTTGTTATACCGATTCCAGAAACTTCGTGTGATGCAGCGCTTGAAATTGCAAGAATATTAAATAAACCTTATCGACAAGGATTTGTTAAAAATCGTTATGTTGGACGAACATTTATTATGCCAGGACAAGCTGCGCGTAAACTCTCCGTAAGAAGAAAACTCAATGCAAATCGTATTGAATTTGAGGGAAAAAATGTTCTTTTAGTTGATGATTCAATTGTACGAGGTACTACATCGGAAAAGATTCTTGAAATGGTTCGCTTATGTGGCGCAAAAAAAATTTATTTGGCTTCTGCCGCACCAGAAATAAGGTATCCTAATGTTTACGGTATTGATATGCCTGTTGCAAGCGAACTAATTGCTTATAATCGAACGGTTGATGAAATAGCTAAAGATATAGGTGCTGACAAACTTATTTTTCAAAATCTTTCTGATTTAATTGATTCAATTAAAATTCTAAATCCAAGTATAAAACATTTGGAGTGCTCTGTTTTTAATGGAAAATACATTACTGACGGCATTGATGATACCTATTTGTCTTCATTAAAAATAAATAGAAATAATAAGATAAAGTCAACATCATCCAAAGAATCGGAAAATCTAGAAATTTATAATGAAGAACAATAAAAAATCATCTAAAAAGTTAAAAGACAGATACATTACTGGATAATTTATCTGTCTTTCTTATCTAATCAATTTGTTAAACACTCTTAATCATAACAAAAAAGTCATTTAATATTAATTATTACAATGTTTATTAAATTGAACACTTAGTTTAATAAAATTATATAATCTTTATTTTACTTAACATTATGAAAAATAAAGAAGTTATTTTTATTTACAAAAAATAGTCAAAAAAAATGTAAATTTATTTTGATTAATGACAATTTTGTAATATCATTCACCTCGTATAAAGGTTTTAAAAAAAATTTTAAAATCCTTACATAATAAATATAGAAAGAAAACAAATTTAAAGCATCTTTTTATCAGAATAAATTGTTATTAAAATTTAATGGTAAATGGGCTTTATTTACAAATAAAAAAAAGAACTTGTTACTGTGTAGCAATGTGTCGGTGAAATATAAGGAATAATTAAGATGAGAAATAATCTTAATTTAAAAGTTATCTCTACACTAGTTATTATGGCTTTGGGCTGTCAAACGAGTTGGGCAGTCGATAATACTGTTTCTAAAACAGTAACAGCAGTCGATAGTAATAAAGTGATCGAGTTAAAAAATGGTACAAAGGTTCGTGAGATGGTGAATAACCAACAACGTAGCCTATATCAAATTGCACTTTTAAGCGGTGTCTCTATTTCAGAATTAAGAGAAATAAATGCTGGACGTTATGACAAAAAAGATTTGGTAGAAGTTGGAGAGCGTTTAGTACTCCCTGAGAATTCTCCGATATTGCCAGCAATGAAAAAATCGGATTCTGAAAATCAAGATAAGTATGCTAATTTACCTAAATTAGGTTCAGATGATAATTATGACACTAAAGCTGATAAAGATGCTTTAGCAAGTCAAGTTGCGTCAACCTTACAGACTTTAGCTACTCAAGATTGGAAACAAATCACTTCTTCTGAAAATGGCGGCATATCTGGTCATGTAAAAAATAAAGCAAAAGATTATGCCGAAAATTATGTACGTAATGGTGTAAGAAACCAAGTTATTGATCCACTAAAAGGTGCCGCACAAAATTTTTTGGGACAATTTGGTACTGCTCAATTACAGTTTGATGTAAGTGATACGGGATCATTTAACAATATCAATGCCAAATTGTTTAGTCCATGGTATGACACCGAAGATTTTTTGATCTTTACTCAATTATCATTTCAAGAATATGAGCATAATCGGCGTATCGGTAACTTCGGTATTGGACAACGCTGGGATGTAGCTGATAAAACATGGTTATTAGGATACAACGTATTTTTAGACCACGATTTTCAACGTTCACATAATCGTTTAGGGATTGGTGCTGAAGCTTGGACTGACTATATGAAGTTTGCCGTTAACTACTATCATCCATTATCTGATTGGAAAGATTCTAAAGATTTCGATGATTATTTAGAACGTGCAGCAAGAGGCTTTGATATTCGTTTTCAAGGATACTTACCACAATATCCACACTTAGGTGGTTCGTTGATGTATGAACAATACTATGGTGATAAAGTAGCATTATTTGGTAAAGATAATTTACAGAAGGATCCTAGAGCAGTAACTGCGAGTGTTGATTATACTCCTGTTCCACTATTTACGGTTAAAGCCGAACATAAACGTGGTCAAGATAGTAATAAAGCAACTAAAGCTGAATTGACTATGAATTACCGTATTGGAGTACCTCTCAAAGATCAAATGGATCCTGATATGGTTCAAGTCGCTCGTTCAGTTAAAGGTAGTCGTTATGATCTTGTTGATCGTAACAATTATATAGTTCTTGAATATAAAGAAAAGAAAATGAGTGTCGATTTGGGTCTTGAATCACTCCAGTTATTAGAAGGTGAGACTTATGGCGTTAGCATTGGAGTTCATAATGCTAAAGGTATACGTAACGTTTCATGGTCTGGTGATATGATGGAAATCGATGCCGGCGGTGGTTTCTTTTGTTTTGCAACAGGAACATGTAATTCATCAAATTGGTTAACACCTCGTGCCAATATTAACAATTGGAAAATTGTAGCACCTAGTTATGTTGATTCTGCCGGTCAACGTCGTCCTGTTAGTACTAAAGGTAAATATACTTTAGCGGTAACAGTAACTGATGAAAAAGGTAAATCTGCAACATCTAACTCAATTTCATTTGAAGTATTACCAAATCCAATTATGCGAAAAGTTGGGGTCTGGGTGATAGATGAAAATGGTAATAAGACTTCAATGGCTAAAAGAGCTGCAGATGGTAAAAGTTCAATTACTATTTTAGCAACATTATTTAAACCTAAAGGTGACATCAAAGCAATTACTTCTGAAAACGATATTGAAGGTTTTAGTGATGATGAACTAATGAACAGTATACCTAATAATTTTGCGTCAGTATTAAAGGGTTGGTCAGCTACAAGTAATGGTAAAAAAGTAACTTTAATTGACGGAACGTCGGGTAATGTTGATGTTTGCCCATCACAAGAACCTTGTGTAATTGTAAAAAGTTTTGAAAAAGTTAAGAAGGGTCAAAAAGTATCTTCTAATGCTGCAACGGCTGCTGATATTGAAGTTATAGGTGATAGTTACATTTTAGATGTAGCCTCTAATCTTGCTGGTGCTGTTGATTTTGCAATAACCATTGATAGATTTGGTACTTCTTTCAATAAAGCGACGATTGATTTCATAGGCGGTAAGACTAATACTATTAAAGTTTATCGGGCTGATGGTGTGTTAGTAGCAGAAAACAAAGGCGATTCACTAGAGTTTGATCCAACTGGTATTAAAGAATGGCAAGTAGATAGCGAATATTATGTGAAGGGCTATGGTGTTGATGGTCAAGAACTTCCGGATCCATTTGTTATTTGGTCGCTTGTTGGTTCTAATGAACAAGCCTGCCCTGGTAGTGCGGCAACTTCTGCGTTACCTAGTCATAAGGATAATCCTAATGGTCCATGGTTTAATGTTGCTATGGGAACTGGTGCTCACTACACCATAAGAAGTAAGAAAACATTTAGTTATGCAACAGTAGGTAAAGGTATTGATGTTGTTGCTGGAGCGCCTGCTCATTTGAATTTAGAACCGTCGGTTAGACCTTCACCATTAGCATGTGCAGGCGATCAAGGATTTAAATTGCAAGTAACAATTACAGGTAATTAACTAATCTGTGTGTAAAGTTATAGGAATATAAAGTTTTAGGCTAACGAATAATTTCGGTAGCCTATATTTGGGAACACCAACAAAAGTGTTGTATTAATGTAAATACAACATATTCAATTTAAAAATAAAAATAGGAAGTTAAACATGAAAAATTTAACAATCAAAAAAATTGCATTTGGCTTATTATTAGCAGGTTATGCATCAAGTAGCGCATTTGCAACATTACATGCAACAACTAACGAAGTAATACAAGGTAATGCACCAGTACTTTCTAAAATAAATGGTGATACTGTAGAGCATACTGTTACCGTAACATTCACTACTGATGCTGCTGGTACCACAAGTATTGGAAACAATGACAACGTTAAAGTTGGTGACTATTTGAAGATTTCATATAATGTATTGGATAAAGATGGTGATGCAGATAATGGAAATATCAAAGATACACTTACTGTATATGTAAGAGCTAAAAAAGATGATGGTTCATTTAATGATTGGAAAGCAATAGCAGCTAAAGATCTTAAAGGTCTTTCATTTACAGCTGCGGCAAATGTAAATGGTGTTCAATCAGGTTCTATTATATTTGAAATTGATGATCAATTCGCTGGCGCAGACCAAATTGGTTTTAAATTGCAAGAACGTACTGAATTTGGTTTACCTAACAGCAATAAATGGATAAGCGTATCTGACGTTTGGTCAAGTGCTAATCCAGTAGTTGGTGGTGAGGAGCCAGACTCTTTACCAGATACTTCAGTTGGTCCTGGTGAGCCAACAATAGGTAAAGGTCCAATTGTTAGTTCTACCTTTAAAGTTGGTATCTTTAAATATGATGCAACTGATAAACTAGATACCACAGTTAACTATGCTAAGGCTGGTGCAACTAATCCTAAATATGGCGATAAATTCGGTGCTGTAGTCTGGAATGATGCTGATAAAAACGATAACATTGATTCAGGTGAGTTAGTTAAAACTTCAGCATATACATATCAATGGAAACTTATAGGTGATTATCAATCAACTGCTGCGGTTGATGAAGTATTAGCATCAGACACTACAACCGCTGAAGGCGATACTATTTACTTAGGAAGTAAATCAGCAAATAATAACTCAATATATAACACAAACTACAAAGCAGGTGCTCAAGGTTATAAATTATTTGTTGAAACTAAACAATAAATATAAATTGATATTTTATAAGTAATAATAATTACTTTGAATGCTATTAAAACCACTCGTATGAGTGGTTTTTTATTATTAAAAAATATTTATAAGTTATTTAAATAGAATAAAACCACACATAACATTATATTGAATAATAGAAATTTTATTTTAGTCTTTAAGACAATTAATATAATTTTATAAGATGATTTATTTTCACTATTATTAGTTAAATAAAATTAAAAAATGAAATGATTCTTCTTATTTTTAAATGGATGCTTTAAAATAATAGTAATCCTAAATAATATTAATTTATCATGATTATTCCTTGGCAAAATCTTGACCCACAAACTTTAGATAACATAATTGAACACTTTGTGTTACGGGAAGGTACCGATTATGGTTTGCAAGAAAAATCCCTTCAAGAAAAGGTTACTCAAGTAAAATCTCAATTAATTGATGGAACAGTGGCAATCTTTTGGTCTGAATTACACCAAACAATTGATATTAAACTTGTCAAATAATGGCTAAAATCCTTATCGCTTAGTATATGATTTATTGTCCAACTTTGTTATAGTGTGTAGGTTGTAAATTTAATGGAGAGGAAGGAATGATGATTGGTAAACAGCAAACGGATACAACATTAGAATGGTTTTTATCTCATTGCCATATTCACAAGTATCCAGCTAAAAGTACCCTTATTCATCAAGGTGAAAAAGCAGAAACTCTCTATTATATTGTAAAAGGATCTGTTGCCGTATTGATTAAAGATGATGAAGGTAATGAAATGATATTATCCTATTTAAATCAAAATCAATTTTTAGGTGAATTAGGTCTTTTTGAAGAAGGAACAGAGCGAAGCGCTTGGGTTAAAGCCAAAACAAGTTGTGAAGTTGCTGAAATCTCATACAAGAAATTTAAGCAACTTGTTCAGGTCAATCCCGATATTTTAATGAAACTTGCCAGCCAAATGGCTAGTCGATTACAAGTGACATCCGAAAAGGTCAGTAATTTAGCTTTCCTTGATGTTGCTGGTCGTATTGCACAAACCTTATTAAATCTAGCCAAACAGCCTGATGCCATGACTCATCCTGATGGTATGCAAATTAAAATTACTCGTCAGGAAATAGGTCAGATTGTTGGATGTTCTCGTGAGACGGTAGGTCGAATTTTAAAAATGCTTGAAGATCAACATTTAATTTCAGCTCATGGTAAAACTATTGTTGTTTACGGAACACGCTAAGTGATTAAACAAATACTTGATAACAAGTTGATAAAATGATTTATATTATACGGTATATTTCATGATTCAAGAAAGATACATTCCTAAGCATATCGCGATCATTATGGATGGAAATGGTCGCTGGGCACAGCAACGAAAACAATTACGTGCAGTTGGACATAGAGCCGGTTTGAAAGCCGTACGTAAAATTGTTACCTATGCTTCAACTCTTGGCATAAAAGTTTTAACGTTGTATGCTTTTAGTAGTGAAAATTGGAAACGCCCACCGAATGAAGTTTCTGCTTTAGTTTCTTTATTTATTTATGCTTTGAATCGTGAAGTGAAAAGTTTACATAAAAATAATATTCGATTAAATATTATCGGTAATATTTCTCAATTTAATGATGATCTACAAAATAAGATTATCAATGCTGAACAATTAACGAAAAATAATTCGGGACTGGTTTTAAATATTGCTGCTAATTATGGTGGTCGTTGGGATATTTTAGAGTCAACTAAAAAAATGGTTAAACAAGTCTTAGATGGTAAAATAACTTTAGATGATATTACTGAGGAACGATTGGATTCGGAAATAAGTATGCATGAGTTTCCTGAAGTTGATTTAGTTATTCGTACCGGTGGAGAATATAGGATCAGTAATTTTTTATTGTGGCAGATCGCTTATTCTGAACTTTACTTTACTGATGTTTTATGGCCAGACTTCGATCAAACGTTATTTGACAAAGCCATTAATGTCTTTAATACCAGAGAGCGACGTTTTGGCGGTATACCTATAGAGGAGCATCCATGTTAATTCAACGATTACTTGCTGCAATCGTGCTAATTCCACTTGTAATTCTTCTGCTTTTTTTTGCACAACTATCGATATTCGCTTGTATTATGATTGCTGTTGGTGGTCTAGCTGCATGGGAGTGGTCCCAGTTTTTACATATTACTAATAAGCATTTAAAATTAATGTTTACTTTTTTTATCGTAGTTATAGTAGCTTTGTTATATTTTATGCCAATCTCTTTTGAGATTAAATCCAGACTGTATAATATTATATTATCACTTTCAATTATTTGGTGGTTAGTTGCATTATACTTAGTCATAAGTTATCCCAAAACCATACACTATTGGTCAAATGTTGCTGTAAAATTAATCTTTGCTTTTTTTACATTGGTTCCTTTCTTTCTTAGCATGATAGAGTTAAGATCGATTAATTATAATTCAAATTGTTATACAGGGGCAATCTTGCTGTTATATGTATTTGTGTTAGTATGGGCAACAGATACTGGAGCTTACTTTGCCGGTCGAATGTTTGGTAAACGAAAATTAGCACCAAAAGTTTCTCCGGGTAAAACTGTAGAAGGTTTTATTGGTGGTGTTAGTGTCGCACTTATAATTAGTTTAATTGTTTATTATTCTAATCTGTTCAATATAAAATTTAATGTTTTTTTTATCAGTTCTTTATTTGCTATTTTAGTCTCAGTATTAGGTGATTTAACTGAAAGTATGTTTAAACGCGAAGCAGGCATTAAAGATAGTGGTTATTTAATACCTGGGCATGGCGGTATTTTAGATAGAATTGACAGTTTAACAGCTGCAGTTCCAATTTTTACAGCGCTATCTTTATACTTATCATAGAGAGGTAATTTGTTTTGCTTTGGGCATTGCTGCTATTTATCATTACTATGAGTATTTTAGTCACTGTACATGAATTTGGGCATTTTTTTATTGCTCGTTTATGTGGGGTTTATGTTGAGCGCTTTTCAATTGGTTTTGGAAAAAAAATGTGGTCATATAAATTTTCAAGTGGAACTGAATTGGTAATTGCTATGATTCCACTTGGTGGTTATGTTAGAATGCTCAATGAAAAAGCACAACACACTTCAATTCATGATGAAAAATTTGCTTTTAATAGAAAAAAAACATGGCAAAAAATGGCAATCATATTTGCAGGACCTTTTGCAAATTTTGTTTTAGCTGCGATAATTTATTGGGTTATTTTTTTAAACGGAGTGATGGTTTATCCTGTAAAAGTAAAAGATACAATTGCCAATACTCCAGCTTCTAAATTGTATATTCCTTATGGAGCAGAGCTAAAAACTATTAATAATATTAATATCAATAGTTGGAACGATGTAAATTTAGCATTGATATCTGTATTAGGTAAAAATAGTGTATCTTTATCTTATATTGATACAGATAATAATGGTAATTTGATAGAAGTTATAAAGAACGTTGATATTAGTCATTGGAATTTCGATATTGAAAAAGAATCGTCCATTACGTCATTTGGTTTTCTTCCTAAAACATTGGAAATTTATCCAATTGTGAGTAAAATTGTACCAAAATCTGCTGCAGAAAAAGCGGGATTACAAGTTGGTGATGAAATAATCAGTTATAATGATCATCTTTATACAAATTGGAATGATTTTTCTTCTGAAATAAAAAAAGCAAATGCAATGGTATTAAAGGTTAAACGGGGTAATAATGAAATTTATCTTGATTTAATACCAAAAGTTCAGAAGAATGGAGAAGGTATTGCGGGTTTATATCCTTCCTCAGAAGTAGTAGTTAAGCAATATGGTTTTTTAGAAGGATTGGGTAAAAGTTTTGAACAAACAGTATTGACAACAAAACTAACTGTAGGTTCACTTTATCAATTAATGACAGGTGTTATTGGTCTTAAACATTTATCAGGGCCAATAACAATAGCAAAAAGCGCAGAGCAAACAGCAAGTTATGGTTTCACACCTTACTTATATTTTCTTGCATTTATTAGTATAAGTTTGGGAGTTATCAATCTTGTCCCATTACCAATATTAGATGGTGGGCAGCTTGTCTTTTTATTGCTTGAAAAGATAAAAGGGAAAGCCTTATCAGATCAAACCCAAGAAAGATTATTTCGCATAGGGTTTTTTTTATTAATAGTAATAATGGGAATTGCACTATTTAACGATTTTTTACGATTGTGATGGGATGAGGTTATAAACATTTACAATGAAAATAAATAAATTACTTATAGCATCTTTGCTGTTCAGTAGTACAGCAATATATAGTTCCAACGCATTTTGTGTTGATGATTTTATAGTAAAAGATATTAAATTCGAAGGGTTACAGAGAGTTACCCAAGGCGCTGCATTGCTTGAAATGCCAGTTCAAGTTGGTGATTATGTTAATGAAGCTGACTTAGGTCGTATTATCAAATCCCTTTATGCTAGTGGTAATTTTGATAATATCAGTGTTTCCCGAGATGGTAATAAATTGATTGTTCATGTTCAAGAGCGTCCAATTATTGCGAGTATTACTTTTTCTGGTAATAAATCAGTTAAAGATGATATGTTAAAAAAGAATTTAGATAGCTCTGGAATTCGGGAAGGCGAAGCATTAGATCGTACAATGCTTTCGGCTATTGAAAAAGGTTTAGAAGATTTTTATTACAGCGTGGGTAAATATAATGCAAAAGTTAAAGCTGTAGTTACCCCATTATCTCGTAATCGAGCTGATTTAAAATTGGTTATTGCTGAAGGTAAATCAGCACTAATTGATCAAATCAATATTGTAGGTGCTAAAGCATTTTCTTCAGAAGAACTCATCTCACGTTTTTCTTTACGTGATGAAGTTCCATGGTGGAACATGCTTGGTGACCGAAAATATCAAAAACAAAAATTAGCTAGTGATTTAGATGAATTACAAAGTTTCTATCTAAATCGTGGTTATGCTCGATTTAATATTGATTCCACACAAGTAAGTTTAACACCAGATAAAAAAGGTATTTACGTAACTATTAACATCCATGAGGGCGAGCAATACAAGTTATCAGGCATTGATTTCAAAGGAAAATTTGCTGGGCATAAAGATGTTATTGCCAAAATAGCTAATGAGCGTGTATCGGTTGGCGACTTATATAATGGTAAAAAAATAACAGATATTGAAGATAATGTTAAACGACTACTTGCTAATTTCGGTTATGCTTACCCTAAAGTCATTATTGAGCCAGAAATGGATGATTCCAAGCATACTGTAAAGCTAATTGTTATGGTTGATGTCGGACAACGTTACTATGTTCGTAATATTAAAATTGTTGGTAATACCGTAACAAGTGAAAGTGTTATCCGCCGTGAGCTTCGTCAAATGGAAGGTGCATGGTTAAGTAACGGGTTAGTTGAGTTAGGTAAAGAACGCTTAAGTCGATTAGGTTTTTTTGATACTGTTGAAGCGAATACTGAACGAGTACCAGGAATAGATGATCAAGTTGATATCATCTATAAAGTTGCAGAGCGTAATACAGGTAGTATTAAATTTGGTGTGGGTATTGGTTCTGATAGTGGAGTTAGTTTTAATGCAGGTATATCTCAAGATAACTGGTTAGGTACAGGTAACAGCGTATCGTTTGATATTAATACAACTGATACTGATAAAACAGCCTCTATTTCAATTGTTGATCCATATTTTACTGTAGATGGAGTAAGCTTAGGTGGTAGTGTTTACTATAATACTTATAAAGCAGATGACGATGATGAAGAGTCAGAATACTCAAGCAAAACATGGGGGGCATCAGCAAATTTAGGATTTCCGATTAGTGAAAATAATTTCGTTCGCTTTGGAACAGAATATGCCAATCATAAATTGTCTGACATGAAAGCTCAATATGGAATGTGGCGTTACTTTGACTCTATGGGTAAAAATATGAAGAATAGACGTTCTATTTCTTTCGATACTAATGATTTATTGCTAAATGCTTATTGGACATATAATTCATTAGATCGAGGATTTTTTCCAACTGATGGTTTAAAAGTGACAGCCAATGCAAAAATAACAGCGCCTGTATTCGATAATCGATTCTATAAACTAGTTACTGATGCTTCCTATTATTATCCATTTGATTCTGAACATCATTGGGTTTTCTTAACTCGAGGGAGATTGGGTTATGGTAATGGTTTTGGTGGTAAAGAATTGCCTTTCTATGAGAACTTCTATGCTGGCGGTTCAACTGTATTGCGTGGTTTTAAAGCCAATACTGTTGGCCCTAAAGCGGTTTACTTTAATAATGAAGATGGTTGTAGTGATTTAGATAATACAAGTAAATGTAAAAGATCAAAGGATGCGGTTGGCGGTAATGCCTTAGCATTTGCCAGTACAGAGTTAATTGTTCCTACTCCATTTGCTGGAGAAAAATATAAAGATAGCATTCGTACCTCAATATTTTTTGACGCAGGTACCGTATGGGATACTGAGTGGAATTTTAAGAACAATGATATTCCAGATTATAGTTCACCTTCTGATATAAGAATGTCAGCAGGATTAGCTATTCAATGGATGTCACCATTAGGTCCATTAGTCTTTTCTTATGCTCAACCTCTTAAGAAATATAATGGTGATTCAGCACAACAATTCCAATTTAATATCGGTTCGACATGGTAACTCCATGTCAAAATTAATAAATAGACATAGGTGAAGAAAGTGAAAAAAATTATATCTGTTCTTAGTATAAGTGCTGCATTACTGTTTACTGGTATGGCAAATGCAGAAGTTAAAATTGGTGTTATTGATGTAATGTCTGTTTTACAAAATATGCCACAGCGAGAAACAGTTGGACAAGCTTTAAATAAAGAATTTGAGGCAAGAGAGAAATCATTACGAGAAGAAGAACAGAAAGCCAGTGAAGCGGCAGCTCGTTTAAAAAAAGATGGTTTAACATTATCAACCTCTGAAAAAACAAAATTAAATAAAACAATTTCAGATTTTGAAAATAAAGCAAAAGCGTTCACAACAGATTACCGCAAACGTGAATCAGAAGAGATAGGTAAATTATTAACTAAAATCCAAGAAGCCGTTAAAAATATTGTTACAACAGAAAAATACGATATTATTTTAAAAGCAGAAGCTACATTATCAGCATCGGATGCGGTAGATATCACTAATAAAGTACTGGAAAAGGTTAAAAAATAATGTTTGCTTTCCGTTTAGAACAGTTGGCTAAACAACTTGATGCAAAGTTACATGGTGATGGTGATATAACTATCACAGGTATTGCATCCATGAAAAGTGCTGTATCTGGACAAATTACTTTTTTGTCCGATAAAAAATTGCAAAATAATTTATCAGAATGTAAAGCTTCTGCCGTAGTTATGACTGAAGACAGTCTTAAGTATTGGCAAGGTTCAGCATTAATTGTAAAAGACCCTTATTTTACTTATGCAAAATTAGCTCAATGCCTTGATACTACACCTGCGCCAGCTAAAGATATTGCTGTATCAGCCGTAATTGACTCATCTGCTCAGTTAGGTAGTAATATTTCAATTGGTGCCAATGCAGTTATCGAAAGTGGTGTTATATTAGATGATAATTGTATTATTGGTGCGGGTTGTTTTATTGGTAAAGATACAAAGATAGGTGCAAATACAAAATTATGGGCTAATGTTACTGTTTATCATAACTGTATTATCGGAGATAATTGCTTAGTTCAATCTGGCACGGTAATAGGAGCGGATGGATTTGGTTATGCTAATGATAAAGGAAAATGGATTAAAATTCCTCAATTAGGGCGCGTTGTCATTGGCAATAATGTAGAGATAGGTGCATCAACAACAATAGATAGGGGTGCGCTGGATGATACGGTTATAGGTAATGGAGTTATTATAGATAATCAGTGCCAAATTGCTCATAACGATATAATTGGTGATCATACCGCAGTTGCGGGAGGCGTTATTATGGCTGGTAGCTTAACTATTGGTCGTCACTGTCTAATTGGCGGAGCTAGTGTGATTAATGGGCATATGGAAATTTGTGATCAAGTTACTGTTACTGGTATGGGGATGGTGATGCGTCCTATCACTGAACCAGGTGTTTATTCATCAGGGATCCCACTACAAGAGAATAAAGTATGGCGAAAAACCGCTTCGTTAGTTTTACACATTGATGAAATGAATAAACGTCTGAAAGCGCTTGAGAAGAAACAATTAAATGTCTCGACGTAGACGAATACGGTCGGTATAATGTTTGCCTATTTTTATAAATTTGTTTGCTCAATTATCAATTTAAAATAATCATGGGCAAATATTATTCAATAATTTCGAGGTATACAGATGCAAGTTTCGGTGGAAACAACAAAAGGTTTAGGTAGACGTTTATCAATTACAATTCAATCAGAAGATATTAAAAAAGCAATTGATAAAGAGCTGGTTAACACTGCAAAAAAAGTACGAATTGATGGTTTTCGCAAAGGAAAAGTACCCTTAAAAATTGTTGAACAACGCTATGGTGCGTCCATTTTACAAGATGCATTGAGTGATTTGATGCAAAAAAATTTCATTGAAGCGATTGTTCAAGAAAAATTAAATCCAGCAGGGGCCCCAACTTATACTCCAAATGAATATAAGGATGGAGAGGATTACACATTTACAGTTGAATTTGAGGTTTATCCTGAAGTTAACATCAAAGATTTAGATAAGATTGAAGTTGAAAAGCCAGTAGCTGAGGTTGTTGATGCTGATGTTGAAACAATGATTGAAACATTACGTAAACAGCAAGGGACTTGGAAGGAAGTTGATCAGGAAGCTAAAGAACAAAATCGTGTCACTCTAGATTTTGTTGGTCAAGTTGATGGTAAGGAATTCGAAGGCGGTAAAGCTGATGATTTTGTATTAGTATTAGGTCAAGGTAGAATGATTCCAGGATTTGAGGATGCAATTTTGAATCATAAAGCTAATGACAAATTCGATATTAATGTAACATTCCCAGAAGATTATCATGCTGAAAATTTAAAAGGTAAGCCTGCCGTATTTTCTGCAACATTGAAAAAAGTTGAAGAACTTGAACTTCCAGAACTTACCGAAGAAGTCATCAAACGATTTGGTATCGCTGATGGTTCAGTTGAAAGCTTACGTGCTGAAGTCCAAAAAAATATGTTACGCGAACTCAACGCAACAATTCGTAATAAAATTAAAGCACAAGTTATTGACGGTTTAGTTAAGAATAATGAAATTGATGTTCCTAGCGCATTAGTTGAACGAGAAATTGATGTACTACGTCAACAAGCAGTATCTCGATTTGGTGGAAACACGAAACAATCAATGGAACTTCCTAAAGAATTATTTGAAGCTGAAGCTAAACGTCGCGTATCAGTTGGTTTATTGTTTAGCGAAATCATCGAAAGTAATAAGATTAAAGCAGATGATGAAAAGGTTAAGTCTTTAATTAATGAAATAGCCTCTGCTTACGAGGATCCTAAAGAAGTTTTCGAATTTTACAGCAAAGATAAGAAAGCAATGGATAACATTCGGTCTGTAGCAATTGAAGATCAAGTAGTTGATTTATTATTAGCTAGTGCTAAAGTAACTGATAAAAACTATTCATTTTCTGAATTAATGAATCAGCAAATGGCTTAATATCTATATACTGCTTCATTCAATAAAAAAGATTACTTTTAAGCCCAAATAAGAATTATCTGTTTGGGCTATTTTGTTTAATAGGAGATAAAAATGCCTTTAGAACCATATATGGGTGTGATTCCAATGGTTGTTGAGCAAAGCTCTCGAGGAGAAAGAGCTTACGATATATATTCACGTTTATTAAAAGAGCGAGTTATCTTTTTAACAGGACAAGTTGAAGATAATATGGCTAACTTAATTATCGCTCAAATGTTATTTTTAGAAGCGGAAAATCCTGAAAAAGATATTCATTTATATATAAATTCGCCAGGAGGTGTTGTTACAGCTGGAATGGCTATTTATGATACGATGCAATTTATAAAACCAGATGTTAGTACAATTTGTTTGGGACAAGCGTGTTCAATGGGATCATTGCTTCTAACTGCAGGAACAAAAGGGAAACGATATTGCTTACCTAATGCTAGAGTAATGATTCACCAACCATTAGGCGGTTTTCAAGGACAAGCTTCAGATATTCAAATACATGCACAAGAAATTTTACAAGTAAAAAGTCGTTTAAATAATATTTTGTCTATGCATACTGGTCAAGATATTAGTGTAATTGAAAAAGATACAGATCGTGATAACTTTATGTCTGCCGAAAAAGCAGTTGAATATGGTTTAGTGGACGCCATATATAGTAAACGTTCATAATAAATTAGCTAGGTGGTAAAAGTGAATAATGAAAGCTCAGAAAAATTACTCTATTGTACTTTTTGTGGTAAAAGTGAACATGAAGTTCGCAAACTAATTGCAGGACCATCATCTATTTATATTTGTAATGAGTGTATTGGGTTATGCAATGATATTTTAAAAGAAGAGACAAAAAATTTTCTCTCACATGAAGAATTTAATAGTAAACCATTACCAACTCCTCATGAAATTCGAAACCATCTTGATGAATATGTTATTGGTCAAGAAAAAGCAAAAAAAGTATTATCTGTAGCTGTTTATAATCATTATAAACGTTTACGTAATTATATAAGTCATAATGATGTCGAATTAGGTAAAAGTAATATCTTATTAATTGGTCCAACTGGTAGTGGTAAAACATTATTAGCTGAAACTTTAGCTCGCTTTTTGGATGTTCCTTTTGCGATGGCAGATGCTACAACATTAACTGAGGCTGGGTATGTTGGTGAAGATGTTGAAAATATCATCCAAAAATTATTGCAAAGTTGTGATTATGATATTGAAAAAGCACAACGTGGCATAATCTACATTGATGAAATAGATAAGATTTCAAGAAAATCGGATAATCCTTCAATCACTAGAGATGTATCAGGTGAAGGAGTTCAGCAAGCATTATTAAAAATTATTGAAGGTACTATTGCTTCTGTGCCTCCGAAGGGTGGGCGTAAACATCCTCAGCAAGAATTTTTACAAGTAGATACCTCAAAAATTCTTTTTATCTGTGGTGGGGCTTTTAGTGGCTTAGATAAAGTCATTGGAAATCGCGTGTCTGTTAATACTGGCATTGGCTTTGGTGCTGATGTCAAAAGTAGTAAAAATAAGGCAACAGAGACTGAGTTACTAGCTCAAGTTGAATCTGAAGATCTAGTAAAATTTGGTTTAATTCCTGAATTTATTGGCCGATTACCAGTTATCGGGACATTATCAGAATTAGACAAAAATGCTTTAATTAGCATTTTAACTGAACCTAAAAATGCTTTGACCAAGCAGTTTGAAGAGTTATTTAGGTTAGATGGAGTTGAGTTAGAGTTTACTAAAGAGGCATTAAATGCTATTGCAATAAAAGCGTTGCAACGCAAAACCGGAGCTCGTGGTTTACGTTCTATTGTTGAAAATATTTTATTAGATATAATGTATGATTTACCATCAATAAAAAATATTAAAAAAGTTATTGTTGAACAAGAAACAGTAGAGAAATCTCAAGCCCCAGCTTTAATTTACCGTGAAGATGTTGAGTTGTCAGCTTAACTATGAATATGCTTGTTATCGTTAATATGTTAACAAGCATGATCTTATTTATATTATGTCTAATTACATGTAGATATTGTCAAAATGTTTAAGGAATAGTATATATTTGAATCATAAGAATAGGCTTGAATATCTAAAATCAATCCCAATATCATCATAATGGGTTTGTACTATTAGAGAGAAAAAAATGAAAACAAAACAAACTAAACAAATGATTATGCCTATTTTACCATTACGTGATGTTGTGGTGTTTCCACATATGGTAATTCCTCTCTTTGTTGGTCGAAATAAATCAATACGGTGTCTTGAGAGTGCAATGGACATGGATAAACAAGTTTTTCTTGTTACTCAAAAAAATCCTTCACAAGATGATCCCGATATTGAAGATTTATATGAAACTGGGACTGTTGCCAATATTTTACAATTGCTTCAACTTCCAGATGGAACAGTGAAAGTTTTAGTTGAAGGCGTTGAACGAGCTAAAATTGTTGATATTTTAGAACAAAAAGAAGACGACTTTTTTATTGCCAATATCGAAACATTGCATGAAAAAAATAAGAATGATGATTTAAATGAAGCTCTAATGCGAGTTGTACTTTCTAACTTTGATGATTATGCAAAACTGAATAAAAAGGTAACTCAAGAAGTAGTTGATTCAATTCGTTTAATTAAAGAGCCTTCACAATTGGCTGATTCTATTGCGGCTACATTATTTTTGAAAGTAGAACAAAAACAAGAATTACTGGTTACAGCTAATTTGGAAAAGCGTTTTGAGTTACTTATTTCATTGATGGAATCTGAGATAGATTTATTACAAGTTGAGAAAAATATTCGTCAGCGTGTTAAGCAACAGATGGAAAAAGCGCAGAAGGAATATTATCTTAATGAGCAAATAAAAGCAATTCATAAAGAATTGGGTGATATTGATAATAAAACCGACGAATATGAAGAGTTAAAAAATAAAATTACTCAAGCTAAAATGCCAAAAGAGGCGACAGAAAAAGCTTTGGCTGAACTCAATAAACTCAAAATGATGCCTGCAATGTCTGCTGAAGCAACTGTAGTCAGAGGATATATTGATTGGATGCTACAAATTCCATGGCATAAGCATAGCAAAGTTAAAAAAGATATTGAGGGCGCTCAAAAAATTCTAGATAAAGATCATTATGGTTTAGAAAGAGTTAAAGATCGTATCTTAGAATATCTAGCTGTTCAAGGTCGAATTAATAAAGTTAAAGGGCCTATATTATGTCTAGTTGGACCTCCTGGTGTAGGTAAAACGTCTCTTGGTCAATCGATAGCTAAAGCAACGGGGCGTAAATATGTTCGAATGGCATTAGGTGGAGTTCGTGATGAAGCAGAAATTCGCGGTCATAGAAGAACTTATATAGGTTCCATGCCGGGTAAATTGATTCAACGTATGGTAAAAGTTGGCGTCAAAAACCCATTATTTTTATTGGATGAAATTGATAAGATGGCATCTGATATGAGAGGTGATCCTGCTTCTGCATTGTTAGAAGTACTTGATCCAGAACAAAACAGTGCTTTCAGTGATCACTATCTGGAAGTTGACTATGATTTATCTGATGTAATGTTTGTTGCAACTGCTAATTCTATGAATATTCCTGCTCCTTTATTAGATCGAATGGAAGTTATTCGTCTTTCTGGTTATACGGAAGATGAAAAATTAAACATTGCTAAACAGCACCTTATTTCTAAACAAATAGAAAATAATGGGTTAAAACCGAAAGAAATCTGTATAGATGATTCGGCTATTATTGGAATTATTCGTTACTATACCCGTGAAGCGGGAGTGCGTAGCTTAGAAAGGGAAATAGCAAAAATTTGCCGTAAAGTTGTAAAACAATTAGCCTTAAACAGCAAGTTGAAAAAAGTGACGGTAACTCAGGATAATTTAAAAGATTTCCTAGGGGTACAACGATTTGATTATGGTAAAACCGATAATGAAAATCGGATTGGGCAAGTTATTGGTCTTGCTTGGACTGAAGTAGGTGGTGATTTACTAACAATTGAATCAGTTAGTGTTCCGGGTAAAGGTAAATTAACTTATACAGGCTCATTGGGTGATGTGATGCAAGAGTCTATTCAAACTGCATTGACGGTAGTTCGTTCTCGTGCTGAAAAGTTAGGTATTAACAGTGATTTTTACGAAAAACGTGATATTCATGTACATGTTCCCGATGGTGCTACACCGAAAGACGGTCCAAGTGCTGGTATTGCTATGTGTACATCATTAATATCAACTTTAACAGGCAATCCTGTTCGTTCAGATGTTGCTATGACTGGAGAAATTACTTTAAGAGGAGAAGTATTACCTATTGGTGGTCTTAAAGAAAAATTACTTGCGGCACATAGAGGTGGAATTAAAACTGTCGTTATACCGATGGATAATGTAAAAGATCTAGAAGAAATTCCAGATAATGTTAAAGCTGAAATTGAGATTTGCCCAGTAAAATGGATTGATGAAGTAATCACAATAGCATTACAAAATAATCCATTTGGTATAGAATTGGAAGAAGAGAAAATTAATTTAAAACAGTCAACTAAAAAGGCAACAAAACAAATTAAATCTAAAATTCCGGTTCAGACACAATTAAATTAATTATATTTAATTTTAAAAAGATCAACTTAATGTTGATCTTTTTTTATCTCTTAACGTTCCGATAATAGCCAATTTAGGTAAATATGCTATACTTGCCGAATTAATCTTTAGATATATGGAGAATCGCAAGAAATGATGGATACAATCCGCACAGCTGCAAACCATATTGTAGTTAAAATTATTTTTACAATAATTATTTTATCATTTATATTCACAGGGATAGGTTTTTTGGGGTTTGGTGGCGGTAATAATGCACGAGATGCTCAACAATACATCGCAAAAGTTGATGGAGAAGGGATAAATCGAGCACAATTTGAAGCTCAAGTAAGAGAAGTTACATCAGGTTCAGCTGGTGATCCCGCTTTTATTAAACAACTTCGTCGCAATGTATTATATTCACAAATTACGAATTTTTTATCTTATAAATTTTCTGAACAATTAAACGCAAATATTAGTAATGAAAGAGTCAAAGAATTCATCAAGCAACAACATGTGTTTTTTGAAAATGGTAAATTTAGTAATAAAAAATATTTAGAACTCCTTTCAGCAAACGGATTTACACCTGATAGTTATGGTGCAAGCTTAAAAACTTCTTTGCAACAACAACAAGTGATTAATGCTTTAGTCAGCTCCAGTTTTGTATTACCAGTGGATTCTGAGTTAGCTAAATTACAAGATCAAACAAGGACAGTTTATGCAACAACTTTAAGCCCTAAAGTGGTTAATATGGATGATGTTAAAATCACTGTTGAAGATGAAAAAAAATATTATGAAGAACATAAGAGCGAGTTTTATCGGAAAGAAAGGGTTAAGTTTAATTATATTTTGAATAAGAAATATAACTATGTAGATAAAATTCGTATTAGTGATGAAGAAGTACAACAACAATTTAAAAAAAATAAAAAAGATTATTCCTTCCCTGAAAAACAAGCTTACAGTGTAATTTATGTCACTGATAAAGAACAGGCTGATGATATTATTAAGGATCTATCTTCTGGTGGTAGTTTTGATAATATTGTTAAAACGGTTAATCAGAGCCCTAGTACCTCTCCGTATGGAAAAAATGGTTCATTAGGATGGTTTACTATGGATGATTCTTTACCTCAAGCATTTAAAGACGCTAATTTGAAAAAAGTTGGACAAACTTCTAAGCCGATAAAAGTTGACGATGGTTATATTATTGTCAAATTAGATGATGTACAAAAGTCTAAAGTTATGGATTTTGATTATGCAAAACATGTGATTACTTCAAAACTAGAAGATGATAAATTAAATGCCATGTTTGATTCTGTAGAAAAGAAAATTCAGGCTGCGATAAATAAAAATCCTAATTCATTAGAAGCTATTGCAAAAGATTCAGATTTACAAATAGTTAATTCAGATTGGTCTTATTATAATGATATCGCTACCATCTTACGATACCCAGAAGTTAGAGATGTTGCATTTGGTGATCAAATGATTGTTGATGGTCAAGCAACAGGTAACGTTTCTGAAATGATAACTGTTGGTCAAGGCATTAATATGATTGATTTTGTAATTCAAATTGTTGATTATCGAAAGGAAGGCATAGCACCTTTTGAAGAGGTCAAAGATGAAATTAATACAAAACTATATCAAAATATTGCTAATGAGCGTTTCAAATCGACTGTCAATAATATATTAACGCAATTAAATGAAACAGGTAGTTCATCAAATGTTAATTTTTCTCAAAGTGTTAAACTTTCTAGAGACTCAAAAGCACTGAATAAGAAAATCGTTAATATGGTTTTTGATTTAGTACCATCAGTTACATCTAAAAGAGTTTTCGGTGTTCAATATTTAGATGATAAAAGTGCTACAATTGTGGTATTAACCGATGTAAAAACGCCTAATGAACAAAAAGATGTGTCCTCGGAATTATTGCCATTATATATCAACAATATATATTATTATCTTACTGACGATATTCGTTCTAAAGCTAAGATTGAAATTATGCCTGATGCAAATTTGTGATCCAAATCATAAATTAATGCAAAATTTAGCAAAAATGAAAAGTCACTTCGGTGACTTTTCTCATTTATGAAATTAGTAAACGTTTAATATTTGATTAAATGAGATAGTTAAAAAGCATATTAATTGCATAACTATATTTAAGAGGTTAATCAAATGAAACTATTTTCAATTTTATGTATTTTATTATCAAGTATCAGTTTTTCCGGTTTAAGTATTGCGGATAATCCACCTAATGAAGTAACTAAAAAAGAACAGCAACAAATTATACAAGTTAATATTAATACAGCTACTGCAGAAGAGTTAACTAAAGTCTTGACGGGTATAGGTATAAGTAAAGCCAAAAAAATTGTTGAATATCGTGAAAAATTAGGACCATTTGTTTCTATAGAACAATTAAAAGAAGTTTCAGGTATTGGTCAAGCAACACTGGACAAAAATGTAGGCAAAATAGCTTTATAATTTTATTTTAAGCCGCCGATTTTTAATATCGGTCGGCGATTACAATATCTTAATTATTGATAGGATCAATATCAATACTCCATCTTACTTTTGATGTCTCATTCCACTTTTCTATATCAATAACAAGTTTGTCTAAAATTAAGTGCAATAGTTGCCTATTTGTATGTTGTAGTAAAAGTTGCCAACGGTAATATCCTGCTTTTTTAGGCTGATTTGCTGGAATAGGACCAAGTTGCCATAAAGTATTATCACCATACTCTTTCAATTTCTCGTGAATAAGTTGTAAAAAGTTTTGTGCATGATGATTATTGCGATCAGCTGCACGTATTAATGCTTGATAACTGAATGGTGGTAATAGCGTTTGTTGACGCTCTTTTAAGGTCTGTTTGGCAAACTCTTGATATCCCTTGTTTAATAAGACATTTAGTAATGGATGATCTGGATGATAGGTTTGTAATATTACTTCTCCTGTTTTTGTTTCACGTCCAGCTCGTCCTGATACTTGAGTGTAGATCTGAGCAAATTGTTCTGTGGCTCGAAAATCACTCGAAAATAATGCACCGTCGACATCTATAACACCCACTAATGTTACATCAGGAAAATGATGTCCTTTCGCTAAAATTTGTGTACCCACTAAAATATGTGCACCACCTTGTTGGATGCTTTGCAAATAACCATCTAATGCTCCTTTTTTAGTTACAGTATCACGATCAATACGACTTATTTTAGTATTAGGAAAAAGGAGTTCAAGTTGTTTTTCTAATTGTTCAGTTCCAAAACCTACTGGTACTAAGTGAGTTGAACCACATTTTGGACATTGTTTGGGAATTGCCCTTGGTGTATCGCAGTAATGACAGTTAAGTTTCTGTTGTTGATGGTGAAAAGTATATGGACGATCACAACGGGGACATTCTGCAATCCAACCACAATCATGACAAATTAATAAAGGTGAATAACCACGCCGATTTAAAAATAACATGACTTGATTATTATTTTGTAGATGTATTTTTATTTGATCAATTAAAGGCTGTGATAAGCCAGCTATAAGTGTTAAACCTCGAATATCTAAAATAGATTGCTTTACTGGCTTAGCTTGACCTGCACGTTTTGTTAATTGCAATAATTGATATCTACGATTTTTAACATTATTTAAAGTTTCTAATGAAGGTGTTGCTGAACCTAATAAAACAGGGATATTTTTAAGTTTAGCACGAATAATTGCTAAATCACGAGCATTATAACGCCATCCTTCTTGTTGTTTGTAAGAACTATCATGCTCTTCGTCAATAATAATCATGCCTAAATTTTTAAACGGTGTGAAAAGTGATGAACGGGTACCAACAACAACTGCATTTTCTCCATTTTTGCTTCTTAACCAAACAGCCAGTCTCTGCTGATTAGTTAATCCTGAATGTAAAATATCTATTGGTACATTAAATCGTTCTTTAAAACGTTTGATTGTTTGTGGTGTAAGGCTAATTTCAGGAACTAATACTAATGCTTGTTCACCTTTAGCTAATACATTAGATATTATATTGAGATAAACTTCAGTTTTTCCTGAACCAGTAACGCCTTCTAATAGAAATACAGCAAAATTATAACGTTGTTTATTTACTGTATCTATAGCATAAAATTGTTCTTGATTTAATTTAATCAAGTTTGGATTGGTAGAGAAATTTGTTTGCCATCTTATAGTATCTGGTTGGCAATTTACGCGAGTTATAAGTTGTTTTTTTTCTAATTCCTTATAGATGGCGGTACTTGGATTAATAAAATCAACAGCATTACTTCTAAATGATGATAATAATAATTTTTGTTTTGGTGTTCGTGATAATGATGTCAGATCGATATTTTTCCCTAATTCAGTTAATTGCCAATCTTTGATTTCATCTTTATTCGCTTTACGTCCTTGTCTTAATAAAACGGGCATTGCATGAAATAAAACTTCACCAATTGGATAATGATAATAATTTGCCGCCCAGTTTAATAACTGCCAGATATCTGAAGTAAAAATAGGCTCACTATCAATAATAGTAGTTATATTTTTTAAATTTTTAACATTAATATCGGTTTGTTGGTCTATACTAACAATAATACCTATGGCATTGCGGAAACCAAATGGAACTTTCACCCGCATTCCAATTTTAGCTGGCTTAGTTAAGTGATAATCATAAAGTTGGTAAAGTGGTACTGGTAAGGCTACATGAGCAATAAGCATTGAGAATCACAATTATAATTAACAGAAAGTAATATTGTACGCAGTTTTTATTTAACTCGCATAAACATATCAAATTTATTGATGATTAGATAGGTTAAAATAAATTTATTTTTATTTGTTTTTATAATAATTAATTTAATCATATGGGTAGCTACTTGTAAAATTTTTCTATCTTGGCTATATTCTAACAAGTGAATAAATATTTAAGGAATTAAAGATGCCTGAGTCATTTTCGCACATTAATCATCGTGGTGATGCTCATATGGTTGATGTTTCAAGCAAACAGCTCACAATGCGGCAAGCAAGCGCAGAATCACTAGTCTTAATGAATATCAATACACTTGATATGATTATAGAAGGTAAGCATCATAAAGGTGATGTTTTTGCGACAGCAAGAATTGCAGGCATCCAAGCTGCAAAAAAAACTTGGGATATTATTCCTCTTTGCCATCCGCTCTTACTAAGTAAAATTGAAATTGATATCGAAGCTGATCGAATAAAAAGTTGTATTCGCATTCAAGCTAGTTGTCGATTAAATGGGCAAACAGGTGTTGAAATGGAGGCTATGGTTGCTGCATCAGTTGCGGCTTTAACTATCTATGATATGTGTAAGGCTGTGCAAAAGGATATGGTGATTACACAAGTAAAATTATTGACTAAAAGTGGTGGTAAGTCAGGAGAGTTTATTGCCAAGGAAATAAATGAATAAAATTATTTTTTTTGCTCAAATTAGAGAGTTAGTGGAAGTTGATAGCATCTTTTTAGATGCTAATCAAGTTTCTATTTTTGAATTGCTCGAACAACTTAGTAAACGTGGCGATAGGTGGGCTTTAGCATTTAAAGAGAGAGTTATTTTATGTGCAGTGAACCAAACGTTGGTGGATACTGATTATATTATTCAGACTAATGATGAAATTGCCTTTTTTCCTCCTGTAACGGGCGGTTAAAATTATGGATATTATTAGAGTAAATGAAGAGTCAATTGATACTAATCAGTTAATTAATTGGCTTTCAGAATTACCCCAAGATGGTGCTATTGTTACTTTTATGGGTAAAGTTCGTTGTTTTGAAAAACGAACATTAAGCCTTTATCTTGAACATTATGCATTAATGACTGAGAAAGTATTAGCTAATATAATTGCTAATGCTCGAAAAAAATGGCAATTAAGTCGAGTAGTGGTGGTTCACAGAGTTGGGGAAATTAATGCTAATGAGCAGATAGTATTTGTTGGAGTAAGTAGTGCTCATCGTGCGGATTCATTTTCGGCTGCTGAATTTATAATGGATTTTTTAAAAAATGAGGCACCATTTTGGAAGAAAGAACGAATCATTGATGGAGAACACTGGGTTGAAGCAAAAAAAACTGACATAGACGCATTGAAAAAATGGAATTAATCCTTATTTAATATATAATACATAAGATTATGTAACATTTTAGGAGAGGTAAAGAATGGCAAGTTTTTCGCCTAATGGTTTAATTAACGAACAAGCTGGTAGTCGTGTACAAACGTATATGAGCCATGTATATGGCTGGATGACAGTAGGTTTATTACTAACAGCTTTAGTTGCTTGGTTTGCATCAAGTAATATGGCATTGGTGCAGTTATTATATAAAGGTATGTGGTTGTTGTTAATTGCGGAACTGGCATTAGTTTTCGTTATTTCTGGCATGATCAATAGACTTTCTGGTGCTGCTGCAACCACATTATTTATGCTTTATTCGGTTTTAAATGGTTGTACTTTTTCAATCTATTTTTTGGTTTATACTTCATCATCAATAGCAAGTGTATTCTTTATTACTGCAGGCATGTTCGCAGCTTTGGCTTTTTATGGCTATACTACTAAGCGAGATTTGTCTGGTTTCGGCCGTTTCTTATTTATGGGTGTAATTGGATTAATCATTGCGTCATTAGTGAATATGTTTATGCATAGTCAACCGTTAATGTGGGCTATTACCTATATTGGTGTGTTTGTTTTTGCAGGATTAACTGCGTATGATACTCAAAAATTGAAAGAGTTAGGTGATGGTTTACCTCAAGATGATCAGAATTTATTTAGACGTTATGTTATTTTAGGTGCATTACAACTTTATCTTGATTTTATCAATTTATTTATTATGTTACTAAGAATTTTTGCCGATCGTCGATAACTTTTTTGAATCTAGAAAAAGGGCTCAAATAGAGCCCTTTTTTGTTAATATTTTATTAGTATTTATCTAGATAATGCTAACTTGTAAAAAAGTTTCAGGAAAGCACTACGTTTCAGTATAAAATGCTGTAAGATTCTTAAAAAAAGCGAATGAATTACCTAATAGTGAATACTATGAAAAAATTATATTGTTGTGTTTTAATAAATATCTTCATTTCATCTCTTATTGCAATACGTTTCTTTCTTGTTCCCGATATATCGTTTTCTTGGCTTGGTAGCACATTTTCAGTGTTTGCAGTACTTGGGCATTTTTTTTCATTATATATATTGTTCTTTTTAATCTGTATACCAACACTATGGTTAAGAAAATATTTATGCCATGCTATTCTTGCTATTTTGTTTAGTCTTATTCAGATAACATTATATGTTGATACAATTGTCTTTCAACAATATCGATTCCACATTAATGAATCAGTTTTATCAATGGTATTGTCGGGTCAAATTGTTGATTTTTCGATAGCAACTTATCTGCTAATGCTGGTACTTATTGTCGTTTCATTTTGTGCTGAATATCTTATTATCTATATTATTGATTTCAAAATATCAAAACCACACAGTAAAACGAATGCAATTTTATTTTCTACGCTGTTGTTGATTGTTTCTTTATTTATTAGCCAATTCGGACATATGGTTGCTTTTTATTATGCTTATTCCCCAATAATGGTGGTGAAAGAATATATTCCGCTCTATCGTCCATTGACTTCAAAAAAAATCATGAATTTTTTTGATAAGCAAGGAGAGCGAAAAGTTGTTTATGATAAGGATTATATCAACGCAACTATAGATTATCCTAAAAATCCATTAGTCATTAACCCAGAAAATAAAAAACTTAAAAACATAATGTTTATTGTTTTAGATTCATGGCGATACGATACTTTCAGTAATGAAATTTCTCCAAATACCTTCCAGTTTGTTAAGAACAACGATGGCGTTGTCTTTAATAATCATTATTCTACAGGTAATGCAACGCGCACGGGTATTTTTGGACTTTTTTACGGTATTCCAGGTACCTATTGGGATTCATTTTTACGTGGTAGTATTCCGTCTTTATTTATTACAACTTTACAGAAAGAAAATTATAATATTGGTATTTTTACATCAGCTAAAGTTACTGCACCTGAATTTGACCGAACTGCGTTTGTTACCATTGAAAATTTAAGAATCAGTAGTAAAGATGGCTCTGCATCTAAACGGGATAAACAAATCACTGACGATTGGTTATCATGGTATAAATCGCGAGATACCTCAAGGCCAACGTTTTCTTTTTTATTTTATGATGCACCACATGCTTATGATTTTCCTGATGATTTTCCAGTTAGGTTTAAACCCATTGGCGATCTTAATTATATGACATTAAATAATGATACAGATCCTTTGCCAATTTTTAATCGTTATAAACAAAGCGTTTATTATGATGATTATTTATTACAAAGTATTTATGATGAACTTATTAAATCAGACTCATTAAATGATACATTGTTAATTATCACTGGTGATCATAGTCAAGAAATGAATGATAATAAACTCGGTTTTTGGGGGCATAATGGTAATTATACCGATGCTCAAACTAAAGTACCTTTTATTATTATTGGTGCGACAGAATTAGGCAATTTGATAAATAACAGTAATAAATTAACTAACCATGAAGATGTTGTTCCATCCCTGATGAAGCATTATTTATATGTTGAAAATGATATAAAGGATTACTCTACTGGATATGATTTATTTAAACCTATAACTGATCGTAATTGGTTATTAATGTCCAACTACAGTTCTTATGCAGTTAGAACATCTGATAATATTTACTTTGTTAATAGAATTGGTATTAGTCGTTATATGGATCTGCACAATCATGAGCTTAATGAAGTACCAAATTACCAATATATTCAAGAAGCAATGAAAAATATGAGTTATTTTTTCAATCGAGAAAAAAATGATTAAAATATTAGAACTTTATCATCTAGTACCATTGAAGAATTCCATCCGCCAGTTCATGGCGGATAGTAATATGATTTAACGAACATCAGCACAATTTAAACAATAAATATAACGATTTTGAGTGTCGTTAAAATTATTCCATAAAGATATATGTTGTTGTAGCTGTTTTGCTTCAGGGAGATGTTCAAAGAATATCTCAGCTGTTGAGTGAGGTAATATAGCTATCATATCTGAATATAATGCATTAAACCAGTTTACTTCAGGTTTTGGCCAATCAATTCTATAATCAGTTAAATCTGCTAATGTTGCTGCTATTTCAACAGCATCATCGAAATCACCTAACTTATCAACGAGTCCTATATTGTTTGCCTCTGATCCTAACCATACTTGACCTTGTCCAATTTTATCCACTTGTTTTGTAGTCATTTTTCGCGCTTTTGCTACCAGTGAAATGAATTTTTGATAGCCATTGTTGATGTTCATTTGAATTAATTGACTTGTTTCTTCAGGCAAGTTTTTAGTTAAATTATTGCCTGCTAATGGTGATGTGCTTACTCCATCACTATAAACACCAACATGAGATAAAGAATTTTCAAATGTTGGAATAATACCAAATATACCTATAGAGCCTGTAATGGTGTTCGGACTAGCAACAATATAATCAGATTCAGTTGAGATCCAGTACCCACCTGATGCAGCCATTCCTCCCATAGAAACAACGACTGGAATTTTATAACTACGTAAAGCTTCTAATTCACTGCGAATTGCTTCAGATGCATCAACACTTCCCCCAGGGCTATTTACTCGTAACACTACGGCTTGCACATTATGCTTATCTAGATTTTGACGAATTTCTTTAAGTTGCTGAACAATATCTTGGCTTCCTGCTACAGCACGACTATTTTCACTATTATTGATAGTACCATTAACAAATACAACAGCGATAAGTGGAGTGTTGCTCTTATTATTATCACTTATTAATTGTTCTTCTTCTGATTTGAGTAGATAATCGTAAATGCTAATTTCATGTTGATCAATGAATTCTAATTCATATTGATGATTTGAAGTAATGATATCAACTAAACCATTAGATAAAGCATATTGAGCCATATTGCCATTTACAGATTTCAATTCTGATAGCATTTTTTCAGGTGTGGGTACTAATTGGGTATTGGCTTTTTTTCGTTGTGTTGAGATATCATTAAGATAATTATCCCACATAAGAGTTAACCAACGAGTTGTATTATTTCTTGCTTCTTCTGACATATTATCGCGAACAAATGGTTCAATGGCAGATTTATACGTTCCTACTCTGAAAACATGCGTATTAACTTTTAAATTATCAAGTAGAGTTTTATAGTACAAATTGTTAGCAGATAATCCATATACATTGACTGAACCAAGAGGTGTTAGATAGATTTTATTGGCATAACTCGCTAAATAATATTGGCTTTGATTATAAGTTGTACCAAAAGCATAAATTGGTTTTTTTGCTTCTTTGAATTTTGTTAAATATTTACCCACATATTGTAAAGAGCTCAAATCAGCACCAACAAAATTATCTAACTTCAAAACCATGCTTTTAATATTTGGATCGATGGTTGCTTGAGCAATTTTTTGAGTTAATACGAATAAGCTATTTTCGCGCGATGTATTGATTTTCTTGCCATATATTTTATTTTGTAAGGCATAGATTTCATCACTGTAATTCGTGTTATCGACAATCACACCTTCAAGATCTAAAACTAATGAACCATATTGAGGTACTGTATTTTGTTTTTTGGCTTCTTTTATTAAGCCAATACCTCCGAAGATAATCAGAATAATAACTAAGAATATCAAATTAAGAAACATTTCTCGTATTACATTAATCACTTTCCAAATAGATTTTATGACAGATAATGCAGACATAATTATTAGTCCTTGTTAACAATAACTTTAATTTTTTGTTTCATTATTACGTTTTTTGAAATATTTTTTATCTTCAAATCGTAAACATGTTAGTTTTCCACCCCAACAACATCCGGTATCAAGTGCATAAATATTTTCGGGTGTTCCTTTACCATTTAACGCAGCCCAATGTCCAAAAGCAATATTGTATTCTGGGGGTATTTTACTTGGCAATAAAAACCAAGGTTTAAGTTTTACTGGTGCTTGTTCAGGTGATTTTTTAAAATAAAAATCTAATCGACCATCTTCATAACAAAAACGCATACGTGTTAACGCATTGGCAATATAACGTAGGCGATCTAATCCTTGTAATTCTGATGACCATTCATCAGGAAAGTTACCATACATATTATCTAAAAATAAGGGATATGAATCACTAGATAACATGACACTCAGATCCTGAGCGCACTTTTTTAGTAATTCAAGATCCCATTGTGGTGAAATACCTGCATGGGTCATGATTAATTTTAATGAATCATCAATCTGAACCAATGGCTGTTTACGTAGCCAGTTCATAAGCTCATCATAGTCGGGAGCATTGATGACTTCATCTAAATTATCTTTCTTTTAGTAAGTGTAACACCAGCATATACCGATAATAAATGCAAATCATGATTTCCCAATACCATGCGAATTTTTTGACTATGTTGCTTAACAAATCGTAAAACATCTAGTGATTTAGGGCCACGGGCAACAAGATCCCCTGTTAACCATAAAGTATCTGAAGAGGCAAATTTTGCTTTTTCGAGTAATCGCATAAATTCATCATAACAGCCATGAATATCACCAATGAGTAAATTTGCCATAAAGCTATTTCCATGCATTTGCAAGCTGGCAATATTGTTGAACAGTTATATTTTCAGCACGTAAATTTGGATCAATATTTAGTTCTACTAATTGTTCAACTGTAAACATATTACCTAAACTGTTACGAATTGTTTTTCGGCGTTGATTAAATGCTTCGGTTGTAATACGAGAAAGTATTTTGACATCATTGACTTGATGAAGTTTTTCTTTGTAAGGGATCAATTTTACAACCGCAGAGTCAACTTTTGGTGCTGGTTTAAATGATGTTGGGGGTACTTCCAATACTGGAATAATTTGGCAATAATATTGTGCCATGACACTTAATCTACCATAATCTTTACTATTAGGTGCCGCAACAAGTCGAGTTACGACTTCTTTTTGTAACATAAAATGCATATCAACAATGATATTGGCATATTCAAATAAATGGAACATTAACGGTGTAGAAATGTTATAGGGTAAATTACCAAATACTCTTAATGGTTTACCTAATTGTTGGTTTAACTCATTAAAGTTAAAGGTTAAAGCATCTTGTTCGATAACAGTCAATTTATTCTTTAACAAAGGGTTATCAATCAATCTACTGGCTAAATCTCTATCAATTTCTATAACCGTTAAATGATCAACGTATTTACTGACTGGAACTGTTAATGCAGCTAGCCCAGGACCAATTTCTACTAGAGCTTGATCTGTTTTAGGTTGTATGGCTGCAACAATACTTTCAATAATATAGTCATCATGTAAAAAATTTTGTCCGAATCGTTTACGGGCAAAATGCCCTTGATGAACACGATTATTCATGCTTATTTTCACCTGTAATGTTAATGTAGGCATCGCCTTTTAATTCTTGGATCCACACTTGAGCTTCCTCGCTAAATTTACGATTGAATATTAATCGGTAAGCCCGATCTTGTTTAATTGCATTGGTTCCATCAGTTTGTTTAGTCTCGATTAGTTGAATCAAATGCCAACCGAAGGATGATTTAACTGGCTGGCTGATCTCACCTTTTTTCAAATGAACTAAAGCATTTCTAAATCCACTGTCATAGACCTCTGGACGATTCCAACCTAAATTCCCTCCATTTTCGGCTGATCCAGGATCCTCTGAATTAGCTTTTGCAGCTGCTTCAAAACTCATTGTACCATTGATTATTGATTTACGAATATCATTCAATTTTTGTCTAGCTATTTGGTCTGTCACCAATACATTCGTTTTAATTAAAATATGGCGAGCATTCATTTCTTCAATTGTATATTTTTTTGGGGCTTCTTTGCGGGTATCATCTACCTTTAAAATGTGTAAACCAACACCAGAACGAATTGGGCCAATAATACTGCCTTTCTGTGCTCTAACAAGTCGTTCTTCAAAGATAGTTGGTAGCTCGTTAAGTTTATTCCAACCCATATTGCCACCTTTTAAAGCCAGATCATCGTTTGAGTATGTCGTTGCTAATTTTGCAAAATTTTCACCTTTTTGTGCCCGATTTATAATATCATTTGCTCTGTTAGTTGCATTATCAATCTGTTGTTTAGACGCTTTTTCTGGTACAGATATAAGAATATGGCTAATTTTGACATCTATATTGTTAGCTGGCTGTTCAGAAAGATTTTTAGTCAAAGTTTCAACTTCTTTTTCTGAAATTTTAATTCTAGGCCTAACCTCATTCATTCTGGTTTGTTCGATCAACATATCATTATGAATACGTTCCCGATAACTGCTATAACTAATACCCATTATCGAAAGTTTACTTCTGAGTTCATCAATCGTCATACCGTTTTGCTCTGCAATTCTAGCAATAGCGTTGGTGACTTCATCATCATTGATTGTAATTTTTGCTTTAGCTGCTTTTTGCAAAATTAAATTTTCAATAATTAAGCGATCCAGAATTTGCTCTCTTAATACATTATCATTAGGCAGATTACTCGCATCAGTACTGGCCTTTATTGTTTTTAACATGTCGTTAATATCACTTTCTAAAATGACATTATTATTAACTACTGCAGCTACTCGTTCGATAACCTTAGGTGCGGCAACTGTTGATAATGGAGTAAGTAGTCCTATGGTTAAACTTAAATTTAAAGTAATCAATAATTTTGATAGTTTCATATTTGCGTTACTCGTATTGTTTGTTACAGTATAAATATTACTGTATTAATTTAATTAGTTATATTAAATAAAATTAATATGTTCATTAAAATGTCGTTGTGTATGGAAGTTTTCCAAAGTTTAACATTTTTGCTTTCGCATCACGGTTACGCCCTAAACCTTGTAATTCAAAATTAACGGAGAGTTTATTTTCGTATTTACTGCTACGCGTAATTGAATCCCAATCTGTTAACTTTCGTCCATATTGTACAGTCATTCCCCAGCAACAATCACTATAATGTAACCCTATGGAGCTATCGGCCGTTTGGCCTAAGTTGACGTCATAATAGTATGAACCTACCGCATTGATTGTTTGTGACAACGGCCACGCTGTAACAAATCCAGCTTGTGAGATATCTTGTTTATAATTCTTATATAAAGAACTTAAATCAACCGTATTAATATAATTATGGTTAGCATAACGATAAGATAGTTGTAGTAGTTTTTCACTTGATGGACGATATTCAAATATTGCATTAGCTAAAGAGACAGTATCAATTCGAGTATCATATTGTATACCACTCCTGAAAATCATATTATCAGTGATCCGCCAAAAATTATCAGAAGCCCAAGTGATACTACCAGTATCTGAGTTTTCATCTAATCCAGTATTATGTTCGCTGGTTTTTGATTTAGTAAAATAAGTAATCTGTCCAATGGAAAAATTAAACTTTTCAACTTTATTATTATCGTAAAAACGAGTTGTTACCCCTGTGGCTATATTATTAGCAGAAGCAATTCGATCCAATCCACTGTATGGTTGATCTCTAAATAAACCCACATAATCAAATTGTAATAAGGTGGAATCATAAGTTCCTATATTAGACTGATTTCGGTATGGAATATATATATATTTTACTCGAGGTTCTAATGTCTGGGTATAGCCATCAATGAAATTGAAGTCACGCTCAAATATAATTTTACCATCAATACTAAATTTTGGTATAAAACGGTTTACATTTTTATCTAACTGTCTATATCTATCAATGTGTCTTTTAATATTATCTTGACTATAATGTGTTGCCATTATACCGGCTGAAGTTGTTAATATTGTCCAAGAATTAGTTAAAGTATAATTAATTGATGGTTCAATATGAGTGCGCCATGCTTTAGGATTATTCTTTCCGGAGCTTATAAAATGAGATACTTGAGAAAACGTTTTAAATTTAATTGGTCCAAAATCATAATTATAATAATTAATATTTAATTGTGGTTGAGTTTGATACAATGAATCTTTCACACCATCTTGAAAGGCTTGAAAGTGTCTATAGCCCAAAGTAATGTCCCAATTTGGATCATTATAGCCTAATTTATAAAACTGAGTTAGATATCCTGCTGTTTGAGATGTATATTTAGAATCTAAATCTGCTAAATATTGATTATCACTTACACGTGTCGAATCAACAGTAAAACGCCAATTGTAATTAATTAATTCGTCGTTTTTCCAATAGAATAACCAGCGATGACGATTGTCATCATAGTTATTACCATTTAATAATCTATCTCTATCTTCATTATATTTAGCATCATGTTGTAGCCAATCAAATGCGAGTGTACCCAAACCAAGCTCATTCAGATACCGGAATTCGGTTTGTAATTGAAGGCCGCGACGCTGTAATAGCCTCGGGATGAATGTGGCATCATAATTAGGTGCAATATTCCAATAAATAGGTAAAGTAAAATCAATACCACTGACGCTGTCATAACTTATATTAGGCATTAATAAACCTGACCGACGCTTATTACCTGTTGGTAATTGTAAGTAAGGTGAATACAATACAGGTACTTTACCAATACGAAATATCGCATTCCATACTTCAAGTAATTGCTCTTCATTATCGTGAATAATCGTTGAACCCTTAATACTCCAAGTACCGTCATCGACAGGACATGAGGTAAAACTGCCGTTTTTCAAAATAACCAATCGATTTTTCTCAAGTTTCATCTCATCAGCATCACCGCGACCAAGTCGATTAACAAGATGATACTCACCAGGGCTGATTTGGGTATCATTATTATTAAGATTCATTGATGCATTATTACCTTTTATTTTAATCAAATTATCTTGATAATTAATGTTTCCTTGTAAGATTGCTAAACGGTTTTTTTGATTAGTTGAGTCAATTGTGACTTTATTTGCTTGTACTGTGCGGTTCCCTTGTTCTATTGAAACATCACCTTGATAAATGACAGTATTTGGATAAATCGCTTCAAATTGGTTTGCTTCGGCATTAACAGGCAATGTGTTAATATCACCTTTAACTAAAGGGCGATCATATTTTGGAACACTGGCAAAACATTGTGGATTATTACTTTCAGCTTTAGGTAAACCTATAGCATAGCAGCTATTAGACAATGAAAGGGTAACGGTAATTGCAATAAATGACGGCGTTAATTTTTTCATCAATAATTAAAGGTAGTTATGATTATTATATGCTAAGCATTATAACGGTTATTTATAAAAGTGCGAACGAAAAATTAATGTTTGGTTCTGCGCTTATTTGTTTTACTGATTTGTTTAACCATTGCAATTCTTTTGTCGACAGAAGTATGCTGAAATTCATCCCACCATTTAGCTAGAGTTAAAAGTTCACCTTTTTCGATGGATGCCCGCATTTCTAATAAATCATATGCTGCACGGAATTTAGGATGTTCCAAAATTGCAAATGCACGTTTTCCTTCACGTTTTTTCATTCGTAATTGTAAACGCCAGATATCTCCCATTATTGTTGTTAATCTCTTAGGTATTGCAATCATTCGGCATTGTTCACTTAGTATATCATTAATAGCCATTGAAAATGCATCATGAAATAACAAACCACTTTCAACACAAGTTAATTGTGTCTGTTCAATAATTGGATACCAAAAAAAAGCAGCAAATAAAAATGCAGGATTAACACGTAGCTTATTAGCTATTCGGTAATCAGTATTTTTTAAAACTTGCTCAATCATTTTTTCTAAATAGCTATTATTATTTTGAGTAAATAGTTGTTCAATGATCGGAAATAATTGCTCAAAAAGATGATATTTTTTTAATAATAAATAAGTGTTATATCCATTGCCTGATTGTAATAATTTTAGTGATTCATCAAAAAGTCTTGCTGACGGTATATTTTTTAACAAAGGTGCAAGATGTTTGATTGGTTCAGCTGTTGTAGGTTCAATTTGCATATCAAGTTTAGCGGCAAAACGAATCGTTCGTAACATTCTAACCGGATCTTCACGATAGCGAACTTTTGGATCACCAATCAAGCGAATAATTCCATTTTGTAAGTCTTTTAAGCCACCACAGTAATCACGTAACGTAAAATCTTTTATACTATAATAAAAAGCGTTCATCGTGAAATCACGACGAACAGCATCTTGTTCAATTGTTCCATATACATTATCGCGTAGCAGCATTCCCGATTGGGAACGTTTGGCAATATTGTTTTGTTCATCTTGGTTGCTATGCTCACCGCGGAAGGTTGCTACTTCAATAATCTCTTTACCAAACATAATGTGCGCCAGACGGAATCTTTTGCCAACTAAACGGCAATTGCGAAACGTTTTTTGTACTTGTTCTGGTGTTGCGTTGGTTGCAATATCGAAATCTTTAGGTGTCTTACCTAGTAAAAGATCTCGAATACATCCACCAACTAAATAAGCTTCATATCCTTGTTTATTTAATCTATAAAGAACTTTTAACGCATTTTCACTAATATCTTTACGTGAAATATTGTGTTCATTGCGAGATATCAAAACATATCGAGATTCTTTCTGTTTTTCGATGTGAAACATTTTACGGTAAAAGCGAGAGACTTGTTTAAAAATAGTGCACCTCTAAAAGTATATTTACTCAAGTGATATAGCGCGCGATTATATCTCAATTGCTTATAACTTTCCATTTTTCTTCATTTATCAACTTTAACTATAGTAAAATTAAATACTTTAGGATTTTAGTTTAATATTCTATTTAATTTTTAAACATAATTATCAATAATAGCACTTTATATAGTACAATTAGCGATATTGGTCTAGAAAACAACATTATCTATTTACATGTATTTTATGTGTAATTTTACTATCTAATTATAATTAACTAACCTATATTCAAAAATTTTTAATATATTATAGAAAATAGCTCATATAAACAACATGATAAATATTTAAGTTATCTTTCAATCTGTTAATTTTTTAAACAGGATTAGCCAATAAAAATTGTTTGAGTATATACCATTAACTGATAAATTATTTTGGGGACATTATGAATATTCGTGATTTGGAATATTTTGTTTCGTTAGCTGAGTTTCGTCATTTTCGTAAAGCTGCTGATGCTTGCAATGTGAGTCAACCAACTTTAAGTGGACAAATCAGAAAATTGGAAGATGAACTAGGCGTGATGTTATTAGAACGTACTAGTCGCAAAGTATTATTTACTCAAACAGGTATGATGCTTGTTGAGCAAGCTAAAGAGATATTACGCAATATTCAAATCCTTAAAGAGATGGCTAGTCGCCAAGGGGAAGAGATGTCAGGTCCGATGCATATTGGTTTAATACCAACTATTGCTCCTTATTTATTACCACATGTAATAACTGTACTACATGAATCTTTTCCTCAATTAGAGCTTTATTTACATGAAGCACAAACTGCTAATATTGTCGCTCAACTTGAAAGTGGTAAATTAGATTGCGCAATAATTGCACAAGTAAAAGAAACGGCGCAATTTATTGAACTTCCATTATTTAATGAGCCAATGTTTTTAGCTGTTCCAGCAAACGATGAGTTAGCAAATAAACAAACAGTTAAACTTTCTAATTTAAAAGGTCAAAAATTCTTAATGTTGGAAGATGGGCACTGTTTACGTGAACATGCTATGGGATATTGTTTTCAAGTAGGTATTGATGAAGATAAACAATTTAAAGCAACAAGCTTAGAAACCTTGCGTAGTATGATTTCTGCGGGTCGAGGAATAACTTTATTTCCTGAGCTAGCTGCTCCAAATGAGCGAATGAGAGATAATATTTGCTATATTCCTTGTACCGATCCGATTCCAGTACGTAGTATTGCTTTGATTTATAGACCTGGTTCACCTTTGCGTTCACGTTATGAAACAATTGCAAAAACGATTCGCGAACATATGCCAAAAGTATTTGCAGAAAAAGAACGTTTGTTAAAATCAATAAATATAAAATGAAAAACATTAAAACAAGTGGCGTACGTGCACAGCAGAAAGAGAGAACTCGTCGATCATTAATTGATGCGGCGTTTAATCAACTAAATGCCGAGCAGGGTTTTGCCAGTTTGAGCTTGCGTGAAGTTGCTCGAGAAGCTGGTATTGCTGCAACATCGTTTTATCGACATTTTCGTGATATGGATGAATTGGGTTTAGCTATGGTTGATGAAAGTGGTTTAACCCTTCGCCAATTGTTGCGCCAAGCGCGAAAACGTATTGAAAAAGGTGGTAGCGTGTTGCGTACTTCTGTAACAACGTTTATTGAATTTATTGATAAAAATCCTAAAGTTTTTTTACTATTACTTCGTGAAAAGGCAGGGACATCATCGGCATTTCGATCAGCCATTGCACGTGAAATTCAACATTTTATTGAAGAATTAGTTGATTATTTGGATAATGCTAACAAAATGCCTCATCATTATAACGAAGCTCAAGCTGAAGCAATGGTAACTATTGCTTTTAATGCGGGAGCGGAAGCGATTGATTTTGATACCATTCAACGTCAAAGATTAATCGAAGATCTTATTTTCCAGCTTCGAATGGTTTCACGAGGTGCTTATTATCTTTATCACAAAGAATTAATAAAGCAAGGAAAAAGATAATTACAATTTTTTATACTAAAATGTATGGTTAACCTAAAGCTTTTTAACAAGAATTAACTTACTAGATTGTTTATTTATTACTTGACTAAATAAAGTAAACTATTAATTAACCAGTTGTAATATTTATATTGTTATCAATTAAGTATAGCTGTTAAAGTTCAAAATAGTCACATTTTTCAGTAGGTATGCATTGAATGACTCAATACTACTTGGGCTTAATTTTTATTTAATTTTCACTTTTATCAATTATACATATTCAGATATAGGATTTAAGTGAATCTATTACAGTAAAGAAAGTAGCCCATCTTTGAGCATAGCAACATGGTATTGACCAAAGAATCAATAAGATAGTTTAATGGTTGTGATAATGCCATTTTTTAAGGTTCTATTTAATGCAACACCTGTTTCAGATTACTGTAAACATCCCCTAATTTTTTTTCGCATGGTTATGGTGGCAGTTGGCAAAATTTAAGTTGGCTTGCCTATGAACTGGCCAAAAAGGAAGTATTTTGTTGCCACACCAAATCATCCAGGTACAAAATTCTTTAATAATGATATTCAACAATCCTTTAAATTATGGCTACGCCAACAAGATTTAAGTAAAACAATTGATTCTTTAGAAGAAGACGAGACTTTAGCAAACAATATTGATATTGGATAATATATCAGCGATTAAGCATTCCCTTGGCGGCTGAAGGGTAATCGCACTTACTGGAGCAAAATTTGATACTGAGCTTTTTAAGCAAAACTGTACAATTCATGCCCATTTGAAAGCTTGCCAATTAGTGACTGAACTTGGCCTTGATAATTCTAAATTAAATAAAATTTTATTCGATCCAAGAATAAAATCATTTATCTCTTTGGATGCGGGATTAGTCAGAGGTTTTACTTCAGAAAGTTTAAAAGATGTTTAAAATTCTTTCTTTAATTATTGATGCAAGAGTCGATGTTGGCGATATGGATGCAAAACTTGGCTTAGGCTATTTATACAGTTTCTGTTAACTTATACGGTGATACCAGATGCAATGCATTTTAGTTTTATACAAGTTTGTAAACCTAAGGCGATAGCGATATTAGAACAAGAAGCTCGAAGCGAAGGCATTATTTGTAAGGATGGAGGGAAACGGACTCGAGCCGAAATTCATCGTGAAATAATTAAACAAATTACTACTTTTTTAGCTCAAATAAATTTAAACTCTTAACTCTTATAATATTACTGCGGCTAGGCCGCAGTAATATTTTGTATTATCTATAAGACTAATTGTCATTAAAGATTTTGTAACACTTTTTCAACACTATCTTTGGCATCACCAAATAGCATATAACTATTTTCTTTGAAGAACAGTGGATTTTGAACGCCGGCATAACCGGTATTCATTGAGCGTTTAGAAATGATAACCGTTTTAGCTTTCCAAACTTCAAGAACTGGCATACCTGCGATAGGGCTATTTGGATCTTCTTCCGCCGCTGGATTAACCGTATCATTTGCACCAATGACCCATACAACATCCGTATCAGGGAAGTCGTCATTGATTTCGTCCATTTCAAGCACGATATCGTAAGGTACTTTCGCTTCGGCTAATAATACATTCATATGCCCCGGTAAACGCCCGGCAACAGGGTGGATACCAAATCTCACTTCAATACCCATAGCTCGTAGTTTTTCAGTAATATTGCTCACCGCGCCTTGTGCTTGTGCAACCGCCATACCATAACCTGGAACAATAATAACTGAGCGTGCTTCTTTCAAGGTTTGTGCAACTTCAGCGGGTTGAATTTCGCGATATTCACCTTGTTCTTCTTCTGAAGAGCTTGATGAGCTGCCATCGCTACCAAAACCACCGGCAATTACGCTGATAAATGAGCGATTCATTGCTTTACACATAATATAAGAAAGAATTGCACCAGAAGAACCCACTAACGCACCTGTTACAATTAGAAGGTCATTTTGTAGCATAAAGCCTGCCGCTGCTGCAGCCCAACCAGAATAAGAATTGAGCATTGAGATAACAACAGGCATATCTGCACCACCAATCGATGCTACAAGGTGGAAACCAAACACTAATGCAATAATAGTCATAATAAGTAAACAAATTAGAGCGCCAGCACCAGTTTGTATATTGATAAATGTAAACATCAAAATAACAGATATAACTATTGCAGCTAGATTTAGATAGTGTTTATTTGGAAGAGATAATGGTTTTGAACTAATTTTACCATTTAACTTTCCAAAGGCTACAATTGAACCTGAAAAGGTAACCGCACCAATAAATACACCTACAAAAATTTCAATTAAATGAACTGTTATTTCATTTGCTGAAAATGTAACCATATGCGGATCTAAAAAGCTGTTTATACCAACAAGAACGGCTGCCATTCCAACAAAGCTATGTAGCAAAGCAACCAATTCAGGCATTTGTGTCATTTCAACATTTTTTGCTAGGTATAAACCAATAGCAGCACCGATAATCATGGCAATAATGATCCAGTGTAATCCACCATTTATGCTGGCAATTGCTGCGATAAGGGCTATTGCCATACCGATCATACCGTAGATGTTTCCTGATTTGGCTGATTCTTGATTGGAAAGACCTCGTAAACTGAATATAAAAAGTAATGCAGCAATAACATAGGCTGCTTGAATAATTCCGTTACTTAACATTATTGATTCTCTCCTTTATTTACCACGTTGGAACATTTTTAGCATTCTTTGGGTAACAAAGAATCCACCAAAAATATTGATACTCGCAATCAAAATAGCAATAAATGCAATTGCTGTTGTTAAGCCATTATCATCGCCGACTTGCAATATAGCCCCAACTAATATAATTCCGGAAATAGCATTCGTTACAGACATAAGTGGTGTATGCAAAGAATGGGTAACATTCCATACAACGTAATAACCAACAACGCAAGATAGCGCAAATACAGTAAAATGCCCTAAGAAGCTTTCAGGTACCGAGTTTGCTAACCAGAAGTAAGCAATAATAATTAACGCTAAAATCCCATATTTTTTCTGAGGATCCATTGGCTTTGGTTCTGGTTTTGCAATAGGATCGGCTGCTTTTTTCTGAGGTTGGGCAGATACTTGAATTGGTGGCGCAGGCCAAGTGATTTCTTTATCTTTGACTACAGTTACTCCACGAATAACCACATCTTCAAAATTGATGTCAATATTGCCATCTTTCTCTTTAGCAAGCAATTTTAATAAATTAACAATGTTAGTCCCATAAAGTTGAGATGCTTGAGTTGGCATACGATTAGCTAAATCAGTATAGCCAACAATTTTTACATTATTATCTGTTTCAAATATTTCGCCAGGTTTAGTTAATTCGCAGTTGCCTCCTGTTAAGGCTGCTAAATCAACTATAACGCTACCAGGTTTCATTGATTCAATCATTTCTTTCGAAATAAGTTTTGGTGCTGGTTTACCTGGTATTAGTGCTGTAGTTATAATGATATCTACATCTTTTGCTTGGTCTGCAAATAATGCCATTTCAGCTTCAATAAAAGCAGCAGACATTTGTTTCGCATAACCGTCACCTGAACCAGATTCTTCTTCGAAATCTAACTCTAAGAAGTCAGCGCCCATACTATTAATTTGTTCTGCAACTTCTGGACGCGTATCAAATGCTCGAACAATAGCACCTAAACTAACTGCTGCACCAATTGCTGCAAGACCAGCAACACCTGCACCAATTACCAAAACTTTTGCTGGTGGCACTTTTCCTGCTGCCGTTACTTGCCCAGTGAAGAATCGTCCGAATTGATTTGCTGCTTCAATAACAGATCGATAGCCAGCAATATTAGACATGGAACTTAATGCATCAAGTGACTGAGCACGTGAGATACGTGGAACACAATCCATAGCCATTACAGTTATATTTTTAGCTGCAAGCTGTTCTAAAAGCGCTTGATGTTGGGCTGGATAAATATAACTAATGAGAGTTAACCCCTCCTTCATTAGTGAAATTTCTTCATCCGTTGGTGCATGGAATTTTAAGATAAGGTCATTTTGCCAAATCTCTTGATTATTTTGAATTGTTGCTCCAGCATCAATAAATGCTTGATCTTCAAAATGAGCAGCGTGTCCTGCACCTTGTTCTACAGAGACTGTAAATCCAAGTTTTAACAGTTGTCCAACTGTTTGGGGAGTTGCTGCAACTCTAGCTTCATTGGCTAACCGTTCTTTGGGTATACCGATATGCATTGCATTTCATCCTTATGTTAAAGTGAGTTGGTAATAGTACTTTGATTCTAGCATAAAATTGCGGCAGAGCGAGTAGGTAATTTATTTTTTATTATTCAGTCCACATTATTATTTTTAATAATATTATAAGATCATATCAATAAATACGCTCAATAATGAAAACGGGTAATAAGGATTAAAATAATAATATGATTATTTATGCTAAAAAATTGTTGCTTTTTTAATATTTTTTTCTATTTTTAAAGCAATTGACCATATTTAAGTTTAGTTCTATTTGCTTCAGTTTTACTTCATAAGATATGATAATAAATACTTTTTTAATGTTTCAATTTATATTTAATGCAAATTAGGTAGTTAAAACATGAATTTATTTTTTTTAGACATAAAATAAAAAGCAAGAAAAAATAACAGGCAACAATTATATTTTGGGTTCATTCAATATTAACATCATTGCTTAAGTAGCAATTTTTTTAAAAGGTTGTAAATCGCTATTATCTAAAAAATATCATAAATTCAAATTGATTAATGATATTAATCTGGTTTTTTTATTAATAATATTGAAGGAAAGTTCATTTTTATTCCAAAGTTGGAAAAAATTAATACGTATACTTCATATAAATCTAAGAAATAGCCAATAGGTAATGCAATGATTTATGTTTTAAAAGAACCTATAATTGTTATTTCTCTTAGGTCAATTTAACAATTACTGATAAAGAAATTGTAATGTTAGAACCTTATTTAGAAAAATCTGATATTTTATTAGTTCAACTTGAAAATATTATTAATGCTGTTTTTCATACAATGAAATTACCTAAATATGTAAGAGTAAAAGTTGTATTTGACCCTGCTTCATACTCTTTAAATATCATCCAATTATTATCCCAAATAACACCGAGGCAAATTTAATGCGGCTAATTTAGATACTGCAAAACTTGCAACTCGAAAAATATATTTAATAGGTATTCAAACCGTTATTGTTATTTTTAGTAGTAAAAATTTACTGATTTTGATGGGATAGATCCTTAATACATTAACTCTTTTTAGCCATAACTTTAGATACAATAGGTACAAAAGATATTTTTAATGATGTGTTTTATAAATTACAGGAAAAAGATGAATCACTTTACCAATAAGCGATTTATGCTTCTTTGTCAATAGACAATTAAGAAGCATAAAAAAATGCCATTTCATCAGAGTATATTTTACAAAATGACTAACAAATCAATTTTCTATAGGAAATGATTTATGACAAATCAACCAAAAAAAATTATTTTAGATTATGATCTCTGTCATCATGATACTTTCGCGATTTTATTGGCACAGGGTGATCCTGATATTGAATTAGCAGCTATTAAACCCTTAGTGAAAAAAGTCGACATAGCACAAGATATTTATAATGATTCAAATTTGGATAGACGAGTACAATCAAAAACCAGTATACAGTTAAACCCAATACATACAATTAATTTATATATTGATTCTTTAAACGCACCAATGAGGTAAATGCATGATAGATCAAAGTAAGGAAAAGAAAAATATTATAACATTAATGGTTGCGTTACTTGCAGCTTGTACTGCATTTCAACTTAATGCAAGCATGTTAAGTCCAGTATTAGTAACCATAGCTAACGAGCTAGGGACCAATGATGCGGCCGTAGGTTTATCGCAAACCTCTTTTTTTACAGCTGCAGCGTTATTTTCTCTATTTTTGCCACGCTTGAGTGATATAAAAGGCCGTAAGAAAGTATTAACCTTTATGTTGCTTATTATGACATTTGGTACAATACTAGCAGCACTAGCACCTAATATAGAAGTATTGTATGCAGCACGAATTATACAAGGTGTATCAGGTCCTGTTGTACCACTTTGTTTATTGATGCTTAGTTATGAAGTAAAAGATGCCAAACAATATGGAATGTTAATGGGAATTATTACAGCAGTAAATGGTGGTATTGCTGGTGTTGATGCAATTGCGGGTGGTTTACTTGCTACATATTTTGGTTTCCGTTCAGTTTTTTGGGTTATTGCGGTCGTTGCTGCTATTTCTACCTATTTTGTCTATCGTTTTTCTCCAGAATCAAAACCATCAGCGGGAACTAAAATGGATTGGATAGGTGTTCTGTTCATTGTAATGACGATTGCAGCTTTACTGTTAGCACTTAATGAGGCCGGCAATATTGGTAGTGCCAATTGGCTTTATGTCATTGGACTCACACTGATTGCTATTGTTTGTTTTATGTTATTTTGGTGCACAGAAAAACGCAATAAACAACCATTGGTAACAATTGAACATTTAAAAAGAAGGTCAACTTGGGCTTTACTCTTAACGACAACATTAACCATGACAGGTATTTTTGCAATAGTTAATGGTTTAGTTATGTCAATAGCACAAAATCATGAATTAGGTTTCGGACTTGATCCTGATTGGGCATCACTCATTTTTCTTACACCATATGCATTAATTGGTTGGCTTGTGGGTCCGTTCTCAGGTCGTTTAGCGCCAACGATGGGATATAATAATGTATTAAAATTAGGTTTATTGGGTTGTATCATTAGTATTTTAGTAATTATGTTCTATGGTGTTTACTCGTTAACAATTTTATCCATTTGCGTTATAGCACTTGGAATTTTTTATGCAGGAATGGCTAATATTATCTTAAATGGATTAGGTATTGTTTTATCGCCATCAGAAAATCCAGGATTTTTACCTGGTATGAATGCAGGTGCCTTTAATTTAGGCGCAGGATTAAGTTTTGCATTGTTACCCGCTATACAAATGGTAAATGCTAATACTATCAAAGGTTATTTTAATGGTATGTTATTGGGATTGATCATTACTATTTTAGCTTTACTTTGCAGCTTTTTAATTCCTCGACCTATTAATGCAGAGTTATAAAAAGTATAAATTTTTAATGAATCCTAGATAATATTATCTAGGATTTTTAGCTTTGAGTGTAATAAATATATTGTTTCTGTCATTGGCTTACTACTATTTATGATTTGATGTTTTTCGAAAATCTATGTTCTACGATTTGGGTATTAAAGTAAAAACTAATATTATGAAGAATTTGTCTTCAGTAACTAACTTGCTATTTTTAATAGTAAACTAATTTCAATACAAATAACATTAAAGCCTTTTTAGGAACAATAATATCAACTTTTGGTTATTATCAGTTTTTTTAAAGATTAATTTAAATTATTTCCCAATTTAATCATTTCAGAAACTTTTAAGAAAGGTTTACCATCTTCATAAGTAATAATAGAAACTGTTTTACCATATATTAATTTTGTCAGACCAGTTTTAGGTAGGATTTGTAATGGAATATCTCCAATTATTTCAAAATTAGTTAAAATAATAAATAATTTACGCTATATTTTATGACATAATTACCTGAAGTAATGTCTGGAACTTGATTTATAGGTAAATTAACATATTTTCTTCAGTGTTTTTTGTCCAACATCTGTAATTAAAATCCATCCTCATCACTGATTTTTTTCCAATAGTTCAATAGTAATAGAGTTACTGCGGGTTTTTTATAAAGTATTATGTAATCTAATCAATTGGATAGACATAAATATGCTTTTATTCAACCGATTGCAATTGAGATACCACAAGTAGGGGAGAATGTTAGAGTTCTAAAAGAAGTGGCAAAATTTGATAACATCAAAAGCAACATTTTACGCATATGTTAACCTAATTTTTAAAAAATAATGAATTTTCTTTTATGTTTGGTATTGTCACGTTGAGTATAGGTGCCAGTTAAGATAAATTTGACGAATGCAATATAAAATCTAAAATGAGGCTATATAAATGTTCATTTACTGTTATTCAATCATCTAATCGTAAATCTTAAGCTTGGTTATTTTTAACTAGTACAAATTGTTATATAATCGATAATATTTGTCTTTTTAATCTCTATATTGTATTTATTAAACTTTTTTAAGGTATTTTTATATAAAACGATACGTTAATCTAAGGAAACCTCTATGTTGGATTTTTCCCAAACAGTACCTGAACTGGTCTCTTGGGCAAAAAAGAATGATTTTTCAATTACTTTACCTGTTGAAAGGTTAGCTTTTTTATTGGCTATTGCTGTATTAAATAGTGAGCGTTTTGATGGTGAAATGACTGAATCGGAATTAATTGATGCTTTTCGGCATGTTTCACAGATTTTCGAACAAAGTGAAGATACCATCACTGTACGAGCCAATAATGCCATTAATGATTTAGTGCGTCAGCATCTAATTACACGTTTTACAAGTGAAATGACTGATGGCTATTCAATTTATCGTTTAACTCCCCTTGGAATTGGGATTTCTGATTATTATATTCGACAGCGGGAATTTTCTTCACTGCGTTTATCCATCCAATTATCCATTGTGGCACAAGAATTGAAACGTGCTGCCGATGCAGCTGTCGAAGGGGGGGATGATTTACATTGGCATAGAAATGTCTTTGCTCCTTTAAAATATTCGGTTGCTGAAATTTTTGATAGCATTGATATAACGCAACGTGTTATGGATGAGCAGCAAGTTGATGTAAAACGAAATATTTCTGCATTATTAAGCCAAGATTGGCAAGCTGCAATTAGTAGCTGTGAGGGATTGTTAACGGAGACATCACAAACACTTCGTGAGTTGCAAGACACTTTAGCTGCTGCAGGCGATAAACTACAAGCCAGTTTGTTATTAATTCAAGACGCAACACTGGATCATCCTGAACTTGATAAAATTAACAATGTAGTATTAGATTTACAAAGTAAATTAGATCGAATTATAGGTTGGGGGCAAAAAGCGATAGATCTTTGGATAGGTTATGATAGACATGTTCATAAATTTATCCGAACAGCGATCGATTTAGATAAAAACCGTGTATTTTCACAACGGTTACGAAAATCAATTCAGAATTATTTTGATATGCCATGGTCTCTTACATTCGCAAATGCTGATCGTTTACTCGATATGCGTGATGAAGAACTCGCACTACACGAAGCAGAAGTGACAGGTGAATTACCTTCAGAACTTGAATTTGAAATGATAGAAGAGATTCAAGAACATATTATTATGCATATCGAACAAAATTTGTTGATTTTTAAACAAGAAAATAAACCACTTGATATTGGTATAGCAATTTGTAACTATTTGGCACAATTCCCACGCGAACAACATTTTGATATAGCAAGGTTATTTATCGATCAGGCTATTCGACTTGGTATTGCCAAAGATGATTTACTCGGTATACCCAGCGAATGGAAACCTATTAACGATTATGGAGCTAAGGTACAAGCACATGTCATCAACAGATACTAACGATTTAGAAACACAACAAACTGCACATCATCTTGATGAAATTATGGAGCGCATAGCGGCAAATTCACAAGCATCCATTGATAAATATATGCCAGTTAAATTGGCGCAAGCAATTGCAAATCCGATTTTCCCTGAGCTTGATAGTACTTTGCGTTCAGGGCGTCATATTGGCATTGATGAGCTTGATAATCATGCATTTTTAATGGATTTTCAATTAGAACTTGAACAATTTTACCAACGTTATAATGTTGAATTAGTCAGGGCGCCAGAAGGATTTTTTTATCTTCGTCCTCGTTCAACGTCGTTAATTTCTCGCTCGGTATTATCTGAGTTAGAAATGTTAGTTGGCAAAGTACTTTGTTATCTTTATTTAAGTCCTGAACGATTAGCGCATGAAGGGATCTTTACGTTGCAAGAGTTGTTTGATGAACTGATTTCATTAGCAGATGAAAGTAAATTGCTCAAATTAGTTAATCAGCGTTCTACTGGTTCTGATTTAGATCGTCAAAAATTATTTGATAAAGTCAAAACAGCTTTAAATCGATTACGTAGACTTGGTATGATTTTCTTTATTGTTGGCAATGACAGTAGCCGTTTTCGCATTAATGAATCAATTTTTCGTTTTGGCGCTGAAGTCCGTAGTAGTGATGATATGCAAGAAGCTCAATTGCGTTTAATCCGTGATGGTGAAGCAATCAATATAGAATCGTCACTTATTTTAGATGATAATAATGAAGACCAAGATGTTAATGAGGAGATAGAATAATTATGATCGGACATGGTAAATTTCACTCATTGACACTGATTAACTGGAATGGTTTTTTTGCTCGAACTTTTGATCTGGATAAATTAGTTACTACACTTTCTGGGGGAAATGGCGCGGGTAAATCAACCACAATGGCAGCATTTGTTACTGCTTTAATTCCTGATTTAACTTTATTACATTTCAGAAACACGACCGAAGCAGGGGCAACATCAGGTTCACGAGATAAAGGCTTACACGGAAAATTGAAACCTGGCGTTTGTTACTCAATACTTGATGTAATTAATTCTCGTAATCAACGTATAATTTGTGGAGTACGTTTACAGCAAGTAGCTGGTCGTGATAAAAAAGTCGATATTAAACCTTTCCTAATACAAGGTTTATTTGTTGGCATTTCCCCAACAGAATTAGTTACTGAGAGATTAATTGATAAACAAGCACGAATCCTTTCATTACCTGAATTAAAAGAAAAAATTGAAGAAATGGAAGGCGTAATTTTTAAACAATTTAACTCAATTACTGATTATCATTCGGTAATGTTTGATGTCGGTGTATTACCAAAGCGTCTGCGCACATCTTCTGATCGTAGTAAATACTATCGCCTAATTGAAGCTTCACTTTATGGTGGTATTTCAAGCGCTATTACTCGTTCACTTCGTGATTATTTATTGCCCGAAAATAGTGGCGTACGTAAAGCTTTCCAAGATATGGAGGCTGCACTACGTGAAAATCGAATGACATTAGAAGCCATTAGAGTGACGCAATCAGATCGGGATTTATTCAAACATCTGATTACCGAATCAACTAATTATGTAGCAGCTGATTATATGCGTCATGCTAATGAACGTCGTGTACATATTGAATCAGTGCTAGGTCTACGCCAAGATATGTTTAAAACGCAAGCGCTACTTATAAGTAATCAATTCCGCCAAATTGAAATGGCGAAAGAGTTGAAAGAATATCAAGAAGCACAAAGCGATTTGGAAACCGATTTACAAGCAGCTAATGATCATCTTAATCTAGCACAAACGGCATTACGCCAACAAGAAAAGATTGATCGCTATCAAGCAGATTTAGACGATTTAAATGTCAAGCTTGAGGAGCAAAGTGAAGTTGTTGTTGAAGCTAACGAACAATATCAAGTTTACCGTGATCAATTTGAACACACAGAACGAGAAGTTGATGAAATCAAAACACAACTGGCTGATTATCAGCAAGCGCTTGATGTCCAACAAACCCGTGCTATTCAATATCAACAAGCATTGCAAACCCTTAAAAATGCGCAGTCTTTATGCCAATTACCTAAACTAGACCTTAATAATATTGAAAATCATTTTGAAGAGTTTGACGAAAAACAGAAAGTAATAACAGAGAAAGTATTAGAACTTGAACAAAGGCTCAGTGTTTCTAATGCGGCAATCAGTCAATTTGATAGAGCTTATCAACTTGTTGTCAAATTAATTGGCGATGTGGTGCGTAGTGATGCATTTATTGTTGCCAAAGAAGCATTAAGGAAGTGGCCATCACAATGTTATCAAGCTGATCAAGCTGAACATTTACAATTACACTTAGATGAATTAGAACAACGTTTTTTTGAGCAAAAAGAAGCAGAATCATTATTAACTCAATTTTGTAAACGTATTGGTCGTCAAGTTAATTATGAAGATCTTGAAGAGTTAAAACAAGAGATTGAAGTACAATTAGACGAAAGTGCTCAGTTAGCCAATGAATCTAGCGAAAAACGTATTGAATGTAGGCAAGAACTAGAACAGATTCAAGCTAAAATTTCTGATTATCGACAAAAAGCACCTTTATGGCTAAAAGCACAAGATGCTTTAATTTCATTGCAAGAACAATCTGGTCAAACATTTGCCCATAGCCAAGCGATTACACAATATATGCAGCAGTTACTTGAACAAGAGCGAGTACTTGTTACTGAACGTGATCAAATCAATTTTAGACGTAATCAGCTTGATAGACAAATTGAACAACTCAATCAACCAAGTGGGGTTGATGATGGACGATTATCAGCATTAGCAGAACGATTTAATGGCGTATTGCTATCTGAAATTTATGAAGATGTTACTATTGATGATGCTCCATATTTTTCGGCGGTATATGGTCCATCTAGGCAAGCTATTGTGGTACCCGATTTATCTTTAGTAAAAGCACAACTTGAAACTCTTACTGCAAGTGAAGAAGATTATCCTGAAGATATCTATTTTATTGAAGGTGATCCGTCATCATTTGATGATAACGTGTTTGATTGTGAAGAGATGAATAAAGCGGTATTGGTTAAAACAGGCGATCGTCAATGGCGTTTTTCTAGTTTTCCTAAAGTACCATTATTTGGCCGAGCTGCACGTGAGGTTTATCTTGAAAAATTATCTGTTGAACGAGAACAACTGTATGAACGTTATGCAACAGCCTCATTTGATCTACAAAAATTACAGAGAATTGAGCAAAATGTTGGGAAATTTATCGGTCAATATTTAGCGGTAGCTTTTGATATTGATCCTGAAGCTGAAGCGCAAAAATTAGTCGCAAGGAGTGTGGAAGTTGAACGATTGCTGTCGTCTCAAGAAACTATTGATAAACAAAATCAGCAACAAGTATCTAGCTATAAGGAACAGTTAAGTACTGTTAATCGACTTGTTGCACAGATACATTTATTGGCTGATGATGATCTAGCAGATCGTATTGATGACTTACGTGAACAAGTGGTAGAAGCACAAGAGGCAGTACAATATGTCAATCGCAATCGTAACACTGTTTCAGAACTGGAACCAATTGTTGCTGTTTTACAGAGCGATCCTGAACAAAATGAAGCTTTACATAAACAATACAACATCATAAAAGAACAACAACAGATTATTCGCCAACAAGTATTTGCATTAACCGAAGTGATACAGCGTCGAGTTCATTTTAGTTATGAAGATTCCGCTGATATGTTAGGTGAAAATACTGATTTAAATGAAAAACTGCGTTCTCGATTGGAAGTGGTTGAAGCACAAAGAGCTAAATCCCGTAGTCAAATGCAGCACTATCAAGACAAGTATAATCAATATAACCAAACGTTTGCTTCATTAAAAAGTGCTTTTGAAACTAAGCAGGATATGCTTAATGAACTACTTAAAGAGATAAAACAAATTGGTGTAAAAGCTGATACGATTACCGAGGAACGTGCTAAAATTCGCCGTAATGAAATCCATCAAAAACTTAATGATAATCGTCTGGAATGTCTTTCTCTTGAAAAACAATTGATTATGTGTGAAGGCGAAATGACTCAAATGCAAAAACGTTTGAACCAAATATCGCGAGAATATAAGCAATTACGGGAACAAGTGGTGCAAGCTAAAGCTGGGTGGCGTTTAGTATTACGATTAGTTAAAGACAATAGTGTTGAGCGTCGATTACATCGCCGGGAACTTGCTTATTTAAGTGCCGATGAGCTTCGTTCTATGTCGGATAAGGCGTTGGGTTCCTTACGTTTAGCTGTAAATGATAATGAACATCTACGAGATGTATTAAGGCTATCTGAAGATCCAAAACGGCCTGAACGAAAGGTTCAATTCTATATTGCGGTTTATAAACATCTGCGTGAACGAATTCGCCAAGATATCGTGAAAACTGATGATCCAATTGAAGCCATTGAACAAATGGAAATCGAATTATCTCGCTTAACTGAAGAACTCACCTCGCGTGAACAGCAATTAGCAATAAGCTCCAAAAGTGTAGCCAATATTATACGTAAAACTATACAACGTGAGCAAAATCGTATTCGTATGTTAAATCAAGGTTTACAAGCAGTGGCATTTGGTCAAGTTAATGGTGTACGTTTGAACGTAAGTATACGTGAGGCTCATTCTGCTTTATTATCAGCCTTGGCTGATGAACAAGATGAATATCAAGACTTGTTTAGTAACAATCGAATCACTTTCTCAGAAGCGTTAGCTAAACTATATCATCGCTTAAACCCTCATATTGATATGGGGCAACGAAGTTCACAAAATATCGGTGAAGAATTACTTGACTATCGAAACTATCTAGAGATGGATGTTGAAGTTAATCGTGGTGCTGATGGTTGGTTACGTGCCGAAAGTGGCGCTTTATCGACTGGTGAAGCGATTGGTACTGGTATGTCGATTCTATTGATGGTGATTCAAAGCTGGGAAGAAGAATCTAAACGACTGCGTAATAAAGATATTTTACCATGTCGATTATTATTTTTAGATGAAGCTGCTCGTCTTGATACTAAATCAATTGCAACGCTTTTTGAACTATGTGAGCGATTAGAAATGCAGCTTATTATTGCTGCACCCGAAAATATTAGCCCAGAAAAAGGAACTACTTATAAATTAGTTCGTAAAGTTATTAATAACCAAGAACATGTTCATGTTGTTGGATTAAAAGGCTTTGCTTAATAATATTGCTGGTGATTACCACCAGCAATATCTTATTTTTTAAGAAATTTGATTGCTTATGATGTATACTAACGAATAAAATATTTTGATGTTATCACTTAATTTTAAATTTATATAATTACTCCATCATGAATGATTCTATTTCGCTCTAAAAATATAATTTTTCTCTATACAAAGGTTAAGTTTTAGTAAAAAAATTATTAATATTTTTAAAACACTTATGCTTAATTTAAAGTCTTTTTTTTTCATGTGAAAATTAAATGTAATCATAATTGACTTGATCAAAATTTTATTTTCTGTTTAAATATTTATGGGTTTAAACAGTACTATGTATTAATGGTATTTTTTAGACTCTAATTTGAAAATAACTATTGTGGAAAAAAGGAACACATTATGAAAGAATTAAATTTAGTAGAAGTTGAACAAGTTTCAGGTGCTGGCTTTATAGCTGATGCAGCGGGTGCCTTAGGTGCTGGTATTGGTGCTGTAGTGGATGCAGCTCATGGTGACGAAAGTAATGCTGGACAAAATTCAGGTAGATTACTAGGTCAAGGGATTGGTAGAGTTGTTGAAGCTGTTATCGGTATAAATTGCCCATCAGCATGCCGTCCATAATTAATGTTTTGAACGAGAAGCGATCATTCGCTTCTCGTTTTGTATAAAAAATCATCCAGGGAATTAAAACATATATCTTAAGCTAAAATCAATATTTTATATAATTAATAAGTTAAATGATTTGATTTATATATGTGTTTTACTGGATATAAATTATCAAGGAAGATGATGATTAAAATTTTCTCATTATTACCTCATTTAATATCATTAAACTTGAAAGGGAAATATGTACATTATGTACATGAAGTTTTTTTTCTGTTTACCTTCCTACTACTATCAATAAAAAAATCAATAAATAATAACCTTATTTTGCTTACTTAATATAATTTTTTTGCCTATAAAAAGTTAAGTTTAAATTAAAAATAATCATTAATTTTAAAATACTTATATTAAATCTAACATTCATTTATTTCATGTGAAAAATATATGTAATAATAATTGACTTGATAAGAATTTTATTTTCTGATTAAATAATCACGAATTTCATTGGTACCATTTAGAAATTGGTATTTTTGGATTTTAATTTGAAAATAATTATTATGGAGAAAAGGAACATATTATGAAAGAATTAAATTTAATGGAAGTTGAACAAGTTTCTGGTGCTGGCTATATTGCTGATGCAGCAGGTTCTTTAGGAGCTGGTATTGGTGCTGTAATTGATGCAATAAATAATGATTTAACTCAATCTTCTCAAAATGCCGGTCAAATACTAGGTGAAAATATTGGTAAAATTGTTGAAACTCATTTAGGTCTACATTACCCAGCGCGTGTTCCTTTATAATTGATATTATTTAATATCGTCAAACGAGAAGCGATTATCCGCTTCTCGTTTTATTTTAAAAAATCAATTAGTTATATGAAATTATGCATTTTAAACTAAAATTCAGTATTTCTATTTTAGAATAATAAGGGATTGTTCAATGAAAAAATAAAATTAGATAAGATATTAATTAATAATTTATTTTATGTGATTGGTCATCTATCATTAAACAGATTTGATCATTTAAGTAATTATGTTTAGTAATAAACTTATTAGTATATTTTTAAACATGATTTCTTTATTGAAAATTAAAATTCATATTATTGAATAAATAATAATAAATAAATATAAGTATAAGTAGGTAAAACATTTTATGGAAAATAATCGATTGTTTCGGCAAGAAGCTATTAATTACCAGAAAGCAAAATGGATGGGAAAAGCGTTATTAATAAAAGGATATTCTGCATGGTTTGTTTTTTTATTATCGATTATTTTTGTTATCGTTTTAGTTCTTGCTATCATATTCGGTACTTATACTAGACGAATTAATGTGCCAGGTGAAATAACTACACAACCAAGAGCAATTACTTTGTTTTCAACACAGCAAGGTTTTATTATTAACTCTCATGTGAAAGTTGGCGATAAAGTTAAAAAAGGCGATCCAATTTATGAATTAGATGTCAGCCAAACGACACAGTTAGGTAATGTCACTCAAAAAACAATTGAATCAATCAATAATCAAATCAAAAATATATCTGAAATTATTGAAACTCTAAAGGAAAATAAACAGATCACTTCAAATGCATTGAAACAACAAATAGATGAATATAATCGATTCCATCAAGATTCATTATTGCTTGTCAAAAATGCAGAAAAAGGGATGAGTGAAATGTATGAAAGCATGCAAAACTATGCTGATTACCAAAAAAAAGGACTAATTAATAATGAACAATTCAATAATCAAAGATACTTATATTATCAACAACAAAATTCTTATCAATTTTTACAAAATCAAATAATACAAGAAAATTTAAGTATTATACAACTTAATAGTGAATTAGTTACAAAGATAGCTGATTTTGATAACAAAATATCTGAATATCAATTTCAGTTGAATGCTCTACAACGTCAATTAACAGAAGTAAATGCTAAAGGAACATTAGTTATAAGTGCTCCTAGTGATGGACGTATTGAATCACTTAGTGTAACAGACGGTCAGATGGTAAAAACAGATGATAGCCTAGCACAACTTATTCCTGCTAATACTGATATTTACTATTTAGTTCTTTGGGCTCCTAATGAAAGTGTTCCTTATATTTCAGTTAATGATAAAATTAATATTCGTTATGAAGCTTATCCTTATCAAAAATTTGGACAGTTCTCAGGTAAAATTATATCAATATCCAAGGTGCCTGCCTCAAGCCAAGAAATGTCAACTTACAGTAGTTCTCCATTATCTCAAAACAATATTAGTTATCAAGCTTATTACAAAGTAATGGTTTCTCTTGATAAAAAACAAATGGCCAAATTTAATAATAAAATTAAATTAACAAATGGAATGAAAGCTGACATCACTCTCTTTTTAGAAAAAAGACCTATTTATCAATGGATGCTATCTCCTTTTTATGATGTTCAAAAAAGTATTACAGGACCAGTCAATGAATAAAAATCAGTTTCAGCATATACTTCAAAGTTTACATTTTGGTTGGAAAAGAAAAATACCACAAATTTTACAGACAGAAGCTGCTGAATGTGGTCTTGCATGTTTAACTATGATTTGTCGTTATTATGGTATGAACGTAGATTTATTTAGTTTAAGAAATCAAATTGGCGTTTCATCTCATGGCGTCACTCTTGCCACCTTAATTAATATGTCAGCCTCTGTACATTTAAGAAGTCGTCCACTTTCTTTAGATTTAAATGAAATAAAACAGTTAAAAACCCCTTGTATTTTACATTGGGACCTCAATCATTTTGTTGTATTAGTGGCAGTTAAAAGAAGTAAATTTATATTACATGATCCCGCATTTGGTCGCCGTGAAGTAGGTCTTAATGAAATGTCAAAACATTTTAGTGGAATAGCACTTGAATTATGGCCTGATAAAGAGTTTGAACCTCGCACAGAACGCAGTCAACTTAGTTTGATTAAAATGCTTTTCCAAATTGATGGTTTAAAAGGATTTTTAGTTAAAATTTTATCATTATCTCTTATTATTGAATCCATTAATTTATTGCTGCCCGTTGGAACTCAATTGGTAATGGACCATGTAATTATGGCACAAGATCACAGTTTACTTGGATTAATCTGTATGGGATTACTGTTTTTTATATTATTCAGAACATTTATTGCCATGTTACGTTCTTGGTCATCATTAATTATGGGATCTTTAGTAGATATTCAATGGAAAGCTGGACTTTTTGATCATTTAATGAAATTACCATTAGCCTATTTTGAAAAAAGGAAACTTGGTGATATTCAGTCTCGTTTCACATCCTTAGAAATAATTTGTACAACACTAACTAATAATATCGTAAAAAGTATTATTAATATTTTGATGTCAATTGGTGTTTTTATCATGATGTTTCTGTATGGTGGATGGTTGGTTTGGATTGTCTGTGGTTTTACTCTCATCTACATAATATTACGTGTAGCTACCTATCAACGTTATCGACAAGCATCAGAAGAAAAAATTGTGAAAGAGGCTAAAGCTAATTCCCATTTTATGGAAAGTTTATATGGTATTGATACTTTAAAATCACTGAAACTTACTGACTCAAGAGCTCAATATTGGCTCAATATGAATATTGATACATCCAACGCAAATATTCGTCTTACTAAATTAGAAATGATATTTAGTGGTGTTAACACATTGATTATGATGATTGAGCAAACTTCAATATTGTGGATCGGCGCTGCACTTGTTATGGATGATAAAATGACGCTAGGTATGTTTATCGCGTTTACAGCATATAGAGCTCAATTTTCAGAACAAACAGCAAATTTGATAAATATGGTATTAGATTTGAAAATGCTGAATTTACATACTGAACGATTAACCGATATTGTATTAACTGATACTGAAAATGATATCGAATCAAAGCACTCTTTCCCTAAAGATATCCCTGTTGAATTTGAACTGAACAACATAGCGTATCAATACGATAATCTTTCTAAACCTATTTTTACTAATATAAACATGAAAGTTAAAGCGGGTGAAAGTGTTGCAATTATTGGTCCTTCAGGTTCAGGAAAAACCACATTGATGAAAGTTATGAATGGATTGCTTACACCTACTCATGGTGAAGTTCTTATAAATGGAATTGATATTTATAAATTTGGTGTTAATAATTATAGAGATATTATCGGTAGTGTATTACAAAATGATAAACTTTTTGCAGGATCTATATCGGATAATATTTCAAGTTTTGATAATGAAAAAAATTATGAATGGCTTATTGAATGTGCAAAATATTGTAATATTCATAACGAAATTATGAGTATGCCAATGGGATATGAAACGTTAGTAAGTGAGTTAGGAAATAGCTTATCTGGCGGTCAAAAACAACGATTACTAATTGCAAGAGCATTGTATCGTAAGCCTTGTTTATTATTTCTTGACGAAGCGACAAGTCATTTAGATGAAGATAATGAAACTACAATTAATAAGGCGATATCTTCATTAAAAATTACGCGTATTATTATTGCTCATCGAAAATCAACAATTGAGAGTGCTGATCGTGTTGTTAATATTGGTGAAGTAAATTATTAAAAAATAATAAGGGGCGAAAGCTATCACATTTAAATATGTAATAAAAGTTTTTGAAATTAAAGCAACAGTCAGAGAGGACAAAATACTTCAACTTATTAGCAATAAAATGTGATTTATCATTTCAGCAGGCAAGGGTTTTAAAGTTAGAAATGAACATTGCTATTATTTTGCTTAGTTAGTAAATTTTCTGCAATGGCAATATTCTTAATACTTTCACTTCACGATTTGCTGAAAATGGTATATTAAATTTTACTGTTTAAAACTTACTTTAGTTAATTTATTTTGAATATAGAAATACAATAATTAAAAAAATAGTTATTTATTTTTTTGTTTCAGCTATGTTTAGAATACTAAATTTATATAATACAATGATTATATTAATAAAAATAAATGGATAGTCATAGAGACAACTAAAACTTTCAGGTATAGGATGTAATCGTTGATCTGTTGCTATTGAGAACTTGCTGTTGTTGGATTAAGAAGCATTGCATAAAGAAATTTATACTGTGTATATTAAAAAGTTTCACCACAAATTGCCGGAAAAATTTTTTATCATCTCAGTCTGTTAGAAGATATTATAATTTATAATCAATTAGGAGAGCAACTAGTGAATATTATTCATGAATATTCAATACGGCATGAAATGCTTCTTGTGGGATATCAATACAGCCAAACTTACGTTGCGTTATTTTATTTTTTGTTTTTTTTGTTTCTTGATGCAGATCCTTAATAACCACGTCCTATTACACTTTTGCGTAATAGTGGAATATCTCCCTTTATAATGAGTTAACTTTCAAATACCGATTTTACTGGCATTGCATAGAATTTACGAGGTATAACATGTTTCATTTGCTGAACAATTGGCTTATTGCGTTCAAAGATTCTATCTCGTGGCAAAATAAATGAAAAAGCATCGACAATTTCATCATTCAACCAAATATCCATTTTAACTAAATCTGTTACAATATAACTTCGGTCTTAGTAATCTTATGACACATATCAATACGTAATTGATTTTAGTGAATTATAATAATTATAATTAATTCATGAAATTGGCAGTTTAAATATTAATTTGGTCATTTTATTATTCTGATACATCAGATCTACATAAACACACCGTTGTTTCTTCTGACAGAGTCCCATAATCTTACCTACATCTTCTATAGGAATATAATTGTTGTATTAATAAATAGTTCTTCAATACACGTAATCTTTTTCAAAACTCTTCAGTAACATAGGATTGTCTACGATGATAATTTTCACCATTTTTTAACGTTACACGATATTTGCATCAATAACTCAAAATGGTGAACTAAACCAATCATTTAAATATACTGTGACTAAAGTAACCAAAATGTCAGGTTTATCAGTGCAAATGCTGAAATATTATGATTCATTAAGGTTATTTCTATTTCTGTAACTCGCTCAAAATGTAAAGCGTTTTTCTGATGCAGATTTGCAATAGGTAAAATTAACTGAATGTTTTTGTAATGCGAATATATCAATTAACGATATACAACATTATGTTAAGTTTTGCTTACAAGGAGATGAAACATTGGATGAACATCTTACTATCATCAATCAACCAGAAAATAAATTAATCAATACGATAATATAACTAAATGAGCAATTAGCATTATTGAGATTTAAGAAAGGTTATTACAAAAAAGTAATAACCTAATGTAATAAATTAGATGTTATTGATAAAATTTATAAGTGAAAAGTGGTGAAATATATCTTTTAATAGCTGATTAAAATAAATAATCTTTAGTTAGCCAAAATGATGTAAACCAATATAATTAATACAAAATCACTTAGATCATCAATTATTGTCTGAATCATATTAACTTATTTATCTTATTCGAGTGCCATTAATCAATTTTAAAAATTACTTAAGTCAGATTGCCAAAGAATATAAGGGTCATAGTCATCATCGCCATTTGGTAAAGCTCCAGTTTTAGGAGGATGCATAAAATGAGTAGTCACTAATTGATTGTTATCAAGGTAGTCTATCTTCCATTCTAACAAATCTTTCTTATTTTCTGGTTTATCAAAGTTAAAAGTAATGTTGGAAAGTGAATTGTGATAAAGGAATTGTCGCCAACATTCATCAGAATCTTTAATACAAAATTCAACACTCAGAGGTTGATATTTTTTGCCATCTTTAAATAATACAGGTATTGCTTTTTGCTCTTGGGTATCGACAAAAAATGATAAAAAAACATTATCAGCAAGTTGAGCCTTATATTCTGTGTATTGGTTATTATTTTGTGACCTAGGCTGTTTTTGAAAACTGTTTTGGTTTTCATTAGCATAACTATGACTGCAAAATAAGCTACTTAAAAATAATATTGATATTAATTTTTTCATAATATATTCCATTGATGAGTTTAATGATTATTTTGAAAATAAGAGAGTAAAGACTAATAGAAAAACTATTAAACAATTTTTTATAGCATAGCCGAAAAGAGCAGTGATATATACTTTTTTATATTTTTCTTTCGTATTTTTTTATGGTTATTGATTATATAGTCATATTTAGCCTATTGTAATGCTATTAACTTCGTATACTTTACACAAAATAATAAACCTATATAAATAGTTACATCAATTTCCTTCTAAACATAAGTATACACTTTAGGTATTCACTCAATAAAAAAACGCCAATTAGGGCTGTCTTATTTTAGTGGTTCAATTTGAGCTACTAGTTAGGATCTTCGGCTTTATCTAGCCAATTTTTACACATATCTGGGTTTATTACTAAATTAGTTTCTACCCCTATATTAGTTCGTTTTTTAATGTACGCCTTTCTATTTTCTTTTATGGCGTAATTTAATGATGCACCAAAGCCACTCAAGGACAATGGATTATTAAGTCTTGTGTTTCGGACATACTCAATATAAGCATGGTATAAATATTTCTTAGGGATAAATGGTATTATGCCTAAATTGCCAATTAACATCCCATTGGGATAATCAAGAGTATTAAGATAACTACAAAAATCGACTAGGTGGTCAGATTCGCGCTTAATCGCAGTGGCTTACTTAGATTGTTGTTGCTTGTGTAGCCTTTCTTTTGCTTCTATTGGGTTAGTAAATTCATTTAATGGCAATCTGACAATAGAGGGTAACTCTTGTTCTATTTTGCTGACTAAGTTTAAATCTCGTTCTTTTTCAGGGATGACCTTGCCAAAATGAAAGATTACTCTACGCCGAGATATACCGGCATTACGCTCATTAAATCGCCTAGCTTCATTGTTGATTACTAATACCACAGCAGGAATTTTACATGAGTAAGGTTGCTTGTGTTTTGGATCTATTGCAACCTCATCACCCCCAGTAATTGCTTTTAATCCTTTTTACATACGGGATTTTCTGGTGTGTTGTTATTATGCAACTGTTCAGAATCTATCTTTTTAAATACGGTTTTTTCTCGTATTTTGTTACTCTGATTAGGTAGATTCAAACATTCCGCTAATTTAATTGATGCTTCTTTAGTATCACAATGATAATAGTGTTTAATCAGTTCTAAGTCGTCACCGCTACCACATTGATTGCAAATATAAGTACCTCGTCCATTTTGATTATCAAACCGAAATCTATCTTTACCACCACACATAGGACATGGACAATGTTTACCTTTGCCCCATTTTTATTAATCTGCTCAATTAAAAATAAGCCTGCTATAATCGTTATGGTTGAATCGACTATACTATGGTGAATTGCGGTTACCTGATAGTGAAACATTCCCTTTACTGGCTTGCTCGACAAAATCGCCCCACCAGTCAAGCATGATTCTTTTTTGTTGTTCGTACTCTGCTCGGTTATAAGCTCGCCTAACTGCGTTCTTATCAACGTACGATAATGCGTTCTCTATTACATCATAATTAAAGCCCTGTTCATTTAAGGTAGTACTTGCTAACGATCTCAATCCATGTGCTACTAACTTATCTTTGTATTCCATGAGCTTTATTGCCATGTTAGCGGTTTGGCTACTCATTGGCTTGTTATAAGGTGGTCTTGCTGTTGGGAAAATGAATTCACTTTTATTGTTAATAGATTTCATTATCTCAAGGATTTTCATTGCTTGTGGCGATAAAGGTATATTGTGGGGTCTATCCATTTTCATGCGTTCAGCAGGAATGCTCCATATTTCTTATTAAAACTTATTTCATCTCACCGTGCGCCTACAGCTTCGCTAGGTCGCGTTAATGTGAGTAATTGCCATTCAATCACGCATCTTGTTTGTAACTCAATACTAGCCATAGATAAGGCTTGCATAAACTGCGGTAACTCAGTAGGGGATATGATAGGCTGATTTTTTACTTTCGGGCTGTTAAATACGTCGGTAATTTTAGCAAGAGGGTTATTATCGATGATTCCCATATTGACAGCGTAATACATTATTTCATAGATTCGCCTACAAACTCTTTTTACTGTCTCGTATTTATTATTGTTATTTAATGGCTGTAAAGCATTGATTGCCTTAATAGCAGTTACTTAGTTTATGGGAATATCTTTTTATAAAAGAAAACATGATTTTCTAATGAACGCCAAGCCTTTTTTAAAGTTTGTTCTTCTAGTCCTTGTTCTGTTTTGAATTTAAGCCATCGTTCAGCCATGGAGTAGAATGTGGTCAATTGCTGCTTGCTTAAGTTGTTCTTGTTCCGCTTTATGTTTTTGGGGGTCTATGCCTTGCTTAATTAATTCGCGTGCTTCGTCGCGTTGTTTTCGCGCTTGCTGTAGCGAAACTTCGGGATAACTACCAAAACTGATTAATGAACGGATTTTATTTATAGGGTGATAATAGTTAAACCGCCATATTTTAGAGCCGTTAGATTTAATTAAAAGATATAATCCATTACCGTCAAATAAAGAGTAATCCTTATTCTGTGGCTTGGCTGTTTTTATTTGAGTGTCTGTTAATGGGGTGGTTATACGAGCCATAGTTATACGATTTTTAGTTATATGAAATTCGTATAACTAAGCTTATAACTAAAAAATGTGGTTGTAAATGTGTCTTACTGATGCTTGCAGAATAGCAAAATAGGCTCTAAGCCTTATTTATACAAGTTTTGATGTGCTTTAAAGAATGTTACTGAATATTGAATTGGTGCCGTGGGCGGGACTTGAACCCGCATGCCCTTAGAGCACTACCCCCTCAAGATAGCGTGTCTACCAATTTCACCACCACGGCGCCGTTTTTATTCAGGAATATCTGATGTAGGATTTATTTGTTCTGGTTGAACAACAGGATCTGCTGTCGGAGTACTGACTTTTTCGTTTTGTTGTGTCGTTACAGGAACAGTATCTTCGAGGTTATCAAATTCGCCAGTTGAAGTGGTATGACCGCGACTTCCTAAATTAGATAGAACAATACTTATTACAAAGAATAATATACCTAATAGTGTTGTTGTGCGAGTCAAAAAGTTTCCACTTCCTGATGAACCAAATAAAGTTGCTGACGCACCTGCGCCAAAAGAAGACCCCATATCGGCGCCTTTTCCTCGCTGAATTAAAACTAATACGATTATTGCTAGTGCAATGATCAAATAACTTATAATTAAAAGTCCGTACATTTCAACCTGTCAATTTTATGTTTTATACAACAGAATTTATTGAAGCGAAATATTAACGAAAGACAGACCAACAAGCAAGTAAAATTTAAGGTATAGTTGGTATAATTTGAGTTTCGATAATTTAAAACTATTATCAATATTAATTTTTATATTAAAAATTATATTCATTTTTTGTCTTAATCGTTAGGGAAGACAAATCATAACGATTATTTACTTCTAGATATAAAATAGAATATTATTGCTTTTTGCAATAAAATTACCATAATAAATATTATTTTAAATTAATTTGTTCAGATGATTTAATTCAATAAATTGGTTTTATAATCCATTTTAGATTTAATATTTGTTAGATTAAATTTTATGTTTTTTTAGAAAAACAGTATAATGTCCGCCATTTTTATTTAGATCACGCCTTAGTTTTATGAAATTTATTGTTAAACTCTTTCCTGAAATCACGATTAAAAGTGATTCTGTTCGTTTACGTTTTATCAAAATATTAACTAGCAATATTCGTAATATATTAAAACATCATATAGAAGATGTTGCTGTTATTCGTCATTGGGATTTTATCGAAGTTCGTCCAAAAATAGAAAATAGTGAAGCCATGATTCTAGAACTATTAACACGAATTCCTGGTATTCATCACATTCTAGCTGTCGATGAACTAACTTATGTCGATGTGCATGATATTTTTGAAAAAGTTTTAAGTTATTATGCCTCATTAATTGAAAATAAAACCTTCTGTGTAAGGGTCAAACGCAGAGGAAAGCATGAATTTACTTCAATTGACGTTGAACGTTATGTTGGCGGAGGGCTTAATAAATATGTACCTTCAGCTAAGGTGAAGTTAACACGTCCTGAGGTTACGGTAAATTTAGAAATTGATAAAGATAAGTTGTTACTTGTTAAAGGTCGACATGATGGTATTGGTGGTTTCCCAACAGGTACACAAGAAGATGTTATCTCACTTATTTCTGGTGGATTTGACTCAGGTGTATCAAGTTACATGTTGATGCGGCGAGGAAGTCGAGTACATTATTGCTTTTTTAATCTTGGTGGAAAAACTCACGAAATTGGTGTAAAACAGATGGCTCACTATTTATGGGAACGATTTGGAAGCTCACATAAAGTACGTTTTATCGCTATTAATTTCTCGGATGTCGTTGGTGAAATTTTGGAAAAAATTGATGATGGGCAAATGGGTGTAATCTTAAAAAGAATGATGATACGTGCCGCATCTAAAATAGCTCAACGTTATAATGTGCAAGCTCTTGTGACTGGGGAAGCACTAGGTCAAGTATCAAGCCAAACATTAACTAATTTACGTTTAATTGATAATGTTAGTGATACATTGGTTTTACGTCCGCTAATCACACATGATAAAGAAACCATTATCAATATTGCTCGTCAAATCGGCACTGAAGATATCGCTAAAACAATGCCTGAGTTTTGTGGCGTAATATCTAAAAGTCCTACTGTAAAAGCAATTAAAGAAAAAATTGAAGCAGAAGAGTTGAATTTTGATTTTTCAATACTTAATACAGCTATAGAAAATGCAGAAAATATTGATATTCGTGAAATAGCGAAACAATCTAATACAACAATTCAACAGGTTGAAACAGTATCTACTCTTAACAACGATCATATTATTATTGACATTCGCCCATCAGATGAACAAGAAGATGAACCTTTACAATTAGGCGATAATGTTAAAATTAAATTAATTCCTTTTTATAAATTGGCTTCTCAATTTGGTAGTTTAGATCAAAGCAAACAGTATTTGCTTTATTGCAACCGTGGAGTAATGAGTAAATTACAAGCACTTTATCTTATTGATCAAGGTTTTTATAATGTTAAAGTATTAAAATTTTAGAACTTAACAATTATTTACTATATTGTTGGTATTGATAGTATTTTTTGCATATATAATAACTCGGCACAGTGTGGAATCTTGATGTAATTCGATAAAAATAAATATGATAAATGAGTAAACAGAGGATTGTAATGAACAAATTACTTGTAGTGGATGATGATCCAGAAATCGCCTCGTTGTTATCCGAGCTTCTTGAACTAGAAGGGTTTGAAGTTGAAACGGCGAATAATGGCATGCAAGCTTTAGAAAAGTTTGATATGACATTTGATTTGATTCTGCTCGATATAATGATGCCTGAAATGAATGGATTAAATGTATTATCTCAACTTAGAAGCAAATTTACTGTCCCTGTTATTTTTTTAACGGCTAAAGATAATGAATATGATAAAATTATTGGACTTGAACTTGGCGCTGATGATTATATTTTAAAACCTTTCAATGATAGAGAACTTATAGCCAGAATCAATGCTCTATTGCGTCGTACACGTTGGGATAATTTAGTTAATGATGCTGATGACCTTCCTTTACAGTATACAGTTGATAAGTTGGTATTAAATCGAAAACAGCAGTCAGTTTATTATGATAATAAATATATTGAATTAACTGGTACAGAATTTCAAGTGTTACTTAAATTTCTCGAAAATGGTGGTAAAATCATATCTCGAGATACGTTGAGCGAAACAGTTTTAGGTAAAGAATTTATTCCTCTTGCTCGCTCAATTGATGTACATGTATCTAATTTAAGAAAAAAACTTCCTCCTCGTAGCGATGGTTTACCGTGGATTAAAACATTACGTTCTAAGGGATATTTATTTGTTATTGATAGCAATGATGATGTATAACAACATCGATATAGTTTTAAATTAGGTGTGATGATATGTGGATTTTTGACCGTTTAACTGTTCGAATTTTCACTATCTTCCTTCTAACAATAGCTTTTTTTTTGGCATTAATCATTTTATTACCAAATTTAGATTCTAGAAACTTAACTTACATTGCAAATAAAGAGCGAGAAACAGGTAACGAATTAGCTAAACAAATAGAAAAAGATCTATCCAATGTACCTAAAGATAGCTTTCGTTGGTGGATGCGTTTTATTGTTGTAATGGATACCTACCAAAAATCAGGTCAATTTTTATTTATTGTTACTCCAAACGGGCAATATATTACTGCTGATACCAAAAATATTGATTTAGTAAAAAACTTTAGCGAAATATCACATAATATTTCAGATCCTGCTAAAAAAATTTATGATTTCCAAGAGATTATAGGGCCATTTTTAGTTCATTATGCTGATGAACCATATCAATTGTATGTCTTACAACCTGCTTCTGATGTTCAATCTCAATTTGTTAATTTACTTTTTGATCATCCCTTATTGTTATTAACACTAATGATGTTGATCAGTTCTCCTTTTTTGTTATGGTTGTCATGGAGTATAGCTAAACCTGCACGGGGGTTAAAAAAAGCCGCAGATCAAGTTGCTAAAGGAAATTTACAAGAATGGCCAGAACTTGAAAAAATTGGATCTACTGAATATAAAGCAACAGGTGCTAGTTTTAATCATATGTTAAGAGAACTTAAACGGATGCAAGAAGTACAGCAACGCTTATTTTCCGATATTTCTCATGAACTTCGTACTCCTTTAACACGTTTACAACTTGCCACATCTTTATTGCGACATAAGCAAGGAGAAAGTAATGAAGTTATACGTATTAATAATGAAGCGTTAAAGCTTGATTCTATGATAGGTGATTTATTGTCTTTAGCAAGGCAGCAATATGATAATAATGAAATTCGGCAATTTAAGAAAATTAACTTATTATTCAAACAGGTGCTTGATAATGCTACTTTTGAAGCAGAACAAATAGGGAAAAAGTTTTTAGTGACTAATCCTCCAACTAGTCATACTATTTTATGCTATCCTATGGCTTTATGTAGTGCTCTTGAAAATGTGATACGTAATGCATTCCGGTATTCTAATCATGAAATTGTGGTTAATTTTATTGCCCAACAGAATCAGATAATAATTAGTATTGACGATGATGGAATTGGTGTTGCTGACAAGGAGCTTGAGCAAATTTTTAGACCATTTTATCGTACTAGCGAAGCGCGAGATCGTCAATCAGGAGGAACAGGATTAGGACTAGCTATTGTTGCTAATGCTATCATGCGAGATCATGGCAATGTTAAAGCAGAGAAAAGTCATCTTGGAGGACTCCGAATTGTGATAATATTACCAATTCAGAAATATAAACAATAGAAGAGAAAGTATTGTGTCAAATGTTGCGTTAAATATCGTTTTATTTGAGCCCGAAATTCCAGCTAATACAGGTAACATTATACGTCTATGTGCTAATACAGGTTTTAATTTGCATATTATAGAACCAATGGGATTTTTTTGGGATGATAAAAAGCTGAGAAGAGCAGGTCTTGATTACCAAGAGTTTGTCAACGTAACTCGTTATAAAAATCTCGCTCATTTTTTAGAGGTTAACCGACTTGATCTCATCACACAAGTCTATGCATTAACGACTAAAGGTAAAAAATCTCATAGTGAAGTTATTTTTCAGCATAATGATTTTTTGATGTTTGGTCCTGAAACTCGTGGCTTACCTGCATCGGTTCTTGATGCATTACCACAAGATAAAAAAATTCGTATTCCAATGTTAGCTGATAGTCGAAGTATGAATTTATCTAACTCAGTTGCGGTTGTGGTCTATGAATCGTGGCGCCAATTAAATTATTTTGGTGCAAAATAATTTGATTAATTTCTTATTAACAATGAAGATGTTATAATGAATATAAATGATAAGTTTATTTTTGTTGATTAAAAATATGCTATTAAAAAAACGGTTTAACACAAAAAAGAGGTTAATGTAACCTCTTTTTTATATTAATAACATAGTAGCATAAAACGACTATAATTATTTAACACGCGATACATATTCACCTGAACGAGTATCCACTTTAAGTACTTCACCAATTTGCACAAATAATGGTACACGGACAACTGCACCTGTTGATAAAGTTGCTGGTTTTCCGCCTGTTCCTGCTGTGTCGCCTTTTAAGCCAGGATCGGTTTCAATGACTTCTAGTTCAACAAAATTTGGAGGCGTAACAGCGATAGGTTGGCCATTCCATAATGTTAAGATGCATTCAGCTTGATCAACTAACCATTTTGCATTATCACCGACAGCTTTAGCATCAGCCGACAGTTGTTCAAAAGTATCATTATTCATAAAATGCCAGAATTCACCATCAGTGTATAAATATGTTAAATTCATATCAACAACATCAGCGCCTTCAACTGATTCACCCGACTTAAAAGTTTTATCAACAGTTTTGCCTGAAAGTAGTTTTTTAATTTTTACTCGGTTAATTGCTTGCCCTTTACCTGGTTTATAAAATTCATTTTCAACAATTACACAAGGTTCGCCATCTTGCATTATTTTAAGACCGGCTTTAAACTCATTTGTACTATAAGATGCCATAAAAGCTCCAACTATCATTCTGAATTACAAAAATGAGTCATATTATACAGCAAAAAATTGAACTACCAAATAATAAAGATGAATGGATATTAGATCTAAACAATGTCGTGACTGATATCAAGAAACTCTATTCTTATTTAGAATTAGATCCTAATTCCATTTCAATTTCTATGTTACTAGCGAAAAAACAATTTCCGCTTCGTGTCCCTATGGCTTTTATCAATCGAATGAAAAAGGGAGATTATAGAGATCCTTTGTTATTACAAGTTCTTTGTGATGATCATGAAATGATTCATATTGATGGATATAGCAATGATCCTTTGCATGAACAACAAAATGCTATTCCAGGATTATTGCATAAATATCATAATCGTGCTTTATTAATTACTAAAACGGCCTGTGCTATAAATTGCCGTTATTGTTTTAGACGGCATTTTCCTTACCATGAAAATCAGGGTAATAAAAAGAATCTTAATATAGCGCTTAATTATATTTCCGATCATCCGGAGCTTGATGAAATCATTCTTTCTGGGGGAGATCCCTTAATGGCTAAGGATCATGAGATTGAATTTTTAGTGAACGCATTAGAAAAAATTCCTCACATTAAGCGATTACGAATCCATACCCGTTTAGCGGTTGTGATACCATCACGAATTACATTAGCGCTCTGTCAGCTATTTGCTAATAGCCGATTACAAATTATCATGGTTACTCATATCAATCATTCAAACGAAATTGATGAAAATGTAGCTAAAGCGGTTTCATTATTAAAACATCAAGATGTAACCGTGTTTAATCAAAGTGTTTTATTAAAAAATGTTAACGATAAAGCTGAAATACTAGCACAATTAAGTAATAAGCTCTTTGATACTGGTATTTTGCCTTATTATATCCATTTACTTGATAAGGTACAGGGGGCCGCTCATTTTATGGTTAGTGATGAAAAAGCCAAACAATTAATGAGTCAACTGGCTGCTCAAGTTTCAGGTTATTTAGTGCCTAAATTAGCGCGTGAAATAGGTGGTGAAAAAAGTAAGAGAGTCATTGCATTTAGTGATTAATAAATTTAATTTTCGCTCTTCTTTTTTGGTGTTATTTTTATACGTTATATTAATCTATAAAGAAGATAAATTAATCTCATAGTCTATTATTTTGCTAATTATTTCTTGATATTAAGGATTAAAATATCTGCTTAAATTAATAAGGTATATATCAGTTTTTATATAATTGTATCTTAATCAGGTGCTAATGGATTTCTTAAAAATTTATCTGTTAAAATCTCATTGACGACAAATAAAATAAACACTATAATTTCGACCTCTTTAATTAATGCTGTGGAGTCTACACTCTACAACCTTGTTGATAAATTAGATTTGGATATAAATCGTCATGAAACGCACATTTCAACCATCAGTATTAAAACGCAATAGAACTCACGGTTTCCGTGCTCGTATGGCAACAAAAAATGGTCGTCAAGTTCTTGCTCGCCGTCGTGCTAAAGGCCGTGTTCGTTTAACCGTTGCTAGCTGATTTAAAGTTGAGTGATTAAATTCACTTATCCTCGGGAGTTGCGATTGTTAACTCCCTTTGATTTCAGTCATGTCTTCCAAGAATCCATTAGAGCTGGATCTCCTTTTCTTACGCTTGTTTCACGTAGAAATAATTTAGCACATGCTCGTTTGGGATTTGCCATAGCTAAAAAGCAGGTAAAGCGTGCCCATGAACGTAATCGCATCAAACGACTTGTGAAAGAGTATTTTCGTTATCATCAACATCAACTCCCTAATGTTGATTTTATTCTGATGGCTAAATCTCCTGTCATTGACTTAGATAATCAACAAATAGTTGAGATTTTAGATAAACTATGCCAACGAATCATAGCCAAGCAAAAAATTTAAATAAAGTAAAATTAGTGATAAAAAGGCATGTTTTTGCATTTAATTTATTGATAATTAATATTTTTATTTTTTTTATTCGTATATATCAACGTATTCTTAGCCCTTTATTTGGTCCTAAATGCCGTTTTACACCATCATGTTCACAATATGCTGTAATTGCAGTAAGACGCTTTGGATTAATAAAAGGTGGTTGGCTAATGGTTAAACGTGTATTAAAATGTCACCCTTTACATGAAGGAGGAGAAGATTTTGTTCCTCCTAAAATTAAAACCAATAGAGAAAAACACTAATGGGATCTCAACGTAATATTTTAGTCATTGCTTTACTTTTTTTATCTTTTTTTATTTGGAAAGCATGGGAAGACGATCATGCTCCTAAGCTGCCTATGATTAATCAGTTAACACAACAGATAGGTGAAGATAATTCAACTAATACTGCTGAGCTCGGTAAAATAATTACTGTAAAATCAGATGTATTGTCACTTACTATCAATACGTATGGTGGCGATGTGCAAGCTGCTCAATTATTAAAATATGAGCAAACACTTCATTCAGGTACCCCCTTCCAGTTGTTAACATCAAGTCCCGATTTTATTTATATTGCTGAAAGCGGTTTAACTGGTAAAGATGGACCTGATAATGCTATTCAAGGATCAAAACGACCAATATATCAAACTGAACAAACCGAATATGCATTAGCTGAAGGACAAGATGAATTGCGTGTACCACTGACTTATCAGGTAAATGGTATTAGCTATACTAAATATTATATATTGCATCGCGGTAATTATGCTATTGATGTTCAATATGACATTAATAATCAGAGTGGAAATCCTATTGATGTTTCAATGTATGGTCAATTAAAACAAACTATAGAGTTACCTAAAGGCACAGTGACTGAAGGTGGTGGTGGATTAGGTCTAAATGCTTTTCGCGGTGCGGCTTATTCTAGTTCTAACACTAACTATAGTAAATACAGTTTTGATGATATAAAAGATAAAGCTTTAGATGTTAGTACTAAAACTGGTTGGATTGCAATGCTACAACACTATTTTGTAACAGCATGGGTACCAACTCAGGATCAAAATAATTTATTTTATTCTCGAGCTACAGCTAACAAATCTCAAGCAACAATTGGCTTTAAGGGTAAATCAACTGTTATACAATCAGGTAGCAGCCAAACTATTGGGGCAAAATTATGGTTAGGGCCAGAAATTCAAAACCAATTAAAAGAGACCGCTAATCATCTCGATTTAACCGTTGATTATGGTTGGTTATGGTTCTTATCACAACCACTGTTTTATTTGTTAAAATTTATTCATAGCTTTGTTGGTAACTGGGGCTTTGCAATTATTATTATTACTTTTATTGTCCGTGGTATTTTATTCCCATTAACACGTGCTCAATATCGTTCAATGGCAAAAATGAAGTTATTACAACCTCGTATAGAAGCATTGAAAGAACGTTATGGTGATGATAAACAAAAAATAAGTATGGAAACTATGGCGATTTATAAACAAGAGAAAGTAAATCCATTAGGCGGTTGTTTGCCAATCTTTATTCAAATGCCAATTTTCTTATCATTATTCTATATGTTAGGTAATGCTGTTGAGCTACGTCATGCCCCGTTTGCACTTTGGATTTATGACTTATCTGCACAAGATCCTTATTATATTTTTCCTTTATTAATGGGCGGTACAATGTTCTTAATTCAGATGATGTCCCCAACACCGGCCGCTGACCCATTACAAAAAAAATTAATGACTTATATGCCATTAATTTTTACAGTATTCTTCTTATGGTTTCCTTCAGGTTTAGTTTTATATTATATCGTAAGTAATTTATTTACAATTGCTCAGCAACGTATCATTTATTGGGAACTTGAGAAAAAAGGACTTCACGAGAAGAAAAAGAAATAATATTGATAATAAAGGAGGCTAACCCCTCCTTTTTCGTTGTTTTGAGTGTAAATTGATATGAACATACAGCAACAAATAAGTTTGAATGGAAATGAAACGGGCTATTGGTTTGTCAGTAAAAATGGAAGGTTATGGTTACCAAACGGGGAAGTTCCTGTTGGAAATGCCAGTAAACTGGGTTTCAAAAATCTGATTGCCCAACCCATCGGTGAATGGAATGGACAAACGGCTTGGCTTATTTGTCGTGAAATGAAAACTGCAATGAGTTCAATTCGATCTTTGCTTGATAATACTGAACAATCATTATTTTACATGGCTGGCCGAGCTGTTCAATTATCAGAGTTCTATCGTTCTCATAAATATTGTGGTTATTGTGGTCACAAAATGTGTATTAGTACAACAGAATGGTGTTGTATGTGTCATAACTGTAATGAACGTTATTATCCTCAAATTTCGCCATCTATCATTGTCGCTATTCGCAAAAAAAATAAAATATTATTGGCAAAACATGTTAGACATAATAAAAATAGTTTATATACTGTTTTAGCTGGTTTTACTGAAGTTGGTGAGACAATGGAAATGGCTGTTAAACGAGAAGTATTTGAAGAATCAAAATTAAATATTAAAAATATTCGTTACGTAGGATCTCAGCCTTGGCCGTTTCCAAATTCATTGATGATGGCTTATTTAGCAGATTATGAAAGTGGCGAAATTCAATTAGATACTTGCGAATTAGTTGAAGCAAATTGGTATCATTACTCTCAATTACCTAAAATACCTGAATATGGAACTATTGCTCGGCGCTTAATTGAAGACACCATTATACTTTGCCGTAAATACGATGAGTACGGTCATGACTAATCATATTCCCTTTGGTATTAAGAGAATAAATAAAGCTATTGGTATTCGATGGTTCTTATTAAAGTAACGGTTTTTGACTCATTTCCTGTTGTAATACAAATTGCCTTAGTCCAATCTCGGTTTTCATTATAATTAGAATAGGTACAAGTCTCAGTCATTTCAACTTCTTGTTCATTTTTATCATTGATAATAATGTCACCATTTGATGATAGTTTAAATGACTTAGTGATAGTTTTTTCCAATTGCTTACTATCATTGTAAATAATATCTTTTTCTTGTACTAACACAGGAAATTTGGTTTTTTCATCAACTGGAATATAAGCATTATACAAAACCTTCTCAACCCGGTCTTCTTCATAAATTATTTTGCTGTTAAAAATAATATTATTTTCTGCAAAGTGAGATAAAGTTGTTTCAACTAAATGACCTTGCCCATCAAATTCAGAAAAAGCAACAATATCTCCATTACTATTTTTCATGCCAAGTATGTTTTTTGTATTGTCAAAAGTAATTTCATATTCATCTCTGGTTCCTTCCATTCCGTAAATGTATTTGGCTTCATCATAATTAATTTCACCATAAAGTCCTTCTAAATTATAATTAGTCACATAACCCTGATAGTTATAGTTAATTAGTTTATGTGATGGACCTTGAATTTTCTGCTGTTTAAATAACTTGTGAACAGGCAATAATTCTGGTTCTGTATGAAAAAGATAACTGTTAGTCACGGCAATATGAGTTGAGTTTGTATTAGTTGTTTTTTTGTCATCACAACCACTAATTAATAGTGTACTGCTGCATAAACTTATATAGAGAAGAGAAATATAGTTTTTCATAACATTATCTTCTATTATTAATCTTATGGGTTAAAGATTATTTAGAGTAAAACATGAAATTGTCATTCATCATGCTATCTTTACCATTTTTAATGGCTGCTACACCAAATAGATAGGGCATCACACTTCCAAGCTATCATCATTTCACACCATACCGATCGCCATCTCCTTATGGTATTGCTCGTCAATTTTAAATTTTTCTCTATTTGTATATTGTCTTCTCCGGCTAAGAGTAAATCAATAAAATTTAGCCATAATTCAGGTTTGGGTAAACGATTTAGTTTAGTATTACTTAGAAGATTAAAACTATGTCGACATCGTTTACATCGGTAACATGTTCGTTTGCCTATTTTGACTGTTTCTGTTGAGTTGCAGTGTAAACAAACGGGAGTTGTCGTATTAAGTAAAGTATTTATTTTTGATTTGATATAATTATATTGTTCAATTAAGATTGGATTTAAAGTTGTTTGTTGTTTGTTGATATACCATTTATATAATGATAAATAATGTAGCTTTAAGTGATTCATTATAGCATGGTCACGACGCATTATTTTCTCAGTTGAACAATCAAATTTATCTGCTATTGCTTGATAGCTGTAGTTTTTTATCCGGCTAATAAAAATAGTTTCTAACCAGTTAAAAGGAGTTAGACGATTAAAGTGTGTATTGGTTGCCGCCGTAAAATATTTATAACAAGCTTTACAACGGTAAGTAGTAGTTGGTTTTGAACGGATTAGATAAAATTCTTTTTTGTCACAATAAGGACAAACTTCAACATACTGTAAAACTATCCTCTCTAAATCTTGACGAAAATCATTAAGCTCTTCATGCAATTCTATCGGTATGAGTTCATAGATCATTTTTCATTCTCTTGTCATTAATCTGATGAAATATTATCAGATATTTATATAAACATATAGTTTTCCTAAAACTTTTTTACACGCTTTACTAAATATTGGTTACTTACTTTATATTGCTATTAAATCATGTTAATTATTTATATGCTGAAATTGACGGATAAAATAAATATGAAAAGTGTTTTGCTTGAAAATCGGATTTTTGGAGGTAAAATCGACATAGCTTTATCCACTTGTAAAAGTTTAAAAAAGTTCCTAATTTAATAGCTAATTTTACCGAAAAATAGAATGAACAAAGCCAATAATCTAAATGAAGTCTTTTGCTGTGTTTTGATAAATATCCCCATTATATAATATGGGGACTTTACAGTGAGTTAATACATCTTATTGTCTTTGAACTAACCATTCAGCAACTTGTTTAGCGAAATATGTTAATATTCCATCTGCACCAGCGCGTTTAAAGCAAAGTAAGGATTCCATAATTACTGATTGTTCATCTAACCAACCGTTTTCAATTGCTGCGCACAGCATGGCATATTCGCCAGAAACTTGATAGGCAAATGTTGGCACAGCAAAGGTTTCTTTCACTCTTCTGACCATATCAAGATAAGGCATACCTGGTTTAACCATGACCATATCAGCGCCTTCACTAAGATCTTGGTAAATTTCTTGCAAAGCTTCATTGCTGTTGGCAGGATCAAGTTGATAAGTTTTTTTATTACCGCCTTTTATATTTGAAGCAGATCCTACTGCATCACGAAACGGGCCATAAAAACTTGAAGCATATTTAGCCGAATACGCCATGATTTGTGTATTAACAAAATGATGATTTTCAAGCGCATCACGAATTGCACCAATGCGTCCATCCATCATATCACTTGGCGCGATAATATCTGCACCAGCTTGAGCTTGAATTAAAGCTTGCTTAACAAGAATTTCAACAGATAAATCATTTTGAACATAACCATGTTCATCAATAATGCCATCTTGTCCGTGGCTTGTATAAGGGTCAAGTGCTACATCAGTTAGAATACCTAACTCGGGAATTTCTTTTTTTAATGCTCGAATCGCTTTGGGCACTAACCCATTTTCATTATAAGCTTCTTGAGCAAGTAATGATTTTTTTTCTGGTTCAATGGCTGGAAACAGTGAAAGAACAGGAATACCTAGTTTAGCTACATATTCAGCTTCTTTTAATAGCATATCAATGCTCATTCGATTAACATTTGGCATTGATATAACTGGTTTAATAATATTGTTACCTTCAATTATAAAAACAGGATAAATCAGGTCATTAATTGTTAGGTGATTTTCTGCAACTAAACGGCGGCTAAAATCATAAACACGATTGCGGCGTAGGCGACGCTTTGGGTATTGACCGATGATAAATGATGACATAAAAATACCTATCTATCTTAATAAAAATGGTTTTATTATCTAATTGAGTAGGGAGATTAGCAAATTAATTTGTTATGATACAATAATTCGATATTTTACTTTACAACGTATGTCTATTAGGGGTAAAATTGCGCACTAATTTTTAGTCCTTTGTGATATTAAACAAATTTGAGGTGAGAGGCACATGCCAGTAATTAAAGTACGTGAAAATGAACCTTTCGATGTAGCATTACGTCGTTTTAAACGTTCTTGCGAAAAAGCAGGAGTTCTAGCTGAAGTTCGTAACCGTGAATTTTATGAAAAACCAACTACTATTCGTAAACGCGCAAAAGCAGCTGCTGTTAAACGTCACGCTAAAAAATTAGAAAGAGAAAACGCTCGTCGCACTCGTCTATATTAATATTTATACTAAAAGTTTAAATTGATATAAAACTCAATTTTATCTATTTTTTTATAAAAAATTTTTTACAAGCCGTACATATACATGCGGCTTGTTGTCTTTGCGTATAGTGCCAATATCGGTTAAATTATCATGAAAGGTCTTATTCCTCGAGATTTTATTTTAGACTTGATTGCTCGCACAAGTATACTTGATGTGATCAGCAAACGTGTCAAAATGAAAAAAAAGGGGAATAACTACTTTGGTTGTTGCCCTTTCCATGATGAGAAAACTGCCTCTTTTTCATTGAATGAAAAAAAACAGATCTATTATTGCTTTGGTTGTGGAGCATCTGGTTCAGTTGTGAATTTTTTAATGCAATATGAACGTTTGTCTTTTCCTGAAGCAATTGAAGAATTAGCCAGTATGCAAGGAATTCGAGTTCCTTATACGGATAATAATAACCAAATAGATCAGTCCAAACAGATTGAGTCTCGAAATATACGCCGTGATCTGTATACGTTAATGGCTAAAATAACCAATTTTTACCAACAGCAATTAGCATTATCAACCTCGATTGATGCGCATAAATATCTGGAACAACGTGGACTAAATAGGGAAATTATAGCTAGGTATAAAATTGGTTACGCACCTAATTCAAGCCAATTAACTTTTCAAAATATTGTAAAGACCAAAAACGAAGCAGAGTTATATGATAAAGCAGGAATGTCAGTTAATAATGATAGAGGTAATCGATTCGATCGCTTTCGTGGGCGAATCATGTTCCCAATTCGTGATAGACAAGGTAATGTGATTGCCTTTGGGGGAAGAACTATTATTAATGATTCTGCAAAATATCTAAACTCGCCAGAAACTCCTATTTTTCATAAAGGTTTTCAATTATATGGACTTTATGAAGCTTTAGAAGCTAATCGTAATCCGAAACAATTGATAATTGTAGAAGGTTACATGGATGTGGTGTCTCTGGCTCAGTATGGAATTGACTATGCTGTAGCGGCTTTAGGAACTGCAACATCAGAAGAACATATTAAACTTCTGTTTAGAGCTACTGATTCTGTAATCTTTTGTTATGATGGCGATAATGCGGGAAGGAGTGCCGCTTGGAGAGCACTGAATGTTTTATTACCCTGCTTGATTGATGGTAAAGAGATCAGTTTTGCTTTTTTACCTCAAGATGAAGATCCTGACAGTTTTGTACGTAAAATCGGTAACTCAGGTTTTGAAGATTACTTGAACACTGCGTCAAATCTATCTAAATTTTTATTTGATGAATTATTAAAGCAAGTTGATTTGAAAACACCGGAAGGAAAAGCGAAATTAAGTTCATTAGCTCTTCCTTTACTTGATCAAATAAAAGCAAAAGCTTTCCGATTAAATTTATTACAACAACTTGGGCGTTATTTGGGGTTACTTGATTTGTCTCAAATAGAGCAATTAATGCAATCAAATCGCCAAAAATACGAAATTAAGTCCCAAGAATCTGCACCAATAGCACAAATGAAGTTAACTACAATGCGTATTTTGATTGGTTTATTGCTTCAATATCCTAATCTTGCGCAACTTGTGTCCAATATTAATGCTATTGGCCAAGTAAAAATGGCTGGCATTGATATTTTTATTGAGCTACTTGAATTATGCCAGCGTTATCCTAATATAAATACTGCACAAATATTAACTGAGTGTTTAGAGAGGCCATTTTATAGACAACTCAGTCGTTTATCAACCTGGGAGTTTCATTATCAAGATGATGATATAGAATCGATTTTTACACATACTTTAAAAGAGTTATATGATAATATACTCGCCCAAAGACAAGATGAACTAATCGCAAAAGAGAGAGTCTCCGGCTTAAGTACCGCAGAGAAAAAAGAATTAGCGACATTAATACTTGTTTTATCAAAAAAAGACTAAATATATAGGGTATACGTAGATAACAGATAATGTTCTACATATATAATATACACATGATCAAATAACTAAAAGTGGATACCTTTTATGGAGCAAAATTCTCAATCACAGCTAAAACTCCTAATCATTCGTGGTAAGGAGCTAGGATACCTAACCTATGCTGATGTCAACGATCACTTGCCTGAAGAGATTATTGATTCAGATCAGATTGAAGATATTATCCAAATGATTAATGATATGGGGATTCAAGTTCTTGAAGAAGCCCCTGATTCTGATGAGTTATTACTTTCAGATAATGTCCCTGATGAAGAAGCCGTTGAAGCAGCAACAGCATTAGTTTTATCTAATGTTGAGTCAGAAATAGGTCGTACAACCGATCCTGTTCGTATGTATATGCGAGAAATGGGAGCGGTGGAACTCTTAACTCGTGAAGGTGAAATTGACATTGCCAAACGTATTGAAGATGGCATTAATCAAGTTCAAACTTCCGTGTCTGAATACCCAGAAGCAATTACTTATTTACTTGAGCAATATAACTTAATCGAAAGTGGACAAGTTCGTTTGTCTGATTTAATTACCGGTTTTGTTGATCCAAATGCGGAAGAAGTAACTGAAGAATTGCCTGAAGATTTAGAAGATAGTGAAACTGAGATCGAAATCGACGATAGTGACGATGAAAATGAAGATGAGGATGGTGATTCATCTGCTGATGAAGATGCTTCAATTGATCCTGAAGTTGCTAGAGCAAAATTTGCTGAATTACAAGAGCAACACAATAAAACATCTGAAGCTATAAAAAAATATGGACGTGGTCACAAAAAAGCACAAAAAGAGATCGAAAATTTATCAGAGATTTTCAAGCAATTTCGTTTAGTCGCTAAACAGTTCGATATACTTGTCAACAATATGAGAAGCATGATGGATCGTGTAAGAGCACACGAACGTGTAATTATGAAGATCTGCGTTGAACAATGTAAAATGCCGAAAAAACAATTCATGAATTATTTTACTGGAAATGAAAATAATATGGATTGGTATAATAAAGCATTAACTTCTAAAAATGCTTTTGCTGTTAATTTAAAAGATTTTGAGGAGCAGATTGCTGCACAAGTTAACTTATTGAAACAAATAGAGGCTGAAACTAATCTTTCTATTGAGCAAATTAAAGATATTAACCGTCGTATGTCTATTGGTGAAGCAAAAGCACGACGAGCTAAGAAAGAAATGGTTGAAGCAAACTTACGTTTAGTGATTTCTATAGCAAAAAAATACACTAACCGTGGATTACAATTCTTAGATCTAATTCAAGAAGGTAATATCGGTTTGATGAAAGCTGTAGATAAATTTGAATACCGTCGAGGGTATAAATTCTCAACTTATGCGACATGGTGGATTAGACAAGCTATCACACGTTCAATTGCTGATCAAGCAAGAACGATTCGAATTCCAGTACATATGATTGAAACGATTAATAAGTTAAATCGCATTTCACGTCAAATGTTACAAGAAATTGGTCGCGAACCGACGCCGGAAGAATTATCTGAACGTATGCAAATGCCAGAAGATAAAATCCGTAAAGTGCTAAAGATTGCTAAAGAACCAATCTCGATGGAAACGCCAGTTGGTGATGATGAAGATTCACATTTAGGTGACTTTATTGAAGATACCGCACTAGAGCAGCCATTAGATGCAGCAACATCTGAAAGCTTACGTAGTGCAACACGTGATATCTTATCAGGTTTAACACCGCGCGAAGCAAAAGTATTACGTATGCGATTTGGTATTGATATGAATACCGATCATACGCTTGAAGAAGTGGGTAAACAATTTGATGTAACACGTGAACGTATTCGACAAATTGAAGCTAAAGCGTTACGTAAATTACGTCATCCAAGTCGTTCTGATGTGCTTCGTAGCTTCTTAGAATAAGTATTTTTACCCATAAACTAAATCGCCACTTTTGTGGCGATTTTTTTAGTAAAAAAGATCGATAACTATGAATATATTCCAACGTTTGAAGATTGATCCATTCTTATTGACTCTAATTTGTGTTGTTATCACTGCAAGTTTTTTGCCTTGTAAGGGACAAACTAAAATATTTTTTGGGCATCTTACTACTTTTGCCATTGGATTGTTATTTTTTATGCATGGAGCCAAACTCTCTTTTCAATCTATTATTATTGGCATAAAAAATTGGCGATTACATGTATTAATATTTGTAACGACCTTTGTGATTTTTCCAATTTTAGGCATTATGATGCGATTTTTAGTGCCAACTTTTTTATCACAAGAATTTTATTTAGGCTTTGTTTATTTGTGTGTTTTGCCCGCAACAGTGCAATCGGCTATAGCATTTACTTCGATAGCAAAAGGTAATGTTGCTGCTGCAATTTGTAGTGCCTCAGCATCAACATTGTTGGGTGTTTTTATTACTCCTATTTTAGTTGGGTTATTAATGAATACTCAAGCGATTGCTTCAATGGATATAGTAGATGCAATTACTTCGATAATGTTAAAATTGATGTTACCTTTTATGGTTGGGCATTTATCGCGCCGTTTTATAATCAAATGGATAGACAAATATAAAAATGTTATTTTTAAATTTGATCGTTTATCGATTTTATTAGTGGTTTATGTTGCTTTTAGTGATGCAGTTATTAATGGCATTTGGGCCCAAGTTGGTTTTTTATCATTGTTAACTATAATATTTTTCTCAATTGTATTATTAGTAATTGTATTATTAATCACGACCTATAGCGCAAGACTATTTGGTTTTAGCAAAGAAGACGAAATTACAATTGTTTTTTGTGGTTCAAAAAAGAGTTTAGCTAGTGGTATTCCAATGGCTGGTGTTATTTTTCCTATATCGATTATGGGGATTATGATTTTACCTTTAATGATCTTTCATCAAATTCAATTAATGATCTGTGCTTTTTTAGCTGCCCGTTACGCTAAACGAAAAATGTAAAAATTGTTTTGCTCATTGTCCTATTCTAAAGGATAATAGTGCCGTTAATTAACAACAGAAAGATCTATTATGTTTCATCTATTTTCTGATTTAGAATTTTCAACTATTATATTATTAGTCTTTGCATTACTATTTGTGCTTTTTTATGAGGCTATAAATGGATTTCATGATACAGCTAATGCTGTTGCAACGGTTATTTATACCAGAGCATTGAAAGAACAACTTGCCGTTTTTATGGCTGGGGTATTTAATTTCTTTGGTGTGTTACTTGGTGGCCTCAGCGTAGCTTATGCGATTGTGCACTTATTACCAACCGATTTATTACTCAATGTAAGTTCAACACATGGGCTTGCTATGGTCTTTTCTATTTTATTTGCCGCAATTATCTGGAATTTAGGAACTTGGTATGTGGGCATTCCTGCTTCAAGTTCTCATACTTTAATTGGTTCCATTATTGGTGTAGCACTCGCTAATGCCTTTATTATGGATACATCAATTATTGATGCTCTCAATATTACGAAAATGATTCAAATCTTTTTATCATTAATTATTTCTCCAGTGGTTGGTCTTGTTATAGCTGGTTTAATGATTTTTTTATTGCGTAAATATTGGACACGTAAAAGTCAAAGTAAAAAAAGCAGTAAAAAAAGAGAGCGTATCTTCATGACACCAGAGCAGCGTGAAAAACTCTATGGTAAGAAAAAGCCTCCATTTTGGATCCGCATAATGCTTATTATATCGGCAGCTGGTGTTAGCTTTTCACACGGCGCTAATGATGGACAAAAAGGAATTGGTTTATTAATGTTGGTGTTGATGGGCATTGCTCCTGCTGGTTTTATTGTTAATATGAGTGCTTCAACTTATGATATTACCAATACTCGTAATGCTATCCACAATATTGAAGACTATTTTGTTACTCATAATCAAGATTTGACAACGGTAATTGGCTCTCAATCCACCGTTGATTCTAGTGTACCTATCAGCGATTTGAATCAATATCATTGTGATTATTCGAGTTCATTTATTACATTAAATATTGCTAATAATTTATTTAATAAAATGAATGATTATGAATCTCTTACTGTTGAACAGCGCTCACAAGCTAGACGTATTCTACTTTGTTTATCCGATACGGTTTCACATGTTGCTAAACAACCAAATATTTCATTAGAAGATAAACAATATTTAAAATCGGTCAACAATGACCTGCTTAAAACAATTGAATATGCACCTATTTGGATCATTATCTCTGTTGCTTCAGCGCTTGCTCTTGGTACTATGATTGGATGGCGTCGTGTCGCTGTTACCATCGGCGAAAAAATTGGGAAAAAAGGAATGACTTATGCTCAAGGTGTTTCGGCGCAAATTACCACAGCGCTTTCAATTGGTATTGCTAGTTATACTGGTATGCCAGTATCAACCACTCAAGTTCTTTCATCATCTGTAGCTGGTACAATGATTGTTGATGGTGGTGGTGTGCAAAGTAAAACGATTAAAAATATCGCATTAACATGGATTTTGACATTACCGATTTCAATTTTGTTATCTGCGTCACTTTTTTGGCTTGCTCAAAAATTAATTTAGTAGTAATAATAGAGTATAAATTTAAAATTTAACCTGAGCGTCAAAATAGGAAGGAGTAAAATATCATGGCTTATAAACATATATTAGTCGCAGTGGATTTATCACCTGAAAGTGAAGTTCTTGTTGAAAAAGCTGTTTCTATGGCAAGACCATATAATGCTCAAATTTCTTTGATCCATGTTGGTATTAACTATTCTGATTTATATACAGGGTTAGTTGATATTAATATGAATGATATGAAAGATAAAATCACAGAAGATGCACATATTGCCTTAAATAAACTGGCTGATAATGCTGCATATCCTATTGCACACACGCTTTCAGGAAATGGTGAGTTTGGTCAAGTATTAATAGAAGCGATTCATGAATATGGTGCTGATCTTGTTGTATGTGGTCATCATCAAGATTTTTGGAGCAAGTTGATGTCTTCTGCTCGTCAATTAATCAATAATACACATATTGATACACTAATTGTTCCATTGAAAGATGAAGAACCATCAGTAGAAACTGCAAAATGAGATTTAAATATTAGCCCGCTTTATTAGCGGGTTTTTTATAATATCTATATTGAATTATTGTCAAGAAGTTTGAGGTTAACTATACGTTTAAGTAAAATTATGAATTGACCAATTTTTGCTTATTTATCATATCGATTATGAAAAAGTACTCATATTTCATATTATCGTTAAGCTTATAAGGAGATTTACTATGAATATTGCTTTAGTGACTGGTGCTTCCTCTGGATTTGGGCATGCTATTTGTTGCAAGTTAATAGCTGATGGCTATAAAGTTATTGGTGCTGCCAGGCGAGCAGATAAACTACAGAAAATAGCTGATGAATTTGGGGCAAACTTCTTATCATTACCTTTAGATGTAACCAAAAAAGATGCCGTGGAATCTATTTTATTACAACTTCCTAAAGAGTTTCAACCGATTGATATTTTAATTAACAATGCAGGATTAGCATTAGGATTAGAGCCAGCATACCAAGCAGAATATAACGATTGGGAAACTATGATTGAAACTAATATTATAGGTTTAGTACATTTAACTCACCAAATTTTGCCTGAAATGGTCGAACGTAATTTTGGTTATATTATTAATATTGGTTCGGTAGCAGGTAGTTATGCTTATAAAGGTGGTAATGTATATGGTGCATCGAAAGCATTTGTTAAGCAGTTTAGCGCAAATCTACGAACTGATTTGCTTGGGAAAAAGATTAGAGTGACTAATATTGAGCCTGGCTTATGTGGTGGTACAGAATTTTCAAATGTACGGTTTCATGGAAATAATGAACAAGCGACAGAAGTTTACGAGGGTGTAGATTATATCACACCCGAAGATATAGCAAATACCGTATCATGGTTAGTTAATACACCAACACATTTTAATGTTAACTCAATTGAGATAATGCCGGTTGCTCAAGCTTCAGCGGGATTATCTATTTATAAAGAATTATAATAATAAACTTATTCGGTATTAATTGGCATATATTGTTTATTAAAAATAAAAAACTATGCTCAGTAGACAAAATACACTTGCACTTCTGCTGATGGGTTGCTATCCTTTCTTCTTGTGATTTTGATTGAGGTTTATTGCAATGACATTTTCTGAAGTAACGAAAACATTTGCGACAAGTTTGCCTGGTACCGATAGTTATGTAAAACTACGCAAGGCAATGAGGGCATTGATTCAAGAAGATCCGAAAAATGCATCGGTTTATTTTTTGATATTTGGATTTGCTCGCACTTATGTCATGTTATATGAAGATCAAGAAGTATCACCACAATTTGCCGAAGACAATCAGAAATTAATGTTATCGTACCTCAATATTCTGGATGAAGCATTGAATAAGCAAGATGCACAATGTATATATCAAGCTTTGAATAAAGTTGTTAATGAGTACGAAAACAGCAAAAAAGTTTTTTAAAATTACAGCCTGACATGAAAATGTCGGGCTGTTTTGTTTAGAGTTTAAGAAAAAAGTTTTAGGAAAAATAATGATTATTCCAACCCGTATGACAGGTATTACAGGCACCTTAGGTACTATTACACGATCTAGGGCGGGTTGATTTTTCCCAAATAAATATAAAAAACCCGCTCCTAAAAGGCGGGTTTTTTATTGTATATTGAATATTTTTAAACATTAACTATAGTTAAAAAATAGTGTTATAACATAAGTTATAAGACTAAGGGGTTTTCATAATACCTATCGATATAAAAAAGTCGAATAATTGTATTTTGAATCGTAATGGCATAAATAAAAAAGATAAGTAAGGTGTGATATGAAAGTTTTAAAATTTGGAGGAACATCTGTTGCTAACGCAGAACGTTTTTTGCGAGTTGCAGAAATAATTGAAAATAATGCTAAGCAAGAACAAACAGCTACTGTTTTATCGGCACCTGCTAAAATTACTAATCATCTAGTTGCGATGGTTGAAAAAACGGTTGCCGGACAAGATATCAAAAACAATATTTATGATGCCGAAAAAATTTTTGCTGATTTGTTAGCTGGTCTTGCAAAAGCACAACGTAATTTTTCTTACGAGGAAATGCAACGTTTTGCGTTAAATGAATTAAATCAAATCAAGCAATTGTTGGAAGGAATTCGCTTATTAGGTCAATGTCCCGATAGTATCAATGCATCAATTATTTGTCGTGGTGAAAAACTGTCAATTACTATTATGCAAGAGCTGCTTAAAGCGAAAGGTCATACTATCACCCTAATAGATCCTGTTACAATGCTGATTGCTCAAGGTAGTTACTTAGAATCTACTGTTGATATTCCTGAATCAAGTCATCGAATTGCGCAGCTATGCATTCCTCAACAAAACATTATTTTAATGCCTGGTTTTACTGCGGGTAATGAAAAGGGTGAATTGGTAGTACTTGGCCGTAATGGTTCTGATTATTCAGCCGCAGTTCTCGCAGCTTGTTTAAAAGCAAATAGTTGTGAAATTTGGACCGATGTTGATGGTGTTTACACTTGTGATCCTAGGATTGTACCAGATGCTAAATTATTAAAAACTATGTCATATCAAGAAGCAATGGAACTTTCCTATTTTGGAGCTAAAGTTCTTCATCCTAGAACTATTTTACCTATTGCACAATTTCAAATTCCATGTTTGATAAAAAATACCAATAATCCTGACGCACAAGGCACACTTATTGGTGCAAATGTTGTCGATTCTACCACCCCTGTAAAAGGGATCACTAATTTAAATAATATGGCTATGATTAACGTTTCTGGTCCTGGTTTAAAAGGTATGGTTGGGATGTCAGCTCGAGTTTTTTCGGCAATGTCTTATGCAGGAATATCTGTAGTTCTTATCACTCAATCATCATCTGAATACAGTATTAGTTTTTGTGTACCACAATCTGAACTTTTTCGTGCAAAAGAAGCGTTGAGCGATGAATTCTTTTTAGAATTAAAAGATGGATTACTTGAACCGATTGAAATTATTGAAAGATTGGCTATTATCTCAGTTGTGGGTGATGGTATGCGGACTTTACGTGGATTATCAGCTAATTTCTTTACTGCATTAGCTAGAGCAAATATCAATATTGTCGCTATTGCACAAGGTTCATCTGAACGTTCAATTTCAGTTGTAGTTGATAACGATGTTGCGGTAATGGGTGTCCGAGTTGCTCATCAAATGCTATTTGGTACAGATAAAATGCTTGATGTCTTTATAATTGGTGTTGGTGGTGTTGGTGGTGCACTTGTTGATCAAATTGGTCGTCAACAAAAATGGCTTAAAAACAAACAGATTGATTTGCGGGTATGTGGTTTATTTAATTCAAAACACAGTGTGCTTGATCGAGATGGTATTATTCTTGATAATTGGCGTGAACAAATCAAACAGAGTGAAACGAAATACACGTTAGATAGTATTATTGAATTTGCCAAAAATAACCGATTACTTAACCCAATTTTAGTCGATTGTACTTCAAGCAGCGAAGTATCGGACAAATACGCCGACTTTTTAGCTAATGGTTTCCATGTGGTTACTCCAAATAAAAAAGCAAATACAAGCTCTATGGCCTATTATTTGCGCTTACGCCAAGAAGCAGAAAAAAGTAAACGAAAATTCTTATATGATACTAATGTAGGTGCAGGATTGCCGGTAATTGAAAACTTACAAAATTTACTAAATGCCGGTGACGATCTTATTAAATTCTCTGGGATATTATCTGGCTCACTTTCTTTCATTTTCGGTAAGCTTGATGAAGGAATGTCATTGTCTGAAGCAACTAAATTGGCTAAAGAGAAAGGTTTTACTGAGCCAGATCCTCGTGATGATCTATCGGGAACAGATGTAGCAAGAAAATTACTTATTTTAGCGCGAGAAGCTGGATTACAGCTTGAACTCGATCAAATTAATGTCGAATCTGTGCTACCTACTGAATATTCACAAGGCAATATTGATGAATTTATGATTAAATTGCCGCAATTAGATTCTGAATTTAAAACGAAATCTGAACAAGCTTCAAAAAAGGGAAAAGTGTTACGTTATGTTGGTAGTATAGAAAACAATCAATGTAGTGTTAGAATTGAGGCCGTTGATAGTGAAGACCCTCTTTATAAAGTTAAGAATGGCGAAAACGCTTTAGCGTTTTACACTCGTTATTATCAACCAATTCCATTAGTACTACGTGGTTATGGAGCTGGTAATGAGGTAACTGCTGCTGGTGTTTTTGCTGATATTTTACGTACTACATCGGGTAAAATCGGAGGTTAAATGAGTTATAAATCTTTAACAGTATATGCGCCAGCATCAATGGCTAATATCAGTGTTGGTTTTGATATTTTAGGTGCAGCTATTAATCCGATCAGTGGTGTAATGTTAGGTGATCTTATTACAGTTGAAACTGCAACCGAATTTTCCCTCACAAGTAAAGGAATATTTGTTAAAAAATTACCAAGCGATCCTAAATACAATATTGTATATCAATGCTGGCAGCGCTTTTGTGAAGTAATGGGTAAAACGCTACCAGTCAGTATTACGCTTGAAAAAAATATGCCAATTGGTTCAGGATTAGGATCGAGCGCATGTTCGGTAGTGGGAGCACTGGTTGCTTTAAATGAGTTTTATGATAAACCATTTAATGAGTTTGAAATGCTTTCAATGATGGGTGAACTTGAAGGTCGGATATCTGGGAGCGTGCATTACGATAATGTCGCACCGTGTTATTTGGGTGGAATGCAACTTATCCTTGATGAAATGGGCATTATTAGTGAATCCATTCCACATTTTGATAATTGGTATTGGATAATGGCTTATTCTGGTATCAAGATATCGACAGCTCAAGCACGAGCTATTCTGCCTGCGCAATATCAAAAGGCAGATTGCATCGCTCATGGTCGATATGTCGGTGGTTTCATTCATGCTTGTTACACGAATCAACCAAAACTTGCTGCTGCAATGCTGTGTGATAATATTGCAGAACCTTATCGTAAACAATTATTACCTAACTTTGATGAAACGCAAAATCGTGTCAAACAACTTGGTGCTTTAGCATCTGGTATTTCAGGATCAGGACCGACAATGTTTGTCATTGCTGACAAGCTTGAAACGGCCCAGCAAATTGAATTGTTGCTGAAAAAATGCTATTTACAAAATGAGGAAGGTTTTACCCATATTTGCAAAATAGATAAACAAGGCACAAGAGTGATATAACTTTTTCTACGATAGAAAGAATGAAAGTTTCCAACGTGTTATTGTTAGGTCTACAAATGACTAACAGATAAAATAAACAATATAAGCCTTATAAGCCTTAGGATAATCGGAAAATATTATGAAATTGTACAATTTAAAAGATCATTCACAGCAAGTTAGCTTTGCACAAGCGGTACAACAAGGATTAGGAAGAGGACAAGGTCTATTTTTTCCTCAAAATTTACCAAAATTTTCGCTAAATGAAATAGATACATTATTAGAACTGGATTTTGTCAGTCGTAGTGCCAAGATTTTATCCTCCTATATTGGTGAAGAAATTGGTGATGATGATATGCATAGATTGGTGAAAAATGCGTTTCAGTTTCCTGCTCCTGTCAAATCAGTGGAAGAGGATGTAGGTTCATTAGAATTATACCATGGCCCAACATTAGCCTTTAAAGATTTTGGTGGTCGCTTTATGGCTCAGGCTTTGGTGCAAGTCGCTGCTGACAAAAAAATTACGATTCTAACGGCGACTTCTGGTGATACTGGTGCAGCAGTTGCCCATGCTTTTTATCATCTACCTAATATTCGAGTAGTAATTTTATATCCTGAAGGCAAAATTAGCCCCTTACAAGAAAAGCTATTTTGTACACTTGGTGATAATATTCATACTATTGCGATACAAAGTGATTTTGATGCTTGCCAAGCATTAGTTAAAAAAGCATTTGATGATGAAGAATTAAAAACTGCAATTGGCTTAAATTCAGCTAACTCTATTAACATTAGCCGATTATTAGCACAAGTTTGTTATTATTTCGAAGCATTTGCACAGTTAACTCCAGCACAACGTGAGCAATTAGTAATTTCTGTACCGAGCGGTAATTTCGGTGATTTGACAGCGGGTCTACTTGCTAAAACAATGGGGTTACCAATTAAACGTTTCATTGCTGCAACCAATGCCAATGATACAGTGCCGCGTTATTTGGAAACAGGTAAATGGGAGCCTCATGCAACGGTAGCAACGCTATCTAATGCCATGGATGTTAGCCAACCTAATAATTGGCCACGTATTGAAGAGATTTATAAAAGAGAAGGGTGGGTGCTTACATCACTTGGTCATGCTGCAATTTCTGATGAAATATGCAAACAGACTGTGCGAGAACTTGACCAAAAAGATTACCTTTCTGAACCTCATGGCGCAATTGCTTATCGTGCACTGCGTGATCAGTTACAAAAAGGAGAATACGGATTATTCTTAGGTACTGCACATCCAGCTAAATTTAAAGAAGTGGTTGAAGAAATTCTTGGTAAATCCATTACTTTACCTAAAGCCCTTAGTGAGCGTGCGAATATGATATTACTCTCTCATTACATGCCTGATGATTTTACTAAATTGCGTGATTTTTTGATCAAATTAGATTGGTAAATTGTTATTTCCGTCGTTAGTTTGGCGACGGAGTTTTTTATTCATTATTAGTATTAATCTAATTTATACGATCATTGCTTTATCTTTTTATAATTGTTCTGTTAGTGATAATTTTATGACATTAACATTAATGCTAATCTTGAATTACTATTCACATTCTTTATTTTTGAACATTATGATTGAATAAATCTTTGCATTTTTTGATTTCGCCTGTTGTTTCACTGTAAATGATTGTGATATTTTAAAATATTCAATTTTCTACCTTATTCTTTCGAGCTTATCTTATTATCCGGTCTTTACATTATGACTAAAAACGCTTCAAATTTTATACATTAATCTACGTTTTAACATGCTGGCAATGAAAATAATGATATGAATGAAAGATGTCTTTTTTATTCATATATCACAGGTTTTTAAAGAAAATCAATGAGAAATATTGGATAATTTTAATTATGCTTAAACTAAGCAAAATTATTAATTTATTAATGAAATAATCATTCATTATTGAAACCTTGTTTTAATTGATATTTTCAGCTATTGTAATGTTAATTGTGACGTTATTAGGATGATTTTATGCACTGTCCTTTTTGTAATGCTGATGATACTAAGGTGATTGATTCACGCCTTGTTGGTGAGGGTTTTCAAGTTCGTCGTCGTCGACAATGTGTAGAATGTAATGAACGTTTTACCACATTTGAAGTTGCTGAATTAATTATGCCTAATGTTATCAAAAGTAATAAAGTTCGTGAGCCGTTCAATGAAGATAAATTGCGCAATGGTATAAAACGCGCATTAGAAAAGCGCCCTGTTGCTTTTGATGCTATTGAAGATGCAATTACGCGTATAAAATCAAAAATTAGAGCAACGGGAGAACGTGAAATACCCGCTAAACTTATTGGTAATTATGTGATTGAAGAACTTAAAGATTTAGATAAAGTCGCTTATATCCGTTTTGCTTCCGTTTATTTCAGCTTCCATGATATTGAGCAGTTTAGTAACGAAATCGCTAAACTACAACAAAAATAATTACGTTATATGATTAATGATAAAGATCAATTTTATATGCAGCAAGCAATCGAGCTTGCTAAACTTGGACGCTTTACTACTCCTCCCAATCCGAATGTTGGTTGCGTTATTGTTAAAGATGATAAGATAATCGGCAAAGGTTATCATCAAAAAGCTGGGGAGCCTCACGCAGAAGTGAATGCACTAACAATGGCTAGTGATAAGGCTCAAGGAGCAACAGCTTATGTAACACTAGAGCCATGTAGTCATTTTGGTCGAACTCCTCCGTGCGCTGATGCGTTGATTAACTCAGGTATAACTCGTGTTGTTATTGCTATGCAAGACCCTAATCCAAAAGTTGCAGGTAATGGTATTAAACGGTTAAAAGGCGCTGGAATTGAAGTTATTGTTGGTGTTCTAACTGATCAAGCTGAAGCCATTAATAAAGGCTTTTTAAAATGTATGCGCACAGGCATACCCTATGTCCAACTTAAACTCGCTTCCTCGTTAGATGGAAAGATTGCTATGGCATCGGGCGAAAGTAAATGGATAACTTCAAGTGTAGCAAGACAAGATGTTCAACAATTTCGAGCTCAGGCTGGTTGTATTTTGAGTACGCGAGCAACAGTTCAAGTTGATAATGCCAGTTTAACGGTTAGATATAATGAATTACCTAATGAGATCAGAAAATTTTATTCACAAGAAAATATTCGACAACCTGTTCGCATTATCATAGACAGTAAAAATCGATTAACAGGGAATGAAAATATCTTTAGTCAATCAGCTGAAACATGGATAGTGCGAAAGGAAAATATCCCAATTACTCAATCCAACACTAAGCTGATAATTGAATCTTCAGCTCAAAATCATATAAATTTAGTTGAATTATTAAAGCAATTAGGTAAAAATCAAATTAATTCTGTTTGGGTTGAAGCAGGAGCACATCTTGCTGGTGCTTTGATTGAAGAAAATTTAGTTGATGAACTAATAATATATTATGCACCTAAACTGCTAGGTCATAATGCAAAAGATTTATGTGTATTGCCTCATCTAAGAAAATTATCTCTAGCACCCCAATTTAAATTTGAATCTGTAACAGCAATGGGCGATGATTTAAGAATTATTTTAAAAAGAAAGTAAACTTCATTCTTGATGGTAGTTCAATAACCTTATTTTGAATAACATAACGACTTGAAATAATAAAGTGATTGTTAATAAAATAGAAATAAACTCCCATGAATTCACATTATTTTTCTCATGGGATGGTTATATTAGTTTCCTTGAAGAATTGTTAATAGATCTTCTGGTTTTTTAACTGATTGAATTCGCTCTATTGTGTCTTCATCAATCACAGCTCGCGTAAGTTGTCTTAGCACATTTAAATGTTCATTATTTTTAGCTGCTATACCAACTATAACATAAGCAATGTTGTTATCTTCATCCCATCTTATACCTTGTGGATAGTAAATTACTTTTAAACCAGTTTCAATTATACTATTTCGTTTGTCTGTAGTTCCGTGTGGAATAGCAATACCATTACCTAAAAATGTTGAAATTTGTGCATCACGATCTAACATAGCTTGAGTATAATTATCTTTTACTAAACCAGCTTTAATCATATTTTCTGCTACAGTTTGAATTGCTTGTGATTTAGAATAATATCCATCAATAATTAAAATGTCATCGGCTGTTAGTTTAAAATTATTCATTTTATCTCCTTATTAATTGAACATAACAGAATATTAAATAGTAATTTATTTAGGCATTTTCGTCGTTAATTGTCGGTTTTGATGAATACGCAGTAAACCGAATAATATTGCTCCAACTAACGCGCCAGCAAAAATACAACCAACCCATTGAAATGGATTATTAACTAATGGAAGTACTAAAAAACCACCATGTGGTGCTGGTACTTGTATTTGACAAATAAATGTCAATACTGATGCGATAGCGGAAGATAACATCATGATAGGAATGACATGTAATGGATCTTTTGCTGCAAATGGAATGGCCCCTTCGGTGATATGGGTAGCCCCTAAAATATAATTTACTATCCCAGCGGCACGTTCTTCTTCAGTAAAAATCTTATCTCGAAAAATAGTTGTTGCAAAAGCAATAACAAAAGGTGGCACAATACAAGCAGCCGAAACACCAGCCATAAAGTAGAAATTACCTTCACCCAATAACATAGTACCTGTTACATAGGCAGCTTTATTAACAGGTCCACCAAAGTCGAATGAACACATTGATCCAATAACTATTCCGAGCAGAACTGGATTGGCAGTTTGTAATGATTCAAGGAATGATTTCATTGCATTGTTAATGCCTGCTATTGGTCCACCAAGCCAGAACATACCTGATCCAATTACAAATACACCAATTAACGGCATAATAAAAATGGATTTAAGACCTTCAAATGAACGAGGTAGTTCATTAAGTGATTTTTTGACATAAAGCATCAAGTAACCGGCAGCAAAACCAGCTATAATGCCACCTAAAAAACCAGCGCCAGTAATATTGGCTATTAATCCACCAATAAACCCTGCAACCATCGCTGGCCTTCCACTTATGGAGTAAGCAATAAAAGCTGTAAAGATTGGTACCATTATGTTAAATGCTTGTCCACCTATTTTCATTAATAACGCTGCGAACTCATTGTATTGAGCATTATTTGGATCGGCAGAATAGATTCCCCATAAAAATGATAAAGCAATTAAGACACCACCAGCTACTACAAAAGGCAACATGTTTGATACGCCACTCATTAAATGTTTATAAATTTGGCGTCCTATTGACTCTTTTCTTACGAATTGATTTGATGGTGTCGTATTAATCGTGCTATTTTGTTTTCCTTTACGAATGGGAATCATTCCAGAAGTAATTTGTTCTATTAATGTTGTAGCTTTATGAATACCATCTTTAACGGGAACTTCAATAACGGGCAAGCCATCAAACCGATCGGGGTTAATGTCTTTATCAGCTGCGATAATTACACCAATAGCATTGGCAATATCATCATCAGTAATTGCATTGTCAACACCTCCAGCACCATTTGTCTCAACTTTTATCTGTATTCCTGCTTTTTGCGCAGCGCTTTTTAAAGCTTCTTCTGCCATATAAGTGTGGGCAATGCCTGTCGGGCAACCTGTAACGGCTAATATCTTCTTCATAACATTTCCCTTTTATTTAATTTGGATTACGGCTAGTTTTTCCATATAGGAACTGATTTTATTCAGTTGACCTAAGCCATCAGATTCAGCAACGTTAGCACCAGTTGCTGAGGCTTTTTTCATTGCATTCTCAATATGTTTTTGTTCTGGTAACCACTCGCTTAAAAAAGCTGCTAACGATGCATCACCTGCACATGCAGAGCTAACCAGTTTGATTGTAACGGCATCACAAAACCAAATGTGCTGTCCATTTGAAAAATAGAGACCTTTCGATCCCATTGTTAATAAAATATTTTGAGCACCAAATGAATGTACTGTTTCTATAGCAGTAATGACCTGTTTGATTGTTTGAGTTTTCAATCCAAAAATATCATTTAATTCATCATCATTTGGTTTAATTAACAAGGGATGATAAGTGAGTAATTGCTTTAAATTTGGATGGCTGATGTCCAAAATAACTTGTATATTTTGTGTATGACATAATTCCATGATAGATTGATAATAATCAGATTCAATATTATTTGGTAAACTGCCACTAATGACCAAATAACTATTTTTTTCAAGAGTATGGATAATATTTAGCATTTCTGTTTTTTTATTATCTGGAACAAAAGGTCCTTTACTTACCAATTTATATTCTTTTTGCCCATCGTTAATAAAAACATTAATTCGTGTGATATCGTCAATAAAACAAGGTATCGTATGAATTTGCATCTTAGTTAATTCTTCAACGATATATTTGCCAGTAAAACCACCAAAAAATCCTAATGCACACGTCGGTTTGTTAAATGTATGCAAAACTATTGAAACATTGACCGCTTTACCATTTGGACTGTATTTCGTATGTGATGTACGATTAACCGAATATGGAATTAACTCTTGGCAATGTATATTCATATCAATTGCAGTATTAAGTGTTAATGTATAGATCATTATTTTGGCCTCTATAATTTACCTGCACATCCACAAGTAGTAATAATTTTTTCAATAATCTTTTTCATTGCCGCTTTTGCTGGTTTCATATAATCACGAGGATCGTTAGCATCAGAGTGCTCAATAAAATAGTGTTTTAATGCATTAGAAAAAGCGATTTTCAATTCTGTTGCTACATTGACTTTACAAATACCTCGTTTAATACATTCACGAACATCTTTATCAGGAACACCTGAAGCACCATGTAATACCAATGGAATATCTATCATTGAACGGATCTCTGATAAACGCTCAAAGTCAAGTTTTGGTTCAGATTTATAAAGTCCATGAGCTGTACCTATTGCAATTGCGAGTGAATCTATTCCCGTCCTTTCAATAAAATCGACTGCTTGTTTTGGATTTGTATATAAGGCATCTTTAGCATCTACCATTAAATCATCTTCTACACCACCAAGACGCCCTAGTTCTGCTTCAACACTGACATCATAACGGTGAGCATATTCAACAACTTGTTTTACGATGGCAATATTCTTTCCGAAAGGAAAGTGTGAACCATCGATCATTACCGATCTTATACCAGAATTAATTTTGTAAGCGATATCGTTATATTCTTCATGATGATCTAAATGAATTGCTAAAGGAATGTTGTATTTTTTCGATAATTCTTCAGCAATGGCGATAATATTTTCTGTACCAGCATAACTATAAGTACCAGGTGTTCCAGCTAAAATAACTGGTGACTGTAATTCAGAAACTGTTTCTACAACGACTTGTATGGTTTCTAAATTATGGATATTAAAGGCAGGAACGGCATAATGTTCTTTTTGTGCTTTTTTTAACATATTGTGAGTGGAAATGATAGACATGTGTTTTCTCCTTAAATTTGCATAAATTACCAAACATAATAACTTTTTAATTGAAAGGTATTAATAAAAATTATGCTTGCAAAACGAAAGTTATACTAGTGTTAATAGAGTGAGAAAGATCACAAAAATGGATTTTAATATTCAAAAAATAATAAATTTGTTGCTAAAGTTTAATTTTAGCGGTTAACTACTCATCAGCTATATCAGGTTGTAAAAACAATATAATCTTTCTTAATCCTTTTAAAAGGATTAAGTAATTATTGGAGCAATTAATATTGACCACTAGTAGGATAAATTTTATTATCTTCGCTTTAATAATTATCAGTTATATAGGAAATAAAATTTGGCTAGAGCGTCTTCAGCCCTACTAAAACGTCGATTAGATATTGCCCAAATCGTACGTAAGCAAGGTGAAGTAAAAGTGGATGAGTTATCTGACATGCTTCGGGTCTCGAATGTTACTATTCGACAAGATTTAACTTATTTAGAACAACAAGGATATTTAAAACGTTCTTTTGGAGGAGCGATTTATATTTCTCCAGAAAATTTGATTAATCATACAAATATTGAACCACCAAATTGTATTAATATAGGTATAGAGGGTGGTGAAATAGATTTAGTAAAAAATTGTTTAAATTATATTAATGATGGTGATACTGTTTTTTTAAGTCATGGTAATTCAATTCGAAAACTGATCCCTTTTTTGCATAATAAGAAGTCATTAAGATTGATTATGAATGACATTAGGAATGCTCAATTAGTTAGAGAATTTTCTGATGCAGAAGTTATTCTTATTGGAGGGATTTTACAAGATGGAAATACGCTCCAAAATAGTAATACATTAACTCCTATCCTTAACCAATTTCATATTTCGCATTTTATTTTTGAACTAGCAGCTATCAATGCTCATAATCAATTGATGATTGAAAATAGTGAACAACAAAATACTTATCAACAGATATTTAAAAATGCTGATCATACCATTGGTATTATGCCTCAGCGATTTTTATTATCTGATAATTATAGTATTGGAAAATTAAAACATCTGGATGTTGTAATATTATCAAAACCAGCTGTTACTGAATATCATCAACAATTATTAGATTCAGATTTTAAGCAACGTGCTATAAACAAATACTGCATAACTTATCATAATTCAAAGGTAACTTAATATGCAATTTAAAATTTGTACTATTGGAGAATTGCTTGTTGAGTTTTTAGCAAAGCGGCAAAATCAACGTTTTGATCAAACAGGTGAATTTGTTGGACCTTTCCCAAGTGGCGCTCCAGCAATATTTGCTGATCAAGTGGCAAAATTAGGTTTTTCTGTCGTTTTTTTTAGCTGTATCGGTAAAGATCCCTTTGGTAATATGTGTATTAAGCGGCTTAAGCAAGATGGGGTTATTATTGATGGTATTACAACTCATAATAAGGCTAATACGGGTAGTGCCTTTGTAACTTATAAAGGCTCAAATGATAGGGACTTTATTTTCAATATTCCTAATAGTGCATGTGGTTTACTCTCTTTCAATCATATCAATGAAAACTTATTAAAAGACTGTAATCATTTGCATGTTATGGGATCATCATTATATTCTTTTCGTGCAATTGATGCGATGCGTAAAGCAATTGATATTATTAAAAGTAAGGGGGGGACAATTTCGTTCGATCCTAATTTACGAAAAGAGATGTTTAATATTCAAGAGATGGAGCAATCTTTTGACTATATTATGGACTATACTGATATATTTTTACCAAGTGAGGGCGAAGTAAGCTATTTTGCTAATAGTGACGATGAAAGTGAAGAGCAAATAATGTTGTCATTACTCAATAAAGGTATTAAGCACATTGTAGTAAAAAAAGGGCGTAAAGGTGCAAATTATTATGGATATGATGATAACAATAATTTATTAACTTTGCATGTAGACGGTTTTAATACAAACCCAGTTGATCCAACAGGAGCAGGAGATTGTTTTGGTGCGACATTTATCAGTCTGATGTTGGCTGGTTATTCGGTCAAGAATGCATTGCAATATGCTAATGCTAGTGGTGCGTTAGCTGTATCGAAAACAGGTCCAATGGAAGGAACTTCTACATTGACTCAATTAAAACAATTTATAGCTCAGTATAAACATTAAATAATAATATTACGCTATTATTCAACTAGAAACGTGAATGAAAAAAATCCCAATAACAAAGTTATTGGGAAAACATAAGGAATAGGAAAACAATGAAATAAATGCATTGTCGGGCGTAAGTATGCACTTTTTTTCCTAAAATGTATGTAAAAATAACTAAATTATTAATTAAATGGTTAGTATTAATATCGTTAAATAAATGTAAACCATGATTCTTCTATTAATAAATTAATATTTATCCTATAATTATCTATAGGAATATTTCTAATAAAGAATTTAAAAACAGCTTTCCCCGTTCGGTTACTTGCCAACCTAGTGCATTTTCAATTAAATAATTTTGTTCAATAGCAAGATTAATTTGTTTGTTTACAGTTTTTAGCGGCAAGAAAGTTCGTTGTTCAAATTCGTGTTTAGGCACAATTTCAAATAACCGAAAACGATTCATAAAAAATTCAAACGGTAATTCTTCTTGTGTAACAGTATAAGATCTATCTAAATACCGTCCTTCTAGATACCCTTTAGGGTGACGTGTTTTTATTGTACGGATAATCTCGCCATTCAAGCTCGTAATTTTACCATGTGCTCCACAACCAATACCTAAATAATCACCGAAACGCCAATAATTTAAATTATGTTGACATTGAAAATCTGGTTTTGCATAAGCTGATGTTTCATATTGTAGATATCCATGATCAGCTAATAATTGATGACCTTGTTGATAAATTTCCCATAGATTATCATCTTCCGGTAATATTGGTGGTTTAGAACCAAATAATGTATTGGGCTCTATAGTTAATTGATACCAAGATAAATGAGGTGGAGCAATCTTAATTGCTTGTTTTAAATCATATAATGCATCATTAACTCTTTGATTAGGCAAACCGTGCATTAAATCTAAATTAAAGCTACGTAAATTTAGATTGTGAGCAAGAGTTCCTGCATTTATGGCTTCTTCTGGATTATGTATACGTCCTAAATTTTTTAGTTTATCGGCTTGAAAACTTTGAATCCCTATTGAAATTCTGTTAACTCCTGCTTGTTGGTAACCATTAAATCTGTCCACATCAACAGAATTTGGATTAGCTTCAATTGTAATTTCTGCATCCTTATTTACAGGAATTATTTGGTTAACTTTTGTCAAAAGATTAGAAATTAATTCAGCGGAAAATAGACTTGGTGTGCCACCACCAATGAAAATTGAGTGAATTGAACGATCTGAACAAAGAACAGCATCTTGTTGCAGATCTTTAATTAAATTATCGATATATGCTGCATAATCTGGGATTTTTTTCACAGTATGTGAATTAAAATCACAATAAGGGCATTTATGCACACACCACGGCATATGAATATATAGGCTTATTGGGATTTTATACTGTAACATACAAATTTCCTGAAATTTTTTGACAAATGATAAATGATGACTTAATGAGTGCGGGGTATATTACTCTAAATAACTGAAAAAATCTTATTTACATTTATATCGTTTTTATAATGTGCTCAAAAAGCGTAAAATCAATACTAGTATTTAAATTCATTTTTTATGACATTGATCGTCGATCAAGTTAAATATAGGAGTCAATATGAATATTTATAAACAAATTTTAACTAGTACTACAGAATCAAAGTTATTAACCTCATCAGTTAAACAAATAAAATTTGGTGAATTGCCTATTTTAGTTATTCAACATAATCGTTGTTGTGCTGCTGTTAGTCTGCAAGGCGCTCATTTATTATTCTGGCAACCTTCAACAGAGCAGACACCTGTTATTTGGTTAAGTAAACAATCAAAATTTGAAAAAGGCGTTGCAATTCGTGGTGGTGTACCAGTTTGTTGGCCTTGGTTTGGAGCTTCAAGAACTCCTTCTCATGGCTTTGCTCGCCTTGTTCAATGGACTCTAGATTCATGTAATGAAGATAATAATGGCGTTAATCTTGTTTTGGTACTCTCCCAAAATCAACAAACAAAATCTTATTTTGACAAACCTTTTAATGTGTCTTTAAAGATTCATTTAGGTAAAACTTGTGAAGTGACTTTGAACTGTACAGGTGACTTTGAAGCAACCAGTGCACTGCATACTTATTTTAGTATTGATAATATTAGTCATGTTATTGTTAAGGGATTAGGTGAAACTTATCAAGAACGACTTGTTGTTGAAAATAACCCCGTTACTGTTGGTCACATGACTTTTAATCAAGAAGTTGATCGTATTTATACAAATGCTAATACTGAAATAACTATTAATGATAATGTTCGAACTGTTAAACTTACCACTACTGATGCAAGTGATGTGGTTACTTGGAATCCATGGATAGATAAATCTAAAGCAATGTCTGATTTTGGTGATGAGGAATATAGATATATGGTTTGTGTTGAAGCAGGGCGTATCAATAAACCATTAAAATTGTCACTAAATAAACAGTCGACTTATGGTTTCAAGATAGAATTGATTTAATCATTTTTATTCTAGCTGTATACGCGATCAATATTATACTAAGACAATAGTATTATTTGATTGCGTTTAATTGGATAAAACTTTATAATCGCTAGCGCTTTTTTTAAAGCACCTATTTTATAGCCAACTACTGGGTCGCCTGTAATTGGTTTTTATGTTAAAACAATTAAGAGAAATAAAAATGTTTAAATTTAAAGCAGAAGTTAGAAAAGTGCATGGTAAGGGTGCGAGCCGCCGCCTGCGTCACGCTGGTCAATTCCCAGCTATTATTTATGGTGGAACTGAACCTGCAATCTCTGTTGTGCTTGATCACAACCAAATCTTTAATATGCAAGAAAAACCAGAATTTTATTCTGAAGTTTTAACCCTTGAAGTTGACGGTAAAGCGGTTAAAGCGAAAGTGCAAGCAGTACAACGCCACCCATTCAAGCCAAAACTAGTCCATATGGATTTTGTACGCGTATAATTATATTTTAATTGGATATTATCCAATCAAAGATTTAAAATAAAGGTCACCTTCATGGTGACCTTTTATTTTAGAAAAATAAGGCAAATGCCTATTATTATGATTTACCCCATTAACTAGGTATACATAGGTAATACAACAGAATAGAATAAATCATATTCTACTATCTTAGGAGAGAACCATGTCTGATATCCCAGCTTGCGATTTAGTTATTTTCGGTGCTAAAGGGGATTTGACAAGACGCAAATTATTACCGTCTTTATATCAATTAGAAAAATATGGAAAATTGCCAAAACAGACCAAAATTTTAGGTGTTGGACGTGCAGAATGGGATCATGCTGCTTATGTTGAAGTTGCTAAAGATGCATTAACCACCTTTATGTCAGAACCATTGGATGATAATATTTGGCAAAGATTTAGCCAACGGCTTAACTTCCATAAATTGGATGTTAATAATCTTTCTGGTTTTAAAGAGCTTAAAAATAAACTTGATCAAACTCGACCAACTATTTTTTATTTTGCGATGCATCCGGGCGCTTTTGGTACTATTTGTCGAGGTCTAGCTGAAGCTGGATTAAATCAAGATCAGAATCGAATCGTGATGGAAAAACCACTTGGTACTGATCTGCAATCATCTCGTGAAATCAATGATTCAGTAGCAAAATATTTCAGTGAATCACAAGTTTATCGTATTGACCATTATTTAGGTAAAGAATCAGTTCTAAATCTATTAGCATTACGTTTTGCTAATCCATTGTTTGCCTCATTTTGGGATAGAAATTCGATCGATCATGTAGAAATAACGGTAGCTGAACAAGTTGGCATTGAAGGTCGATGGGGATATTTTGATAAAGCTGGACAAATGCGTGATATGGTGCAAAATCATTTATTACAAATTTTAACTATGATCGCGATGTCGCCTCCAGCTAATCTAGAAGATAATAGCCTACGTAATGAAAAAATAGCAGTGCTTGATGCACTTAGACCAATAAATAAAAACAACATTCGTGAGAAAGTTGTACGAGGTCAATATACAGCAGGATTTGTAAATGGTATTAATGTACCGGGTTATTTAGAAGAAGATGGGGCAAACAAAGAAAGTGATACTGAAACATTTGTAGCCATTCGTGTTGATATTGATAACTGGCGCTGGGCTGGTGTACCTTTTTATTTGCGTACAGGTAAACGTTTACCAAGCAAATGTTCCGAAGTCGTTGTTTATTTTAAACCATTACCACTTAATTTATTTAATGAATCTTATCCAGAGCTACCACAAAATAAATTAACTATTCGGTTGCAACCCGATGAAGGAATGGATATTGAAATTTTAAATAAAGTTCCTGGATTAGATAGTACACATACATTACAAACAACTAAGCTTGATCTGAGTTTTAATGAAACTTTTCATCAACATCGAGCCGATGCTTATGAACGATTATTACTTGAGGTTATGCGTGGACGACAAGCACTATTTGTCCATCGTGATGAAGTCGAAGCAGCATGGAAATGGGTTGATTCAATTATTAGCGCTTGGGAATCAGATAAAGAGTCACCAAAAACTTATCAGGCAGGTACATGGGGCCCAGTTGCATCGGTTGCCTTAATCACTAAAGATGGGTATTCATGGCATGAATTTGAATAAAGGAAAATTAAATATGTTTACGTTAAACAAATATGAAAATAGTCAGTTTTTGATTGAAGATTTAACCTCACATATTGTTAATGCTTTAAAACAAGCAATTGAAAAAAAAGGTCATGCTTCTATTGCTGTTTCTGGAGGTAAAACGCCTATTCCATTATTTAACTTACTTAGTCAACAAGATCTAGAATGGAATCGAGTTTTTATCACGTTAGTTGATGATAGATGGGTTGATGATACTGATAATGCTAGTAATGAAAAGTTAGTCATGACCTATTTGTTACAAAATAAAGCAAAATTAGCTAATTTTATAGGACTAAAAAATAGTTATGATAATCCATTTGATGGTGCTGAACTTACTGACGAAACTTTAAATAAAGTACCAATGCCTTTTGATGTAATCATTTTAGGTATGGGAGAAGATGGTCATACAGCATCATTATTCCCTGGTGCAGCTAATTTGCAATTGGGCTTAGATATGAAATCAGGACGAAAGGTTGTTGGTATGACTCCTTTAACAGCCCCTCTTGATCGTATTACTCTGACTTTGCCGACTATTTTAAATAGTACAAATATCTATTTGCTTTTAGTTGGAGAAAGTAAAATGGCAGTATTAGAGCAAGCAGAAAATGGTGATGATGTTAATCAAATGCCAATTCGAGCTATTCTACATCAAAATAAAGTTAAAGTAACTGGATTTTGGTCAGCTTGCTAAATGATATAAATTAGCCGACATTTGTCGGCTAATGATTTTTAAATAAATTAATTAATTTGTTGTAAAATTTCATTAATTCCTGTCGTTACTAATTCAAAAAATTTCTACTCATATAAATCTATATCATTAATCAATGTGTAATTTTTATGGTCAAAGGTAGTAGCATCATGTGAATTTTATTTTTAACACTCTGTTATTATTTAAAATAATAACTTTTGTGATTTTTGGCTTATTTATATTAAAAATAAAAAAAACTGTACTATTAAACAATTAGAAATTAATTAATTAAATGCCTATTAATTTTGTAACTTTTGTGGTAAAAAGTGGGGTTAAGTGGCAAGAAAGTCATAATTATTTAACCAATTGATTATTAACAAATAAAAAATAATTAAAATTTATTACTAACGGTGCTTTTATGTTCAGCGGTGCAACTTCAGTCACTTTAGATAGTAAAGGGCGAATGGCTATCCCTACTCGCTACCGTGAATTTTTGTCTGAAGGTATGGTTTGTACTATTGGATTATATCATTCTTGTCTTACCCTTTACTCCATGTCTGAATGGAAAAGAATCGAGCAACAACTTTCAACACTATCAACAGTGGTTGAGGCTGAACGTAGAGTTAAACGGTTATTATTAGGTTATGCAATTGAGTGTCCAATGGATAATTCAGGTAGAATTTTGTTACCGCCAACGTTACGTGCATATGCCAAATTAGAAAAACATATCATGTTTGTTGGACAATCTAATAAATTCGAGATTTGGGATGAAGTAATATGGTATCAACAAATTAGTGAAGATATCGCTGCATTACCATCCGATATTGCTAATTTATCTGATAATTTGAAAAGTTTAACTATTTAACAAAGAGTAAAAAAATTAATGAGCTATCAACATACAACAGTTTTATTAGGTGAAGCTGTAACAGCATTGAATATAAAAAAAAACGGCATTTATGTTGATGGAACTTTCGGCCGAGGTGGACATTCTCGACTGATACTTGAACAACTTGGCGAACAAGGAAAGTTAATTGCTATAGATCGTGACGCTTTAGCACAACAAGCCGCAACAGAAATAAAAGATCCGCGGTTTACGTTTATTCGAGGAGAATTTTCTAATGTTTATCAATATATTGATAATTTAGGATTACTCGGTAAAGTTGATGGTTTTTTATTAGATCTTGGTGTCTCATCACCTCAATTAGATGATCCACAAAGGGGATTTTCTTTTATGCGTGATGGCCCTTTAGATATGAGAATGAATAGCCATAGAGGTATGACTGCGAGTGAATGGTTATTGAGTAGCGATGAAAGCAATATTGCTTGGGTACTAAAAACATTTGGTGAGGAAAAGTTCGCTAAGCGTATTGCACGGGCCATAGTTGAACAAAATAAAATTTCACCAATAACCCGAACTTTAGAGTTGGCGAATTTAATTGAACTAGCCACACCTAAAAAAGATAAATATAAACATCCTGCAACTCGAAGTTTTCAAGCAATACGCATTTATATCAATAGTGAATTGGAAGAAGTTGAGCAGGCACTAAATAGTAGTTTATCAGTACTTGCTGACCAAGGCCGATTAGCAATAATTAGTTTTCATTCTTTAGAAGATAGAATAGTTAAACAATTTATTAATAAAAACAGTAAAGGACCAGAACTCCCTGCTGGATTACCACTAACAGAACAACAAATTAAACAATATGGTCGGGCTAAATTGAAAACACTTGGCAAAGTTAAACCAAGTGATGATGAGATTAACCACAACCCTCGTTCACGAAGTGCAATATTAAGGGTAGCTGAAAGGAAAAATGAACGGTAATCAAAATAATGATTTTGATAACTTATATGCAGAAATTGATAGCCAAAAAAGGCCAAGAAAGAGTCTATTTGGTCTAATTATTGGTGATCTCATTGAGTATCAAAAATTTTCATTACTATTACTAGTTCTTATAATTTTGTCTGCTGGATGTGTATTAATCACAACTCAGCAGGTTCGTAAGCAGCTATCTGAACGTGAACAACTTCTATTAGAGCAAGATGTATTAGAAAGTGAATGGCGTAATTTAGTCATTGAAGAAAATGTACTTGCAGATCCAAAACGTGTTGAATACAGAGCAAAAAATGAATTAGGTATGTCTTACGTGACACCGCAAAATGAAACCGTTATTGTGATAAAGAGTAAATAATGAAACCTGTTATAAAAAATAATAAAGATAAATCTAAAAAGGTTTTAAAGACAAATAAAGTAAATAAACTGAATAATAAAAAACAGTTTTTTACTCCTAATCGTTTCTATGTTGTATATGGTTTTATTATTTTTGCTATTGTTTGTTTAATTATCCGAATGGCAATTTTGCAAATCATTGAACCAGATAAACTTATTGCTGAAGGTGATAAGCGATCCATTCGTCATCAAGAGATGGATGCTCCAAGAGCCATGATTACCGATCGTAATGGGCGAGCATTAGCTGTTAGCGTACCAATGTTTGATGTTTGGGCTGATCCAAAAATTGTTGTGCAAAAAGGCGGTGTAAAAGCTACTGATATAAGGTGGCAAGGATTAGCAAAAATTCTTAATATTCCGATGTCAACGCTTGAGCAAAAATTGAGTAATCCGTCTATGCGTTTTGTTTATTTATCTAAACAGATAACGCCGACAATTTCGAATTATTTAAAACAATTAAAATTGCCAGGGATTTCATTTGCAAAAACTTCAAAACGATACTATCCGGCAGCAGAGAACGTTGCTCAACTTATTGGTTTAACTGATATCGATGAAAATGGTACAGAAAAAGGCGCTGAAGGTATCGAGAAAACTTTTAATAAATGGTTAACGGGTGAATCAGGGCAAAGAGTTATTAGACGTGACAGAGTAGGGCGCGTTATTGAAGAAATAGAACGAACCGAAAGTGAAGCAGCAGAAGATTTAATATTAAGTATTGATGAAAGGTTACAATCTTTAGTTTATAGCGAGCTTAGTCAAGCTGTTACATTTAATCAAGCAGACAGTGGTACTGCAGTTTTAATTGACGTACATACCGGAGAGATTTTAGCGATGGCAACTAGTCCATCTTATAATCCTAATAATCGCTCATCAATTGATTATAATTTGCTGCGTAACCGTGCTGTAACAGATGCATTTGAACCGGGTTCTACTGTAAAACCTCTAGTTGTTATGGCTGCGTTAGAGAAGAAAATCGCGGATTTGAATACCATTATTGATACTAGACCTTTTTTAGTCAATCGTTATGAGATTAAAGATGTGTCATATCAAAAATCATTAAATTTAGCAGGAATTTTGGAAAAATCGAGTAACGTTGGCGTGAGTAAATTAGCTTTGCAAATGCAGTCTAGCGAACTTGTTGAGTATTATAGTCGTTTTGGCTTAGGGCAAACAACAGGACTTGGATTAGGTGGAGAAGTTAATGGGTCAATAGCCGCAGAGCGAACCAGAAAATGGGCTGATATTGAAAGAGCAACTTTCGCCTTTGGATATGGATTAAGTGTGACACCACTACAGTTAGCAAGAGCCTATGCAACTATTGGTAGTTATGGAATTTATCGACCTGTTTCTATTTTAAAAGTAAATACCCAAGTCGATGGTCAGCGAGTTGTGCCAGAAAAAATAGCTAAAATAGTAGTTCAACTAATGGAAGCTGTAGCTGTTTCAGGTGGTGGAGCAAAAGCCTCCGTACCTGGTTATAGTGTCGGGGTTAAAACAGGCACAGCTAAAAAATTATCGAGTGGACGCTATGTTAATCAATATTTAGCGTACACAGCAGGGATTGCACCAGCAACAAGGCCAAAATATTCGTTGGTCGTTATAATTGATAATCCGAAAGCTGGTCAATATTACGGAGGTTCGGTTTCTGCTCCAGTTTTTAGTCGAATTATGGGGGGAGTACTTAGAACTATGAATGTTAAACCAGATCGGCAAATTGACGGTCAAACGATTATTTATTAATAGGTGGTAAATGATGGCTACAAGCACATTTAAATCATTATTTAAATTATTAGGAGGACAACACACTCAAAAATTAAATGATTTCCCGCTTAATAATTTGCAAATTGATAGTCGCAAAGTGAAAAAAAATGATGTATTTGTTGCTATCAAAGGTTATTCAGTTGATGGACGAAAATTTATTCCTCAAGCTATTACAGCGGGCGCTGTTGTTGTTTTAATTGAAACTTATAGGAAATCGAATGATTTAAAAATTGATTATTTGAAGAAAGATGATCAATCGCTTATACCACAGATAAGTGTTTTTCAACTTTCACAGCGTTTATCCGCTATTGCAAATGATTTTTATCATTCTCCATCAAAAAAATTAACGGTTATTGGTGTGACAGGTACAAATGGAAAAACAACAATTACGCAGCTTATTGCTCAATGTACAACACTTCTTAATGACAAAACAGCTATTTTAGGTACCATCGGAAATGGAATCTATAATCATCTAAAACCATCAGTTAATACAACGGCATCCGCTATAGATGTTCAATCATTATTAGCTGATTTTGTAAAAAAACATGTCAAAGTTTTGGCGATGGAAATTTCATCTCATGGATTAGTAATGAATCGAGTGAAAGGTTTGAATTGTGCAGCAACGGTATTTACTAATTTAAGTCGTGATCATCTTGATTATCATAAAACCATGAGTAAATATGCTAAAGCAAAATGGTCATTATTCAATCCTGATGAAAAAGAAAAGCAAGTTTCAAATTCAGGTAAGTCAATCATTAACTATGATGACAAATATGGTAAACGTTGGATTGATAAGCTTTTAGAAGTAACAGCTGTGTCTTGTCAGCCTAAATCTTTAAAACGCTTAAAAGCATTAAATATCCCTTACGTTGGTGTATCTATGATCGAATATCACGATAAAGGTGCCAAAATTCATATGGAATCAACTTGGGGTAATGCCATTATTAACAGTCGATTATTAGGTGAATTTAATGTGTCTAACATTTTGCTATCTATAGCAACATTATTAACGCTTGATTATCCATTTTTTGCAGTAATTAATATGGCATCTTTTCTTAAACCAATCTGTGGACGAATGGAAGTCATACATTCAAACAATAATCCAACAATTATTGTTGATTATGCTCATACTCCTGATGCGCTACAAAAAGCATTACAAGCAAGTCGAATTCATTGTAAAGGAACTTTATGGGTAATTTTTGGTTGTGGTGGAGACAGGGATGTAGGGAAAAGGCCTTTAATGGCTGAAATAGCCGAGCAATTTGCTGACAAAGTAGTATTAACTAATGATAATCCTCGCACCGAAGATGAAATGAATATCATTCGGGATATAGAACAAGGTTTTTATAATAATCAAGAAACACAAGTGATTACAGATAGAAAACAAGCTATTATGCAAACAATTGCACAAGCAAAAGCGAATGATGTGATTTTAATTGCAGGAAAAGGTCATGAGGACTATCAAATTATTGGTAAAACGAAGTACCACTATTCAGATCAGGAAACAGTCAGACAGTTACTAGGAATTGAGAATCAATTATGATCCCATTAAGTATTGAAAAAATAAAGCAAGTGATAAATGGAAAATCTTATTATATCGATAATGAGAATAGGGTAGTTGAGGCTATTAGTACCGATTCGCGAAAAATTTCTAATATGTCTGTATTTATTGCACTTATTGGTGATAATTTTGATGGTCATGAATTTGTCGATCAAGCTATAAAAAATGGTGCTATTGCGGTGATAGTTAATCATAAAATTGATAGTGAAATACCACAAATTATTGTAAGCAATACTCATTTGGCTTTGAGTAAAATAGCTGCATATATTCGCCAACAAAGCAAAGCAAAAATTGTAGCACTTACTGGTTCTTCTGGTAAGACATCAGTTAAAGAAATGATCGCTTCTATTTTACAAAATTGCGGACAAACGCTTTATACACAAGGTAATTTTAATAATGATATTGGTGTACCATTAACGCTATTTCGTTTAACTCGGCAAGATCAGTTTGCCGTTATAGAATTAGGCGCTAATCATATCGGTGAAATTGCTTATACAACCAATATTGTTAAACCTCAAAGTGCTTTAATTAATAATATTTCTGAGGCGCATCTTGAAGGTTTTGGTTCGATCGAAGGTGTTGCAATAGCTAAAGGTGAGATTTTTCGGGGGTTATCCAATGATGGTATTGCAATTATTAATTTGGATAGTTGCAGTGATAAATGGTTTACTCAATTAACAAATAAAACTGTCTGGACTTTTTCTTTGAATAATTCGTCGGCAGACTTTTATGCTAGTAATATTCAACTTTCTGAATATACAAGATTTATTTTACATTCCCCTCATGGCGAATGCGAAATTATATTACCATTAATTGGAGAGCATAATATTTCTAATGCTATTGCAGCTTCAGCTTTAGCTATTTCGGTTGGTGCCAATTTTGAACAAGTAGTTAAAGGCTTATCTACTTTGAACCCAGTGAAAGGTCGGTTATTTCCAATAAAACTAAATCGAACTCAACTAATTTTAGATGATACTTATAATGCCAATGTTGGTTCAATGTCTGCTGCGCTCAAAGTTTTAGCAAAGCAGCAAGGATATCGAGTATTTGTTGTTGGTGATATGGCTGAACTTGGCAGTGAGGCAGAAAAATATCACCAAAAAATAGGCGAGATAGCTAAACAAGAGCAAATTGATTGTGTAGTAAGTGTTGGTATACTTAGTCAGGCTATCAGTGAGTTTAGTGGTGTAGGACACCATTTTAGTAATAAACAAGATGCAGTTAGCTATTTGCTAACTTTACTACGTCAGTATCCAAAATTAACTATGCTTGTTAAAGGGTCGCGTAGTGCAAAAATGGAAGAACTCATCGAAAAAATATATATTAAACAATAGTGAGTCAGGATAAAAATTATGTTGGTTTTATTATCAGAATATTTGGTTAAATATTTTACTTTTTTTCATGTTATCTCTTATTTAACGGTAAGAGCTATTTTAGGTTTATTAACTTCATTAGCTATTTCGTTAATTATGGGACAAAAAGTCATTGATTGGTTGCAAAAATTACAAATTGGTCAAGTTATTCGTAATGATGGTCCAGAATCTCATTTAAGTAAAAAAGGCACTCCAACTATGGGAGGAATTTTAATTTTAGCCTCTATTTTGTTATCCGTATTTCTATGGGCCGATCTTCGCAATCCTTATGTTTGGATATCATTATTTGTATTAATTGGTTACGGAATAATTGGCTTTGCTGATGATTATTTAAAAGTCATTCGTAAAAATAGTGCAGGGTTGATTGCAAGATGGAAGTATTTTTGGCAATCGTCAATTGCCTTAGTTGTAGCTTTTGGTCTTTATGCTTATGGTAAAAATAGCTCAGTTACAGTGCTCGTAGTACCATTTTTTAAAGATGTCATGCCACAATTAGGTATATGTTTTATTTTACTTACTTATTTTGTCATCGTAGGCGCTGGTAATGCCGTTAATTTAACAGATGGACTCGACGGACTTGCGATTATGCCAACGGTATTTGTTGCAGCTGGATTTGCACTGGTTTCTTGGGCAACAGGTAATGTCAATTTTGCTGCTTATTTACATATTCCGTATATAAAATTTAGTGGTGAGTTAATGATTATTTGTACCGCTATTATTGGTGCTGGGCTAGGTTTCTTATGGTTTAACACCTACCCCGCGATGGTATTTATGGGAGATGTTGGTTCATTAGCTTTAGGTGGAGTCTTTGGCATTATCTCTGTTTTACTAAGGCAAGAATTTTTATTACTGATAATGGGCGGTATTTTTGTTATTGAAACTTTATCGGTTATATTGCAAGTGGGTTCCTTTAAATTACGGGGAAAAAGAATATTTCGTATGGCACCCATTCATCATCACTATGAATTAAAAGGTTGGCCAGAACCTCGTGTAATTGTGCGGTTTTGGATAATCTCATTAATGTTAGTTGTAATTGGCTTATTAACTTTGAAATTACGTTAATAAAAATATCAGGATTAAATTATGGTTAACTATCAGGGCAAAAATATTGTTATTATTGGATTAGGCATCACAGGTTTATCTTGTGTTGATTATTTTCTTGCTCAAAATGTTATTCCTAAAGTCATTGATACCCGTCTAAAACCGCAAGGATTAGAACAATTAGATGATCGCATTGATTATCATTTAGGGGCATTAAAAATTGATTGGCTATTAGCTGCTGATTTAATTATTGTCAGTCCTGGTATTGCCCTATCCTCACCTGAATTGAAACAAGCATCTCACAAAGGTATTGAAATTATAGGCGATATTGAGCTGTTTTGTCGTGAAGTGAATCAACAAGAAAATAAAAAAATTGTTGCAATTACTGGTGCGAATGGAAAAACGACAGTGACAACTTTAGTTGGTGAAATTGTTAAGTCTGCAGGTATTAAAGTTGGTGTTGGAGGTAATATTGGTGAACCAGCATTATCTTTATTAAATCAAGATTGTGAAGTATATGTACTTGAACTATCTAGTTTTCAATTAGAAACAACAAATAGTCTAAAAGCCACAGTCGCTACAATTTTAAATATATCCGAAGATCATATGGATCGTTATCCATTAGGTCTAAAGCAATATACAGCGGCTAAACAACGGATTTATCATAATGCGAGATATTGCATAATTAACCATGATGATCAATTAACTGTACCATTATCTAAACATCATCATACAGTTTCATTTGGATTAAAAGAAGGTGATTACCATTTAGATGAGCTATGTGAATATTTAATTGCTCAAAATCACCCCGTACTGTCAACTCAAGATATGAAACTAATAGGTTGTCATAACTATCTTAATGCTTTGGCTGCATTAGCTATTTCCGATAAATTAAATATAGATAGGCAGTTAAGCTTAGTTACAATTATGACATTTCAAGGTTTACCGCATCGTTTTGAGTTGGTTTTAGAACAAAATGGTGTGAAATGGATTAATGATTCTAAAGCAACGAATGTTGGTAGTACTGAAGCCGCATTGAAAAGTGTTGTCTGTCATGGAAAATTATATTTATTATTAGGTGGGGATGGAAAATCAGCTGATTTTTCTCCTTTAATTCCTTATTTACAAGATAAAAATCTTGAAATTTTTTGTTTTGGTCGAGATCGTAATTTACTTGCTGAATTAGCGCCTAATTTATCTACCGTTATAGAAACGATGACAGATGCTATGCAAATTATAGCTCGGAAAGTACTATCAAGAGATGTAGTCTTGCTTTCCCCTGCTTGTGCAAGTTTGGATCAGTTTAGAAATTATATTGAGCGAGGAAATCTCTTTGCCTATCTTGCCAAGCAATATGTTCTAAGGAGTGAAAAATGACACTTTTAGGAATAAAAAAACAAGTTAATCCTAATATACCATTTGATAATTCATTACTTTGGATAATCCTTAGTTTAATGGTATTTGGTTTGATAATGGTCACATCAGCGTCAATGTCATTTAGTGAAAGCGATCCTTTTTTTTATACACGGCGAGAACTGATTCAGATAACAATTTCATTGTTATTGATGATTATTACTTTATATATTCCTATGCAACGATGGCAACAATTTGGATCTGCATTATTAATTGTTGCCATTATAATGTTAATTGCAGTTTTAGGTATAGGTTCTTCAATCAATGGTGCTTCAAGATGGATTCCGTTAGGTGTTTTTAATTTTCAACCAGCGGAGTTAGCTAAATTATCCCTTTTTATCTTTTTAGCAGGGTATTTATCAAGAAAATCTGATGAAGTCCAAAATCGATTTTGGGGATTTTTTAAACCTATGGTTGTAATGACAGTTCTTTCTATTTTGTTACTCAAACAACCTGATTTAGGGACAGTTATTGTATTATTTATGGTGACAATCGGCATATTATTTATAGCTGGAGCTCAATTGTGGCAATTTATTGCTATTTTATTAACTGGTGTTGGTGCTGTAATTTGTTTGATATTGTTTGAAGCTTATCGTTTAACTCGTTTATTAACCTTCCTTGATCCTTGGCAAGATGCGACAGGTTCGGGATATCAGTTAGTTGCATCATTAATGGCAATCGGTAGTGGTGGTATCACCGGTCAAGGAATGGGTAATTCAATTCTTAAATTAGGCTATTTACCAGAATGTCATACTGATTTTATTTTTTCAATTATTTCGGAAGAATTTGGTTACGTTGGTGTAATTACCTTATTAATATTACTTTTCTTTTTAACATTTAAAGCATTGGCCATTGGATACCGAGCATTAAATGACGGTTCACTGTTTTCAGGATATTTAGCTTGTGAAATAGGTATTTGGTTTGGTTTTCAAACATTTGTGAATATTGGAGTTACATCAGGTATGTTACCAACTAAAGGATTAACATTACCATTTATTAGTTATGGTGGTTCAAGTCTTATAGTAATGAGCATTGCTGTAGCAATATTACTAAGAATTGATTTCGAATTTAGACAAAAACAATCGCAAGCAAGAATTAGGATTATAAAGTAATGAAAAAATTGTTAGTTATGGCAGGTGGTACAGGAGGTCATGTTTTTCCTGGTATTGCAGTTGCGCATTATTTGATGAAACAAGGTTGGCAAGTGAGATGGTTGGGTACTGCAGATAGGATGGAAGCGCGTCTTGTACCTGAAAATGGTATTGATATTGATTTTATCGAGATTTCAGGATTACGTGGAAAAGGGGGAATGGCATTATTAAAAGCACCTTATAAAATTTTAAAAGCAGTATTACAAGCTAGAAAAATTTTAAAAACTTATCGTCCTGATGTTGTCCTAGGCATGGGGGGATATGTTTCTGGTCCAGGTGCTATAGCGGCTAAAACTCTTGGTATACCTATTGTATTGCATGAACAAAATGGTATAGCTGGCTTAACTAATAAATATCTTGCAAAATTTGCAACTAAAGTGTTACAAGCATTTCCAACGGCATTTAATAAAGCTGAACTAGTGGGTAATCCGGTACGAAATGATTTGTTAACTATTACAAATCCAGAGGTAAGATTTAAAGATCGAAATGGACCTATTAGAGTATTAGTTATGGGAGGCAGTCAGGGAGCAAAAGTTATTAATGACATAGTACCTCAAGCGATAACAAAGTTATCCGATAACTTTGTGGTATGGCATCAGACAGGTAAAGGGATGTTGAATTCTGTCTCTCAATCTTATCAAAATTGTGATATGACAAAGAATAAGGTTACTGAATTTATTTCTGATGTAGCTGAAGCTTACAGCTGGGCTGATATAGTAATCTGCCGTAGTGGAGCATTAACTGTAAGTGAAATTGAAGTTGTTGGAATTGGTGCAATATTTATTCCATTTATGCATAAAGATCGCCAGCAATATTGGAATGCAAAATCTTTAGCCGATATCGGAGCAGCATATATTATAGAACAACCAAATTTTAATGTTGAAGTGTTATCAAGTTTATTATTGAATTTTAATCGTGATAAGTTAACAGATATGGCCATTAAAGCAAAAAGTTTATCTATTGTCGATTCTACAGAAAAAGTGGCTGAAACTATTTGTTCAGTGGTAAAATAATAATTTTTACATAACGTTATGTAATGGTTTCGGTTAATTTGTAGTTTTGAGTTAAATGTTTTATTGAAATTATAAATTCGTAATATGAACTGAGTTTTCCATAAAGATTTGACGATAAACACTAAATAAAATGATTAGGAGTTAAATAGTGAATACTAAGGAATTAGCTGAATTAAGAGCAATTATTCCCGTAATGAAACGTGTTAAACATATCCATTTTGTTGGGATTGGTGGCGCAGGAATGGGGGGCATTGCTGAGGTTCTGGCTAATGAAGGGTACCAAATTAGTGGTTCAGACATTGCTGAAAATGCGGTTACTCAACACTTAGAAACATTAGGTGCAAAAATTGTTATTGGGCATGCCGCTGAAAATGTGCGTAATTCAAGTGTTGTCGTTATTTCTTCAGCTATTTCACAAGATAACATTGAAGTAATTACAGCACGTGAAGCTCGTATACCGGTTATTCAAAGAGCAGAAATGTTAGCTGAATTGATGCGTTTTCGATATGGTATTGCAATAGCAGGCACTCATGGTAAAACTACTACAACGGCAATGGTTACAGCTATTTATGCTGAGGCAAAACTTGATCCAACTTTTGTTAATGGTGGTTTAGTTAAAGCTGCTGGAACACATGCTAGATTAGGTAGCAGTCGTTATTTTATTGCAGAGGCAGATGAAAGTGATGCGTCATTTCTTCATTTACAACCAATGGTATCTATAGTAACAAATATAGAGCCTGATCATATGGATACTTATAACGGTTGTGTTGAAAATCTCAAACAGACCTTTATTTCGTTTTTACGTAATCTTCCGTTTTATGGTTTAGCTATTATGTGTTATGACGATCCAATTAATCGTGAGTTATTGCCAATTGTTGGTCGTAAAATCATCACTTATGGATTCAATGAAGAGGCAGATATTGTTATTAAAAATTATCGTCAGGAAAGAGGTGTTAGTTATTACACCGTTTGTCGCCCTGATCGCCAAGATTTACAAATTGAATTAAATGCACCAGGAAAACATAATGCCCTAAATTCAGCAGCTGCTATCATTGCTGCAACTGAAGATGGTATTGATGATGAATCTATTGTAAAAGCTTTGGCTAAATTTGCAGGTACTAGTCGACGTTTTGATTTATTAGGTATTTTTCCTAATTCAGATGGGGGCGATGTCATGATGGTTGATGATTACGGTCATCATCCAAGTGAAGTTAATGCAACCATTCAAGCTGCAAGAAATGGTTGGCCGGATCGTAGATTAGTTATGTTATTTCAACCACATCGATATACACGCACTCGAGATTTATTTGATGATTTTGCACAAGTATTATCACAAGTTGATGCGCTTGTTATGTTAGATGTCTATTCAGCTGGTGAGCAACCAATTGCTGGCGCTGATAGTCGTTCATTATGTCGTACTATTCGCAATCGAGGTAAAGTTGACCCCATTTATGTGTCTGATTTAAATCTATTACCTGAAATTATGCAAGAAATATTAAAAGGTGGAGATCTTTTATTGACACAAGGTGCTGGTAGTGTTGGTCGAGTTGCACGTCAGTTGGCCAATACACAATTATTTTCAAAAGAGGAATTATAAATGGTTGATAAAGTTGCCATATTATATGGTGGTACCTCTGCAGAGCGAGAAGTGTCGCTTAAATCAGGTAATGCGGTTCTAACCGGTTTATTAGCAAATGGTATTGATGCACATCTTATTGATACAAAAGATCACCCTATAACTAATTTAAAACAAGAAGGATACACCAAGGCTTTTGTAATTTTACATGGGCGAGGTGGTGAAGATGGTATTGTTCAGGCAATATTGACTTATCAAAATATTCCTTATACTGGCAGTGACGTATTGTCTTCAGCATTAACAATGGACAAATTAAAAACTAAATTAGTTTGGAAATCATTAGGTTTACCTGTTGCTGATTATGTAATGGTGGAAAAAACGCAATCCATTGATATTGACGATATTGTTAAACAATTGGGTTTACCCTTGTTTGTTAAACCTAGTCATGAAGGTTCAAGTGTAGGTATGACTAGGGTTAATCAAGTATCGGAATTAAAAGCTGCCCTTGAGATTGCTTTTAAATATGATAGTGTTGTGATGGTTGAATCATTTTTATCAGGTCCAGAATTTACAGTGGCAATAGTAGGAGATGAAGTTTTACCTTCAATTTACATTAAGCCATCTACCCAATTTTATGATTATGATGCAAAGTATTTATCAGACTCAACTCAATATTTTTGTCCAAGTGGATTATCTGATGAAAAAGAACAAGAAATCCGTAAATTAGCTTTGGATGCTTATAAAGCTGTTGGTTGCAGAGGTTGGGGAAGAGTCGATATTATGTTTGATGATAGTCAAAAACCATATTTACTTGAAGTTAATACTGCTCCTGGTATGACAGATCATAGCTTAGTTCCAATGGCAGCTAAACAACATGGTTGGTCATTTAATCAACTAGTTAGCCAGATATTACAACTAGCAGCAGTTTAACTGGCTAATTTTATGAAACAAGTTAGACAAGCAGCACATAGAAGAGATGAAAGAAGAAGGCTGCTTATTTTTCGCAGTAAAGAACATTTGATGGGATTTTTGTTCTTTATTGTGATTATTCTAATAAGTGCTTGGATTGTAAAAAGCATTAAAAACTGGATGGATGATCCTGAACAAATGGTACTGTCACAGTTAACATTAAGTGGTGAGCACATTTTTACAACAGAAGATGATCTTCGTGAGGCAATTTTAGGATTAGGTTTGCCTAATACTTATGTTGGGCAAGATGTTGTTGATATTCAGCAAGAAATAATGAGATTTCCATGGGTTAAGCAAGCGAGTGTGCGAAAACAGTGGCCGGATAGATTAATTGTCTACGTAGAAGACTATAAGCCAGCCTATTATTGGAATGATTTGTTTTTTCTTGATAAAAAAGGAAATGTTTTTAGTGTGCCATCGGATCGTATCGCTGATTTAAAGTTATCAAGGCTTTATGGTCCAGAGGGTAAAGCTAAATCTGTACTTGAAAATTATTATAAATTAGAAAATCTTTCTAAAAAATTAGCTAATAATCAGTTGGCATTACAGATTAACGCTACAATATCTGATGAGCGTAATTCTTTACAACTGATGGTTACACAATGTATAGCTGGTGTATGCGATGAAAATCAGGAAATAAAATTAGTGTTGGGAAATAAAAACATTGAAGAACGTTATGAGCAATTTATTAGATTGTTTCCTGAAATTAAGTCAAAAACGCCGGTTGATGAAAGAATAATAGTCGCTGATTTACGTTATGAAAATGGTATTTCAGTACAAACAGAGAAAATAGCGCAGTAAGGAATCAATAAAGGCTGAAATATGAAAGCAACAGAAAAAAAATTGGTTGTTGGATTAGAAGTTGGTACCTCTAAAGTACTTGCTCTCGTTGGTGAAGTTCTTCCCGATGGTATTATAAATATTATCGGTGTAGGTCATTGCCCATCAAAAGGGGTTGATAAAGGTGGTGTTAACGATCTCGAGTCGGTAGTGAAATCAATCCAACGAGCAGTTGATCAAGCAGAGCTAATGGCTGACTGCCAGATATCTTCCGTTTATTTAAGCCTTTCAGGAAAACATATTCGTTGTCAAAATGAAATTGGTATGGTGCCAATTGCAGAAGAAGAAGTGACAGCAGAAGATGTTGAAAATGTTGTGCATACAGCAAAATCAGTTCGAATTTTAGATGAACACCGTATACTGCATGTGATTGCTCAAGAATATTCTATTGATTTACAGGAAGGGATAAAAAATCCAATCGGTTTATCAGGTGTACGAATGAAAGCAAAAGTACACTTAGTTACTTGTCATAACGATATGGCAAGAAATATTGTAAAAGCTGTTGAACGTTGTGGATTGAAGGTGGATCAACTTATTTTTTCTGGTTTAGCTTCTAGCTATGCCGTATTAACTGATGATGAAAAAGAACTTGGTGTCTGTGTCATTGATATGGGGGGAGGGACAATGGATGTAACTGTCTATACAGGTGGTGCATTACGACATTCCGTTGTCATACCTTATGCAGGAAATGTAGTTACTAGTGATATTGCTTATGCATTTGGTGCACCTCCGATGGATGCTGAAAATATTAAAATCCGTTATGGATGTGCCGTAGGCTCGCTAATTGGTAAAGATGAAGTGATTGATGTGCCAAGTGTTGGTGGAAGGCCATCACGTTCTTTGCAAAGACAAACGCTTGCTGATGTCATTGAACCCCGATATTCAGAGCTTCTTTCATTAGTACAAAAAGAGTTGCTCACATTACAAGATGAGCTGAAAAAACAAAATGTCAAATATCAATTAGCAGCAGGGATTGTATTAACCGGTGGCGCAGCACAAATTAAAGGAATGGTTGAATGTGCTGAAAAAGTTTTTCAAAATCAAGTGCGTATAGGTCATCCTTTAAATATTTCGGGCTTAACGGATTATGTACAAAAACCTTATTGCTCAACAGCAGTAGGATTATTGCATTATGGAAAACAGAGTTTATTAAATGATGACTCTAAAGATAGTGATAAATCATCATTAAAAGGGATAGCTAAACGTTTGACCGGTTGGTTTAAAAAAGAATTTTAGCTAATATATTACAAGAACTTCGTGGACATTGCAGGCGGTTATCTGTACAATGTTCGTAGAGCGTAAATTTGGAGATAAGTTATGTTTGAGCCTATGGTTGCAGATGATGAACCAGCAGCAGTCATTAAAGTTATTGGTGTAGGTGGTGGTGGCGGTAACGCTGTCGAACATATGATTGCTGAACATATCGAAGGTGTAGAGTTTTTTGCGGCAAATACAGATGCACAAGCATTGCGAAGAATTAAGGTAGGTCAAACTATCCAAATCGGTACCAATGTTACTAAAGGACTTGGTGCTGGAGCCAATCCTGAAGTGGGTAGAAACTCTGCTGAGGAAGATCGTGAAGTAATTCGTAGTGCTATTGAAGGTGCTGACATGGTGTTTATTGCTGCTGGAATGGGTGGTGGCACAGGAACAGGTGCAGCACCAGTAGTTGCTGAAATAGCTAAAGAGTTAGGTATTTTAACTGTTGCTGTTGTGACTAAACCTTTCGGTTTTGAAGGTAAAAAGCGCATGGCTTTTGCTGAGCAAGGTATAGCTGAATTAGCAAAGCATGTAGATTCGCTTATTACGATACCAAATGATAAATTATTAAAGGTGTTAGGTCGTGGAGTTAAACTGCTTGATGCTTTTGCAGCAGCTAATGGCGTGTTAAAAGGTGCAGTGCAAGGTATTGCAGAGCTGATTACTAAACCAGGTCATATTAACGTTGACTTTGCCGATGTCAGAACGGTTATGTCTGAAATGGGATATGCTATGATGGGTTCAGGCTGTGCGAGTGGTGATAATCGTGCTGAAGAAGCGGCTGAAATGGCAATTTCAAGCCCTTTACTTGAAGATATTGATTTATCGGGAGCTCGTGGTGTCCTTGTCAATGTTACAGCTGGTTTAGATCTTGGATTAGAAGAGTTTGAAACAGTGGGTAGTACAGTTAGAGCTTTTGCTTCTGATAACGCGACTGTTGTGGTTGGTACGACTTTTGATCCAGATATGTCAGATGAGATTCGAGTAACGGTTGTAGCAACAGGTATTGGTATGGACAAACGTCCAGAAGTAAAAATAGCTAAACCAATGACTCAAAATCCATTATTTGGTCAAAGTGGTAATTTAGGACAACAAGAAGAGAGATTAGCTAAAGTTGTGAATGAACAAGGTATTTCTCCTCTTGAAGAAAATAAAATTTTAGATATTCCTGCATTTATCCGTAAGCAGGCAAATTAGTATTGAACTTAGTTGATTTTTTATTGTCTAATATTTCAGTAAAAACAAATAGAATAGTAGGTGCAAAGTGAAACAAAGAACATTAAAAAAGACAATACAAGCGACAGGTGTTGGTTTGCATACTGGCAAAAAAGTTACTTTGACCTTACGTCCCGCACCTGAAAACACAGGGGTTATTTATCGTCGTACTGATTTAAATCCGTATGTGGATTTCCCTGTTGATGCTAAATCTGTGCGTGATACTATGCTTTGTACATGTCTAGTGAATGAAGATAATGTTCGCATTTCAACTGTTGAGCATATTAATTCAGCATTAGCAGGTCTTGGTATCGATAATATTATTATTGAAGTTAATGCGCCAGAAATTCCAATTATGGATGGTAGTGCAAGTCCATTTGTATATTTATTACTTGATGCAGGTATTACTGAACAAAATGCATTAAAAAGATTTTTGCGAGTTAAAGAAACAGTTCGAGTTGAAAACGGCGATAAATGGGCAGAATTAAGACCGTATAATGGTTTTAGATTAGATTTTACTATCGACTTCCATCATCCGGCTATTGATAGTAGCTCACAGCGTTATCAATTAGATTTTTCGTCTGAATCTTTTATTCGCCAAATTAGCCGAGCAAGAACATTTGGTTTTATGCGAGATATTGAAGCGTTACAATCAAAAGGGTTATGCTTAGGTGGTAGTTTGGATTGTGCTATTGTTGTTGATGACTACAAAGTACTTAATGAAGATGGTTTACGTTTTGAAGATGAATTTGTTCGTCATAAAATGCTTGATACTATTGGTGATTTATTCATGAGTGGTCATAACATGATTGGTGAAGTTGTTTGTTATAAATCAGGTCATGCTTTAAATAACCAATTATTACAATCATTGTTGGTAAACCAAGAAGCATGGGAATATGTAACATTTACTGAAGAGCAAAATGTTCCACTTGCTTTAGGTACACAACAACTTGTTTTAGCATAAAATTCTAAAGTAATACATTTTAATCGATTGAACGCTTCCAATTATATGGAGGCGTTTTTATTTTTTAAAAAAGAGATTTTTATATGAACGGCAGCCATTTTTTTGCTCATTTATCACGATTAAAATTAATTAATCGTTGGCCATTAATGCGTAATGTGAGAACTGAAAATGTATCTGAACATAGTTTGCAAGTTGCTTTTATTGCACATGCCTTAGCAATTATTAAAAATAAAAAATTTAATGGTAATGTTAATCCTGAACGAATTGCATTATTGGCTATGTATCATGATGTTTCAGAAGTAATAACAGGAGATTTACCAACACCAACGAAATATTATAACCCACAAATCACGGTTGAATATAAAAAGATTGAAAAAATAGCACAGCATAAGCTTATAAATATGCTTCCTAAAGAGTTACAAGATGAGTTTAAATTATTAATTGATGATGACTATTATGATGAAGCAGAAAAAAGTATAGTAAAGCAAGCTGATGCATTATGTGCGTATTTAAAAACGATTGAGGAACTGAGTGCTGGCAATAATGAATTTAGATTAGCAGAACAGCGTTTAAAAAAAACCTTATCACAACGTCATAGTCCTGAAATGGACTATTTTTTAGAAGTCTTTGTTCCAAGTTTTAAGTTATCTTTAGATGAAATCACTATGGATTATTAGTAGATTTTAATATTCAAAAAAATGATTATTGAGGTCTAGATGCTCATAAAAAATATATGCAACATCCTATTGTTATTTTAGATGATTAAAAATTAAATTTAGCAAGCACAGTAATATAGTTTGAGTTTGTCTTGCTTTCGCCAAAATATTGATAGTCAATATTAAGATCAATAAGATTATAATTATAGGTTAGTTCCAATCCTAGATTGTATTGATTATTAGATCGATTAGAGGTATGGGAACTCATTTTAGATATTCCATTAATTCCATTGATAGTGATATCACTATCAAATTCATTATGACTTAAATTAACTGTATATCCTGATTTTAGAAAATTAAATAATCAATTTTCAGATCCAGAGGAATTAATAATGTCGAATTTGATGCTTTACCATATTTAACTAGGTCAATTTTATTATAGCTAGCATTATGTGAACTGTTTTCTGTATAGAGATAATTTAAACTTATACTAGGCGTTAAATTTAACTTTCTTTAACTTGCCAATTATATCCAATAGTATTCCCAATATTCCAAGTATTACTGTGAAATTTCTCATTAATTGAATAATAATTATCATAGGTATTAAGATGATTTTTCCATAAGTGTAACCAACATAAGCAGAAATTATAATATTATTTGGAAAACTATAGCCAGAATATAATTGGATTCGATAATTACTTATATCGGAATTATTCGAGGATGCAGCATTATCTTTGTATTTACCCGAAGTATAACTCAACGTTGTGCCGACTAAAAAATTATCAATTATTTTTTTATCATATCCTACTATGAAACCACTAGATGTATATTTGTATCCAGAGATGTCATAGTCATTATTTGTATTTCGAGTATAATTAAACGAATGCATTGTGATTTCTGTTAAATGTAATCCATGATGATTATTGTATAATCCTGCTAAATTCTTGTTGAAATATAGAGCTGTATTTCTATTTTCAATTGCCAAATTTCCTTTTCCTATAGCTGCTAGAATTTCCCAATTCAAATCTCCAGCTAAAGATTTATCAGAACTTACATTGCCATTTTCGGCTATATTGTAAAGTGATTCGTACGATACTTTTGCTAAATTTTGAGCAAAAACCTTGAGCAATATTTTTAATTTGAGTACCTAATTGCTCATAGTAACGATAAATTTGTCGTTCTGCCGCCAATTTTGCATGATGTAGATCACTGAAATTGGTTACATTGCTTGCATTTACAAATTGAAGTTTATTTCCTATTTTTTTAAAGTTTAAATCACCATAAATATTTTGAATTAGTGGGTTTAGTTTCACCATCATTAATATTAGAAATATTTAATGAATTATTTGCAGATAAAACGGTAGCATTTATTTCAGAGGAACTATATTTGAGACTGTATTTAATAAAATCATCGATTGCAGAGATTTTAGCGTAAGATAAGATATTAACATTATCTCCATGAATATTGTTATACTGTTTGGTCTCTGATATTCCAAAATTAAGCGTTCCAGCAATATTCAAATGGGAAGTATGATTATTGTGATCACTTATATGTAATGAACCTTTAGATGACTCTATAGTGGCTGTTTTATCAATATTAAGTTGTCCATTAGATGAAAGTTTTACAAAACCATCCCCTCTACTGGAAGTTAATTGACCTTTATCCATCACATCAAAATTACCACCACGACTCAAATCAACAGTTGCCCCACGCATAATGATCATTTTTCCGGTTTTTCCTATTAAAACAGAGGATCTTTGAATATCATTATTGGTTGTTTCTAATACTGTTTTAGCACCGATAATTTCTATATCGCCACCAGTTAGATTAAAACTACGTGTAATAAGTCTTGCAGGAGATGATGATGTTCCTGCTAAATGGTTATCACCACTACGGATATTAGTATCACCTTCTACCTTCACTGTTGTCCCCGTACCCATGACGTTACCAGATAAAATCATGAGCCCGCCTCTTTTTTTGTCTGCACCTAATTCAACATTAATGTTTCCTGTTACATGTACATCAATATTATAATCGATAGGAGCATACGGAAAATCAGTATGCAGCCCTAAATACTCGGTAAAGAACTTGGTATCGAATTTACCAATCCAAGTATCATTAAAAATTTGAAAATTACCATTAACCGTCATATTGATATCACTGTTAGCAATGGAAGCAGATTCTTTTGCCGTTTTACCAGTAAAACCAAGATGAAATGATCCCTTATTATGAACGATTAAACTATCGGATGTTGTAATATTGATAGGTAGATTAATATTGTTTGTTAGAAAATAACGTTCATTAATCTGATTAAAGGGTAAGACAATATCTGTTGATGCATCATAATTATAAGCATTAGCATAACTTGTGCCAAATACAGTTGTTATGAGAAAAGAAATTGGTTTGATCTTCATTGTTTTATTTAAAAAATTTTTATAAAGAAATGAAATGATAAACGATTAAAAATGATAATCAATAAATTATAAATTGAGTGTATATTGATTTAACTGAATATCTGATTATTTGAAAGCAGTAAAAATTATTTTTTATAAATATAATGTTTTACAGGACGGCCAATAGATAAATAAGTCAAATAACTTTCAAGTTCGCCTAATTCTTCTAAATAATCGAGATATTTTTTTAAAGATATCCTTGATAAAGTAATTAGTTTAACAATATTGCTCATTGAAAATTCTTTATTATAGTTAATAATAACCTCTCTAACTTTTTTTAGTGTTTGGCTATCAATACCTTTAGGAAGATTTTTATATTGAATAGTAGGTTTTGCAAAAATCCGATCATCTAACTGATGTTGATTAAGTCTTGTTGAGGATGATAATAAACGAATGCGTTCTTGATATGAAATAAGTGCTATTCTTAATCGCTCAAAAGTAAAAGGTTTAACTATATAATCAATTACTCCTAACCGTAATGCTGTTTGGATATCACTAGCGTTACATGCAGCTGTAACCATTATTATATCAATTTGCGGATAACTAATACGTATATGTTGTAAAAGTTCAAGCCCATTTAGTTTTGGCATAAAGACATCAAGTAAAATGAGATCAATATGGTTATCATGAATAAAATGTAATGCTTGTTCTCCATCATTGACATTAGCAATTAAATTGAAACCTGTGATCATTTGTAAATATTTTTTGTTTAATTCAGCAACCATAGGATCATCTTCAACTATTAAAACTTCAATCATGAATTTCTTTCTCTCTATAGATCTCTTTCAAAGGTAATAATACTTTAAAACAGGCACCTTTTTTATTATCTAAATCACATAATTGAATATAACCATTTAATTCATCAATGCTTGCTAAAACCAAATAAAGTCCAATCCCTCGATTATCCCCTTTAGTTGAATATCCTTTTTGAAAAATATAGTGTGTATCTTCTTCAGAAATACCTTTACCATTATCATTAATTTCCATTTGAAAGGTCTGATTGGATATAATTAAATTCACATCTATCTGTTTTTTATCTAAAAATTGAACTGCATCTAAACCATTATCAATGAGATTACCAAGAATTGTTATCAAACCATGTGTTACAGAGGGATTGGGAATCACTTTTAATTCACCATCAACATTCAAAGATAGACTAACACCTAGTTCTCTCGCCCTGATAAATTTGCTGTTTAAGAAACCAGCAAGAATAGGATCTTTTATTGTTTGACTAATCACATTTGATTCAGCTTGTTTATTACCTATTATTTCCTTCAAGTACTCAATGAGTTCTTGCTTATTATTGTTGCATGCTAAACCATAAATTACATGTAATTTATTGTTGAATTCATGAGATTGAGAACGTAATGCATCGACATACCGATTCACACCGGTAAGATTTTCGGCCAACTGTCGAACCTCAGTCATATCCCGAAACGAAGCAATGGCTCCAACTAATGATTCTCTTACAAACAAAGGTGTCCTATTGGTAAGAATCACAACACCATTAATGTTTTGTTCACAATCATATTGTGCAACACCAGTCATCATGACTTCATATAATCGGGTATTGGGAATAATGTCATCAATTTGATGTCCAATAATATTCTCTTTACTGTTATTAATGCGTAATATGCGCCTTGCTTCATTGTTAATTTGGGTAATAAAGCCTTGACGATTAACCACAACGATACCTTCTTTAACTGTTCTTATAATTGCATTTCTTTCTTCAAATAGCTGCGCCATTTCTAATGGCTCAAGTCCATGTAGGATTTTTTTTATATTACGAGAAAGCAATGAGGCCAAAATGATAGCAATGACTAATGATGCAACCAGTGATAACCAAATTGGTTGACTTGTCTTTGCAGCTAAATGATCAATTTTCTTTAGAGTTTGACCTACCAGTATTCCGCCAATTTGATGATTGTGTTCATTAAAAATAGGGCTAAATGCACGTACAGAGTTACCTAAAGTTCCTTTAGCGATTGATGTGTAAGATTCACCTTTTAATGCTCTTTGTTCATCACCGCCAACAACGAATCGACCTATTTTATTTTTATCAGGATGAGAGTAACGTACACCTTGCATATTGAAAATGACGACAAAATCGACTTGCGTCAATCTTCGGATTTGTTCAGTATTTATTTGAATAAAATCTAGATTTAGTGGGGTTGGGCTTTGCATTTTATCAATAAAATCATTTGAATTTGAAATTATATTAGCTATTTTTTCAACTTGTTGACGCGAATGATCGAAATACTCGTCGTTCACAACATGAATAATGTATATATTTTGTACAATCACTGAAAGTATAAAAACCAAACAAATCAGTGTGATGAGTTTAGCTTTCAGTGTTAATCGATTAAAGAGATACTTCATTTTTATTATTCAATTTTTTAATACCAACATTATTGTTCTAACGTATTAAATACCTACTAACAAAAAAATTATTAGTAGGTGTATTTGAAATAAATTAGATAATTTCAGAATGATCACTACTCTTTAGCTGCATTTTTTACACTTTCTGCAACTATTTTTGCCACATTGGGTTCAAAGGCATTTGGTAAGATACAATCTGCTGACAATTTATCATTAGATACGATGCTCGCTAACCCTTTAGCGGCTGCTAATTGCATTTCCAACGTAATATTTTTGGCTCTCGCATCTAAAGCCCCTCTAAAAATACCAGGAAAAGCAAGTACATTGTTGATTTGGTTTGGATAATCACTACGTCCTGTACCAACAATGTAAGCACCAGCTGCTTTGGCTTCTTCTGGAAAAATTTCAGGTGTTGGATTAGCCATGGCAAAAATAATTGATTTTTCTGCCATTGTAGAAACCCAATCAGGTTTTAACACACCAGGTGCTGAAACACCAATGAACACATCTGCATTTTTTATTGCATCTTGTAAGGTTCCTCGCTGTCTTGAACGATTAGTTCGTTTTGCTATTGCTATATGATGGGAAGGTAAAGAGCTATCATCTTCAGATAAAATTCCTATTTTATCGACAACTTTAAGATCTGTTACCCCAGCTGCTAGTAACATATCTGCAATAGCTAATCCAGCGGCTCCCCCACCATTTATAACTACCTTAGCTGATTCAATACTTTTATTTACAACTTTCAAGGCATTAAATAATGCAGCTAAAACAACAATTGCAGTACCATGCTGGTCATCATGGAAAACAGGAATATCTAAGATTTCTTGGAGACGTTTTTCAATTTCAAAACACCGTGGAGCACTGATGTCTTCAAGATTAATGCCACCAAAGGATGGAGCCAGCGCAGCAATATAATTAACTAGTTCATCAGAATCTTGTGTATTTAAAGATAAGGGAATTGCATCTACATTCGCAAATTGTTTAAATAATATTGCTTTACCTTCCATAACCGGAATAGCTGCTTCTGGTCCAATGTTACCAAGTCCCAATACCGCTGATCCATCGGTAATAACCGCCACTAAATTACGTTTACTCGTATACTCATAAACAGATTCAGGATTTTTTGCGATCTCAGTACAAACTGCTGCCACACCGGGAGTATAAGCAACGCTAAGATCCGACATTGAATTAACCGGTACTTTTGAGTGGATTTCAAATTTACCATGCTTTTGTTTACTGATGGCTAAAGCTTTTTCTTGAACTGTTGTCATAATTATTCCTTTCCAATTTCACTTAAAAAATATCAAATCAATAATTAATATTTTGTTATTGATATTGTATTAATTATTCTTAAAATTATCACTCTCCATTAGTTTATAATATTATGTCATTACATATATAAAGATCTTAATAGTGCTGTAGTACATATCACCATCAAAGCTCCTCCTAATCTTGTTGCAACTTGTGCAAATGGCATTAGGTTCATTCTATTTGCCGTTGACAAAATAGCGACATCACCAGTTCCACCCATACCGCTTTGACATGATGAGATGATTGAGGCTTCGACGGGATACATTTTCAGCAAAAAACTACAGATAAAACCTGTCATTGAAACGGTAAATACTACAGAAATGATTGTGATAAAGTAAGGGATTGTTAGAACATTTACAACACTACCTAAATCAATATATAACAGACCTAAACCTGCCATTAATGGAAAGGTAAAATTACCCGAGATAAATTTATACCATTGCTGACTTCCACGTTCGACACTTTCGGGTAATAAACGAAAATATTTAACAAATGCCGTGGCAATAATCATTAATACGGGACCAGGAAAATGCGTTATCTTTTCTAAAATCATACCAAATATGAACAATGTGGCTAAAATCATCACCGCACCACTCATTGCTCTGGCATCTAATGATGTTTTATCTTCTTTTAATGCATCTGCTAACCCAGCAAATTCGATTTTTACCAGTTGTCCATGTCCACTTAAATGAGGCTTAATTTCACCAATTCGACTCATTATGGCAGTGAAGGTAATTGCAAAAAAGTTACCTACGACTGTTGCAGGAATTAATGCACTCACAAATTTGTCATAATCTTGCTCAAGAATATTACTATAAGCGTTTGAAAGTTGTAATACCCCCTCACCAATTCCTCCCGCCATAACAGGCGAAACAGTATAGAAAAATGCATGTTCCCAAGTGTCACCAAAAGCAACAGCAACACAGACACCAACTAAAGCAGCTAAACACATCCCAAGTAACATCGGAATCATCATACGAATAAAACCGTGTATTAAAATGACTCTATGCATACCTAAAATACTACCACATACTAAGCTGGCAATATAAAAGAGTAGGAAATTAGAATCTTTCATTAACATTTTGACTGCTGTTAAAGTATTCGCATCAAAAACATCGTAATAAACGAATAGTGAAGGTACAATTAAGGACAAAATTGCTGGAGCTCCAAATTTTTTAAAAAAAGGGATATTTTGACCTACAGTTCCTAAAAACCATCCCAATGGTAAAATAACAGCAAATCCTCCAATCAATGTTTTTGGTAACATATCCAATTGGGCTGCAATAATTACAATAATTGAACAAATCACAAAAATGGGTAAGGGAAGCGATCCTACGTAAATTTTATTAATTTCGAAATCCTTTGTCATGTTCATAACTCAACCTTTTTATTGTGAAACTTCTCTTGGGAATTTTAAAACAGTATAATTGTTGACGCAAAATTCAGAAGAATAAGAAATTTATATAACTGATTTTGTAATTAATGTAAGTTATTTAAGTTTTTCAAAATTTTTAAATTTGTTACATCATAGTCAATCAGGAAAAACTATCGAAGTAAGCACTCTTGCACCAACTCAATTTATAAAAAGCGATAAATAATTTTACAACGATATTTGTTGGATTAAGTATGACTAAACCATATTCAATTGGAGGAAGAATTTGACTGGACATGTCAAAAAATATTAATTGGAAATATTGTTGTATTAGCAGAGCATAATTAACATAACCAATAAAAAATCGGTAGTATTATTCAATAAAAAGTATTAAACAAGAATAAAATATAATAGTATAATATTTATATAAAAAAGACGGTAAAAGATACCGCCTTGCATTCACAATAAATGATTTTATTTATATGAATTTGATTAAGGGTTAACCTAATTTTCTACTTTAGTCGCTGCATAAGGCCCATATAAAATTCCATCTGCTTTTATTGGATTGGGAGTAAATAATCGTGCTGTAGCGACTCCAGAAATAGCAACACTGTGATCTCTAACTGTATTCGTAATTTGTGTTATTGCGGCAGAAATTAGAGTTGAAATTAGGCTGTTGCTAGTTTGTTGGTTTTCTAAACTTGACGCTGAAGCAGAGCCAGTCCAAAGAATTTTTTCAGAACGAGCATCGACTAATTTTGCGTCTAATGTTACTCGTGTGTCACTTTGAATGATTTGATAATTTGTTCCATAATTTTGAATATTAATAAATAAAACAGCATCAGGATTAAAAATTTTTCGTATTTTTGCTAAACTAACCGATTGAATCTCATCTGCAACGATTAAGCCATTTTGTTTAAATACTTCATAAGTTAAGTTAACTGGAAAAACATAATACCCAGCTTCAGATAATGGAAATGTTACTTGTGAAAAAACACCAAAGCTGGCACTCAATTCATTTGAATGATTGGTAGGTAATAATACCAATATAGATGCTGGTTTGCTTTCTTTAAATGCGGTGTAATCGTAGCTTCCTTTTTGTGTTGAGCAGCCAACTAGCATAAAAAGTGCCAATAAAGTTCCTAATAGAGCAATAATTTTATTCTTCATTAATTAATGTCCTTGATATTTGTGTTCAACAAACTTAATAAAGTTTTTGGACTCTGGAAAAAGTGATTTTTCTAACTCAAATTGTTCCATAGCTTTATTATTGTTTCCTACAGTTGTATATAACAATCCTAAATGAGCATGTAATCCTGGAGGAATAGGTTTATTGGCTGATTTTGCTTTTTCAATGGTTTTTTCTAGAGCTTTAATTTGTTCAGAATGGCTTGATTTATCTGATAGGTTATAGTTATAAAGATTTTCTTGATAACCCTCCCAATAATAGATTGTTTTCGAGGATTGGCAACCGCTTAATAACAACAAAACTCCTGAAAACAATAAATATGTAATATATTGTTTTTTTAACATTATAATAATCCTTTAATAATTAAAATCTAATTTTTTATTTAGTTGCAGGTTTCCATGCACCGTAATTTATTCCATTAACGAGATTATTAATCGCCTCTCGAATAGCGAGATCTAGTACTTTTCCGTTAAGAGTGGAATCATAACTAGCCTTACCACCAAAACCTATAATTTCACGATTGGATAAACTGTATTCACCTGCTCCTTGCACACTGTAAACCACTTGAGATGTATTAATATCTATGATGTTCAAATTAACTTTAGCATAAGCAATTTGCTGTTTACCTTTTCCAAGAATTCCCCATAACTGATGATCACCCACTTCTTTGCGTCCGAACTCAGTGACATCACCAGAAATAATGTAATTGGCACCAATTATGTTTTGTTTTTGTTTTTTATAATTCGCTTCAGCAGCTAGTTCACCCATATTTGTTCTATCTAATACATTGAAATGATTTGTTTGCTGTAAATGACTGATGAGTAATGTTTTTGATTGATTACCAAGTCTATCAATACCATCTGAAAATATACCATTTTGATAATTTGAACGGTTTTCGAATTTACCTATGGCAATATTGGTTTTTACACCATTATATTGTGAGTTATAACTATTGACTGTTGGGGATACGATGGTTTTTGATGACTCTTGAGCACAACCCATTAATAAACTACTAAAAATAATAATTCCAACTAATTGTTTTTTTTCCATTGCTTATTTTTTCCTTTTATTGCGTAATAAATCTTTAGTAATAAATAATAATATAGTAATTAGAACCATTATCAATAATAATTTAGTCATTATTATTATAATTTAATTAATCGATTGTTAAATTATTTAATATGTTATATAAGTTGGTTTTAATTTTGTGAAACGGATATATCCTTTAAATGAATGCATTACTATGAAATGACATATTTAATGTTAGTTATATTAGCAATAACATAACCATAATCTTGATACGAGTTATTTTTGGAATATGTAAAAATAATCTCAATAAAGAGGAGGGAAGACGGTGGTGTTATCTGATTTACAATAGAAAGTTCATATAATTTAAAACGATAGTTATTAAACTATTAACATATTGCATTGAGTGAATTTATTGTATCACCAAAAATAGTTACCTAATTAAAAAATATACTTAAATGTATACTTAATCTCAAACTTTTTTACAAAATTGTTATGCATGATGACAACATTATTGACGTTCTAAACACTCGTGAATTTTAGCAACTTCTTTATTTAGAGACTCAATAACGAGATCAGGATGAGCTCTTGCAACAGTTTTGATATTTTCAAATCCATCATTTACTGATGAACCAGAATATTGCTGAGCTTGCTTAATATTACTAAATAGATAATTGATATCATTTTTGTTACGAGTCGCAGTTAAAGTATAACTTACAAAATATTTTGAATAATATTGATAATTTGTTACAGCACTAGCAACAACATTATTACCTTCAACAAGTTTTATTGTTTCGCCACCGCTAACAGTGATTGATTGATGATTAGGCATATTGTAATAAGACCACCAATGTGAACCATAATAATTCTCATTAATGAGCACTACTGGACTATTATCAAGTTCTTGAGCGATGCAGAGCGATAATGAAGAGCGAAGTGCGGTGATAGGTTTTGAAATACTGTATTTTTTTAATATATCTATGCCAGACGTGTTTTGACCTATTTCGACTCCCTCAGTTTTATAAATTAACATCATTTTTTGAGAGGTACAGCCAGTTAGCAAAGCAAATATTGTTAAAATCCCAATTAAATTTTTCATGCAACGCCCTTTGTAGAATAAGCCAACTAATTCTAGTTGTTTACCAATTGATTTATTAGTGTCTGTAAAAGCAATAAGAATAATAATCAAAAATAGGTTATTTATTAGCATTAATTCAATAAGATATACTATTAAAATAACAATTTAGATATGAGAGAAAATAGCATTTTTCTCATTATTTTACATCTCTTTACCTCGTAATTTTCGAGATAATTTTTTAAATCCATGGGTGAATTTTTTTATTGCCATCGCCATAACAGGGACTTTGATTTTGATGTTAAAACGTTCTTTTAACTCGATTGCATCATTGGCCTTCGTTAACCAAATAAAACCTGAATTGGTTAAATCAATTGCTTTAATCTTTCCTTCAGGTGTTAAAATAAAATTACCGCCATGTACATCATTTGAAACCAAATTATAACTATGTAATTTTTCAATACAGTTCTTTACTTGAACACCATATTTATTCATTTCTTCCCATTTCAAGGAACGACCTTCCACAAAATTGAATATCATATAGTGACGTTGAGTTTTTTTATCAAAAGCTACCAAGTATAGCTCATAAGCGATGTCACATTTATCAAGTGAAATTTTTGCTAACTTATGAATTAAATTGAAATAAAAATCACCAGTCATCATGGCAATAATACGACGCTCTAAACGCTTCTCTACACCTCCATCGATCTTAAAAATAAATTTGCTTTGATTATGATTTATTAAATAAGTATATCGCTCCAACTTATCACTGGGGTCAAGAAGCTCATGATGTCCTTCTTCTGCCAAAAATTGGTCAAAAAGGTTTAAATAGTTGATTTCATCATTTTGCACATACGCGAACTTTATATCACCGCGTTCGATTTCAATAATGTTTGCAAAGTTATTCAAATTTTAAGTCCCAAGATGTATCAAAAAATTGGTTTATCTTAAACACTATCAAGCATAAAGTAAATGAAACAGTCGATTTTTAAGGTAGGTACAAGTTGATAGACGCAAAGAGATTAGATAATACTCTCAGTGCTTCTATTTTAATATACAAATAAAGTATGTATAAATCTCGTCTCATCAATAACTAATAGTAATGCATTTCTATATACGGGTGAGTACCTAAAAATGTAAATTTTCTAACTTTAAATAGATAACATCATTTTTTCTATAAACGTGAAATTATTCACTTTAATGATGATTCATCACAGATTTATCTTTAATTATTTAAAAAATTTGAGGTAATTTTGTCAACAAATCAACGGTGTTAGGGCAGAAGTTATTGGTGAGATTGTCAAAAGGTAAAAATGTTTACAACCCTGGAATAAGGGATAGATGGATTACCGCCATACGTGTCCCTTGTTTTACAGTGATTAACTTTACTAATGGTTAAGGAGTGAATGTTAAAGTTATTGCTGATATTTAGCGTACCAAGAAATGGTTATTAGTATTCACATGAGTTACTTTTTGATCAATTTTTCATTTTTTATTTATGTTACTAATTCAATAAGAATGCCAAACTATTTTTTCCTCAAAAAAATAAAGGAGATCATTTTGTTTTAAAAATATCAATTTTTATTTTATTGGTTATACTGAAACTCTTTGGACTGTATTACAGCTATTTTAAGGTTGATTTGATTCTAATCTCTTACATTAAAATAAATAAACTAAACTAAACTAAATTAATTGCAAAAACATTAAAAAATGTGGCTTTTGTTTAAGCGTATGTTAATCAGCAAATAAATTGGTTAATGCTTTTGTATACCATTAGTATTGTAAATGTTGAAAATAATTTTGCAGTTACAAATTCCTAAAATTCTTATCAATTTATTAATTAACTTATTGATTAATAGTAGTTAATAATTTCGCTAAGTCTGGAGCGTTTACCACCAATTGTTCTTTTTTCTGTTTGGAAAGTTGTTTTATATGATACTCCAGCTTTAAAGCTGTTGCTTTATCGCCAACATGTAGTTGGTAAACAATACGAAGATCTTTATGACCTTTTAAATATTTAGCACCACTTCCATTTTGATGCTGATGCAAACGCCTAACCACATCGGTTGTGATTCCTGTATATAAAGATTGTTTAGCGGTTCTTATAATATATAGAAACCATGTCACAGTTTTACTTTGCATAATCAATAATGTTGTTACTTATCATTTTGTTCATTAATATGTTCTTAACACATTGACATTAATTGTAAAGGTGGCGCAGTAAGCGCATTTATCTGTTGATTGAATTCTGATAATTGTCGGTGCCAATAATCGACATCGGTTATCCATGAAAAGGCAGTAGGAAAGGCAGGATCTTTCCATCGTTCTACGATCCAAGCTAATTGATGCACCATTCGCATAGTTCGTAAAGGTTCAATTAGTTTGAGTTGTCCTTTATCAAAATTATAAAACTCTTGATACAATTCAATCAATTCTTCTAATTGTAAGCGCTGAGCTTGTTGGTTTCCATATAACAGCATCCAAAGATCTTGAATTGCTGGACCATTACGAGAATCATCAAAATCCACAAGCGTAGCACTATCGCGCCATAAAATATTGCCTGCATGGCAATCAGCATGTAAGCGTATAGGTTGCCAATCAGTATGCCAATATTGTTCAACTGTTTTGATAAGCTTTGCTAATACAGTTTTAAGATCAAGTTGTATATTTTTGGGAATATAGGCCGATGATAATAGGATATCTTGTGGACGATAAAGATACTCTTCAAGTCCAATAATTGGACGGTATGAGAAAGTTTGTGTTGCACCAATTTGATGAATTCGACCAATCAAAGTACCTACCGACTCCATTTGATTTCGATTATCTATCTCATAGGGTCTACCACCAAAACTAGGAAATAAAGCAAACAAATAACCTTGATACTCATGTAATGTATTATTATTATGTGCAATTGGCGATACTACAGGAATATCAGCAAGGTATAGCTGTTCTGTAAACTTGTGTTCTTCGACTATTTGTTCTCGACTCCAACGATGGGGGCGATAAAATTTAGCAACATAACGTTTATGTTCTTCATCGTGAAATTGATAGACGCGATTTTCATAACTATTTAAAGCAGTTAAACCCGAATTTATATAAATGCCAATTGAAGATAAACTCTTGACAATAAGATCGGGTGATAAAAATTGAAATGAAAATGCTGAACTATCCATTGAATGATTCCTCTCGTTATTGTTGATTAAACCATTCATCTAATTTTTGTTTTAACGCTTCAAGTCCTACTCGTTTAGGAGAGGAAAAAGGCGTGACAGTAATATCACCTTGGAAAGGTAAAATAGCCTCTTTTACCATATTGACCTGTTTTTTAACTGCACCAGAAGCAAGTTTATCCGCTTTAGTGAGTAATAACATGACTGGGATTTCTACTGAAACTGCCCAATGAATCATCTGTTGATCTAAATCTTTTAGAGGATGTCTTATATCCATTAAAACCACTAATCCCAATAAACTTTCGCGTTTTTGTAAATATTCTCCTAGTGATTTTTGCCATTGACGTTTTATTGCTTCAGGAACCTGAGCATAACCATAACCCGGTAAGTCCACTAATCGGCAATTTGTTTCTACCTCAAAAAGGTTGATTAATTGTGTCCGTCCCGGTGTTTTACTTGTACGAGCTAAAGACTTCTGGTTGGTTAATGTGTTGAGTGCACTGGATTTACCTGCATTCGATCTGCCAGCAAATGCTACTTCTACACCACTGTCACTTGGTAAATGAGAAATATCAGGTGCACTTAAGATAAAATGTGTTTTTGCATAATTTAATGGACGAATATCAGTCATAAAAAGTATCCTTTAAATGCTATAATGGCACTTAATTGATTTAAATGCCGCTACTGTATAGAAAAACTCAGGCATTGACAACTTTTTCGACTGCTTTTGTAAATCGTATCATACCTTCTTGAATTTCTTCTTCCGAGATAATTAATGAAGGAGTAAAACGTAATACGTTAGATCCAGCATTTAATATCATTACTTTAAATTCTGTTGCAACGTTTAAAAAGTCTCGAGCTTTGTTATGGAACTCTGGTTGTAGTTCTGCGCCTAATAATAGACCTTTACCACGATATTCTCGAAATACTTTATATCTATCATTAATCTTTTCAAGTTGTTCAATAAAGATTGCACGTCGTTTTTGCACCCCTTCTAAAACTTCTGTTGTGTTAATGATATCAAATGCTTCACAACCAACAGCACAAGCTAAAGGATTACCGCCATAAGTTGTACCATGGACACCAGGATGCATTATTGTAGCAATGTCTTCTGTTGTTAGCATGGCACTAATTGGAAATCCACCGCCCAGCGCTTTGGCAGAAGTCAAAATATCCGGTGTTACATCATATTGTTGATAAGTATATAAACTTCCTGTTCGACCCATTCCACATTGAACCTCATCAAAAATAAGCAAAGCATTATATTTATTACAAAGTTCGCGAACACCTTTTAAAAACTCCACTGAAGCGCAAGTTAATCCTCCTTCACCTTGTACAGGTTCTAGCACGACAGCACAGGTATGATCATCTATCACTGCTTTTACTGCATCAAAATTATTAAATGGAACATGAATAATGTCAGCAGGTTTTGGACCAAAACCATCTGAATATTTAGCTTGACCGCCTACAGACACGGTAAAAAATGTTCGTCCATGAAAGGATTGATGAAAGGCGATAATTTTGGTTTTATAAGGATTGTATTTTTCGATAGCATAATACCGAGCCAATTTAAAAGCCGCTTCATTTGCTTCAGCTCCTGAATTGGCAAAAAAAACACGATCAGCAAAAGTATTATCAATTAGTTTTTGTGCTAAATTTAATGCGGGTTCGTTGGTGAAAACATTACTAACATGCCATATTTTTTCACTTTGCTCATGCAACGCTTTAACTAATTTTGGATGGCAATGACCTAGGGCATTGACTGCTATGCCACCAGCAAAATCAATGTATTCTTCACCATTCTGATCCCATACTCGGCTGCCTTGCCCTTTAACAGGTATAAATTGGGCTGGGGCATAAACAGGTAAAATGACCTTATCAAAGAGTTGGCGTGTGATTTTTGCTTGCATTGTTAAGTCCTGATCTATTTTTATTGAATGGAATATCGTTTATTTTATGCTAATTAATTTTTGAGTAAAGTAAATAATTATTCAAATATAATGAATTAATATTCATATGTAAAAAATATTTAAATTTAAAACCTATTCATTAATTTGCTTCTTTTCTATAATTATTTTCAGGTATAATCAAATTATGTTGGTTAATTGCACTTAAAAGAGTTAAAAATGAGTCGTATTATTTATTGCCATTATTTAAAAAAAGAAGCAGATGGTTTAGATTTTCAGCTTTATCCAGGTGAACTTGGTAAGCGTATTTTCAATGAAATATCAAAACTTGCATGGCAAGAATGGCTCAAAAAGCAAACTATGTTAATTAACGAAAATAAACTTAATATGATGAATCCTGAGCATCGTAAACAAATTGAAACGGAAATGGTTAAATTTTTATTTGAAGGTGAAGAGATTGTTATTAATGGATATAAACCCCAAAACTGAGGTATAACATGAAAAACAATAAAAATATCATTATCTTATTTATAGCGGTAAGTCTTTTAAATGGATGTTCAGGTAATAATTCAGCTAAAGAAAATGAAGATTTTTATATTAAAGATACTAATGCCTTCAATATTTTAATTAGTCAATATGCAAATAATATAGAAGAAATTTGGGGACCGCAGGAAGTCCTTATTGCTGGTCCAAAAGATTATGTTCAGTATGAAGATAACTTGCAAACTCGAGTTCATATCAACTTCGTTTCTGGGGTGATAACCATTGAAACTTTATCCGATTTACCCATAGAATCTTTGAAAGAAGCAATAGTTTCAACACTATTAATGCCTGAACCGGTTGATATCATCCGTTATGATAAATTTAATCAAAATTTGTCACAAGAACCTTTTTTATATAATCAGGTTTTAGATCAAGAACAACAACCCATTCGTTGGAGTGGTCGAGCAAATAATTTTGCTGATTATGTGCTTGCTAATAACTTGAAAGTTCGCTCATCAGGAATGCATAAAATTACTTATGTTGAAATCAAATTGGTCCCTAATCACATTAGTGAACGGGCAAGAAAATTCTTACCATTAGTGACGGAAGCTTCAAACCGCTATTTCATTGATGAAAGGTTGATTCTAGCAATTATGGAAGTCGAGTCTGCTTTTAACCCTTATGCTGTAAGTCGTTCAGATGCGCTTGGATTAATGCAAGTACAGCAGCATACCGCTGGACGGGATATTTTTCAATTACGTGGTAAGTCTGGAGAACCGAGTCGAAAATATTTACTGGATCCACATAATAATGTCGATATGGGTACAGCTTACTTATCATTATTAAAAACAAAATATTTGGCTGGTATTAATAATCCCATATCTTTAAGGTATGCAATGATTACTTCTTATAATGGTGGGGCAGGTAGTGTATTGCGCACGTTTTCTAATGATCGGGTTCGAGCAATTGATATTATTAATTCAATGACGCCACAACAAGTTTTTCGAAAATTAGTCACGTCACATGTCTCTCAGGAATCACGTAACTATCTGATAAAAGTGAGTAATATATTAGATAACAGATAAAATTAAGTTAAATAATACTAGCTATTACAAATAAAATAAGAAACAAGAAATAGGGGTATTGTTTTATTGGAAGTAATATCTTTAAAAAAATAAGATTTTTAAAATTTAAAAATTTTTTAATAAAAAAAAACGTGATCTACTTCAAATTTTGAGTATACTATGCGTCTCATAAAACCCTAGTTTTTTTGAGGATGTTAGTTTGAGTACCGATAAACTTGTGGATTCATATTCCCCCGCACAAATGACACAAATTGCTGAAGACCTCGGCAACTACAAATTAAGTAAACACCCATATAGTACTATTTTATCTGCGATTATCGCAGGCGTGTTTATTTCTATTGCTTTCGTATTTTATATTACTGTAACAACTGGCACTGCAACGGTTGCTTTTGGTTTAGCTAAACTAGTTGGTGGCATCTGTTTCTCATTAGGATTAATGTTAGTAGTCTGTTGTGGTGCAGATCTCTTTACTTCAACTGTATTGACGATTTTACCAAAAATGACTCATAAAGTTAGTTGGACAAAAATGATCCGTAATTGGATTTTAGTCTATATTGGTAACTTTATTGGTGCTATACTGTTTGTAACAGTTATTTGGTGTTCTGGTCAATATATGGTAGCTAACGGAATGTGGGGTTTAAATGTCCTACAAACAGCAGATCATAAGTTACACCATACTTTTATTGAAGCCGTCTTTCTTGGTTTATTGGCTAATTTGATGGTTTGCTTGGCAGCTTGGTTAAGTTATGCTGGACGTAGCTTACTTGATAAAATGTTAATTATGGTTTTACCTGTAGCAATGTTCGTTGCAAGCGGTTTTGAGCATAGTATTGCAAACATGTTTATGATTCCTATGGGAATTGTAATTAATAACTTTGCATCTCCTGAGTTTTGGACTGCAGTAGGGGTATCGCCAGATACATTTAAAGAACTGACTGTAGAGCATTTTGTTTTAAATAATTTAATTCCTGTAACAATTGGAAATATTTTAGGTGGTTTAGCTGTAGCGCTACCATATTGGGCTTTATATTTGCGTAAACCACATTGATTTTATGATATTTATCCTCATATAGGAGAGGGTAAATAGATATTTTTGTAAACCTGAGGTTAATAATTATGAGTAATTTAAACGAAGTACAAGCAAAGGCTTGGAAAGGATTTAAAGAAGGTGATTGGCAAAATAATGTCAATGTTCGTGATTTCATTCAAACGAATTATACACCTTATGAGGGTGATGAATCTTTCTTAGCTGGCGCTACAGATGCAACCACTAAATTGTGGGAAAAAGTGATGGAAGGCATCAAATTTGAAAACTCCACTCATACACCAGTTGATTTTGATACGAGTGTAATTTCCACTATTACTGCTCATGATGCGGGTTACATCGAAAAAGATTTAGAGAAGATTGTCGGTTTACAAACTGAAAAACCATTAAAACGTGCTATTATTCCGTTTGGTGGTATCAAGATGATTGAAAACTCTTGTAAAGCTTACGATAGAACTTTAGATCCACTAGTCAAAAAAATCTTTACTGAATATCGTAAAACTCACAATCAAGGTGTGTTTGATATTTATACTCCAGATATCCTTCGTTGTCGTAAATCAGGCGTTATTACTGGTCTTCCTGATGCGTATGGCCGTGGTCGTATCATTGGTGACTACCGTCGTGTGGCACTTTACGGTATTGATTACTTAATGCAAGATAAATATGCTCAATTTACTTCATTACAAGCTGACTTTGAAAATGGTGTTGATTTACCAATGACGATGCAACGTCGTGAAGAAATTGCTGAGCAACATCGTGCACTTGGTCAAATTAAAGAAATGGCTGCAAAATATGGTTTTGATATTTCAGCACCAGCAACAACTGCACAAGAAGCTGTTCAATGGACTTATTTTGGTTACTTAGCTGCGGTTAAATCTCAAAATGGTGCGGCAATGTCATTAGGTCGTACTTCGACGTTCTTTGATATTTACTTCCAACGTGATTTAGAAGCTGGTTTAATCACTGAGCAAGAAGCACAAGAAATCGTCGACCATTTCGTGATGAAATTACGTATGGTTCGTTTCTTACGTACACCTGAATATGATGAATTATTCTCTGGCGATCCAATTTGGGCAACTGAATCTATTGCTGGTATGGGTGTTGATGGTCGTACTTTAGTAACTAAGACATCTTTTCGTTTCTTAAATACTTTATATACAATGGGTCCATCACCGGAACCAAACATGACTATCCTTTGGTCTGAACACTTACCAAGTGGATTTAAAGAATTTGCATCTAAAGTATCAATTGATACTTCATCATTACAATATGAAAATGATGATTTAATGCGTCCTGACTTTAATAATGATGACTATGCAATTGCATGTTGTGTAAGCCCAATGATCGTTGGTAAACAAATGCAATTTTTTGGTGCTCGTGCTAACCTTGCAAAAACTCTTCTATACGCAATCAATGGTGGTGTGGATGAAAAATTAAAAATGCAAGTTGGTCCTAAAGAAGAGCCAATCACTGACGAATATCTTGATTTTGACAAAGTGTTCGCTCGTTTAGATCACTTTATGGATTGGTTAGCGAAACAATACGTAACGGCTTTAAATGCTATTCATTATATGCACGATAAATACAGCTATGAAGCGTCATTAATGGCGTTGCATGACCGTGATGTTATTCGTACTATGGCTTGTGGTATTGCTGGTTTATCTGTTGCTGCTGACTCATTATCTGCAATTAAATACGCAAAAGTAAAAACGATTCGTGATGAAGATGGTTTAGCAACTGATTTTGAAATCGAAGGTGAATATCCACAATTCGGTAACAATGATCCGCGTGTAGATGATATTGCTGTTGATTTAGTTGAACGTTTCATGAAGAAAATTCAAAAACTTAAAACTTATCGTAATGCAATTCCTACTCAGTCAGTATTAACCATTACTTCAAATGTTGTATATGGTAAGAAAACTGGTAATACTCCAGACGGTCGTCGTGCTGGTGCGCCATTTGGACCAGGTGCTAACCCAATGCATGGACGAGACCAAAAAGGTGCTGTTGCTTCATTAACATCTGTTGCTAAACTTCCATTTGCTTACGCTAAAGATGGCATTTCATATACTTTCTCTATCGTTCCAAATGCATTAGGTAAAGATGATGATGCACGCAAACGTAACCTAGCAGGTTTAATGGATGGTTATTTCCACCATGAAGCTACTGTTGAAGGTGGTCAACATTTAAATGTGAACGTATTAAATCGCGAAACTTTATTAGATGCGATGGAACATCCTGAAAAATATCCACAATTAACAATTCGTGTTTCTGGATATGCAGTACGTTTCAATTCATTAACTAAAGAGCAACAAAAAGACGTTATTACACGTACTTTCACTCAATCAATGTAATTTAGTTAATTGAACAACTAAACTTAAAATAGCGCCTTAAAGGCGCTATTTTTTTATTAAATAGAAAAATAGTTGCTTTAAAGTTAACAAAATCATAGTGCAGCAAGAATAATGAGATATTGTTGTTCTTTTGTATAATTTAGTTAAATACACATCATATCAATTAATGCAATTGGTGTAAGCAAAGTATTATCTGAGTTAAAATAAGAATGAAAAGTATAAAGCAAAAAGCAATGTGAGTAATTATTAGAGAATATGTATGGAACAAAATATTATTATGACAACGAAACAACCTATAAAAGGTCGTATTCATTCTTTTGAATCCTTTGGTACTGTTGATGGTCCTGGAATTCGCTTCATTGTTTTTTTTCAAGGCTGTTTAATGCGTTGTTTGTATTGCCATAATCGTGATACATGGGATTTGAAAGCTGGGCGAGAAGTCACTGTTGAAGAACTGATGAAAGAAATTGTTTCTTATAAAAGTTTTATTATCCCTAATGGTGGCGGTGTTACAGCATCAGGTGGCGAGGCTACCTTGCAATCTGAATTTATCACTGAATGGTTTAAAGCCTGCCATAAAGAAGGTATTAGTACATGTTTAGATACTAATGGTTATGCGAGGCAGTTAGACCAAACGGTTGATGAGCTTTTAGAGGTAACAGATTTAGTAATGCTTGATTTGAAGCAAATCAATGATGAAATTCATCAAAAACTTGTCGGAGTATCTAATAAACGTGTGCTTGAATTTGCCAAACACCTCCAAAAAATTAATAAACGGACTTGGATTCGATACGTAGTTGTTCCTGGGTGGACAGATGACGATAACTCAGCACATTTGCTTGGTAAATTTATTGAAGGTATGAATAATATAGAACGAGTGGAATTACTTCCTTATCATAAAATGGGCGCTTATAAATGGGATACCATGGGCGATGAATACAAACTACAAGGCGTAGAAGCTCCGCCTCGTGAAACACTTGACAGAATTCAAGCAATTATAGAAAGTTATGGTCAACCAGTAACATTCAGCAAATAGTTAACTATCCATTGTTAATAGGCTCCTATTATGGTGCCTATTGGCAGTTATTTCAATTTTTTGCGCTTTACTGTACGTAATAGATAAATACTACCTTCTAATGCTAAAACACATACAGATAACCAAATAAGTCCATATGGTACAACCTGCTCTTTAGAAACAGATTCATGTAAAAATAACACCGATACAAGAGTAAGCAGTACTGGCTCTACATATCCGAGCAATCCAAATAATCCAAGCGGTAACAACTGTCTAGCAACAAAATACATGGCAAAAGCAATGGCTGTAATGATACCTAGCATTGGAATAAAAATATGAAAGTGAGATAGATCACTTATAATCTGATTTAAAGAGTAATGCAAATTAAAATAAATGAGGCAGCCAACAAAGATAAAAAAGAAATCTGAAAATGTCCCTGAAATGCCTTCTATTTGTAATTTACGGCGTGTCATAAAGTAAATTGGGTAACCCAATGCAATAACCGCTGTTTCCCACGAAAAAGCGCCAGTTATATAAATTTCTAAAACAACACCTATGCAGGCTAGCAGAATTGCTACTTTTCGAAAAATACTCAGTTTTTCTTTATAGAATATTTGTCCAAAAACGACCATCGTTAATGGCAGTAAAAAATAGCCTAGTGAAGCTGATAATCCATGACCATTGATCGGAGCCCAAATAAAAATCAACATTTGGATGGTCAATAGAAATGAAGAAAATATGAGACCGATTAAAATCAAGGGTTGTTGTTTAATCCGAACAAATAGATTGATAATTGCTGACCCTTGTTTTTCGACAATAATTAGAAAAATTATTGCAGGAAAGGAGGTTAATAATCGCCAGCAAAAGATATCAATAACGGACAGTGGTTGTAATAGAACAGGGTAGTAATATAGTAAACCAAAAAGACATGATGCAAATATTGAAAGCGCAACGCCCTTTATCATTTTTTCACCTTTATTAATAAAAAATAGCGCTAATTATTAGCGCTATTATCTATATGTAATGAAAGCCGGACAAATTTTATTTATCCAATTATCTCTACACCATTCATATAAGGTACTAGTACGGACGGAATTTTAATTTTTCCATCAGCTTGCTGATAGTTTTCCAAAATTGCAACTAACGTGCGCCCTACAGCTAAACCAGAGCCATTTAACGTATGTACTAAATAAGTTTTATTATCAGCTTTATTACGATAACGTGCTTGCATACGACGAGCTTGGAAATCCCACATATTCGAACAAGAAGAAATTTCACGGTAAGTATTTTGTGCCGGTACCCATACTTCAAGATCATATGTTTTACATGATCCAAAGCCCATATCACCTGCACATAATACAATTTTGCGATATGGTAATTCTAATAATTGTAAAACTTTTTCTGCGTGTGCGGTTAATTCTTCTAAAGCTTTCATTGATTCTTCGGGTTTAACAATTTGGACTAATTCTACTTTGTCAAATTGATGCATACGGATTAAACCACGAGTGTCTTTACCGTAAGAGCCAGCTTCAGAACGGAAGCATGGGGTATGCGCGGTCATTTTTAGAGGTAACACACTTTCATCAAGAATCTCGTCACGTACCAAATTAGTTACTGGTACTTCAGCAGTTGGAATTAGGGCATAATTACTGCTTTCTGATTCTTCATCAAGCGGTTTTGTGTGAAATAAGTCATCTGCAAATTTTGGTAATTGTCCGGTACCGTACAAAGTAGTTTGATTGACAAGGTAGGGCACATAAACTTCAGCATAACCATGTTTCTCTGTATGAAGATCTAACATAAATTGTGTGATAGCACGATGTAGGCGAGCTATCTGTGACTTCATAACAACAAAACGTGAACCAGTAAGTTTTACACCTGCAGCAAAGTCGAGCCCCCCTAAACGTTCACCTAATGCAACATGATCTTGTATTGGAAAGTCAAATATTCTTGGAGTTCCAAAGCGAGAAATTTCGACGTTGTCGTTTTCATCTTTACCATCAGGTACAGAATCATCAGGAGTATTCGGAATCGTAGAGGTAATATCTTTGATTTTAGTTAATAAGGTTTCAAGCTCAGCTTTAGCATTATTCAGTTTTTCACCGATTTTATTAACTTCTTCACGTACAGCTGTAATGTCTTCGCCTCGAGCCTTAGCTTCACCAATAGCTTTAGAACGAGCATTACGCTGCGCTTGTAAGCTTTCAGTTTCAATTTGCAGTACTTTGCGTTTTTCTTCTAGTTGACTAATAGTATCAACATCTAGTTTAAATCCACGGCGAGCTAATTTTTTAGCGACAACATTTAATTCATTTCGGAGTAAATTCGGGTCCAACATAAATAACGTCCATTCTTATTAATAAGGAAATATCTTTCTACTTTAATTATTATTCTAATACAGTTAACAAAACATATAAATCAAAAAGTAGATTGATTATAGATATTAAATATTTTGAGCTTAGTATACTAGAATTATATCGGGATTCAACCGCAATGGTGCACCCGAAGGGATTCGAACCCCTGACCGCTCGGTTCGAAGCCGAGTGCTCTATCCAGCTGAGCTACGGATGCGTGTAAGTTCGTAAAAAAATGGTGCATCCGAAGGGATTCGAACCCCTGACCGCCCGGTTCGTAGCCGGGTACTCTATCCAGCTGAGCTACGGATGCATTTTGAATTTGTTAAAATGGTGCATCCGAAGGGATTCGAACCCCTGACCGCCCGGTTCGTAGCCGGGTACTCTATCCAGCTGAGCTACGGATGCATATTTTAATTTTTTTAAATGGCGGTGAGAGAGGGATTCGAACCCTCGATGCAGCTTTTGACCGCATACTCCCTTAGCAGGGGAGCGCCTTCAGCCTCTCGGCCATCTCACCAAAAACATTATGACTTTGCTTGAACAACAAAATCATAATGTCGTGGCGCACATATTACGTTTTACAAAAAATAAGTCAAACATTTTTTTGCTTACGCGTGCTGGTTGTTTATTTCGTGCCCAATATTACTCTTTGGACTCAGGTAATTCATCATTTTTGTTCTGAGATTGATGAATTCTATTGTATATCTCTTCTCGATGAATTGAGACTTCTTTAGGTGCATTAATACCAATTCTGACTTGATTACCTTTCACGCCAAGAATAGTAATAACAACATCATCACCAATAATTAGTGTTTCACCTACTCTCCTAGTTAAAATTAACATTAGATCTCCTAATATCAGTTAAGTATACATCACAATTTTAAGATATAGCTTCGTCAGCCCCCCATCGATAGGACAGAAAGACGGAATTTTACAGAAATACTCAAATATTCAGTTAATAAATATTATATCAACCAATACTGAAATATATCTGGCTAACTTGCTTGTAATTTATTACTGATTTCCTTTTTCATTGAAGACAATGCTTCTGGTAATGCTGATAGATCCATTCCACCTGCTTGGGCGAAATCAGGCCGCCCACCGCCTTTACCACCTACTTTTAATGCTAATTGGGAAACTAATTCGCCGGCTTTGACAATATTGATTAAATCATTCGTTACGCCAGCGGCTAAATTGATTTTGTTATCATTAACAGCGGCCAAAATAATTACTCCCGTTTTTAATTGATTTTTAAGATCATCAATCATGGTACGTAATACTTTTGCCTCAACATTATCAAGTTTAGCAATTAGTAAATTTTTATTATTGATTTTTTCACATTGATTAATTAATTGAGCGCTTTGTTGGCTAGCTTTTTGCGCTTTTAATTGCTCAATGTTTTTTTCAAGTAGTTTAGTTTGTTCAAGCAATTGCTCTACACGAACTAAAACTGCTGATTTATCGCTTTTAACCAATTGTGCAATTTGATTTAATAAATTTGCTTCTTGGTGTATAAAATCCATTGCACTTTGCCCAGAAGTAGCCTCAATACGGCGAACTCCAGAAGCAATGCTTGATTCAGATATTATTTTAAATAAACCTATATTGCCTGTTCTATTTACATGAGTACCACCACATAATTCAATTGAGAAATCGCCCATAGTTAAAACACGAACAATTTCTTCATATTTTTCTCCAAATAGTGCCATAGCCCCTTTATTTCTAGCTTCATCTATTGGCATCAGTTCAACGTCAACAGGTAGATTACAACGGATTTGTTGATTAACTAGATTTTCAATTTCAACAATTTGTTCTTGCGTAATGCTTTGATTATGTGAAAAATCAAAACGCAGATAACTATCAGTAACTAAAGAACCTTTTTGATGAACATGGTTACCTAAAATTTGTTGTAATGCAGCTTGTAATAAATGGGTTGCTGAATGATTGCGTTTAATACGTTCTCTTAACTCAACATCAATTGCCGCTGTTACTAAGTTCCCAACTTTTAGAGAACCTTTAACAAGGTTACCGATATGTCCAATGCTTTTGCCATACTTTTGGCTATCTAAAACAGTAAACTCGCCGTTTGCAGAGGTTAACAAACCTTTATCACCAATTTGTCCGCCTGATTCTCCATAGAATGGCGTTTTATCTAAGATGATAATAGCTTCATCACCAGCATTGACACTTTCAACTTTTTGACCATTTTGGAAAATGGCAATTATTTTCCCTGATGCTTCGGTAGCTTGATAACCTAAAAATTCGGTAGTATCATCAAGTTTAATTACATTGCTATAGTCAACACTAAAAGCACTTGACTCACGAGCACGTTTACGTTGTTCTTCCATACATAGATTGAATCCATCTTCATCAATGGCAATATTTTTTTCGCGACAGACATCTGCGGTTAAATCTAATGGAAAACCAAAAGTATCGTAAAGTTTAAATGCAACATCACCAGGTAATACCGAATTGGTAATTTTAGCTAATTCTTGATCAAGTAAAAACAATCCTCGTTCTAATGTTTTTAAGAATTGCTCTTCTTCAATTTTAAGTGCATCTTCTACTATTTTTTGATTATTCGCTAATTCATCTGCTGCACTTCCCATTACATCAATGAGAGGTTTAACCAATTTGTAGAAAAATATTCCTTTAGCACCTAACATATGTCCGTGACGTACAGCTCGTCGAATAATACGGCGCAACACATAACCACGACCTTCATTAGAAGGCAATACGCCATCTGAAATTAAAAATGCACAAGAACGAATATGGTCAGCAATAACACGTAAAGATTTACTTTCTAAATTTTTAGTTTGAATGATTCCTGCTGCATCATGAATTAATTTTTTAAATAAATCAATTTCATAATTAGAATTAACATGTTGTAAAACTGCAGCAATTCTTTCCAATCCCATACCAGTATCGACCGATGGCTTTGGTAAAGGCTCCATTGTGCCATCAGGATGACGATTAAACTGCATAAAGACAATGTTCCAAATTTCAATGAATCGGTCACCATCTTCTTCAGGACTGCCTGGAGGGCCACCCCAAATGTGATCACCATGATCATAAAAAATTTCTGTACATGGTCCGCATGGTCCTGTATCACCCATTTGCCAGAAGTTGTCTGAAGCAAAAGGAGCACCTTTGTTATCACCGATACGTATGATACGTTCTTTGGGTATACCAATCTCTTTTTCCCAAATTGTGTATGCTTCATCATCTGTTTCATAAACAGTGACGGTTAATTTCTCTTTAGGAATATTAAACCATTCTCTACTGGTTAATAACTCCCAAGCAAAATGAATCGCATCATGTTTAAAATAGTCACCGAAACTAAAGTTTCCTAACATTTCAAAAAAAGTATGATGTCGGGCAGTGTAACCCACATTATCCAAATCATTATGTTTACCGCCAGCGCGAACACAACGTTGTGCAGTTGTTGCTCTGGTATAGGGACGTTTTTCTATTCCTAGAAATACATCTTTGAACTGATTCATTCCCGCGTTAGTAAATAATAGCGTTGGATCATTATGAGGAACAAGGGAACTACTTGCTACAATTTCATGTCCTTTGCTATTGAAAAAGTCAAGAAAATTTTGACGAATTTCTGCAGTGCTTTTCATTTAGGCATCCATATAAACGATAAATTTTTAAACATAGTAATATACCTGTTACAACTAAAGTTGAAAAGTAAAGAAAAGTAAAAAATTCTTTATAATACGGTTGTTCTAGCTAATATTACATGCAAATAAAAGGAAAAATAAAATGATTTAGTGAGCTTAACTAATGGGTAATGAATAATTTAATTCCTGTGTATTTTAGATATTATCAAAATTTAAGTCAATAAATTATACACATCTTTTATATCATCTTGGGTATAACCTCGGGTAACTAAAAATTGCATTATCTTTTGTTTTTCCAAGAGATTTTTAACATTAATTTGGTTAAATTTTTTTAATATTTGCTTGTAGGCATTATACGACCAATTAATATCTAATTTACTTAAAAGTTCATTAGTTAAGTTATTAGGTAGACCTCGTTGTTTTAATTCCATAGCGATTTTATATCTTCCATAACCTTTATTAGATCTCATAACAATATATTTTTCGATATATTGTGTATCGCTCATCCAATTTTGATTAGTACAATATTGAACCACATCAGCAGTTTCAATTTTGAGTTGATTCAATTGCTCATAGTATTCATCTTCTGAGCTTTTTATTTTTTTTGTAAAAAATTGGATAATTTTATTGGTTAGTTCGTAAGATGAATGATCGCGCTGTGCAAGTAATTGCACAGCTTTATTTAAGATTAATTTATTGAGTTTTTTATCCATTATTCAAAGCTTTCATCTTCCGATGCAGTCTCTACGTCCTCAGCAGAAAAAACGGCAGGACTGTTTAATAATAAATCACGTAGTCTTGTTTCAAGTTCTTCAGCTATTTCTGGATGTTCTTGTAAAAATTTAATTGAATTGGCTTTGCCTTGACCAACTTTTTCGCCATTGTAGCTATACCAAGCGCCAGCTTTATCAACTAATTTATGTTTGACACCTAGATCAATCAATTCTCCTTCTTTAGAAATACCACAACCGTAAAGAATTTGAAATTCAGCTTGTCTAAATGGTGCAGCAACTTTATTTTTCACTACTTTTACACGTGTGTCACTACCAATAACATCTTCGCCTTCTTTTACTGCACCAATACGTCGAATATCTAAACGAACTGATGCATAGAATTTAAGCGCATTACCGCCAGTTGTTGTTTCTGGATTACCAAACATTACACCGATTTTCATACGAATTTGGTTAATAAACACCACTAAGCAGTTAGCATTTTTAATATTTGCGGTTAATTTACGTAAAGCTTGTGACATCAAGCGAGCTTGTAATCCCATATGAGAATCACCCATTTCACCTTCAATTTCTGCTTTAGGTGTTAATGCTGCTACTGAGTCAACAATAATAACATCAACAGCACCAGAACGAACTAAGGCATCACAAATTTCAAGTGCCTGTTCACCAGTATCAGGTTGAGAAACTAATAAATCATCAACTTGCACGCCTAATTTAGCGGCATAAATTGGATCTAAAGCATGTTCAGCATCAATAAATGCACATGTTTTGCCTTCTTTTTGCGCTTGTGCAATAACAGATAAAGTTAATGTTGTTTTACCCGATGATTCTGGTCCAAAAATTTCAACAATTCGACCCATTGGTAAGCCGCCAATACCTAATGCAATATCGAGTCCTAAAGATCCAGTAGAGACAGAATCAACGTCCAACGTTTGGGTATCCCCTAAACGCATAATAGAACCTTTACCAAATTGTTTTTCTATTTGACTTAATGCAGCCGAAAGTGCTCGTTGTTTGTTTTCGTTCATATTATAAAATTCCAATGAGTTAGTATATTGATACACATTATACTGTATTGTTATACAGTATCAAGTTTTTTTTATATCTAATAATCATTTAGTTAATAATGGGAAATCCTTCACAATTTTTGTTTAAATATTACTGGTAATAGTTCATTTGATTGTAACAAATAGTGACGAAACGAAAAGATTCAAGATTACATTTAAACAGATGAATGGATTCGATAATGATATAATTTTATATACGGTTTTTATAATGTTTTATGCATTTTAATTTTGAGGTAAGATTTTTCATTTAATATATAAAAAACATTTCTTAACCAACCGATATACTCAAAAGTGAGTAATCAAATTATGCTAATTTGAGTTGGTAATGCTTTCATAAAAAAATGGCATTTGATATGATGAGTAACGAAGAAGTTTTAGTCATTTTATATATTAAAAGTAATTATCCCCTTGTGATAAAGTAAAAGTAATGTATCAATTTTTTTACTTAAATATTACGCTAACCTGAAACATCTTTACATTTAAAGTAACTATCAAATAAAGAGAAATAATGACTGTTGATAAACAACAATATGTTTTATGTTCGCACTGTGATTTGGTCATAGAATTAGCTGATGTAACAATAGGTCATAAAGCTATATGTCCTCGTTGTAATACAACTTTAGCCAAAAAAAGCATTAATATGAAATTTCGAGCTGCAATGTATGCGGTTTGTTCACTGATTATGATTATTGTAGCTTGCGGTTTTATTTTTATTGATATTCGCCTTGTTGGTAATTTTAATGGTGTAAGTGTTTTAGATATTCCAAAAACCCTTTTTTTTGATAAATATAGTTATATATCAGCACTTTTTATTTTATTTGTTTTAATTTTTCCCATAATAAATCTTCTAATCATTGGTTTGCTTTGTTCAAAATTTAAAATATCAAAGTATCGTAAAAGAGATTTATTAATTATTTATGAAAAATTTAAACATTGGTGTATGCCTGAAATATTTATCACAGGCATTTTGGTTAGCTTCGTAAAACTAATGAGTTATGGCAGTATAGGTGTCACAAGTACATTTTGGGCATTTTGTTTATTTGTATTTTTTTATATAAAAGCCCAAGTTATTTTTTCACCAGAAACAATTTGGGAAGAAATTCATACTAATAATTTTGCTCAAACACCATTAAAAGTTGGTAAAACGGCAATAAGTCAAAACTTGAAGTTGTGCGGTTGTTGCCATGCCATGATGCCAATAGCTTTTGGTAAATGCCCAAGATGTAAACAAAAAAGTGCCGTGAGAAATCGCGATAAAATACAGTGGACGATAGCGTTATTAGTTACTTCACTAATTATCTATATTCCTGCGAATGTATTTGGGATCATGATAACGGTAGTTTTTGGTTCACCATCAACATCGACAATTATGGATGGTGTTATTTATATGTGGCAGGCAGGTGATGTGCCTGTGGCATTAGTTATTTTTATTGCCAGTATCGTTATTCCAATTTTGAAAATAATTTCATTAAGCTGGCTTTGCTATTTTGCAATAGCAGTGAAAAGAAAAAATAAGCATAATTGCCTGCAAATGAAGAAATTGTATGGTGCAGTTGAGTTTATTGGTAAATGGTCAATGATTGATATATTTGTTGTATCGGTTGTTTGTTCACTAGTTAGAAATCAACAAATGATGGGGGTTTATCCTGATATAGGAGTTACTTTTTTCGCAACCGTTGTGATTATTACTATGATTGCATCACAAAAATTTGATCCGCGCTTAATTTGGGATCACTCTCCAGTTAAAAGTTATAATAAATAGGAATACTATGGCAACATCAAGTAAATTAGCGAAAATCATCAAAATTCGAGCTATCTCGGCTATATGGATTATTCCAATTGTTACTGCAATTGTTGGTCTTTGGATCATCTATTCGCATTTTGCTGATAGAGGGACTTCTTTTACCTTACTTGCGAAAGATGCAAGTGGTATTGTCGCAGGCAAAACAGTTATAAAAAACCGTAGTGTTGATATCGGTATTGTCGATGAAGTAACTTTATCAAAAGATTTTGAAAAAGTGGTTATTAAAGGTCGGATCTATAATGATATGGAACCACTTCTAAAAAATGATTCTATTTTTTGGGTTGTCAAACCGGAGATTGGTCGTGATGGTGTGACAGGGTTAGGCACTATTGTATCTGGTGTTTATATTGAGTTAGCGTCAGGAAACGATACGCATAATTTCAAAAATAATCCTTTTATACTATCCGATACTCCACCATTATCTGATCCAAGTATTAAAGGAATTCGAGTCAATCTTGAAAGTGATCAAAATGGTGTGATTCCACGTGGAGCATCAGTGATGTTTCATGGTTATCGTGTTGGTAATGTTGAAACTTCCGAGTTTGATATTAATTCACGTAAAATGAAATACCAAATTTTTATTACTAAACCTTATGATGCTTTAGTCACTCAAAATGTCCGCTTTTGGAAGGAAGGAGGCATTGATTTAACATTGTCTTCGTCCGGTGCTAGTCTGAACGTACCTTCCTTAGATGTTTTAATGTCTGGTGGGATTAGTTTTGATTTGCCGGATGGCTCTAAGTTAGGAGCGCCAGCTGAGCAATATGCAGTATATAAATTATATGAAAATAAAAAATCAATTCAAGATTCACAATACACAGAATATAAAGAGTTTCTGATTATGCTCTCTGAATCCATATCAGGATTGGTTGAAGGGGCACCTGTTGAATATCATGGTATTCGGCTAGGTACAGTATCAAAAGTCCCATTTTATACAGCTGAAATGTTAGATAAAACATCTATTTTAAATCAAAAAGTACCTGTTTTAATCAGGATTGAGCCCGATCGCTTATCGGAATGGGTTGATGAAAAGATCGATATCGCAACCTTAATAATGAATGAGCAAAAAAATGGATTAAGAGCCTCGTTAAAAACTTCTAATATGTTTACAGGTGCGCTTTATATTGATCTTGATTTTTATCCTGAATTAAAAAATAAATATAATGCCAACTTATCCAATCAATATGGTTATAGTACTATAGAAACAACGTCAACAGGTATTGCTCAAATTCAAGCCAAAGTCATGCAGTTATTAGACAATTTTAATCATTTACCATTGAATAATACTATGACGGAATTTAATAAATCGCTCGCTTCAAGTCAGCGCTTAATAAATTCATTAAATCAAATAATGGCAAGTAATGAAATGCAAAATATGCCAAAAGATCTACAAAAAACCTTAAGAACATTAAATGATACCATGAAAGGCATACAACCAGGATCAGAACTTAATAAGCAAATGAATGAGAGTTTGCAAAAAGTTCAACAAATGATGGATGAATTAACGCCATTACTTAATACACTCAATGATAAAAGTAATGCATTGATTTTCTCAGCTCCGATTAAGAAAGATCAAGAACCGAAAGCAAAGGGTAAAAAATAATGAATAAGATGATGAGAAATTTACTTCTAACATTTTGCGGAACTGCATTTATGTTATTAGTTGGCTGTTCAACGAATATACCTAACAAAAGTTATTTCCAATTAGCTACTAGTTTACCTATTCAAACACCAAAAACATTGAAATCAACCGATCGTTTTCTAATGATCGACTCAGTTGATGTGGTCAGTTTTTTAAATAAGTCTGGTATTGTTTTGCAAACAGAAGATATCAAGTATGTCACAGCAACAAATAATTTATGGGTTTCGACGCTTTCTCAACAGCTTGAAGAACGTTTAGTACAAGATTTAAGTTTGTTACTACCAGATTATTTGGTTTCGAGTACATCTTTGACCACACCAACATTAACTGTGAAACTTTTTATTGATGGTTTTCATGGTAGTTATAATGGTGATGCAATTATAAAAGGACGTTGGATTGTTACTGATAATAAAAATCATATTGAAACAAAACCATTTGAACGCCATGTTCCATTAGCAAAAAATGGTTATGATGCTTTAGTTAAAGCATTGTCAAAAGGTTGGCAAGAAGAAGAGCAAGATTTTGTTTATTCTATAACACATTAAATTATTAAATATTCCGTCAGAATTCTGGCGGAATATTTAAATAATAAAAGATCACAAGAGCCGCTTAAACCGATCAAATACTTTATTATCAATTTCAACCCATTTACGAACACTATTAATAAAGGCAATTTTATCTGCATTTAATAATTCGTTAATTAAGATTGTTTTTTCAATTATTTGTTTTTTATCCAAATAAAATTGTCGCATAGTACCAGCCAATAATCCCGATTCAATTTTAGGTGTTACCCATTGATTATTAATCAATAGCACAAGATTGCCGTTAACAAATTCAGTTATTTCATTATATTGATTAAAATTAATATATTCCTTACCTATAGTTAATTGTGGGAAATGTTCACGGTTTGATGTTTTGTGATACAAATAGACATTTTTGTTATTCACGCATTGTGGTGCCAATACGATTTCATTAATGTTCATAGCTGTATTAATAACATCTTTACTTATTTTCCATTGACCATCTTGTTGTAGTAAAATTCTGATTTTATAACTACCTTCAGTATCTGAATTGGCTAATTTAACCAATTGCAATTTGATAGATTCAATATCACATTTAAAATCAAAATAGCTAGCCGAATCAGTCAGTCTGGTTAAATGTTCATTGAGTAATAAAAATTGCCCATTTTCTAATAATAATGATTCAATAAGATATCGAGGAGTCGTTGTTGTGGAGTTTAATATAGCGGTCTTAGCTAAAATTTCCTCGTATTCATCGTGTGATGTTGAATCCCAAGTGATTCCTCCTCCAACACCATAATGTATCTGCTGATTGTGAATGGTTAACGTCCGAATTGGAATATTAAATATTGCTGCTTTCCTATAGGGTTTAATGTAACCTATGGTTCCACAGTATATGCCTCTAGGTGAGTTCTCCGTGTCTGCAATGATCCGCATTGTACTTGTTTTAGGTGCACCAGTAATTGAACCACAAGGAAACAATGCTTGAAAAATTTGATACAAACTGACATTTTCTGCTAATTCAGCTTGAATGGTTGAGGTTAACTGCCAAACGGTAGGGTATTTTTCGGTAGAAAATAATTTGGGTACAATGACTGATCCTGTCTTAGCAATTCGGCTTAAATCATTACGTAATAAATCAACAATCATCATATTTTCAGCCTGATTTTTCTCAGAAAATAATGTTTCTAACTGTTGTTTATCATGTTGATTATTTAAACCACGAGCAGCGGTTCCTTTCATCGGCCTTGTCGTAATCGTTTGATTGTCTAATTTAAAAAATAGCTCAGGTGAAATTGATAAAATCTGATAATGTTCAAATTCAAGATAAGCACAATAATGCGCTTGGTTATTTTTTTGTAAAAATTTATAGTAATTAAAGGCATTATCATTAAATGGTGCACTAAATTGAATCGTGTAATTGGTTTGATAAGTATTTCCTAATTCAATTTGTCCGCGGATATAGTCGATTTTTTGATTATATTCTTCAATTGAAGTATCGCATTTTAAATCGAACAGAGAAGGTTGATAATCATTTTTGGTTGATGATTCAACTATTGAATAATCCCTGTAAATACCAAAGAGTAACACAGGTAATGCATCACTTGAGTTAGAGATTTTTTTGGTTCTATTTGCTTGATTAAATCCCATTGCACTTTCATAAGCAAGATAACCGACCGCATAAAAGCCTTGCTGAGTGAATTTTTCAATTGCATCTAATTGCTGTTTAACAGTAGTGTAATCGTTAGATCTCAAAATTGTTATTGGGTCAGAAAAACATTTCTGTTGATTCTCAAAATCAATATACATTTTCATATTCATTTTACTCATATATAAAATTATGAATCATTTGTAAACCTGATTCTGTTTTGATTGCTTCTGGATGAAATTGTACCGATTCAATAGGTAATGTCTTATGACGTAATCCCATAATAAGACCTTGTTTGTTGCGCGCAGTAACAATTAGTGGAGAGTTTGTGTGAGATAAATTGTCGTTAACAATTAAAGAGTGATAGCGAACTATAGAAAGCGGGTTTTTAATGCCTTTAAATAATCCTTGACCATCATGTGTAATTTCATCGATTTTGCCGTGCATAGGTAAAGGTGCTTTACAAATAGAATAACCATAATACTGTGCAATCGCTTGATGTCCCAAACAAATTCCTAATATAGGGCAATAATGAGCAAATTCAGCAATCACAGTAAGTGATACTCCGGCATTACTTGGTGTTCCTGGGCCAGGTGAAATAATTATTTTAGCAAAGGGGAGCTGTTTTATTTGTTCAATGGTCATTTCATCATTTTTTATCACTTGGACAGTTGCATCCAATCGGCATAAATAATCATATATATTGAACGTAAAAGAATCATAATTATCTATTAATAGTATCAAAATATTTTCCGTTAATTAAAAAAATTCTTTGTCAACTTGGTAATGATGTAAATCATCATTATAAATGATAAGACACTACAGCCGACATTATCGATAACACTTTTATTACATTGATTTGATTAATCAAGTTAGCTTTAGTTTAAATCTGTATACTTCTGGCTCCATTATACAAGCAAGAAACTCAAATGAGAGATGATTGCTAACTTAATATTGCACATTATTCTTATTTTTTTACTTAAACGTACCCATAACCTGAAACATCTTGACAAGATTACCTTATTTTTGTGATGCCACTCGCAAAAACATACAACTCTACTTGTATGGTAGTATTAATATCGCTATTTTTGTGATGCTTAATTTCTACAAAGAGGTATCAAATGAAAATAATTAAAGCCGAAGTTTTTGTATGCAGTCCAGGACGAAACTTTGTCACATTGAAAATAACTACAGATGAAGGGGTTTGTGGTATTGGTGATGCAACACTTAATGGACGTGAATTATCAGTGGCTTCTTATCTTAAAGATCATCTTTGCCCACAATTAATAGGGAGAGATGCCAGTCAAATAGAAGATATTTTTCAATATTTCTATAAAGGTGCCTATTGGCGTCGAGGCCCCGTGACGATGTCAGCGATATCTGCCATAGATATGGCGTTATGGGATATCAAAGGTAAAGTTGCCAATATGCCACTTTATCAATTATTGGGCGGTGCTTCACGCACTGGCGTAATGGTGTATTGTCATACTACAGGAAAAGATATTGGAGAAGCATTGGATGATTATGCTAGACATAAAGAGATGGGTTTTAAAGCAATTCGAGTCCAATGCGGTATACCGGGAATGAAAACGACATATGGTCAAAGCAAAGGGAAAAATCTGGCATATGAGCCTGCTACGCGTGGCAATTATCCTGAAGAGCAGTTTTGGGCAACAGATAAATATCTCGACTTTACACCAAAATTGTTTGAAGCGGTAAGAAGCAAATTCGGTTTCAACGAGCATTTATTACATGATATGCACCATCGCTTAACTCCAATTGAAGCTGCGCGTTTTGGTAAAAGTATTGAGGATTATCGTCTATTTTGGATGGAAGATCCAACACCTGCAGAAAATCAAGAATGTTTCCGTCTAATTCGTCAACATACAGTTACTCCCATTGCTGTCGGTGAAGTATTTAACAGTATATGGGATTGCAAACAGCTAATTGAAGAACAGTTGATTGATTATATCCGAACTACAATTACTCATGCAGGTGGTATTACTCACATGCGTCGTATTGCTGATTTTGCTGCACTTTATCAAGTTAGAACTGGCTCTCATGGACCATCTGATTTATCACCAATTTGTCATGCTGCTGCTCTACATTTTGATATGTGGGTACCTAACTTTGGTGTACAGGAGTTTATGGGCTACTCAGAACAAATGTTAGAAGTCTTTTCACCTAATTGGACTTTTAATGATGGTTATATGCATCCAAGTGATGAACCGGGTTTAGGTATCGATTTTGATGAAAAACTCGCCAAAAAATACCCATACAACCCAGCTTATCTGCCAATTGCTCGTTTAGAAGATGGCACTTTATGGAATTGGTAAGTTCAAGGAGTTTATATGAAAAGTATTGTAATAAAACAACCTAATGAATTAGCCATTGAAGAGCGTGAAGTTCCTCTGCCGAAATCTGGAGAAGTTAGAGTAAAAGTTAAATTAGCAGGCATTTGTGGTTCAGATAGTCATATTTATCGCGGTCATAATCCTTTCGCCAAATATCCAAGAGTAATTGGACACGAATTTTTTGGTGTAATTGATGCAGTTGGAGAGGGAGTTGAGCAATCAAGAATTGGTGAGCGTGTTTCAATCGATCCTGTACTTAGCTGTGGAGATTGTTATCCTTGCTCGGTTGGTCGACCAAATGTATGTACATCATTAACTGTACTGGGTGTTCATCGTGATGGTGGATTTAGTCAGTATGCAGTTGTACCAAGTAAAAATGCTTATGTAATACCAACTGAAATCGATGATGAACTTGCCGTAATGATAGAACCTTTCACAATAGCTGCTAATTCAACGGCACAGTTAAAACCGACCCCAAACGATACTGCATTAATTTATGGTGCAGGTCCGATGGGATTAACCTCAGTACAAGCTCTGAAGGGTGTGTATAACGTTAAAGAAGTGGTCGTTGTTGATCGCATTGATGAACGTTTAATTATGGCAAAAGATAGCGGTGCTGATCGGATTATTAATAACACATCATTTTCTGTAAAAGATGAATTGGAAAAATTGAATATCAAACCAACGGTAATTATTGATGCCGCTTGTCACCCATCGATTTTACAAGAGGCTATTACAATTGCATCGCCAGCAGCAAGAATTCTCATAATGGGCTTTTCAAGCGATCCATGTCAGATAACACAACAGGGCATTACCAGTAAAGAGCTTTCTATATTCTCTTCACGACTCAATGCGAATAAATTCCCAATTGTTATTAATTGGTTAAATAAGAAACTCATTGATCCTAAAAAACTTATTACTCATCGATTTGATTATACAGATGTGATTGAGGCTATCCAAACTTTCGAAAAAGATCAGAGTAAGTGTTGCAAGGTTTTACTGACTTTTAGTTAGGTGAATTTTTATGTACTAAATGATAAGCGAGTTAGATATGAATAAGATAGGAAATAATAAAAGTGACAGAAATACTTCAGATTTAGTTAAAGCAGCTGTTTCTGGTTGGCTTGGAACCGCATTAGAATTTATGGATTTCCAATTATATTCTTTAGGCGCAGCACTTGTATTTCGCGAAATATTTTTTCCAGAACAATCAGCAATTATGGCATTGATATTAGCTATGGGAACCTATGGCGCAGGATACATTGCACGTATTGTTGGCGCTTTTGTTTTTGGTCGCATGGGGGATGCCATTGGTAGAAAGAAAGTATTATTTATAACGATCACTATGATGGGTATTTGTACCACGTTGATAGGATTTTTACCAACTTATGCACAAGTTGGTATTTTGGCACCATTAATGTTGGTTGTTTTACGTATTATTCAGGGATTGGGTGCTGGTGCTGAAATTTCTGGTGCTGGTACTATGCTCGCAGAATATGCACCAAAAGGTAAACGAGGGATTATTTCATCACTTGTCGCAATGGGAACCAATTGTGGTACTTTAAGTGCAACAGCAATTTGGGCAATAATGTTTTTTTTACTGGACAAAGATCAGCTCATATCTTGGGGTTGGCGAGTACCATTCATTGCTAGTGTCATTGTTATGTTTTTTGCCATATGGCTTAGAATGAATTTAAAAGAGAGTCCTGTATTTGATGATATAAGTGATGCAAATGTAGAAAAATTTAATGATGAACCATCAATTAAGCATATTTCGTTATTAGAAATGTTTAAAAGCAAATCTTTTTGGTTAGCAACGGGTTTACGTTTTGGTCAAGCTGGAAATTCAGGTTTAATCCAAACTTTTTTAGCCGGTTACTTAGTACAAGCATTATTATTTGAAAAAAGTATACCAACTGATGCTTTAATGATCAGTTCGATTGTTGGATTCTTCACAATTCCTTTCTTAGGTTTGTTATCAGATAAAATTGGTCGCCGCCTACCTTATATCATTATGACTTTGTCAGCAATGATTCTTGCTTATCCAATGTTATCCATTATTGTTAATAAAAATCACCCAGTAAATACCATTATGTTATGTTTAATTGTTATTCATAATGTTGCAGTATTAGGACTGTTCGCTTTAGAAAACATTACAATGGCGGAAATGTTTGGGGCTCGTAATCGTTTTACACAAATGGCGATATCCAAAGAAGCGGGTGGACTTATTGCTGTAGGGTTTGGGCCAATATTAGCGGGAATTTTCTGTAATATGGTGAATGATTGGTGGCCAATTGTTGTTATGATTATTCTCTATTCATGCATCAGTTTAATTTCCGCAATTTTTATGCCAGAAGTCAAAGATCGTAATTTATCTGATTTAAAAGATGCTGCAGAATAAATATAAAAATATAAAAATGGAAAAAAATAATGAAATTATCTAATCAAGCTTTATTACAACTACCTAAAGAGGTCATTGTCCCAAATTATGATAGAAATCAAATTAAAACGAAAATAGTTCATCTTGGTTTTGGTGCTTTTCATCGTGCTCATCAAGCAGTGTTTACTGATATTTTAGCTGCAGAACATAATAGTGATTGGGGATACTGTGAAGTCAATTTAATGGGTGGTGAAAAACAAATCGCTGATCTTAAAGAGCAAAACTATTTATTTAGTGTGTGTGAGATGTTCTATGATAACTGGTCTACCCGAGTTGTGGGTGTAGTTAAAGAAGCATTACATGTTGATGTAGATGGCATAGTGAAAATTCTAGATGTCATGACGCACCCACAAATCGCGATTATATCACTAACTGTTACCGAAAAAGGTTATTGCTATTTACCCGCAACAGCATCAATTGATATCAATAACGTACTTATTAAACACGATATAGATAATCCAACTAATCCTAAAAGTGCACCGGGTGTAATTGTTGAAGCTTTACGTATTCGTAAAGAAAAAGGCTTAAAACCCTTTACTGTCATGTCTTGTGACAATATGCCTGAAAATGGTCATGTAACACGTAATGTGATTTTGGCTTTAGCAAAAATAAGGGATGCAAATTTAACACAATGGATTGAAAAAAATGTCAGCTTTCCATCTACAATGGTTGATCGAATTGTGCCGGCAGTAACGTTAGATACAATGGCAAAAATACAAAAGCAGTTGGGAGGCATAGAGGATCTTGTTGGTATTGCCGGTGAACCATTCATACAATGGGTTATCGAAGATAATTTTGTAGCAGGTCGCCCAGAATGGGAAAAATCCGGTGCTGAGTTAGTAAATGATGTTTTTCCGTATGAAGAAATGAAATTACGTATGCTGAACGGTAGTCACTCCTTTTTAGCCTATTTAGGCTATTTGGCTGGGTATCTACACATAGATGAATGTATGCAAGATCCTTATTATGTAAAAGCCGCTCGTCACCTTATACTTCAGGAGCAAGCAACAACCTTACGTGTAAAAGATATAGATTTACTAGCCTACGCGAATTCGTTACTTGATCGTTATCGTAACACGGGTCTTAAGCATCGTACTTGGCAAATCGCAATGGATGGTACATTAAAATTACCACAACGCATGCTCGATTCGGTTCGTTTTCATTTAGCGAATAATACACCATTTCATTGTTTAGCTTTAGGTATCGCGGCTTGGATGCGATATGTTAGTGGTGTCGATGATAATGGTAAAGTTATTGAAGTTAGTGATCCTGCTGCCGAGCAACTAAAAGCGTTGGTATCAAACAGCCCAGATAATCAAGAACGAATCAAAGCATTATTATCATTGACGCATGTTTTTGGTAAAGATTTATCCAGCAATCAATATTTTATCGATCAAGTTACCAACGCTTATTTATCTTTAAGGGATAAAGGGGCTAAACAAACCGTCGAACAATTAGCGCAGAGTTTTCAATACAACTAACAATAATCCCTAAAATCAAAGTGTAATTACCAGTAATGGTATTACACTTTTCTAAATATTTAAGTATAAGACAGAACCCATTTTATTGTTTTGAGTTTTTATTAAAAAAACTTTTCATATACTTAAAAATCACCTACTATTCTTAGTAATTTATTTTATTACTTTAAGATGGTATATGTTTAAATCTATCGACTTAAATATTTCTGAACCTGTTAATCAACAAATTTATCGTACATTAAGAAAAGCTATTATTACCTGTTATGTATTGCCTGGTGTTTTACTTTCAGAAAAAGAAATTTCCAGTCAATTCAATGTTTCTCGCCAACCTGTTCGTGAAGCGTTCATTAAACTAGCTGAAGCAGGTCTTGTACAAATTCTCCCTCAACGTGGCACATTCGTAACCAAAATTTCTATTAAAAAAGTAATTGATGGACAATTTATTCGTGAAGCGGTTGAATGCGCTATTATCAAACGCGCCGCTATAGAAATTAGCCAATCAGATATTTCATTGTTACAAAAAAATCTTGCGGAACAAAAACAAGCCAATGAATGTAAAGATGTATGCTATTTTCTGGAAAAAGATGATGAATTCCATCAAATATTAATGAATGTAATTGATTGTCCCATGGCATGGCAAACGGTAGAAAATATCAAAGCAATGATGGATAGAGTAAGATTTTTAACATTAGAAGATATTTCTCCACCGGAAGATTTAGTTAAACAACATGAAAAAATTTTGATTGCACTGGAAAATCATGATCCAGAGCTTGCAGTACAAGCTTTACATGAACATTTGTCGACGATTCTTCAAACCATAACAATTGTATCGCAGAAAAAAAATGAATGGTTTATTGATTAATTTTTATTTCATGGATTGTAAAACCGAACCATTTTTAAAATGTTAGATTTATATCTTTGGCTTTTAGTTAAAGAAGAATGAAATTATTGGTTATCATTATGCTAGGATGTTTTTGTTTTGAAAAAACTGGGTAAAGTTGTAATATGATTAAACAATTAAAAATTCAAGTGAGTGGACGGGTACAAGGGGTTGGATTTCGTTTTTTTACTCAACAAAAAGCGAAAAAACTTGGATTATTGGGTTACGTTAAAAATTTGGATAATGGTGATGTTGAAATTCTTGTTCAAGGAGATAGTCTGCAAATAACCCAATTCACTGAATGGCTTAACCATGGGGGTCCCTCTTCTGCTCGAATTAGCAATGTTAGTATTTATGAATTAATACCTGATATTGATTTAACTTCTTTTAATGTCAGATATTAATTTAATAAAAAATAAAGTAAAATAACTGAATTGCTGAACTTAAAGATAACGATTTATCCTTGTTATTGATTAAACTTATTCGTGTGATAAAAATATGCTATGAATAAAAAAAATTTAATCTATATCTTACTTATCATTGTGGTGATTGGTGTTTATTATAATTATCAGAAAGATGATGACTCAGATACAATGTCAACAATCAATTTAACTGATACACCAATATATCAAAGCGATAATATGATAACAAATATTTATGACATATCAGGAGAGATCATCTATAAAATAGAATCAGTTAAAGTTAGACATTTTGAAGAATCAAATAATACTGAATTTGATTTACCCAATTTGACTATTTATGATCGAATGCATTCTGCTACATGGCATATTCACTCACAAAAAGCTACGTTAACCAATGATAAGCTGATTTACCTAAATCAAAATGTTCAATTAGATAATTTAACTACTGATGCTCAATTACAGCATATATTAACAGATAATGCCATTATTGATTTAACGACCCAAAATGTCACCTCTAAAGATCTTGTTACTATAAAAGGGGTTGGTTTTTTTTCAAAGGGTCAAGGATTAGCTGGAAATCTACGAACAAAAACCGCGAACATACTTGAAAATATAAAAACTTATTATAACACTGGGGCACAATAAAAAAATGAGATTGCAAAAACGGTTTATTTATCCATTATTTTTTATATTATTTATTTCATATGGGTGTTTTGCTGATGAACCAAATACATCAACACCCGAAGTACAACAAGATAAAAAGATGTTAGTTAATAATAAACCTATTACTATAGATGCTAATAACCAACAGATTGATATTGACAAAAATATCATAACATTTAGTGGTAATGTGCATATAACTCAAGATGGTTTAACAATCATAGCTGATAAAGTGATTGTTACTGATATGCAGGATTCTACAAAACAGAAAATTACAGCTTATGGTAATCCAGTAAACTTTAAACAAATATTACCTCAAAATAATAAAATTGTGACAGGACATTCAGAGCAAATTATCTATGATGTTAAACAAAATATTGTCACCTTGCAGAATAATGCAGAATTATTTCAGCAGGATAATCATGTTGTTAGTTCAATCATTACTTATAATGTTAAAAAGCAGTTGATACTAGCTCAACCTAAACAAGGTCGAGTAAAAAGCACTATAATTCCAAGCCAAGTTAAAGAGATTAATAAATAAAATGTCAATTTTAAAAGCGGAAAATTTAGCCAAAATTTACAAGAAACGTCGTGTGGTTGAAGATGTAAGTTTAACTGTAAACTCAGGTGAAATTGTTGGTTTATTAGGGCCTAATGGTGCTGGTAAAACCACCACTTTTTATATGGTTGTTGGTATTGTAACTTTAAATGCGGGTAAAATATTTCTTGATGATCATGATATAAGCATATTACCTTTACACGAACGAGCTCAAAAGGGAATCGGTTATTTACCTCAAGAAGCTTCAATCTTTAGGAAACTCTCGGTTATTGACAATATTATGGCCATTTTAGAAACACGGAATGATATTGATAAAAACGAAAAAATTGAACGAGCTGAAGAACTTCTTGAGGAATTTCATATCACCCATATACGTGACAATAGTGGACAATCTTTATCTGGTGGTGAAAGACGTAGAGTTGAGATTGCTAGAGCGTTAGCGGCTAACCCTAAATTTATTTTACTTGACGAACCTTTCGCAGGAGTTGATCCTATATCGGTTATTGATATAAAAAATATAATTAAACATTTACGCGATAGAGGACTTGGCGTATTAATAACGGACCACAATGTGCGCGAAACATTAGACGTTTGTGAACGGGCTTATATTGTAAATAAAGGACATTTAATTGCTGAGGGTTCACCAAGTGATATCTTAAGTAACGAATATGTTAAACGCGTTTACTTAGGAAATGAATTTAGATTATGATAAAACCCAGTTTACAACTGAAAATTTCTCAACAGTTGTCAATGACACCTCAACTTCAACTAGCGATACGACTGTTACAGTTGTCAACGTTAGAATTACAGCAAGAAATTCAAAGTGCACTTGAAAATAATCCGTTACTTGAGATTGCAGATCAATATGATGAAGTAAATATTGAGCAAATTGAATTAAGTGAAAACGTTGACACTCGTGAAGCCTTAGATAGCCGAGAAATTCCTGATGATATACCGCTTGATGCTTCATTAGATGATATTTATACAGCAGGAACGCCCTCAGGAACTCATTCTGATTATCGTAATGATGAATTACCTGTTTATCAAGGCGAAACTCATGAAACATTATATGACTATTTAAAATGGCAACTTGATTTAACCCCTTTTAGCGACATTGATCGTGCCATTGCTGTGTCAATTCTTGATGCTATTGATGAAAGAGGCTATTTGACTGTTTCATTGGATGAAATCTTAGAAGAACAAGGTAATGATGAGATTGAACTTGAAGAAGTTGAAACGGTTTTAAAACGAATTTGGCATTTTGATCCAATCGGCGTTGGAGCAAGGACGTTGCAAGAGTGTTTATCAATTCAAATCCAATATTTGACTCCACCAACATTTGTTAAACAAATTATTGATAATTATCTTGATTTATTAGCAGTTCGTGATTATCGCACACTGAAAAAAATATTGAATGCAACAGATGAACAACTCAAAGAATCTATTGATTTTATTCAGCATTTGCAACCTTATCCGGGTGATTCAGTAAATACTACCCCTCCAGATTATGTGATCCCAGATGTATTAGTCAAAAAAATGAATGGGAGATGGATTGTTGATTTAAATAATGACACGATGCCTACTTTACGTATTAACCAGCAATATGCAGCTATGGAAAAAATTGCCAGTCAAAGCGATAGCCAATATATAAAATCACATTTACAAGATGCTAATTGGTTTATTAAAAGTATAGAAAATCGTAACGAGACTTTGTTAAAAGTTAGCCAATTTATTGTTGAACACCAACAAGAGTTTTTCGAGCATGGTGCAGAATCTATGAAACCAATGATTTTATCGGATGTGGCTACGGCTATTGATATGCATGAATCAACAATTTCTCGTGTGACTACTCAAAAATATTTACAGAGTCCTGCTGGAATATTTGAACTAAAATTCTTTTTCTCAAGCCATGTTAATACTGAATCTGGGGGGGAAGCTTCGTCAACAGCTATTCGGGCATTAATAAAAAAATACATATCCACAGAAGACCGTAAAAAACCATTGAGTGATAGTAAGTTAGTTTCGATGTTGGAAAAGCAAGGAATAATTATTGCTCGAAGGACAGTGGCCAAATATCGAGAAGCTTTGTCTATTCCACCATCAAGTCAACGAAAACAGCTTTGAGCTATAAGTTAAAGCAAAAGTGTTATTACAATCATTTGAATGGAAAAATTAAAAAATTCTATTGATTTGATTAATTATAATATTTGTTGTGAATAAGCCGTCAAATTGCCGTTAAAAATAATTTTCTGTATAACTAATAGCGATTCTTGATAAGTTCCAATAATTTCGACTAATAGTATCGTTGTGCGCATGTGTTTAATCTATGTATCAAAACAGTATGTTAAAGGGTGATCAGCAATATTATCGATCGTAAATTCTGTTTTGGTCATAAAGGTTAACTATTCACGAGGCGTATAGTCACAAACATGTGGTGTATCATGCAACGCCTCAATTATTTGTAACCAAATATCCGATACTGGATGTTTAAAGAATACCACATCCATTATTATTAATTTGCCATTTGTTTTAATGATCGTATACAGTTCATGTCAACTTTTATCCATGTCACAATAGTGGTGTGTGGAATAGTGACTTGCAACAAAATCAAATTGACTATCAGCAAAAGTATGCTGTTCGGCACAATCTGGTACTGTCGATGAGATTACTTAAACCATGTTCCTTAGCTGTTTGAAACACAACAGATATCATTTCATTAGATTGATCATAAGGCAATAACTTGTTTTACATGTGGTGCGACAGTAACACTAATATGACCTGCTCAGTAGCCCATATCAAGTAATTAAGCCTAAGTATTGCAAACAAATATAGATAAATATTGAAGATGGGGGCTTGGGTATCAACTTTACTGGTTAAATAGGCGTTTGCTTATTGGTAAAATTTCAGTTTTATATGATTATAATATATTGCCATGGCGATTTTGCGTAGTTAGGCGCCTAAAGGGCGCCTTCAATGATTAAGCTAAAAAAGGTGGGATTTTATTTTCAAATGTGCTGATCGCAGCTTCGTGCTGTAAAGTCAATCCAATATTATCCAAACCATTTAGTAAACAATGACGTTTAAACGCATCAATTTTAAAAGAATATTGTTTATCATCAGCAATTACAACTTCGTTAACCAGATCGACAGTAAATTCGATACCTTCATTCGCTTCAACAATTTTAAATAATTCATCAACATCTTCTTCCGACAAATTAACTAAAAGTAACTGATTATTAAATGAGTTGTTATAAAAAATATCAGCAAAACTTGAACCAATGATAGTTTTAAAACCATAATCTGCAAGTGCCCATGGCGCATGTTCACGTGAAGAGCCGCAGCCAAAGTTTTCGCGGGCTAATAAAATACTCGCCCCTTCATAACGTGGTTTGTTTAGTACAAAATCAGGATTGGGTTGCAGACCAGCATCATCTAAAAAGCGCCATTCATGAAATGCATGTTTACCAAAGCCTGTACGTGTTACTTTTTGTAAAAACTGTTTAGGGATAATTGCATCCGTATCAACGTTAGCCGCATCTAAAGGAACGACCAATCCGGTATGTTTTGTAAATTTAGCCATGACAAGCCTCCTTAAAATGATTCACGAATATCAGTAAAATGACCAGTAATTGCTGCTGCTGCAGCCATAGCAGGACTTACTAAATGCGTTCTGGCATCACGACCTTGACGACCTTCAAAATTGCGGTTGCTGGTGGATGCACAGCGATCGCCTGGTGCCAACTTATCATCATTCATCGCTAAACACATTGAACAGCCCGGTAAACGCCACTCAAAACCAGCTTCAATGAAGATTTTATCTAAACCCTCAGCTTCGGCTTGTTCTCGAACAGGTCCAGATCCTGGAACGACTAATGCTTGTACACCATCGGCAACTTTACGGCCTTTAGCAATCTGAGCAGCTGCGCGTAAATCTTCAATACGTGAGTTGGTACAAGAACCAATGAAGACTTTATTAATTTTTATGTCAGAGATTTTGGTACCAGCAGTTAGGCCCATATAAGCTAGAGCACGTTCTGCTGAATTTTTTTCGATAGGATCAGTAAAATTATTAGGATTTGGCACTTGAGCATCAATTGAAGTTACTTGACCTGGGTTAGTTCCCCATGTCACTTGAGGTGCAATATCTTTACCTTCTAAAGTCACTATGGTATCAAAATGGGCGCCTTCATCAGTTTTCAATGTTTTCCAGTAAGCTACTGCTTTGTCAAATTCATCACCTTTTGGTGAAAATTGACGACCTTTCAAATACTCAAATGTGACTTCATCGGGAGCTATAATGCCAGCTTTTGCGCCCATTTCAATTGCCATATTACATAAAGTCATACGACCTTCCATGGATAAAGCTTTTATAGCTTCTCCACAAAACTCAACCACATGCCCAGTACCACCAGCACTGGTCGTTTTACCAATAATGGCAAGGATTATATCTTTTGCCGTAATGCCATCAGCAACCTGCCCTTTGACTTCAATTTTCATGGTTTTGGCTCGACCTTGTTTTAGAGTTTGAGTTGCTAACACATGCTCAACTTCTGAAGTACCAATACCAAAAGCTAATGCACCAAACGCTCCATGTGTGGCTGTATGCGAGTCACCACATACAATGGTCATTCCCGGTAAAGTCATTCCTTGTTCAGGTCCGACAACATGGACAATACCGCGTAAAGGGCTTTGTAAACCATATAACGAAACCCCGAATTCTTTGGCATTTTTTTCCAGTTCAGTTAATTGAATTTGTGCCATTTCACTACAAGCGCTAAGATCATTACTTTTAGTTGAAGTGTTATGATCCATTGTTGCAAAGGTTTTATTTGGTTGACGTACTTTACGATTCATGGCTCGTAAACCATCAAAAGCTTGCGGAGAGGTAACTTCATGAACTAAATGGCGATCGATATATAAAATAGGCGTCTCATTTGGCGCTTCGTATACGATATGTGCATCATACAATTTTTGATACAGTGTTTTTGACATTGCTGTTTTCCTTGTTATTTCTTATAACGGGTACTAAAAATTTAGCTAACATACATCATTCTCTAATAGTTAAATAATCATTAAAACCTAAAAGAGATATTAATGACTTATGCATTCTTAATACTCAAATATCCCTTTATTAGATTGACCAAAAACTATTAAATAAGTTTACAAATAACATCACCCATTTCATCGGTTGAAATTGATGGCTGTTTTTGGGCAAGATCAATTGTACGATAGCCTTTTTCTAATGCTTGATTAACGGCTGTTTCGATTGCTGTTGCAATATCATCGCGTTTTAAGCTGTAACGAACTAATAACGCTAATGACAAGATTTGTGCAGCAGGATTAGCAATATTTTTACCAGCAATATCTGGTGCACTACCGCCAGCAGGTTCGTATAAACCAAATCCTTGCTCATTAAGACTCGCAGATGGTAGCATTCCCATTGAACCTGTAATCATTGCGCACTCATCGGACAAAATATCACCAAATAAATTAGAACACAAAATTACATCAAATTGTGAAGGATCTTTTACTAATTGCATGGTGGCATTGTCAATATACATGTGTTCAAGAGCAACATCAGGATAATTTTTTGCAACTTCAGTCACAACTTCACGCCATAAAATTGAGGTTTGAAGTACATTGGCTTTATCAACAGAAGTCACTTTTTTACGACGTAAACGTGCAGCTTCAAAGCCCATTTTAGCGATACGCTCAATTTCAAAACGGTGATACACTTCGGTATCAAAGGCTCTTTCTTGAGCTCCGCTACCTTCACGTCCTTTAGGTAAACCGAAATAGATGCCACCTGTTAATTCACGCATACACAAAATATCAAACCCATGTTTTGCTATATCTGCACGTAATGGACAAAGCTCTTCTAAACCTTGGTATAACCGGGCAGGGCGCATATTAGCAAATAATTTAAAGTGTTTACGTAAGGGTAATAATGCTCCACGTTCTGGTTGTTGATCCGGTGGTAAATTAGTCCATTTAGGTCCACCAACTGAACCAAATAAAATTGCATCAGCTTTTTCACAGCCTTCTAACGTGTCTTTAGGTAATGGGCAGCCATGAATATCAATTGCAGCGCCACCAACATCATATTCACTGGTTGTAATAGATAGATTATATTTCTTTCGGATGACTTCAAGTACTTTATAGGCTTGTTTCATTACTTCTGGACCAATACCGTCGCCGGGTAGTACTGCAATATGGTAAGTTTGTGTCATGTTCTTATTCCTTAACAATTTAATGTATTGACTTACTTTATTACTTGAATAACAAAATAATATTAAACAAGGTGTAATTTTTGTTTTTCTTGTGCGACTTGATTTGCTCGATAAACATTATTTAAAACATTAATTAATGCTAATGCCGATGCGTGAACAATATCGGTAGCCAGTCCTACTCCATGGAAATTTCGTCCTTTGTATTCAGCAACAATATCAACTTGACCTAAAGCATTTTCACCTTGTCCTTTTGAGGCTAATTGATATTTAACAATGGCAATAGGTTGATTAGTGATTCGATTTATTGCTTGATATACAGCATCAACAGGACCATTACCCGTTGCTGCATCGGAAAACTTTTTATCTCCAATTTTTAAGCTGACCGAAGCTGTTGATACAATCGTTGAGCCAGATTGAACATTAAAATAATCCAAAATATAATGCTCTTTTTCATCTTTGAGTTGGTTTATAAAAATAAGCGCTTCAAGGTCGTAGTCAAACACTTGCCCTTTTTTATCGGCAAGTTCTAGAAATGCTTTATAGACTTGATCTAAGTTATAATCTTTATCATGATAGCCTAATTCCTCTAAACGATGTTTCACCGCGGCCCTTCCTGAGCGAGAAGTGAGATTCAATTGAATTTGATTTAATCCAATTGATTCAGGTGTCATGATTTCGTAAGTTTCGCGGTTTTTTAGTATCCCATCTTGATGGATTCCTGATGAGTGTGCAAATGCATTACTACCAATAACCGCCTTATTAGACGGTATTGGTGTATTAGTAATTTGGCTTACAATTTGGCTGGTACGATAAATTTCTTGATGATTGATATTAGTGTGAACGTTTAAAATATTTTGACGAACTTTTATTGCCATAATAACTTCTTCTAAGGCTGTATTGCCTGCTCGTTCTCCCAAACCATTCATCGCGCCTTCAATTTGCCTAGCGCCTTCTTGAATCGCGCTAATCGAGTTAGCCACCGACATGCCCAAGTCATCATGACAATGAACAGAGATAATCGCTTTATCAATGTTCGGGACACGTTCAAATAAGGTACGAATAATGCCACCAAATTGATAAGGGACAGTATAACCGACAGTATCTGGAATATTGATCGTTGTTGCCCCTGCTTGAATTGCTGCTTCAACAATCCGACATAAGTTATCAATTGGGGTACGGCCTGCATCTTCACAAGAAAACTCCACATCATTAGTATAATTACGTGCACGTTTAATACAGTGCACAGCCCTGTTTACGACATCTTCAAATGTCATTTTTAATTTGTCTTGCACATGTAAGGTTGAAGTTGCCATAAAAGTATGAATACGAAATTGATCGGCAACTTTTAACGCTTCTGCTGCAACATCAATATCTTTATCGACACAACGAGATAGGGCACAAACTCGGCTATCTTTAATTGTTTTTGCGATGGTTTGCACCGATTCAAAATCACCAGGAGATGAAATAGGAAAACCAACTTCCATGACATCAACGTGCATTCTTTCTAACGCAAGCGCGATTTGCAATTTTTCTTTAACGCTTAAACTTGCCTGTAATGCTTGTTCTCCATCGCGTAAAGTTGTATCAAAAATAATGACTTGATCGCTCATTGTTTTTTCCTTTTTTTATATTCTAGTGCTATTGCGGTATTTCATGTTAAGAAAACAAAAAAACCCGCACTTTAGCGCGGGTTCTTGTTAATTTGTCGAGTTATTTAATTGATTATCTTTACTCCACACACAAGTCATCCGCGCAAAAAAATGCGAGGAGGTGAGTGAGCAAAAGGTAATTTGTTTTAATCATTAAAACTCTCAAATTGTTTAATTTAAATTGTTCAAAATATTATCAATAGTTTTATCAAATAATAATTTGAATGTCAAGGCTAATATTTATTGATTATTCATTTTAATCTAATGATAATAGAGTAAATATTTTGTATACATTAATAAATATAGGTTATTATAATTAGCGATGTAGCTTATTAATGTGACCATTTCTTTTGGTAATTCCGTAAAGAAATGTCATTAAAGTAACAATTATATTGTAATTGAGCGAAATGCGTGCACAATATTAATCAATTTTTATTGAAAATACATTGAATGCATTCTTTTTAATGTTAGCCAAATCGTAAATTTGACAAGAATATCTAATTAATCTAATTTAAAAATCCTTAATTTACCTTTATTAACAATCATCTAGATGGAGTTATGATATGAATATTGTCGAAATTTCTCAAAACCGTTACACAACAAAACATTACGATAAAAGTAAGAAAATTCCTAAAGAAAAAATAGAACAATTATTAACGGTTTTAAGAAACAGTCCATCATCGGTCAATTCTCAGCCATGGCATTTTTTTGTGATTAATAATGATACGGTTAAAAATAAAATTTTACCGGCTATTGCTGAGTTTAATCAACCTCGAGTTACAGACTCATCACATACTATTGTTTTTTGTATTAAAACGTCATTAGATGAAGCGCATTTGGTCAATTTATTAAATCAAGAAGAAAAAGATGGGCGTATCCCAACCGCAGAATTAAAAGATGCTCAGGATCAAGGTAGACGTTATTTTGTTAACTTAAATAGCTCAACACCTCAGTCTCAGCAATGTTGGGAGGGTAAACAAGCTTATCTTGCTTTAGGACAATTGCTTTTCGCCGCTGCTACTATTGGTATTGATTCCACTGCCGTCGAAGGTTTTGATTGTGAAAAAATGGATGAGATCTTAGATTTAAAAGCAAAAGGATTGAAAAGTTTAGTGATTGCGACACTAGGTTATCGATCTGAAAATGATGGTAATGCACATCGACCTAAATCACGTTTACCAAAAGAACAAATTTTTACTTTTTTGTAAACAGTAAATTTTAGTGATATTTATGATTATCCCATCTAATTATAGGTGGGATAAATTAAAAAACAAAGTTCACAATTTTGATAATAATATTTATATTTCAGTGAGTTATATTAAAAAGGTTGCTGTTGTTTTCGTGTTAATGCCTCATGAAAAAACAACCACTACAAAAATGTAGACAAAATAAATACTCGTTTTTAACTTTAATTAAAACCACCATTTTTTATTATTAATCAAAACCAACATATCGCATAATATTTGCCGCTGTATCATTCAATTTTTCATTAATTTGATGTGTTAATTCTCAATATTTTTACTGATAAGCTCCAAGCCAATATTTTATATCTAATGGAATTAAATAACTGCTTTTTGGATGGTGATATATTAATTAGTCTATTAAAGATCACCTACTGGATAACTATTTTCTTAATTTACATCATAATTCATAAATAACCCTAGACCATACAGATAGAATCATTACAATATATGCCATCAATCACATAGCAATTCGATTCGATTGCTAGTTTTAATTAATTAAACGGATGATGTTTTATGGCACAATATGTTTATACCATGAACCGCGTAGGGAAGATTGTTCCCCCTAAACGCTATATATTAAAAGATATCTCTTTAAGTTTTTTTCCGGGTGCCAAAATTGGAGTGCTAGGTTTAAATGGTGCAGGTAAATCCACTTTATTACGTATCATGGCCGGAGTGGATACCGAGATTGAAGGCGAAGCTCGTCCACAACCTGATATTAAAATTGGTTATTTACCTCAAGAGCCCAAGCTTGATCCTAAGCAAACTGTACGAGAGGCGATTGAACAGGCGGTTGGTGAAGCCAAAAAAGCGCTCGCTCGGTTAGATGAAGTTTATGCAGCCTACGCTGATCCTGATGCAGATTTTGATAAATTAGCCAAAGAACAAGCAGAACTTGAAGCAATTATTCAATCACAAGATGCACATAATTTAGATAACCAATTAGAGCGTGCTGCCGATGCCTTACGTTTACCCGATTGGGATGCGAAAATTGAAAATTTATCCGGTGGGGAGCGTCGTCGCGTTGCTATTTGTCAGTTATTACTTGAAAAACCAGATATGTTATTAATTGATGAACCTACCAACCATCTTGACGCTGAGTCGGTTGCTTGGCTGGAACGTTTTCTGCATGATTATGAAGGAACAGTTGTTGCCGTAACCCATGACCGTTACTTCTTGGATAATGTTGCGGGATGGATTTTAGAGCTTGACCGTGGTGAAGGTATTCCATGGGAAGGCAACTACTCATCTTGGCTTGAACAAAAAGATCAACGCTTAGCACAAGAAGCGGCAACCGAATCTGCACGTCGTAAATCGATTGAAAAAGAGCTTGAATGGGTAAGGCAAAATCCAAAGGGTCGTCAAGCGAAAAGTAAAGCCCGTTTAGCAAGATTTGAAGAGCTAAACAGTAATGATTATCAAAAACGTAACGAAACAAACGAACTTTTTATTCCACCTGGGCAACGTTTAGGTGACAAAGTTATCGAAGTAAGTAATTTAAGTAAATCTTATGGTGATCGCTTACTGATTGATAATCTTTCATTCACCATTCCAAAAGGGGCAATTGTGGGAATCATTGGCCCAAATGGGGCGGGTAAATCAACCCTGTTTAGAATGTTGTCAGGTAAAGAACAACCGGATTCAGGTACTATTAACTTAGGTGATACTGTGCAATTAGCATCGGTTGATCAATTCCGAGATAGCATGGATGATAAAAAGACCGTATGGGATGAAATATCCAACGGACAAGATATTATGCGCATTGGCAATTTCGAAATTCCAAGTCGTGCTTATGTCGGTCGCTTTAATTTTAAAGGCGTTGATCAACAAAAACGCGTTGGTGAACTTTCAGGTGGTGAGCGCGGTCGGGTACATTTAGCCAAATTATTACAAGTTGGTGGTAATGTGTTATTGCTTGATGAACCGACCAATGACCTAGATGTTGAGACATTGCGTGCGCTTGAAAATGCGTTATTAGAGTTTCCTGGTTGCGCCTTAGTGATTTCGCACGACCGCTGGTTCCTTGATCGTATTGCAACTCATATTTTGGATTACCAAGACGAAGGGCATGTTGAGTTTTTTGAAGGAAACTTCACTGAATATGAAGAATGGAAAAAACGTACTTTAGGAGCAGATGCTGTTGAGCCAAAACGCGCGAAGTACAAGCGTATCACTAAATAATTGCTAATACTTTTATTAATAAAGCTTATCCGCCGATAATGATTCGGCGGAAAATCAATAAATAAAAAAATAACGGGACATAACCACTATGTTTTGAACTGTTATCCAAGCAATTATTTACCATATTTTTTAACTAATCTATTTAATAATACTTATTTAATAAACGCTTAAGCTAAATCTTTTGATGCTTTGACAATTTTAGCAAATGTATCCATTAACAAATTAGGTATAGCACTTACACCACGGGATTTTGCGTTATCACAAATAGCAATGGCTAAATCCGGTTTAGAACTTCGATGGATAGCTTTTTGAATAATTTTAGATATAGGCATATCAATATATTGTACGGTATTATACGCCGCTAATTTATAAACATCGCTAAATCCATGTTTAAATAAAAAATTTTCAATATCTCGAGCAGGCAATACGGTTAAATAATCACTTAAATCTTTGCCTTCAGGGCAGAGCGATTTTACGGTATCGGCATATTTTTTACCTGCTATATCACCATCGGTTATTACATACCAATGAATGCCCATTCTATTTGCGTACTTTATCAACGGTTTTAAACCGCATTGGGCAAATTCGATTAACTGTATACCTTCCGAACTTAAATGATAATTACTTTGTTCTGCCAGTTCTCGTAATAACCAAACTTCAGTTTCACCTTCCACCAATAGCCAACAACGAGCAAATATGGCACTGGCACGTCGATAGAAAATATGAAACAAAATGCGACGACTATCATCCGCTCCAAAAGAATATGGCTCAATGTATTTAGCAATAATTTTACTGGGCAGACGAATCAAGCGAAATATACTATCTAATGGAAAAAGTGATACTAAATCACTTGAATTAGAAGTAATAATTTTTTGAGTCGGTAGATGTTTAAGTAATCGAAATCCAACCGATAAAATGATTGGGTGAATTTGGCTTTCTGGCTCTTCTAATATTAAAATTGGTACTGAACTTTCTGATAAGGTGCTATTACCTTTGGCACTAATAATTGAACCAAATACCCCCAACAAAGTTGTACGTAAGTAATCATCATCTAAATCATCTAAAATATTATTGATATGTTCAAGCGAATCCCAGTCTTCACTGCGTGGGCTCGTTTTTTTAGCAACTTGTTTATAGTGATAACGATGCTGCTGATCCACAAAATAATACTCCAAAAGTGCTCGAGCAGCCTGCAAACCACGTTGTAATTCATTTTGACTTAATTGTGAAGAATGTTTTTTTAATTGAGTAGACAGTTTCTCAACAAAATATTGTGACAGTGGTTGATTAGTAATGGGTAAATCATTACTGTTAATTGTATTTTTTAGCGCCATTACTGGGTTTAATTCGATTAATTGAGCAATCAATAATTTAGGATCTTCAATATCAAATGGTTTATCTTTTGCATCAATCAACAAATGCTGACTCATAATATCATCACCTTGTTTATCGGCGCTAATATGGTATGTAATACGACGCAACTTATCTTGTTCTGAATACAAGCTAACAGGGATTAATGAATGATAAGCTTGATTATCTAGCTCATTTAAGGCCGATTCACAATAAGTAATTTTGATGCTTATGCTATCACCATAAACATGATTTTGGTCGTGATAAAAGTCAGTGTCAACAAATTGATAAAACTTATTGTTTAGGGATAATAACGACAGCGCACTAATTAAACTAGAGCGTCCCCAACGGTTTTCGCCGATTAGTACGCTTGAACTTGCGTTAAATTTCAAAGATAACTGGCTTATACCTCGAAATCCTGTAATATCAATTTTCTCAATAAACATAGTATTTCCTTATTGTTACAGTTGATACTTCTTTGTCCGATGACCAATACGTTCTGCTTTTTGTTGTGCACTTGTAATCAATTCATTTTCATCGTGTAAAATTGTTTTAAGTGGCTTATTAAAATAAATTTTCAGAAATCGCCAAATATCCCGATCCGTTAAGCCTATATGATTTGATGAAAAATAAAGTCCAATTAGATCTTTATCGCGCCAACGCGTAGGGACTTTATTACGAGTTTGGGCTCGATGTAAATCAATTACTGATAATTTAATATGCTGATGGTTTTCATATAACGGTAAATCTAGCAAAAAATGACATAAATAGCAGTCACGATGATTAACCCCAGCAGCATGCATTTTAGCGGTCATATTTGCTAAATTAACAATCAATGAACGTTTTAAATGATAATTCGGAGGCTGAGTAGACCATGGTTTAGTAAAATCTTCTAAACTCATGGTAGGGTTAAGATCTTCGGTAATAATAAAAGAGTGACGTGTGAGTGGATTCAAACCTTTTCGTCCAAATGCGCGACCATTCATCGTATCTACACCAGCTTGTTCTAAACGATGAATGGCATCCCATTCTTGTTTAGCATCTAAAACAGGTAAACGTAGCGCAATTAGATTTTTTACAATCTCTTTAATTGTTGTACCACGGTGAATTTTTATAAAATATGATTTACCTTTTAATTGAAAGTTTAAAGTTTTACGTTGTTTGACTGCACGAAAGATTTTACCTGAAATTCGTTCAACCTCAGTAAAGGGATCTTTTTTTTGCCATAACTGCTTAAAGGGTGATTTAAGTTTAATCTCATTCATGATGACATCCTAAAATAATGTCTGCTGCTCGCTGTGCTAGGTGATATAAATCTTCATTATTACTATAGGCAATGGCATTTTTATGCCAACTCAGCCATTGCTCTTTATTATTGATTGACTGAATTAACGCTTGATCTAAATCATTTTGATGATAAGGTTCAGTTAATACAATACCAGCATTAGCCTGGCTAATGTGAAAAGCATAGCCAGAAATACCCGAAACCATTACAGGTACACCTGCTACTAATGCTTCAATCAATACCATACCTGCAGCTTCTTGTCTGGCTGGATGAAGTAAAAGATCGGCTGAAAATAAAAAATCCGCAATATCATCGCGACCTGAAAAGAATCGTACATGTTTTGTAATATTTAATTCTTGAGCCAATTTTTGATAGGGTTCAGGTTTATCTTGTCCAACAACCAAGTAGGTAACTTTCTGTTTTAATTCATTAGGTAAAGCAGCAATGGATTTTAATGAACGATCAACTCCTTTACGTTTAAAGTCTGAACCAATTTGTACTATTACAAAATCATCCTGGCTTATTTGATTCTTTTGTCGAAATTGTTCACGCTTTATTGGGGCATAAACATTGTATTTGCGATTTAGAGCAATTCCTGGTGGTAATAAATAAAAGCGTTCATCTTGAGTATGATAATAATTTTTGAAATCATGAATTTGTTGTTTTGTTAACACCATGATTTTAGTGGTTGAGGTTTGATTAAAAACAGCTTGTTCAAATGTTAAATAGTGTTTATAACGTTTGGATTGTTTATAAAAAAAACCTTTGTGTGCAGATTTTTCGGCAAAACAAGTATCACCAGCAAAATAGACATCTAAGCCGGGCATTTTGTTAAAACCAATAATACAATCGACTGGATTAGACTTAAGATGATCCCTAACCCAATTGTAATAAGCTTGATTTCGGCTATGGTTTGAAAGGCCTTTTTTGGCAACCAATATAACTTCAAATTCGTCAGGTATATCGCCTTTCCACTCCATTACATAAACACGAATTTTATGACCTCGATCATGACAGGCTTTAGCAATTTGCAAAAAATCACGTTGCAAACCGCCATAGGGAAAATATTTATAGATACAAAAAGCTAATTGCATGCAAATTGCCTCGAGTAATAAAGGGATATTATATACTTAGTATTGATTGTTGCGCAAAGTTTGATTTTAAGAGTCAAGTTTATTATGACGGTTAATACAAATGAGTTTTTACGTATAAAATCATTTGAATCGTAACCAACTTATTGACCCCTTTAAATTAGTTGAATAATTTTTCCTTTGAAAAAGGCTTTATCAGATATTTTAATATTCAATTATTGACATCATAGTCTCAATTTCTCTATTTTTTATTCATACCAACCAATTTAAAAGAGGAATTCTAACTGCCGAAGCATTGTTTGACCACACTACGCAATAATTGCAAATGGGCAGCAAGTTCACTCAAGCCCATTGTTTTACCATCTACAGTTTGCTGATAATCCGTTGAAAAATATTTTACAATTCATTCATTAATATCAAGATAGGATGATTAGTAAATCATTTTATGCATGATTTACTATTTGAATGCTATCCATTAAATCATCCTATGATTTAAAACAATAATTATCACCGATGGCGCTACCTTGCACGCCAAATTGACGTAAATTATGATCGACGGCATTCATCGATTGCCAATGGTTTTCACACCAATCAGGGGCAAGTAAAGTTGGCTTTCTGGCATTGGCTGAAATTCGATGATATAAAATATTCGCTGGAGTTTGCCTGATAATATCACCAGCAATATCTACATATTCTTCTAATGACAACACATCAAGACGTCCAGCGCGCCATGCCTTGGCCATAATACTACCATCAACAATATGCAACGGGTGCAGTTTTAAGCCATCCACACCACAATTTAATACTTGTTCTAACGTAAATAAATTATCTTGTTTGGTTTCCTTCGGTAGACCAATAATTAAATGTGTACAAACTTTAATCCCCAGTTGGCGAGCTTTTTGTACTGTTTGGTAATAATCGTCATAGGTATGCCCACGATTAATATGGTGTAATGTTTGATCATTAGCGGTTTGCAAACCCAGTTCTAACCAAACTTCGTATCCTTGATCTTGATAATGAGCAAGTAAGTTTAATGCTTCTTTAGGTACACAATCTGGACGTGTACCAACACAAAGACCGACAATATCAGCACTATTGAGTGCTTCTTGATACATATTTTTAAGAATTTCAACCTCAGCATAAGTACTGGTATAAGCTTGAAAGTAGGCAAGGTAGCGCTTCGATTTTTTCATTTGATGCGCTTGTGTGGCAAGCTGCTGCGAAATTGATTTGACTTGGATAGATTCATCGATAATTGACGCCACATTACAAAAAGTGCAACCACCAACACCAAGAGTACCATCACGATTTGGGCAACTAAATCCACCATGTAACGTCAATTTATAGATTTTTTCTCCATAACGGCGCTGCAAATCGGATCCAAACGTATTAATCACTAAATGTAATTGCATAACAAACCAAAACAAAAATTTTGTTTATTGTACGAAGATAACTAATGAACATCAAGAACTGACAAAACATTACTTTCACTACTGCTTCTGTTTTAGTAAAAGTACTAAAGCATTAATTATTAATTATTATTATGTATCTTATTAACATATTGTTATTAAATAATTTTATTTCTAAATTGATTAGGTGAATTTTCGATGTCTTTATACTGAAACATAGGTATAATCTGAAACTTTTTGAAAAAGATGAATGAATTTTACTCAAAAGAAAACTCCGTGTATGTATTGGAAACATTTTCTTAGTTTCTATTTCCGTTTTGAACTGCAATGGTTTATTCCGGTACATAAAGAGATTATGGTTATAACTATCTGTTTTATAATTAAATATTAACATTAACCTTTATTAACTTTCTAGTGCATTTTTTTATTGAATTTGTTTTGATTAGTATTTTTATAACTAGCTAATAAATGCTATAAAGCTGAGATTTGAGTATGTTCGATAACGATAATTGGTTTGATTATTATTCATAATTATAATCAGTTTAATTTTGTTTCAAAATGATAATTATTATTATTTGATATTGATAATTATGATCATTAGCAATAAGATATCACCACATTATTACCAAAAGGTCAGAGGTGTGCTATGCCTTGGGGTTTACGGAAGACCGTTGCCGTTCTATTTTTATTATTGTTTTCTTTATCATTTTGTTATGCCGATATTACTTTACCGACACCACAAACTAAAGATGGAATGAGCCTGTTTGAAAGTCTTAAAAAACGCGCATCTACCCCAGGCGGTGGATTTCCTTCAGAGCAAGTTACAGTTGATGAATTATCTACAGTACTTTGGGCTGCTAGCGGATTAAACCGTGGTAAGTCAGGTTGGACAGTACCGATGGCAAAAGGCAAAGCTCCTTATGTGCGCATTTATGTTGCAAGTGAAAAGGGCACTTTTTTATATGAATGGGAAGGTCATTACCTGCACGAAATCAATAATCAAGATATCCGTGGTGATATTGGTCAGCAAAGTTTTACTAAACGTGCAGCTTATTCGTTGATCTTTGTGTTAGATGCAGGTGCATTAACTGATATTACACCAGAGGAAATCACTAACTTTAGTTATACCGCAGTTGGTGCTATGAGCCAAAATGTGTATTTAGCAGCGGCGGCTTTAAAATTAAGTGCTCGTTATATTCATTCCATTAAATCAGAAGCAATAAGCCAAGCATTACAATTGCCAAAGGATGATGTACCGTTAAGTATGATTTTGTTAGGTAAGTAAAAAGGTAAAGGACGTTATGAAAAAGTTTTTTACGCTAGCTTTACTGCTTATTGCTAGCTTGGTTGCTTTTGTACCCTCATCTTATGCCAAAGAAAAACAATACAAAAGCTGGAACGAAATTATTGATGAAATGGATGTAATCTTAAATGATGCCTATGATATCTATTTCATAAAAGACGTCGAACGAGCTAAGGCTCGAGTTAATAATGCCTATTTTGGTTTTTATGAAAAGCATGGCGTTGAACGAGCGGTAATGTCTTATATTTCAGGAAAGCGTGGAACAGATACTGAATATCAATTTGCTAAAATTAAGCGATTAATGACCAACGGCGCACCGAATAAAACAGTTCGTGCTGAAATCGATGTAATTTTAAAAATGTTACATGAAGATGCAAACGAATTAGATGGTAAAAAAGAGAGTGGTTTGAGTGTCTTTCTTGCTTCTTTCATCATTATCTTCCGTGAAGGTTTAGAAGCCATATTGGTGATTGCAGCCATTTCTGCCTATTTAGTGCGTACTAATAATAAACCAATGTTGAAGGTGGTGTATGTTAGCTCATTAGTAGCCATTTTTGCTAGCATTCTTGCAGCAATTGCCTTGCATACTGTTGTTGGTTTAAGCGGTGCTAACCAAGAAATTATGGAAGGTGGTGCCATGTTATTAGCTACTGTTGTCCTGTTATTTATCAGTAACTGGATGGTTTCAAAATCTGAAGCGGAAGCTTGGAAAAGCTATGTAGAAGGTAAAGTCCAAACAGCGGTGACGACTGGCAGTAGTTTTGCCTTAGGATTTGCTGCATTTTTAGCCGTATTTAGGGAAGGTGCTGAAACCATTATCTTTTATCAAGCCATGTTAGCGGATGCCAAAGAACATATGGATATGGTGTGGTATGGTCTGTGTGTAGGAACAATCATTTTATCAATTATCTTTATTGTCATTCGCTTTGGAGCAGTGAGATTACCACTTAAACCATTTTTTATTTGCACAAGCATGCTAATGTATGTGATGGCGGTAGCTTTTGCTGGCGGTGGTGTAAAAGAGTTACAGGAAGCTGATATTATCCCTGTTACACCCGTTGATTTTGTACATTCGGTAGAAATTTTAGGTATCTATCCAACTGTCGAGACATTGATACCACAGGTAATTATGGTACTTATTGTGGTACTGTCAGTGATGTACTACAAAAAAAGTAAAAATAATCAGAAAGAGCAATAGATAAAAATTTTTCTTGTTAAGGTTTAACGATTAAATCACAAAGGTGGAAAAGTAACAGACTATTTTAGTAACCTTGTTTTGACAAAACAAAGAATGTACTGAAAGTGATAGTGCTGTTATCAAAGAGTAATAACAGATAGTTAATCAAAAGTAGCTAAAACTGATCAATAAGATTGTTAAACTACTATTTAAATTGTAAAGGAGTCTCCAATGAAAAAATTATTTATAGCCGTGGGTATTTCATCAATATGTGCATTATCTTCATTTGCTCATGCTGCGGCACCTGCACCAGGTGAACAAAAAGGTTTTGAAGAATTTCCAATCGGTGACGAAGTGACAGTTGGTCCATTACATATTGGTGCAGTATATTTCCAACCTGTTGATATGGAGCCAGCTGGTATTGGTGGTTTACCAGCATCAAAGGCTGACATGCATATTGAAGCTGATATTTCAGCAGCAGAAGGCAATAAATTAGGTTATGGAGTGGGCAGTTTTGTTCCTTATTTAACCGTAAAATATAAAATCCAAAAAGAAGGCAGTAATAAAGCCATTGAAGGTAACTTTATGCCTATGAGTGCATCAGATGGTCCACATTATGGTAATAACATTAAACTTGAAGGTGCAGGTAAATATAAAGTGACCTTTATTATTGAAAATCCAGAAAAACAAGGTTATTTATTGCATGTAGACAAAGAGACTGGTGTTGAAGGACGTTTCTGGAGTAAACCAATTGAAGTTTCTTGGGATTTTGATTATCTCCCTCGCGCATGGTAATGTGTTATAAAAAAGCAGTATAATGTTTTTTAAATTAGGATGATTTAAGGCGAGCATTAAGTTCGCCGATCTATATTATAAAAACCAGGCAATGATTATGCTTCAATATCTTATCAAAGTTACCGACAATACGTTTATTCCTGTAATTATGATTGCACTTCTCAGTGCAATAATAGCCAAATCAAACACCTTCCATCAAAAAAAAATTATTTCTGTTGGTTTCATATTAGGATTTATTGCAGCATTAATTTATGCCATTTTAAAACGTAACACTGGATTTGCAGTCCGTGAATTTTATGATCTTGGTATAATTATACCTTGGGTCATTATTGCCTTACCTTTATTAGTTTGCATTTGGATGCAAAATTTTTGTTATAAAACCTTGACTAAGGTTTTATTGATAATGTTATATGTGCTGGCTTGTGGATTAATTACGGCACAATACCTACCGAATTTAATGCTTTATCCATTTGAATTTTCTGTCGGAATGGAATCTATTTTTAATAATGAATATTTGTTCAAATGGGTCGGATATGGTTTTGCTTTACTGATTTGTGTATTAATTGGTTTATTTACTTATCGACTGTGTGGCAGGTTATCTAATCGGATAGTTACAATAGTCACAATGCTTTTAATGATTATTTTTACCATTCAAAATGGTATTAATATTATGCAAATTTTAATTGTTAGACGATTTATTGCTTCACAAAAATGGATGATGGAATGGGTGATGTTTATTTTAAGTCATGTCAATTTTTTCACGTTTATTTTTATGTCAATCTTATCGCTGTTAACGATTATTCTCTACTTTAAATCAAAAACAACCTCGTTAGTGGGTAGCAATCCAGCACAAATTCGCAAACTTAAATCGCAATTACTTCGGGATAGAAGAACCTCATTATTGCTGATGGCTGGCGTTGCTATGACAGCTTATACAGTGACACGAGCGCGTTATATTTTTGAAAAAGGGGTAGAGCTGACACCTGCCGAACCAATTGTAGCCAATGCGGACAATTTAATTGTTATTCCTCTTGATCACATCAATGATGGTAATTTGCATCGTTATGGTTACCAAGCAAACGATGGTACTTTGGTTCGCTTTATTGTGATTAAAAAAAGCGAAAATGCCTATGGTGTTGGCTTTGATGCTTGTGATATTTGTGGCGCAAGTGGTTACTACCAACGTGGTAATCAAGTCGTTTGCATTTTGTGTGATGTCGTAATGAACATTGCTACTATTGGTTTTGCTGGAGGTTGTAACCCAGTACCACTTAAATATGAAATTATTGACGGCAATATGGTGATTCGTCCTGCGCATCTTGAAGCCGAAAAAGGTCGTTTTAAATAAAGAGTATCCAAGGAATAGAGTATGTTTCGTAGAATGTTACTAAGCGTGTTAGTACGCCAAAAAAAGAAGCTCTTTTTAATTGCGCTTACTGTTGCTTTGGGTGTTTCTTTAGCCACTGCCATGTTAAATGTAATGTTTGATGTTGGTGACAAAGTCAATCAAGAATTAAAAGCGTATGGTGCCAACCTAAATATTGTACCTAAAAGTACCGCATTAGTAAGCGAAATGTACAAGTTGGATAATAATGATCATCAACAAACGATACAATACATCAAACAAGAAGATTTAGTTAAAATTAAGATGATTTTCTGGGCATATAATATTGTCGATTTTGCTCCTTATCTTAATGTTCAAGCAATGTTAAATAATAAACCCATTACACTTGTCGGAACTTGGTTTAATCAACACCTTAAAATACCAACTGGCGATGAGGTCGATACTGGTATGTTAGCCATGAAATCATGGTGGACAATTGAAGGCGATAAGATGACTGATGATAACCTGCAAGGTGTAATGGTTGGTGAGTCGGTGGCTAAACAGTGGAGTTTAAAATTAGGTGACCGTATCGAGATTACTTCTGCATTAACTAAACAAAAAATAACTTTAACCGTACACAATATTTTTCATAGTGGTGGTGTTGAAGATTCACAATTATATGTTCCACTCCCTATCGCACAGCAGTTAGCTGATAAAAATGGACTGGTTGAACGAGTTGATGTGAGTGCATTAACCACTCCTGAAAACGAATTAGCCCGTAAAGCAGCGCAAGATCCTAATAGCTTATCCCGCACCGAATGGGATACCTGGTATTGTACTGCTTATATAAGTTCAATTGCTTATCAACTAGAAGAGCTAATGCCAGATGTTCGCGTTAAAGCCATTATGCAAGTGGCTGATTCAGAAGGTTCTATTTTACAAAAAACTCAGTTATTAATGCTATTGTTAACTGTTTTATCATTGATGTGTTCTGCCTTAGCTATATCAAATTTAGTAACGGCAAATGTGATTGAGCGCAGTACCGAAATTGGCTTACTCAAAGCGCTCGGCGCGACTAATGGGGCAGTTGCCATGCTCATTTTAATTGAAATTTTAATTATTGCCTTAATTGGTGGTATTTTTGGTTACTTTATTGGTCTTGGCTTTGCGCAAATTATTGGTCATACCGTATTCGGTTCGTTTGTCGAACCTAAAATGATTATTGTTCCTTTAGTATTAATAATGGTGGCCCTAATTACTTTTTTAGGTAGTTTACCTGCATTGCGTATTATGATGTTTTTACGCCCTACTGAAGTACTGCATGGACGATAAGGGCAAAGGTAGATATGATGATGAATAAAAATCGACGCTTTATTATTAAAACTGTATTGAGTTCGCTCATTCGTCGACGCTCACGTATTACTATTGCATTATTAGGCGTGGCGATTGGCGCAACGGTATTATTAGGTATGGTTACGCTTTGTTTTGATCTTCCAAGACAGATGGGGCAGGAGTTTCGTTCTTATGGTGCGAATTTATTATTATTACCTGGTAATAATCAACCAACGATGTCAATGGTTGATGTACAAAAAGCTGTAAGCTTATTACCACAAGATAAACTACTTGGCGTCACACCGTTTCGCTATGGTAATGTGCGCGTTAATCAGCAACCCTATACCATTGTCGGTACAAACTTCAATCAAATTACTAAAACCAGTCCTTATTGGCATATTGAGGGCGGTTTGCCCAAAAAAGACCATGAAGTGATGATTGGTACTGATGTAGCTAACTTTACCAATTTAAACGTTGGTCATGAAATATCAATTTCGGGTAAATCTAAGCAAGGTTCTCATTTTGATGAAGAGTTAACTATTACCGGTATTGTTAAAACCGGTAGAGCAGAAGATAATTTTATTTTTGTCGATCTTTATGATTTAGAACAGTTTTTCGAGGAGAGTGATCAAGCCGACGTTGTTGAAGTCAGTATCACTGCATCACAAAATGAGTTAAAGCATTATATAGAAGTCATTAAAAGCCAATCAGCCACAATTGAACCACATTTAATTAAATGGGTGACACAATCGGAAACTTCAGTATTAGGTAAGCTGTCATCATTACTTTATTTAGTGACTTTTATAGTATTAGTTTTGACCATGATTTGCGTGGCTACCACCATGATGACTGTCGTAATGGAGCGGCGTAAAGAAATAGGTCTTAAAAAGGCCATTGGTGCTAAGAATGAAAGTATCGCTAAAGAGTTTTTAGCGGAGGGATTAGTTTTGGGGATTGCTGGGGGGATAATTGGGGTGATTTGTGGGCTTATTTTTGCGCAGGTGATCAGTTCTAACGTTTTTGGTCGTTCAATCATTATTGAATTTTATTTGATACCCAGTACCGTTTTAATATCAGCAATTGTGACGGTTATTGCTTGTTTAATTCCCGTTAAACGTGCATTAGATGTTGAGCCAGCATTAGTATTGCGTGGCGAATAGGATGTAAAGTATGAATATACTCGAAGTTAATAATGTATCTAAGATTTATGGTTCTCTTCATGCCTTATCAGAGGTGAATTTAGTAGTTGAAGAGAGCAAGTGGTTATCTATTATGGGACCATCAGGCAGTGGCAAAACGACCTTGATGAATATTATTGGTTGTATGGATAAACCATCATTAGGATCAGTCATTTTAGATGGACAAGACATTACCCAATTATCTCTACCCGAATTAACCGAAATCCGCCGTGATAAAATTGGTCTTATCTTTCAACAATTTCATTTAGTGTCTTATTTAACTGCACTGGAAAATGTTATGGTGGCACAGTATTATCACAGCATGGTTGATGAAAAAGAAGCCATGCAAGCATTGGAAAGGGTCGGTCTTGCTGCTCGCGCTAAGCACTTGCCAAATCAGCTATCAGGTGGGGAACAGCAACGTGTGTGTATTGCCCGAGCCTTAATCAATTATCCAAAATTAATATTAGCCGACGAACCTACAGGTAATTTAGACGAAAGCAATGAAGCAATGGTTATGAATTTACTGCATCAACTGCACGAAGAAGGGAGTACTATTATTGTTGTGACTCACTCACTTGAAGTATCAAAACATGCACAAACAACTGTTGTGCTTGAACATGGCAAGGTTGCCCAAGTAATTAATAATTAACAAAAAGGTTTTAAATTATGCAAAATCGTATTGTTTCATCATTAGTTTATATCATTATTGGCATATTATTTATTTTATTTCCTCTGTATATTTTACCCGTTTGCCCACCAGAAACAGTTAACCTACCCACTGCAACCATGCATGGTCAAGCAGAGCATGTGCATGCGGGAGTTGGAAAAATTATGAAATGCTTTTGGACAGGTAGAGCTGAGATTGGCGTGGGGAGTATGATTATTGCAATTGGCATCTTGATGCTATTTTGTCGTAAAATTTTTCTGCGAATGGGATTGAGTATGGCGGTCGCCTGTATTTCGTTATTTGCTGCGGCTATTCCAACCATTTTAATTGGCGTATGCAGTAACGAGATGATGCGTTGTAATATGGGCGCTAAACCAGCGCTAGTATTATTGTCCGTGTTATTATTTATTGTATCACTTGTTAATATTTTCTATCTAAATAAAGCAGCCAGACGAAGCATTTTTTAGATATGCTCCATCTTTGTTAGGAAACAGGATAAAAACATGCAAGAACAACCCATTACTTTGGCTAATTTGGCGTGGCGAAACATTCAACGGCGGCCATTTCGCAGTTGTTGTTTAATTATCATTGTTGTGTTGTTTTCTGCCACACTTTTTGGTGGCAGTGTCATTATGAAAAACCTCAGTTTGGGAATTTCAGGTATGGCAGATCGCCTTGGCGCTGATATTTTGGTTGTTCCTTATGGTTACGAAAAAAATCTAGAAATAGCCTTATTACGTGGTGAACCAAGTAGCTTTTATTTAAAGGTTGATTTAGTTGATAAAATCAAGAACATAAAAGGAATACAAGCAATATCACCTCAGTTATTTATCGCTTCTCTCAGCGCAGGTTGTTGTACTGCAAAAGTGCAACTAATTGGCTTTGATCAGCAAAGTGATTTTGTGATCAAACCTTGGTTACAATCGCAACTAGCTGAGCCTCTTACTGATAATCAAATAGTGGTTGGATCGAAAATTAGCTCAAATATTGGCGATGAAGTTATGTTTTTCAATCATCCATTTAAAATAGCAGCTAAAATGGACAGTACTGGTATGGGCTTTGATACTTCGGTATTCATGACGATGCAAGCGGCACATACCTTAATGAAAGAAGCCGGATTAGTACAAGGCGATGTGGATCATTTTGCGGATTATGCTTCTTCAATTTTTATCAAAGTTGCTCCCGATTTTCAGCCTAGAGATATTGTGAATCAAATTATGCCAAAATATGCTATCGACTATAAACTCGATTTTGTTATAACTAAAGGTATGTTAAGTAAGATTTCCAAATGGTTAAATGGCTTTTCGGCAGTAGTATATAGTTTATCGGTAATTTTTTGGGTATTAGCAATAGTGATTATTTTTGTAATTTTCTCGTCAAGTTTAAATGAGCGCAAGCGAGAAATCAGTTTATTACGTATCTTAGGCGCGTCACGTCGAGATTTGGTAAAAATGTTGTTGCGTGAATCTTTGATTATTAGTGCGTTAGGTGGCTTAATGGGAATTTTATTAGCAGGCGTATTATTATATGCATTTAGTTTATTAATCTGCCAAACCATTGGTTTGCCATGCATTAATCTTTCTGTTATTGATGCGATAGGCTATGCCGTAGGAGTATTTGCATTAACTGTAATTATTGGTCCATTATCAAGTATCTATTCGGCTTTATCTATGACAAAATTTGATACTTATAGTACGCTCAGAGAGGGGGAATAATGGAACTGCATGTTAAAAATTTGCGTAAAGATTATCAACGTGCTCAGCAAACTTTTGCAGCAGTGAATAATATCAGTTTTAGCATGAAACAAGGCGATTTTAATTGCATTATGGGGAAATCCGGTAGTGGTAAAACCACGCTTCTGAATATTATTGCGGGTTTATTAACACCAACACAAGGAAAAGTAACCTTCAATGATGTAAATCTATTTGAATTAGATGATCAACAAGTATCGGCGTTTCGTAATCAGCATATTGGTTATATTCCTCAAGGCAGCAGTTTACTTTCTAATCTCACTGCAATAGATAATATTCGCTTACCCTTTTATTTAACTAAGCGTTCCAACCAGAATAGCTTAAGTTATGCACAGAAATTATTGGAAAAAGCCAAAGTCAGTTATTTGCAAGATGTGTATCCAGCAAATATGTCGGGCGGTGAAATGCGTCGTATTGCGATATTGAGAGCACTAATTTGCCAGCCACAAATTCTCATTGCCGATGAACCAACCAGTGATCTTGATGAGGAAAGTTCTAACGATATTATGCAACTGCTAAAAGAAATTAATCAACAAGGTACCACTTTATTGATTGTTACTCATGATAATGATGTGGCAAGTTATAGCCAAAATATTATGAACCTATCGGCAGGACGGTTGATTGATAAATAAGTCAATGTTCACTCACCTAATATTAAGTGAATACTGACTTATTGAGTTTGCATCACTTATTAAAGAAATAATGGATTACAATCCATGTCAATCATTATTTTATTAAGTTTTAACAGCGGTAATCCGACTAAAGAATTAATATCATCACCTTCTAATTTCTCAAACAGCGTTATACCGAGCTCATCACATTTAAAACTACCTGCACATTGTAAGGGCATCTCTTTTGCGATATAAGCCTCAATTTCTGCACAACTTAACTGACGAAAAGTGACTTTGAATGGCTCGCAAATAGTTGTTGATTGACCCGAACGAGTATTAATAACTGTCATACCGGTATAAAAATAGACTGTTTTGCCACTGCTATTGGCAAGTTGTTTACGAGCATTTTCAACCGTATGTGGTTTGCAAACAATTTTATCTTCCAAAACCCCCACCTGATCTGAGCCAATAATTAAACTATTTGGATATATGTCGACTAAGGATTGCGCTTTCAGATTCGCTAAACGTACCACTAATTGCTCGGCAGACTCTCCAGAAAGTGGCGTTTCGTCACAAATTGGTGGGACACATTCAAAAGGTATAGCGAATTTTTCAAGTACTTTTTTACGTGATAGTGATGTTGATGCTAAAATGATTCTCATATTGATTAGTCTCTTAAAATCCAAGCTGAAGGATGGGCATTAAATCCGATATGTTCATAATAATCAACTGCATTTGGTGCTGCTAGTAAAGTGATTGAGCATCCCTCATGAGTATTGTTTTTTACTTCTTTAATCAATTGTTTTCCAATACCTTGTTTTTGATAATTCTCATCCACAGCGAGATCAGCTAAATAAGTTATATAGACAAAATCTGTTAAACAACGGGCAATACCAATTAATTTATCATTATGCCACGCGGTTATAACTAAATTAGCATTATTTAACATAGCTTGAAATCGTGTTGAATCTGCAAGTGGTCGGCGTTCACCTAGTGAACAGTGACGATAAAGCTCAATAGCTTGTTCGAGTTCTGGTTTGATGTCAGAACGGTAAATGATATTACTCATGGTGATCTCCGTCATGAAATGAGCAAAAAAAAGTTTCATTTTTCTAAATTGGATTTAGGATATTATAGTGAGCATCAACTAACTTAACTATTAAAATAAAAAAATGAATCCAAATTGCGTATCCTAGTAATCAAAATCACGATTATCAAAATACAGAACAATTAAACCATATTGTTAATGATCTTTTATCCGGTTTTTTATCAAGGGGGAAAGTTTTATGTACAACAAAATTTTAGTACCAATTGATGTGCTTGAAGATGAGTTGACCCAAAAAGTCATCCCACATGTTGAATGTTTAGCAAAATTATCAAATGCTGAGGTGATTTTCTTTCATACTTTACCTTTAGCGTCAGCAATTGTGAATGCTTACTCATTTGGATTTGATGAATTTAAAGATAAAGCGACAGTAAAAACTGAACAGTGGTTAAATAAATTAATGGCTTCGGTTAATTTACCGCAAGAAAAATTGTCGTTTTCTATCGCGTTTGGTAACCCAAGGGATGAAATTCTTCATATTGCGGAAGAACTAAAACCCGATTTAATTATACTGGGATCTCGCCGCCCTAATATTACCACTCATTTATTAGGATCAAATGCAGCAGGTGTAGTTCGTAGCGCTCAAACCTCAGTTTTGGTCGTTCGTTAGTTTAGAGTTGTATTGTTTAAATCTATAGCGAGGAGCGAATAACTCCTCGTAAATAATTTGTAATCAGAGGATCTTTGTGAATACTCAAATCGATAACAATGCGATCTATTATAGGTTGTACATGTTATGAATATTCATTTTATTAATGACACATTGTTCTTAGATGTATTTATGCATAATTCTTAATATTGGTATCGATAAAATAGAAAACCAGATTTATTACTCGACTTAGTCATTATTTGGCATAACGAACAGATTAATTGACTCACGAAAAAGAAATAATTATTATTATATAATACAGATTATCATCTATATGTATCCTTGTTTTTTATGAAGATCAATATAGCATTTTGCAAATGAAGGATTATTGTATGGGCATAATGGAGAAACTGGACGATAGCTTAGCTTCGCTTACCGGACACTTATCATACACTAACTATCTGTTTTCAGTTGATAAGTTCGACGGGTTATCCGGTATTTTTGTCGTATCAATTAAAGGTCAAGCGTGGTCAAATGCACTTTGGCAATATCAGATGGATTTGACCTGCAAAGATAAGCAAATTTCAATTGCATCCTTCCATATCCAAGCCATCTTTCTGACTCTTCCTCTTAACCAATTTCCACTAGTAGTGACAAAAATCAGCTCATTTGGTCATGTTGTAAAAATAAGCAATTTGTACGGATTAATCACTGAATTTATTATTGTCGTAGAGAGCGAAGATCAAGCACATTGTCGAGTGAAGCGTGAGGTACGCAGATTTAATGATAGTTTTTCACTGTGTTAGGGATTTACAAGTCAGCAGTAAAATTATGCTAAGTCAGTTGTAACGATCCTAGTTATTGGATAAGTGACTTTATAACTAATCACTTATCAAAAAATGATGTAACCAATAAAGGAATAAGGAAATAGAATGGACAAAAATAATGATCCCCAAAGTGCCGTATTTCACACAGTACCACGTTCAAATAAGAAAATGGAAAAAATTCATATTGAAAAAGAGCGTAAAGTTATACCTATTATTTTTTTGCCTGGCGTAATGGGAAGTAATTTAAAGGTAAAATCTACAAACGGTAAGGATTCAAATACGAAAAAAGTTTGGCGTTTAGATAGTTCGGCTTCAGTAGCTGGTTGGGCACTTTGGGGTGTTGGTGGAGCCAAAGCAAGAAAAAAAGAACTTGATCCTGAAAAAACAGAGGTAGATTACCGTGGAACTGTTATTGATGCAGCAGAAAAGGAAATTTCGAATATAAAAAAACAATACATCAAAGATATTGCTAAGTATAGCAAATATCAGGTTAATAAAATTTATGACGAAACAGTAATAAGAAATCAAAAAATAAAGCAAGCAATCAATAACCATCCTGAAAATCGGCTCTTTGGTGTTCGTCGAGCAAGAGGATGGGGAAGCGTTGGTTATAAGAGTTATGGCAAGTTTTTAGAAACCTTTCAATCATACTTATTTCAACCAAATGGACAATTATCCAGTAAAGTAAAAAGTCTGATTAAAGCTTTACCTTTTGAGTTAGAAAAAGGATCAAAAGCAAAGTTAACGTTTAATAATGATCAGATTCAGATCTTTAAAAATTATGATTTCCCTCTTTATGCGATGGGTTATAACTGGCTAGAATCTAATGAAAAAAGTGCAAAAAGACTTAAAATCCTAGTTGAAGAGACAATCCCAAGATTTTATAAAAAACGAGGCAGAACTTGCGATAAAGTGATTTTAATTACCCATTCTATGGGCGGATTGGTTGCGCGTTATTATACTGAAGTTCTGGGTGGGCGTGAAAAAGTATACGGTGTGATTAACGGTGTACAACCTTCGACGGGAGCTGCTGCCGCTTATACCCGCATGAAACGAGGAAGTGAAGCTTATGGTAGTAGTACTATGATAAATTGGGCTACTGCAAATGTTTTAGGGAAAGATGCTGCAGAAATGACGGCTGTGTGTGCTCAAGCTCCTGGTCCATTACAATTGTTACCTAGCGAAAAATATGTATCAAAATGGTTAATCATTACTGCTCCTAACGGAAAATCATACTCGTTTCCTCAAAAGAATCCTTATGATGATATTTATTTAAATAAATATCACTGGTGGTGCGTTTGTGAACCGCATTTAATTAATCCATTAAATTCAAAGCATGATTTAGCTACAATGCGAATTGATTGGCAAAACTATAAAAAGTTAATTTATAGAGATGTTAAACCTTTTCATGAAAAGATCGCTAATAAATATCATCCCAATACCTATGTGTTTTTCGGAATAGAAAATAACAGAAATAAAATGCGTAAACAGTTTTTTACCTATCAAACTGTACATTGGCAAGGTAAGGTTATTAAAGGGTATCAAAAAGAGGAAAAACGACCAGCAATGAATCATATTGGTGCTAATAATCGATTAGATTTAAACGAGATAACTGAAATCAGAACTCTTAAAGCAAGCTTCAATGATTGGAAAGAGGTTAAACGCGATTATCATTTTTTTTGGGGAACCCAAACCGTTTCGGAAAAAAGAGGCAATATTGCGGAAGAATACACATTAAAAAAAGCCGATAGCAATGGCGATGGTACCGTACCACAAAGTTCTGGTGAAATTCCACTTAATCAGATTCAAGCTCGTATGCATATACCCGTTGAACATGAACCTGCGTATCAAAATGCAATCGGTCAAGAGTTTGCTTTGCGTGCAATAGTCGATATTATTCAGAAGGTTATATAATGATCCATAACTTAAAACTTAATAAAAAACATTTTTTTTTAATTGTCATTTTATTCGTGATTACCCTCTTTAGTTACCAATTTTTTAGCAAGGATATACATATGGCAACTTTATCAACTGAACAACAACAACAGGTCGATGAGCTACTTACTGATACGGCTACCCGTTGCTTAGGAACATATTTAATTGATTTACCAAAACAATTTAAATCATCCAAAGTAAATTCATTCAAATATGATTATAATCAAGGCATTAATATCGCAACCAATCAGCAATATTTTCCCCCTTTTAAACAGATGCTAGCCCGACGAGAACAAGAGTTAAAAAACACTCAACCAGACGATCCTATTGATGGTAAATTTTTAAAAGCAATCTACCCTTTGTCAGTTGCAAATAGTGCTGAAATAGAAGGTCTTATTTTTGAACGGATGCAGAGTGAGGGAGTTCCTGATGTAGCCCGAATTTTAGAAGGTTATCGTTGGCAGGACGAAGTTACCTTCAAAATTGAAATGGAAGCTACCAATGGTTCGGCCAGTCGGTATGATGAGGATAGAAAAAAATATCCAGATATCCATAATAACGATGTGCCGGAAAAGATAGTGCAAATGCGAAAATTGTTTGAACGCATTCGTGTTCGTGATGATTTTACTGTTCCAAACGAACCTGGTTTTTGTTTTACAAATGGCTTTATGCAAGGCGATGATGACAAACCAAAAGAAATCGATTTCATTTATCGTTATGAAGATAGGGATGATTTTTATTTTCGTATTACATTTAATAATTATGCTGGAGGTTATTCGTTATTTGATATTCCTGACTATTTTATTATTCAGGGTGAAGGGCAAAAAATTTATAAAGGGACACGTGAGAGTCACAATCTGCATTTAGAGGAAATAATTGTTAAAAGTAAGGATTTTAACGATGAAAACCTCGATGAATTTAAAAAAGAGAGTTATATCTTTAATTTAGGCATTAATATGGAAGAGCCTGATAATAAAAATCCCAACTTATTGGTTGAAATGTACTATATTGTCCCACTTGATAGCCGTAAAGCCTATAGTGAAGATCAGTTAATGGTCATATGGCGTGAAGTAACCAGTAGTATTCGTATTCGTGAAATAAAAAATCAATAACGATATTCATAAAAGTTCTAAATATTTATTCTCTTTACTAATTTATCATCCTTGATGATTGTTGTAATCTGTAAATAAGTTTTTAGTATAACGTAATTAGAATTCAATTAATTCTCTCTTATAAATGATTAAGTATTAAAAAATTGCTTTAGATGTTGTTCGAATAATGGTTGAATTTTTATAAATATTTCCATTACTAAAGGTAAAATAAACGAGTAATACTCAATTTATTTTTACCATTGAATTTATTTATTTAATTTTTCAAAAAGAGTTTAAATTAAAACAATTCTCCTTAAAAAGATCTATACTGATTTATTTTAAGGAGAATTCCGTCAAAATTTTTTCATTTTCAGTGATATTTTATTTTTGATGTTGGACAATAAAACAGCAGTGAATTTGCTTATTACGTTTAAAGTCCAAAGATAATGTTTTATTGGTGATCTCTTGATAAGTCAATCCAAGGTTTTGCATACCAGTATTATCCATTTTAAAACCACGTTTATTGTTTGAAAACACAATGATTCCATTTGGTCTTAATAACCGTTTTAGATGTGTCATTATTTTTAAGTGATCACGTTGTACATCAAAAGTATCACTCATCCTTTTTGAATTCGAAAATGTAGGCGGATCAATGAAAATTAGATCGAATTGACCATCACTTTGTTCTAAATACAATAAGCAATCAGCTTGAATTAAGCGGTGCTGTCGACCAGTTAAACCATTTTGTTTCAAATTACGATCGGCCCATTGTAAATAAGTACGTGACATATCAACTGTCGTTGTTGATTTAGCGCCACCTAGTCCAGCATAAACAGTTGCACTACCAGTATAAGCAAACAGATTTAAAAAATCTTTACCAGAACTCATCTCACCAATCATTTTGCGTGCTAAACGATGATCTAAAAACAGCCCAGTATCTAAATAATCAGTCACATTTACCCAAAATTGAGTTTTGTGTTTATTAATGGCATATTCATGCACTAAAAAATAATCCTGTTTTTGGCTCAACTTTTGATATTGCTGTTTGCCTTTTTGCTTTTCACGAGTTTTTAAAACTAACTGATCGGCAGTAAGTTCTAGCACTGACATTGTGGCGTTGATAATATCAAACAGTCGTTGCCGAGTTTTTTGTGGTTCAATATTTTTAGGTGCTGCATATTCCTGTACTATTATTTTATCTTTATAACGATCGATAGCTACATTGTATTCAGGTAAATCGGCATCATAAAGGCGATAACATTCTAGCTGTTCTTGTGCAGCCCACTTTTCAAGCTTCTGCTTATTTTTTCGTAAACGATTAGCAAAATCAGCGGCTGGCAATATGGGGGTACTGACTTGTTCGGTAGAACGTTGCGCAATTGTATAATTTTTTTGTACGCAATCTAATGGACCATTCTTCGCTTTAAATTGTCTTTCGGCACGCATTTGTAAACAGTCTAATAATTGTGGCGCAGCACTAAATAAAGAAAGTCGCCAGCCACCAAAATATTGTTTAATTTGACGACCAAGCGCTGTATGCAATGCAACAAGAGCAGGTTCACTTTCTAATCTTTCGCCATAAGGAGGGTTACTGATTATCATACCCATTACATCATCAGGCAGTGGATTGGTTAACTGCGTTACATCTTGCAGTGCATAGGTAATCAAATCGCCTACACCAGCTTGAATGGCATTTTGTTTTGCTCGCTCTAAAACAACGGCATTATTGTCGTAACCGATAAATGGTGTATTTGGTTTACTAATATTATGTTTAGCAGCAAATAAGAGTTCATTCCAAAGTTTTGCATTAAAACCTTTCCAGGCGAAAAATCCCCACTGTTTTCTCAATAAACCTGGTGGAATTTTTGCAGCGATCATTGCCGCTTCGATCAATAGTGTTCCCGAACCACACATTGGATCGATTAATGGCGTGTCTATCTGCCATCCTGATCGCATAATGATTGCTGCCGCTAAGTTTTCTTTTAATGGAGCCTGCCCAGTTTGCTGACGATAACCACGTTGATGCAAACTACTGCCACTCAAATCTAATGACAGTGTTACACGGTTCTTATTTAAATAAGCATGAATACGAATATCTGGATCTTGCTTAGCGATATTAGGACGCTCGTTAGAATGACGAGAAAAGTGATCAACAATTGCATCTTTAATTTTGAGTGCGCCATATTGGCTATTACGAATAAAATCGTTGACACCAACAAAATTAATGACAAAGGAGTTATCAACTGCAAAAATATCTGGCCATTTAAGATTAAATACACACGAATAAAGATCTAAATCACTGTAAATATCAAACTCCGCAATGGGCAATAAAATACGCGATGCCAAACGAGACCATAATAATGATTGATATAGTGTTTTTTCATCCGCGTCAAAAAAAACACCACCCTGGGCGATTTTACAATCGACCGAACCTAACTCTTCTAACTCTTTTTTTAATAACTCTTCAAGCCCGCGCGACGTGCTGGCAAATAGTGTTTTCATGCATAATCCACTTAACAATAAAATTGAATGCATTATAGCGAGTTATTTTTATTGTGGGAAATAAAGGATAATCCTTTTTGGATCTTGATGATTTTTGAGTATGAAAACAGTAAATTTTGTAAAAAATATTTAGGAGTCTATACCGTTTCATTAGAAATTCAAACTTACATTCAACCCCGAATGTACGAATCTTAATTCAAAAGGAGGAGACTATAAAAAAGTAAATGATTTGTCTGTCACCGACAAAATTTGAATAGCATAATGAAATATAAATCACCCTGAAATTGAAAATTTTTGTTGTGTCAATAGATAGAAACTATTACAGTTTTTTTGCCAAACTGAGAGCCATACTTAACTTAGTTTGTTATGATTTAATAGAAGGATTGAATGTGTAGGTAAATTGTTTCAAAATTAATGCCATTGGTAAGGAACCATGTTTATAATAGTTCTCCCTTTATGTGATCTTGATTAAGACCAGTTTTTGTTTTTCGATGAGTCCTTGGTTTTTTATTAACCAACTGTTTTAAAGATGAATTTTCTCTCTTTAAGGGATGCAGTGAATATTTTGTTTATTAATCATACGTACCGTCAGATCCGTAATAGCGATAATCAGTGCTGAGCGTATCATTTGTTGATATCGATTTTGATAGATGGATGACTTTAATGTATCGACAATACCAGAATCCTTGGCTTTTTGATGTTGTGAATCCCAATTTGATGGCAGTACCATATCATGTAATAGACTAATCGGACCTAATATTTCATCGTCGAGGTAAGTGTATTTTTTATCGTCATGATCAAGTTCGTCTAATATGGCAATTAATAGCTCGACATCTTCATACTCTTCGTGCGTTATGATTCCAAACACATAAAGTAATTTTAAACAGATGGATGTATCATTGAGCGGACCATTTTTATCAATGAGTGAAGGTATGACAAATTTTATAGCGTGAGGTTCTTTACGAAAGGACTTTATAAGCAATTGACTAATAATGCTATTGATCATTTTTATCGCCTCCGCCAGCAAGCTGTGTATGTCAGCTTGCTGGTTGAGTTTTTCAAGTATTGTGTTTTCTGCTAATGTTGATTCTAGCATTATTCATTTAGTATTGATGATGTTGCATGGAAGTATAAAGTTGTTCAATTTGACAAACAATAGGATTATTGATTTCGATACCTGAAATATCACAAAATGTTTGAATTAAGCCTTTTTCAACGATTTGTTTATTTAAGTCAATAGCTTGATGGTCATCAACATTGTAATAATTAAGTGCTGCTGCAATACCGATGAGCAAGTTGTTATTGCTTAGTTCATATTCAAATGTGCCAAGTAGCGGTTTAACTAATCGATCGTTAGACCCTAATTTACGAATGGGTTGACGACCAACGCGAGCTGTATCGTCTTGGAGATATGGATTTTCAAAGCGCGTAAGGATCTTTTCAATATAGGTTTGGTGTTTAGCAGGGTCAAAATTGTAACGTTTTATCAGTACTTGACCGCTTTCCTGCATTGCTCCTTGTACAACTGTGCGAATGCTATTAACTAAAATAGCATCACGGATGGTTGCAATATTATTGTAAAATCCTAAATAAGCGGTGATGGCATGACCTGTATTTAAAGTAAATAATTTACGTTCGACAAATGCCATTAAATTATCGACTGGTTCCATACCTTTGATTGATGGGATATCGCCAATAAATTGATTTTTATCAACAATCCATTCCGAAAATGTTTCAACTGTGACTTCTAAAATATCGCCTATTTTAGATGTTGCTGGTGGTACGATGCGGTCAACGGCTGAATCAACAAAGCCAATATGACTGTTCATCCATGAGTGGAGTTCATAAGGTATGTATTTAAATACTTCTTGTTTTAATTGGCTGGTTCCTCGTACCATGTTTTCACAAGCAATGATATTAAGTGGTGCGTTGTTGGTTTGTTGATATCTTGCAATCAATCCTTTTGCCATATCTTCAGCAATCCGAGCTAAAATCTGTGGACCCACTGCGGTGGTTACTAAATCGACTGTTCCAATATAGTCAATCACTTCGGACGATGAGCTATTAATCGCGTCAACATTGTGAACAATTTCAGTGGTTGATTGCTCGCCCACCACATTAACAGGGTACTGATGACGTTTGGCAATTTCGTCAATCACTTGTTGGTTAACATCGACAAATGTTACATGAATACCTGCGTCTGATAATAATTTACCGATAAATCCGCGCCCAATATTGCCAGCGCCAAAATGTAATGCTTGCATTTTTTACCTTTAATTTGTATTTAATATAATTGGTTTAACAACTTTCCTTAAGTAAAGTGAAGGAAGTCATTGTGATGTCATACTTAACTTAATATTGCTAACACTTCATCAAAACGAGAGGTATTGGATAGTTTGGCAATAAGGTTTGGATCGTCCAGCGCGTTAGTTAATTTGGCTATGACATCTAAATGTTCGTTATTGCGTGCAGCGATGCCAATAACGATTTTGGCTTTGTCATTCGCTTCTTCACCAAATTCTATTCCAGCTGGATATTGACAAAAGACGATACCGGTATTGATGACACTATCTTTGGCTTCAATTGTGCCATGAGGTACAGCAATGGATTGGCCAAGATAAGTTGAAGTTAGCCGTTCACGCTCTAGCATTGCTTCAATGTAAGCGGATTTAACATAGCCGTTATCCATTAATTTTTGCCCTGCAAAACGGATTGCTTCTTCTTTGTTTTGAGCGGTTAAACCTAAAAAGATGTCCTTTTCTGTGAATTGAAATAATGGTTGGATATTATGCGTTGATGTTTCAATATTACTACGATTAATATTGCTAACACCTTGTGCAACAATCAATTCGTTTACAAGTTGGCTATATAAATCACTGTTTAAGAAATTAGTTAATGAGATGTGATGTGCATTGGGTGCATATTGTTTTGCTCGTTGAGTTAAATCTCTATGAGTAATAACGATATCGGTATCGGAGGTTAGATTGTTGATGGCAAGATTAATAACACAAATGTCTAAATTAGCATCTTGTATTTTTTTGCGAAGTACACCTGCACCCATTGCACTCGATCCCATCCCTGCATCGCAAGCTACAACAATTTTTTTCACATTATCAAGATTAAATGTTTCAGTTTTTAAAGCTTTGTATTCATCCTTCATCGCTATGACATCTGATTTTGCATCTTCAAAGCTTTTATCGATATTTTTAGTTGTTTTTAATAATACGATTGATACTAAGAATGATACTGTCGTTGCGGCTAGGACCGAGGTAATCACACCAAGCATTGAATCTTTAGGCGTTACTGCTAATAGGGCAATAATTGAACCTGGTGAAGCGGGGGAACTTAAGCCTGAATTAAAAAGGGTAAGTGTAAATACACCTGTCATCCCACCTAAAATCATGGCAATAATTAAGCGAGGATTCATTAACACATATGGGAAATAAATTTCATGAATACCACCAAAGAAGTGAATGATTGCAGCACCACTTGCTGAACCTTTTGCCGCGCCTTTACCAAAAAGCATATAAGCAAGTAATAATCCCAAACCTGGTCCAGGATTAGCTTCAATTAGAAAGAATATTGATTGTGTATGTTCGGCTGCTTGTTGAATACCAAGTGGTGAAAATATACCATGGTTAATTGCATTATTTAAAAATAAGATTTTTGCTGGTTCAACAATAATAGAAGTGAGTGGTAATAAATTATGTTGCACCATAAAGTCAACACCGCTTGCAAGTACCTTAGATGCGACAACTACTGAAGGTCCAATGGCAAAGAATGATAATAAAGCAAGGAGCATACCAATAATACCGGCTGAAAAATTATTGACTAACATTTCAAAGCCACTTTTGATTTTACCGTCTATGGTCTTATCAAATTGTTTAATCACCCAGCCACTTAATGGACCTACAATCATAGCCCCTAAGAACATTGGAATGGATGCTCCAACAACCACACCCATAGTTGTTACGGCTGCAACGACACCTCCTCGTTCTCCATGAACTAATTTACCGCCACTATAGCCAATGAGCAGTGGCAATAAATAAGTGATCATTGGACCAACGAGTTTGGCAACATTTTCATTAGGATACCAGCCCGTTGGAATAAAAATTGCCGTTATAAATCCCCAAGCAATAAAAGCCCCGATATTAGGCATCACCATATTACTTAAGAATCGCCCAAAGTTTTGGACTTTTAATTTAATATTTAATGTTGTCATAAAATGCATCTTTCCTTATTGATGAATATAATTATTATGCTTTTATTTTATAGGGATTTATTCATAATATTCATCTGGAATAATGAGTAAATGTGACCCTTATCACACTTCAAAAAACAGGGTATTTTCTGATTATGTGATGTGGTTCACACTTGCAAAATGGTTAAATGCTTGGAAGGATGTTTGGCATAAATTTTATGCCAATGGTTTGTGATGCTTGTCTGATTTTTATTGATCTTTACCCATAATAATTGACCCTTATGGTCTTAATAATTATGGGTTTGGTTTTACTCGACTGTTACCGACTTTGCTAGATTCCTGGGTTGGTCGACATCTGTGCCTTTGATTAATGCCACATGGTAAGCCAGTAATTGAGTTGGTACAGTGTAGTAGATTGGTGCGGTAAGCTGTTCAATATGGGGTAAATTAATAATATGCATGGTGTCGTCGCTGACAAAACCGGCATCTTGCTCAGCAAATACATAAAGTTGACCACCACGAGCACGGACTTCTTCAATATTGGACTTTAATTTTTCCAACATTTCGTTAGTTGGTGCCATAACTATTACCGGCATGTCTGCATCAATTAATGCTAAAGGACCATGCTTGAGTTCACCAGCAGCGTAAGCTTCAGCATGAATGTATGAGATTTCTTTTAGTTTTAATGATGCTTCCATAGCAATTGGGTATTCATCGCCTCGCCCTAAGAATAGAGCGTGATGCTTATCAACAAATTGACTGGCGAGTTTTTTAATTTGTGGTTCACACATTAATACCTGTTCAATACGATTTGGTAAGGTTTGTAATGCGTGAACAATGGCTTGTTCTGTGCTTTCTGCCATGTCATTGAGTCGCCCCAATTTGGCAACTAATAACAGCAATACCGTTAATTGAGTAGTAAATGCTTTTGTGGACGCAACACCTATTTCTACCCCAGCTTTAGTTAATAGTACTAATTCTGCTTCACGAACAAGGGTTGATGCTGCTACATTACACACTGCGAGTGTACTTAGGTAGTCGATTTCTTTTGCTAGCCTTAGTGCGGCTAAAGTGTCTGCAGTTTCACCTGATTGCGATAACGTGATAAATAAGCTGTTTTTTCGACGTGCTGGTTTACGATAGCGAAATTCTGACGCTATTTCGACATCGCAAGCAATACCGGCTAAAGCTTCAAACCAATAACGAGCAACCATACCAGCATTATAAGCAGTACCACATGCCACGATTTGAATATGTTCAACTTGTTTTAAAATATTTTCGGCACGCTCCCCTAGTTCAGATAAATCTACTCTTCCATGTGCCATACGACCTTCAAGCGTATTTTTTATAGCATTAGGTTGTTCGTAGATCTCTTTTTGCATATAGTGGTTGTGTCCTGCTTTGCTCCCAGCGTCATATCTGGCATCGGATTCAATACGTGGACGGGTAACATGTTGATAATTTTTATCTATGATTGTAATCGCGCTGTGGCCAATAAGGGCAATATCACCTTCTTCTAAAAAGATAAATTGACGTGTGACTGGTAATAATGCAAGTTGATCTGAGGCAATAAAATTTTCACTCATACCACAACCAATCACTAAGGGGCTGCCCGAACGTGCAGCGACTAATATATCAGGGTTACGAGTATCCATTATCACAGTGCCATAAGCCCCACGTAGCTGTGGTATCGCTTTTTGGACAGCATCAAATAATGAGCAATCTTCAGTTGCAATGATGTCATGAATTAGATGAGCAATAACTTCAGTATCGGTTTCGGAACGGAACTGGTAACCTTTAGCAATGAGCTGTTCTCGTAATGGTTCAAAGTTTTCAATAATACCGTTGTGCACCACACTAATAAATCCGGAAACATGTGGGTGGGCATTATGTTCAGCCGGTTCACCATGTGTTGCCCAGCGTGTGTGGGCAATACCAGTTGAACCTTTGAGTGGGTGCGCATCGACGGCATCTTTTAGGGCTTGAACTTTGCCAACGCGACGAACGCGTTGTAATTCGCCTTGTGGCGATATAATGGCAAGCCCAGCAGAATCATAACCGCGATATTCTAATCGTTTTAAACCTTCTAGTAATATATCAGCAACATCACGTTTGGCCACACCACCAACAATTCCACACATAGTCTATTCCTCGTTGTTTAATTTAGTTGGACGTTTCCAACCAGCAAATTGCTTTTGTTTTACTCGGCTTACTACTAATTCGTTATCATTAACATTATTGGTGACAGTAGTACCTGCAGCGATGGTTGCACCTTTACCAACTTTAACTGGGGCAATGAGTTGGGTATCTGAGCCTACAAATACATCATCTTCAATGATGGTTGTCAATTTATTGGCACCATCATAATTACAGGTAATCGTGCCTGCACCAATGTTGACATTGCTACCGATTTGGCTATCGCCAAGATAGCTTAAGTGTCCAGCTTTGGTTGCTTTGCCTAAATGCGCTTTTTTAAGTTCAACAAAGTTACCAACGTGTACTTGTTCGTCAAGTTCTGAACCTGGTCTTAATCGTGCAAAAGGTCCAATTGTACATTGCTTAGCAATGGTTGAATTTTCAATTATGCTGTATGGGCTGATAACGGAATCATCATCAATACGGCAATTTTTTAAGATACACCCTGCGCCAATAGTAACGTTATTACCGAGTGTTACATCACCTTCAATAATGACATTACTATCAATTACGACATCTTTACCATGGGTAAGAGTGCCACGTAAATCAAAACGGTTTGGATCAAGTAGGGTTACACCTGAAAGTAATAGATTTTGTATTTGTTGATGTTGATAGTGTCGTTCTAATATCGCTAACTGTAATCGATTATTCACACCTTCAACTTCGAATTGCTTTATTGGATGAGAGGTGAGAATTTCGTAACCATCTTGATTAGCAAAAGCAATGATATCAGTCAAATAATACTCTTTTTGTGCATTATTATTGGTTAATCGCGTTAGCCAATTTTTTAATAGTTTGCCCGTTACTAACATAATCCCAGTATTGACTTCATTGATTTTTTGCTGCTCTGATGAAGCATCTTTTTCCTCTATAATCGCAACGACTTTGCCATTTTTCCGCTCAATACGCCCATAACCGGTAGGGTCATCAAGTACAACAGTCAATAACGCAATACCTTGTTTGGGTTTACTGGCAATTAAATTTTGTAAGGTTGGTATTGATATAAGTGGGGTATCGCCATATAAAATTAAGATGTCTTCGTCATCTTCAATATAGGCAATAGCTTGTTGTACTGCATGTCCAGTACCAAGCTGTTGATCTTGATAAACCCATTGTACAGGTTGATCTTTAAACGCATTTTTAAGCTGTTGTTTACCATGACCATAAACAACATTGATGCGATTGGTATTAAGTTGTTTAACTGTATCAATTACATGTTGAAGCATCGGTTTGTTACCGATTTTATGTAAAACTTTAGGAAGGTTGGAATACATCCGTGTGCCTTTTCCTGCCGCCAAAATAATTGCACTAAGTTTTGGGGGTGAAATTGCCATATTCATTTCCGATCAGGTTAAATTAGTATAATACTATAATCAAAGTTTTTTAGTAAATCATCCACAATTTATTAATTTTTATCATAAAAAAAGTTACATCTACTTTAATGATTATCTCTTTTAATTATGAAAATTGTGTTCTAAAAAATATTTTCAATATAGATTCAAGACTTAAGTCGATGTTTCAAATTCTATAATAAATAGAGGCAATGTTTCGATGAGTAATAAAAAGGTAATTAGTCCTGTTTCCATTCAGATTTCATCAATGTGATATAGAAATGTCAAAAAAGCTATTATGATTTGCCACAAAGGTTTAGTTATGATTCAAATAGCCGATAATTTCAATGCATAGATCAGTGGGCAACCGTTCAAAACTATAATCTACTTTTTAACCAAAAAAAGAAAATCCATTCAACAAAATTAAGTTAGCCATTCTGATTAGATATGATGATTTAAGTAAATATAAAGTACTGATTAATCTTTAACGTTTATATATAATAGGTTTCGCTTGCTATCCTATAGTCAGTTAATTACGACTAAATGAATTAAAAAGTTGCAGGTATAAACCCTTTAATAGGAAATTTAAAAATGAAAGTTTTATTACTCTATACTACTTACGAAAAGCAAACATTTAAAATTATGCAGCGTATCGAAAATCAACTCGCGGGTAAATGTGATTGTGATGTCATTGAGCTTTTACCAACGATGAATATCGATCTTACAAAATATCAAGCAGTTTTGTTAGGATGTTCTATTCGTTATGGATTTTACAATAAAGTAATGAAAAAATTTATTGATGATAATTATCAGCAATTAAATAAAATTAAATCGGGTTTTTTTGGTGTGAATGTTGTGGCCAGAAAGCCGCATAAAAATACCCCTGAAACCAATTTGTACACGAGAAAATTCTTAGCTAAAATCGCATGGAAACCAACAATTAAAGCCGTTTTTGCTGGCGCACTTTATTATCCCAAATACAATTGGTTTGATCGTAATATGATTCGTTTTATTATGTGGCTAGGTAAGGGTGATACAGACGTGACAAAACCTATCATTGAGTATACCGATTGGGCTAAAGTTGATCAGTTTGCAACACAATTTTATACTCAAACGTATAGATAACCCTAAACTTCTTGTCAAAATAGATTAATATTTTTGTAATGTTATCAAGTAATGACGTTCTTTTAAATAAACTTTGTGATATAGATCAACATTTGGGCTAAAAAGGTGTACAATATCGCGCCTAAAGAATCTATCTCCTAATTGGGATTTTAATTGTGATTGAAAATTTAAGAAATATTGCCATTATTGCGCACGTTGACCATGGTAAAACAACTTTGGTTGATAAATTGTTAAAACAATCAGGTACGCTAGATAATCTGCGTGGTGACGACAATGAACGTATAATGGACTCTAATGCGCTTGAAAAAGAGCGTGGTATTACCATTTTAGCTAAAAATACAGCGATTGACTGGAATGATTATCGTATAAATATTGTCGATACCCCAGGTCATGCTGATTTTGGTGGTGAAGTTGAGCGTGTTATGTCGATGGTTGACTCGGTGTTATTGTTAGTCGATGCTATGGATGGACCAATGCCACAAACTCGTTTTGTCACACAAAAAGCGTTTGCTTATGGTTTAAAACCAATTGTAGTAATTAATAAAGTTGACCGTCCAGGTGCGCGTCCAGATTGGGTTGTTGATCAAGTATTTGATCTGTTTGTAAACTTAGGTGCAACTGACGAGCAGCTCGATTTCCCTATTGTTTATGCTTCTGCATTAATGGGTATCGCTGGTTTAGATCATGAAAATATGGCTGAAGATATGACACCATTATTTGAAGCTATCATTAAACATGTTGAGCCTCCAAAAGTGGATTTAGATGGGCCATTCCAAATGCAAATTTCTCAACTTGATTATAATAATTATGTTGGGGTTATTGGTATCGGTCGAATCAAACGAGGTCGCGTAAAACCAAATCAACAAGTGACGATTGTTGATAGTGAAGGTAATAAACGTACTGGTAAAGTAGGGCAAGTCTTAGGTCATTTAGGTTTACAACGTTATGAAGCAGAAGTTGCCGAAGCCGGTGATATAATTGCGTTAACTGGCCTTGGTGAATTAGGTATTTCTGATACGATTTGTGATAACAGCTGCATTGAAGCATTACCAGCATTAACTGTTGATGAACCAACTGTTACTATGTTCTTTAATGTTAATAGTTCACCGTTTGCAGGTAAAGAAGGTAAATTTGTGACTTCTCGTCAAATTCTTGAACGTTTGAAGAAAGAACTTGTACATAATGTGGCACTTCGAGTTGAAGAAACGCCTGATCCTGATGCATTTAGAGTCTCTGGTCGCGGTGAATTACACTTATCGGTATTAATTGAAAATATGCGTCGTGAAGGTTATGAACTTGGGGTTTCTCGTCCTAAAGTTATCTTCAAAGAAATCGACGGTAAAAGACAAGAACCATTTGAACAAGTAACCCTTGATATTGAAGAACAACATCAAGGTTCTGTGATGGAAGCGCTTGGTTTACGTAAAGGTGATCTGACTAATATGTTACCAGATGGTAAAGGTCGAGTGCGTTTGGATTATGTCATTCCAAGTCGTGGTCTTATCGGTTTTAGAACGGAGTTTATGACCATGACATCGGGTACTGGTTTGCTATATTCTACATTTAGTCATTATGACGATGTACGACCGGGTGAAATTGGTCAACGCATTAATGGGGTTATGATTTCAAATGGTACGGGTAAAGCATTAGCTTATGCACTTTATAGCTTACAAGATCGTGGTAAATTATTCCTAGGTCATGGTGCTGAAGTTTATGAAGGTCAAATTATTGGTATTCATACTCGTTCAAATGATTTAACCGTTAACTGTTTAACGGGTAAAAAATTGACTAATATGCGTGCATCAGGTACTGATGAAGCAACCACACTTTCACCGCCAGTTAAAATGTCGTTAGAACAAGCATTAGAATTTATTGATGATGACGAATTAGTGGAAGTAACACCATTATCTATCCGTTTACGTAAACGTCATCTAACTGAGAATGATCGTAAACGTGCGTTTAGAAGCAGTAATAAAGACTAATCTTTGTTATTAATCTGAAAGATAGGATATAATAACTGAATAAAAAACCTCGCTATTTAGCGAGGTTTTTTTTGGCTTTGACTCTAGCAATCGCATCAGCAATCGATTGTTTGCGATCGCTTGGGCTAGTTTGACTGCTGTGATTTATAGGCATTGTGTGTGGAAATAGTATCGTAGGTGGTACAAGTTGATTGTAATTTAAGCGTTGTTGCTTTTTCTCAGTCAGTCGTAACTCTTCATTTTCACTTAATGCTATACCTAATGTACTTAATGTAATACAGTCTGTTGGGCACGTATTGATGCAATTACTGCACGAAGTACATAACTGCGGTAATACGGTGTGTAATACTTGTTTGCTGCCGACAATGGCATCGGTTGGGCAAACGCGAATACATTTACCACAGCCAATACAATTTTCTTCGTCAATAAAAGCTTTATATTGTTGTTTGGTTTGCATAATTACTTTTTGCATTAACTTAAACCTATAATATTACCATCCTTGTCAATATCAATTTGTCGATAAGCCGGATTGGTACCCAGTCCAGGCATAGTCATTACATTACCAGCATAGACTCGAATAAATCCAGCACCAGCAGAAATCGCTAAATGACTGATATCAACATCAAAATCCGTTGGTACATTCTTTAAGTTGGGATCGGCACTGATTGACATTGGCGTTTTGGCAATACAAAGCGGCAGGTGATCGAGTTTTAATGCTTCGATCTCTTTGATATTGTCAAGCGCTTTTTTGGAAAGATTTGCTTTATTGGCACCATATTTTTTTACCATGGTTTGAATTTTTTCAATTAAAGGCATATTATCCGGATAAGGTAACTTAATTTCACTTGGCGTATCACAAGCTTTAATAATATGTTGTGCCAGTTTTTCAGCGCCCTGACCACCATGGGTAAATACTTCACTCACTTCACAAGCAAACGCACCATGGTCAATAGCATATTTTTGTAAGAAAGTGAGTTCTTCCTCACTATCATGGGGAAAGCGATTAATAGCAACAATTACCTTTAAACCATAACTTTTAGCATTGTTAATGTGCCATGCTAAGTTAGCTGCACCAATTTCGAGTAGTTCTACATTCGATTCTGAGATCTCTTTAGGGATGGCTTGTCCTGGTTTAATGTTATATCTACCACTGTTTGATTTCAGGCTGCGAACAGTAGCGACTAACACCACACAAGACGCTTTTATACCTGCTTGACGATATTTGATATTGAAGAACTTTTCCATTCCCATATCAGAACCAAATCCAGCTTCAGTAATAACATAATCAGCCAGTTGCAAGGCAATGCGGTCAGCGATCACCGAGGAGTTACCATGAGCTATATTAGCAAAAGGTCCAGCATGAATTAGTACAGGAGTATGCTCAACAGTTTGCATTAAATTTGGATTAATGGCATTTTTTAATAGTACAGTCATTGCACCCGCAACTTCAAGTTGTTCCGCTGTGATGGGGTCGCCTTGAGTATTATACGCTAAAATAATTCGACCAATACGTGCGCGCATATCATGTAAATCAGAAGCCAATGCTAAAATTGCCATCAGTTCTGATGCAGCAGTAATTTCAAAACCATCACGGCGTTCAATACCGTTTACGCCACCACCGACGCCAACATTGATATGCCGTAATGCGCGGTCGTTATGATCTATGACACGTTTCCAGACGATACGATTGACATCAATATTTAAACGTTGTAAACCAGTCTGTGTGGTAAATTCGTCACCTAAACGTTCTTCATGATAAAGACGTGCATCTAATGCAGCTGATGCCAAATCGTGAGCTGCGGTGATAGCATGAATATCGCCAGTTAAATGCAAATTTAGGGTTTCCATCGGTAAAACTTCGGCTTGACCGCCACCGGCAGCACCACCTTTCACGCCAAATACCGGACCTAAACTTGGTTGACGAATACACGCTATCGCTGTTTTACCAATATAATTTAATCCTTCACTAAGTCCAATCGTATTAACAGTTTTACCTTCGCCGAGAGGAGTTGGGGTAATAGCAGTAACCAGTATCAATTTACCCTTTGGTTTGTTTTGATTTGTTTTAAGAATGGATAAATCGATTTTTGCGACATGTTTACCATAAGGTAAAACATATTGTTTAGGAATATTATATTGCTGTGCTATTTCAGTAATTGGACGTAAAGACATAAAGATTCTCATTGAATGATAATGTTGAGGTATCAGTATAATTAATTTGAATTGCCGAATAAAGCGACAATTTTATCTTTGTTGATTTTCGGCACAATTCTTAATTATCTTGTTATAATAATGCAATACATTCAATCTAAGGAAAAATGTTAAATGAATTGGTTTTCACAGTATGCTCTTTTCTTGGCAGAAACCGCAACAGTGGTCATTGCTATTTTGTCTATCCTTGTTTTTATAGTAAGTCAACGTCGCAAATTATCAATCGTTGCTGGGCGCTTATCTGTTAAGGATATCAGTCAGGAATATGAACAAGTTAAAGATGATATATTGATGTCTAGCATGGATGAACTTGAAGCTAAGCAGTATACAAAAGATCTTAAAAAACAGAAAAAAAATGAGAAAAAGCAGGCAAAATTAGCCGTCAAACAAAAAAAGAAACAGGATAAAAATTGTAACCAAACTGATTGTAATAACATTATTGATGATTCTAATCCACAAACAAAGGTTACAATCACTCATGGTACTAAACCTAAGCTATTTGTATTATCATTTAATGGTAGTATGGATGCTCATGAGGTTGAAGAGTTGCGTCAAGAGATCACTGCTGTACTTGCTATTATCAAACCAGAAGATCAGGTCGTGATTAAATTAGAAAGCCCTGGTGGAGTTGTACATGGTTATGGATTAGCGGCTTCACAATTATTACGTTTTAGAGCACGCAATATCCCTTTTACTGTTGTCGTTGATAAAGTAGCCGCAAGTGGAGGTTATATGATGGCGTGTACCGCCAGTAAAATTGTTGCTGCACCGTTTGCTATTGTAGGCTCAATTGGTGTCGTTGCTCAAATTCCAAATTTTAATCGCTTGCTTAAAAAGCATGATGTGGATATAGAACTACAAACAGCCGGTGAGTACAAACGTACATTGACCATGTTTGGAGAAAACACTGATGAAGGGCGCCAGAAATTTAAGCAAGAATTAGAGGAGACTCATCTATTATTCAAAGATTTTGTTAAAGAGTATCGTCCTAATGTGGATATTGAGCAGGTGGCAACAGGAGAACACTGGTTTGCTGCTCAAGCAAAAGATAAAGGATTAGTTGACGAAATCAGTACTAGTGATGATTTTATTTTATCGCATCTTGATACACATAAAATTATTTCAGTGAGTTTTCAACGTAAACAAAAGCTGTCTGAAAAAATCTCAAAAAATGTGGTCAAAAGTGTTGAAAGGTTATTGTTTAGACAAGGGAATGGGCTATAGTAGCCCATTTTCTTAATAATACAAAATTCAGATAGTTATTCATTAAGCATAAGTAAATACGCAAACTCTCATATCAGCTCGCTTAAATTTCACAAATAGACATGTTATCAAGCACAATTTTTTTATCCCCTATTACCTTAAAATTCTTGATGGAAATGGGATTTTTTATTGCCAAAAAAGCTTAAATAACATACTATTACAAAAAAATAAAAAGGATTAAGGATAATGGTATGAAAAAGGTTTGTTGTTATTTGTTTCTTATATTGACGGTTGTTTCGTTTTCTTCATCTGCATTAATTAAAAAAGAAAAATATAATCCAGCAGATAAAGATATTTTTGTTTTTGATCAATATTCTGCTGAGGCAATAAACCTGAAAAAATATAGTGGTTTATATTCTGAACCCAATGCACGTTCACTTTTTTATCCTTCTTATAAAAAATATAACGGAATGGAAGGTTATTTGGACAAAGAAGTCAAAGTTGGAAATAAAATTTACTATAAGATAGTTTTGAAAAATGGAGAAGTGCTTTATCTCAATGATCTCAATTCTTATAATCAGATAGTTAGTGCAAAAAATTACCAAAAGCGATTAGATGAGATAGAGAAATTAAAAGAAATTAAATTTCCCAATATAGACGATTTATATGTAACAAAAGTAGAGACAGATTCAAAATCGAAAGATATTTATATTATTACCTTTTCAAATGGTCTAAGATTGCGTAATGCTAACCTTTATGGGCTATTATCCCTATCAAAAAAAATAACTAATCCAAATGATTTACATCGATTCATTGATATTATTAACACGGATGATATCAATTTCACCTATAATTCTCAAAATAATATTATTAAGATCGAATTAAAAAGCGAACCTTTGAGTATAGAAACCTTTATTTTTAAAGAAAAATTATATACTACAACGGTTACTGCTATATTTAGTAGTAAAGAACGACTGTTTATTGATCATTTTAAGATCTTTCAAAATGATGATATATATGAATCATCTAGTGACTTAACTTTTAAGAGTAAAAGTGGTAGCACTGTATATGAATGGACTAAATTTATTCTAAATAATCAATTTGTATCTTATATCAATTCACTAAATGATAAAGATCAGGTAATAGTGAGATTTTATGGCTCACGAAAAAATGTCGAAAGAAAGATAGATCCAAAGACCATAGCGAAAATTAAGAAAATATCAATATTAAATAATCTATTAACTAAGTACTTTAAATCAGGTATTGAATAACCCTTTATAGGATTATTGTTTCTTAAATTGCTTTAAATATAATCCGCTTCGGCGGATTTTTTTGTTTATCATTTCCAAATTTAAATCTGATTAGCTTTCGTAAAGATGAAAAAAATAAAAAAACAACTTTATTAAATATATTTGTTGTTCTAATTTACCGCCATATCAATTAGCATTCTGTTCCTTGAAAATTTTGGTATTGAAATAGTCATATCAATGAATAATAATTATTTTTATGTTCATTATTTTTTTCGTATTTGTTAATTGCGTTTTTTTAAAGTTTTTTATTATTCCTAACAATAATATTAATCGTTAAAATAGACTTTCTATTCTTTGCATTGAAGTTTAATATATAGCCATATTCATAAATTCAATGAATATAGTTCCATTCCTTAATAAATATCTTTTCTATAAATCATTAATCACAGCGCTTGAGGACAATTATTATGTTTCATTGGCTTTTTAACTGGATTTTAGATGGACTCAAACACTCACCAGAAATACTTTTATTTTTATCATTAAGTTTAGGGTATTTAATAGGTGGTATTCGGATTGGTAAATTTCAACTTGGTGGTGTAGCAGGATCATTATTAGTGGCTGTTGCTTTAAGTATTTTTGGTGTTACTGTTGATGCTGGCGTTAAAGCCGTTCTTTTTGCTCTCTTTATTTATGCTGTTGGATTCGAAAGTGGTCCGCAGTTTTTCCGTTCATTAGGTGTTAAAACACTTCGTGAAATCTTTTTAGCACTCTTTATTGCAGTTGTTGGATTAATTACCGTTGTTGTTCTGGCAAAAATATTCAATTTAGATAAAGGACTTGCAGCAGGTTTAGCAGCAGGTGGTTTAACGCAATCTGCCATTATGGGCACAGCTTCCGATGCATTAAGTCAATTAGGTGTAAGTCCTGAAGAGCTAAGTCATTTACAAAGCAATGTGACCATAGGTTATGCGGTGACTTATATTTTTGGTTCACTCGGTGCGATTATCATTTGCGTGAATATTTTACCAAAAATCATGGGGCGAGATATTGGTGATGATGCGATTAAGGCTCAAGGAGAGCAGCTTCATGGCTCCCTGTTATTAGGTGCGAACCAAAACTTAGCATTATCCGATATTAGTGGTCGATTATATCGAGTCACTAATAAAATCAATCAAAGTGTTTCTGATATTGAAAAAACCGTTAGTGGTATTAGTATCGAACGAATTAAACGTGGCAATAAAATTTTAGAAGCATCACCTGATACAGTAATAAAAGCCAAAGATATTATTTTGGTAGTTGGTCACCGTGATGCCATGATACAAGCTAATGATCTTCTTGGGTCAGAAGTAAATTCTGCTTCAGGTATGGATGTTGTAATGAATACGCAAGATGTCGAAATGCGTAACTCGCGTTATGTTGGTCAGAATTTATCCCAGGTATTATCTTCTGAGGAAGTAATGCAATTAAAACATGGCATTTATCTTATAGCTATTCATCGTGATGGACAATCACTGCCTCTTAACAGTGACTTCCAATTCAAATTGGGTGATGTAATTACCATTTATGGTACCGATAGTGATCTTCGTCGAGTAATTGATAAAATTGGTGCACCAATCACTAAAAGCGAAAAAACGGATTGGATATTTCACGGGTTAGGTTTGGTGGTTGGTCTGATTATTGGCTTAATTGTTATCCGTGTTAGTGAGATTCCAATTACCTTAGGCGCTGGTGGTGGTGCATTGCTTTCAGGTTTGATATTCGGTTGGTACCGTTCACTGCATCAAACTATAGGTAATATTCCAACTGGTGCGGTGCAACTATTAAAAGATTTCGGGTTAGCTGGTTTTGTTGCAGTAGTAGGGTTAAGTTCTGGACTTCAGGCCATCAATACTATTCGGGAACAAGGCTTATCATTGTTTTTAATTGGTGTTGTCGTTACAGTCTTACCAATGTTGCTTGCTATTTATTTTGGTAAATATGTTCTTGGTTACAAAAATGCTGCCGTTTTTGCAGGTGCTTTAGCTGGTGCTCGTAGTGCTAACCCTGCATTTGGTGAAGTTCTTAACAAAGCGGGTAATTCTACACCAACAAACTCTTTCGCTATTACTTATGCTTTAGCTAATGTATTTCTGACTTTATTAGGACCATTGGTTGTGGCCTTTGTTTAATTAAAATATTAATTTAAGGATACAGATTATGAAGAACCAAACACAATATGCTAAGTATGCTAATTTAAGTCCTTTTGAGTTAAAAGATAACTTAATTAAATTAGCACAAAGTCATGCCGATCGAGCTATGCTAAATGCAGGTCGAGGGAATCCTAATTTTTTAGCTATTTGGCCAAGACAAGCTTTTTTCCAATTAGGTGTCTTTGCAACGCAAGAATCGGAAATGTCCTACTCTTACTTAAATGAGGGCGTTGGTGGTTTTCCAATCAAAGATGGTTTAACAGGGCGCTTTGAACATTTTATTCGTCAAAATTATAATACAGAGGGCGTTTCGTTTTTAGGTAAAGCTTTTTCTTACATTCGTGATCAACTTGGTTTGGATGAAAATGCTTTTTTACAAGAGATGGTTGAAGGCATTTTAGGTTGTAACTATCCTGTTCCTGATAGGATGCTTCGTTTAAGTGAAGAAGTTGTAAAATCTTATGTGCTACAGCAAATGGGCGCTCAATATCTTGATCTTGATGATATTGATTTATTTGCTGTTGAAGGCGGAACAGCCGCTATGGCATATATTTTTAATTCAATGAAAGAAAATAATTTGATTCAAAAAGGTGATAAAATTGCCATTGGTGCTCCAATATTTACGCCATATCTTGAAATACCAGAACTCAATGATTATCAGTTGGTTGAGGTATTAGTTAACTCTGATCCTGATGCTAATTGGCAGTATCCAGAGTCTGAGTTGCGTAAGTTAGAAGATCCTTCTATAAAAGCGTTCTTTTTAGTCAACCCTTCCAATCCACCCTCAGTAAAAATTGACGATAAAGGATTAAAAATCATCGCAGATATTGTTAAAAAACGTCCAGATCTCATCCTATTAACCGATGATGTTTATGGTACATTTGCTGACGATTTCCAATCATTATTTGCTATTTGCCCTAATAATACTATTTTGGTGTATTCTTTTTCTAAATATTTTGGAGCAACAGGTTGGCGTTTAGGTGTTATTGCCACAACAAAAGATAATGTTTTAGATAAAAAAATTAATGCATTGCCTAGCAAAACGAAACAAGTCTTAAATAAGCGTTATAGTTCAATTGTAACAGAACCAGAAAATCTAAAATTTATTGATCGTTTAGTTGCCGATAGCCGAGCGGTTGCGTTAAATCACACTGCTGGTCTTTCAACACCACAACAAGTACAAATGGTTTTATTTGCATTGTGCGAAATGATTGACACCGATCAAAGTTATAAGGCAGCATTAAAATCATTGATCCGACGTCGTGCTGCGTCTCTTTATCAACATTTAGGTCTTAAACACCCTGTCGATAAAAATAGTGTTGATTATTATACTCTAATTGATCTTGAACATATTTGTCGTGAATTATATGACGATAAATTTGCTCAATGGATCTTAACAAATAAAAATCCATCTGAAATGCTATTTAGAATAGCTGATGAAGCTGGGGTTGTTTTATTACCTGGTAAAGGTTTTGCTGTACAACATCCTTCTGCTCGTGCATCTTTAGCGAACTTAAATGAATATCAATACGCTGCGATTGGCTTATCAATGCGTAAACTTGCACAAGAGTATTATGATGAGTACAAAAGTAAAGCGAAGAAAAATAGTTAATCCTTTAGTTAACTTACTTATCAAACCCTAGTTCATCTAGGGTTTTTTATTTCAATCAATTAGTTAATATGAATATTATTTTTTTCATTAAGAAAGATAAAATTTAGTCAGTCGAAAAGTTATGGTTACTTTTCGTAAGTTGTTTTAACACCGATTATGTTGGTATCGATTTTGTGACTATCGCTTAAACTTCACTTTTAAGAAAAGATAAAATGAATTAACCCCATTAAATTTGATTCCGTGAATGATGTTATTAATGGTTTAAAAATTTAATGGACATTAATTGTTGATGAATATTTATAAAGACGATTATCTCATCATCATAATTGACTAATCATTATATTTATTTTTTCGATAATGATTACAACTTTAGAGTTATCCATACCTAAATAGGTGTGCACCATTTTTATCAGTGCAACATTATCTTATGTTAAGTATCCAAGACAAGTTATTCAATGAAGGTAATAGTTTTAGTGGTGGCGTGATAATTTTATTTTTTGAAGGGTACCGTTGATGCAAAATTTAGCCAATTTTCAAAATCAATAACCCTAAATATTGAAAAAATATAATGATCATTTAAAAGATAAAAGCAATGGGTTAATTATCTAGTTACTTATGTCCTTGAGTTTCCTTCCAACTAATGATCCATTATCGCTAATATTTGTTGATGATAGTTGGTCATTGCTAAATATTGCTATTTTTATAAAAGTATTTGGTATTAATGTTGGCTCAATGGCAATAATATTAGTTTCAAAAATCCTAAATTGCTTAACAAATAAATAGGACCGAATCTATTCATTACTTTGTTATGCTTTTTGCTTATTGTTATTTATATCAATTTCGTTAGCATAGATTGATGTTTTTAATGTTCATCTATTTCGTGTGTTTCCTTTATTTCTTTAGTTTTTTTAATGTTGATAGCGATTATTGCCATTATAATGGGTAATTCTGGTTACTCTATGGTTTGTTCCATTACTTGTAACGCATAATTAGCACCAAGTTACTTATAGTAATTTATGGCAATCTTATTCAATTTTTATCTTCCATAAAACTTTGGTTATTTCCCTGTCATAGAGAGCTCAATAGACTTGAATTTTTTAATGAGTTTTATGCAAGTGGATTGATAAAAAATTAAAATAATAATCATTTTTTAGTTATTATTATCAGAAAAGCCCCTGCTAGCGGGGCAACTGATGTACTGATTGCTATTTTTATAGCAATTGATATCCTTATACATAAATTTTATTTCATGCTTAGGTGTTAAATTGGCTGATTTAAGTGTTAACGAATCAAAACAGCCAATTAGACAGCTTAGCGTCATGCCCAAGACATCCATCAAGACCGCAGTATGTTCATAAGCCCCTGCTAGCTACTTGAATCTTATTAACCCACTAAATAACTCGTAGTATTGTTTAATGACTCTGTTAACTCGATTGGTATTGATGTGGTAATGATAATATAAGTTATCAGATTTGTCAATAACGAAAGTTATTGTTTATAACCAAGTTAAGGGAAAATGTATCATAAAAAAGCCCATTTAAGGGCTTAAATAAGCGCCATGATGCATTGATACTATGCATTTTAAAGGTAGAATCATAACAAGCTCAATTGAATGTAAATTATCATATTGATCTGCATGATAAATTGACCGATTAAATTAACCGATTAATTAAGTATTGATGATTGCCACCATACACGCCCTAAGATAGTAATTTCATCTTGTGAAACAATTTCATCTTCATAATCAGCATTGTAACTTCTGATTTTGATTTGGTTATTAGGTAATTTTTCAAGTATTTTAATTCTTAGTAAGCCAGCATGATTAATTGCATAAATTTTACCATCACGAATAATGGTGTCGGCTTGATCAATGGCAACTGTTGCTCCATCTTGAAAAACTGGCTCCATACTATCGCCATAAACGGTTAAACAAACCGTGCAGTCTTTATCAATACCATATCTACGCATGGTTGAACGCGATAGGCGTAGTTGATAACCATTGTAATCTTCAATGTCATCAGCAAAACCACTTCCAGCAGATAATCTGACATCTTTATAAAATGGTACTTCAATCTCGTCATCATTAAGTGGTGTCTTACTATCCCATTCATCAATTGTTCCCACTATTTTTGCATTGGACAAGTTTTCCCCTATATCGGGGTTTCCAACTCCTTTTGTTAACCAAAGGAGATCAACGTTCAAAGCAGAAGCAATCTCAATGATTTTACGGGATGTGTTGGATTTACCAGAAACGAGTTTTTGAATGGCCGGTTGGCTAATTTTTACTATCTCAGCGAGTTGATGCTGAGACATGCCTGATGCTTCTAGAGCCCAATTAATTCTATCAGTAAAGGTATTCATATCGTTATCTCATGGTTATCGATGTTGTAAGTATATAATTTAAGTTATCGGTCATCAAATAATAATAGTTATTGATCTAATCGATAATATTGGTTATCATGTGATAATATAAATTATCGTAAATGAGTTACCGATTAGAAGATAGCATCTTATTAAACGATAACCAAAAAAATAGCCGTGAAATTTGGTGAGAAATTAAAGTGAATTTCTATACGGTATTTTTTGGATATAAAGCAAATTAAATCTTATAAGAAAAATAAATATAAAACCTATAAATAATTAAATAAAAGTATTCTATAAATAATTAAATTAAAGCATTAATGGTGAGAGGTAACAATGAAAGAGACCAAAGAAATTTTAACCGCATGGAAAAATACTCGCGTACTTAAACGTATCGGAACTGAATATCCATCAAAATCAGCAGTTATTACTGGCGCTGCAAGAGATTTTGATTATCGTCAATACTTGACAGAGGAAGAAGCGGAAATCGTTGATAGCGCTATTTTAAATCTAAAAGAATATAATCTAGCGCATTGGACAGTTTTAATGACTTACTATACAAAAAATGTTTCATGTAATGCACAAGCTAAAGTTATTGGTAAACGTCCTCACGATATTATTAATATACTCAATCAAGCAGAAAGTTTTATTGGGGGGTACATTTATCCTTTTTTCAGATGAGTTAGATCAGATGCAGACTATTGCGCTATTTTATAAAATTTAAACGAAACCCAGCTAAAACTAGCTGGGTTTTTTTGTATTCGGATAAATTAAAATTATCGTCAAGTTTAAACGAAGTAAACGCATTAATAGACAATATTAATTTTGAATGTAAAGGTTCATATCTTCGGATAATGGTGTTTTAAAGACTTATTATTTGAAACTGCTTCATAGAATAAGTAAAAATTTTCTCATGGTTTTATTAAAACACTTTATCAAGCAGTGGGTTTAATTGATGATCACGGTTGATTTTCAAAAGATAAATCATATTAGACGCTTGACATTGCGCAAATGAGCAAATATAATTGCCCCATAATGCAATTTATTATGCATATGAACGAAACCCAGCTAAAACTAGCTGGGTTTTTTTGTATTCGGATAAATTGAAATTATCGTCAAGTTTAAACGAAGTAAACGCATTAATAGACAATATTAATTTTGAATGTAAAGGTTCATATCTTCGGATAATGGTGTTTTAAAGACTTATTATTTGAAACTGCTTCATAGAATAAGTAAAATTTTCTCATGGTTTTATTAAAACACTTTATCAGGCAGTGGGTTAATTGATGATCACGGTTGATTTTCAACAGATAAATCATATTAGACGCTTGACATTGCGCAAATGAGCAAATATAATTGCCCCATAATGCAATTTATTATGCATATGAACGAAACCCAGCTAAAATTAGCTGGGTTTTTTTATATTCGGATAAATTGAAATTATCGTCAAGTTTAAACGAAGTAAACGCATTAATAGACAATATTAATTTTGAATGTAAAGGTTCATATCTTCGGATAATGGTGTTTTAAAGACTTATTATTTGAAACTGCTTCATAGAATAAGTAAAAATTTTCTCATGGTTTTATTAAAACACTTTATCAGGCAGTGGGTTAATTGATGATCACGGTTGATTTTCAACAGATAAATCATATTAGACGCTTGACATTGCGCAAATGAGCAAATATAATTGCCTCATAATGCAATTTATTATGCATATGAATGAAACCCAGCTAAAACTAGCTGGGTTTTTTTATATTCGGATAAATTGAAATTATCGTCAAGTTTAAACGAAGTAAACGCATTAATAGACAATGTTAATTTTGAATGTAAAGGTTCATATCTTCGGATAATGGTGTTTTAAAGACTTATTATTTGAAACTGCTTCATAGAATAAGTAAAAATTTTCTCATGGTTTTATTAAAACACTTTATCAGGCAGTGGGTTAATTGATGATCACGGTTGATTTTCAACAGATAAATCATATTAGACGCTTGACATTGCGCAAATGAGCAAATATAATTGCTCCATAATGCAATTTATTATGCATATGAATGAAACCCAGCTAAAACTAGCTGGGTTTTTTTATATTCGGATAAATTGAAATTATCGTTAATCTTTAACAAAGAAATAGGGAGGGTAACAATAGATAATGTTATTTTGAATGTAAAAGTTCATAACTTTGAGCAATGACGATTTAATGGTTTGTTATATTAAAAATATTGCATGTGAAGTGTAGTCCAAACTATCGGTAAAGACTCTCATGAGGTTATTAATATACTTAATTAAGCTTAATAGTATGTTGCAGCATTTATCTTTTTATAGATAAATCATATTAATCTCTTGACATTGCGCAAATTAGCATATATTATTACTCTATAATGTGATTTATTACGTATACATAAAGCTCAGCTAATCAGCTGGGCTTTTTTGTTTTTAAAACTTATAGTTTTAGGTTGCTATAGAGTTGGCGTTGGTTAATATATTAAAAATAGCACTCTGTATTTATTTACTATTTTTATTGCAATTAATATTATATCAATTTTATTGATATTTTTTACAACAATACCTTCTAAATATTGATACTCATCGACATAACATCTATTTTTAGAATTTTGAATCTTTCAAATCGCTAAAGCCAAGAACAGTGATTCTAAATTTATATTTATTAATCTAGCATTCTATCAAAAATAAAATGACGAATCAATATTCAAATAACTTACTAATGAAAAATAACTGAGTCGCCAAATCATTTAACTAAGAAATCATTAACGTTAATGAAAATATAGAATGGTAATGATTGATAAAACCTTTATCAAATTATAAATACTAAATTCTATTAGTCAAGAAATATTACTCATATATTGCATCATGAAACGTTAAGCAACAACATATGAATTTAAGAATTTAGTTTTTATATTAATGTAATCTTAATTTATATTCTTTTAACAATCTAACTTTAAATACGTAAAAGGGTCACATAATATGCCAATAAAAGATCCAGACAACATAAATTGGACCGTTGTCGTATATTTATATTTTATCACTTTTTTAGGTTCATTAGCCAGTTATTGTTACCACTTACTCAATGGTAGTAAATTCTTTTTATGGACACTTATTGCACAAATTTTTATATCAATTTTTTCTGGTGCTTTGGTCATCTTTATTGCAAGTTATTGTAATTGGGCTTTTGAAATAGCTGGAGGTGTTGCCGGTTTAGCTGGTTGGTCAGGTGCAAATTTAATTAAAGTTCTTGAAGAAAGATTGATAAAACAAATTGATAATAAATAATACATTGCTAATTAAAATATTACACTAATACAAATAAAGACTGAAATAGATCTGAATAAAGTTTATATCTAGGATTATTAAAAAATGGTTTTTTATCATTACTTAAACAGTCAATTTAAATCATTAGTATTTTTTAATATGAGCTAATCTAAAAGTTATTAATTTCCATTCATTATCAAAATAAACATCTTATTTAACAAATAATTCAATAAATTATAGAAGCATAAGGGAAAACACATGAATATTAGTCAAAAAGGAATCGATCTGATAAAAAGCTTTGAAGGTCTAAAATTAAATGCATATAAATGTCCAGCAGGAGTATGGACTATTGGTTATGGTCATACAAAAAATGTAAAAGAAAAAGACATAATCAGTAATTCGCAGGCTGATTGTTTTTTAGTACAAGATCTTTATTTTATAGAGCAATCGATTAATCAATTGATAAAAGTCGAACTAAGTCAAAATCAATATGATGCGTTGTGTTCTTTTGTCTTTAATGTAGGAGTTTTAGCATTTACTCAATCGACATTGTTGGCAAAATTGAATGTAGGTAATTATATCGGCGCTTCAAATGAGTTCGAACGTTGGAATAAAATTACAGTTGATGGCATTAAACAGTCTTCAACTGGCTTGACAAATCGCAGGAAAGCAGAAAAGAACCTATTTAATAAAGAATGATTGATGGTGGGAAAAAATGAATAAATTTGTTGGTATGTTTATCTTTCTTTGGTTAATGCTACTTTATTTGTATATTGGTGAAGTTCGTACATCAAAGGAACGACAAGCTCAAGTACAAGAATTAACCAATAAACTTTTTCAACTTGAGCAAAAAAATATAATTGATAACCAAATTATTGCAAATAATGAAATGACAAAACGGAAACTTGAAAATCAATCATTACAAATGCAGGAAAAACTCGATGATTTACTTAAAAATAACAATTGCGCTAATGAGTATATTCCTAATGATATTGCTAACAGGTTGTACCAAAGAGCGAAAGGTATACGTCAATCAACCGATATCAGAAAGTCTATTAACTGATTGTCTGCCAGTATTACCGCCTAAATTATTAACGTTTGCTGATAGCATTAAATATAACGAACATTTATTAAATGTTATTGAAAAATGCAATCAAGATAAGCAAGCCATCAGAGCTCTAAACAAGTCTGTTTACTGAAATAAATACTTATTCTATCGCTATTGCATTGATTATTCATGAAATTAGTATTTTTCTGTGATGGCATAATTATGTCTAATACAAATAAATATTATTACTATTTCAACATTCTTTACTAAGCAAATTGACCTGATTAATCAATGTAAATCCTTATCACTTCAAAACCAAAATAAAAGCTGAAAACTCACATTTTGGGTAAAAATCTATATAAATTCTTTTTTATTAATAAAAAAGAGACGAGTAACGAAATGTTCAATACAACATCGTTATCTACCCTATCGATAGAGCTGACTGACTTTAAACCAGTAGTGAGCTATTTCGATTATTACCTTGAGTAATAACATTAGTAAAAACCTTGCGGATTAAACTTTTATTTAAAGTTAAACGCAAATTTCTTTTTAATTTAATTTAAATAATAAAAAATGGAGAATTTTTATGTCAAATTTACAAGACTTACTTCAAAACAGTAATTTAATTTCAATCGCTGACATTGAAAAAATGATTAGCTTAGAAGCACTTAACATTTATAAGAAATACATTGAAAAAACTGGCGATTTTAGTAATCAGCGAGAAGCTCGTCCACACAATGTAGCTCTAGCATTGTTTATTAATAAATTAGTCCAAGAAGAGTTACATCACAAATGTACTGGCTTATTTTATTTAGCATCACCTCACAATAACTTTGAGCATGTTAAGTATAGTGTAATTGGCAATAATGTTATAGATCGATATTCAGATTTTCCAACAGTTCGTTATGATGGAACAAAAATCGAAAGCCGTGCAGATCTTTATGATCATCAAGTCATTGATGGTTCAAAAGGCAATGATTTATGCTTGGTGTTTATGATGTCTCAACCTTCTACTTATGGATTTGATTGGGGTGGAGAAGACGAAGTAAACCACGTACATGCATTTTCTTCTGCCGGTAATGCAGATTACTTCGAAAATTCTATCTTTAAATGGAATAATGGTTCTAAACACGCTGCTGTATCAAAATCTGAAGATCCACAAGATCCTGTAGGTGTTTATGTAATTCATGTTGATGGAAATTCATTAGATTACCGTCATCGTTCTGTTAATTTAACAAAATATGTTCCGCGTTCATGTGCTAAATTCTGCCCATCTTTATTAAATTATAATACTATCAAAAATCCAGGTAATGGTACAATGAAGATGTATGCTACATTTAGTAGTGGTATGGAAGGAGAAGGTTTAACTCCATCTGAAGTTACTAAAATTCAACAAATTTTTACTGAATTCGAAGCATTTCTATAATCGTTTAGTGCATTTTAAAATTAAAAACCCACAATTATTGTGGGTTTTTCTTGCGGATGAATGATTAAAAAATAAATTCAGCTCTTAAATTCATTGAAAATTGGGAAATAACTTTTCATATACTGTTTAATGCTAAATAAATAGTAGAGTGAAAAAATTTATTTTTTATTATGCGGGACAAACTCTTGAGTACGTTCCCAAATAGGGTACAACCGCTTATCTATCATATTTTTAAATGATGAATAGTAGAAATGATTGTTAAATATTTTAAGCAGTTATTACGAATTTTTTAAAAGTACAATTCAACCCTCAAGTGAGCAAAATTTGAATAAATGCGCTCGCATCAATATTTAATAGCTAAACATTAAATGAATTATAGTATTACTTGTTTCAAACTCGGTGTGCTTTATAGATAAGTTATATTTAATAAAAATGGAAGTTTAAAATAATTTTTCGCGTTTTAGCAAATCAAATTTGGCCAATCAAAAAATCCTAGCTTTTTTCAATTTTAAATTAGAAGTATTTATATTGTCTTAAAAAAATAATTTATCTACATCAGATCACTATAGACTTCATATTTTCAAAGAAATAGAACAATAAAATTTTGTATGGTGGAAGATAGTATCTTCTTTTTTGTGAAAAGTAATATCAAATCTAATTTAATTATTTAGCTGTATTTTTATATGAATAACAAAGGTGAAAATAATATGACAAATTCAAATGAAACATTGAACGATATATCGGATCAAACAAACACGCTTCCACAAAATTTTAATGATGTAAACCAGGATGATGGAAGCTATATTGGTAATAATGGTAGGATTTTAAAAATTGACAATAACAGTAAATTCTTTTCTATCAATAAAGATCCCTCGGCATTTACGAGTACCAAAAAAAATGGTTTTTCAATTATTGATAGTTTAGGTAATGTTGTTTTTAAAATCGATGAAAACGGATTTTCAGAATTTAAAATCAATCGCCAATTTGCTCTCAAATTGAAAGTGATTTTAAATCAATTATAACAACATAGATCATCAACATCGATGTCTAAAAAATAACTTAAAAATGTTAAAAGCAAATCATATGGTTGTATCTGCTATTCATTTTAGGTTTTTTAAACTGAAATTAAATAAAAGTAAAACAGGTTTATTTAGTTACTTGTTTGTTATAACAAACCTTGTTTAATTTGATAACTGTATTTTGCTTTTTATATAATAATTAAGGACAAATAGCAATTATGGTAAATTTAAACGATTCATTGGATGATTTATTGGATCCTGAAAAGTCAATTCCAGAAAATTTTTCATTCAATAATACTCAAAAAAATGGTTTTACTATTGCTGATGAGCAAGGCAATGTCTCTTTCAAAATTGATGAAGAGGGTAATTCAGAATTTAATATTGATAAACAATTTGCTGCCAAATTAAAAACATTAATCTATCCACCTGATTCAGGGCTTGCTGATATTAATCATATCGTTACTTATGGTCAATCATTAGGTGAAGGATCGACTGCACATCCTATCCTTTCTGGAACGCCATTTTCTCAATACGCCAAAATGTTTAATCATGGTATTCGAACTCGTTATGCTAGAGATCATAAATATCAAACATTGGTAAATCACATTGAATGGCAAAACGATGATAATTATGAGTCACCATCTGCTGGTACTGCCGAGATGTTTATTCGAGAAATTAAACTTCATAATTTTAAAAATAAAGTGATTCTATCTTCCAATTGTTCTGAGGGAGGTCAGCCAATATCTAATTTGTCCAAAGGTAGTTCTAACTATCAAAACATTCTCAATGATGTTCAAAATGGTAAACGAATTGCAGCTCAACAAGGTAAATCGTACCGATTACTTGCAATAACCTACACTCAAGGTGAAGCAAATTATAACTTTGGCATCGATTATTATAGAACTGCTCTTAGAAAATTACGGTCTGATTTAATTGAGGACATTGAAAAGATCACGGGCGATGACTATTCTGATTTGCCATTTATTACTTACCAAGTATCTTCTTCTTATCAATCTCAAACAGGTATTCCATATTGTCCTGATGTTGCTCTAGCACAATTAGAATTAGCGCTTGAAAAAGGTAGTGGATTTTATCTAGCTACACCAATATATCAGTTACAATATCTAGACAGGTGGCACATAGATGGATACAGTTCTAAATTATTAGGTGCCTATTACGGTTATGTTTTGAATAAAGTCATGTCAGGTGAAGATTGGCAGCCATTGCATCCAATTTCCCACACCATAAATGGTAATGTATTGAATCTGACATTTAACAAAATGGGTTTGATATTTGATAGCCCAGAAAAATTACCAAATCATAACAAAATTCAAAACAAAGGTTTTTCTATAAAAAACTCTGCAGGTATAGAGATTATTCAAAATGTGCAAATGCTTAACAATAGTAATAGTTGTAATACGCTTAAGATCACATGTAAAGAAAGCCCTGCTAATCTTATAATCAATTATGGTTTTTCAGATACTGACGGAAGAAATGCGGGTCAATTACGCGATAATAATAACGTATCTATTTATATAGGAGGCAATAATTACTATTTACATAATTGGTGTACCATTTTTCAATATCATTTAGGTTAATAACAAAATAAATTTATTACGATTCAATAATTAAAATTAAAGATGATGAGTTAAACAAGTCTTTTAATAAACAAAAATTAACGGAGATTTTTATGTCAGGTGTAGCAATTAAAGTTCCAAATGTCAATTGGAGTAGAAATAATTTAGGCACTGTTGATTATGGCAGTGATAAGAACGATCAACCATTGGACACAGTAAGTGATAAAGCCTATGCAATTTATGACAATTACATCACTAAATCACAGAGACGAGATAATCAGTGCTTATTATTACTCATTGATGATTTAGTGAAAGCAAAATTAGATCAAAAGTGTAAAGGATTATTCTATTTTGCATCAAAACATCAAAATATGGAAAATATTAAGTATAGCGTGATAGGGAATAATTATTTAAATTGTCAAAGTGGGGAACCAAATATATTAAATGATGGGATTGAATCTGAATCTTCTGCAATTTATAATTTATACGATAACAATTTCTATTATCCAAATGGTGCTGATTCAAATTTATGTCTGGTTTTCATGATGTCTAAAGGCTCGACATCCGGTTTTGAATGGGGGGCAGAACAAAATTCTGGCCATCCACATGTACTCTCTACTGCAGGAAATGAACAACATCTTAACGGTATCATATTTCAATGGTGCTTTAAAGAAAATGCAATTAAAAAAGAAGAAGATAATCAATCTACTGATGGTGTATATGTTATTCATATAAATAGAAATTCATTAGTATATAAACATAAAGCACGTACTATCAGTAAAAGATTCAATAGACAATCAACGGATACTTTTCGTCCTCGTTTGATGGCTTATCAAACACTTAATAATCATTCCACAGGCGCTATGAAAATGTATGCGGCATTCAGTCGTGGGGATTTAACTGCTGATGATGTAAACAAAATTCATGAAATTTTTACAAAATATGAACGTTTACTGTAAAAGGTAAATTAATATTTTTTAATAAAAGTCCATACTTGATATGGACTTTTTTTATTACTTAGTTCTCTTTTATGGATAGGCCTATTAAAAAGCCTTGCCATTTTTCCACTTCCCACTTCCCACTTCCCACTTCCCACTCCCACTTCTGACTTCCTTTCAAATATAACGGACTTTAATTTTAAAAAAGATAACAATGTAAATAGGAAAAATACAGTTTTATGGCTATAAATTTGTCTTTATCTTTTCAAAGTTTATAAGACAATCTTCATTAGAAAGTTATTCATTCTTCTATTCAAATTTATTTTATAAACCATTTTCTACATAAAGAATGATTCCTATTTCCATTTCTTTTAATACTAGTATACTCAACCGTATAATTATTCATTAAGTTCTATTATTAAAAATTTTTTCATATCGCTATCGTCCTTTGTATTTAAAATATCAAAACCAAAATCAGTTTGGTGATATCCAAATTAATTAATCTTTATAATAATTATTTAAATATAAATATCAAAAGTTATTAATGTCATTTTTAACGACTCCAAAATACTGGCATTATGTCAGGCTAAGATCGATTTATTTTAATTAAAAAAATATTGAATTTATTTCGATGAAAAAGGTTTTTGCAATATATATAGATTTGTCTATTTTAATTGCACTAAATTTAGTGTTCATCACAATTTTAATACGTGATATCATATCTGTTATTTTTAATTCAATTAATGTGAGTCGCTAATCAAATAAAAGAGACTTTATATTAAAATAATTTTGATGAAAAAGCCCTTAGAAGTTAAGAATGAACGCAATCAAATAAAATTTTACTCTATCTTCGTCAGGGCTAGTTTGTGGAAGGATAACACGCAAAAATGAAAAATCAAAAAAATTAAATCGTTATAAGCCTAATTACATGGATAGAAGTTTTACACATGAATCATTTATTATGTAGAGCTATTTCAATAAAATTAGCTACGCGTTTAGCATCATTAACACACCCACAAATTAGTTCAGATGCACGACAACTGAGCCATTTTTTCCCAACTACAAATAAATCAGGATAAGATGTTTTACCTCCTAAATCATGACCGATTAGGCAGATGAAACCTGCGGAATCAACAGTATTAGGAATAGTTAACCAGTTTGTCTCTTCTGCATATCCAAGGCTCCAGATAATAACATCTGGTTGGCATTTTTCTCCACTATCAGATATCAATGTTTTATTATCTACACTGATAAGCTTAGAATAGAATTGTACTCCCATTTTGCGTAAAACTTTATTTACAATATCATTACAAGGAATAAATCCTCTTCTCATCAGCCAACGCCCCATAATGCTTCTTGTATCAGCATCTAAAATAGACAATTTTTTTAATATAGTTAATGTATTTACACCAAACAGTTCCTTTGGAAAAAATGGACGAGGCGCACCGCAAAATAAAGTGACATTATGTGTTTTTGCTAATTCTTTAGCAATTTGACGACCACCGGAACCATCACCAATGATCGCAATTTTTTTTTCTTTCAATTGATCTGGATTTTGATATTGATCTATGGTGATTTGCTTAATCTCAGGCGAAATACATTTAGCTATTTCAGGAACGTCAACCTTTTGATTTGCACCCGTTGCATTGACCAAACATTTTGCATGAAATATTTCGCCATCTTGCGTTTTTATGGAATAAATATTTTCATTATACTCTACTGAACACACATTTTTATTCAATAAAACATTTAATTTATTATGTTGAGCATAAAGTTCTAAGTAGTCAGCTATCTCATTCTTATCAGGATATCCTTTAGGGTCTCCCTTTAGCACTAAACCCGGTAACTGGCTTATTATTCTTGGCGTAAATAATTTCATACTATCGGGTCGTCTTCGCCAAACATCCCCTATCCGTTTATCTCTTTCTAGTATAATAACAGAGATTTTTTTTTGACTCAGGAATGATGCTAGGCTTAATCCAGCTTGACCTGCACCAACTATCAAACAATCGTAAATCATCAGTTTTCTCTTCCTATTCCTAGTTAATATATCGTGTAAATAGTATATTAATTCGAAAGTTACTGACTTGAATAAACTGACTGTTTTGTTTATTTGAAGCTATTTTCAATACAACCAAAAGTAACAAAACATGCAGAATTAGCCTGTTATTAGATTTAATAAAACATTCAGCGATTTTTTTGCAACTTACAAATTTAGCTAATTTATTCAAGACAATATTATTTAATAATTTATAAAATCTTAACTCTTATTTAACGAAATATTAACAAAAAAGGTAAATTCATTTAATAAAGGGAGAAGTTAAATTATGCAAAATATAGCGAGTTTATATTCGGAAATAAAGATGAGTGGATTTGATCCATTAAGGCTTTTAATTGCTGATGTCGATAAATTATATAAATTATCGGAATCAGAACAAAAAGAACTTAAATTATGCTTGATTAAAGATACCGTCACGCATCATTTTGAGAACAACCCCTATTATAAAAAAATTTGTGAAGAACAGAACTTTACTCCATCTAATATAAAAGTATTTGAAGACTTAACAAAAATTCCATTGATCCCAGTATCGGTGTTTAAGTCGGGCGATAATTATAAATTATTAAGTAAGCCACTTCAAGAAATTGAACATGAAATGCGCTCAACTGGTACTAGTGGTATCCCAAGTGTTTATAGACGTTGCCATGATACCATGACTAACACTGCTTTTGCTGTGGTATCTAATTACCGTTCTATGTTTCAAATATCGACAGGAGCTGGATTATTTTTATGTCCATCACCAGAAGATGTACCCGAAATGGCGATGGTGAAAATTTTTAATTTTCTAACAGGTTTATTGGATACTAGATATTATGCACTAGGTGATAACTATGAGTTTGATGCTAAAAAATCAATAGAAGCGTTAATGAATTGGGAAAATAAATTTTCTCGACATATCATTGGTCCTCCATTTTTAATCAATCGTTTTATTACTTATCTAAAAACTAACAATATTAAGTTGAAATTAGATTCACAGAGTTTAGTCATAATGATGGGAGGTTGGAAAAGATTCACTGGGGAAATGATTTCCAGAAAAGAACTCAATCAAGATATTGAAACTTGGTTAGGAATCCCTAGTTCAAATGTTCGAGATATGTATGGTATGGTAGAAGCCAATTTTATGGCCATTGAAGATGAATTCAACCATAAGCATGTCCCCCCATATATTCATTTTTCCGTTAGAGATCCTAATGATTTATCGAAAGAAGTACCAGATGGAGAAGTTGGACAACTTGCTATTTTTGATCCCCTTTCTCTTTCCGTACCGGCAATGATTCAAACTGAAGATTTAGTATTTATTCGTAACGATGAAACAAAATCTTGGCGCAATTCTCAACGTATTGAATTTGTAAGTCGTACTCCAACAGCAAAAGAGTTTGGTTGCTGTGCTGTTACTTTGGAAAAAAACATGAATAAAAATGATGTTTGTGAGAATGCAAAAAATTAAATTCATGCTGTACAAATCAATCAGGAGACAACATGTTCAATAAAATCATTACAGATAATTTTTGTGATCCAAAATATCAAGGAAAGATGACGGAGTCCGGAATTAAATTAGCGCTTTCAAATCCGGTTTGCGGGGATAAGGTTGATATTTTTATTAACTACAATAAAGAAGAAGATAAGATTGAAAAAGCTCGTTTTCAAGCATGGGGATGTACAACATCCCTAGCTATGTCTAATATCTTTTGCAAATATGTTGAAAATAATCCTTTGTCTCAAGTCAGAAAAATTTCAGACAGTGAAATAGGAGAATTATTAGGAGTTCTTGAACCATCCCAACAACATTGTGTAGAAATGCTAATAAGCTTATTTAAGCAAATTAAGGAAAAGGTGTAATGAACTTATATTTTGATCACAATGCAACTACTCCTTTGAGTAATGCAGTAAAAAAAAAGATGCAAGATGCGATGGAGTATTATGCAAATCCATCTAGTCATTATTTACTTAATAAAATACCCCAAGAAATTTTGCAAAATACTCATCAGGAATGTGCAAAGTTGCTAGATACTCAATCAGATAGGATTGTTATAACATCAGGAGGAACAGAAAGTAATAATTTTGCATTAAAAAGCATCTTATCACAATATTCAGAATCGGATTTAACTTCAATTCATGTGATTAGTACTAGCATAGAGCATCCCTCTATTCTTGAAGTTTTATACTTTTTTGAAAAAAAGGGAATGCAGCTAACCTTAGTACAGCCTTCCAAAGAAGGAATAATCAGTTTTATTGATATTGAGAAAACAATCCAACCGAATACAAAGTTAATTTCAATGATGGCTATTAATAATGAAACAGGTGCTATTCAAGATTACGAAAAAGTTTCTCATTTAGCGTATGAGAAAGGGATTTTGTTTCATGTTGATGCTGTCCAAGCAGTGGGAAAAATTAAAATACCATTAAGTAAATTACCTGGAATTTCTACATTATCTTTTTCAGGGCATAAATTTAATGGTCCTAAAGGAATCGGTGGATTGTTTATTTCGAAAAATCTTTCCTTAACGCCTTTACTACATGGTGGAGGGCAAGAAAAAGGATTACGTAGTGGAACTGAAAATACGATTGGCTTAGCTGGTTTGGGTATGGCTGCCAAAGAGGCAGAAAGTCAGTTAGATTTGAGAAATGAACATTATCGTAAATTGCGAAAGGCTCTTTTAGAAAAATTAAATTTATTGTCTGTTCAATATGTGATTAATGGAAATAACAATTTGAAATCTCAGGCAGCTTGGACATTGAATATTAGTTTTGATGGTATTCGAGCCGAATCTTTGGCCAGCAGGCTAAGTTTATTGCACGGTATATCTTTATCTTTAGGATCTGCTTGTAGCAATAATAAAAAAAACCATCGTTCTTATGTTCTTTCAGCAATGGGACTCTCTAATGAACAAATTGATAGTGCGGTTCGCATCAGTTTTGGTCATGACACAACTTTGCAGGAAATCGATATATTAGCAAACGCAATTCATATAGAAGTTTGTTACTTACTTTCTTTATCTGGAAAAAATAATTGAAGTTTATCAAGTTAATAAAAAAGGAAAATAGTATGGAATTATTTAATTTTATTGTTACGCAAATTACTGAATTAACGGATTTTGATCCAGAAATGATTACTAGAGATACACTTTTAACAGAGTTAGACCTTGTGAGTTTAGATTATGTATCAATTGAAGTTGCACTAAAGAAAAAATATGGTGTGTCCGTTAATATGGCCGAATTAGGACAAAAACAAATCAGTACAGTTGGTGAATTTATTGACTACTTGTCACAATCTTTATAATTTTAAGGAACTAACATGGAGAATAAAAATTCTAAACAACGTGTAGTTGTTACCGGTTATGGGGCTGTTACTTCCTTAGGCCAAAATGTAGCTCAAATTTGGGATGCTATCATAGATTATAAAATTGGATACTCTAAATATGAATATGAAGATAAATCTATTACAGCCAAGTTTTTCGGTAAAATTCCATTTGAATTAGATTTATCTCCATTTTCCAAAAAAGTTTTAAAAAATGCACCGCGTTTTTGTCGTTTAGGTCTGATTGCTGCTGATGAAGCGTTGAAAATGGCTTTTGGGAACGATTTAAGTGAACTGGACAAGCATTATTCACCTTTTAAACGCGGTGTCATTTTTGGAACGGGTTGGGGCGGTTCTGATGAACTGGCTTCGAATTGCCTTTCTTATAATTCAGAAGGTTTTGCTTCACCGCTAACTAATATCCAATCGATGCATAATGTTGGTTCTGCAATGATATCAATGAACTGGAATTTACGTGGTTATCAAAATACTCCAGTTTCAGCCTGTGCCACAGGAGGTATTGCAATTGGTGATGCAGTAGAAATAATTAGAAGTGGGCGAGCAGATATGATAATAGCTGGAGGTGGGGAAAGTTTAAATAATGCTCTAAATGTCTGGAGCATTGATATTCTCAATGCCTTAAGTAAAGAACAGGAAAATCGTGAAAATGCCTGTTGCCCATTTGATAAAAAGCGAAACGGTTTTGTATTATCCGAAGGAGCAGCCATACTTTGCCTGGAAAAATATGAAACAGCGTTAGCAAGAGGGGCAGTCATTTTAGCTGAAGTCACCGGCTATGGTAATTGCTCAGATGCTTATGATGTAACAACTCCAGCTCCTGATTGTGGTGGTCGATATCATGCTGTAAAAAATGCGCTAAAACAAGCTGATATAGAGTTAGTTGATTATATAAATGCACATGGTACTTCAACGCAATTAAATGATCTCAATGAAACAAATATGTTAAAGAGTGTCTTTGGTGAAAAAGCGTATTCAGTGCCAATATCAAGTACTAAATCTTATACTGGTCACCTTATCGCTGCGGCAGGTGCGTTAGAGTCAATCCTAAGTATAAAATCAATTGAAACTAATATGATTCCAGCGACTATTAATCTAAATAATCCGGACCCAGATTGTGATTTGGATTATGTACCGAACAAACATCGTCAGGTAAAAAGTATTCAATCTGTTTTAAATGTCAATTATGGATTCGGAGGTTCAAACAGTGCTTTGATTTTTGAAAGGTATAACAATGAAATTTAAATTTAACAAAAATTCCCTAAAGGAATGGGCTAATTTTTCAAGTGATTATAACCCAATTCATTTTGAAGAACTAAAAGCAAGACAAATAGGATTAGACAATCTAGCTGTTCATGGCATGCTTGCTATGCTTCCTCTGAAACAGCACACAACATCTTTATTTATGAAGCAGCAACAAGAAGGGTACGTTTGGTATTCTTCTTTGCGAGCTCCTTTGGATGTTGATAAAGAGTATCAACTTTCATTAAAAAATACGGACAGTAAGCTCTCATTTGCATTACAAGATATAAATTTAACAAAAAAATATTTTATTGGTCGTGTTCAAAAAAATAGGTTTGAAAAAACGATGCAAAATTATGATTTTTCAGAGACTCAAAAATTTAATATTTCGTTTGCATTAATGAAGCAAAAGCTACAAGAATTTCAAACAATTTTTCCTCGTATTTCTTTATTATGGATATACTTTGATGCACTTATTTTTTCTCTTTTTATATCCAAACATGCAACTCCTTTATGTACCGGAAAATTTAAAAGCTTTATGGAAGGGCAAGAACAGTTTATTGGTGATAAAGTTATGTTTTTACACACAAATCATCAGGTTTTTGTAAGTCCGCATATAAGCCATCAAAATTTAGAAAAGTTGCCCGAAACTGTGGAGTATGACGTGATAATCAATGAAACAACATTTCATGAAGAATCATTATTAATTAGCTTTGTTATCCCTGTTTGGATTATGAATGAAATATCGTTAATTATAACAATGAATATTATGGGCATAAAAACGAATAGTTAAATTAAAATAGAGAGATTAAATATGGAAAATTCTAATAAATGGGTTTTTATTTCGGGTGGTTCTAGAGGCATTGGTGCTGAAATTGTATCTGAACTGGCTGAATCTGGATATAACGTTGTATTCACTTATAAAAATAGTAGGGAAAATGCAATTGCATTATGTGATTCTTTAATTTCACAAGGAAAGCAATGCACGGCTTTTCAATGCGATGTTTCGATACAGGAAGAAGTGAATGAATTAGCAGATAAATGTATTTCATTATTTGGTGCTCCTTATGCAATAATTAACAATGCAGGTATAGTGAAAGATAGTTTGTTTATAAATATGGATCAAAAAGCATGGTTAGAAGTAATGAATAATAATGTTTTATCTAGTTATTTGATAAATAATGCTTTTTTACCTCATATGATTAGTCAAGGAAATGGTTGTATTCTCTTTATTAGTTCAGTAACGGCTTTTAAAGGAAATATTGGCCAAGTAAATTATGCAGCTTCAAAAGCTGCAATGATTGGTATGACTCATTCTTTAGCTGTTGAATTAGGACGTTTCAATATTAGGGTTAATGCAATAGCGCCAGGTTTAATTGAAACGGATATGAGTAAAGCATTGCCAAATAGTGCATACAATAAAATGCTCAAACAAATTCCGTTAGCTCGGGTAGGTTCCACTAAAGAAGTAGCAATGTCAGCAAGTTTTTTACTGGGCCCAGGTGGCAGTTATATTACAGGTCAAACTTTAATTATTGATGGTGGAATGTCCGCATAATTATAAGGACATTTTATCAAATTATCAAAAAGAATGACTTTGATTAAGAATGTAGAAGGGAGGATCTAATGATAAAAAAAATTGATGACCAATCGTCTAATAAGACGTCCAGACGAAAGAAAAAGTTGATAATTTTATCAATAATTTTCTTAAGTATTGGGCTAGGATATTATATCTTTTGGAGTCTATTTTATCAATTTGTTCAATCTACAGACAATGCGTATGTCATGGGAAATCAAATTCCCATTCACGCACAAATAAGTGGAGGTATATCTTCCATTTATGTTGACGATAATGATTTGGTAATGGAAAAAGATGTTATTGCTCAATTAGAATCAATTGATGCTGAAAATAATTTTGGTTATGCAAAAAATGAATTGGCAAAAGTAATAAGAGAAACTCAACAAATAAAATTAACTACGGAAAAACTATTATCCAGTATTCAGTTAAAACAAGTGACATTAGATAGATTAGAAAAAGATTTAGTACGAAGAGAAAATCTTTGGTCACGTCATGTTATTTCACAAGAAGAAATAGATCATGCTAGGCAAGATGTCTCACTAGCTTTAAATGACTTGAATATTTCCAAGCAAGAATTAAAAATTAATAATGCTTTATTAATGCAAAATTCATTATTAGAACATCCAAATATTCAAAAAGCTATTTTTAAACTTAAGGAAGCATGGCTTAACTTAAAACGAATAAAAATTGTTTCTCCTGTAACAGGGTATGTATCAAAACGTCAGGTCCAAATTGGAGCACAGGTAAATAAAGGGGAGCGATTATTTGTTATTGTTCCTCTTGATCAAGTCTGGGTAGAAGCTAACTTTAAGGAAGTTCAATTAAAACGTATTCGAATAGGTCAAAAAGTCACATTAACAAGTGATTATTATGGAAGTGATATTAAATTTGATGGAATCATTTCTGGTATTGCTATGGGAACAGGCAGTGTCTTTTCATTATTACCTGCACAAAATGCAACAGGAAATTGGATTAAGGTAATTCAACGTTTACCGGTTCGCATCGAATTAAATAAAGAACAGATTAAAAAGCACCCATTACGGTTAGGATTATCTATGGAAGTGAAAGTTGATACCAGTGATATCAGTGGAAAATTACTTACAGATGTTTCACCTAAAGAAGTTAAGTATCAAACAGATGTACTTTCTTATGATTCTGAAGAATTTGAACAGTTGATACGAGAAATCATGCAAACTAACTTAATATTATCTAACCAGTGAGATATGATATGTCACAATTACCTCTATCAGGAATGAAATTAATAGGGTTTATTGTTGTTCTGGCAACAGTGGCTTTTTTACAAATTTTAGACTTGACTATAGCCAATGTAGCCCTTTCCACTGTCGCAGGAAACTTAGGTGCATCAACTAGTCAAGCAACATGGGTAATTACATCATTTGCTGTTGCTAATGCTATTTCAATTCCTTTATCTGGTTGGCTAGCTAAGCGTTTTGGAGAAGTAAAATTATTTTCGTTTTCAATTTTATTCTTTATTATAGCTTCTTGGCTATGTGGCATTTCGAATAGTCTTGAAACGTTAATCATTTCACGAATATTTCAAGGTGCCGTTTCTGGACCTATTGTCCCTCTTTCACAAAGTATTTTATTAGCTAATTCTCCAAATTCAAAAAAAAATATGTCATTAGCAATATGGTCAATGACAATTATTATTGCTCCTGTGTGTGGACCTATTTTAGGTGGATGGATAAGTGATAATTTTTATTGGGGCTGGATTTTTTTACTAAATGTCCCTATTGGTTTGATAGCCTGGATAAGCATTAAAATAATATTAAAAGGAAGAGAAACAGAGTATAAAAAATCCCAAATTGATACTATCGGGCTTGTTTTATTAGTAGTAGGTATTGGGAGCTTACAGCTTGTTCTTGATAGAGGTAAAGAACTTGATTGGTTTGATTCATCTGAAATTGTTCTCTTTTCTGTAATAGCTTTCACCACAATTTCTTTTTTTATTCTATGGGAAATAACATCAGATAACCCTATTGTTGATTTAACTCTATTTAAGTCAAGAAATTTTACAGTAGGAACAATTTGCATCAGTCTAGCATTTTTATTGCACATTGGAACATTGGTGATACAGCCTCAACTTCTACAAAGAGTTTTCAGTTATACTGCGACGTGGGCGGGACTGGCCCTAGCTCCTATCGGCTTAATTCCTATACTTCTCTCTCCAATAATAGGTCATTTTGTTCCTTCTATCGATATGAGAAAATTTGTAACCGTGAGCTTTGTTGTTTTTGCTTGTTGCTTTTTTTGGCGAGCTTATTCGTTTGAGCCGAACATGAGTTTTTCAAGTTTTGCATGGCCTCAATTTGTTCAAGGATTCGCAATAGCATGTTTTGTTATGCCTCTAAATATAATTATTCTAACAGATATACCGCCTCATAAATTGGCAGCAGCAGGAAGTTTATTCAATTTTTTTAGAACGCTTGCTACTTCTGTAGGTACTTCTTTAACAAACTCAATATGGGAGCAGCGCGAAGCAATTCATCATAGCCAATTGACTGATCTAATCTATCAAAATACGTATGCTCTAGATTACACATATCAACAATTGCAACAACAAGGTTTGTCTGAAAATCAGGTCTCAGCAAAGTTAGCGCAAAGCATCACTAATCAGGGGCTATTAATTGCATCAAACGAAATTTTTTGGTTATATGGAATTATTTTTTTACTATTAATCATAGTTATTTGGTTTGCAAAATCAACCATTACCTCTAAGAACAGTAGTGGAGTAGATTAATGATCATTTAAACAAATATATATGGTATGACAAGAGGTATAAGATTTTGAGCTATAGAAATCAATATACAAAACGTTATTAATCAGTGTATCAACTTATAGTGTGCTTATTCTTTTTTCTGTGTTTGCATCAACACAGAAAATATTTTCATATGAAATAGGCATTTTAATATAACTAAGGCATCATAAAATTGCTTTAACACAAAACGCCAAAGTGACGTAGTAAATTATATCTATCGTCATGTTTTTATGTGGAATAAATTTTTAAGATTGTTCGGTTTACATTCTTTTCTTTTGGTAGACATTACTTTATCTATATCAACTTCATTGCTTGGCTATTATTTATATATTTTATAATAGTCTCCGATACAATATGATTGGTATAAAATATTGAGTTAGTAATATTTTTAGGTCATGCATTGGTCCCATTATCATTTATTATCTTCATAATATTTTCCATTAAGCAAACACTTCTCTTAAGTTTTGGCAGGATATATTCGACTAACCTTAAATTCAATATTTACTTAGTAAAGAAATCGTTAAGGTTTTTTTGGTGGTACAGGTAAATGAACAAGGCATTTATACTGACTTTTCAATTGAAAAATGACAAAAAGATTGAGAAATTTTATGTGATTTTTTAATGAAATTTATAGTTGTAGGATGAAAGCAGCTAAAAAGATATTTCTGTAGTTCTTTCTTAACTTTATGAATTATTTATGTTACCCTGATTGTGAAAATTTGAGGTGTTTACTATAACCTAAATTTAAAAATATTTAGTAATAATCATTTAATGAAATAACCAAAGGTAATATATCATGTCAAACAATGATTCATTAGTTAAAGTATATAATCAAAATTTTTCAACATTACATTTTCTTTACAATATAACAACAGATTGGCATCGTCATCCTTGTATTCAATTGACTATATCATTGCATAATGTCTTTTTAGAGTTAGAAACATCGGATACAAAACAAAATGTATTTGGATTTATTATTCAAGCGAATATTCGTCATAAATTAAATGCATCAAATATATGCTGTATTAATTTATTAATAGAACCGGAAGAGCCTCTTTATCATTTATTATACCATTTTACCGAAGCTAATCCTGTTTATTTTCTAAGTAGTAGCGAAGCTTTAAAATTAGCTTATTACTTAATTAAATCAATCACACTTAATCAAAATTTTGATATAGGACATATTTGTAAGTTATTGTGTGAAGATTCACCAAATTGTGAGTGTGATACAGATAACAGAATTAATAAAGCGGTTTCAATCATTTCATCATTGCCCGTAAAACAAATATCTTCACGGGAAGTAGCTGATCAAATATTTCTTTCCGAAAGCCGTTTCCTTCATCTATTTCGTGCTAAATTAGGTGTTAATTTTAGAGGTTATCTTTTATGGAAAAAATTACAGGGTGTAATGAATACTATTGATTCTCCAACCACTTTGACAACATTAGCGAGTAATATGGGGTTTTCTGATTCTGCTCATCTCAGTAGAACATGCTTATCCAGTTTTGGTTTAAGACCTTCCGATCTTAAAAGAGCCTTAATCATTGATAACAAATATGAAATGTGTGGAAAACATTACTGTTTGTACAGTGTATTCCAAGCATTACATACTTAAAAATTATTTGTTTAAGGAGATCTTTCCCAATTGCATATCCATAGCCAATCTGTTGCCAGTGTTTGAAAACTGTTTCATATCATTAAATAAGTGACAAGATAAAAACTCCTCTCTTACTTCACGTCCACAACTCTCCTTAAATATCTCTTAAGTTTTTCATCACGACTTGGCAACTGAGTACAACTTTTTTAGTCCTAGACTTAATAACTAAAGCTGATTCTTTTTTTGGTGGTCTTGCAGAAATGCAATATCCTAATAATAAAAAAATGACAATGTTCAGCAAAGCGGCAGCGATATCCCAAGCGATTATTAACACCTATCAATCTCCAACAGCAGCTTATGCATCGATGGCTGGTATTGCTTATGTTGGTCCTGCATTTGGCGCGGCGGCAGCGGCTGCGATTGCCGCAGGTATAGCAAATGTTCAACAAATTAGATCGCAATAAGTAGGATTTATGAATGGGGGATATACAGGCAATATAGGGATAAGCGAGATTGCAGGAGTAGTACATGGCAGGGAATTTGTTATGGATGCTGCCTCAACATCAAGAATTGGTGTAGGTTCTCTACAACTATTGCAGCGCGGCGATGCAACCATTCAGCAACCAAGTTATTCCCCAGCCTCACAACAAACTGAAGTTATTAACTCTCAGCCTGTGATCAATATTGCTCTAGTTGATAGTGATGAAAAAGCACGTGAATGGTTATCAGGTCGTGGCGGTGAACAGATAGTGCTTAATCAATTGAGGAATAACAGAGAGGAAGTAAGTAGTATAGTTCGAGGAGCTGCCTAATAAAGTTAATTGGTAACTGCTGTTTTTTATCCGTAGATCCGTAAAACCCCTCCCTTAGGGAGGGGGGATGTCAATCTAGTTCAGGTTCTAGTTTGTCAATAATAATATCATTTTTAAAAGTTACTGCTATATTCCTACTTTGTGGAAATTCGCCTCTAAATTTGCCTATATAGAACATTTTATATCCTGTATATGCTCCGTAACCATTTTTAGCATTTACACCAACTGGGACTATATAAAAATAGTCGTTGCTTAATTTGTTAAATGCTCTGACTGGTTTGTACATTTTATAATGAGCTGAATATGGGTCTTTTAACTGTGATGATATAAACTCAATTGCAACATCACGATAATTGCTTGGTAAAGCGTCATAATTATATGAATCAGCTACAGATAAATCTAAATCATATTTTTTTTGAGGGATTGAGCACCCAGTTAAAACAAACGCAAAAGCCAAAATGGCAATTATTCCTTTCATCTTCCTATCACCCCTTATATTGTAAATTATGAAAAAAATATTAATAGAGCAGCCATTATCTGATTATAGCGAAACTTACGCATGGTTAACCGATGTTATTGAATCGCTAAATGGAAAAGAAAACAGGCTACAAATCAGGATTTTACCAAGAGTTACAGCTGATATAAAGTTATATATCAACCAGAATAGGCACCTTGAGTATTTTAACAACTTAAAACATGGTGTTGATGATGTATGACAGATCCCTAATTTTGTTGGTGCTGTCTACCTTGGTGCGATTAATGAAGGTGACAGAATTGAAAAAATATATTTATATCAATCAGCATGCGAACAATTACTTATTTATCAAAACGGTAGATTAAATGAATTGGTGACATGGCATACGGATGTTGATAATAGCATTATTTTAAATTCAATAATAAATTATCGCCAAACAATTTTACTTTTGTTTTTAATGATGACAATGATGGCAATGATGATGGAATTGCATCGAAAACAAGTGAAGTAAAGTACAGATATAGCGAAGCTTACGCGGTAAAATTAAATGATGTTTATATTTCAAATGTTAAACTACACACTGCGGGTTATGGCTGTAATCTCTCTTACCAAGCCGAGTATATCGATGAAATAGATTATCAGCCCGATGACGTAAAAACATATATTGGATATGAAGTTATTCATAATAATTACACAACAAGAGAAATAAGCTCCAACCAAGATATCGACCTAATCGATTATGAAACTGGTGTAATCACATGGCTTAAAAAATGGGACAAGACTACGTCAGCGCGTAGCCTTGTTTTCTATCTTGAAAATCTTTCACAGATCACCGCGTTTAAAAAATTAATTTACTGTCTGTGCGGAAGATTTAAACCTTTTTGGTTATGCGATGAAACCAGTGCTTTAATCGTATCTTTCAACCGAGAAAATGTTATTTATTGTAAATATAATAACCATATCCAAATAAGCCATTCAGCCATCGAACACCTTGCAATATTTTTAGACGATAAGGTTATTTATACAAAAATAGTCGGTCATAAAATTAATGACAGGAATATTGAATTAACCTTAAAAGAGCCAATTATTGGTCGGGTCAAGAAGATTGCTTACTTAATTAAATATCGTCTAGATGCTGATTCAATCACTATTGAATATAGCACAAATCAAAAAGCAACATCTGAAATACCGATTGTAGAGGTTTTTAATGATTAATTTATTTAAACAGACAGAACTTTATGTTTTTAGTAATGGATCAAATATTATTCGTTATACTAGCGGAATGAAACCCGTAGAAATTAACGGGTTAATATTTACGAGAGAAAGCATAAAAAGAACAGCAATAAAAAGAGATTCAACGTTATCTAAAAATAACGTTGAAATCAGTGTACCAATTAGTAACAAACTGGCACAAGATTGGATCAATCCTGACATAACAAAGTATCTTCTTATTGATATATTTGTAAATAACGATAATTCTTTACAACTGTCGTGGTCAGGACGGTTAACTAAAACTAAAATATCAAAAAAAGAAATGACGTTTACTTTTGAATTATTTATTACCCGAAGCGGTAACACTGCTGTCAATGAACGTGTACAACATACATGCCGATATCAATTGTATGGGAAAAAATGCGGATTAAATAAAAAATATTTTGCAATTTCTGGAGAAATAACTGGGATGGAAAAAAATACACTCATTGTGAATTTTGAATCTTCTATTCCTGATAATTATTTAGCAAGCGGTATTGTTGATTTTGAAGGTATTGAACAAACTTATATTATTGCTAATACTGATAAATCTATCACAATGATAAGAGAAAATAAACACATAAAAAACGCATTAAAAGACGGATCAGTAAAGGCTACTTTTTATAAGGGTTGTGATAGAACAACTAATGCATGTAAATCGTTCAAAATATACAATGAAAAAGGATCGCTTATTCTTAATGGTAATCTAATCAACTATGGTGGTTTTCCTTACCTCCCCCTTGAATCGCCAACTAAAACATCAATAGGTTAATTATGTTTGCAATTATTGGTATAGCTGTTTCGATTATAGCCGCGATAGCAGGTGTTTTATTGGCTGCAAGAGTAAAAGCAAGTAACAAAATGACTGCGGATGATATTAATACGGGGACATCCAAAGAGGGCACTGAAATTCCTGTTGTTTTTGGTACTGTTAAAGTGAATAAACTCATTTATGTCTGGTATGGAAATCAAAGCACGGTGAGAATTGAATAATAATGGCTGTTATGATCAGGGTCAAAATTCATATTTAATAATGATATTAGAGAGGTCTATTCTCGCCTTTTGTATATTCATGTCAGACGATGAAATATCCAATATACATAGTAATGGCAGTAAACGTGTTAAGCAAATAATTGCGAGAACAGGTAAATTTAGCGATATAAATAGCATTGATATTTATTGCGTATCACTTAGCAACAAAATTGGAAATTTGTCTCCTTTCGACAATACGCCTGAAGATACTATACCCATATCAATTGGATTAAATGACATGCAAAAAATATTCATATTGGTTTACGGTAAAATAGAACATGATAGGAATCTAGCTTACACACTTCGAAAGTTTGTGTTAAATAAAAATTGCAGGTATGAAATCAGGTATGTCAGAAATGTAATTAATGAACAAAATTTTAAACAGGTGGTAGATAGACTATATTCTGAATTGTTCGAACTTAGTTATTATTGGACTTCTCAAAGCAAGATTTATGAGTTGAGATCAAATATTGAAGAGTTCGCTGATTGTGTTTTACATCAGAATGCAGTAACAAATAAGTTTGAAATTAAACTTTCTCAATAAAATTATAAATCCATTAGCCTTAATGGAGTTTGATAAAATCACCATTCACGATTTATAGCCAGTGAAAAAATAAGATATGGACATTTTTACAAACGTAAATTGAGCCATTATTAGGGATTATTATTAGGTAACTTGTTGTTAATGTCGTTTATTGTGATTAGTTGAAATTACATATTGTTTTTGAAGGAAATAATTAAGTTATGATTAGAATAAATAATGCTGTATATTTGAAATTAATACTAAGTGATATTATTTTATAACAAGATGATATTTTAATTTTTGAATTGTAACTAATCGCTTCCTATTTAGGAAAGATGGCGGAAGCGCAGAGATTCGAACTCTGGGAGGGTCGCCCCTCGCCGGTTTTCAAGACCGGTGCTTTCAACCGCTCAGCCACACTTCCGCAATGGCTGTGCATATTAAAGTAGACTTACTCATTTGTAAATAGGTATTTTGATTTTTTTAATCGTTTGCTTTAAATTTCATCAAATTTAGTGGTAATTAGTGTAAATATGGTGCTTTTACTATCAAAATAGTGTTGGAATTTATTTTAACAGGTATAATATGGCGCAAATAAAAATGCGTGTTTACAAAAATGTTAGAGCAAATACAAACTGATGATAATGGTTATTTAAAAAATTGGCAGGATTGGACTGCTGATTTGGTTCCTTTGTTGGCAGAAAAGGAGTCTATCGAATTAACAGATGCACATTGGGAAGTGATTTTATTTGTCCGTGATTTTTATTTAGAGTATAAAACATCGCCAGCGATTAGAGCATTAGTAAGAGCGATGGAAAAAAAATTTGGTATTGAAAAGGGTAATAGTCGTTATTTATATAAGTTATTCCCAGAGGGTCCTGCTAAACAAGCTACTAAACTTGCAGGCTTACCAAAACCCGTTAAATGTATCTAAATAAGCGAATAGATTAATTTCATGATTAGATGGAAATTGCCTTTAATACTACTTATTGTACTTGGTTATTTGCAATACTCGCTATGGTATGGCAAAAACAACGTTTATGATTACCAAGATAATCTACAAGTGTTGGCTGATCTTCATGACCAAAACGCACAATTAAAAGATCGTAATGAACAAATGTTTGCCGAAATTAATAATTTGCAACGCAGTTCTGAAGCGATAGAAGAGCGTGCGCGTAGCCATTTAGGTATGGTAAAGCCAAATGAATATTTCTATCGGATTATTATTGATCCCAACCCGCAATCTCGATAAGGCGTAACGTGAATAATACCAGTAATATTGTCGCAATTGTTCCAGCAGCTGGCATTGGTTGTCGTATGAACAACCAAATACCAAAACAATATTTGAAAATTGACTCAATGACAGTCATTGAGCATACTTTGAATAAACTGTTATCACATCCTAAAATAAGACAGGTTATTGTCGTTATTAACCGCGAAGATGTAATATTTAAAACACTTGCAGTTGCAATGCATGATAAAATAAAAGTTACTATAGGCGGTAAAACTCGTGCTGAGTCAGTATTGGCAGGTTTGCATTTAATAAATGATAATCAATGGGCGCTCGTTCATGATGCAGCAAGACCTTGTGTTTGTCATGATGATATAACACAATTAATGGATATAGTACTTAATACACAAAAAGGCGGTATTTTAGCTACTCGAGTCAGTGATACCATAAAACGTTCTTATCAAAATAATGACAATATTATTGAATGTTCAGAAGATAGGAATTATTTATGGGCGGCAGCAACTCCACAATTATTTAAAGCAGATGAGCTAAAATCATGTTTGCAGCGGGCTTTAGATAATCATATGACTATTACTGATGAAGCTTCTGCTATTGAATATTGTGGCGGGCATCCATTATTAGTTGAATGTCGTCGCGATAACATTAAAATTACTCGACCTGAGGACTTGGCGTTGGCCACTTTTTATTTAACTACATAAATCACAAATAGGTAGAACTATGCGAATAGGTCATGGATTTGATGTTCATAAATTTGGCGGAGAAGGTCCCATTACGCTTGGAGGTGTGAAAATTCCTTATCAATATGGTCTGGTTGCTCACTCTGATGGTGATGTGGTACTGCATGCAATAACGGATGCGTTAATTGGTGCATTAGCAATGGGTGATATTGGTAAACTTTTTCCTGATAACGATCCTCAGTACAAGGGAATTGATAGCCGAATATTATTAAGAAAAGTTTATCACATTATCCAAAACAAAGGTTTTGAACTTGTCAATTTAGATACGACGATCATTGCCCAGGAACCTAAAATGCGTGGTCATGTCGATCAGATGCGAATTAACATTGCTGAAGATCTTAATGTTCATTTTGATCAAATTAGTGTCAAAGCAACCACTACAGAACAATTAGGTTTTACCGGACGTAAAGAAGGTATAGCCTGTGAAGCAGTCGTATTATTAACGAAAATAGCTGAAGTCAATTAAATTAAAAGATAGGTAACATTCGTGTTAACAGAACTGAATTATTTTTATGGAAAACCTACAATAACAGGACAATATAAACAAAATTATGATGATTTTATTGTCACTGAAGATCTTGGATTTGAGTTAACTGGTGATGGTGAACACGTCTTGGTTTATCTTCAAAAACGTGATTGTAATACTTTATTTGTTGCTGAACAGTTAGCTAAATATGTTGGTATTCCTGCTAAATTAGTCAGTTATGCAGGATTAAAAGATCGTCAAGCGGTAACTCGTCAGTGGTTTAGTTTACACATGCCAGGTCAAGTAACGCCTGATTTTTCGGCTTTTAATTTAGACGGATGTGAGATTTTAAAGATTACACGGCATAATAAAAAATTAAAAATAGGTTCTTTAAAAGGTAACTATTTTGATATCACGTTAAAAATGCTAAGTGATAAATCTGAGCTTGAAACCAAATTACCGTTAATCAAACAAAATGGTGTGCCAAATTATTTTGGCGAACAGCGTTTTGGTCGCGAACAAAATAATATTACTCAAGCCATCAAATGGGCGAATGGCGAAATTTCCGTTAAAGACCGTAAAAAACGCAGTTTTTACCTTTCAGCAGCACGAAGTGTGATTTTTAATGAAATGGTCAGTCAGCGAATTGAAAAAAAATTGCATAAAACTGTGCTTGATGGGGATATATTACAACTTGCAGGGCGCGGTAGTTGGTTTGTTGCAAAAACAGATGAACTAGATTTATTACAACATCGTTTGGAAAATCGTGAAATCACTATTACTGCACCAATGTTGGGCGATTCGCCACTAGGAACAATGTCTCAAGCACTTGAATTTGAGCAAATTTGTTTACAAAAGTGGTCAAGTTTTCATGATTTATTTAAAAAAGAGCGTCTTGAAACGGCAAGGCGCTCAATAGTTGTATATCCTTTAGAACTTAGCTGGCAATGGCTGGATGATAATAGCCTTAGTATGAGTTTTTATTTACCGTCAGGATGTTACGCCACAAGTGTTATACGCGAATTGATAATAGGAAATAAGTAAATAAATATGCAAAGTTTAAAAATGCAGTCTTTAATTAAATTATTGCGTCAGCAGGGAATCAAAGATGAACGTGTTTTAACCGCTTTTGCCTCTATACCTCGAGAACACTTTATAGACGAGGCATTATCCCATCAGGCTTATGATAATTGTTCTCTACCAATAGGTAGTGGACAAACCATTTCACAACCTTATATAGTTGCAAAGATGACTGAGTTATTACATTTAGAACCTAATTCTAAAGTGCTTGAAATTGGTACTGGATCTGGCTATCAAACGGCAATTTTGGCCAAATTAGTCAACCACGTTTGTTCGGTTGAAAGAATTAAAAGTTTACAGTGGAATACTAAACGTCGTTTAAAGCAGTTGGACATTCATAATATTTCTACTCGACATGGAAATGGTTGGTTAGGTTGGTCTGAACGTGGTCCTTTTGATGGTATTATTGTCACTGCTGCTGCAACACAAGTACCACAAAGTCTTTTAGAGCAGTTAGCGAATAATGGGCGCTTAGTCATTCCTGTTGGTGATGAAGACAATCAGGTGCTTCAATTAATAAAACGTAGTGGTGAAAATTTTATTGTGAAAAATGTAGAGGAGGTTAAATTTGTTCCGCTCGTTAAAGGTGATATTGAATAATAAAGCTCTTTATAAACGGATAACTTTGTTTAGTCATTAATACTCAAGATTGAATATTCATATTTTCCTGCTTGATCCTTTATTGTAGGCCATTTTTCGCTCCTTTAATAATGCGAACGACTTTTTGTCAATTAGATTTTGCTAATTTTTCTTTAAGTATTATCGTGTTATATCCATTCATGCTTAACCTTTATCGTAATTATTATAAAAGTAATAAATAATTGATTAAAAATTTTTATTTAAAATGGATAATTCATTAAAATTATTAGTTTTTTTAAATATCAGCAAATAGATATGAAATCATCCATGCTGCTTACATGGATGACTGTTTTATTGAAATTTATGCATTACCTAAAGTTTTATTACAAACAGTTTTATTGTTTTTGTTCAGAACTTCTCCACTCACAAATGCCATAAATTGCATTAAATAGATAAATTAAATATTGTGCAGCAATAACAATGTTATTCGTATAAAGGTTGAGACCAATAACCAATATATTTAATATCACCCAGAAATACCAATTAAACGAATAGCGCATCATCAATAATAACTGAGCAACAATCCCTAGTCCAAAGATAAAACAGTTAGTAATAAGCTGATAACTACTATTATTGACTTCAAGGGATTCGGTGATATAAACATTTAAAAATACTGCGACAATGAGTACGATGAAGGTCCATAAAAAATTACTTTCGTTTAAGATTCGGGATTTCACATTTTTATTATTATCTTGATTTTTTTGCCAATTAAGTAAGCCATAAATGTGTGAACCAAAATAGCAAATACTTGGTAAACCAGCACCAATATTACCGTTAAGAAAGTTGGCAAAGCATTCGGCAATATTGGCTAACATACCCATCACATTCCCGATATTTTTGCGTTTAGCCAATAATATTACGCAGATCAATCCACAAAAAGCTCCAATATAGGAAATGGTGTAACGAAGATTAAATTGACTAAATGGATCGGTGTATAAAAAGGCTAGCGTTACACAAAATATGCAAAAAAGCGGATAAAATTTATTTCGTCCAATAACTATTATAAATTGTTTTAATTTATTCATAATTAATACTCTTCATTGTTGATAAGCTGATTAACTAAATCAATACAGCATAGATAACGTTCTTCATAATTAGGTGAATCTATTTGTATAAATTTTATGTTATTTTTTTCTAAAATAGAGATAAGTAACTGTTGAAAATCTTTACGTTGTTTAGGGCTGCCTAAATGACGTAAGCCGTCTGCAACCCATGGCGTATTGTTGCCAAGTAGAATAACCAGATCAAAACGGTAATTGTTAATCATTGCCTGTAAGAATGGGTGTTCTTTACCTTCATATTTTTTACAAAAAGCTTGAGTTGTAACAAAATCAGTATCAATAAATGAAACTTTATTGGCATGTTTGATTGCAAAATCGATATATTGTGCATGTCCTAGCGCAATTTTATCATAATCTGCATATTGTAATGCGCGTTCATCCCCACCTAACTGGGAAAAAACGTAATCTCGACCATATTCCCAAGCACTGGTAGTATTAAATACATTGGCTAATTTATTGACTAATGTTGATTTACCACTTGATTCTCCACCTAAAATTGCCACAGTCCTAACAAAAAATGGTCTAACTTCTGTTGGAATGTACTGCCAATTTTTGAGAGGTGCTTTACGAATTTGAGTACCACTAACTTGTATAAATTCTCTCTTAGGATCAATAAGAACCGTATTTAAATTAAATAACTTTTTATACATGGAAACGTCTTGAGGTTCACTTGAATAAACGCAATCAGGATTAATTCCTTTTGCTTTAAACAGCTTTTTGACGCGCTCACTCCATTGTAACCAACCATTTGGATAGGGAGGGATGCCATCTTCTTCCAATAATTCAATGTGAATGTTTTTTTGATATTTAAAGGTTTGTAAAAGCCAACGGATTCGATCATTAATTGTTGGTTGCCGAGACATGGCACTTTCTTGAAATAGGGCCATATCACGCTTTACATCAGAACAAAGAATGACATATAACTCATCGACTTGGCTAATTGCGAGTTGAATCAGGTGAATATGTCCAGTATGTAATGGATAAAATTTACCAAAAATCACACCCACTTTTTTATCTCTGGTTGGTTGTTCAATTTGCAAATATTGGTGAAGTGATTGTAATTTTTGCGCACTCGGATTTTTGATTTTATCGTTAATGAGTTGGCTTAAATAACCTTTAGTCATTTGACAAGCATCGGCTACAGTTTGCAATGATAAACTCTTTCGTTTGATTGCTTTTTTTAAATAACTGAAGTTACTCATGGCTTCTCCTTATACTTTGTTTTTTATTTTTAACAAAATATACATTTTTTTATATTAATGTTCAATATATAAAACGAAATTAATTATTTGTAGAAATCTGGATCAAATTTTATGGGAATTTAAACAGAAATAGTTAATAATCTTCTAGCGCAGTCCTTATAGATAGAAATATGCTATATCCCTATTTCTATCCATAAATGCATGGGAATAATAAAAATATAAAACTGTTCAAAAAGAACAATGTGAAAATTTAAAAAAGAAGTGAAATTGGAAATCAATGCCTTTAGGTTAATTGTATATGACCGGATCCTAATCATTATCTATAAAACAGTAACTCTTAATGAAATTAAGTAATTTCTACAAATTATAGGTTTAATCACCTAAAATTTTGGTTTAAATCTAAATGAAATCAAAAAAAGCACTTTAATATTTAAACTTACTTATCTAAAAGATAAAGTTAACGATATAATGGGATACTAAGTTAGTAACAGAAAAGATCACATGTTAATAGAATGGTTAGCCCAATTTGAACAAAATAACCAAATCAGTTTACTCGATATTCATTTAGCTTTGTTTTTAACCAATAAAGCTGAGCTAAATGATGATATGACAGCTAAACGTTTTGGTTTTTTAGTGCTATCACTTAGTAAAGAAGTGAGGGCTGGTCATGTCTGCCTTGATCTGACATATTTAAATCAACAATCCATTGAACCACAATTATGGCAAGAGTTAGGATCACCCAGTGAACATGTTTGGAAAGCTGTACTTGAACTAGCTAAAAGTAAACACGTTGTAAGCGATGGTACGGACTTATCACCACTTATTTATACCCAAAATAAACTTTATTTTCAGCGTATGTGGTTTGATGAAGCCAATGTGGCGCAATATTTTAATCATACAACACTTGTCGAAGATCCCAATTATCTAGTTGGTTTAAATGTGATTCTTAATCAACTTTTTAGCGATAATAAAGAGCATATCGATTGGCAAAAAGTTGCTGTAGCAGTTGCATTGACCCGTAAAGTAGCCATTATTTCTGGCGGACCAGGTACGGGGAAAACTACAACGGTAGCCAAAATTCTTGCTGCAATTAAGCAAACTGATCCTAAAGCTCGATTAGTTACATCTGCACCCACAGGTAAAGCAGCTTCAAGATTAACCGAATCGTTAAGCCAAGCAATTGAACAACTTTCCTTATCATCTTTAAATATTAATACCGAATCGCTAACCTTGCACCGCTTGCTGGGTGCCAAAGAAGATAATCGCTCATTTACGTATGATAAAAATAACCCACTTAATTTGGATGTATTAGTGATAGACGAAGCATCAATGGTGGACTTAAATATGATGGCGAGAGTGATAGATGCGTTGCCACCCTCAGCTCGCTTAATTTTACTTGGCGATAAAGATCAACTTTCATCCGTTGAAGCCGGCGCTGTATTTGGTGATCTTTGTGCATTTATTACTAATGGATACAGCATTATACGATCTAAAGAGTTGAGTTTATTGACGGGTTTTAATATACCGAGTTCAGAGCAAACAGTAAACATTACTGACAGTATTTGTTTATTACAAAAAAGTTATCGATTTGATGAATCATCGGGTATTGGTTTGCTTGCTAATGCTGTGAAAGATGGTGAATCCAGCGTTGTTCGAGAATTGCTAAATGATAGTTTATTGAGTGATATTAAGTACCAGGAACTTTCATCTCAGCAAGCTTATCAAGCTCTTTTACAGGATAGTGTGAATCAATATCAACATTATTTAAATATGATAAATGAAAATAGCGTTGATGATATTGCGACGATTTTACATAAATTTTCTCAATATCGGCTACTATGCGCAATACGAGAAGGCAAGTTTGGTGTCAGAGGTTTAAATAAGCAAATTGAGTCTTTATTGTCCCAAAAAAAATTCATTCATCTAAAGAATAATGAAGCCTGGTACGTAGGTCGTCCGATTATGATTTTACGCAATAGTATTTCGTTAGGACTTTATAATGGTGATATTGGAATTACATTAAGAGCAGAACATGACCGTTCAAAATTGCGGGTCTATTTTCCCTTTTCTGATGGCTCAATTAAAGGATTTTCTCCTTTTAGATTACCAGAGCATGAAACCGCATATGCAATGACGATCCATAAATCACAAGGATCGGAATTTGATCATGTTAATATTATTTTGCCAATGGATCACTCACCATTACTTAACCGTTCATTACTTTATACTGCCATTACTCGTGCTAAAAAAACAGTTTCTATTTATGCAACAGAAGACATTATTCAACAAGCAATAAAATCTCAAACACAAAGACATAGTGGTTTAGTTAATTTATTATTGAATAATTGATGATTTGTACTGAAAATAGTTGTTAGCCGATTTTTTTATTGAATATTAACAATAAAATGAAAGAACAAGAAGAAAAAACAGGGCATACAGCCCTGTAATTAAAATTAATGAATAATTTTAGCTAAAAAGTCTTTAGCACGATCGGATTGTGGATTAGTGAAGAACTGTTCTTTCGAGGTATCTTCAATAATTTCACCCGCATCCATAAAGATAACACGGTGTGCAACTTTTCGAGCAAAGCCCATTTCGTGAGTAACGACCATCATCGTCATTCCTTCATAAGCAAGTTCAACCATTACATCAAGTACTTCATTTACCATTTCTGGATCCAGCGCTGAGGTAGGTTCGTCAAATAGCATAACAATTGGATCCATACAAAGTGCACGAGCAATCGCAACACGTTGCTGTTGACCACCAGAAAGTTGTGCTGGATATTTATCAGCATGTGCTAGTAAACCCACACGTTCTAATAAGTTTAGTGCTTTTTCTCGAGCCTCTTCATCTGCTCGTCCTAATACTTTAATTTGGGCAAGCGTTAAATTTTTTAAAATAGTCAAATGAGGAAAGAGTTCGAAATGTTGGAACACCATACCCACTTTTGAACGTAATTTAGCTAAATTAGTTGACGGATCGGTTATTTCGGTACCTTCAATAATAATTCTACCTTTTTGTACAGGTTCTAAACCGTTAACGGTTTTAATTAGTGTCGATTTACCGGAACCAGAAGGTCCACAAACAACGACAACCTCACCTTTACCTACTTTTGTTGTACAGTTTTTTAAAACTTGAAATTGTCCATACCATTTTGATACATTTTCTAAGGAGATCATCGATTTATCCCTTTCTTAAAATAATTAACTAACTGTGAAGCAGTAAAACAAATCACAAAATAACTTGCCGCTGCAAAAATAATCATTGAATATTTAACAGTACCGCCTTGAACATTGCCTATTTGAGTTACACTTGCGCCGAAAAGATCAATTAAACTCATCACATACACTAACGAGGTATCTTGGAATAAGATAATACCTTGAGTTAGTAATAGTGGCACCATAGAGCGAAATGCTTGCGGTAAGATAATCAAGCGCATGGCTTGACCTTTAGTCATACCTAAAGCATAAGCAGCATGATACTGACCTTTAGTCACTGCATTGATCCCAGCACGAATAATTTCTGAATAATAAGCCGCTTCAAAAAGTGCAAAAGCAATCATTGCCGAAACAATACGTACATCCGCATAAGGAGGCAAATTAAATACATATTTAATGACTTGTGGCAATGCCAAATAGAACCATAACAGCACTAATAATAGTGGAATGGAACGAAATAAATTTACGTAGCATTTAGCAAAAATATTAAGCAATTTATTATTTGATAAACGCATCAACGCAAGCATAGTACCCCAAATAATACCAAAAATAACTGCACTGAGGGTAATTTTTGTTGTTAACCATAAACCGCTAAGTAGTAAATGATAATTATCAAATACCAATGAAGGTATATTTGCTATCCAATCAAAAAGCTGCATACTATCCTCCATGATTCATATTAGGTAAACGAGTATGTTTTTCAACAATACGCATAATGGTGAGTACAGCATAATTTATTAGCATAAAGGCAATGGTTACACCACATAAGATTTCAACAATACTATTTGTTGATTCATTAATACGATCAATCTGTCCGATTAAATCGATTAATCCAATTGTTGAAGCAACAGATGAGTTTTTAATAATGTTAGTCATCTCAGATGTTAATGGTGGAATAATGCGACGATAAGCATTAGGTAATAAAATGTATGTATATGCTTGACGATTGGTTAAGCCAAGGGCGATTGCTGCATATTTTTGACCTTTAGGTAAAGTTTGAATACCGGTTCTTACTTGCTCGGCAATACGTGCTGAAGTGAACAATCCTAGAGCAGTTGCGGCTATGATAAATGAACTCACATTCGGTGATAAACCAGAGACAAACCACGTTTTTAAACTTCCAGTCAGAATTTCAGGAAATAGCATATACCATAAAAACATTTGTACAAGTAAGGGGATATTTCGAAATAGCTGAATATAGGCCGCAGCAAAGTTATTTAGAAACTTGTTGTCAAGTGTTCTACAAATACCGACCAATGAACCCAGCACAAAGGCAATGATCCATGCTGTAATAGCTAATGAAATGGTCACAAAAATGCCATCTAACAGCCAATTTAAGTAAATCCCATCACCATAAGGGGTGGGTTCAAAAAATAGTGTCCAATTAAAACTCATAATATATTTAATTCACTAATTTAGATTATGTACTAAATGTAATGACATTTAGTACATGGATTAGAAAGATAAGAAAAGTATTAATCTAATGCTTTATCGTTAGGGTTTGCAAAAAGCTCAACCATTTTCGGTGAAATTTCAAGTGCCATATTTGCACCTTTTGGTGGCACTGGTTGGGTGAACCATTTGTTATAAGATTCTAATGCTTTTCCTGATTTTTGGGCTTCAGCAATGGTGTTATCCATTAGTTGTTTAAATTGAGTATCACCCTTTCTTAACATACAACCATAAGATTCATATGATAAAGGTTCACCAACAATTTTCCACTCAGCAGGATTAATTGCACGTGAACGTTCACCAGCCAATAAAGCATCATCCATTAAAAATGCAGCTGCACGACCAGTTTCAAGAGCATTAAATGCATCACCATGATCTTTTGGGGTAATGATCCGGATACCTAAATTTTCTTTATTGTTGATTTGATTTAAACGGATTTCAGAAGTAGTTCCGGCAGTTGTTACTACATTTTTGCCTTTTAAATCTTCGATACTATTGATATTGCTATCCGCTTTAACTAAAAAGCGAGTACCTACAATAAAGATACTGTTTGAAAAACCAATTGTTTTTTGGCGTTCAAGATTGTTAGTAGTTGAACCACATTCAAAATCGTAAGTATAGTTTTTAAGAAGTTGAATACGCGTCTTAGAAGTAACAGGTAAATATTTTACTTTAAGATTAGGTAAGTTTAACTCTTTCTTCACGGCTTCTACGATTAGATTAGAATAATCTTGTGAATAGCCAATCACTTCTTGCTTATCACCATAGTAGGAAAATGGAATAGAAGATTCACGATGACCAACAACAATAACACCACTTTCTTTAATTTTAGCTAATGTGCCAGTAAGTTCTTCAGCTACTGCCGAACCTGTCATTAGGCCTAACATTGCAAATGATAAAACTAATTTGGTTAATTTTGTCTTTTTGTTCATACTCATCTCCTACTGTTTAATTTGTATCATATTAAATTTATTTAATATTTTTACAAAGGGCGTATATTATAACTTATTTTTTAGCATAAAAGTACTTTTTACTGTTTATTTATATATCATTGGCGCCAAATGCATAGCTATAATCATGCTTTATAAGCAATTATTTCTGTACATGATTTTACCTGAAACTGAATATATCTAAGCAATATTTATGCCACTATTGTAAATTAGTCTTTTTTTATAAATATTGGAATACACATCAATATTATTAATAATAAATAGGGTTTATTTCCCCATCTTGCATAAGGAGTCAGGCCAATGGTCGGTGATAGACTGTCATTTAAAACACCAGTTTTAAATGCTGGAATCTGTTTGATGATTTTGCCTTGCTGATTAATTATTGCTGTGATGCCATTATTAGTACTGCGAATTAATGGGCGTCCAAACTCTAATGCTCTGGCTTGTGCCATTTGCAAATGTTGTTTTGGACCAATGCTATCACCAAACCAAGCATCATTTGAAACAGTCAGCAAAAAATCAGTATCAGGTTTAAAGTTTTGCCATATAAGATCCGATAAAATTACTTCATAGCATATAGCAGTGGTGAATTTAAACCCTTTTATGGTTAATTGAGGCTGTTTTTCATTGCCAGCTTTCATTGAAGACATGGGAATATTGAGCAGTTCGGTAATTGGTTCGAGTAAGGATGCAAATGGCGTAAATTCACCAAATGGTACTAGATGATGTTTCTGATAACGATCAGTAGTTGGGTATTGATAAGGTTCTTTTTTGCCCAATACAATTAAAGAATTATAGATACTACCTTTATTTCGATTGTCAGGTTCATTAAAACGATAATCAATAATACCCACAGCAATTTCTGAGCCATTTGCTCTGGCATGGTTATCTAAATAGTATAAGAAGGGTTGTTGATTAATTTCAAAATCTGTAATGCTCGCTTCTGACCATATTATCATTTTGTCTTTGCCAAAATTTTGTTGGGTAAGCTGATAGTAAGTTTCTAAGGTGTTATTTAATTGTTCACTGCTCCATTTTAAAGATTGAGGAATATTACCTTGAATTAATGAAAAATTGGCTAGGCGGTGATGATCAACGTGAGTCCAAGTTTTATTTTTGAATGAAATTGGTGCAATAAAGATCGTTAACAGTGCAATTATTGCACCAAGTACGTGCTTTTTTGGTTGATTATGTTTGATTCCAAATATGCTGTAAATGGCTAATCCAGATAAAAAACAAGTCAGTAAATTAACACCATCTATTCCGATTATAGGAAAATATGCTCGCAATGGGCTATCAAGTTGGCTATAACCTAATTGTAACCAGGCAAATCCCGTTAAAATATAACCACGTAGAAATTCGGTAAATTGCCATAAAATAGGTGCAGCTAACCCTAATTGCTTGAATGAAAATTGAGGTGCTATACGATCTGCTATTCTAAGTAAAAAAGCAAATAACATCGGGTAGAGTGATAAATATAGGATTAGGAATCCTAAAATCACTATTGCAATAGGGGTAGGTAGTTCTCCATATTGTTTGATACTGATATAAACCCAATGGACTCCTGAGAAAAAATAACCTATACCCCAAGTCAATCCTATTAACATTGCTTGTTTTTTAGTTTTATTCGCAATAAGCCATAATAAACCAATAAAAGAGACAAATGCTAAAGGCCATATATGAAAAGGTGCATAACTAAAAACGGCAATACAACCGTAAATAAAGCTCAATAGTAGATATTTAAGCATGTTATGGTAACTCTAAATTAGGCACTGTTGCACCTTCAGGAATGGTTACATGCAGTTGGATTATGCGTCTTTTATCAGCAATGGTGACCTTAAATTGATAACCGTCAATGATAATACTTTCACCTCTTAGGGGTAAGCGACCAAAATGCTGCATTACCAACCCACCAATGGTATCCATTTCGTCATCACTAAAATTAGTAGCAAAAATTTCGTTAAAATCTTCAACTGGTGTCAGTGCTCGTACGGTGTAAACCGAAGGTGATAAGCGACGAACATCACGATCTTCTACTTCATCATATTCATCCTCGATATCACCAACAATGAGTTCTAAAATATCTTCGATAGTGACAAGACCCGATACGCCTCCAAATTCATCAATCGCTATTGCCATATGGTAACGTTGCATACGAAACTCTTTTAACATATGATCAACACGTTTACTTTCAGGCACAATAACTGTTGGTCTTAATATTTTTTTTAAATCAAAATCGTCAATACCCTGACGGATAAATATAAGTAAATCTTTAGCTAGTAACACACCTTCAATGTGGTCTCTATCTTCACTGATCACAGGATAACGGGAGTGACCATGTTCAGAAATAATATCTAAACATTGATCTAATGAGTAATTGTCTTTGATAGTAACAATTTGTGAGCGGGGAATCATAATATCGCGAATACGTTGTTCTGCTATATCCATGACACCTTCAATCATGTCAAGTGTGTCTGGATCAATAAGTTCGTTTTCTTCAGCTTCGCGTATAACTTCAATCAGTTCTTCCTTATCTTTAGGTTCTGAATGAAATAACTGACTTAACCATAAGGCAAATCCTTTTTTGGATCTCCGGTGATTATCATCGCTCATTTGATTTTTCCTTTACTATTCTATTGTATTTAAGTAATTTTACTTCCGGTTTAGTTATGAACAATGGTGATATTAACTAAACAAGATTATTCGTCAATCAGTTGATACGGATTATTGAATCCTAACTGTTGCATGATATCAATTTCGATATTTTCCATTTCTTCAGCTTCTTCGTCAAGAATATGATCATATCCTAGTAGATGCAAACAACCATGAACAATCATATGTGCCCAATGTGAAGTTAACGATTTATGTTGTTCTTTTGCTTCAGCTTCCACCACTTGTTTGCAAATGATTAAATCTCCTAACAGTGGCACATCAATTTCAATCGGAGATTCAAATGGAAATGAGAGTACATTTGTGGGTTTATCTTTATGGCGGTAAGTATGATTTAACTGTTGGCTCTCTTGTTCATCCACAATTCGGATAGTGATTTCAGCATTATCCATAAATTGCGGTAAAATAACATTTAACCATTGCATAATTTGTTCTTCAGTTGGCAAATTTTGGTTTTCGTCTGTAGCAATTTGCATATCTAAAATAATTGAGCTCATTTAGGTATTTCCCTAATTTGTTTATTCGCGATGATAAGGATGGTTAGTGGTTAAGCTCCATGCTCGGTAAAGGCTTTCAGCTACAATGACACGTACTAAAGGATGAGGTAGTGTAAGAGGCGACAGCGACCAGCTCTGCTGTGCCGCCGCTTTACAAGCAGGGGATAAGCCTTCCGGTCCCCCAATGAGCAAACTTACATCACGACCATCATTTTTCCAACGTTGTAATTGTTGAGCTAAATCATGTGTGGTGTAAGGTTTACCTGGAATATCTAACGTGATAATGCAGTTGCTTTTACCACAACTTGCTAACATTTGTTCGCCCTCTTTGTCTAAGATTCGGGCAATATCAGCATTTTTGGTTCGTTTTCCGGCAGGAATTTCGATAAGTTCAAGCGGCATATCTTTAGGGAAGCGCGAACGATAATCGTCAAAAGCGGTCGTAACCCAACTTGGCATTTTGTTGCCAACAGCAATGAGCTGTATTTTCACACTACTAGCTCCAAAGTTTCTCAAGTTCGTAAAGTTGACGGCTTTCTTCTTGCATAATATGTACAATTACCGAATCCATATCAACCACTACCCAATCAGCATCACTTTTCCCCTCGCTACCTAAAACAAGGTGACCATGTTTTTTTGCTTCATCGAGTAAATGTCCGGCAATGGACGAGACATGACGGTTTGAAGTGCCCGTACAGATAATCATATAATCGGTAATACTTGATTTACCTCGTACATCTAAGGTAACAATATCTTTACCTTTCAGATCATCAATTTTATCGATAATAAAATCTTGTAACGACTGTTGCAAAATAATCTCTCTATCATAAAAAATTAAAGCAACAGTATACCATATTTCTAAAAAAATTACGGTGAAGATAACATTGAGCTTGTATATTTGGTCAAGAAGTTTTAGGTTCACCATATGTTTCAGTAAAATTATATCGCTAATTCAATTATTAAGAGAAATCACTCTATCAAATAATGGATTATCCGTTAAGCGATGGGTAACCATAAGGAGTGTTTTCTTTTTACAAGTGTGTTTAATCAACTGAATAATTTGTTGTTCGGTCTGTAGATCAAGGCTTTCTGTTGGTTCATCCATCAAAATAAGTGGTGAATTATGCAGTAAAGCTCTGGCAATACCGATACGACGAATTTCTCCACCTGATAAAGCGCGACCACCTTGACCAATCTGTAAATCTAAACCTTGCTCTGTATTTAGCAATCTTTCAAGTCCAACTTGCTCTAATACTTCTGTAAGTTGCTGCTCAGTAGCTTGTTCATTTCCTATTAACAAATTTTTCCTTAAGGTATCACTAAAAATTGCAATAACTTGTGGTACCATCGCAATCGCCTGTCTTAAGGTTTTTTCATCCAATTGATTAAGAGGTGTGCCATTAAAATAGATATTGCCTGATGTGGGTTCCCAAGTGCGATTAATGAGATTTAATAATGTTGATTTACCGCATCCTGTTTTGCCAATTATTCCAATATGCTCACCTTGATTCAACATTAACGAAAAATCTTTTAATACAGAAAAAGGTTGATTGGGATAACTAAAATTAATGTTTTCAAAATGTAATGTTGCTGAACTTAAATCGACTTTTTTACTTTCGTTTTCATTTACAAATTTAATATCAGGTTTTTGATTAAAAATTGCGGTTGTGCGTGAAGCGGAGGCCAACACTTGCCCTAAAAAGATAAATGCGCCAGGAATTGGTGCTAAAATTTCAGAACTGGCAAGACAAACAAATACAAATAAAGCTACTAAAGGAGAAAGCGTATATTGAGTAATTAACCAAATTACCATCAAAGTTAAAAAACCAGTAATCAATAAAACTAATGCACTGGAAAGTGCCATTAAATTGGATTGCCGCTGTTGATTATGTAGCCAATTTGTTTCAAGTTCATCGAGTTGTTTCCGATAGCGCGATTGGGCATTGAAAAGAATAAGTTCAGCTTGTCCTTGTAAATAATTGATGAGTAATAAGCGATATTCACTTTGCTGCTTCGCTAAGTTTTTACCCAATTCTTTTCCTGCTAAATAAAAAATAACTGGCACTACTAATAAAGTGGCAGTAAGAATAATCGTGATAACCATTGCTATGGGTAAATTAATATTACTTAATATAATAAATATAACGCCTATAGTAATCAAAGCGGTTACAATAGGGGAAAATAGCTTAAGATAAAGATGATCCAGTGCATCGATATCAACAATAAAACGGTTAAGTAAATCGGCTCTTTGATATTGAGTTAACTGATTAGCACTCAGTGGCAAAATCTTACAAAAAGCTAATGTTCTTAAATGGGCTAAAATTTTAAACGTTGTATTATGATCTACTAAGCGTTCCATATAGCGTGCTGCCGTGCGTGTAATTGCCGCCGCTCGCACTCCCGCTGCGGGTAACATATAGTTAAAAGTATACAGGCCTGCAATCCCAACAAAAGCCGTTGATGCTAAAAACCAACCGGATAAAGACAGTAAAAATACGCTAGTAAAAAGGGTCAAAAACGCTAAAGACAAACCACACAATATCTGCCAAAAATAGTGTTTATATAGTGCTATATAAGGACGTAATATGGCTAACACAAATACTCCTTGCTATCACAATCTAACTTACCGTCTGCTAACAACCAAACTTCGTCATACGCGTGGATATCATCAGTTTGGTGGGTAATAGTAATCGTATTTAATGCGATATGTTGGTGATCAATATTTTTCATAGTTTGTTTATCTAAGCTTGCTGTAGGTTCATCGAGAATTAACAATTGGCAGGGCTTTAACATTGCACGAGCTATTGCAACACGTTGCGCTTGACCGACCGACAAACGCACTGCGTCTTCGCCTACTTGGGTATCAAGTTTTTGAGGTAATTTATTAATAACACCAGTCAATTGGGCTTTAGCAATTATAGCCTCTATCTCATCATCAGAGGCGTTCGGTTTGCTTAATAAAATATTTTCGCGCAGTGAACCATTAATAAGATAGGGATTCTGTCCGATCCAACTGATTTGCTGTTGCCAATTGGTGATATCTAATTGATTAAATTCAATACCATTAATCTTCAACGAACCCTGATAAGGTAAAAAGCCTAGCAAAACTTGCATTAATGAAGTCTTACCTTCACCGCTTTTACCTACCAAGGCCACTTTAAATGGTGCCTGTAAGGTAAATGATAAAGGTCCAACGATGTGTTGTTTTTCGCTAGATAGCACAATCAAATCACTTGCTTCAATAGTATGTAATGGTTGATTGATTTGAATTAGAGCGGAATTATGGTGAGTTTGATTTAATAAGATATCTTTACTCAAAAAGGCTTCGATATTGTCTGCAGCAGCAATGGCTTCGGCTTTAGCATGATAGTATGTTCCTAAGTCACGCAATGGTTGAAAATATTCAGGAGCTAAAATTAACGCAAAAAAACCCGAAAATAAGGTGACAGTACCATTATATGAACCGAAATTAAATTCACCTAAATACGAAAAGCCAAAATAGACTGCTACAATCGCGATCGAAATTGATGTAAAAAATTCCAACACAGCAGATGATAAAAAAGCCATTTTTAACACTTGCATGGTTTTAATGCGAAAGTCTTCTGATGCTTGGGCAATTTCCTTAATTTGCTTCTCTCCTTGATTAAATAGACGAATAGTATTAAGTCCTTTTAAACGATCCAAAAAATGACCGCTCAAATATGCCAATGCTTTAAAATGGCGTCGGTTGATATCTGCAGCACCCATACCTACTAAAATCATAAAGATAGGAATCAGTGGGGCTGTACATAATAAAATAGCGGCTGCTGCCCAGTTAAATGGAAAAATAGCGATACAAATTGAAATTGGTACAATACCGACTAAACGCATTTGTGGCAGATAACGAGCAAAAAAATCGTGCAGATTTTCTATTTGCTCAATGAGCAGCGTACTCCAAGCGCCAGTAGTATTCTGATTTAAATAGGCAGGACCATAAGCTTCAAGTCGATTAATTACTTTATTGCGAATATGCTTTCGTACTTTTTTTCCTAGTGCGAAGTTAATCTTTTCGCGTACATAAATTAATAATGCTCGACCTAATAAAATAACTATAAGCGAACCAAAGTAAGGTAGGATTTTGGCAAAATGTTGTCGCTCAATAATCAGTTTTTGTAAAATGATTGCTATGAGAGCAGCTTGCAAAATGACTAATAAAGTCAATGCAAAACCAGTTAAAGCAGAAGCATGCAAATCTGCTTTATGCATTTTTGCATGCTGTTTCAACCAGCCAAGTAGATAAGTTTGACGTTTTTTATCTAATGACATGATGATATATTTAGTTTATTTTAAATTATCCAAATAATGTTCGGCATCTAATGCAGCCATACATCCAGTTCCAGCTGAAGTGATCGCTTGGCGATAAATATGATCCATAACATCTCCTGCGGCAAAAATCCCTTCGATACTGGTTTGGGTTGCATTCCCATGCGTACCAGATTGAACTTTAATGTAACCACCCTCTAGCTCAAGTTGACCTTCGAAAATAGTGGTATTGGGTTTATGACCAATAGCAATAAATACGCCCATAACAGAAAGATCATCAGTTAAATTAGGATGTTGAGTGCTACGAAGCCTGACTCCTGTAACGCCCATATTATCTCCTAATATTTCATCAACAGTTTGATGAGTATGCAAAATCACTTTACCTTCTTGTATTTTTTCAGCCAAACGAGTCATTAAGATTTTTTCTGCTCTAAAGCTATCGCGGCGGTGTATTAAATGTACTTCACTGGCAATATTGGCTAAATAAAGCGTCTCTTCTACAGCAGTATTACCGCCTCCAACTACGGCAACTTTTTGATTGCGATAAAAAAAACCATCACAAGTTGCACACGCCGATACACCTTTACTTTTAAAGGCCTCTTCTGAAGGTAAGCCAAGATATTGAGCGGAGGCACCAGTAGCAATAATTAATGCATCGCAACTGTACTCTGTTTCGCTGCCATAGAGTTTATAAGGTTTGCTACTAAAATCGACTCGATCGATATGATCTAAAATAATTTCAGTATTGAATCTTTCTGCATGCTCTCTCATTTTGACCATTAAATCAGGCCCAGTTAATTCCGGCGCACCAGCAGGCCAATTTTCAATTTCAGTTGTAGTTGTCAGTTGACCACCTTGTTGTATTCCCGTTATTAATACTGGTGAAAGATTAGCTCGAGCGGCATAAACAGCTGCAGTGTAACCAGCAGGACCAGAACCAAGTATTAGTAAACGTGCATGTTTAGTTTTCATCTTTTAATCCTTATTTATGTTCTGGCTGTGAAAAGCAGAACTTGCTTAATTTATAATTGAAAAGTCTAACATTATCAATCTTTATCGTGCAAAAAAATTGATTATTACAGTGATAGGTAAAGACGATAAGATTGATTTAAATATTTTGCAAAGATTATCTTTTTTATTATTCGTTCATTTTTAGTCGATATTTAATAAATAAATTACATCAAGAAATATAAAACGATCAATAATAAAAGCTCAATGGTTTGTAAATGAGAAACTTTATCTTGGGCATGTAGTTCAGAGGAGACTATGTTGCAAACGATGTTAGTGTGCTAGCAATTAATTAAGAAATATCTAATTATTATCGTTGCTTTATATTTTTGAGACATAAAGCAACAGACGTTTTAAAATTATTCTGATAGATAAGTCGTAATATCTTTAAGTGGCCAGCGTATTTTAGGTGTTGGTTCATTGATTCGATAACCAAATGCTAAACATAGCCCTACACCAAAATTTTCACCATTAAATGAAGGTATACGATTTTCTAAAATTTTAATAATTCCATCATGTTGAAATCCACCAATTGCACAAGAATCAATATTATGATAGGCGGCTGCTGTAAGCATATTGGCACAAGCAAGGTAAGCTTGCATTTCTAACGAATGATTCAGCGTTAAGCCACTAGCTAGACCTTTTTCATAAAAGTTGATGATCGATTGGCACGTTATATCTATACTATTTTGATCATTAGGGTTAGGTAAGGTTCGGGCAACAGCGTTACGAAAATACTCACTTTGTACCGAAAAACAGTTAGACTTACGATAAAGTACAATCACATAATGTGAGCAACTGGTGACTTGCTCTTGATTGTAACAAACCTCATATAATTCACTTTTGATTTTAGGGCTGTCAATCACTACAAAATGCCAAGGTTCAATGCCAAACGCAGAAGGTGATAAGCGACCTGCATCTAAAATATATTCAATTTCAGCTGAATCAATCTTTTTTGTTTCATCAAATTTTTTACATGCATGTCGAAAATATAAGGCTTGTGTTAATTTATCCATGTTCTCTCCTATTTTTTTGTATTCCATGGGGCAACTTTTAATAATAGTAACATACCTGGTATAGCAAGAATCGTACATAAGCTAAAGTAGGTTGTCCATCCTAAATAATTAACCATAATACCTGTGGTGGCATTAAGTAATGTTCTAGGAATAGAAGCAATGCTTGTAAATAAAGCAAATTGTGTTGCTGTATAAAGAGGATTTGTCGTTTGGGCTATGAAGGCTACAAAGGCCGCTGATCCTAACCCAACGCCTAACGCTTCAAAGCTAATCACCAAAGCTAATAAAAATTTAGCTTTGTAGGTGATTTCAGTAAATGGACCTTCAATAGATAACCATGCAAATCCTAAAATAGATATAACTTGCACAATACCAAATAACCAAAGAGCGCGATTAGTACCTATTTTTATCATCAATATTCCGCCCATTAATGCACCAAATACACTTGGCCATAAAGATGCATTTTTAGCAATCCAACCAATATCTAAACGGCTAAAACCCATTTGTAAATAAAAAGGAGTTGCAAGTGAGGTTGCCATACTATCGCCCAATTTATAAAGGAAAATAAAAGCTAAAATCGTGAGTGCACTTTTTATACCTTGACGATTGATGAATTCACTAAATGGCTTAATTATGATATCTTCGATGCTATGTATTGTGGGGACTTGATTAATGGGTTCTTTTACTTTCAATGTCATAACAATTGCTGGCAACATAAAAAGCCCAGTGATAATAAAAACACTGTTCCAAGGAAGATAGTTGGACAGAATCAAGGATAGTGAACCAGGCACTAGACCCGAAACACGATAAGCATTAGTATGAATACTGTTGCCAAGTCCCTGTTCATTATCTGATAATAATTCTCGCTTAAAGGCGTCAAGGGCAATATCTTGGGTTGCTGAAAAAAGAGCAATAATGAAGCAGATAGAAGCAATTACCCAAATGTGTAGTGTAGGTGAAAAAAAACCTAAAATTATGATAAATAAAACTAACAATATTTGTGAGGCAAGCATCCATCCTCGTCTTCTCCCCATATTGAAAAGCGAGATATTGTCCATAAATGGCGCCCACACAAATTTCAAAATATAAGGAAATTGTGTTAACGAAAACGCACCAATCGTTTTGATATTGATACCTTCGCTTTGTAGCCAAGCAGGTAATAATTGCAACAATAAATAAAAAGGTAAACCCGATGCAAATCCAGTAAAAATACATATCAGCATCTTTTCGGTAAAAATTGTTTTTACAAGTGAATTTTGCTCATTAGACATTATTTAACTTTATTGGTTAGTTTTTTTACAAAATGTTATCATAGCATACAACTATAAAAAATAATTCTGTAAACCAAGATAAAACAAATTATTTCAAACTGGATTCTAAATTGAAAAACTGTGACAATGGATGTCTTGAAATAAAAACTTCACTTATTTGAAGTATTCAAGAAAATGCTTCAAAACGCTGTTATTAATCAAGTATAAACCAAACTACCGATTAACAGATTAACTAATCACCTTTCAGAGGAATGTAATAATATGAAAAATCCAAAAAAAATTGCTGTTTTCAGTAGTAAACATTATGACAAAGAACATCTTGAAATCACTAATAAAAAATTTGGTTTCGATATCGAATATTATGAACACAAACTGAGCCAAAAGACAGTCGTTACTGCGCAAGGCTATGATGCAGTTTGTGTATTTGTAAATGACGAAGTTGATAAAAAAGTTTTACACAAATTGGCTGAATATGGCATAAAAATATTAGCATTACGCTGCGCGGGATTTGATAATGTTGATCTTGCTGAAGCTAAAAAATTAGGTATTACCGTTGTACGGGTCCCTGCTTATTCTCCTGAAGCCGTCGCTGAACATGCAGTTGCGTTGATGATGACTCTTAATCGTCGTACTCATAAGGCTTATCAACGCACACGCGATGCTAATTTTTCTTTAGATGGATTAACAGGTTTTAATATGCACAATCGCATTGCAGGCGTTATTGGAACGGGTAAAATTGGTCAAGCAGTGATTCGTATCTTAAAAGGTTTTGGAATGCATATATTAGCTTATGACCCATATCCCAACGAAATGGTTGTCGAACTCGGTGCACAATATGTCGAATTAGATGAGCTTTATGCTAAATCTGATGTCATCACTTTACATTGCCCAATGACACCTGAAAACTATCATTTATTAAATAAAGAATCTTTCCAAAAAATGAAAGATGGCGTCATGATTATCAATACCAGTCGAGGGGCATTATTAGATGCTACAGCTGCAATTGATGCATTAAAACAAACCAAAATTGGTGCTTTAGGTATGGATGTCTATGAAAACGAACGAGACCTATTTTTTGAAGATAAATCAAATGATGTCATTTTAGATGACGTATTTCGACGATTATCCTCATGTCATAACGTTATTTTTACTGGACATCAGGCTTTTTTAACTCAAGAAGCGTTGTTGAATATTTCGGAGACAACTTTAAATAATATCAAACAAATTTCTGAAGGGAAATATTGCCCAAATATTGTTGAAAAACAATAAGTAATTTAAGATGTCGTCGATTTTTTAATTACATAAAATATAGGTTTTATATGCAGCGAATCATTATTCTAGTTAATATAGTATTGTTGCTTGCAGCTTGTAGTAGTGAGAAATCTTCAATATCGCCAATGCAAGAACATCGCGGACATCCTAGCGTCGAAGGTGGTGTCTATTTAGAAAAAGAACATAATGCGCCAAAAACCAACAATGAACTATTGGCAATTGATCAAGAAAATTTTATTACGAGAATGGTCAACAAATATGGTTTTAATCGTAAGCAATTACGCGAAGTGCTTTCACAAACTAACAAACTTGACTGGGTAATTAATTTAATGGATAAGCAGGCACCAAAATTGAGCCCTTCTACAGGGCCTAATGGTGCATGGATCCGTTACAAAAACAAATTCATCACGCCGAGTAATTTACCTCGTGGCGTAGAATTTTGGAATATTTACGAAAAAGAGTTACAACAAGCATATAACAAATATGGTGTACCACCTGAAATAATTGTGGGCATCATTGGCGTTGAAACTGGTTGGGGACGAGTGATGGGTAAAACCAAAATCATTGATGCACTTTCAACGCTGGCTTTTTATTATCCAAGACGATCACAATATTTTTTAGGTGAATTAGAACATTTCTTAGTTATGTGCCGTGATGAGAGTGTTGACCCATTTGACCTAACTGGATCGTTTGCTGGAGCAATGGGATATGGTCAATTTATGCCATCAGCGTTCAGAAATCACGCTATCGATTTTAACAATGATGGCCACATTGATCTGTGGGATCCTGTTGATGCAATTGGTAGTGTGGCTAACTATTTTAAAGCACATGGTTGGCAACGTGGTAGAAAAGTAGCAGTTATTGCCGAAGGGCAAGCGCCATCACTTGATACTGGATTTAGTACAAAATATTCTGTTGCAGCATTAGCTAAATTAGGACTGAAGCCGAAAAGTTCATTAGATGGTCATAATAAGGTCAGTTTATTACGGTTGGATATGGGCGATAGTTATCAATATTGGTATGGTTTGTCAAACTTCTATGTCATCACACGTTATAACCACAGTACGCATTATGCTATGGCAGTATGGCAATTAGGTTTAGCAGTGAAAGAGGCACGATAAGACCATAACGTGTTTCATCATTTAATTAAAAGGTCGCAATTGCGATCTATTTTTTAGTTTTGAATTGAAACGGTATAGACTCCTAAATAATTTTAACAAATCTATTTATTGTTTTTATATACTGGTTGAGACTCACTAAACTTCCCTGTAATCAAATATTATAACTACTGCATATATTATATCGGTATGGTAATTAGGCTTAGGATTACAGAAATATAATAAAGCTATAGCGATATGCTACTTATAATGGTTACCAAAATTGAAATGCTCGAGATTAAAATGAATGCAAGTATAATCAATGATTCCTCCTACCAATGCTAAATACTCTTGCAAGCCAATCATTCCTAGCTCTGATAATAAGAAAGATAACAAACTTAACAATTGCATATTTATCTTTAAGGTGAAATAAAGCCATCAAACTGTCTATTTAATATTTAGATGATAATCATTGCTAGCTCAATGATAGTCATCATTTTCATTCTTGTTGCAAATAATTTGGTTATTCTATCCGAGTTGTTTAAAATATGTATCAATAATTCTATTAGTAATATAGTTAAACCTGTTTTTTTCAATAGGTTAATAAAATAATAAGCAAAAGATGACAGAATGTTTCAAAAAAGCTTATGTTATCTAACTTAAATTTAAAAAGTTTTAAAATAAATTTAAATTGAAAGGAGTGAATAATGAAAGATCGTTTAAAGTGGATTGATGATTTTGGTTTTTTAGGCGAGACCGCAAGTGGTCATTCGTTAGTGATGGATGGTGGGATTGAGCATGGCGGACGTAATCGTGGTCCCCGCCCTATGGAACTTTTATTGCATGGTGCTGCTGGATGTATGGCTTATGATATTATTGCTATATTAAAAAATAAAAAAAAGGATGTGCGGGATCTTTGGATTGAAATTGATAAAGCTCAAGCAGAATCTTCACCAAAAGTGTATACCAAAATTAATTTTCATATTGTAATTACTGGTGTTAAGGTAGATAACGAAACCATTGAATATGCGATAAAACTTGCTTCCGAAAAATATTGCAGTGCCTCTATTATGTTAGGTAAAACAGCAAAAATGTCATATACTTATGAAATAAGAGCACATGAATAACCCTTTTCTTATAACAAAAAATTATAATTTAATAACTAGCTGATCTTAGTGAGTTTTACAGTAATCATTTAACATTTTATCCTATTGATAGATTGTTACAAAGGAATGATTATGCAACAGCTAAGTAAAAATATGCAATTTCGAGATATGGTTATTTTGGGATTGCTTTTTATTGGTCCAGCGGCACCAGTAGGATTATTTGGTGTTTTAGATGCGGTGAGTGATGGTGCCATTGCTTCAGTTTATATTGTTGCCACTTTAGTGATGGCATTTACCGCTTATTCATATGCTAGAATGGCGAATGCTTTACCTCACGCGGGAGCCGTTTATGCTTATTGTTCTCTAGGCATTCATCAAAATGTAGGTTTTTTAGTTGGTTGGTTGTTACTTCTTGATTATATGTTTATCCCAGCCGTTGCTTACTTATTTAGTGGTATATCGCTTAATGCTTTGATACCAGAAGTGCCCGTATGGATATGGACTTGTTTAGCGCTAGTATTAACTACCACATTAAATTTAATTGGGGTTAAAAAATCAGCCAAAATTACCTTACTGATTTTATTGCTTGAAATCGTAGTACTGCTTGCGGTGTTATTTGTTGGTATTTGGATCATAGTAACAAGTGATCTTAGCCGAGAATGGTTAAAACCTTTCATTGGTGGGTCTGCATTTACTTGGAGTCATCTGTTTAGTGCCGTATCTATTGCTGTTTTATCTTATTTGGGATTTGACGCTATTGCCACTTTCTCAGAAGAGAATAGTGGTCAACGCAATTTAGTTAGTAAGGCTATTATTAGTTGTTTAATTTTAGCTGGTTGTCTATTTGTAATACAGATTTACGTTGTATCCTTACTTTCTCCTTATGATGCTGAATATTTACGTAGTCATCCCAAATTACAAGGCAAAGCTTATTATAATATTGTCAATCAAGAAATTAATTTATGGTTAGGATGGTCATTAAGTTTAATGAAAGCTGTAGGAGCTTCATTTGCTGCAATGGTTGGACAGGCTGCTGCAAGCCGTCTTTTATTCAGCATGGGACGCGATAAGCGTTTACCCTTATTTTTTGCAAAAATAAGTCAGAAAAGTGGTGTTCCGATAATGGCAATCTTATTTGCAGCTCTATTTAATTTATGCTTAGTAATTATAGCCGCTAATAGTGCTAAAGGATTGCAGATTCTAGTCTCATTTGTTGATATTGGAGCCTTAACAGCATTTATTATGTTACACACTTCAGTCATTGGTTATTTTAGATTCAAAAAAGCTTCCAAAGGAGGGCTTTCATGGATTTTGGATGTTTTGATACCTATTGTCGGTATCCTTGTACTTTTGCCAGTACTATTACACATTGATAATTACGCAAAAATTGTAGGTATTGTTTGGTTAGCAGTTGGTTTGATAATTCTTTATTTTAATAAAAATAAAGCCCAATTAATTTGGTTTAAAAAAGAGAAATATTAATTATCTCATTGAAATATTTTGAACTATTGATCAATCATATTTATTATACGATAATGCTTGTCCATTTTAACTCAATATTTTAACAAAATGATATCAGAAATATTAAGAGGGGCATTAATTTCAGCCAGTTTAATTATTGCCATCGGTGCACAAAACTTATTTGTTCTCAAACAAGGTTTATTACGAAATCATATATTTTATGTATCGGGGATCTGTTTTATTTGTGATTTTGTATTGATGTCAATTGGAATCCTAGGAGTAGGCACATTTATTAGTAGTAATCCCTTAATCACGAATGTATTAGCAATATTAGGTGCACTTTTTTTAATTTGGTATGGTTTTGGGGCGTTTAAAAGTGCAATTAAGGGAACAAGTAGTATACAACTCCAATCACAAGACTCTAATAAAAGCAGTTTTATCAAAGTAATATTGGCAACGTTAGCCGTTACTTTACTTAATCCACATGTATATTTAGATACTGTAGTGATTGTTGGCGGTATTGCTGGAACGTTAAGCAGTGAACAAAAAATTGCTTTTCTAATTGGTGCTGCGTGTGTTTCATTTATCTGGTTTTTTAGTATTGGTTATGGTGCTAGATTACTTACTTCATTATTTAAACAAAAAAGAATGTGGGTGATTTTGGATTGTTTAGTTGGTGTAATCATGTTTTATATTGCGTATCGTTTAATTTTCCATGTGTATTGTAATAGTTAGGTCAGTTTTCATTCTAGGTGCAATTTCAGTTAGATAGAATATAAGCTAAATCATATTGCGCCTTATTTTATTTTTGTTCCGATGAGTTTAAATTCTCTTCACCTTCCTTTTTGATAAGTAAACTTTTTTAGGAATATTAAATAGATATGTAAAATCACTATTTTGTTGAAGTAATAACAAAAAACTGTGATTATTATCACAATTGTTTCAATTAACCTCAATCGTTGATTTCTTCTTTCTATTATTAATGCTAGTTTATTGAGCATATTTCGGATCGTTACTGTGCAGCTTAACAAGAGAGTATATAAACAAACCTAAGCATTTGGGGGAGCAAAGCGTTTAGGTTTTGTTGTTTTAAGCGCACAAAAATCAGCTTAAATATCATAAGTTATCCAAGGAGTGTAATATGAAATGTAAAACATTGAAGCTAGCATTGTTAATTAGCTCTGTACTAGTATTCAATCCATTATGGGCAATTCAGCAGGTTAAAATTGAAAGTCAAGAATTAAAAACTATCACTGTTGAAAATTTTCAATTTAAAGATATGGATAAAGATGGCAAGCTCACTCCTTATGAAGATTGGCGTTTGACACCAGAACAGCGCGCAAAGGATTTACTAGCTAGAATGACGCTTGAAGAAAAGGCTGGTATGATGATGCATGGTAATGCTCGAAGTTTAGAAGATGAACTTGGTCATGGTGATAAATATAATTTAGAAGAACTCAAGAACCTGATACTGAATGATAAAGTAAATAGTTTAATCACTCGATTAGAAGTTAGTCCAGAAGATTTTGCTCTGCAAAATAATCAGTTGCAAAAAATTGCAGAATCATCACGTTTATCTATACCTTTGACTATCAGTGTTGATCCACGAAATACTTTTTATTATGGTAATGAAAAAACTACTAAAAATGGTTTTAGCCAATGGCCAGGAACATTAGGAATGGCTGCAATTGGTAGTGAAAAAGACATTAATAAATATGGGGATATTATTCGTCAAGAATATCGATCTTTAGGGATAACTCAAGCATTATCCCCAATGGCCGATTTAGGTACTGAACCACGTTGGGCACGTTTTGAAGGCACTTTTGGTGAAAATCCTGAATTGAGTAAAAAAATGGTACGTGGTTATATCTCCGGTATGCAAAATGGAAAAGAGGGATTAAATTCACAAAGCGTTTCTGCCGTTGTTAAACATTGGGTTGGTTATGGTGCGGCTGAAGAAGGGTTTGATAGTCATAGCTTTTATGGAAAATATGCACTATTTACGGAAAAGGATAGTTTAAAAAAACATATTATCCCATTCACTGGAGCATTCGAGGTGAATGTCGCAGCCATAATGCCAACATACTCCATATTGAAAAATGCGCAAATAAATAATCATAGAATCGATCCTGTTGGTGCAGGTTTTAATAAATATTTATTAAAAGATTTACTGCGTGATACCTATAAATTTAAAGGTGTCATCATGAGTGATTGGAATATTACTAAAGACTGTAATGACGTTTGTATTAATGGTACGCCTCAAGGAGTTGCACCTAAAGCTGAAGGGATGCCCTGGGGAGTTGAGAATTTAACAGTGGAAGAGCGTTTTATTAAAGCGATCCTAGCTGGTGTTCAACAATTTGGAGGGGTAAGCAATAGTTCAACTATTGTCTCTGCAGTTAAAAATAATAAATTGGATGAGAAGCTGATAGACAGTGCAGTATTGGCAATTTTAACGCAAAAATTTGCTTTAGGCCAATTTGAAACACCTTTTATTGATCCTAATGAAGCAAGCAAATTTGTTGGTAATCAAAATTTTCAACAAATTGCGAATAAAGCACAATTCAACTCAATGGTGTTACTTGAAAATAAACAACAAACCTTACCACTAGATACTAATAAGAAAGTTTACTTGCATGGTTTTGTAACAGAAACAAAAAATCAATTAAAAAATCAAGTAACTATTGTTGATGATATTGATGATGCGAATGTAGTGGTTGCACGTATTGATGCTCCCTTTGAACAGAATCATAAAAATTACTTTTTTGGTTTAAGACATCATGAAGGTTCACTTGCATTTTCTGCAAATGATAAAAATATTGAATTTATCGCCAAGGCAAGTAAAAAACATCCGGTTATTGTAACAATTTATTTAGATCGACCTGCTGTTCTCACCCCTATAAAACAATACGCTAGTGCAGTTGTGGCTAATTTTGGTGTAAATGATGAAGTATTGTTTGAACGTTTATTGGCGGATAAACCATATATCGCTAAAATGCCATTTGCTTTACCAGATTCAATGGAAAGTGTAATTAAACAATCTTCTGATTTACCAAATGACATGAAATTTTTGTATCCATTAGGATATGGATTGACCCGTTAATTCATCTTGCTTAATATTATTGCTATCTTGGTGATGGCAATAATATTGTTATCATTACCTTCAGCTTATTAATTGATTAAGAAAGCTAATGAACTGCATTCAATTATCAATGAATATTTTTGGAAAGTTCACACGCTTTTTGTAACCCGTTTTTGCAAGCTAAACTATAATATTTTTTTGCTTTATTTTTATCTTTTGATACTGCTGTTCCATTATCATACAACACACCCATTAATAATTGTGCTTGAGGGTTATTGGCTTTTAGTCCTTTTTTAAGTAATTCCAATCCTTTAGGATAGTTTTTATCATTTAATAAATATATGCTCGCTAATGCAGCTTGAGATTTTAGATGTCCTTGATTGGCTGCTTTTTCAAACCACAGTTTCGCTTTATCTAAATCTTGTGGAACAGCTTTACCTTCATAATATATTAAGCCTAAATTATTTTGCGCTCTTATAAAGTTAGCCTGTGCGGCTTGTTCATAGTACATTATTGCTTTTTTATAATCACGTTTTACTCCTTCTCCCTTATTATACATAAGACCTAAATTATATTGAGATGATGTATATCCCTGTTTGGCTGATGCTTCAAACCATTTTTTAGCTTGGTCATAATCTTTCGTATAACCATTTTGTCCAAAATAGTAATTCGCACCTAATGCAAATTGTGCTGCAGCATCCTGTAATATAACTGCTTTTTTGTATAACACTTCTTTATTGTTATAAGTTTCAACTTCATTATAATTAGAATTAGAACTACAAGCAGTCAACAAATTGATCATAATCAATCCCAATAACACTAACTTTTTCATATTATTTCCTTAATCATATCCTTTTGATATTGATACATTTTACATGATATCTCTTTAGATCGTTAGTTGATTTATTGTTGATTGAAAAAGTCAAGATTATAAGTGAACAATAAAATATTTAATATTGTAGATACGCTGATTAAATAGAATTGATTTTAAACAATACTTTTGTAGAAAAGATGTAAGTTTGACTGTTTGATATAACGTGTACTTAACCTTTTGGGCAATATTCGCGTTGATTAAAAATAGTTGAATATTAATTCATCAAATCCAAACATATTAGCGATTAATTAATCATTGTTAATATTTATTTTAAAATAGAAAAATGATAGATGGGTTCGGATCCTTATAATTAAAAACATCGTATTTTTTATGATTTCAGTGCAGACACTTAATGTTAATCAGATTTATTCCAAGCAAATTAGTTAAATGCTTGTACTTTTATAGATCAATATACTGACTTATTGAATAAAATCTGAAAAAAGAAAGATAAAAAAGTGGTGGGTCGTGAGCGATTCGAACGCTCGACAAACGGATTAAAAGTCCGCTGCTCTACCGACTGAGCTAACAACCCATGTAGAAAACTGACAAAAGTGGTGGGTGATACCGGGTTCGAACCAGTGACCCCCTCCTTGTAAGGGAGGTGCTCTCCCAACTGAGCTAATCACCCCAAGTGTTTTATTTCTAAAACGTCACGGTAAAGATTGGTGGGTGATACCGGGTTCGAACCAGTGACCCCCTCCTTGTAAGGGAGGTGCTCTCCCAACTGAGCTAATCACCCTTACCGTGTGGATGTGCATTATAAGGCACGCCTTATTTCAGTCAACCTTTTTTTTTAATTTTCTGCAAAATTAGCTTTGTTCGATTTAATTTTAAACGTTTTTTGGGTAATGTATCACAAAAACTCCTTTTATTCGTATTCATATTGCTTAATGTGACTATGATTTATGGATGAAATTATTTTTATGGTCAGTCAATCAATGAAAATATTAGATAAATGTCAGGTCGTAATTCATGTCGAATCCAATATTATAAGATATAAGATAAATCAATCTAATGGGCGATTAGCGTTTTCCCGTTACGGCAATTTAATTGAATATCATTATCAAAATTTCAATGATATTGATATTTTAGTTAGTCAACTACAAGCAAAATTACCTAAATATACAAAATATGAAATAAACCTTTCTGATACCTATATTCAATTAACCAAGTTAACAAGACCTGATGTTAAATTGCAAATTAACGAAATTGCTTTGTATATTGAGGCTTCGATCTATAAATTATTTGGAGTGTCAGCTAAACATGTCTTTTATGATTTTATTTTTTTGGCTGATAAACAGAACCAGAACCAAATTATGGTTGCAATTTGTGAGCGAGATTATGTTAATAGCTGGATTAGATTATTTAAGGAAAATGAATGTGTAATAAATTTTATTGGTTACACAATTGATAATAAAAAATTCAATTTTTTACCATGGAGACAAAGCCAATATAAAAAGCAAAAATTGTATTTATCAATTGTAATTGTATGTTTGATTGGCGTCATGAGTTGTTTATTTTGTTATATGTGGCGGCAAGCCCATACAAAATTAACCCGCTATAAAACCAATGTTACACATTTACAACTTATTGAGCAAAAGTTAAATGAGCAATTATTGAATTATTTGCCTAATCCCTCAATAAGTCAAAGACAAATCCATCAATCATTAATCTTAATTTCATTACAATTACCTTCAAATATTTGGTTAACTTCGTTCAATTATGAACTCGATAACATAACAATAAGAGGGCATAGTTTTAACTATATTGAACTCACTAATTTTAACTTAAATCTTTTACAACATAAAAACGTCAGTAAAAGCCAAATTAAAATGATTGCTAATAATAAAAGCAGTTTGTCTTTTGAAATGGATATTGACCTAAATGAATAGTGATTTTTACAATCGCCCACTTTGGCAACAATATTTAATCTGTATTTTGTTACTTTTGGTTACTTTTATTACCGGTTATCTGTTATTTATTCACGATATAAGTAACCAATCAGAAGAGCAACAAAAATTATATCAACAAAAACAATTACAAATAGTATCGTTACAATCAAGGCTTATGCTTTATCGATTTGGGCAAAACAGTTCATTGACTATGATCAATCAAAGTGAATTTGCTCAATATATTGAACGAAATCATTTAGTATTAAATGCCTTCAAACATTATCAAACCGAGGAAACAATTAATTGGGATATTGAACTAAACGGTGAATTTATTGATTTTATGAATTTAATCTCAGAGCTGAATAAAGATTATTATTTGAATTTTCGAGATTTAAAGATGATTAAACAGGAATCTTATTTACAAATTATATTTACCTTATTATTTAAAAGGAAAATGGAATGAAGTCAAACTTATCTATAATTAGTTTATTATTGATTACTCATTGTTTTAATGCCATTGCTGAATTAAATTTTAATCGGGATCCATTTGTTAAACCAACGCAGATATCATGTAACGAACAGAAAGAGATATTATTAAAACAGATACAAGCTTGGCGATTTAAAGGCTTTATTAAACAAAAGAGCCATTATTACCCGCAAATTTGGCTTTATTCAGAGAATCATTGGCTAGCCATAAATCATGAGGTTCCGTCTCACGTATTATTTCCCTGGTTTGTTCAATCTTGGCAAAACCATAAAATTGTGTGGCAAGCAAATTTGACAGATTATTGTAATGAAACTATCGAATGGATGATGTCATTAAATGAATCTTAAAGATATACAGACAAAAAAACGACAATTGTTCCAGCAATGTCAACATCTATTATTGAATGTAACAACAAGCTTTTTCATCTCTCTGATTATCATGATATGTACGGTTAGTGCTAACGAAAATCAATTACATTTTAATTTATCTTCTAATCCTGAGTTTTACAATAATGAATTGATTTCATTGAATTTTTATCAAACAGATATTGCTATTATTTTGCAATCTTTAGCTGATTGTAAACAAATGAATCTTATTATGGGTGAAAATTTATCAATAAAACAGACGATTAAACTGCAAAACATAGATTGGCAAAAAGCATTAAGTATTATTTTAGATTCGGCCAATTTACAAGCTACAATGGATGATAATATTTTATTTATTTCCAAAGCTGTCGATCCCGAAATTTTAGAACAAAAACGGCAATCAGAATTAAAGCAACAAGAGCAAAAACAACCATTGGAATCTTTGTCTATCGTAATTAAACATGCTGATCTTACAACTTTAAATGAAACCATATTACAGAATGGGTTATTATCTGAACGGGGCAAAGTTATCATGGATAAACGAACCAATTCACTAATTATTATGGATTTGCCAAAGCAGTTTAAAGCAATTAACAACTTGATTAAGTCCATTGATAAACCAATGCCACAAGTACATATATCCGCTCATATTGTAACAATGAGTAATGAAGGTTTGAACGAATTGGGTATTAAATGGGGCTATTTAGGACGATCATCGCAATTATTAGGTAAGTTTGATGTAGGGTTAGGTATTACTAACTCCACATCAACCATAGGTTTTAATTTAGCTAAAATTTCGGGTAGTTTGCTTAATTTAGAACTATCAGCATTAGAGTCTGAAAATCAAGTTGAAATTATCGCCAGTCCTAATTTATTAACATCTAACCAGAATATGGCGTCAATAAAGCAAGGCACGGAAATTCCTTACGAAGTCTCAAATGGTAGTAATGGAGCAACATCGATTGAGTTTAAGCAAGCGGTTTTAGGATTAGAGGTGACGCCTAAAATACTATCTGAAAATCAAATGCTTTTAGATTTATTTATTACTCAAAACACCGCAGGTCGCGCAATTAAACGTAGCGAAGGAGGAGAAGCATTGGCTATTGACACCCAAGAAATTAAAACCCAAGTGATAGTCAATAATGGCGAGACTCTTGTTTTGGGTGGTATTTTTCAACAAACTAGCGATAATATTAAACGAAATGTTCCAAGCGTGAGCGAGCTTCCGATTATAGGTCACTTGTTCAAATATAAAGGTAAAAAACAGCAGAAAAAAGAACTTGTTATTTTTATCACACCACAATTAGTTGAGTAAATGCTATCAGAGTTGTATCATACAGAGTTTATGATTATATGGTTTACTTTGAAACGGAATTTGTTGTTTCAATGTTTAGTTTTTTTAGTCATCATCATTACAAATTATTATAAAAGTAGAGAATATTATGTTTCGTGTTGTAGCTTCCGATTTAGATGGCACTTTATTAACTCCTGAGCATAGCTTATCACCTTATACTAAACAAGTTCTTCAAGCTTTGCGAAAAAAAAATATCCATTTTGTTTTTGCCACAGGGCGACATCATATTGATGTAGCACAAATGCGAGAAAATATGGAAATTGATGCTTTTATGATTACTTCTAATGGTGCTAGAGTGCATGATAGCTCAGGCAATTTAATTTTTAGCCAAAGTCTTGAGCCAACTTTAGCATGTGAAGTCGCAAAAGAATGCATTAATGATCCATTAGTTTATACTCATGTTTACCGTGGTGATAATTGGCTGATTAATAAAGAAGATGCATACTCTTTAAGTTTTTATAGAGATACAGATTTCACTTATGAATATTTTAATCCTTCTGATTTTGAAACCGATGATATTGCTAAAATTTACTTTACAACCAGTAGTGATTCATTACATCCACATTTAGCTGAACTAAAAAATAGGCTTGTTAAAAAGTATGGTAGTAAAATCAGCATTACTTTTTCGTCTTTAAATTGTCTTGAAATTATGGCTGAAAATGTATCAAAAGGCAGTGCTCTAAAAAAGGTAGTTGAAAAACTTGGTTTCGCTCTAAAAGATAGTATTGCTTTTGGTGATGGCATGAATGATTTTGAAATGTTAAAAATGGCAGGAAAAGGTTGTATTATGCAAAATGCTAGTTTAGATTTACGCCAAAAACTACCACAATTAGAGGTAATTGGTTCAAATGTTGATGATGCCGTACCCCATTATTTAAGTAATTTATTACTATAAATTAATCTAATTATATTTTATGACTCTAACTTTTGATAAAAAACTTGATACTCTGGGATTACGTTGCCCAGAGCCTATCATGCTGGTTCGAAAAGCTATTAGAGAGCTGGCTATAGGACAAGTACTCTATGTGATTGCTGATGATTTTTCCACTACTCGTGATATACCGAGTTTTTGCAGATATATGGATCATGAACTACTTGCATTACAACTAGAATCTAAACCTTATCAATATTGGATAAAAAAATCCCATTGATCTTTTTTTGATAAAAAGTTGCAGGCTAACGATATGATTTAACAGGTCAACCTAATTTGATAAAGATAATAACGTAAAGTACGCCAGTCACTAGGGGAAAAATTATCTGACATTAAAAATAGTGTATGACGTTTATTGGTTCTGCGTGATTGCAAATTCAAAATAATAATGTAACGGAGTATTATGGGATTATGTCTTATATACCACCGTTGTTTAAACCAATAGATCTGATTGATATGATGAAATACTGCAAATTCTCCTTTGATTTTTTTGCAACAACCAATGCTTCGCCACCATTCATTTATTAAAAACAATAGGATAATAAAAGTGTAGTTATTTAATAATGTATCAGAAAATTTTAATAGGCATTCAATAACTAGAATTAAATAAATTATTGATACTATAATGATTTGTTGTAAGGATAGGGTTAATTTAGTTCTCCACATGATAAAAACTCGGTTCAAATAAAACACAATTAATAAATGATGGGAGTAAAAATTGCTTAAAATTAAGCTAAATATGGGAGATAATACGCATAATTGCAGTAATTTTTTATGAGTGATTAACATATTTTCTTTATAACAAGGATATTAAATTCATCATATCAATGTTAATAAAAACTAAGTGTAAAATTATTTACAGGGGTAACAAAAATGCCTTAGTTACCCTTACATTTTCCTTTGAAAATTTAGCTAGGAATAATTTGTGATAATAATTAAAGCGTTAAAATTTTTTCTTAAGTTTTTTATCGGCTGTTTTCTATGTGCTTTAGCCATAGCAATTGCTGGTTATACTTATTATTCAAAAGACTTGCCTGATGTTACAACCTTAAAAGATGTAAGGTTGCAAACACCCCTGCAAATTTTGAGCAAAGATGGAGAACTTATTGCTATCTTTGGTGAGCGTCGACGAACACCATTAAAATACAATGAAATCCCACCAGTTGTTGTTAATGCCGTGATTGCAACCGAAGATGCGAGATTTCATGAGCATTTTGGTATCGATCCGATTGGTATTGTTCGAGCAATGTACATAGGCTTGAAACAAAAAGGGTTTTCGCAAGGGGGTAGCACTATAACCCAGCAAGTTGCAAAAAACTTTTTCTTAACACCAGAAAAAAGTATTGCACGAAAAGCTAGAGAAATTATTTTGGCTATTCGTATGGAAAAAGAGCTTACCAAAGAAGAAATCATGACACTTTATTTAAATATGATCAACTTTGGTTCTAGAGCATATGGTGTTGCCGCCGCATCTTATACTTTTTTTGGTAAAACTCCAGATCAGTTAACCATCGATGAAGCGGCATTGTTAGCTGGTTTGCCAAATGCGCCTTCAGCTTATAATCCTATTTCACATCCTGATCGAGCACTGACCAGACGTAACTGGGTTTTAGGTCGTATGTTAGATCAATCGTATATTACTCAAGCACAATACAATGAGGCAATTAGTAAACCAATTAATGTAAGTTATCATTCACCACAGATCGAATTTTCAGCTCCATATATTGCAGAAATGGCAAGGCAGTTTATGTATGATAAATTTGGTGAAAATGCTTATACTGATGGCTATAAAGTCTATACAACTATATCTAAAACTGACCAGATAGCAGCAGAGCAAGCCGTACAAAAAAATATTATTGATTATGATATAAGACATGGTTATCGTGGTCCTGAAAAAACATTATGGAAAAATAACGAAAAGGCGTGGAATGATGAACAAATTCAAATAACGCTAAAAAAATATACTTGCTATAGTGGTATGTGTCCTGGTGTTGTTATTCAATCTTCTGATTCAGAAGCAAATGTAGTTTTAACCGATAAATCTAAAATCGTTATATCATTCCAAGATATGAAATGGGCTCGTCCATTTATTAGTGATACTCAACAAGGCGCTTTTCCGAAAAAAGTATCTGATACATTAAAATCAGGGCAACTCATATGGGTTAAGAAAACAAATGATAAATGGGCGTTAGCACAAATTCCAGCAGTCAACGCTGCGTTAGTTTCACTGGATTCAGACAATGGGGCTATCAAAGCGATTGTTGGCGGTTATGATTTTTATTTAAGTAAATTTAATCGTGCTACTCAAGCTCTTCGTCAATTAGGATCAAATATTAAACCTTTTATCTATACATCTACATTGGAAAAAGGTTTAACTATGGCGACACTACTCAATGATGCACCCATTGTTCGTTCGACAGGAAGTGCGACTTGGAGGCCTAAAAATTCTCCACCAAATTATGCTGGACCATTACGTTTAAGAATTGGTTTAGGGATGTCTAAAAATGTAATGATGGTTAGAGCGCTACGAGCTGTAGGTATTAAATATGTAGCAAATTATTTAGAAAGATTTGGATTTCCAAAAGAAAATATCTCTCTTAATGAATCATTAGCTTTAGGTTCTGCATCATTTACACCCTTGCAAGTAGCTAGAGCTTACTCAGTGATTGTCAACGGTGGATATTTAATTTCACCTTATTTAATTGAAAAAATTGAGGAAAATAATGGTAGTGGTGTTATTTATCAACATCAACCTTTGATTGCATGTAAAAATTGTACTGATGGGGTTATTAATACAGGGTCAACGCCAATATCACTAAATAATGTTGAGAATGAAATAAACGAATCAGATAATGAAGAACCTGAACAAGCTAATCTTAAATCAGATGATACTATGGTATTACCAAATATCAATTCAGATAATAAAACTATAGATGTTACATCACAATATGCACCACATACGATCAATAGTGGCTTAGCTTTTATTATGAAAGATGGACTAAGATCAATTGTATTTGGAGGGGCTGATTGGCAAGGTACAGCCTGGCGAGTAAAAGTATTAGGTCGAAAAGATGTGGGAGGTAAAACAGGTACCACAAATGCATCTAAGGATGTTTGGTTTTCTGGCTTTGGTGGCAATATTGTAACAACTGTATGGATGGGATTTGATGATCATCGGCGCAATTTAGGCCGAACTATTCGAGCGGAAGCTGGGTCAGTGACAGCAAATCCAGTTTGGATTGATTATATGAAAGTTGCCTTGCAAAATGTACCTATAAAAGAAGATACAAAACCGGACAATGTTATATCTGTAACCATTGATCAAAAGACAGGATTATTACCTCAATCAGGCTCTAAAACATTGTCTGAATATTTTATTAAAGGTACTGAACCAACATCTTATACAACTCAAGAAGTAGAGACTAGTGTGACCGATTCTCAAGGTAACACTCAGGAACTATTCTAGTAAGGAATTTAGTATGAATGGTTCTATAAGAATTATTGGTGGAAAATGGCGTGGGCGTAAATTGTCCGTGCTCGATAAACAAGGTCTACGACCTACGACTGATAGAGTTAAAGAAACTTTATATAATTGGTTAATGCCAGTTATATATGATAGTGATTGTTTAGATTGTTTTTCAGGTAGTGGCTCTTTAGGCTTTGAAGCAGCATCAAGAGGTGCAAAAAATGTAATTTTACTTGAAAAAGATAAACAAGTTGCACAGTTACTTAAGAAAAATAAACAGCTTATTGCTTGTGATGCAATTGATATTTATCACACTAATACGCTAACATGGCTTGATCAACCCGCTAAAAAGCAGTTTGATATTGTGTTTATTGATCCCCCTTTTTATCAATCACTGGTTGCCCAAACGATTATTCAGCTAGAAGATCATGATTGGTTGAAATCATCTGCATATATTTATATTGAAACAGAAAAAGATCTCGAACTAATGAGTAATATTCCTACTAGTTGGCAATTACATCGAGAAAAAATTGTTGGGCAAGTTCGCAGTTATCTTTTTATAAGAGAAGACAATTAATGTTTATATTTATTGGTAAATTTTTATACACCATAATGTGGTTATTTTTATTATTTAATTTGATTCATCCTTTCCCAAGACCAGCTAATATTGTCGCATATGTTGGTTTAGCTGCTTTTACCATAACTCATGGTTTACAGGCCTACATGCTACAATCAACAATGACTAATAAAGAGAAACAAGAGGATAAATTTAAAGCACTTCGTCTTTTTATTTTTGGAGTATTTGAATCACTTAGCTGGAAAACTAAAAAATAACGTCAAAAGTGGTTGCCAGATACAAAAAATTTTGTATAATGCTTCCACTTCTTTCGAAGTATTCCAGTAAGCGGGAATAGCTCAGTTGGTAGAGCGCAACCTTGCCAAGGTTGAGGTCGCGAGTTCGAACCTCGTTTCCCGCTCCAAATGTTTATTTATAGACTTTTAGCAACGCCTACGAATCCAGATAATTGGTGTGTTGTATCTCTCATTTTTTTGCAAAAACACTGAAATATATCTGGATGTAAAATAAATAATTCCTATTTTTAAGTGCATCGTTTTTTAAATTAAGTATGAAGGTGTGTATTATCTAATTTAGTCTTTTCTAATGTTATTTTTATAGGTTAACTTATTGATATTTTTTATTAAAGAAGTTGATAAAAGTTAACTATGGTAGTCATTTTCCAAACATTAATTAATGATACAAATTTGTTTATTATATTTAATAATAACTTGTCTTTTGGAACGATATCTTACTGAACTCATTAACTCTCTTTATTTACGATGATTTAATCATAATGAAACACTGATTATGTTTCTTTTAATCAACGTGTTTCATGTAACGCAAAGTTGTAACCTCATTTTAGTATGTACTAATAATAAAATTGACACTATTAGACTTTAATACAGAATGTTTAGAAGGACATAGTATGTTTTGAAAAATTGATAATGAATGAAAAAGTCTATAATGTTTATCTGTTTAAACTTTCATATAGTATCATTCTTCTATACTTTTCAAGCTGGACGAAAACGGGCTTTATGAAATGAACTCAAATAAATTAAAACTTCAAACATTATTGATTTTAATGAAGATAGTATAGACTTGTCTTTCATTTATTTTGCATCGACCTATATATTACTGGATAAGTTTATTTTATTGATAAAATAGCATGTCAGTAAATGGTTTTGTGCCATAAAATAACGATATGAGAATTAGTAATAAAATTATTTTTTACTTGAGTCTATGGAAATCCTAAACACTTCATTAAAAAACATGAAGCGTTAATCTAAAAAGTGGATCAACATAGTAGATAATAAAGGATAATTATTTATTTTCAAATGGTTACTTATTTAGATTTGGAATGTATTTCCTACTCTAACTATCCACCTAAGAATATTAAATTGCGAATAAACGTTTTTTAGATAACAAAAATCTTGTTAAACTTCTTTTCATCAGAATTTGATAAACTGATCTTGATATATCACATATATATGTCATATCAGTTGTATTGAAATTTAAAATTTTTATTCCATAAAAATTATCTTTGATTTTGTTGTTTTTTATATCTTTGTATCCTTAAATTTTTTTATCATTTCTATTATTTTAAATTCATTATTACTAAGTACTTTACGGTAATTAGCATAATATTTGCAAAACCTAAAAAGCGAAAGAAAAAATAAACGGTAAGTTAATAAATGGAGCATTGTTATTATGAACATCTCAGCAATACTTACACGACTAAAATTGAGTGGAATTAAATTTATAAAAAATGAACATGGAGTGCATACGATCGAATACATAATTATAATATCAGTACTTACAATGATAGTTACAGTTCTTTTTTTTGATGATGGTCCAGCTAAAAATGCCTTAACTGAATTATTTAATAAACTAAAAGATAAATTAAGTATTGTCATCTAAGTTTGTATACTTATTTGTATAACTTTTCTTAACGTTAAAGTAGATAGAAATAACGATTAGAAAAGATAAGTTTAATTTATTGATATGACTATCTTAATTTATCATTTTTATTTTCCTCTTTAAAATTATTCATTATTCATTATTCAATAAATTGTAAGTATCTTTTATACTTTTAACTATATGAAAATTTTAACTGTATTTTTGTTAACATCTTTATTTCATTAAAGATGTCTGCTTGTTACTCTGGCAAACTAAAAAATTAGTTTCAATTCATTTTTAACTAATTCATAAATATTTATTACTCATATCTGTTGTAATTTTTTTATTAGCACTGGTAAAGTTATATTAAAGCGCATATAATGCAAAAGACTTTACAAATAAAGTAAATAAATATTAAAAAAAATGTAAATATTTAAGGAGAAAGTTATTATGATGTACTTATCAGCAGTTCGAGCACAAGTAAGAAATTTTGCAAATAAATTCATCAAAAATGAACGTGGTGTAACCGCTATTGAATATGCAGCGGTTGCTGCAGGGGTTTCGGCGGTGGCTTTGACTATATTTAATCGAGATGATGGTGCTGTTCACAATATGTTAGAAAATATATTTTTTGAGTTGAAATCTAAATTGGTAAATATAATTGTTCAATAAGCAATAATTATTATATTAATTTAACCACCCTTTATAAATGGGTGGTTTATTATTTTAAGGTAATTTATGCTTTCTTTAAGATGAAGGATAAAACTAAGTATTACGTATAATATATTGAATTTTTGGTTTTTTAAAATTGATTTGTCAGCCATTTTATAGCTTATATCTTTGCTGCTCCTTTTTCCCTCTTATGTAATTTAAACAATCGAATGATGTTTTAGCGAAATAGTTTATTGAGAAAATTATTTTTACTTTAATAATTAAAGAAGACTTCAAATGTCTATTTAAGACGATACCTGTTTACCTTATGATTTTAAGGCGCTTTTTGTTTGTTGAATTCATGATATTGTTCATTAAATTGATAAAAAAAATTAAAATAAAATTGCATTTCTTGCTGGCAATTTAATATGAATTCGCATATAATGTGAAAACTTTCAGTTAAGAAAGTGAAAAAATAATTTTAAAAAATGTAAATATTTAAGGAGAAAGTTATTATGATGTACTTATCAGCGGTTCGTGCACAAGTAAGAAATTTTGCAAACAAATTCATCAAAAATGAGCGTGGCGTAACTGCAATAGAATATGCAATTGTTGCTGCAGGTGTTTCATCTGTGATTTTAGTTATTTTTAATAGTTCAGGTGGCCCAGTTCATGATATGTTAACTAATGTATTTAATACATTGAATAGTAAATTATCTAATATCATTTCTTAATTATAAATATTTGTTATAGTGATATAAACCACGCCTTTATATAAGGGGTGGTTTATTATTTTAAAGTAATTTATGCTTGCTTTAAAATGAAGAATAAACCTGAGTGTTAAATATTGAATTTTTAGTTTTTTTAAAATTGATTTGTCAGCCATTTTAAAGCTTATATCTTTGCCGCTCCTTTTTTCCTCTTATGTAATTTAAACAATCGATGATGTTTTAGCGAAATAGTTTATTGAGAAAATTATTTTTACTTTAATAATTAAATAAAACTTCCAATGTCTATTTAAGACGATACCTGTTTACTTTATGATTTTAAATAATTTTTTGTTGGTTGAATTCATGATATTGTTCATTAAATTGATAAAAAAAATTAAAATAAAATTGCATTTCTCGCTGGCAATTTAATATGAATTCGCATATAATGCGAAAACTTTCAGTTAAGAAAGTGAAAATCAGTTTAAAAAAAATGTAAATATTTAAGGAGAAAGTTATTATGATGTACTTATCAGCGGTTCGTGCGCAAGCAAGAAATTTTGCAAACAAATTCATTAAAAATGAGCGTGGCGTAACTGCAATAGAATATGCAATCGTTGCAGCTGGTGTTTCATCTGTGATTTTAGTTATTTTCAATAGTTCAGGTGGCCCAGTTTATGATATGTTAAGTAATGTATTTGATAAATTGAGCACTAAGTTGTCTAATATCATTTCTTAATTAGCAATACTTGTTGTTATAGTGATATAAGCCACGCCTTTATAAGGGGTGGTTTATTATTTTAAGGTAATTTATGCTTGCTTTAAAATGAAGAATAAACCTGAGTGTTAAATATTTTAAATATTGAATTTTTAGTTTTTTTAAAATTGATTTGTCAGCCATTTTAAAGCTTATATCTTTGCCGCTCCTTTTTTCCTCTTATGTAATTTAAATAATCGATGATGTTTTAGCGAAATAGTTTATTGAGAAAATTATTTTTACTTTAATAATTAAATAAAACTTCCAATGTCTATTTAAGACGATACCTGTTTACTTTATGATTTTAAATAATTTTTTGTTGGTTGAATTCATGATATTGTTCATTAAATTGATAAAAAAAATTAAAATAAAATTGCATTTCTCGCTGGCAATTTAATATGAATTCGCATATAATGCGAAAACTTTCAGTTAAGAAAGTGAAAATCAGTTTAAAAAAAATGTAAATATTTAAGGAGAAAGTTATTATGATGTACTTATCAGCGGTTCGTGCGCAAGTAAGAAATTTTGCAAACAAATTCATTAAAAATGAGCGTGGCGTAACTGCAATAGAATATGCAATCGTTGCAGCTGGTGTTTCATCTGTGATTTTAGTTATTTTCAATAGTTCAGGTGGCCCAGTTTATGATATGTTAAGTAATGTATTTGATAAATTGAGCACTAAGTTGTCTAATATCATTTCTTAATTAGCAATACTTATTGTTATAGTGATATAAGCCACGCCTTTATAAGGGGTGGTTTATTATTTTAAGGTAATTTATGCTTGCTTCAAGATGAAAAATAAACTGTCGAAAAATAAAATAAGTATTATTAACGGTTAGCATAATAAGCTTAAGTCCTAAGTTTATTATTGTGAAAATTGCATTTCTTTTAATTTATTTATACTCAAATTTACTAATTGATAGCTCACATTTTACATTGCCTATTTTCAACTCATAATAACTTAGAGATATATCTAAATTTCTTAATAATTTTAATATTGTAAATAGCTTAATTATCCTAACAACCAGATGACCACCCAATAAATTTTCAATAAAATTTCATATAATCGCTATTATTTTTACTAAATAACAAGGATTCTATTATTTTTACAATTAAGCTAATGTTTTATATCGATTTAATTTTTGTAAAAATTTAAATAAAATTTACATTTAGCACTAGCAAATTTATACTATTTCGCATATAATGTGAAAAGTTTACAATAATAAAGTAAAATAATTATAAAGAAACCGTAAATTTAAAAAGAATTACTATGTTTATCAGTTAGCTGATTGTGTAAAGTTGCTGAATTTACAAGTGGATTTACCAAAAAATAAACGCAATATAACTGCGAATATATATATACAATCATTGTTTTAAATATTTCAGCAATGTTTTTAGTACTTTCGATAAAAATTCTATACGGTTCATGATGTTTTAGGGAAAGCATTTGATTCATTTGAGTTAAATGGGATCATTGCTTAATTACTATTCTAGTATCTCTTTCTTTATACAAAAGATATTGATGTTGAATAGTTTAATATCATTTCAATTTATAAGATAAAAGTTGCTGATACAATATATTGCAAGTAGCTTTTGTTAGTTAGGGGCTCGAACAAAAACGCTATGGCTAATGAACAATTTAAGTTTTCTAACGAGTGGGGAAAGGTTCGTGATTTAGTATTTCAAGTCCTAGATCTTGATTTAATTGATCAATTTAAAAAAGAACCTAACCGAGTTTTACGTGAAATACAAACTATAATCCGAGATATCATCAATTCAGGTAGTGCTTATATTACAGCAGATGAATCAAATGTATTAGCCGGTATGATCTGTGATGAGATCGTGGGTTATGGACCAATTGACTCTTTAATGAAAGATGAAACGGTTAATGATATTTTAGTTAATGGTCCTGATAGTATTTATATTGAGCGAGGCGGAATTCTTAGTAAAACTGATAAATTTTTTATTAGCGAACGACAATTACTAGATATTGCAAGACGACTCGTAAATAAAGTAGGAAAAAATATTGATGAATCGCACCCTTTAGTCGATTCAAGGATGCCTGATGGCAGTCGTCTTAATGTTGTTATTCCTCCAATAGCCATTGATGGTACATCAATGTCAATTCGTAAATTCGGTAATGGTCACCGAACATTTCATGATTTAATTAAATTCGGTTCATTGAACGAACATATGGCTAATTTTTTAGTGATTGCTGCTCGTTGTCGTATGAATATTATTATATCGGGTGGAACGGGGTCAGGTAAAACAACAATGCTTAATGCCCTCTCTGGATTTATTGGTGAACATGAACGTACCATCACACTTGAAGACGCCGCAGAATTAAGACTTCAACAAGAACATGTAGTTAGAATGGAAACTAAAAGTGGTGGTGAAGATGGGCGTGGCAAAGTAACCATGCGTGATCTCTTAATTAATGCCCTGCGTATGAGACCAGATAGGATTATTTTAGGGGAGTGTCGTGGTGAAGAAGCATTTGAAATGCTACAAGCCATGAACACCGGTCATAGTGGTTCAATGTCAACACTTCATGCTAATACGGCTAAAGATGCATTAGCGCGTTTGGAAAGTATGATTATTATGGCTCAGTCTGAATTACCTATTGCTGCAATTAAGCGTTACATTAGTTCATCTATAAATTTTATTATCCAAGTCTCACGTCTACCCGATGGTCAACGGAAAGTGATGAGTATTACAGAGGTTATTGGATTAGAATCGGGTAATATTGTTACTCAAGACGTATTTGAATTTCGCGTTAATGACGAAAGGGATCCTCATGGGAAAATTCAAGGCGAATTTGTTTGTAATGGATTAGTTAAACGTTCAGCTCTTTATGAAAGTGCTCAATATTATGAAATGTCAAATATTTTAGAAAAACTGATGTTTAGTGCCATGGGAATTGAATAATGATTATTATACTTTCGATAGCTCTTATTTTCGCTGCTCTTATGAACCTTTTTTCATTGCGTCGTCGTAGGGAACGTTTACAGGTTTTCAATAATATTGAACCTAAAAGTATATCATTATCGAACTTGATTGAAAATCAAGTCCCTGGTCGAGAACAATCTTTTTCAGATCAAGTTGTCTTTGGTATTAACGCTTGGATCAAATTTAATCTTCGTCTATTAATGACGGGACAATCAAAATCTAGAACGATAATTTACATTTTAATAGGAACAGTTGCAGGTATTATTTTAAATAAGAAATATGTAGGTTATGACAACTACGTAGTAATCCCTTTAAGCCTTATTTTTACTATAGCAGTAATTTGTATTTATAGAAAAAAAAGGCTTAAAACAGAGTTTTATAATAATTTTCCAGAAGCATTAAATATTATTACAGGTCTTGTTGCTTCTGGTTATGCAATTGCTACAACCTTCAAAACTTGTGGGGCTAATATTGAAGGAGTAGTTGGCAAAACGTTGAAAGAGGTTAGTGATAGATTGGAAGTAGGGGATAGCGTCGAAAATGTATTGATCAATTCTTATCTACAGCTTCCTTTTCCTGAATATTATTTTTTTGTTTTAACGGTAATGGTTAATCTTGATAGTGGTGGCGAACTAAAAGAGATTTTTAGCCGATTAAGTAAAATGTTAACAGACAATCGAATTATGGCTAAAACTAGAGATGGTAAAACGGCTGAATTAAGAATGACCATGTGGATTTTAGGTGCTATGCCTTTTCTTTTTATTGGACTACTCAGGCTTGTCTCAAAAGAAAATTATAACTTTTTAGTAAACACTGATGGGGGTCATTATATTATTTACTATGTTATAGGCAGTGTTGTTATTGGTTTTCTAATTATCAAAAACTGGATTAATAAAATTATTTAAATTATGAATATCTTATTAAATATAACAATCTCGTTCTTTCTTATCGTTGTTGGCTGTAGACAGTTGTTTAATATCTATTTGCTTTATCGCAATCGAGAAAGGGTTGCTTTACTACTCAATAATGAAAGTCAAGAAAGAAAGTCTTCTAAAAAACGCGTGAATGAGAAAAATATTGCTTTTGAAAAAATTGTTGCAAAAAACAGTGTATCTATAAGCTTTTTAAGAAGTTTTCAGGATAAAAATAGCTGGAAAGTTTATGCCATTATTATTGTATTTTCGATTTTTTATTTGATAAATGAAATCTCCAAACTTATTGAAATTAATCCAAATGTATTATTGATTATTTTGTTATTGATTGTCATTTTTGTCATCATCGTTCCGGATATACTTGTTAAAAGACAAACACAAAGACAGATTAAAATTGTTTCACGAGATTTACCTTTGGTTATTGATATGATGGCGATTATGGTTAGATCGGGTATGACAGTCGAAAGTAGTTTTAGATATTTAAGTACAAGAGTGAAGCCGATCAATAAAGATATCGCAGCCATTTTAGAAAGAGCTTGTTTAATGATGGATGTTAATGGTATTGAACTTTCAATTGATCTAATTCAACGAGAAGTGCCTAGCAAAGAAATGAGAATGTTTTGTGCAACATTAAAAAGAAGTATTAGTTATGGTAACTCAATTTATGATGCTCTGTTAGATTTATCAGCAGAGATAAGAGAGATGCAGAGGTTAACGATAGAAGAACAGATTTCTGCGCTTGCTGCTAAGCTGACTATACCAACGATGGTATTTTTTCTAGCGCCAGTTCTTGTGATCATTGCTGGGCCTGTTTTTATGAATATTGTGTCAACGTTTAATAGGATGTAGAGATAATGAATTATTTTTCCAGATGCTGTAAATCAAGTAGGCTATTAGAACCAAAATTTATGGTTGTATGTTCAGTGATACTTTTTATTGTTGGGTGTCAAAATAGTACATTAAAATATGATATGAATGAACAACAAAAAATTTATATTAACGAAACAACAAAAAATTATGGTGGTTTAATTGAATTGTATAAACAGCGCTTGAAACGTGAAGATACAGAAGATACAAGACATAAACTTGCTAAAGTTTATTATCTTTCTAATGATTTTAATGCTGTGAAAAGAGTTTTGGATCCTATTATAAAAAATACCGAAAATGATGGTATTCTTATTTTATACGGTCATGTTGAATCTAGATTAGGTCACAATGATGCGGCATTAAAATATTTAAATAGGGCAATAGAAATCAATAGTAAAAATGGTGAAGCATACAATGTAAAAGGTATCGTATTGCTGAAAAAAAAACAATATGATGCTGCAAGATTTGCATTTCATGAAGCTAGAGATAACTTTTATGATGAAAATAAAGTTACTAATAATTTAGCAATGCTATCGATCTTAAATAAAGAATACAGCGAAGCTTATAAACAGCTCAATATTTTATATACTAAAGGATATCGAGATCAAACCATTCTTCACAATTTACTTTTTACATTAGTAAAGTTGGATAAAATGCAATTAGCTAAGTCATTTTGCGTTGCACATAGACTATCTAATGAACCAGATATCTTAGTTCAAGAGTTAAGACAAATTGAGCCAATAGAGGCTATTAAGTTTAATGAAGTTAAATCTTCACAAAATGATAATCAAAAACAATACACAATTGAGAAAGCAGCAGAACAGTTAGCGTCTAATACAAATGCAAAAATTATCCCTATAGATAAAAATACAACTAAATCAATAAAATCAGCTAAGTCAGTCACTCCCGTTAAGTCAGACTTCAATGCTAAATTAACAAATATGACCAAATTAGATGCGACGGATTCTTCAAAGATGACTAGCTCATCGACTAATGTTCCACCTGTTTCCCTGAAACAAAATAAACAAACCGTTCAAAAAACATCTACTCAATTGGCTATCTTAGTGGTTCGTTCTGGGGAACATGGAAAGTTTAGTAGGATAACTTTTGAAACTGAAAATAAATTAAGTAAAAAAAATTATTCAGTTGAAAAAATTTCTCCTACAGAATTTAAATTGTCATTTTATGGCGTGACGCTTCCTGCTGAGGGAATTAATCAAATTATCAAACATATTTCAAGTAGTGATCGCGATTTTGCAACAGTTACAGGAACCTTAACCGCTGAAAAAACATTAATTCTTAAAATAAAAACTAAACAAAAATCAATAGTAAAAGATTTTTATGCTGGACCTAATTCTAAAGGGAAAGCTCATTGTTTCGCGTTTGATTTTTATTTAGAAAAGAAATAAGTGCAAAGGAAAAGTAAAAAAATAATATAGTACGGAGTGGAGTTTGCATGAAAGATAAAAAATTAATTGTTTTATATTTAGCCATGATAGTTGTGGGTCTGGCCTTACTTTTTACTAAGTCAGCCCCTTCAACTGTTGAGCCACCAGATCCAATAGTGGTGATTGAACCGCCTAAAAAAGAAGAGCCTAAAACTGAGTTCATTAATGTTGCTGTGGCAAAGCATAATATCGATAAAAAAACAATCTTGACGAAAAATGACTACTATTTTAAATCAATTGAAGTTGCTATTGATAAAGAAAGACCTAAGTTTATAACTAATGCGGCTGAAATTGATGCTCATGTTGTAAAAAACCATATTGCTAAAGATACTATATTTGAAGAAAGTCTTATTGTATCCCCAACTTCAAAAGATTATGTGATGTTAGCATTAAAAGATGGCAATTATATGTTTCCATTTGCATTAGATCCACTTGATTCTTATTTAGTAAAAAATCTTAAAGAAGGCGATCTGGTTGATCTTTATGTTTTTTATGCTGATGAAACAGAAAAAGGATCAAATATCAGAGAGAATAAATTTGTTTCCCCTGGTCGTGATTTCATTAAAAATCGCATAAAACCAATTATTGTTGGCAAGAAAATTTTATTCTTTGATCACGAAGAAGGTTTAGACAAAATTTATAACAAAAATGATGTTCCTAAAATTCAACTAGAACTTTCTAATCAGGAAATTAAGTTATTAAGAACATTAATGGCGAACTCAACAATTATTATGTACCCAAGTACTTTCAAAAAAAATGTTGAAGATGGATTACGTCTCTTAAATGATAAAGAAAAAAATTGGCCTCTATCTGAAAAAGATATTTTTTCAGGAACACGAATTAATTTGTTAAAAGGTAACTAAGAATGCTAATAAGAACTAAATCAATTATTAAAGTGCTCAAACCTCTAATCTGTTTATTATCTATTGGTTTTTCTTCATTGGCTTTTGCTAATATTCACAATTTACAAATCGGACAAAGTAAAACACTAGTGTTGCCAGAAAATGTCGGGACCGTTTTTATTAGCCAAGACAGTATAGCAAATTATGAGGTTGTTGGTAGTAAATCACTGATTATATATGGAAAATCAAACGGAAGGGCAAGTTTAATTGTTTATGATAGCGATAATAATATCATTATTAATGACACTATTAATGTCGATCCGCTTTTATATCAAATTACAAATCGATTAGCGCAAAATTTTCCAAATAGTAATGTAACAATCGATCGTTATGATAGTGGGGAGTTAAATAGTAAATTTGTGTATATATTATCAGGTACTGTACCAGATACTACAACAAAAGGTAAAATTTTGGCCCTTATAGGGTCTTCAATTGGGCAAAATGCAGAACGGATTAGAGCGGAATACAATAGTGAAGGGAGCTCTGGAGGGATTCCTATTACATTCCAAGATTATTATACTTACAGCAATATAATCGATAATATCAGAGTAATACAAGAATATCAGGTTAACGTGCAATTAACGTTCGTTGAAGTTAGCAAGGATTTCACAGATTCCCTAGGTATTGAATGGCAAAGTTTGACCCTCGACAGCATGATAAATAATGAATCTGTTGTCAACTCTATTGGTGAGTTTTCACTATTAGGCATAAAAAAAGGATTAAACATACATAATATAACCACCATGATCCGTGCCGTAAAAAATGATCGTTTGGCTAAAGTATTAGCTCAGCCTAATTTATCTGTGCTCTCTGGTGAAACTGCATCGTTTTTGGTCGGAGGTGAGATTCCTATTGTAACTAAAAACAAAGATGGCGATGCTAATGTGACTTATAAAGAATATGGTATTAAGTTAAACATTAGTACAAAAGTAAATAATGATAAACGTATAAGATTATTCATGGAAAATGAAGTGAGCTCAGTTTCTGGTTCGTACGCTTTTAATAACTATAATATTCCTACGTTGTCATCTCGAAGAACAAGATCCACTATTGATTTATCTGATGGTGATAGTTTTGTCATTGCGGGATTAATTAATGAAAATGATCAGGAGCAATTATCTCGTCTTCCTTTTATTAGTGATATTCCAATTTTGGGTGCACTAGCGCGAAGTTCAACAACGAGTCGTTCTAAATCCGAGATGGTAGTTTTTGCAACAGTGAATTTAGTAACACCAAAAAATAGTTTTGATAGTATTGAATTACCAACTATAGAGCGGACTGATGTAATCAATAGTTTCTTTAATATTAAAAACAATATTAATAAGCAAAGAAATAAGACAGTACCAGCTTCTAACGAAAGTGAAAAATTTATTAATGACATGGGCTTTATTGAATAAAAGGTTATTGGGATTCTTATGCAATTATTTGGAAATATAAAAGATACAGATACATCAACAAATTCTCCTTCACAAGAATTCGTTGTTGGAAGAATATCTGGCTATAAAGTAGCTATTGTAAGTAAAAGAACTGAATTAATTGAAAAAGTTCGTTCTGTACTATTTCTATATAACATATTGGGTATGGAGATTATTTCATTAACATTATCTGAGTTAAAAGAAACGCCAAATTGGAATCAGTTTGATGCAGTTATTATAGACATTCAAAATGCTGATGATGCTGAACAAATAACAGAAAATATCAATCGTTGTATTCCTATTCAAGCGACAACAGTACTTATAGGTAGTTATGATTCAATTCAGTTCTCTGAATTTTTATTAAAAAAAGGAATATATTTCTTATTGGAAAATAGTCAATTAGAAAAAATTCCAGATATTTTACATAAAAGAAGCATGACACCTCCAGGTTCAAGTCAAAGAGTAGGAAGTGTTATTACCTTCTTAGGTTGTAAAGGCGGAATTGGAACTTCATCATTGGTAGTTCATACACTCAAGAAAATTAGTGATTTAACCAATTACCCACTTCTTTATATACAAGGTGCAACAACAAGCTCTAATGCGGATTTTTTGTTTGAAATGCCAATACCTGATGATGGTTCATTAATTGATGTTGGAAATTCTTTGCAGGTTAAAGTAGAAACTAATGAAAAAGCATGGAACTATAAAGACCTCCATTCTGGTGAATTCAACATTACTATTATTGATCAGAATATGGGATTATCTTCATCATTCAAACATTTTGAAGAAATAATAACGTTTTCTAACATTATTTTTATTGTAATAAATAGAGATCCCTATTCTATTAAAGTGGCTAAGAAGATGCTAACAGAAATCACGCGCGCCAGTGCCACAAATTTTGATTTACTCAACAAGCGTTTTTTAATTTGTCTCAATGATGATATTCCTTATGATAAAAAAAATGCTTTGCGTGATTCAGATATTGAAGATTTTTTAGAACGGAAAATTGACTTTACTCGTAAATTTATACCAAGTATTGATAAATTTAAGAAAGCAAGTGATAGTGCAGAAATAAAAGAAATAGCCGCTGCTATTATTGGCAATAAAGTAATGAATGATGATCAACAGAAAGCTTTTTTTTCTTTATTAAGAAAAAAGAAAAATCATTTTTAAGACAAAGTAGAGTAAAAATATGTTGAAATATTGGGAATTTTTTTTTAGACAAAAAAATGGAGTTGTTTCAATACAATTTGCCATTATTTTTCCTTTTTTACTTATTCTTTTTTTGTTGGCGTTTGAATTTAGCCGAGTTATGATTATTGGCTCGGCTTTAGATTTAATGACTACTGAAATAACAAGGCAGGTAGCCATCACAGAAGAAGACGATTATGCTGAGAAAATCGAAGATTTAATTCAATCTGAAGTTCCTTTATGGCCTTATGTCGCTAATCCTGATCATTTTGAAGTTTCTGTAAAGTATTGTAAAAAAATAAACGACATCATCAGTAACAATTGTCAAACAACACTTTCTGATGAAACCAACTTATTGCTATTTGATTTGAAATATCAATATTCAGTTATATTTTCTGAGTTTTTTAGTTTTCTTGACACCGCATTGGCCAGAAAAACTGTCGTTTACCGTGAGTTTATTAAAAGTGAAATGGAAAACAAAGGAAATTGGTAATAATGAAAGATTCTAAAAACTTTTTCCATAATAAAGATGGAGCATTGTCAATTGAGTTTGCATTTTGTTTCATATTGTTTTCACTCATAGTTTTCATTATTTATGATGTGTACACAACTATTATGTTACAAAATAAAATAGAACGCGCAAATTATACTGTAGCATCAGTTTTTCGTGAAAGATCAACTTTGTATAAAGATAAAGTCAAACGAGCTGGGGAGGTCCTTTCCGCAGGTTTATGTGCCAATAGAAATGCTTGTTATATTTCTAGTGAATTATTTGATTCACAACAAGTCAATGAGATGAGTAAATTAGCAAGCTCATTATTGAATAATCGTGAAGTTGCTTTACAAATAGAGGCTCTGTTTATTTTACAAGATCCCGATAATATTGAAGATTTGGAAAAAGCCAAATTAGTAACTTATGGAAAAAAAATTCTATCTTGTTCTAAAGGTACATGTGGTAATAATTCAATTAAAAGCTATTTTAATTCTTTACCAGCCATGGACGATCCTTCAAATAATTACCAACAACTTGCTCCTTATGCCCAAAAATTTGTAGATTCATCAAATATGTTGAGTGGGCGTTGGATTCCTTTATATCGGGTTTCAATGTGTATTGTCAATGAAGACAGCCTTTTTTTAAATTTGGTAAATCATACTGGACAAAGCTCAGATGGTATCGTACCAAATCTATGTAGTAACGTTGTTGTGTTGTCACGTTGTAACAATTCAAGAATTTGTCCTACTTATTATTAAATACACTTTTGAGACGATAATATGAACAATAATAGCCAATTAATTATAAGAAATCATAAAGATTCTTTTTTCAAGTGTACTTCTGGAGCAGTAGCAATATCTATGGCAATTATGCTCCCTGCTATCTTTACTTGTGTGGCATTTTCAATTAATCAAGCATACACTATGCGCAATCGGGCTAAGATATCTGAGGCTACTAATGAAGCATCATTAGCGGTGATAGCTATAGATAACAGAAATGTTGATGATAAAGCAAAAAAACAAAATCGAAAAATCGCATTGAATTATATTAATTATTTCATTTCTAAAAAAATTGGTGATCACTCTGTGTCAGATGCAAATTTATTAGAACCGGGGTCCAAAATTAAAATAGATTATAATGGAGATAAAGAGGAATATTATATCGCCTATAACCAAGCGTTTAACGAATTTACTGAGATTAAACTTCATGATGGTCAACAACCTCAGCCAATTGTTGTGGGTAATAAAACAGAAAGCTATGGGAATACTAGAAAATATCTAATTCGAGATTCATTTGATTTCGCTTTTATCAGCGATTTTTCTTCTTCATCAACATGTCAATATAGTAATGTAAACTGTAATAATTATTCTTCAAATAATAATGCTCAGCGACGTCTTGACTATATGAAAGAGGCAATAACAGACATTATTGAAAAATATAAAGATTATCCAGAATACCAATTTGCATTAGTGCCCTATGATATTGGTGTCCCAGTAGAAAGCCAAACTAAGAATGCAGCTGGGGGGCAAAGTTATGATTGTTCTGTTATGTATAAACTGAACCAACCTTATAATTCTATCGATTATAATTTTTGGGCAAACAAAAATATTGGGTTTACAAAATGGAGTAAACTGAAAAAAGATAAAGTTATTACAGATTATTTGGATAAAAATAATTATTTTCCTAAGCATAGAAAATTGTTAACTTACTATATGGATAGTTCTTATTATAACTATTATGCACAAATAATTGGACCTGCATTAGGTTTAGAATATGGTAATAATCAAGCATTAGTTGATGCTGGTTTATGTAGTTTGAGAACTGATTATCAAGATCGAATTGAAAATGGTTTACATGAATATGCTTGTGGCACAGACAGAAAAGATCATCCAGAAAAAAATAGAGTCCTCATAAATACTCAATATGCTGCAGTGGTTCAAATGTTTGATTACATGTTCTCAGGAAATTATAAAGATGTACATTATTCATTTGCTAACACTAAAACAGTAGATGTAGAAGGTACTATTGATACTTTATTCAGCGATACAAAGAAAAATATTATAACATTTGAGCGTCCTATTTCACCTGTACTTGCGGAATTTTCACCTTTTATGGGCATGTGTCAATCACCGTTATACAGTAATAATCTTATGAATAAAAAGATGATTCGTGAAAGAACGGTAACGGATGATATGTATAAAGAAATAGCAGAAGGAAAATATGTTAAGAACTTTGAATCTGCCCCTCATTTAATCCCTTTCAGTGATGATAGAGATCATAATAATAATATTTTAACAAGTATAAAAAAGACAAATTGGATGCCAGGGGGAGGTACTGACACCATAACAGCATTATTGAGAACCGTTCCTGTAATGGCTAAAGGTAATGGCAACAATAAAGTTATGATTATTATTAGTGATGGTAAAGATGATACCGGTGCAGGTGTTCTTAGAGATGATTTTTTAGATAAGGGTGTTTGTCAGGCAATAACATCAGGATTAAGAGATAAGAAGAATTTTGATAAAGGTTATCTTACAAATCAGGCTAAAAGTGCAATTATTTACTATATAAAATTAAATCCTAATGCGAGTAATTTAACAACTGATGCTCAATATGAAGCTGAGTTCGGTAAGTGGTTTACTAAATGCATGAATGGTAACCCAATATTCTTAATGGAGGCAAAAGATAGGAAGTCTTTGACCGCTGTAATAAGTAAAGTCATTGGAATTGAAACTGGAAAATTCATCAAAAAAAATCAGAATGAATATTAATAGGGCTAAAATAGGAGTAATAATGAAATGAAATCAATAAGAATAATAGTGATGTTTTTGACTTACTTTTGTCTTCCTGCTATAGCCCATTCAGAAACTGATGCTGTAATATTATCAACCCAAACAGGCGTGAAAGCAACTACACGCCTAAACCTGATACATACAGGGGTTACTGTTGAAAATGGTGATGTTTGGGTTTGGGGTTATAGAAATCAGGGGCTGCAAGGTAATGGTGTTTCGTTCGTTCACTGGAGGAGTGTGCCGGCGAGAGTACAAAAATTCGTTGATGAAGGGCTTACTATAATGCAAGTTGCAGCAGGAAGATATCATATTATTGCACTTGATGAAAATGGTGACGTATGGGGTTGGGGCCGTAATTATAACAGACAAGCAACAGGTGGAGTGGGAACCGATTCCATTTTTGTGGCCACACCTGTCAAAGTTTTATCTGGTAAAAGGGTTATCGATATCTTTTGTAACGAATATACATCTTATGCTTTAACTGCTTCGGGCGATGTTTGGGTTTGGGGAAGAGGAAATCTTGGTGAAACAGGACTTAACAATTTACAATTTAAACAAAAACTCCAACAGATTCCATCAAGTTTTTTTAACGACAGCCGAGTGAGAACAATGGGTGTTGGTTATCGAAGTGCTTATGCTATTACTCGTTCTGGAACTATATTTGCTTGGGGCGTTACTGTAAGCAATAAATTCTGTCCAGAAAATCAGAGATCTTGTGTTTATTCCATTAAACCAGTAAGGATTAATAATGCTTTAGTACAATCTAATTCAGGTATTTCTTCTGGTCAATCTATAAAACAAATTACAGGTGGTTATGGTTTTTTGACTTATTTAACCTATGAAGGTGAAGTTTTTGGAATGGGGAACACTTTATATTTACCCGATGGCAAATTAAATGAAAATATTAATGAAGAGGATGATGATGATGAAGAATGGAATGATAATGGTGAAACTGAACACATAGAAAATGAAGATGAAGATGAGAAAGATGCTGAGGATGATAGAAAAGATCCAATCAACATAACTGAAAGTCCTATACCTATCCTAGGTAAAAGTGCAGCAAGTGAAAAAGCGGCTGCACACTCAATTTATTGTCGTTATCGTGGATGTGTTGCTATTACAAAACATAAAAGTTTACTAACATGGGGTATAAAAGGTTGCAGTCGTTTAAATGAGATACTTTATGGTAAAAAGTTAATTGGTTCGGTAGTGCAAAGAAAACTTAATGGAATATTGACTAAATTTGATGGGGGCATGGAATTTTTATTTTATTGGAATGAAGATGGTGATGTTTATGGTGTAGGTAATGGCTGGTATTATAAATTAGACCAATCTAGTGTCCTTGACCGAGATTGGACTGCGCCAAGAGTGGAATTTTTGATGAATGCTATGCACGATGTTTACGGTAAAGATCATGTTTTAGGACAAGTACAGTAATGATTAATCAAGAATTATTTAATGACACTATTATTTTAACTGTTTGGTTGTGTTTGTTGATTTCTTGTTATACGGATATAAAATATCGAATAATTTCAAACTATATTGTCATAGTTATATTTGCTTTGGCGATGTTAAATTATGCTTTTGGTCTTGGGGCACTAAATTATGGTGCGTCTGGAATATTTTTAGTTTGTGGTTTATTGATGTTTTATTGCCAAATTGCAGGTGCTGGAGACATAAAATTAATTACTGTACTTTTGATAACTGTTCCTACAAGTAGCATAATGTTTTTCTTAGCAGTGACTACATTTTTAGGGTTACCTCTGGTAATCATTGCAATTATATATAAATGGTTAAAAAAAATAGAGGGTGGTATTACATTACCTTATGGTGTTGCAATTACAGGTGGTTATATCTTGACTTCTTTAACTTTCTTTAAAGTATTAATTTAGATATAGATTTTGAATAGTTATTTTAAAGTGAATAAACTCTAATATCAATTCTATCCCTCTTAGTTAAAACAATAGCTAGAGGGAGTTAAATTCCTTCCAAATCTTGTTCTTTTTTAATCAATGAAAATTCGATAATAACAGTCTATTCCTATCGTCACTATTTTCTAAACTTTGGAAAGGATAAAGATGGCGGTTCAAATTTCAATTCATCGCAAAGAAATCCTGAGGTTAAGCAGTGAATCCGGTAATTTTCAATAAAGGTAAAAAAAGTTGCAGAAATCAATTCATAGTATTTGTCTTATTATTTAATAAAATTGATAAGAGTTTTTCATTTTTATTAAGCTATAGTAAATCATTTTCTAAAATCTCTACAGTTTCATCAACAATACAAATTGACTTAAATGTAGTTGATATTTTGTTAACTATAATCTATTGATTAAGTTTTTTTATTATTTTCATTGCCTATTTATGCGCGATATGTTACAAATGTATATAAATTATCCTTTATTATCTTTTTATATATGGATATTCAGAGATAATTTCTCTATCTAGTCTTTTCCTGTTGCTGTTTATATAGATATCCCCCATAACTTAGTTTAGAAAGAATAAAGTGTTTTAAATATCTAAAGAAGTCTTAAAAAATTTTCCATGTCCTATATATTTGTAAATTGTCTTAAGTCGATATGATAATTGTTTTGTAACTCAATAAAACAAATTAACTCATTTCGTGCGTCTTTTTTAGGTTAAATTTTTCAAACTATGTATTTTTAAGTCATTGTTAGGAGGTATAGCAATTGATTTGTAATTTGATGAAACAAATCAACTAATTTTTTACGTCTTTTTAAGCTTGAATTTTGTCAAAAATTAAAGAAGTCATAAATCTTTTCCAAGTCATGTATCTATAAATGGTTGTTCGTTAATACACTAATTGATTTATTAATTAATAAAGTGATTTATCTGAATTAGTAATTTTCATTCAGTACAAGTTTGCAAATAAAAACTGGTTAAATCCAGCATAAATTAATTGTCTATTTGAATGGGAGGAAATAATGAATAAAGTATACAAATTAGTTTGGAATGCTAGACGTAAAGCTTTCATTGTTACATCAGAAAAGGCGCAATCAAAAGGTCGATTATTTTTAGTTAATTTATTATCTGTAGCCAGTTTAACTATGGCAATGATACCCATTAGTAATGCGCAATGTACAGACTCTTCTCTTAACAATAATCGTTGCATCCCAAAAATTACTCAACACTATTCAAATCAAACTTTATTAAGTTCACAACGTAGTGATTATCTAAATCATTTGTTGAGTGCTACACAGCGTAAGAACTCTGTTGAGATATCGATTCCACACCATGTTGAATCTAATGACGACGGTTATTCTTATACAAGTGATGCTAATGTTGATAACTTAATTATAAATCAACCTGCTGGTGATATTATCGGAGAAAAAAATGGTATTAATATTAATCATAATGGTACCGGTTCGACCAATATTTCAATTGGAGGTGATGTAACAGGTAAACAAAATGATGGTATTTATGCTTCAAACTCAATTAATGCTCAAGACTTAAATATTATAGAGATTGTTGGAGCCGATATTCATGGTAAATTAAATGGAGTTAATGTTGCTAATAATGGGAGAGGAATAACAACAATAACAACTTCTGATTCTGTTGTTGGAGAAGAAAATGATGGTATTGTTGTAGTAAATAACGATGATTCTAAAAGTATTAAAGTTACCCAATCAGCAGGAAGCATACATGGTAAAAAAAATGGTATCAATATCATCAATAGAGGTAAAGAAGATACAAATATCTCAACAGTAGGGAAAGTTATTGGCGATGAAAATGAAGGGATAAATGCTCTCAATGAACAAAATGCAGATAATATGACTATTGAACAAAATAGTGGTTCTATTAGTGGTTATTTAAATGGGATCAAAGCTAATAACTTGGGTAATGGGTCGACTGCTATTACTACTTCAGCCAAGGTTATTGGGGAAAATAATGATGGGATATTTGTTAATAATAACAGTAATACGAAAGATTTATCGGTCACCCAAACTAATGGTTCAATTAATGGAGAGTTAAACGGAATCAATGCCAACAATAGTGGTAATGGAGTAACTATTGTAACCACTTCAGGAACGGTTACTGCTAGTGAGCAAAATGGTGTGAGTATTAACAATTATGCCAATACTAAAAAATTAACTTTCAACCAATTAAAAGGCAGTATTACGGGTAAACAATATGGTATCAATATTGTAAATAATGGTAATGGATTAACATCTATTAATAGTTATGGTAATGTCGAAGGACAACAAAAAGATGGTATATTTGGTATTGGTGGTATAAATACGAGCGATTTAAACGTCAGTCAATCTACAGGTAGTATAAAAGGCGAGCTCAACGGTATTAATATGACTAACCAGGGAAACGGTTCAACCTTAATTACGACTAATGGTGAAGTGACAGGTCATCAAAATGATGGGATATATGCTGTTAATGAAGTGAATACTCATGAACTGACAATTAATCAATCTGCTGGCAATATTAATGGCCTATCAAATGGTATAAATATTAACAACAAAGGTAATGGATCAACGATTGTTAGCACATCTGGCGATATTACAGGCGAAAATAATTATGGGATTAGAGCTGTTAATGAAACTAATACTAAAGACCTTAATATTCGTCAACCAGCAGGTAATATTCATGGCAAGCTTGATGGTATTAATGTAGAACATAAAGGCGCAGGTGCAACAACTATCGCCACTTCCGGACAAGTGATTGGCGAACAAGAAAATGGAATCTATGCCATCACTCAAATTAACACTAAAAATTTAACAGCTAAACAATCATCTGGTTATATTGTTGGTAAAAAAAATGGTATTTACTTTAATAATCTAGGAAATGGTTCAACTTTCATCAACACTGCTGGACATGTTATAGGTAACGAAAATGAAGGAATACTTGTTAATAACGAAACTCATAGTCTGGATGTTAATTTAATGCAAACCGCTGGTAGTATAAAAGGTAATTTGAATGGAATTAATATTAGCAATGAAGGAAAGGGTTCTACAGCAATAACAACTTCAGATGAAGTTATTGGAACAAAAAACAATGGTATAACTGCTGTTAATGAACAAAATACCCGAGATCTAGCTGTTTCTCAGTTAAGTGGTAATATTCAAGGTTTACAATATGGTATTAATATGATTAATAATGGTAAAGGTGCCACATCTATTAATACATCAGGAAATGTTATTGGCAAACTTAATGATGCTATTTATGCGTTTAATAACGTCAGTAGTACAGATTTTAAAATTAGCCAATTAGAGGGTGAAATCAACGGTAAACATAATGGTATGACTCTTGAAAATAATGGGCAAGGTTTAACATCTATTACTACTTTAGGTAAGATAATGGGTGATGAAGGGGATGGAATAGTTGCAACGAATAATACTAACGCTAAGGATCTCAATATAATTCAATCCGGTGGTGAAATTAAGGGTAACAATCATGGCATTAATCTAGTTAACAATGGTCAAAGATCCACCATAATTAGTATAGCTGGAAAAGTTATTGGCAACCATGATGATGCTATTATAGCCATAAGCCAATCATCAACGAATAACTTATTGTTTGGACAAACAAAAGACAGTGAAATAATTGGTAACCTTAATAGTGTTAATCTTGCTAATCATGGACAAGGTTCAACGGGGCTTAAAGTAGCAGGTAAAATAGTTAGCCAAACTTTAGATGCCATAATTGCTTTTAATGATACTGATGCTAATAATCTAACATTTAGACAAGAATCTGATAGTGAAATCCAAGGTGCTAAAAATGGCATTAATTTCACTAATCAAGGAGATGGTTTTACCCGTATTTTGAGTGAAGGTAAGATTACTGCTTATAACGGCTCAGCAATCTTAGTCTCTAATGATGATTCAACCTCAGATTTACTAGTAAACCAAACAAATGGCATCATTAATGGTTATGATAATGGTATTAAAGTAACCAATAACGGTACCGGAAGCACTCAGATTAACATATTTGGTAAGGTAATCGGACAAAATGATGAATCAGGAACTGGTATTTATACCGCAGGTAAAGAAGGTTTAAAAACCTATATAAATTTAAATAAGGGTGCAGATGTCTCATCAGCTAGTGATCTCGCAATAAAAAATGAAATTACAGATTCAATTATTTCTCTTAATGACGGTTCTAAAATCAGTGGTCAAATTAGACTTGGGAATGGGAACGATACATTATTTATTAATGAAGGAGCAAATATATCAGAACTAACCGTGATAGATAGCGGTAATAAATTGACACGTGTAGATGGATCGTCTGATAATGATACTCTTAATCTTAATGTTCATCTTATCGGCTCATCAACATCTAGCGGGTCGATTGGTAATGTATCAATTGTTGGATGGGAAAATATTAATCTGAGTCAGATTGGTAGTTTAACATTAACAGGTGATTTAAACACTGATAAATTAACTCTTGATTCAGGCTCAATTGTTGATCTTCAATCGAGTGTACATCAATCGCAAATTAGTGGAAGTGTTTATAATGGAGGAACTATTACACTTGGTAATGCATTTGCAGGCGACAGATTAATTATTGCTGGTGATTATATTGGAAACAAGGGAAAATTGGTACTTGATACCGTTGTTCAAAATAGTAATAGTCCAACAGATCGATTATTAGTAAATGGTAATGTATCAGGGAACACAGTCATACAAATCAATAATATTAACGGATTGGGTGCTGATACCAGTTATACTGATGGCATTGAATTAGTCCACGTTAATGGATTAAGTAGTAATGACGCATTTAAAATGCAAGAAGATCATTTAGATGTTGGTGCATATGAGTATTATTTGCATAAAGGCGATCTTAAAAACCAAAATAATAACTGGTATTTACGTTCCTATTTACCTAAAGACCCAACAGACCCAACAGACCCAACAGACCCAACAGACCCAACAGACCCAACAGACCCAACGAACCCAACGAACCCAACGAACCCAACGAATCCAACGAATCCAACGAATCCAACACATCCAATCGATCCATTAGAGCCAACCGATCCTGCTATTGATCCTGAGCCAGAAAAACCTGTTACACCAACTGGAGTAAAAACTTATCGTAAAGAAGTTCCTATGTTTGGCGCAATTGCAAAACAACTCCGATTAGCGGAAAATATTATGCAAAGTAATTTACATCAACGTATTGGTAATATGCCATTATTAGATTCGCCAATAAGTTGGGGAAGAATCATCACCAAACGTATTGATTTGAAACAAAATGGTATTACCAATCCTCGAAGCAAAGGAAACTATACTGGTTTTCAATTAGGAAGTGATCTTTGGCAAGAGGATAACTGGCGATTAGGTACTTATTTTGGTTATTTGTACGGTAATTTAACCGTTGATGGATTTGCCAGTGGTCGAAATGGGCAAGTAGGTAAAAATGGCATAAATTCCTACTTTTTAGGAGTTTATAGTACCTATATGCAAGACGATGGTACTTATCTTGACCTTGTTTTACAAGGAGCTCGTCATCGTGTAGATGTCAAACCTGATAGTAATAAAAATAGCAAACAAAAAAGTTATGGCTTAAGTGCATCAATCGAAACAGGTAAACCATTTATCTTATCGGATAATGGCTGGAAGTTTGAACCGCAAGCTCAAATCATTCATCAATGGCTTGATATGCATGATAGTCATATTAGTGGCAATACTAAAGTAAAGCATCGTGATAATAATGCTTGGTTGTTTAGAATTGGTACTCGTTTTGAAGGGAATTTCAAAATGAACGATGCATTATTACGACCTTATGCTCGTGTTAACTTATTCTACTCACCAAGTGGTGCTGATCATGTGACATTTGCTAATAAAAATGCTGCTACGGAATTTAGCAATGGTGCTAAATATTTAAGTTCTGAAATGGCAATCGGTGGCAGTTATGAAATGAATAATCAATTCAGCGCTTATACAGAAATCGGTCATACATGGACAAATGGTGGAGCTGCAAGAGTCAAAGCACCGATTAGTGCATCTGTTGGTATTAGGGCGAATTGGTAATAGTTAAATAAGTTTTATTAATATTTGAAAACCGGTATGACATTGCGAATACCGGTTTATTTGACTATCTCAATTATGTTCAATAATGCCATTCAAAATACTACCCAAAATTTAATTTAAATAACGTGATTGAAAATAACGATACATGATCATGTTATTATTGCTATCCATATCACACATAAGAATTACTTAAAATATCGTAATCAAAACCGTTTACATACGCAACACTTTATGAATTTAAAAGCCTCCTTTTTTAAAGGTGGTTTAGTTATGTCTATTAATATTAAGTTTATAAAAAGAGGGCAAATTTAAATATTAGGTCGGCGTTTAGTCAGCCACTCTACAATTGCCGGATCACGATGTGAGAAAAAAGCACTGGTTGCAGTATCAATAGCAGTAATATCGATCATGTCTTGATTAGAAAGTTCAAAATCAAATATACTAAAATTTTCAGCCATACGTTCTTTTCGAACGGATTTTGCTAAACAAACTATTTGACGTTGTATTAACCATCGTAAAATAACTTGACCTACCGACTTATTATATTTATTACCAATTGTGGTTAACACAGAATGATTAAAAATATCATTTTTTCCTTCAGCAAAGGGTGCCCATGCTTCGGGTTGAATAGTTTTACTTAGCATCCAAGGTACTGCTTGTAACTGTTGGTTGAATGGATTAACTTCTATTTGATTTACGGCAGGCTTAATTTTATTAAAAGCCATTAAGTCAGCTAAGCGATCTGGGTGAAAATTACTGACGCCAATGGCTTTTATTTTTCCTTGCTCATATAACTCTTCCATTGCATGCCAAGCACCATAAATATCACCAAAAGGTTGGTGAATTAAGTATAAATCAATATAATCAACTTGTAATAAATTTAATGATTGTTCAAATTGGATTTTAGCCCCTTCATAACTAGCTCGGTTTAACCAAAGTTTGGTGGTAATAAATAGTTCTTTACGGTTAATCCCGCTTACTTTAATTGCATTTCCAACTTGGCGTTCATTTTGATAAGCTGTAGCAGTGTCTATAAGGCGATAACCAACTTCAATTGCATCTAATACTGCTTGTTTACAATATTTTTCATTAATTTGATAAACACCAAATCCTAAAGTTGGCATTTCGATACCATTATTTAATTTTATGTTTGTCATTATGATCACCTCTGCTATAAAAAATAAACTGAGAACACCAAATGTTATTGTAATTTTTGATTATTTATCATAAATATTATTTAGTAAAGTGAAAAAGTCTGAATCAGTAAAATAATGTTCCTCATATTATGAAGTTTACAAACATTGTCTAAAGTTTGAGTTTCAGATTAATTATTAGAAAATTTTTTTAAATTCATTTAAATTAAATATACTTAGAATATTTTAACATGGCATTATTAAAAACTTCACATGTTAATATCCAATTTTTTCTGATGGTTTGCTAATATTATTTTCTCTAAATCTTCATAAAATTATGACACCCGATCACTGATTTTTACTATCCTTATCAATAAAAAAGAAATAACAAATCTTAATAATAAAACAATATCATATTAAAAATAGTTATCATGATAATTTTTTTATAGTTTTACTGTTTAATTATGGTAATGTTTTGACGTTATATTCTTATATAGGGAAATACTATGTCTCATTCAACCAATAGATTGATTCGTTTTTATTTTAAAGTAGGGCTGATACCACAAATTGTATTAGGGTTAATTTTAGGTATCACTTTAGCTGCTCTTTCGAAAGATCTTGCGTTAGATATGTCCTTTATTGGATCACTTTTTATTAATGCTTTAAAATCAGTCGCTCCAATTTTAGTACTTATTTTAGTTATTGCATCAATATCCAACCACCAACATGGTAAACGCGCTAATATGGGCGAACTTCTTACTCTTTATTTTTCTGGTATGATGTTGGCCGCTTTATTAGCAACCGTTGCTAGTTTTATTTTTCCTTCTGATATTTCCTTAGGTGATGCTGCTGACCAAATTAAATTAACTCCTCCAGGAAGTATTGTTGAAGTTTTAAAAACTTTGTTTAACAAAATGATAGACAATCCAGTTAATGCGCTTGTTAATGCTAATTATATTGGACTAATTATTTGGGGAGTTGGTATTGGGATTGCGTTAAGGCACTCAAGTGAAACAACCAAGACGATGATGAATGATCTTTCTTTAGCCATTTCATTCATTGTGAGAATTATTATTCGCTTTGCTCCATTGGGGGTTTTTGGTTTGGTTTCTTCAACACTTGCAGAAACAGGTTTTGGGGAATTACTAAAATATGCCCATCTATTAATCGTATTAGTGTCTTGTATGTTAGTTGTGGCATTAATTATGAATCCTTTATTAGCTTATATTGTTATGCGTAAAAATCCTTATCCACTGGTTTTAACTTCATTAAAAGATAGTGCTATTCCAGCTTTCTTTACTCGCAGTTCAGCGGCAAATATTCCTGTTAATATCGAAATTTGTAAAAAATTAAAAATGGATGAAGATACTTATTCCGTGGCCGTACCATTGGGTGCAGCAATTAATATGTCAGGTGCAGCAATTACTATCACTATTTTAACTTTAGCTACCGTAAATTCTTTGCATATAGAAGTTGATATTCTTTCTGCGGTATTACTTTGTATTGTGACGAGCATATGCGCGTGTGGTGCATCAGGAATCGCGGGGGGGTCTTTACTGCTCATTCCTGTAGCTTGCAGTATGTTTGGTATACCTAACGAAATTTCAGCTAAAGTCATTGGTATTGGTATAGCTATTGGTGTAATTCAAGATTCTGTTGAAACTGCGCTTAATTCATCAAGCGATGTTGTATTTATTGGTGCAGTATCAGAAAAAGTAAAGCGTAATAAAACAAAATAGTTTGTAAAAATATAGAGTTATCAATTGGGTTTCACTTATATTAATTGCCTGACAAAATTATAATTTGTCAGGTTTTTTTACAATACAACAAGTTTAGTTTATAGGCAAATTATTGCATTTATTGATATGACTATTTATCATAATTTAAAGCTCAATCATTTATATTCACGCAAAATGTTGGAACCTTATGCCATTTAATCAAAATACTTCTGCCTCGACGACTACGAGAAAAGGTAATACAAAAAAAGGTAATGAGACTAGATCTGCATTGATTCGTAGTGGAATTGAATTAATGACTACCTATGGGTATATTTCATCAAATATTGAAAGTATCTTAAACCAAGTAGGTGTTCCCAAAGGCTCCTTTTATTATTACTTCAAAAGTAAGGAAGACTTTGGAAGAACTATCATCGCTAGCTATGACAGTTTTTTTGCTCACAAATTAGATAAGCATTTAACCAATTCATCAATTGAATCAGCAATTGATCGAATTAAAGCTTTTTACGAAGATGCAAAGCAAGGTATGGCAAAGTATGATTATCATCGAGGCTGTTTAATTGGTGAATTAATTCAAGAAGAATCGCTTTTACCTCAAGGTTATGCATTATTGCTTGAACAGGTATTGCAAAGTTGGCAAATTAAAATAGAGAAATGTCTAGAATTAGCAAAAAATTCAGGAGAAATTAGCTCAAGAATTGATTGTAGATTATTAGCAGAATTTTTTTGGTTAGGTTGGGAAGGTGCAGTAACGCGAAGCAAATTGCTAAAAAAATCAGAACCGTTGGATACATTTATTACTACTTTCCTGAGTATGATTACCAAATAGAATGTAACATTATAATTTATTGTAAATTTTTTATTTACACCTCGTAATAGTGCAATTTATTGCTTTTTACTAGACAGTTGGTCTATAATTTTTAGACCGTTCGTCTATTAATGGCGATTAAATTACCTAACTGACGTGCTAAATTTCTTCGGTTAATTATTCATTCATTGGTTTATCATTCATTACACAATAAGGAATCTGTATGTCATTCAATGCTATTATTCTAGAAAACAATGAAGTTACTGGGTTTTCCCAATCTTTAAAAATCTTAACTAAACAACAATTAATGCAACAACAAGGCGATACCTTAGTAAAAATACACTATTCAAATATTAATTATAAAGATGCATTAGCATTGACTAATAAAAGTCCTATTGTTAGGCAATGGCCAATGGTACCGGGTATTGATGGTGTAGGGACGGTAATTGAATGTCAAAGCGGTCGTTACCAATCCGGTGATTTGGTTATTCTAAATGGTTGGGGATGCGGTGAAACACACTGGGGTTGTCTTGCTCAATATGCCCATTTGAAATCAGATTGGTTAATCCCGTTACCAAGCAATCTTACTCCTCATCAATCAATGACTATTGGTACTGCAGGATATACGGCTGCTTTATGTGTTGGGCGTGTAGTTGATTTCGGTGTTAAGCCAGAAGATGGTAAAGTTTTAGTAACAGGAGCGACAGGTGGTGTGGGTTCAGTTGCAATCGCGTTATTAAGTAAATTAGGTTATCGGGTTACTGCTTCTACAAGTAAAGTGATGGATGTAGATTATCTGCGTAAACTGGGCGCAGCCGAAATTCTTGATAGCCAATCTTTGAAAGAGCCAAATAGACCACTACAAAAAGAGTTATGGTCAGCAGCAATCGATGTCGTTGGTTCCTATACGTTAGCTAACATTTGTGCACAGACTCGATACGGAGGTATTGTCACCTGTTGTGGTCTTGCACAAGGTATTGATTTCCCCGCAACGGTTGCACCGTTTATTTTACGAGGAGTAACATTAGCTGGTGTTGATAGTGTGATGGTAAATTATGATGCACGAATTGCCGCTTGGCAATCAATAGTACAAAACTTTGACGAAAAACTGTTTTCTCTTATCGGTAAAACAATTACGTTAAATGAATGTTCTAGCGTAGCTAATAAACTGATAGCTGGACAAATTAAAGGTCGTTTTGTGGTTGATGTTAATCGATAACGTAAAAATATCATCATAAATTTTCGATAATTCAGCGGTATAGAAAAGTTACCGCTCATTCAAGTTAAATAAATAGCCGATTTTAATATAAACCTAAAAAAAATTAATTAAGTAATAAACCTTGTATTTTTTGTTAAATCAGACTAAATTTAATTTACATAAGCTATTTTGAACATGAAGTTCGCAAAGATCCTTTAAAATCGTCAATATTTTATGAGTTATTTAAAAGGGGGAATGTGATATGCCTTATCAAACCCGAGATGATCTACCAGAATCTGTTCGGCATGTTTTACCTGCCCATGCTCAGGATATTTTTAAAGAAGCATTTAATAGTGCCATAAAAGAGTATCAAGATCCTAAAAAAAGACGAGACAATAGTTCGCCTGAGCAAGTTGCTTTTCGTGTTGCTTGGTCGGCGGTTGAAAAGCTATATCATAAAGATGAAAACGGCAAATGGGTCGCGAAATAGTTACTTTAATGATAAAAATACTTTTTAACATATAATAATGCTATCGAATTGATGAATAACAAAAAAGTATAAGATTTAAGCCAACCTGGAGGTTGGCTTATTTATATTTAAGTTAAGGAATTAAAATATTTATTTCTTTTATTACCTACCTCAAACCCTTTAGTGAAGTAGAAAAATACTTACCGCAACATATCGATTATTTATAACGTCATTATCAATCCATTCATCCTTTAATATCACTATTTTAAAAAATTAATAAAAACTTTGAGCTTTTTTGCTTTTTCAAGTTCTATATATGTATGTTATCTACTAAATAAAATTATTTTAAATTTATTCAAGTCTATCATTCTATTATGAAGTGATTTATTAGAGATGAAAAATTTAAGTAAAAAAAGAGGATAGCTAATGAAATCAGCATGTTATTGGGATGAATAAGCCTTTCAAAAATTATGGTCGTCAAACTAATGATTAATTTATTATTGGTTTAATTGTATTTGACACATATGCTGGTTTTTTCTAAAAATTTACCTACCAAATTTGAACATAAAAATATTTAACTATGTGAAATATTTATGATTTACATCTCGACGCTATCTCTTTATTTTAAGGTTAAATAAATATTCCTTATTATGTTTTCTTTTTTTATTTTTCCTTATCAATACGGAAAATATTGGTTCGTAATTTGATTTTTTTCCTTTTATACTAAATTTGAATTCTCAATAAATAATAGGTACTTGATTATGAATAGCAAAGGTTTACCAAAAGAATTTTTATGGGGAGGCGCTGTTGCCGCTCATCAATTAGAAGGTGCTTGGCAGGCTGGTGGTAAGGGACCTAGTGTTGCTGATGTGATGACAGTTGGGTCGCCTAAAAGTTATCGAAAAATCACTGAAGGTATTATTCCAGGTGAGTATTATCCTAATCATGAAGCTATCGACTTTTATCATCATTATAAAGATGATATTAAACTCTTCGCTGAAATGGGTTTTAAATGTTTTCGAACCTCGATCGCTTGGACTCGTATTTTTCCAAAAGGGGATGAGCCTGCTCCAAATGAAGAAGGCTTGAAGTTTTATGATGATCTTTTTGATGAATGTTTAAAATATAATATTGAGCCAGTCATAACCCTTTCACATTTTGAGTTACCTTATCATTTAGTTACCGAATATGGTGGCTTTCGGAATCGTAAATTAATTGATTTCTTTGTTCGATTTGCTGAGGTTTGTTTCGATCGTTATAAAAATAAAGTGAAATATTGGATGACCTTTAATGAGATCAATAACCAAGCTAATTTTAATGAAGATTTTGCGCCGTTCACTAATTCTGGTATTTACTATCAAGCTGGTGATGATCGCGAACAAATTATGTATCAAGCGGCCCACTATGAGTTGGTTGCTAGTGCAAAAGCGGTGCAAATAGGTCATGCGATTAACCCCGATTTTAAAATTGGTTGTATGATTGCGTTAGTACCAATTTATCCTGAAACGTGCAAACCATGCGATATTTTAATGGCTCAGAAAGTCATGGAACGTAAATATTACTTTACTGATGTCCATGTGTATGGCAAATACCCAAATTACATTAAAAAATATTGGCAACGTAAACATATCAAACTTGATATTACTCAACAAGATTTGGAAGTGTTAAGGAAAGGAGCGGTTGATTATATTGGATTTAGTTATTACATGTCGAATGTGATTAGACACAATATAGGTAATGACCATTATGATTATAACGAAAAAACCGATTTAGTTGGGAATCAATATGTCAAAAAATCTGATTGGGGTTGGCAGATTGATCCGGAAGGCTTGCGCTACACTTTAAATTGGTTAACTGATATGTATCATTTACCTCTTTTCATTGTGGAAAATGGTTTTGGTGCGTATGACAAAGTTGAAGCTGATGGGAGTGTTCATGATAGTTATCGTATTGAATACCTTAAAGAACATATTAAACAAATGAAATTAGCGGTTGAAGAAGATGGTGTTGATTTGATGGGATATACACCTTGGGGTTGTATTGATTTGGTGTCAGCTGGAACGGGTGAAATGGAAAAACGTTATGGTTTTATCTATGTTGATAAAGACAATAAAGGTAATGGAACCTTAAAACGAAGTCGAAAAGATTCATTTGATTGGTATAAAAAAGTCATTGAGTCAAATGGTGAAACGTTATAACGATTTAAATTCATTAGGAGAAGTTATGAGAAAAGCGTTAATTATTTGTGCAGCCGGTATGTCATCATCGCTTATGGCTAAAAAGGTAACTGAATATTTCGCCTGCAAAAACATACCAATTGAACTTGATGCGGTATCAGCAACTGAAGGTAGTAATAAAATAAAAAATAGTGATTTTTCACTGTTTTTAATTAGCCCTCAGACCATGATGATGTTTGATAAATTAAAAGCATTAGGTGATGAAGTAGGTAAACCAGTCATCAGTATTCCATTTCAAGCTTATATTCCTATTCAATCTGGTGTAGAGCAATTAGCTAAATTAGTTGAGGACAATATTAATTAAAACATAAAAGATCCGATTTTACCTTTTTTAACATGATGCGATTGTTTGATTAAAAGATCGCATCATAAAAATGGTTCCAATCTTTAATCGCCTTATTAATAATTTACTCCTTTTGGATAGATTTAGCTAATAACTTAGGTATAGTAGATAATGATAAAACATAAACAACGAGAACTCATTAGTTTACTAGTTCGTTCTAAAAATGGATATAAAAGTAGTCAAGAACTTGCTACGGAATTATCGTTATCTGATCGTACCGTACGTACTTATCTTAAAGATTTAAAAACTTTGATTGAATGTAATGGGGGGAATATAGTTAGTAAGCAAGGATATGGCTTTCAGTTAAAGATTTTAGATAGAACTTCGTTTAACTTATTTTTAATTGAACATCATTTATTTGATAAAAATATTGAACAATCCCAATGTCGTGAAGCCAGTGAGCGAAAGCATTTTATCCTCAATTTGTTGTTACTTGAGAGCCAAAAAGTTGATATTGAGGATTTATCGGAACAGCTATTTATTAGTTCATCACAATTAAACAAAGATATTGCTGAAATAAAATCTCAATTACTGACTTATGAATTAACCCTTAAAAAAAATCGATCTTTAATTTTTGTCGATGGCGAAGAAAAAGCCAAACGCCATTTTATAATGAGTTACTTTTTTCATGAAGATTCAATTAATTTTTTACACCATTTATCTTATTTCAATCAATCTTGTGAAGCCATTAGTTTTGATACACTCACCATCATTATTTTAGATGAGTGTCGTGAAGCACATATCAAATTATCTGATGTTATGATTCAAAATATTGTTTTGCATCTATCACTGAGCATTAAGCGTTTACAATCAGGGCTTTCTATTCAAAATCTCAACTTACCCGTTTCAACCAATACAACAGTTGAATATCATGTCGCCTATAAAATCATTGCACGTATTGAATCAATAATTGGTTTTCACTTTCCAAAACAAGAGCAAATGTATCTTACTTTGCATTTGATGAGTAAATCCAATTTAATTCAAGATGTTCTTGATGATGATCTCTGCTCTTCATTAACTAACTTACTTCTAAAAATTCAACAAGAGACTACTTACCCTTTTTGGCATGATGAACAATTGAAGAATGGACTTATTCAACACTTAAAGCCCATGTTAGTGCGTTTAGAGCAGAATATAAAATTGGAAAACCCACTAATTGATGAAATTAAGAGTCAATATTTTGACGTTTTTGTATTAGTTAAACATTATTTAAGCCAATTACCAAATTTGCATAAATATGAGGTTAATGATGATGAATGGGGGTATTTGGCATTGCATTTTTTAGCTTCGCTTGAAAAGTTAAAAAATGAACAAAAAGTTAAAGTTTTGATCATCTGTGCAACAGGATTAGGCAGTGCGCAATTACTAAAAAATCGGGTCGAAAGCGAATTTGATGAGCGTGTAAAAATAGTTGCAACACGTGGTTATTATGAGATTGAACCCGAAATGATAAATGACATTGACTTTATTATTTCTTCCGTTGACTTATCATCGAAAGTATTTAAAGTGCCCGTATTTCATGTATCGGTATTCTTTTGTGAAGAAGACGTTCAAGCAATTCGTCGATATCTTTCTCATAGACAAGTGCCGAATTTATTACTAAAAGATGCCTTATTACGAACAACGGATCACAAAAAACAAAATCATTTGAATTATATTTCTCAGATTTTTGATGATATTGTCGCCGATTATTTTCATTTGTGTCAACAAAAGCCAGATAAACAAACGTTATTAAATCATTTACTTGATTCATTATCAGTTAATGAAGAAAAAAACTTCAAGCATGAGATGAAAAAGCAAATGGAAAAACGTATGACTATAGGCGAAATACTTTTTAGTCCAACCATTGTAGTTCCGCATCCAGCTATACCTGTTGGTAAAATAACGAAAATAGCCATTGCCGTAATACCCGATGGTTTGTTTTGGGATGAAGATTATCAGGATATTAAGTTTGTTTTTATGATCTCTCCATCAATTTATCAAAATTCCAACTTAGCTATGATGACAAAAGCAATTATTAACTTAATTGATGATTTATCCATGCAACAAGCGATGTTGGAAATTTCAGATTTTAATCAATTTAAATCACTTTTTATCCAATTAATTAAAAAAGGAGCGTAGCAATGAATGACAATATGAGCTCAGAAGATATTCAAATTACCGCTTTCAATATTATTTTGCATAGTGGTAATGCTAAAACCAAAATCCATTCCTCTTTCGAATCAATGAGAAATTCTAAGTTTGATAAGGCAAATCAGCTTTTAGAAGAGGCGAATGAAGAAATTTTAGAAGCCCATAAATCACAAACAGAGTTACTTCAGTCTTATGCAAATGGGACTAAAATTGAGATGGAAATTATTATGGTTCATGCTCAAGATCATTTAATGACCACAATGACTCTTCGTGAAATTGCAATTGAGATGTCTTATCTATACCAAAATATATACAAGTTATCAAATCAATAAAGAGGTTAGTGATGAATACTCCACTAGAAAACCAATTTAAGATGCATAAACAAATCAGTATGACTAGTCTCTATTTTAATCGCTTTTTAGCAGTTCGTTATACCACAGCATTTTTTCTATTTTTGAATCTTTACTGGACAATTTTTTTGATGGGAAGCTTATCAATAGCTATCTTATTACCACTCATACTCATTATTCTTGCTACCTTAACCAGTGTCGAGCAAATTAAACTTTATCGGAGTCATCAAAACCATTTACGATATGCTAGTCTTTTCTATCGAATGATGTTGATAAGTGGCATTATGCTCATTGTTTCAATTTATACTCCATTATTTTACTTTTTCTTTCCATTTTTAAAATATTCCCAAGAGGCTTTAAAAGTATTAGTAAGTATTTTGGCAGTAAGTTTAGTTTTTACAATTTTTATACTGATTAAACTGAAAAAGATTGAGCGTAATGAGGACAAACATTTTAAGAGAATTCAAGCTTATCAAGAAATCATTAATTAAATGAGGAAAACAAAATGAATAACGGATTTGTGTTGTTACAAAAATATTTAATGACTCCGATGGCGAAAATATCGCAGTTTAAAATTGTTCGAGCAGTAATGGCGGCGGGAATGGCATCAGTTCCTTTTTGCATTGTGGGATCGATGTTTTTAGTATTTAATACCTTACCGATGACATTTATGGGATTAGAAACCGCTTTTGAAAATTCTGTTTTCAAAATAAGAGATCTTTATATGATAGCTAACACTGCAACAATGGGCATATTAGCGCTTTATTTTAACATTGTTGTTGGTTATGAATTAACTAAAATTGAGGAAGAAGAAACAGGCTTAAAAGTTAATGCCCTTAATGGTGCAATGCTATCTGTTTTCGCTTTCATTATGACATTGCCAGAATTAGTTATGCAAAATGGAACGATAGTTTTATATAATGACCAAAATGAAGCCGTCTATAACGGATTAAGTCTAAACCCTTTTGTTGTTAGGTTAGGAACTTCAGGTATTTTTATTGCAATTGTTATGGCAATTTTAGCCACACAACTTTATTTTATGTGTGTACGTCGTAATTGGGTGGTTAAAATGCCTGAAACCGTTCCATTGGGGGTATCACGATCATTTACTGCACTTATACCAACATTCGTCATCGCATTTGCAATTATTATTTTAAACGGTATTTTGATTTATTTTGGTACCGACATTTTTAATATCATCGGTATTCCATTTATCTTCGTAACCAATTTAACTAAAAGCTGGCTTGGTATTATGGTGATACTATTTTTAATCCATGCTCTTTGGGTTGTTGGTATTCACGGCGCAAGTATCATTGGTGCATTTATTACACCGATAATGCTTACCAATATGAATGAAAATGTTGGCGGAGCAGCAATTCCGTTTGCTGGAGAATTTAATAACTCCTTAGTAATTTTAGGTGGTTCAGGTTCAACACTTCTTATGACATTCTTTATTGCTTTTTGTGCTAAATCAAGCCAATTAAAGATTTTAGGTCGTGCATCTGCCGTTCCTGCGATATTTAATATTAATGAACCAATTATTTTTGGTATGCCTATTGTATATAACCCATATCTAGCTTTACCATTTTTATTAGCACCAATGGCATGTGGTACTCTGGGCTATTTTGCTATCAATTATGGCTTTATGAATCCAATCATTGCGTTAATACCTTGGCCTTCTCCAATGGGATTAGGTGCATTTATTGGGACTGGTGGTGATTATCGTGCTATATTTGTGGCCATACTTTCTGCAATCTTGGCTCTACTAATTTATCTTCCATTTGTAAAAATTTATGATAATAAGCTTTATAAAGAAGAAAAAGCCAAAATTGGAAATCAAGAACAATGAGCTTAATTGCTGATGAATTGAAAAGAGTGTAGATAATTGTATGTGATTAATTACGCTCTTTCTATTTTCCTGAGTTTCTACCTGAAAAGTAAATAAAGCCCAAAGTTAGATTATCCTGATTTTATTGTTGATTATTATTTGCTCACATCCTTGATTTTATATGGTACGTTGATTAATAGCTTTTCATTAAATACACAATCTCAAGTTTATTTATTTTTTATTTATGGGAAGAAATTAATCATTTATTTTAGGAGATCTAAAATGTTCTATTTTAAACATAGGTTGATCAAGTATAGCTGTTTTGTTGTGTTTTTAATGATAAGTTGGCAAGTAATTCCAACTGAAAATATCCAACCAAAATTTGAATCTGGAGCGGTTGCCTCTCCTGATTATTATGGAGCCATCGCTGCCAAAGAGATGTTAACCAAAAATGGTAATGCTGTCGATGCGGCTGTAGCTACAGCTTTTACATTAGCGGTCACTTATCCTGAAGCAGGTAATATAGGTGGTGGCGGATTTATGACACTTTGGTTCGATGGTAAGCCATATTTTCTTGATTATCGTGAAGTGGCCCCTGCCAAAGCAAATAAAGATATGTTTCTTGATGATAATAAAAATGTCATCGATAATTTGAGTTTATATTCTCATAAAGCGTCCGGAGTTCCAGGTACAGTAGCAGGTATGTGGGCTGTTCATCAACGCTTTGGTCGGTTAACTTGGAAAGAAGTTATGGCGCCAGCAATTCGATTTGCTCAAGATGGATTTATGGTTGATAAGCAATTAGTGACTCGTTATCAAGAAATAGAACAAACGGCACCTACCAATGGTCACTTTAAACACTATTTTGGTACTATGCGAGCAGGGCAGATGTTTAAACAACCTGAACTAAGTAAAGTATTACAACGTATTGCAATTCAGGGTAGTGATGGATTTTATAAAGGAAAAACCGCTAAATTAATAGCGCGGCAAATGTCAAATAATAATGGTTTAATCACCGAAAGTGATTTAGCTAATTATCAAGCAAAATGGCGCAATCCTTTAGTAGCTGATTGGCACGATATGCAGATCATTACAGCACCACCACCAAGCTCAGGTGGAGTAGGTTTAATTCAATTATTATCTATGAAACAAGAGTTATCTAATGATTTTAAAAATATTAAAGTTAATTCATCACAGTATATTCACTTATTGGCAGAGATAGAAAAACGTGTTTTTGCCGATCGAGCTGAATATATGGGAGATCCTGATTTTGTAACAGTACCCGTCTCTCAATTAATTGATACTCATTATATGGCTCACAGAGCAAAACAAGTTAATCCAAAAAGCATTTCTAAAACTGAACAGGTTAAACCTGGTTTGGATAGTCGTGAAAAATTACAAACAACCCATTTTTCTATTGTGGATAAATGGGGTAATGCGGCTTCTAACACCTATACACTTAATGGTTGGTTTGGTTCTGCTGTCGTTGTACAAGGTACGGGTATTATACTAAATAATGAGTTGGATGATTTTAGTAGTAAACCAGGCGTTGCTAACCAATTTGGCGTTATAGGTAAAGATGCAAATGCAATAGAACCATATAAACGACCTTTATCCTCTATGTCACCAACTATCTTCATAAAAGATAATAATGTTGTAATGGTTATTGGTACGCCTGGTGGCTCAAGAATTTTTACCTCCATCTTTCAAGTTGTAGCTAATGTTTTTGATAATCATATGTCTCTTAAACAAGCTGTACAGGCACCACGCTATCATCATCAATTATTACCAAGTAATATTATTTATATCGAAAGTTTTCAAAATAGTGTTCCAGAACCATTGAAGACTGAGCTAGAGCAGATGGGATATAGTTTTTATCAACAAGATTTTAGTGGGGATATTCAGGTTATAAAAATTAGAAATAATGAACCTATTGCAGTATCAGATATCCGTGGGCGGGGTAAAGCAATAATTGTAAAATAAAACATTTATAATAGTAATTTATTTGATTGTATCGAATAAATTGCTAGTAACAGATAATAAAAAAAACCCGCCAATTTGACGGGTTTTTTTATTGAATGATAATTATTCAGGAATAATTTCAATAATAAGTTTAGCAAAAGCTTCGCTGTGTACTTGGAAGAACACTTCGTGTTCACCAGTTGTACGTAACACACCATTTGGTAAACGAACTTCGCTTTTTGATACTTGAACACCACGAGCTTTAACTGCATCAGCGATATCACGAGTACCGATAGAACCAAATAAACGACCTTCGTCACCAGCTTTAGAAGCAATGGTTACTTTTTCAAGTGCGTTAATTTCGTTTACACGTTGTTCAGCGGCTTTTAATGTTTCAGCAAGTTTTGCTTCTAAATCAGCACGACGCGCTTCAAAGAATTCAATATTCTTTTTAGTAGCTGGTACTGCTTTACCTTGTGGAATTAAAAAGTTACGTGCGTAACCCGCTTTAACATTAACTTGGTCGCCTAAGCTGCCTAAATTAGCAACTTTATCGAGTAGAATAATTTGCATTATATGTTCCCTCTGTTGCTAATTACTGATGGTTGTCAGTATATGGTAATAATGCCAAGTAACGAGCGCGTTTAATAGCGCGAGCTAATTGACGTTGATATTTTGCGCTAGTACCAGTAATACGGCTTGGTACAATTTTACCACTTTCTGTGATATAGCTTTTTAATAAAGAAACATCTTTATAATCAATTTCTTTAACGCCTTCTGCTGTAAAACGGCAGAATTTGCGACGACGGAAATAACGTGCCATTTGGCTATTCTCCTAATAGTTTAACTTGGTCAGCATGTAAAACAAGTTGGCTTGTTTTATTACGTTTTGTGTGAGTACTTATAAAACCACTCACTAAAACTTTGCTGCCTTTTTTTATGTAACTTAACTCTTGTTGTCCACTGACAATTACAGGTACTATGCACCATGCTTGTCGGGTAAGTTCTGCTTCAATTTGTTTAGAGACATGTTCTAAATAAAACTGACAATGCGAGATCCCACTTGGACTCACTTTTCGCATCGGTGTTTTTTTTACAATACCCGATAACACTAAACGATTATTCGTCAGAATCATCGTCCATGTTTACTTCGCTAAAATCTTCTTCAGAGTTACGACGCTCATCTTTAGCTTTTAACATAGGTGAAGTTTCAGTTACAGAATTTTTGGTACGCATAATTAAACTGCGAATTACTGCATCATTAAAACGGAAGTTATCTTCAAGTTCATTAACAGCTTCTTGAGTTGCTTCAACATTCATTAACACATAATGTGCTTTGTGCAGCTTTTCGATAGGATAGGCTAATTGACGACGACCCCAATCTTCTAAGCGATGAATTTTACCACCATCAGTGGTTAATGTACCAGTATAACGTTCAATCATACCCGGTACTTGTTCACTTTGATCTGGGTGAACCATAAATACTATTTCGTAATGACGCATTATCGCTCCCTACGGATTAATCAGCTTTCTGTCGGGGCAACCGTAACCCATTGAAAGCAAGGAACATGAAAATAAACGGTTGAAATCGACGGGGCATTATATATCAACTTATTTTAATTGACAAATGAATATATTAAGATTGTCTTCACGTAGACTTAAATTTATATTTAGAAATTTAAGTCTGGGTATAATACTAATGAATCGGTATAGACTCCTGAATAATTTTTACAAAAGTCCGTTTTTTTGATTTTAAATTTGTTTTTGTAAATCATTCTTGACAAAAATCTTGTTGCCTTTTGATTAAACATAAGCTATTTAATAAAATGGCTGGTAGGCTGGTTCTGATATTTTTTATATTTAAATAAAAGGCTACACGCTAAAATGTAACGATATCTATACATTATTGATATCAAAATATGTTATGCTTGAGCCAATACAATTTTTTACTTATAGACATACGATAAAAAGGAGAAACGTGATGGCTCAGGAAACTATTTTTAGTAAAATTATTCGGAAAGAAATTCCTTCTGATATTGTTTTTCAAGACGATAAAGTGACCGCTTTTCGTGATATATCGCCTCAAGCTCCGACACATATTTTAATTATTCCAAATAAACTTATTCCTACCGTTAACGATATTCAAGAAGAAGATGAGATTGTACTTGGGCATATGGTGCTTGTTGCCGCAAAAATAGCCAAACAGGAAGGTATTGATGAAAGTGGTTACCGTTTAATTATGAACTGTAATAAAGATGCGGGACAAGAAGTCTTTCATATTCACATGCATTTGTTGGGTGGAAAAAAATTAGGTCGATTAATAGGTTAATATATGAAACAGATAAAACGCATAGTTGTTACTTCGGCAATAGCTTTTGTTTTAACGGGTTGTCATCTTTTAGATAATATGAGCGGAACAGTAACGCCTCCAGTTATTGTAAAACCTTCTGATGGAGATGTGATTGAAACCCCACCTTTAATCACTATGAAAACGGATTGGTATACAATTTTATCACCATTTACAAATAAATTGATGAATGATTTATCTTCTTTAAATGATGAAAACAAAATTTTGTTAATTAGTGATATTCAAAATCGAAGTGGTGATTATCTGGTAAATAACCAAATTGATGAAGTGTTACATCAGTTAATGAATAAACAAAATAAATTTACTGTCGCCAGTCGACAATCTATCAATCAAGCTAAACAAGCGTTGGGCATTTCGCCTGATGATAAGTTGGTTTCTCGGGGTAAAATGATTGGATTAGCCAAATCAATGAATGCTAGTTATGTTCTTTTTACCACTATTTACAAAATACCGACTGAGAATGACGACGCTAATCTTTCTATGGAATTAATTTCAACCCGAACAGGTGAAATCTTAAATCGGGTAACATCTAAAGATTTTCCTAAGCAACGTACCATAGATAATCATTTTAGTGAGGCAAGTAAGTAATGGGGCCATTACTGATCGATCTTGATGGCATATCGCTTACCGATGATGATAAAAGATTACTTCAAAATCCATTGGTTGCTGGTGTGATTCTATTTAGCCGTAATTATCAAGAACCAAAACAGTTGAGCGAATTGATAAAGCAGATCCGTGCGGCATCTAGTGAGCGATTATTAATTTCAGTCGATCATGAAGGCGGGCGCGTTCAACGCTTTAAACAGGGATTTACTCTTATTCCACCAGCACAAGCTTTTGCTGCACTTAACGATATTGAACATGCTAAATCATTAGCATTTGATGCGGGTTGGGTATTAGCTATGGAGCTGATTGCTTTTGATATTGATCTCAGTTTCGCACCGGTGTTAGATTTGGGTCATGACTGTTTAGCGATAGGGAGTCGATCCTTTCATTCTGATATTAATATTGCTTATCAAATTGCTTCAGCTATGATTGATGGTATGCATGTGGCAGGGATGAAAACTACAGGAAAACATTTTCCTGGTCATGGTCATGTTATTGCTGATTCACACAAAGAAACACCTATTGATGATCGTAAAAAGTTATTGATTGAACAAGATATGCAAATTTTCTCAAAACTTATTATGGATAATCAACTTGATGCAATTATGCCCGCACATGTGATTTATCCTGCATTTGATGATAAACCAGCCAGTGGGTCGTCATACTGGCTCAAAACAGTGCTTCGAAAACAGTTACATTTTAAGGGTGTGATTTTTTCTGATGATTTATCAATGGAAGGTGCATCAGTAATGGGAAATCATGCTCAACGAGCACAGGCTGCATTAGCCGCAGGGTGCGATCTGCTTTTAGCTTGTAATAATCGACAAGGTTCATTAGCGATTTTGAAGCAGTTGATGTTTTTAAATAAAATTCAGCCTCTAGCAACAAATAAAGCAAAACTTTTATTATCCGAGACTAAAATAACCTTTGATGAATTAACTAAAAGCCTTGAGTGGCGGCATCGTCGTGATAAATTAACCAAATTAAATGAAAAATGGGTAGATTATGCAAGCAGCAATCATTGAAATCAATAATAACCAACAATTAGTTACCTATAATCAACAAGCTGGTCAACTGATTTCGTCTGATATGTTAAATTTAAATCAACCTTTTAATTATCAAAATGTATTTTCTCTCGATAACACGGTTAATTTGGACACGCAGGATGACACGATTATTGTAATAAATAGTCAATACTATTTATTACAAAAAGTAGTGGAATCGTTAAGAACAATATTTATCATACAATCAATTGAGTACTTAAAAAAACGGTTATCGAAAATTAATGTCGTTGATCAACAGGCTTTTGATATTTTTGCTACACAAAGCGCTATTATGCAAAAACTTATTGCACAGGCAAAAGCATTTTCAATGCAGCGTGAACCATTATTAATATCGGGTGAAACAGGAACCGGCAAAGACTTGCTTGCCCATGCTTGTCATCAATACAGTTCACGAGGCGATCAAATCTTTTTAGCATTAAATTGTGCCGCTATGCCAGATGACGTGGTTGAAAGCGAGTTATACGGTCATGCTGCGGGAGCTTATCTTGGTGCTGTTGAGAGCAAAAAAGGTTTTTTTGAGCAAGCGAACGGCGGTTCAGTTTTACTAGATGGTATTGATGAAATGTCATTTCAAATGCAAACTAAATTACTACGTTTTATTAATGATGGCTATTTTCGACGTGTTGGTGATGATGATGAAGTTTATGTAGATGTACGTATCATTTGTGCAACTAAAGGTGATTTAGCTGGTTTAGTTGAACAAGGTAAATTTAGAAAAGATCTTTATTATCGTATAAATGTTTTACCTCTTAATCTACCGTCATTGCAAGAACGTAAAGATGATATTGCCTCGCTTACACAAATTTTTGTGGATGAATTTGCTCATAAACAAGGCATTATTTCACCTACTATTGATGCTAGTGTGATTGATTGTTTTAAACGCTATCCTTGGCCAGGCAATGTAAGACAACTTAAAAATGTCCTCTATTCAGCTTTGGCACAACTGAAATCGTCAACATTAACAGCCAAAGATATTGTGTTACCAACAGAAAATCGTGCCCAATTATCATGGGTTAATAATATGGAAAATAAAACTCTTGATGAAATGACGAAACAGTTTGAAAAAGAAATCTTAAAAAGCTTGTATATTGAATACCCAAGTTCCAGAAAACTTGCAAAAAGATTGGGGGTTTCACATACTGCTATTGCTAATAAGCTTAGGGATTATGGAATAGGTAGATAAATACACTTAGCGATTGATTCAAATTGAATTATTTCAATTAAATCAATCTATTTATTATCTGTGCTTGAAGTTTTTTAAAAAAAGTATGTTAAAATGATATAAAAATTAAAAAAACTGTATCATGAGTAAGGTAATTATAGGAGTTTTATCTAGCCTTTATTATTATTGGCTTCTGTCTATTTGATTATCGAAACAAAAATGACTTCACCAATGTTAAAGAGAAACAGAAAAGAAGAAAAACTAGTCCTACAAGATTCATTTAAAGTAAACGATTATATTAATATAGGACTTACTACTAATGTTGCCTCCATGATTAAATATACAAAATAGCAAATAAGCTATTTAAAGTTGTTATGATAATAGTGGTTATTTTATTGTACTTTATAAGGTAGAGATTTTACCCAATTACTTCAAGGATGACATCAATCACGCTAAATTAAAAAATAATAGGGTCTATCATTCTTATGCATATTTCAAAGCCATTTATGACGTAATGAGCAATAATTAATTGGATTCTAATAATTAATATTATTTTTATCCCTCATTGTTTTATTTCTCATACTGAAAATAAACTAGCTTTAACGTCAAAAGTTAATTTATTAATTGAATAGTAGGGTTAAGTGTTTATGTTAAAAGTATTGATATGTACTAATCATATGGCAAGCATTGGTGGTTCTGAAATAGTTGCATTAGAAGTTGCAGAATCCTTCAAGAAAAACAACTATTTGGTAGATATTGTGGCGAATTACATAGGTTCTCCTATAATTGAGATCGCTAAAAATTCTGATATCAATTTATTCACAACCGATGAATTACCAAATCCCTTTAATTACGATATTGTTTGGTCTCAACATCAGGTATTACCAATTCTTGTAAATCATTATATTGAAAGTTTTAATAGTAAAACTTTCTTTGTTTTTGCGCATTTATCCCCTTATGAACATTTAGAGAGTTTTGGTTTATATACTGAAAGGTTATTAGCTAACAAAATTTTATTTAATAGTGAAGAAACTTATAATCATTTTAGTAAATTTGGGATTCCTACTAATCTTTGTGAAGTTTTTTATAACGCTGCTCCCTCAGAGTTTTTTTGTGAAAAAGATTCTAATAATGAACAATTAAAGAATATACTTTTAGTTAGTAATCATCCACCACAAGAGATGTTAGATGCACTAGAAATTTTAAAAAATGAACATGGATTAAACATAATAAATATTGGTGTAAGAGGAAATGTAGTAAGATTGACATCGAAAATGGTTGAAGAAGCTGATGCTATTATTACAATAGGAAAAACAGTACAATATGCCATTGTTAGTAACACTCCTGTTTACTGCTATGACCATTTTGGTGGAGTAGGGTGGATATTGCTCGAAAATTATAAAATCGCAGAACAGTTTAATTATTCTGGAAGATGTTGTTTAAGGCGAATATCTTCGAGTGAAATTGTTGAGGAAATAATAACTTATTTTCCAAAAGCTAAATGTGATGTATCAAAAATCAAGAGTGAAACTTTAGATAAATACAGCTTAGATAAATATATTAGAACTATAATCATTAACTCTAAAGAAAATATTTTAAGAAAAACTTTAAATTTGGGGGAACGTCAAAAGATAAGATTGGAATCAGAAATCGTAAAATCTATTAAGCAATATTATAATGCATACAATAGTCTATTATTAGAGCATAAACAACTGTTGTATAATAACAATGAATTAATCATTAAAAATGCTGAATTACAATCTCAAAAAAGTGTGATGTGTTCAAAGGTCGATGATCAAAATTTAAAACATCAAGAACTTTTAACGAAATACGAAGAACTTTTAGCAACGCATCAAGAGCTTTTGTCGAAATATCAAGAATTTTCAACAAAAATTCACTATCTTTCAAATAATTATGAAGAACTTTCAATAAAAAATCAAAAAATATCTGATACTAATAAGGTATTAATAGAGCAAAAAGAATCTATTTCAAACAAACTGAGCCAATTACTTGAAGACTATAATAATCAATTATCGAAAAATCAGCTCATTTTAGATAACTATAACCTATTACTTAATTCATACAATAAATTAGAAACTCGATATTATAAATATAAAAATACATTTTTTAAAAGATTAGCACGAAAAATTAAAAGACTTTATAACAAAAATGTTGATTAAGTTTATTATAAGAAAAACAATCTTTTATATGTTATTCAGTGATAAAAAACATAATAAAAAGATTGTTTTACATTGATTAGTCGTCAAAAATTAACCATGTTACATTTTTGAAGCTTCTTTCCATAGTTTATCTAAGTTTAAATTTAATATTAAATCCGAAATGCCTCTTGGATTATGCATCAACAATGGATCTAACTTTACAACCCAACTGTGGTCTTTGCTTCTCTCTCCTTGCGCTCCAATATCAAACACCAATGTCGGTATTTTTAAAGCTAAAGCGATTGATAATGTATAAGAGAAAGTCTCTTCCCATATACTAGGTAACAATATCAAATCAGGGGAAATCTCTCTGAGCAAGTTAATACATTCTTCATCATTTTGATATTTACCAGTCACTTGGACATTATTTGTTTGCATTACATGTTGATCATCAGAATTACTGTAACCAACTAAAAAATAAGATAATTTCAAGTCTCGGTTTTTTGCATCGATGGCCAATGTAGCTAATAATTGTGATCCTTTTTCAATGCTTAATGCGCCTATAGATGCAATTTTTATTATATCTTTATTTTTATTTCGTTGTGCCGGAATAATATTATTGAACACATTTTCATGTGGAATAACATCAATATTTATTTCAGGAAAATCAAATAATATTATGTCACGAGCTCGATTAGATGGCGCTTCGATCTTAGAACATTTATTAAAAAACAGGTTGTAAGCCTTATGCTTTGCAATAGCATCGGAAATATTCATCTCATAATCAGCAGGTAACGATTTTCCGTTGTTCCAAATATTTCTTTGAGCAATAGTTGGTATACCTTTATAAATATGTTCTGGACTCAACAGTTTATAATCATACGACATGCATGCGTAGTCATGGACGATAAACTTATAAATCCAATCTGATGATGCAAAATAGTACAGAAGTTTTTCATGATGATGCCAATCAAGACCAGCAAAACTATTGATATGTATTAAAGTTGGTTGAATAGTTTTTAAAAAGAAGTTTAAAAATGCAAAATCACAACTTAAAGATAAATTCTTTAAATTAGGTATTTCTAAGTGATAATTTTCTGGAATTTCAATTGAATAACATTTTTTATCATGAACTTTTAATAGAATGCAATCAATATTTTGATTTCTAAACTGTTTTACTATTTGTTTTAGATAAGTATTGATACCACCATCCCATGCATGAGAGACAATCACAACAGTTTTTCGATTTTCAAGTTTTAATTTTAATCTGGCAATATCTAAATTACGTCTAAGGACTAAAACCGGATCAACATTGATAAAATGATGCACCATGTTTAAATAATTTGGATGCTTCAGTTTTAAGGCATTTTCCCCTTTTTTCATATTTTCGGCTTTTATAGCAGAAAAAGACACAGAACCAACATGAAATACAAAGACATCTCCGATAATAATATTCTTGAAACCGGCGTGAAGTGCCCTCATGCAAAAATCATTTTCTTCACCGTATCCAACTTTGAAAGCATGATCATCTAACAAACCAATTTTATCAATAACTTCTCTTCTCATATAAAAACAAAAACCTACGCCAGTTGGCGTTTCAACATAGCTCCCTTTGTTTATCTTAGCGGCTAATTGATCCAATTCAGCAGGAGTGACTTCAAGAACCTTATTATTATCTTGACAGGTAAATGGATAACTACAAATAGTGGCATTATTAGACATAGGTGTAATGGTGGCTATCGATTTATCATTATCAGCATATGCAATCATTCTTTCAAACCAACCTTCAAATACAAAGGCATCAGAATTTAATAAGATTACATCCAGATTATGAGATAAATTGCTTATGGCAAAATTAATAGTTTTAACAAATCCAAGATTTTCTTTATTGAGATGATAATCAAATAGCCCTTTTTGAGAAAGCTCTTCAAGTTTTAGATTTAATTCTTTATCAGGGCCTGCATCATTGATGACTAATAAACTATACTCATCAGTAGTTCTACTTTTTAGTGCATGATAAATTGAACATAAGGATTCATCTAAACCTTTATAAATAGGTAAGATGACGACACATCGTGTTTTAGAAGAATATTTAGCAGGTTGCAATTCATCCCATAAATGATCCTCAGGAGAAAATGGTGTAAACCATAATTTTTTTTGTAGTTCAGATTTTATTTCGCATTGGTTAAACAAATTACTACTATCTGGATTTAAGACATTACTTTTAACTGGTAACTTTTTTGATAAAATATTAAAACCAAGAAAATTTATTTTTTTAAAGCCATTCTCGCGTTTTATCACTAAGATTTTTTTTAAAAAAAATTGCTCATTTGAGTCAAGTTTTCTTTTATAAATAGTGATTCCTAAACATTTTATTTTCACTGCGGATTTTGACTTAGTTCTTTTTAACATCTATTTCCTCACCATTTATAATTCAGATTTCTAAAATTATAACGCTATTTTTGATTCAATTAAACATGTAATATTATTTATTTAAGTTCAATTAACCATATGAATATTAATTCATTTAAATTCATGCTAAAGCATGATAAACTAATCCATTAATTATATTAAGTTAAACTAATTATTTCGGATTCAAATTATGAAAATAATAATTACTGGCGGTGCTGGTTTTATTGGTTCTGCAGTTGTTCGCTATCTCATAGAGCAAACCGACGATGAAGTGTTAGTTATTGATAAATTAACTTATGCAGGGAATTTAGAGTCTTTAGATAAAGTATTTAATAGTAATCGATTTCATTTTAAACAGATTGATATTTGTGATAGAAACTCTTTATCGAAAGCAATTAATGAATTTCAGCCTAATATTATTATGCATTTAGCTGCTGAAAGTCATGTTGATCGATCAATTGATAATCCGTCTACCTTTATAGAAACCAATGTAATTGGTACTTTTTCGCTTTTGGAAGAAGCATTAGCTTATTGGAAAAAATTAGATTCAGATAGGCAAAAACATTTTCGTTTTCATCATATTTCTACCGATGAAGTATATGGTGATTTACATGGTACAAACAATCTTTTTACTGAAAAAACGCCTTATTCTCCAAGTAGTCCGTATTCCGCATCTAAAGCATCGAGTGATCATTTAGTTCGTGCTTGGCATAGAACATTTAATTTACCTACAGTTATAACCAATTGTTCAAATAACTATGGTCCTTATCATTTTCCCGAAAAATTAATTCCTCTGATGATTTTAAATGCTTTAGAAGGTAAATCTTTGCCTGTTTATGGTAATGGACAACAAATTAGAGATTGGTTATATGTTGAGGATCATGCTAGAGCACTTTATCTTGTTGCCACTCAGGCAAAAAATGGAAAAACTTATAACATAGGTGGACATAATGAGCAGAAAAATATTGATGTGGTCAATATTATCTGCGAATTACTTGAAGAATTAGTGCCAACTAAGCCTTATAATATTAAACATTATAAAGATCTCATTACTAATGTTACTGATAGACCAGGTCATGATCAAAGGTATGCGATTGATGCTTCAAAAATCCATCATGATTTAGGTTGGAAGCCACAAGAAACATTTGAAAGCGGTATGCGTAAAACAGTTGAATGGTATTTGCATAATCGAGCTTGGTGTGACCATATAAAAGATGGTTCTTACGCCAGATCTAGACAAGGCATTTTAAATTAAAAGGTTAGGTTAATTTATGAAAGGAATTGTGCTTGCAGGCGGTTCGGGAACTCGGCTATATCCTATAACACGAGGTATTTCAAAACAATTACTTCCCATATATGATAAGCCTATGATTTATTATCCAATATCTGTTCTTATGATTGCTGGTATTACTGACATATTAATTATTTCAACTCCAGATGATTTACCGATGTTCAAACGATTATTAGGTGATGGTTCACGATTTGGAATTAAGCTCAGTTTTGCCGAACAACCAAGACCAGAAGGCTTGGCTCAAGCTTTTTTGATTGGTGAAGAGTTTATTAAAGGTCAAAAATGCAGTTTGATTTTAGGAGATAATTTATTTTTTGGTGAAAGTTTTGGTAAGAAACTACAAAAAGTGATGACACAAACTGAAGGAGCAACCATTTTTGGATATCAAGTTGTAGATCCAGAACGTTTTGGTGTCGTTGATTTCGATGAAAATTTTAAAGCATTATCAATAGAGGAAAAGCCAATAAAACCAAAATCAAATTGGGCTGTCACAGGACTTTATTTTTATGATGAAAATGTTGTTGAGATGGCCAAAGAGATTAAGCCTTCGTATAGAGGAGAATTGGAAATAACAACACTTAATCAAATGTATTTAGAAGCAGGATTATTAAATGTTGAAATACTTGGTAGAGGATTTTCTTGGCTCGATACAGGAACCCATGATAGTTTAATTGAAGCTTCATCTTTTGTTCAGATCATTGAAAAACGTCAAGGATTGAAAATAGCGTGTCTTGAAGAGATTGCCTATCGTAATGGTTGGTTAACTTTAGAGCAAGTAAAACAAGAAGCAGCTAATTTAGGTAAAACATTGTATGGACAATATTTATCTCAATTAATTAAAGAATAGGTAAATAAATGCAAATAATTGAAACAAAAATTCCTGATGTGAAAATAATTAATCCTAAAGTTTTTGGGGATCAACGCGGTTTTTTTTTAGAAACTTTTGAACAAAAGCGTTATCAAGAAAAATTAAAAATCAATTTAACTTTTGTTCAAGATAATCATTCTCGGTCACAAAAAAATGTTTTAAGAGGTTTACATTTTCAAAAACAAAATCCACAAGGCAAGCTTGTTAGAGTTGTTAGAGGTGAAGTATTTGATGTGGCTGTAGATATCAGAAAAGATTCATCAACTTATGGTAAATGGGTCGGTGTTCTTCTTTCTGAAGAGAATAAGAGTCAATTGTGGATTCCTCCTGGCCTTGCTCATGGTTTTTTAGTCTTGTCTGATATCGCAGATTTTGAGTATAAATGCACCAACTATTATGATCCTAACTCCGAAGGATGTCTACTTTGGAATGATCCAACAGTAAATATTACTTGGCCAATATCAACGCCAATTTTATCTGAAAAAGACAAATTAGGTAAAACATTACAGGAGCTATAATAAATCATATGAAAGTTTTGTTAACTGGAGCTAATGGTCAATTAGGTAATTGTTTTGTAGATATTTTCCCATCTAAATGGGAACTAATTAAAACTGATGCTGAACAACTTGATATTACTGATGAATATGCGGTCGATTGTTTTATCGCTAAATATAAGCCTGATGCAATTATCAATGCTGCGGCATATACCGCTGTTGATAAAGCAGAAGATGAACCTCAACTGGCATATAGCGTCAATGTTATAGGTCCTAAAAACTTGTCTATATCATCAAGAAAATATAATGCAAAATTTTTTCATGTTTCTACTGATTATGTTTTTGATGGAACTAACAATATTCCTTATATTGAAGAAGATATTACTAATCCTATTAATATCTATGGTGAAACAAAACGTAAGGGGGAAATAGCAGTTTTAGATAATGACCCAACAGCTATTGTTATTCGAACTTCATGGGTATTTAGCCCTTATGGTAATAATTTTGTTAAAACGATGTTGAGATTAGCTACTGAAAAAAAACAATTATCCATAATTGATGATCAACTCGGTAATCCAACTTACGCAGGCGATTTGGCTCAACTAATTCTTCAATTGCTTCATAAAAAAATAGATGGAGGCATTTATCATTTTTGTGGTGATAGTTCAACATCTTGGTTTTTGTTTGCCAAAAGAATCTTTGAAATTGCTTTAAACCAAAAAATAATAACCCAATCTCCAGAAATCATCCCGATCAAAACTGAAGCTTTTCCTACAAAAGCCACAAGACCAAAATATTCGGTAATGAGTGTTGAGAAATTAGGTAAGCACGGATTATCAGCCTCAGATTGGAATAAAGGGTTAATTGACAGTATTTCTAAAATTCATTTTGATAATTAAATTCAATGATCTCATGACTATTTATTTTGCAGAATGGAATGCGGATTATGAAAAGTATATGATCAACTCTCTCAAACATGAGTATGATGTAGTACTTTTTAATAAATTAATGAAGCATTTTAGAACTATCAATTTTTCATTAGAAAGAAAAAATTTTCCTCGAAAATGGTTTATCAAATTAAATCAATTAATAAAGTTAAGAAAGTTAAAGCCTGAAGATATTTTATTATGCAGTGGTTTTGGCATATCAGGATTTATAGATTTAGTTAAAGATGTGAATTGCCATCGAGTGTTGGTTTTAAGAGATACTATTGATGTATTAAACAATAGTATGAAAAACAAAAAAAAATGGCTACGTCAGGATGAAGATTTTATCTCTAAAATTACGCCTCACTTTGATAAAATATACAGTTTTGATTTTGACGATTGTAAAAAATATCATTTTATCTATTTGAATCAGTTTTTACCTTTTAGTCTCTCTGAGATGAAAAAAATTCGAGAAAATACATTTGATAATAAAACAGTAAAAAAATGTTTTTTTATTGGTGAATATTGGAAAAATCGAGTCGAGGTGATTAATAAACTTGCGCCTATATTGCAACTTAACAATTATGAAACTGATTTTAATTTAATCAATTATGAAGCACTTAATAAAGCGAATGCAACTATTGAGCAATCAAAATATTACACTTTAGGAAAAAAAATAAGTTATTTTGACAATATAGAAAAGGTAAAACAAAGTGATATTATTTTAGAAATAGTACAAATTGGTCAAACAGGGGTAACCTTAAGGGCCATCGAAGCGATTTTGTTTAATAAAAAATTAATCACTACAAATAAATCAATTAAAAAATATGATTTTTATAATGCTAATCAGATTTTTATTCTTGATGATCAGAATGATCAAGACATCATAAATTTTTTACATACAAGGTTTACACCTGTTTCATTGAATATTTTGTATCAGTATAGCGCTGATGCAATGTTAACGACTATTAAAAATGATTTAATCCGGTATGTTTGATTTTATTAATGTTTAATTAGTTTTTTAAGGCAATAAATAATATTGCAAATTATTCCAGAAAAATATTTTTTCTGATGCATTTTATGTTTCGAACAATATCTCATTTGAGTAGCAGTACTAGCAGGTAGTAGTGGTAAAGATCTCAATGGTGATTGTTGTTTTGCTTTTATAAAGTATTGTGCACATTTATAATAGTTAGCCCATACATGCCAAGGTTTAGTTGGTCCAATATAATGTATTAATATAGCTTGATCTAAATGAGGTGAATAGGTGCTATTTTTATATTTCAATTCATAATTAATGCTTACTTGTTGATTGTACTTTTTATCAAGATATTTCACTTTATCCAGAAGCAACAAATTCAAAACATCCTGATCGAGATGGGTAAACTTTTTTGATTTATTGGTATCAGAAAGTAGTTCTAATGCTTTACCATTTATATTGAATTCATGCCACTTATCTAAATTCATAAGTAAAAAACCGGCATTAAAATAACTTTTTGTCAATTTATCTTCATCAAGCCGAGTTGCACATTTATTCCACCAGATAGCATCTTTGTCTGTAACAACATAAGCGATATTTTCTTCAAAGGGTAACGTGAATAATTCTTCTATTGATCCTTTGCATATTATATCTGCATCAATATAAAGAATTTTATCAATTTTTTGATAAAAATAATCGGCTACTATAAATCTAAAATAAGTTGCTATGGTCCAGTTTTTTGTTGTTGGAAGTTTAGACAAACTTATATCATCAACTAAATATAAAGTGATATTTGTTTTATATTGTTCAGTCAGCAAATTTAGGTTTTTTTCAAACTCATTCGTTAAATGATTTGTAAATATATGAAAAGAAAAATTGAGATTAGGGTTAAAGATTAAAATGGAAGAAATCGAAACAGCACAACCTAAGAAAAAATTCTCATCTATTCCATAAGCTATATCAAGCTGATTAGTATTGCTACTATTATTACTATCAAAAGTTATTTTTTTTTTAATAATATGATTAGCATCGAGATACATTGCTGATTTCCTATTTGTAATAATCTACAAATAAACGCATTCTATTAAAATAAGCGTACGGTTGGTGTAAACATTTAACATACTGATTAAACATCACATGAAATAAATTAAATTATACATGAAATTTAATTCATTAGTTATTATATAGATAATACAAATTATTTCTAGTTGAAAAAGAATTGAAATAAAATATCAAACAATACTGTTTATGTAGTATAATTAATGTTTTGATGAATTGTTCTCTTTTATGAAAAATAAATATAGCTCATTAAACACAATTAAACAATTGTGGCCATTTATTTCTCCATATAAAAAAGCTTTAATAGTTGCTGTTATTGCACTTTTATTAAATGCTGCAACTGACGCAACATTAATTTCACTAACTAAACCATTGTTAGATAATGGATTAATGGATAAAAATTATGAACTTTTGGTTCTTTTTTCAATTGGTATTATTGGCTTGATTGCTTTACGTGGGTTATCAAATTATTTTTCTACTTATTGTCTCTCTTGGTTATCAGGAAAAGTGGTAACTAAATTTCGCCAATTAATTTTTAATCATCTAGTCAAAAGCCCAACAAGTTTTCTCCATAAAAGTTCAATTGGGGATCTCGTTACTCTAATCACTTATAATACGCAATTATTATCAAAGGCGTCATCGGATGCTTTAATTATACTCGTCAGAGAAATCGCGTATGCTATTGGTTTATGTGTAGTCATGTTTTATGGCAATTGGAAATTAGCTTCTGTATTAATTGTTGTTGTACCTGTAGTTATTTTTATTGCTCAATTTATTGCAAAGAAATTTCGTAAAGCTCTAATTTCAATGCAAAAAGGCATTGGCACCATAACAACTGCAGCTGATGAGATGATTAAAGGGCATAAAGAAATTCTGGTTTATAATGCCCAAAAATATGAAAAAGAAAACTTTTATACTATTAACAAAATTTTTAGGCGAGGTCTATTAAAAATCGTTTTAGTTTCTGGATTGTCCTCACCTATTATCCAATTAGTTGCTACTGCCGCTTTAGGTTTAATATTGTTTCTTGTTGCAAGTCAAACTTTAGATATCACACCCGGCTCATTTACTGTTGTTTTTTCCGCAATGGTGGCTATGATGAGACCATTAAGAGAATTAACCAGTGTTCACCTTGAATTACAAAAAGGTTCTGTTGCTTGTGAATCGCTATTTGCTCTTTTAGCCACTCCTTTAGAAGAAGATAATGGAACAATTGAATTAAAAGGGGTAAAAGGTAATATTGTTTTTCGTCATGTGACATACACTTATCCAACAAATAGTTTCCCTGCATTAAAAAATATCAGTTTTACAATTAAGAAAGGTGAAACCGTTGCATTAGTGGGTCGATCTGGAGCAGGAAAATCGACAATAGCAAGTTTATTACCAAGATTTTATGATATTGTTAAAGGTGAGATATTAATTGATTCTATTAATATCAAACAATATACGCTAAGATCATTGCGTGACCAAATTGGATATGTATCTCAGCAGGTGCATTTATTTAATGGAACCATTGCAGAAAATATAACGTACGGTGCCAAAAAAGAGTATAGCATACAAGATATTATTGAGGCAGCTAAGCAGGCAAATGCAATGGAATTTATTGATAAATTAGAAGATGGAATACATACTGAAATTGGCGATAATGGTGTTTTATTATCTGGAGGTCAGCGTCAACGCATTGCTATTGCAAGAGTTCTTTTGCGTAATAATCCAATTCTTATCTTTGATGAAGCTACATCTGCTTTAGATAATGAGTCTGAAAGGTTAGTGCAACAAGCAATTGAACATTTAAGAAAAAATAGAACTTCTATTATTATTGCACATAGACTATCGACAATCGAACAAGCTGATCGCATTTTAGTTATTGATGGGGGAAAACTTGTAGAAGAAGGTACTCATCAAACGTTGTTATCCCAAGATGGCATTTATGCTTCAATGTATCAACTACAATTTAACTCTTAATTAAAATTATATTATGAAATACAATAGCTCAACGATGAATAATGATATTGATCGAGATTTTTCAACATTACATACGTTTTCTAAGCTATGGCCCTATATTGCCAAGCATAAAATTTTGCTCTTTTTTTCAATAATATTATTAATTTTAAGTGCATTTGCAGATACTTCACTTATTGCAATATTGCAACCTTTACTTGATAAAGGTTTTGTCGAAAATGATCAAACCTTTTTATTTATGGCACCATTTTATATTTTTGGTCTAGTTTTTCTTCGAGGTGCAGCCAATTACGGTTATGCCTATTTTTTATCCTTAATATCATCCAAAATTGTACTTAAAATTCGTCAACGCCTTTTCAATCATTTTGTTGATTCTCCAGTGAGTTTTTATGATAAAAATTCTGCTGGGCGGTTATTATCGCGTATAACGTATGATACCGATCAAGTTGCCTCTTCATCTTCTGATGCTTTGATTACTATAGTGCGTGAATTTGCATTTATTTGTGGATTATTCTATACAATGTTTAGTAATAGTTGGCAATTATCTCTATCATTAATTTTTATTACGCCTGTGGTTATTGGACTCATCACATTTGTATCAATAAAGTTTCGTAAAATGGCTAAAAACATGCAGAACTCAATGGGTAATGTCACTATGTCTGTTGAACAAATGCTAAAAGGTCATAGAGAAATCATTCTTTTTGGTGCTCAAGATGAAGAATCGACTAATTTTGAAAAAGTAAGTAATAAATTTAGAAGGGATACTATGCGATTAGTTTCCATTTCTGCTTTATCTACGCCAATTGTTCAATTAATTATATCATTTGCCATTGCTTTTGTGTTATTAATGGCGAGTAATCCAGAGTTAAATATTACCCCAGGACAATTTACCGTTGTGTTTTCTTCTCTGGTGGCTTTAATGCAACCAATCAAAAGTTTAACAAGTGTCAATGCTGACTTTCAAAAAGGGATGGCTGCTTGCCAGACTTTATTTGCGATATTTGACCAGCCTATTGAGAAAGATAGCGGCAAAATAAATATCGAACGTTCAAAAGGTAATATAGAATTTAAACATGTTTCTTTTACTTATGAAACACGACAAAAACCTGCTTTAAAAGATATCAATTTTACAATAAAACATGGTAAAACCATTGCCTTTGTCGGTCGTTCAGGTTCAGGCAAAACCACTATAGCAAGTTTACTTACTCGTTTTTATGATATAAGTGAAGGTGAGATCTTAATTGATAACCATAATATACAAGATTTAACTTTATACAGTTTACGAGACCAAATTGGTTTGGTTTCTCAAAATGTTCATTTATTCAATGATACCATAGCCAATAATATTGCTTATGGGCGAATAGGTGAGTATTCACAAAGTCAGATTGAAGAAGCAGCTAAAAAAGCTTATGCCTACGATTTTATACAAGCACTGGAAAAGGGATTTGACACAATTGTTGGAGAAAATGGAGTATTATTATCTGGAGGACAACGTCAACGTATTGCCATAGCCAGAGCTTTATTGCGTGATAACCCAATTTTAATTTTGGATGAAGCTACGTCCGCATTAGATTCAGAGTCTGAAAATGCAATTCAAGAAGCGTTGAATGAATTGCAAAAAGGACGAACTTCAATTGTTATAGCACATCGACTATCGACTATTGAAAAAGCTGATAAAATTCTTGTTATAGATAGTGGTGAAATTATTGAACAAGGAAATCATCATGAATTATTATCCCAAAATGGCTTATATTCAAAATTATATAAAAGTAACTTAGCAGATTAATATATAATATTTTATTTATGAATAATATTTATGCACTATAGGATATTAAAGGAAATATGATAAATAAGTTAATGGGTTGTATTAAATATTTAAATAGACAAAGAAATTTAAAGATAAAACCATTAAAGTCAGCAATTAAACTATACTTATTGAACCGAAAAAAAAAAGAACGATCTTTATTAACACTTGAGCATTACTCTAGCGTTGCTATTCTTATGAATGATCAAGGTATTGGTGATGCAATCGTTACATCTTATTTAATTGAGTCTCTGAGAAAAAATAGTTTTAAAGTTTATGTTGTAGTAGAGAAAAGAATTGCATTTTTATTTGATGAATTCATAACTGTTGATGGTATCCTATTTTATGATAGGAATAAGAACATCACAAAGATAAAAGAACAGCTCGATAATATTAAAATTGATGTTGTTGTTGATCTTGTAGATAAGGGGCCAAATAGCGTTAGGCGTTCTCAAATAATCAAACTCATCAATCCATTACATACAATAGGGTTTAATCAAGAGAAATATAAATTGTACGATTCTTCTATCGATTATCATGAATATACTTCGCACATAACCATGCGGAGTCAGAAAGTGCTTGAATTGATAAATATTAAAACCGAAAGCATTAAATACCATCTTAATATTCCAGCCAATATTGAACAAGAAGTAAAAGATTATTTAAACCCACTTTTCACATTAGGGAAGAAAATCATTATTTTTAACCCTTTTGGATCCAATACTGCAAGAAGTTTTTCGAATTCCCAAATTGAAATAATTTTATCTTTTTTAGCACAATTAGAGAACTATATAACAATTGTAGTGGGTGAATCAGATAAAATTTCTCGAATAAAAGTTCCTCAAAATATTATTATCAACCAAATGTCTTGTTTTTTTAATACGGTGGCATTGGTTAAATATTCAGACTTTGTTATTACCGTTGATACCTCAATTGTCCATGTAGCATCAACGTATGATAAAAAAATGATTTGTATATACAATAATAGAATTATTGATAGCAAGTTTATAAATAATATGGTGTGGGGACCAAATTATGCTAATGCAATTCAAATTTTTACAAATGAAAACGTAAAAACAGGGCTTGGCGATTTAATATCAAACCTTGATGTTAATATTATTTTAAAACAATTGAATAAAGAGCTTAACAAATAATAAGAATACTCACTGAAAAAAGGAATTTATTTCATAAAAATGAAAAGAAAAATACAAAATTTGAATTGGAAACGTAATCTGGTGACTAAAAAAATCAAATATCTGATTTATATAAAATTTATTTCAGTTATTGTCTTGTTTTTGAAAAAACGAAAAAAAATAATCAATGACAATACAATAAAAAGAGTTCTTGTTATAAGAAATGATGGTATTGGTGATATGATTGTTACTACACCATTTATTCGTTATTTGTCCAACGCTGGATATGAAGTTTATGTTTCTTCTAGAAAAAGTAGCTTAGATATTCTTGATGGAAATACCAATATTGCTGGTTGTTTTTTATATTATGATAAAAAGCTAATTGATTTGATAAAATCAATTAGAATGATAAGAAAACAAAAATTTGATTTAGCGATAGATGCAAGGTTTCACCGAAGATTAGACTTAAAGCACTTATTTTTTTGCTGTTTAATTAAAACAGATATATTATTGGGTTATAATAAAAGTAATATCAAATCGTTCAATATCTCGTTACCTTATTATAAAATCAATGAACATGTAACAAATCAATTAAAATATTATTTAGACAGTCTTAATATTAAATACCATTTATTTGATTATGAAATTTATATCAATCCTTCTAAAAGTCAATACATTAGTGATTTTGTAAATCGTTATATTGGTTCCAGCAAATTAATTGTCATTAATCCTTATGGTGGTTCCGAATATCGTTGTTTATCAAATTCTCAACTGCAAGGAATATGTGATTTATTTAAAAGTAATTATCTTGATTATAAGATAGTGCTTATCGGAAAGGGTAACAACTTTGAAAAATTGTTATTGCCCAATACAATTAAATTCAATTCTACAACAATTATGGATGTGATTCCTTTAATTAAAACTGCAGAATTAGTGATTAGTGTTGATACGTCAGTTGTTCATATAGCTTCTGCATTTTCAACAAAGTGTATTTCTATATATATGGAACCTTTAGCTCCAAATACAAATAATTTGAAAGCTATCTATAGCAGACAATTCAGTAATTATAAATATCGAATACAAGATTTATTCCTTGATGGAAAATATATAAAGAAAAACAAGCCTAACCTTGATGCGCAAATTAATAAGGATTTATGGGCTCCAAATGATGTAAATGGTAAGCAGATCGTTTTTATTGCTAATAGCATTAAATCAATTGAAACAGAAAAATTAGTAGAATCGATAAAAAAATGTATCTAGAAAAAAACTATTTACCTTTCAATTTGTAGAGAAAATAAAGCAAATAATACTTTAAGCTACTCATCAAATTTTTATCTTTAAGATGAGATTTTGCATAAATCCGATAATCATTGACTCGCATTTTCGATTTATAACTTTTTAACCTACAGTTACTCCAAGGTGTAAAATGCCTATAAAAGCAGTAAAGATTTTGCGCTAGACCTTTATGCTCTTGATACCAAATCTTTCTTGCACCAGTAAAGTGAATAAAACAAGGTAATCTTTTCTTATTATCAAAAAAAGTTTCTTTTTCTTGATTATTTATCCAAGTAAATAAATAATTCCATTTCACATCAATATAAGAAACTTGATTTTGTAAAACAATGTTTAACGCATCCTGATCAGGATATAATAAGTGATAATTTTGAGGTGATAGTAATATTTGATTCGCTTTATTTTCGGTATCAAATTTTTTCCAATTCTGGATATTTATGTATAAAAAACCGGAATTAAAATATTTCTCAGATGCTAGATTTAAGCGTTTTTTATTTTGTAACATATTATCAGCATCTAAAGAGTCGGCTGTTACAGCACATACCACGGAATCAATATTAACATTCAAAATTGAAGAAATATCACCAAAGCATAAAATATCTGCGTCTAAATAAATAAATTTATCAACATATTTAGGCAATAATCTTGGTACGGATAAACGAATATACATTGAACGATTGATATGTTTTATTTTATCGTTTTGTACATCGAAGTATTTATTTAACTCATCAATAGAAACTGAATAAAGAGTAATCGAACTGCTGATTTCCTGTAATTTGTTTTTCTCTTCTTCTGAAACATCATACAAAAAAACATGAAAATGAATATTATGGCGCTTATTATTAAGTAGGATTGAGGTTATAGATACCCCAACATGTTCAAGATAGTTTGAATCAGTACAATATACAATATTAATAAAACTATTATTCATTTCAAATACTCATTAATACAATATTTCAAATATAGCATAGCTATTTATGTATTACAAAATAGTTATACAAATATAAAATTGATAGTTAATTTTTTCATAATAATTGGTTATGCTACAATAAATCAAATTCTAAATTCTCGGTATGACTTTAACATGTTAGCAGAAAATCTCTTTATCAGTAAGACTACAACATTATTTAATAATTCTCTGACCTCTTTAGATACCTTACACGTTGCACTTTGTTTTGATGATAATTATGCAATGCCCGCAGGTATCGCAATGTCCTCAGTGATATTAAATAATCCAAATAAAAATCTAGTTTTTCATTTGTTTGCCAATAATGTATCAAATGAAAAAATCTTGCGATTTAATCAATTAAATAAAGAAAATACTTCAATACTTTGTTATGAAATTAGCAATGAATTTTCAATAAATCCTGATACACTAGTTTTACATGTTTCTGCCTCGACGTGTCTTAGATTTGTTGTTCCACAGATCTTGAATAAAGTGACTTCTCGTGTTTTATATCTTGATTGTGATGTACTATGTATTAATAACCTCGATGAACTTGTTTCCATTGATTTAACAAATAAGTTTTCAGCTGTTGTAGCTGATATTGGCAAAACACAAGAAAAACAATGTGCAGCTTGCGATATTCCTTATGGAGATTATTTTAATGCAGGTATGATGTATATTAATACGGATATGTGGGTTGAAAATAACCTAACCAAAAAAGCTTTTGACATGATAAATAGTGGTAAAGTTTATAAATTTGCTGATCAAGATGTTCTCAACATCTTAATGCAAGGTAAAACAGTATTTTTACCCAAACATTTTAACAATATTACCTCACTTACTGTTGGAGGTAACGAAGATAATCTGATTGAAGCCAATACGGTTATTATTCATTATGTAACAGGTAATAAACCTTGGTATCAACTCTACATTACATCACTTTATCAATCCTATATAGCTTCATCACCTTGGGCGAACGATAAATTGTTACTCGCCAATGAAAATGCCCCATCAACAACAAGAAGATATGCAAAATTACTTGCTAGTCAACATAAGTATTTAGCCGCGGTTAAATATTATTTGCTTTACTTAAAACATAAAACCACTAAAAAACGTTAAGGAAGAACTTTGTGATTGAAGTTGATAACTTTATTACTAAAAAAAACGAATTATTATCATGTAGTTTTGCATGTAAACAAAATGTATTGCATATTCTATTATGTTTTGATGATAATTATGCTTTGTCGGCTGGTGTGGATATAATTTCTATAATTGAAAATAATAAAAAACATCAGCTTCATTTTCATCTGTTTACCCATAACTTATCAAAAATTAATAGGGAAAATATCGCTAAAATCAAATCTGATAATAGTTCAATAACTGAATATATCATTAATGATCAGTTTAATGTTGATCAAAAAAATACTAAACAGTTTCCTATTGCGGCTTGCATGCGATTAATTGCGCCAGAGATCTTAAAAGATATTACAGAAAAACTACTTTATATTGATAGTGATACCTTATGTATTAACAGTCTTAATTTTATAAATGAAATCGATTTAGATGATGCAATTGTTGCCGCTGTGGCCGATGTAAAATACATGCAAGAATCTCAATGTAGCAAATATGATATCGTTAAGGGAACATATTTTAATTCTGGAGTGATGTTGATAAATATACCGCAATGGTGTCAGGAAAATATCACAACCAAAACATTAACCTTATTGAATAATGGTGAGACATATCAATATCCTGATCAGGATGTATTAAATATTGTTATTGGTCGAAAAAGAATCATCTTAGAAAAACAATATAATACTCTTTTAGCCCTCTCGATAAATGGTAATGAGGACTCCAATGTTTCAGAAAATACCATTTTAATTCATTATATTACCAAAAATAAACCTTGGCATCAGCCTTACCGTTCGAAATTATTTGATTTTTATTTGGATAGATCTCCTTGGAGGCAATCTCCATTGCCTCTGTATAACCGAAAAAAAACTTCGTCAATACGCGCTTATTCTCGATTGATGTTTAAACAAAAAAACTATTTGTTAGGAATAAAGCATTATTGTATTTATTTAAAAACCAAATTCATTCAATAATTGCTTAAAAAAGTTTTTTGCTTTACCGTTAAACTTATTGAGTTTAAAGAATCGTATTTAAAGTCAGAAGAGTGAATTTAGCTATTTAATGATCGTTTGTTGATTAACTTGATGATTAATTGATGATATTATGATATAACTTATATCATAAATGTCATATTTGGTATTTGTAAATAATCGCGTATATCTTTTTTACTTGATTACTGTTATAGTATATTCGTAAATTAAGTTTTTAATCGTTCAATTCCATTACAATAAACTCATCCCTTTTGATATGAAATCATGATATTTTCATAACATTGTATTATTCCTTTAATCTATTTTTTTGTGTATTGAACTTATCTTTATATTAGGTGTATTTTAAGTGATTGATGATTTTTCAGAAAGCGGTTTGCTGGCTAAAGCTATTGATGGATTTGTAGCACGAGAGCCTCAGCGCAATATGGCAATCAAAGTTTCTGAATCGATAAAAAATAACCATTCGCTTGTTGTTGAAGCTGGAACTGGAACAGGCAAAACATTTGCTTATTTAGTACCCGCTTTGCGTAGTGAGAAAAAAACAATTCTTTCAACAGGATCAAAAAATTTACAAGAACAACTTTTCAGTAAAGATTTACCCATTATAAAAAAAGCACTTAATTACACAGGTAAAATATCACTTCTTAAGGGGCGAGCAAATTACCTTTGTCTAGAACGGTTGTATCATCAATATGCAGGTGCAGGCGATCTTGATAAAGACTTACGCGTCGATCTTGTTCGAGTTAAAAATTGGTCAATAAAGACTGAAGATGGTGATATAAGTAAATGTACTACTGTTACCGAAGAAAACCCGATTTGGTCAATGTTAACCAGTACCAACGACAATTGTTTAGGCAGTGATTGCGAACATTACAATGATTGTTATGTTGTCAAAGCTCGCAAACGTGCCTTAAATGCGGATGTAGTGGTGGTAAATCATCATCTATTTTTGGCTGATGTAGTGGTAAAAGATACTGGTTTTGGGGAGCTTATCCCTAAAGCAGATGTTATGATTTTTGATGAAGCGCATCAACTACCCGATCTAGCTTGTCAGTACTTTGGTCAACAGTTAACTAGCCGTCAACTGTTCGAACTAGCTAATGAAATAAATCTAACTTATCGCACAGAAGTAAAAGATATGGTGCAATTACAGCAATGCGCTGATAAACTTCAAAAATGTACGCAAGATTTACGACTATTAATTAGCCAACAATCACCTAAAGGCAACTTACGTTTTTTATTCAATCAAGAAACAGTTAAAAATGAGTTATCTTATCTGGTTGATGCTTTAACTTTTTGTCGTGAAGTTGTGTTATTAGCCGTTGGGCGATCGTCAACGTTGGATAACTGTTTTGAAAGAATAAATCAATATATTACTCTTTTAAATCGATTACAAAAGACAAATGTAACGGGTTTTAGTTATTGGTATGAAAGTACTAATCACTATTTTATTTTTGCTTTAACTCCTTTATCGGTGGCAGATAAGTTTACTCAATTAATTACTGAACGTAATGGAAGTTGGATATTTACTTCTGCAACGTTATCTGTTGATAATCGATTAGACTATTTTACTAAACGTCTAGGTTTAGATAACGTAGAATCATTAATACTTGAAAGCCCATTTGATTATGTAAATCAAACTATTATGTGTGTACCACGTTATATTCCCTCACCCAATGAACAAGGTAATGCAAAGACATTAATCGATATTTTATTACCAGTTATAGAAGCGAATAAAGGACGTTGCTTCTTTTTATGCACTTCTTATGCAATGATGAACGCATTAGCCAAACAATTTCGAGAATTAACTTCTTTGCCGGTGTTGGTTCAAGGCGAAACCAGTAAAGTTAAATTGTTGGATCAATTTATCCTAAAAGGCAATGCATTACTGATTGCAACCAGTAGCTTTTGGGAAGGGATTGATGTTAGGGGAGATACCTTATCTTGTGTTATCATAGATAAGTTACCTTTTACGTCACCGGATGATCCTCTAATGAAAGCCCGTATGGAAGATTGTCAAATGCAAGGTGGTGATGCATTTAATGACGTACAACTACCTGAAGCCGTTATTACCCTAAAACAAGGTGTCGGACGTTTGATACGTCATCATAACGACAGAGGTGCAATTATAATTTGCGATAATCGATTAGTGATGCGATCTTATGGTGCAACATTTATTAATAGTTTGCCTCCTTCGCCAAGAACACGCGATGTAAATAAGGTAATAAATTTTTTATTAGCTAAAAGTGAATTACAAAAATAAATTATTTTGGGAAAAAAATGAGTACTATTTTAGCCATTGATACTACAACAGAGGCTTGCTCTGTTGCATTACTCTATTGTAATGAAATCACATACGATTTTAAAATATCTGCTCGAGATCATACTAAGCAGATTTTACCTATGATTGATAACCTTTTAAAACAATCAGATTGTTCACTTTCTCAGGTAGATGCGGTAGCCTTTGGTGCTGGTCCTGGTAGTTTTACTGGGGTTAGAATAGGTATAGGAATAGCACAGGGATTAGCACTTGGTATTGATAAACCTATGATAGGGGTTTCAACTTTGATGACTTTAGCTCAGGGGGTATATCGTACTAAGCAGGTAACGAATGTTATTGCTGCGATAGATGCCAGAATGAATGAAGTCTATTTAGGTCAATATCAATACGATAATGATCATTGGCAAGCAACTATTCCTGAGTGTGTCATTACTCCAGAACATGTTATAGAGAAAGTTAAAGATTTTTGTAATAATTGTTATAGTGCTGGTACTGGATGGCAAACTTATCCAAATATGCTAGAAAATATTCACTCAAGCGATATTGTGTTACCACATGCTCAGGATTTGATAGTCATAGCCGAAAAGAAGTGGCAGCAAAATGAGTGGGTTAGTGTTGAAAATGCTGATCCAACTTATTTACGTAATGAAGTGACATGGCAAAAACTGCCAGGTCGTTAAAAAGAAAAAGCCACCTAATGGTGGCTAAATTATTCTCGAAAATCGAGTTTCGATTATTCTCTGAAAAGTCCTAAATGCTCTTTAGCATAAGCTTCAAAATCTGTACAACCACCAATCGGCTTTTCATCGATAAAGATTTGTGGAACGGTTTCTACTGGTTTGCCAACACTTCTAGATAGATCTTCTTTCGTAATGCCTTCAACATTAATATCTACATAACGGTAAGAAAAGTCATCACGCTCTTTAGACAGTTTTTCGGCTAATTCTTTAGCTCGTACACAATATGGACAACCTTCGCGACCAAAAATTACAGTATACATTTTTCACCTCTGATAAATTATTTTATGAATGTATATACTATACATTACTTTTTAAGAAGAAAAGCAAATATACGTAGTTTCTTTAATAAATTATATCTATTGATGCTATCAATTAACCATCAAGATCATTGTGAAATAAAATAATTTTAATGTATTTATCTATTTTCTCTTAGTAAGTATTGAGTTAATTTATTCTAATATTCAGAAAACCTAAAGTTTTTTACATCTTTTTCTTGATTTTTCATATAAACCATAATGATACAGTCATAAAAGTGAAAGACAATTGTAAACTGGAATAGTTAAAATAAAATTAATGAAATGAGAGGAAAAGAAAGAAAACTAAAATAAATTTTTTAATTGTTGTAAAAAAGTTTCAGGTTAACTATACGTTTCAATATATATAAGATATTTGTTTGGAACTTTATTCATTAACACTGTCATAGAGTTTTGGCAAGATACATTGCAATGCTATCTAAGCATAGAGTGAAAAAACAACTTTATAAATGAAGAAAGATAAAAAGACCTTAAAGAAATCATTTGAACCATTTTGAAAATGAACTGTATTTTTCATTAGCTATTTTATTGCCATTTATGTTTAAAAACCTCTCCAATAACTTTGAGATAAAGTTAAATGACATCACAAAGATATTTTTATTATATTAATTAAAATTTAATCGTTATAATTTACTCTAATGAAAAAAGCTGGATATAGATATGTTAAAGAAATTATTATTGATGGTCATCATTTTTCCCACTACATTGTTTGCTGCCCAAAAAGAGTGTCCGGTCAAGCCAAGTTATAACATCATAGTAACTAGAGAAAATGTGCATATTTTCGATAAAAAAAATGATTTAATGATTAAACCTAACGGTGAAGTTATATTTAATGAAAAAAATCTTATACTCCAACCATCATTAGAAAAACAAACACAAAAATTCCAGGCAAATTTACGACAGCAATTACCAAAATTGGAACAGGAAGCTTTGAGTATTTTAACCGAAGTTAAAATAACATTTGAAAAAGCCATAAAAAATAAATTAGGCAATGATAATGAATTGCATGATGAATTAAGTAAATTATATAAGAGATTAGTTAAATTACTTCACAAATCTATAATGACTGAAAGTGGCAATACTCAATTTTATTACCAAGATTTTAATAATTTAAAAAAAGATGGTGAAGCGATCGGTAAGCGTATTTTTTATAACGTAGTAGGGGGTAGCATCATCAACTTTGATTTTTTCAAAAATTATGGCGCAATAAAACAAATCTCGAAAAATGAATGGAAAGATCAGAAACCTAAACTAAAAGCTTTCGATGCTCATATTTGTTCCGTTATCACTGATATTGATGACCAATATCAGCTAATATTAACTCAACTTAATCAATCAACCTATAAGTGAATAGACATTAATAAAAACTTTTGCGAAAATACTTTTCTATTATCAACCCAGTTGAAGATGCAGAAGTTTATGACAGCAAATATTATTGATGGAAAATTATTAGCCAAGCAAATCAGAGATGATATTGCTAGTAAGGTAAAACAACGAATTGAAAATGGTTTATCTGTTCCAGGACTTGCTGTCGTGCAGGTAGGCTCAGACCCAGCTTCAAAAATTTATGTTAGAAATAAGCAAAAAGCCTGTGATGATGTAGGATTTGCTTCTTTTTCTTATGATTTTCCCACTTCATCAACAGAAGAGTTATTAACTCTTATCGATGAACTTAATCAACGTGCCGATGTACATGGTATTTTAGTCCAGCTCCCTTTACCGGATAATATTGATAAAACTAAAGTCCTTGAGCGTATACATCCTAGTAAAGATGTTGATGGTTTTCATCCATACAATATTGGTCATTTATTACAACGAGATCCGCTGTTACGTCCATGTACTCCTTATGGAGTGATTAAAATGTTAGAGTCAACAGGCATTAATTTATCTGGATTAAATGCCACCGTTGTGGGAGCTTCAAGTATTGTTGGTCGCCCTATGGCCCTAGAGCTTCTATTATTAGGTTGCACTACAACTATAACTCATAGTCGTACCGTAGATTTAGCTAAACATATTAGTAATGCTGATATTGTTGTTGCCGGAGTTGGTATTGCTAATTATGTTAAAGGTGAATGGATTAAACCAGGTGCAATTGTGATTGATGTTGGTATTAATCGATTACCTGATGGTAAACTAGTAGGGGATGTTGAATTTGAAACCGCAGTTGAGCGCGCCGGTTGGATAAGTCCAGTTCCTGGTGGCGTTGGTCCCATGACTGTAGCAATGCTAATGAGTAATACGCTAGAAGCATGTGAAAAATTTGGCAAGTAAATAGAGAAACATTCTCTTAATTTTGGATATGTAAATTTAAATTAAAAAATGAAAATAATAAGGAACCGTTTATGATTATATTTCACACTACTTTAGGTGATATAAAAATTGAGACTTTTGAAGAAAAAGCGCCACAAACAGTTAAAAATTTTGTTGAATATTGCCAAGAAGGTTTCTACAACAATACAATCTTCCATCGTGTTATTAATAATTTTATGATTCAAGGCGGTGGTTTTGAGCCTGGTATGAAGCAGAAAAAAACCAAAACACCGATCAAAAATGAAGCGGATAATAATTTAAAAAATAATCGTGGAACATTGGCCATGGCTCGTACATCCGATCCTCATTCCGCTACTGCACAATTTTTTATTAATGTTGTTGATAATGATTATTTGAATTATCGTTCATCTGACATTAATGGATATGGTTATTGTGTTTTTGCTCAAGTCGTTGATGGTATGGACGTAGTTGATAAAATTAAAGGAGTAAAAACAGGACGTAGTGGTATGCATTCAGATGTGCCTGTTGAAGATGTAATCATTATGAGTGTAACGGTTGAATAATCCAAATCGTTATTTTATTGCAGATATTCATCTAACTGATAATGAGCCTGTTCAGGGTTATTTTGATATAACCGCAGGCTTTTTATCTTTCTTAGAGAGCTTACCTGATTGCTGTGAACTCTATATTTTGGGTGATTTATTTGATTACTGGATAGGTGATGATGTTAATTCAAAATTACATCAAAAAATTGCCCTTGCGTTGCGATCACTCACGGAACGGCAAATAAGAATCTATTTTGTTCATGGTAACCGTGATTTCTTATTAGGTAAAAAATATGCAAAGTTATGTAATATGACAATTCTACCGGATATTAACTGTTTACCTACTGGAGAGAGTAAAATCCTCTTTTTACATGGTGATTTGCTATGCACGGATGATCCTCAGTACCAAAAATTTCGTAACATCATGCATAAGAAGTGGTTACAAAAAGTTTTTTTGATGCTTCCTCTATTTATTCGTTTAAAGATTGCTAGCAAATTGCGACAAAAGAGTTGTTTACATAATAGAATTAAGTCAGAAAGTATTATGGATGTTAATCAACAAACTGTTGAAAAGATGATGATCAAATATAATGTCAGTACTATGGTACATGGTCATACACATAAGCCAGCAATACATCAATTTTTAGTTAATGGTCAGCCCGTTAGCAGATTAGTTTTAGGTGCTTGGCATGATGGTGTGTCTTATATTAAACAAGATAGTAATTGTGATGCATTACAACTTTATAACCATTCTTTTAAATAATCACACTGTAATATATTGTTAGTGTCTCCATAACTCAGTAACTTTCCTTGTTCTAAAATAACCACATTGTTTGCTATACGCTTAACTTCATTAATGTTATGAGTGACATAAATAATAGGCACTTTTAACTCGCTAACTAATGTATCAATATAAATTAATAGCTCTTTTTTTCGTGGCATATCTAATGCTGATAGTGGCTCATCCATTAATAATAATTCAGGATTGGTTAATAATGCTCGACCAATTGCCACGCGCTGTTTTTCACCACCAGATAACATTGCAGGGTAACGTTTTAATAAGTGGTGAATGTTAAGCACATCAATGATTCCGTTAAATCTCTCTCGATCAATATTCTTTGTACCGTAAGTTAGATTCTTTATCACTCTTAAGTGAGGAAAAAGTAAAGCATCTTGAAAAACGGTACCAATATTCCTTTGTTCTGGGGGAATAAAAATATTTTGATTGGTATCAACTAATTTTACATCATTAAGTGAAATTTTACCTTTATCTGGTTTAATCAAACCATTTATTAAGTTAATCAGCGTTGATTTTCCTGCACCAGAAACACCTAAAATGGCTGTAACACCTTGACAAGGAATTGATTGCTCAAATTCAAAGGAAAAAGTAGGCAATTGTTTAACAACATCTATTTTAATCATCATTAATTGCCTAATAATTTCCGTTTATGCCAGCGGTTTAAAACTTCTGATAAAAATAGAGCAACCAATGATAGTGTAATTGAAATGATGCATAGCCTTAAAGTGGCATTTTCTCCATTAGGCATTTGTAATAATGTATACATCGCAAGGGGTAGGGTTCTTGTTTCACCTTGAATATTCGAGACAAAGGTAATAGTAGCGCCAAATTCGCCAAGACAACGCGCAAAACCGAGCACAGTGCCCATTAAAATACCAGGAAATGCCAAAGGTAGTGTGATTGTCATAAATACTCTTAAACGATTTGCACCTAATGTTCGTGCTACATTTTCCAAACGTGTATCAATCGATTCTATCGCTAAACGAATTGAGCGAACCAGTAGTGGAAAGGCCACCGTAGCAGAAGCTAATGCTGCACCTTGCCAGTTAAAACTAAAGCTAATACCCAAATAATGAATTAACCAGCCACCGATTACACCGTTGCGTCCCATCGTCAATAACAATAAATAACCAAGTACTACTGGTGGTAGCACTAAAGGTAGATGTACAATGCTATCGAGTAAGGATTTGCCATAAAATTGACATCTCGCTAGGATCCAAGCGGTCAAAATACCAATGGGCAAACTAAACAAAATTGCTGCTCCAGCTATTTTTAGACTAAGTAGCAATGTTTGCCATTCATATAAGGTCAATATCATATTAATTCGTTACTATTTTGTTACAAATCCATATTTTTCGTAAATCATTTTAGCATATGGAGATTTTAAATATTGATAAAAATCGTTTGCTTCAGGTTTTAATAAAGTAATGGGATACTCAATAGATGCAAATGTTTCGGCAGGAAAGACTCCTACAATTTTTACTTTATTGCTTACTTTTGCATCAGTAGCGTAAACAATACCTAATGCGGCTTCATTACGTTCAACTAGCATTAATGCATCGCGCACATTACTCGCAGGGACAAATTGTGGTGTGAGTTTATCAAATACGCCTAAATGAATTAGTGATTCTTTAGCATAAAGCCCTACTGGTACATGATCGGGATCACCTATTGATAACCTTTCTCCTTTAGGAAGAATCTCATTCCAATTGGTACGCATATCAATTTCAACTTTCTTTAATTTTGATTGCGCAGGTGCAATTAAAACTAACTTATTTTTTATTAAATCCTCTTTATCTTTGACTAGTTTTTTTTCAATAAGATAGCTCATCCATTTTTGATCAGCTGACATAAAGATATCAGCAGGGGCACCTTGTTGAATTTGTTTTGCCAAAACCGAAGATGAGGCAAACGAAAAAACAACATCCACATTTTTATGACTGATTTTATATTCTGAAGCAATATCGAGCATCGCATTCGTTAATGAAGATGCCGCAAATACCGTTACTTTTTCAATAGCCTGTGTAGTAAAAGTTGGTATCAAAGCCGTTATGGCAAACATAAATATAGTGCGCTTTTTCATTCTATTCCTCATTCCTAAAAAGAATTTATCCTATTTGGTTAAAAATGTACGTCATGGTTATGATGCAAATGCCTGTTATTTTTATTATTTAATAAAACTCTTTTTATAAATAACAATAAAAAATATAGTAACATTTCGTTATATAAAATAAAACATATCGATGTAATTGATCGTAGTGATAATCAACAAATGAATTAGAAAAGACCTGATTTTGTATCACTAATGTATTAAAAAGAAAAAATTGTAAATCAGCAAATTGATTTATTGATTTCCTTTATTAAAAAAGAATTGTTTCTCGCAAATTTTGTAGGAAGCGATAAAAGGGTCTACAATACCTAAATTGTTTTTTTATAAAGCTATTTTTAAAGTTTATCAAGGTATATAAATGAACTTATCGCCTGACATATTGTTAACACTAAATTTGAACCAACAGCTTTTTATTGATCCAAGGCGCATTGCTTTACTTAAAGCAATTGATCAAACCGGTTCATTAAGCCAAGCGGCCAAACAAATTGGGCTGAGTTATAAAACGGCTTGGGATGCAATTAGTGAAATTAATAAACTAACAGCCAAACCTTTCTTAATAACAGCAACTGGAGGAAAAAATGGTGGTGGTACTAAATTAAGTGCTTATGCAGTGAGATTTATTCAGCTTTACGATCTTTTAACCCAATTACAGCATAATGCCTTTAACATATTAAATGATGATAATGTACCTCTAGATGATATTTTAAAGGCCACTGCAAAATTATCATTACAAACCAGTGCTCGAAATCAATTATATGGTTATGTTAAACATATTGAAGCGAACCATATTGCTGGGTATGTTGATGTTAAATTAAGCGATAACCAAACAGAATTAAAAGGTTATATCACTCAACAAAGTATTGAAAGATTAAAGTTAAGTATGAATAAAACAGTACTTTTGTTAATCAAGGCCCCTTTAATTGAGTTAAATGATGCTAATGAAAATTGTTTATCAGTTGAAGTCGAAACAATCAAAACTGACGGTGAGTGGACTGAAATTAAATTCTTGTTACCATCAGGTATACAACTTTATGCAAGCAAAGTAACCCATGAAGTTAAGCAGTATGCTTTATATAAAGGGAAACGGCTAACAATATCAATTCATCCTCAACATATTATTGTTGCCACATTAGTTTAGTAAATCGAGGTCATTATGTTAACCATTGAAAATGTTCATTATAAAATTAATGATTACAAAGTTTTTACTATTGAATTGCTTACTATCAGTCCAGGTCAAAGCATTGCTTTTGTTGGTCGTAATGGTAGTGGAAAGTCTGTATTGGCTAAAGCACTTGCCGGTGAGCAAAAAGTATTATCAGGTTCGGTAATTAATCAATTTGAGTCAGTGTCCTATATTTCGTTTGAAAAGTTACAAAAGTTAATTGAGGAGGAATGGCAGCGTAATAACACTGATATGCTTAGTGAAGGTGAAAATGATACTGGATTAACCACTCAACAAATTATTCAAGAGAATAGAAAAGATGAAAAACTCTGTCAACAGCTTGCACAACAGTTCGGAATAAGCCATCTGCTACCACGGCGATTTAAATATCTTTCAACAGGTGAAACACGTAAAACACTAATTTGTCGAATGTTAATGTCAAACCCTCAATTAATAATTTTGGATGAACCCTTTGATGGATTAGATACCTTATCGCGGGAAAATTTAGCAGAAAAACTTAGTGAATTAGCCAAACAAGGCATTTCAATGGTATTGGTATTAAATAGATTTAATGAAATTCCTTCTTTTGTTGAAAATATAGGGCTTCTTGTTGATTGTCAACTATTGAAATTTGGTCCTAAAGCATCCATATTAGATGATGAAATCGTTAAGCAGCTAGCAGATTTAGAAAACCTGCCCAATCTACCGTTACCTGAAGCAGACGAGCCACCAATTCAGTTAGCCGATCAATTAGAGCGAGTAAACTTTAATAATGTTTATGTTCAATACGATGAAAAAGTTATCATTAATGGATTAACCTGGCAGGTAAAAGCTAATGAGAATTGGCAAATTATCGGTCCAAATGGTGCAGGTAAATCGACAATTTTGAGCTTAATAACAGGTGATCATCCACAAGGTTATTGTAATGATCTCACCTTATTTGGTTGCAAACGTGGTTCAGGCGAAACCATTTGGGATATTAAACGACATATTGGTTATGTAAGCGGCAGTTTGCATCTTGATTATCGTGTAAGTACAAATGTTAAAGCCGTGTTAATTTCTGGATATTTTGATTCAATTGGGATGTATCAGGTTGCTACTGACAAGCAGTCGAAATTAGCTGATGAATGGCTTAATTTACTTCAACTTAATGATTATGCTGATAAGCCTTTTCAATCATTATCATGGGGACAACAAAGATTAATATTAATAGCTAGAGCATTAGTTAAACATCCAACATTACTTATTTTAGATGAACCTTTACAAGGATTAGATCACCTTAATCGAGAATTAGTAAAATGTTGGGTAGATCGCTTAATAAAAGAAGGGCACACACAGCTGTTATTTGTTTCCCATCATGTGGAAGATGCTCCAAAATGCATCACTCATCGATTAACATTTGTGCCTAATTTTGATCATAGCTATCAATATAAATTTGAAACACTGAATTAGTTATTAGTTTTTAACTATTAAAATAGATTTAAAAATAGAAAAAAACTTAAAAAAAAAAGTGTTTTCATTATGGATTTTTTGCGTAATATCAGAAAAAAGTTTATAGCTATTACACTTAGAGAGTTATCCCCGTTGCCTGTGGATAACTCTGTGAGTAGTTTATTGAAAAAAGCTCAGAACCCAATAGCTATCAGGTTTTAAGTTGATTTGGTTACATGTTAGTCATGATTTATGTTTTTTTTATTTATCAACAAGTTAACTTAAATCAAGCTGTTATTTTTAAACGAATCTGATAAGCGTTTTGGTTAACTGAACAAAAAATATAAGATTTTAAAAGGTCAAGCCTTTTTGGGGATAATTTTTATTAATAGGTAAAATATTAGGTTACGATGTAATGAAAAAATTCAAATTGTGTTCCGAATTTAAACCAGCTGGTGATCAACCAGAAGCAATAAAAAGGATTAATCAAAACCTTGATGATGGAATTGCACATCAAACATTATTGGGTGTAACTGGATCGGGTAAAACGTTCACTATGGCAAACGTTATTGCCCATCACAATCGGCCTACAATTATTCTTGCGCCGAATAAAACATTGGCAGCTCAATTATACGGTGAAATGAAGGCTTTTTTTCCTGAAAACGCTGTTGAATATTTTGTTTCTTATTATGACTATTATCAGCCTGAATCATATGTACCAACAACCGATACATTTATCGAAAAAGATGCATCGATAAATGAACATATTGAGCAAATGCGTTTATCAGCAACCAAATCATTGCTTGAGCGTCGTGATGTTGTGATTGTTGCCTCAGTGTCTGCTATTTATGGATTAGGTGCACCTGAGACCTATATGTCCATGATATTGCATTTAACTAAAGGTACAATAACCGATCAACGAGCAATTCTAACCCGCCTTGCAGAACTGCAATATACTCGCAATGAAATTGGGTTTAGTAGAGGTACGTTCCGGGTTCGTGGTGATGTTATCGATATTTTCCCTGCAGACTCTGATGAACTTGCTGTGCGCGTTGAGTTATTTGATGATGAAGTTGATCGTATTGTGATGTTCGATCCTCTAACTGGTGGTGCAGTGAGTGAAGTATCACGTATCACCATTTATCCAAAAACTCACTATGTTACACCAAGAAATATTATGGATAATGCGATAGCACAAATTAAGCAGGAGCTAAAAGAGCGTCAAAAGGTACTTCTCGATAACAAACGCCTTTTAGAAGAGCAACGTTTAACGCAACGTACACTCTTTGATATTGAAATGATGACAGAACTGGGATATTGCTCGGGGATCGAAAATTATTCGCGTTTTCTATCACAGCGTAATCCAGGTGATCCACCTGCAACATTATTTGATTATTTACCAGCAGATGGGCTACTGTTTATTGATGAATCGCATGTAGCAATTCCACAGCTAGGTGCCATGTACAATGGTGATCGATCACGTAAACTGAATCTGGTTGAATATGGATTTCGTTTGCCATCTGCGTTAGACAATAGACCTTTGAAGTTTTCAGAATTTGAAAATATTATGCCACAAACGATATACGTATCGGCTACACCTGCAAAATATGAAATTGAAAAATCGGGGGGAGAAATCATTGAGCAAGTAGTTAGACCAACAGGTTTATTGGATCCCATTATTGAAGTTAGACCAGTTGCAACACAAGTGGACGATCTCTTGTCGGAAATTAAACTCCGTATTAATAATGATGAGAGAGTGTTGGTTACGACATTAACTAAACGAATGTCAGAAAACTTAACGGATTATTTGTCCGAACATAATGTGAATGTTAAATATTTACACTCAGACATTAATACCGTTGAACGAATGGAAATAATTCGAGACTTAAGGCTAGGTAAAGTAGATGTTTTAGTTGGCATTAATTTATTGCGTGAAGGACTAGATATACCCGAGGTTTCGCTTGTGGCTATTTTAGATGCCGATCGTGAAGGCTTTTTGCGCTCGGAAAGTTCATTAATTCAAACCGTTGGCCGTGCGGCACGTAATGTGAATGGTAAAGCGATTTTATATGCGGATAAAATTACACCAGCAATGCAGAAAACGATTGACGAAACCGCTCGTCGACGTAAAAAGCAGCAGAATTTTAATATAAATCATGGTATAACACCAAAATCAGTACGTAAAGAAATTAAAGATATATTGGATGCAGGATTGAGCACTAAAAAAGCGACAGCTAAAATACAGGCTTTTGAGCCAAGTAAACCATATAATTATGTGTCTGTCAAAGAAGTACAAGCAAGAGTTAAAGAACTCGAAGCAATGATGTACGAAGCAGCACAAAATCTCGAGTTTGAAAAAGCTGGCGTATTACGTGACGAGATTAAAAAACTGCGTGCGGATTTTATTAAAGTATCCTAACCATCCATTGAACAAGGAAATTATGATGACAATTATTCGAATTGATCCACAAGATCGTTGGTCCGAAGCAGTGATCCATAATAATGTTATTTATTACACTAGTGTGCCAAATAATTTAATCAATGATGCTTACCATCAGACTAAGAGTGCTCTTGAAGAAATCGATAAAATTTTAGCGAGTATAAACAGTGATAAAAATCATATTTTAGATGTGACGATATTTTTAGAAAATAAAAGCGATTTTGAAGCGATGAATAAAGCTTGGGATGAGTGGGTTGTTAAAGGATTTGCGCCGGTACGTTGTACTGTACAGGCAGGTTTAATGAATCCTGATTACTTAGTTGAAATAAAAATCATTGCTGCGATAAAGCAATAAATTATTGTCATTCCGCCATCATAGATGGCGGATCCATTTTAAATATTTCGTTTACATACTTAAATCTTAGGAACTAAAAATGTTTTCTTAGGTGAACTGATTGAATTTTTTAATATAGATATTTCAAATCCTGTTTATTCTTATCCCCATATGTTAAAATTTGGTGTATACTCCTACAACATAATATTTTATATACACATATAATTTTATATGCATATTCAACCTAAAATTGCCATTGTAATGGGCTCTAAAAGTGATTGGGCAACCATGCGATATGCTGCTGAAATCCTTGATGCTTTAACTCTCACTTATCATGTTGAAATCGTTTCAGCTCATCGAACACCTGATAAATTATTTCAATTTGCCCAAGAAGCCAAACAACGTGGTTTTGATATCATTATTGCAGGAGCGGGTGGTGCGGCGCATTTGCCAGGTATGTTAGCGGCCAAAACCTTAGTACCAATATTAGGCGTTCCTGTTCAAAGCGCCGCATTAAATGGTATTGATAGCCTGTATTCTATTGTACAGATGCCAAAAGGTATACCCGTTGGAACACTAGCTATTGGTAAAGCAGGAGCAGCCAATGCTGCGCTATTAGCAGCACAAATTCTTGCTTTGCACGATCAAGAGCTTCATCAGCGTTTAACTACTTGGCGATTAACCCAAACAGATGAAGTATTAAATAATCCTGATCCAAGAGTAGATGCTTAAAATGATGATTAAATCCGTTTGTGTCTTAGGAAATGGACAATTAGGTCGAATGTTAAAACAAGCTGGTGAACCGTTAGGTGTTCATGTGTTTCCTGTTGGTTCAGATGTTGATCCAACAACTATCCCATACCAGCATTCGATCATTACTGCCGAAATTGAACGTTGGCCGGACACGCCTTTTACTCAAATTCTGGCCAATCATTCTCATTTCATTAATCGAGATGTTTTCCCGATTATTGCTGACCGTCTAACTCAAAAACAGCTATTTGATGAACTAGCTTTGCCTACGGCGAAATGGTCTTTATTGGATGATCCTCAAAATTGGAAAAAGTTATTTGCAGAGCTAGGTAAATCATTAATTGTCAAACGTCGAACCGGAGGATACGACGGTCGAGGGCAGTGGCGTATCACTAATGATCACAATATAACAATACCTAATGATATATACCACAACGCGATTGTAGAACAGACTATCAAGTTTGAAAAAGAGATCTCTTTAGTCGGTGCGCGTAACAAAAATGGTGAAACCGCTTTTTATCCACTGACCAACAATTTGCATCAAAACGGTATTTTAAAAGTGAGTGTCGCAATCCCTAATCAATATCCAGTATTACAAGCTAAAGCAGAAAAAATGCTAACAGTCATTATGAATAAACTTAATTATATTGGTGTATTGGCAATGGAATGCTTTGTCATTGGTGATAACTTATTTATCAATGAATTAGCACCAAGGGTACATAATAGTGGGCATTGGACACAAAATGGTGCATCTATTAGTCAATTTGAATTACATTTGCGATCGATATTAGCATTACCACTTCCACAACCTAATGTATTTGCACCTTCGGTTATGATCAATTTAGTTGGTACAGAATTGAACCTAAATTGGTTGTCTATTGATTTAGTTCATTTACATTGGTATGAAAAAGAAGTTAGAGAAGGTCGTAAAGTTGGACATCTAAATTTGACTCACAATCAATCAGATAAATTGAAACATTCTTTATCGCTTTTAAGAACGCTTTTACCTCAAGAGTATCAATCATCGATTGAATGGGCGAAACAACAGTTGTAGCAGCTTAAAAACAAAGGATTGAATATGATAGACTTTTCCAGAAAAATCAATTATCAGCGTGATGCTCGTAGAACAAACGAGATTTTAACTGATCCCTATTCAATTGTTCGCCAGTTTGAAAGTGATCGTGGACGGATAATCAATTCTGCTGCGATTAGACGTTTACAACAAAAAACACAAGTATTTCCATTAGAAAGGAATTCAGTAGTCAGAACTCGTCTCACTCACTCAATGGAAGTTCAACAAGTCGGTCGATATATTGTGAAAGAAATCATCCAACGACTAAGCGAATCAAAAAAACTCAAAACCTTTGGATTAGATAATGCTGTTACGTCGATAGAAAGTTTAGTTGAAATGGCTTGCTTAATGCATGATATTGGTAATCCTCCATTTGGACATTTCGGTGAAAAAGCAATAAATCACTGGTTTGTTAAACAGTTAGGAATGGATTGTCTACCAAAATATTCCGTACTTCAACCACAAGAGTTGGATGATGACACGATTAAAGAATTAAAAATCAAAATCCGTCGTGACTTATCAAACTTTGAAGGTAACGCTCAAGCCATAAGATTAGTCCATAGTATCCAAAAATTAAATCTTACTTATTCACAAGTTGCCTCAATCTTAAAATACACCAAACCCGCTTATTGGCCTAAAGAAGATATACCAACTGAGTTTTCTTATTTAATGAAAAAACCTGGTTATTATTTATCTGAAGAGCCATTTATAAAAAAATTATCCGAACAATTGGAAATTAAATCTTTTCATCGTTATCCACTGACTTATATTATGGAAGCTGCCGATGATATCTCCTACTGTATTGCGGATCTTGAAGATGCAGTTGAAAAAAAACTCTTTACGGTTCAACAACTTTATCATTGTTTAGAAAAAGCTTGGGGAAGTGTTAAAAATGGTGATTTATTTGATAAAGTAGTAAAACGTCCATACGCAAATCTTATGCAAAAGAAATTTAACTCAATCGCTGTTGGGCAATTTTTTATGTATTTACGTGTAAATACCATTGGCAAACTTGTTTCTCATGCTGCTGAACGTTTTGTTGAAAATATTGAAGATATTTATCATGGTTCGTTTAATTATGCATTATTAGAAGATCATGGGGCAGAATATCAATTATTAAAAATATTTAAAAGTGTGGGGGTTGAACATGTTTTTAATCATGAATCAGTAGAAAATATAGAATTACAAGGTTATCGCATCATTAGTGGATTATTGGATATTTACAGCCCGTTATTAAATATGCCAACTTTTGAATTTTTCAAACTTGTCAAGGAAAACAACCATCAGCAATACCCTATCGAAACTAGACTTTATCATAAACTCTCTGCTAAACATTGTGATGCTTATTTACAGGCAACAAATTCAATTGAGAAAAATGATCCTAAATTTGCCTATTGGGAATTTTATTATCGCTGTCGATTATTACAAGATTATATTAGCGGTATGACCGATCATTTTGCTTATGATGAATATCGTAAATTAATGGTAACTTTTTAATCCTACTATCCTTTTATCGGGATTAGCACCAAATAGAAGCATAAGCACTATTTTTGTGCGTAATAAAAATTATCTCTATTATTGTCATTAATAAAAATTTTAAAGTGAGTCAATTCACACAACAAGCTTATTGTATGACTGATAATCTCATCTCAGTTTACAGCAATTTTGATAACGTTCAGATCAACATTTCCGGTTAATTAATAAGCATTTTTACTGCATCATCCAAAAATAGCACAATATTTCAATTCAATAGCATATTAATTAAATAGTATTTTTATGCATTGAGTTTTAAATAAAAGAAAATTTACAATTTGTTGTAAGTCGAAATAATGACGGTGAAAACAAATCAGATTGGCCATTCCAAGTAATTTATTTATTAATTTTATTAGATAGGTAAAGTAAAAGCTTAAAGTTGGTTTTATGGCACGGACTTTGCATGATTTCATGCATATACCATATTCTTGGGGAGTAATTGATGAAATTAGTCACAGTAATTATTAAACCTTTCAAGTTAGAAGAAGTCAGAGAATCATTATCAAATATCGGGATTACCGGATTGACCGTTACTGAAGTTAAAGGTTTCGGTCGACAAAAAGGACATGCAGAACTCTATCGCGGAGCGGAATACAACGTTAATTTTTTACCTAAAGTGAAAATAGATTTAGCCATCAATGATGAAGAACTTGATGAAGTTATTAGTACTATTTCTAAAGCTGCTTATACTGGCAAAATTGGTGACGGTAAAATTTTTGTAACTTCACTTGAGCATGTAGTTCGTATTCGTACCGGTGAAACGGATGAATCAGCTTTGTAATCATAATTAAGGATAATATTATGTTGAAGAAATGTATTTTACCATTATGTTTTATCTTCCCAACGTGCGCTTTCGCAGATAATGTTATGGAACATGCGGACAACGCAGATAATGGTTTTATGATGATTTGTACCACATTAGTATTTTTTATGTCTATTCCTGGGATTGCATTATTTTATGGAGGTTTACTACGTTCAAAAAACGTGTTATCGATGCTTTCACAAGTTTTAGTTACTTTTTCACTTATTTCTGTTTTATGGATTTTTTATGGCTACACGCTTACTTTTGGTGAGGGGAACTGGTTTTTTGGTAATTTTGAACACTTGATGTTAGCAGGCATTGATATAAAAGATGTTTCTGGTTCAATTTATGAATTAATTTGGGTTGCATTTCAGGGATCTTTTGCTTGTATTACATGCTGCTTAATACTTGGTGCTTTCGCAGAAAGAATACGTTTTTCTGCTGTATTAATCTTTATGGTGTTATGGTTTACATTTGCATACATACCAATGGCACATATGGTATGGGGAGACGGTATTTTAGGAGAAGAAGGTGCATTAGATTTTGCCGGTGGCACAGTTGTTCATATTAATGCTGCAGTGGCTGGTTTAATGGGTGCTTATCTACTAAAGAATCGAATCGGTTTTAATCGTGAGCCATTAAAACCATTTAATCTTCCTTATGTTTATCTTGGTGCTGCAATTCTTTACATTGGTTGGTTTGGCTTTAATGCAGGATCTTCAACTCATGCTGATGAAGTTGCGGCATTAGCGTTTATCAATACTGTCACTGCAACAGCCGCAGCAGTTTTATCTTGGTCGTTTGCCGAATGGATTTTACGAGGAAAACCGTCATGTTTAGGTGCAGCATCAGGTGTGGTAGCTGGATTGGTGGGAATCACACCGGCAGCCGGATTGGTTGGTGTGGCTGGTGCTATGTTAATAGGTTTTATCTGTGGTTTTGCTGGTGTTTGGGGTGTCTCATCACTAAAACGAATTTTAAAGATCGATGATACTTGTGATGTATTTGGTGTGCATGGTGTGTGTGGTATCGTTGGTTGCTTATTGACGGGTATTTTTGCTTCAAAATCATTAGGTGGGGTAGGTTATGCCGATGGGATAGGTATGACTACTCAAGTTGGAATTCAACTCATGAGTGTGATTACCTGTGTCATTTGGACTGCTGTTGTTGCTTTTATGGCTTATAAAATTGCGGATATTTGCGTTGGTTTACGCGTCAGCGAAGAACATGAACGTGAAGGTCTTGATATTAACAGTCATGGTGAAAGTGCTTTCAACAGTTGAGTTAAATTCGTTTAATCGTTAACTGAAATAGAATCCCTTTATTAAAACAATTATCAGCTTATTTTAAAATAAACATGAAAAAGAAAAGTTGAACGTATAAACTTATTAATTGGATTACTAAAGTGTTATCAGTAAAATCTACAGCATAACTGCTGTAGATTTTTTCGTAAAAATTAATATTAACTGATTAATCATCCCAAAGCATAATGGCATTATCATCCGTTAATATTAATGGTGGGGCAAAAAGATGTTCTTTAATTTTTGTTGGTATCACATTGATATTATTTAGATCAATTTCAACGCAAGGGTAAATTTTTGCCATTTGTTTTAAACGGCTACCAAGTAATTGTTTAACTTTATTTGATTCTTTAGCTAAAGCTAATTCATCTTTTAAGATACCAATTTGTTTCTTATGGTGCTCTGACTCAAAGTTTTCACCAAATATAAAACGAAATTCTTTATTGCTATCATTAAGGTGTTTACAATTAAATTCCTTATCTTTGTATTCACCGTGATGTAATTTATGCTCTTTGATGCGCAACGCAATAATTTCATTAATACTATCAGGATAATTTAATTTAGAGTCTAAAAAACTTAACGTATTTGTTTCCGGTATTGATTCACTGCTCTGTACTAAGGTAAATAATGGTTTTTTATGTGTCTTCATTCTATAACTTCCTTTTTATTCAGGACAATAATATGACAATATGTAGGACAATTAAAAAAACGATTGTTACTATGTTGTAAAGATGTTTTAAGTCAACAAAATGATCAACTAAAACTGCTAATTTTTACTTTCACTTTATTATTAACTTTCATGGTGTTATTATTTTAATAAAATAAATCACCATGGAATTGATTGCTTATAAGATCAATATTCATTTTTTTATATTTTTGCAAGGCTAAGATATTTTCCCATTTCCTCCTTTGGAACCATGCCACCACCAGTTGCCCAAACTAAGTGAGTCGCATTTGTTAAAATTTCTGATGAAACATTAATTCTTTCTAAATATATTGAATTGTTTTCAACATGTAATGAACCAAGCATTCCAGCTAAAGCTGAGGGTTCTAATTGAATTTGTTGTTGTTTATTTAATAAACCGAGTAAATCATACATCTCTTGATCATTAATGGTGTAATAACCATCAATTAATCTTTCCATTGCACGACCTACAAATCCCGAAGGTCTGCCTACGGCCAAACCGTCAGCAGCGGTGACATTATCAATACCAATATCTTGAACAGAGATATGGTCATGTAATCCAGTATAAACACCTAAAAACATACAAGGTGAATGGGTTGGTTCAGCAAAAATGCAATGTACATCATCACCAAACGTCAGTTTTAATCCAAATGCAACTCCTCCAGGTCCACCACCCACTCCGCAAGGAAGGTAAACAAATAATGGATGTTGTTTATCCACCTTTATGTTCATCTCAGTAAATTGCTTTTTAAGGCGTTCACCAGCTACTGCATACCCTAAAAATAAGATCTTTGAGTTTTCATCATCGATAAAAAAACAATTAGGATCAGATTCTGCAGCTTTACGGCCTTTTTCAACTGCAACACTATAGTCTTGTTGGTATTCGATAACATTTACACCGTTTGAACGTAATTTCTGTTTTTTCCACTCGCGAGCATCGCTAGACATATGAACATTAACTTTAAAACCTAATTTAGCACTCATAATACCAATAGATAGACCTAAGTTACCTGTTGAACCTACTGCAATACTGTATCGACTAAAAAATTGATTGAATCTGTCAGAAAATAATTTGGTGTAGTCATCCTTTTCGGTTAATAAGCCATTTTCAATAGCAAGCTTTTCTGCGTGTGTCAGTACTTCATATACACCGCCACGAGCTTTTATGGAACCGGAAATTGGTAAATGGCTATCTTTCTTGAGGAACAGACTTCCTGTGATCTTGCGTTGATAACGGCTTTCAAGGGCCGCTTTCATATTGGGAATCGGAACAACTTCGGACTCAATTATTCCTTTTGTTACTGCTGTTTCTGGAAATGCTTTGCATAAGTAAGGAGCAAATCTCGCTAATCGATCACTTGCATCTTTAACATCCTGCTCATTCAATTTTACATATGATAATCCATTTGTCAAGCTCGTTATATTAGGATTAAACCAAGCAGTCTCTTTTAGTTGTATTAAATTAGCAATTAAAGGATATTTTTGTATCAACTTTTCAACATCTTTAGTGATCATAATTTATTCCTGTAATTTATTTTATATAATATAAGATAGTAAAAAAGTACTTGCTAATGCGACTAATGAAGCAATAAATGTGGCTGATGTGTAGTATTTAAATATTTCATTTAATGTTGCACCGCAATATTGCTTAACTAACCAAAATAAAGAATCTGTAACAATTGTGCACCCAATAGCTCCTGAACCGATTGCTAATGTGATGACTTCTGGACTCAAGTTAGGATAGTGAGATAACATTGGTGAAACGATGGCGGTTGCTCCCATCATAGCAACAGTGGCGGATCCCACAGCGGCATGTAAAATTATCGATACAGACCATGCCAATAAAATTGGGTGCATATCAAAATGAGACAAAATACCGGCTAAACCATCACTTAATCCACTGTTTTTTAGAATGCCATTAAATGCACCACCTGCACCAATTATTAATAAAATATTGGCAATGGATGAAAAGCAACTTTCTGTCTTAAATAACAACACGGACATAGTCATATTGCGCCGAATACCCAACATATAGTAAGCTACAAAGGCCCCAATAAACATTGCTGTAATAGGATTACCAAGAAATTCTAATATTAAGTAATTAAAAGAATTTTTATCGACAATAAAGTCTGCAGCTGTTTTTATTAGCATTAAAACAATCGGTAGTAATACGGTAAATAATGTTGTGCCTAAAGAAGGAAGTTCTTCTTCTGTTCTCACTTTCATATCTGAAAACTCTTCAGGCACAGTTTTAAAAGGAATTTTATTTTTTATGCAATTTAGAAAGATTGGTCCGCCAATTAGTGATGCTAATAATCCAATACCTAACCCATAAACAATTACTGTTCCAATATCCGCACCTAATGCATTTGTTACAAATAGTGCAGCAGGATGAGGTGGAACGATACAATGAACTGCCATTAAAGCAGTACAAAGTGGAATAGCTAGCGTCAAAAGGGACGTTTTAGTTTTTTTAGCAATTGAAAAAGCTAATGGAATTAATAAAACTACACCTACTTCTACAAACAGGGTAATACCACAAATCAGCCCAACTAGCACCATAGTAACTTGTGGAGATAACCAGCGACATTTTTGTAATGTCAACCCTATGCGCTCGGCAGCGCCTGAAATTTCCATCATTTTACCAAGAATGGTACCCAAACCTATTACTGTAGCTAGAAAACCTAATGTACTACCTATACCGTCTTCGATTGCTGCAATCATTTTTTGTGGAGGCATTTTCATCAATGCACCTACATAAAAGCTAGCAAGTAATAACGCTAAAAAAGGATGAAGTCTAAATTTTATAATCGAGATTACTATAAGGATAATGCTGGTGATTAAAACACCTATAATCCACAACTGCGAATCCATATTACCTCCTTTCTTTTATTATTAATTGCTAGCTTTATTAAAAGTTTTTGGCGATAATTTGACAAATGATCAATTATGGGTTTAACTTGAATTAAATTCATCTATAAATGTGATTAAAATCAAAAAAAGCTAATATTTCAATAAATTTCGTGTAAATAATTATTTAGAAGTGTAAATCTTGGAACGCAAATACATGAATTAATATACTAATGGATTAGTAAAGGAGAATTATTATGTATGATGAAAATAGGTTTTTAGTTAAAAATCATGTTGTTAATCGTTATCAGTTATCTAAACTGCATACTTTTGAGTCTGTTGCGCGTCATTTATCATTTGCATTGGCTGCTGAAGAACTTTGTATCAGTCCAAGTGCGGTCAGTCATCAAATCAATAAACTAGAAGATGAACTTTCATTTAAATTATTTCAACGATATCATCGACGAATAACTCTGACTCATGAAGGTATGAACCTATTTAAAGTGGTCAAAAAATCTTTAAATATTTTAAATCAAGAAATACTGGAGATTAAAAATCAAGAAGTTTTTGGTACTCTAACTATCTATTCAAGACCCTCATTTGCTCAAAATTGGCTAATCCCAAAATTATCACTATTTGCTCGACATTACCCTTATATATCATTGAACATTGTATCGGGTAATGAAATTATTAATTTTAGTCGTCACCGGATTGATTTAGCTATTTATTTTGATGATCTGATTTATGATGATTTAAATAGTGAACATTTATTAAATGAAACGATGGTTCCTGTGTGTAGCCCATATTATGCACAACAAAATGATTTATATAATAAAATTGAAAATTTATCGAAATGCTTTATATTGCATGACACCCAAGCATGGGGATATGACTCGAACTTTGATGAATGGGAAAGTTGGGCCAAACATTTTTCATTATCTTATGATTTTAACGAAATGCAAAACATATGTTTTGATCGTTCAGACTTGGCGGCAACTGCTGCAATAAATCATGCAGGTATAGCGATGGGAAGGAAGCAAGTCATAAAAAATTATCTCGAATCGGGCTTATTAATTACCCCATTTGAGGGGATGGAAGTGATGTGTTCTCAGCATTATTATATATGTACCCCAAAAGAAAGATATAATCCTAAAGCTGATTTATTTGTTAAATGGTTAAAAAGTTATGTATAAAATTTTTTCAAGATATTATGCTAATTGATATTAACAAACTCTCATTTGCTGAAGTGCGGTAGTGAACCGCACTCACAAAAAATAACTTATTATTTTTTTATATGTTTTAAATTGGATATAGCAATCGCCAATAAGATAATTATCACTCCTGTCCATTGGTTGAAATACACGAATTCCTTTAAATAAAAATAAGAACAGGTAACTGCTACGGGTAACTCTGCTGCTGATAATATTGCACTTAATGAAATCCCTATTTTAGGCATACCTACAGAAAATAAAAATGGTGGTAAAACTGTCCCAAATAAAGATAATAAAAAACCTAACTGATAAAGTTTATCACTCATATCTAGTTTAAAGAAAAACGTAGGTGGAAAAATTAAAAATGTCACAATGCAAGCACCGGTTATCATTAATGCACTTTTTTCTAATGTTGGTAAATCATTACCAATATTACTGCTGGTTGTGATGAATAATGAGTACATTAATGCAGCTAAAAATCCAAATAGACAGCCAGTTAAATTCAATTTTATGTCTTCATTAAAAATACCAGCAGCTAAACAGCTACCGAAAATAATTGCTATTACGGTTAAAATTTGAAGATTAGTCGGTTTATTTTTAAAGATAACAAAATCAATGATGATACTGATCCATAGATATTGCATCAATAATATTATAGCAATTGAAGCAGGAACTAATTGTACACATTGATAATAACAAATTCCTACTAACCCTGGAAAAATACCAACAGCGCAGACTTTCCATTTTTTCGTTAAAGGACGTTTTGGGGTTAAATCAATTTTAGATTTATTTATTGTTTTAACCAGAAAATGAATCAACCACAATATTAACATACCTAAAAAACATTGGACACCAGTCACTTCACCTAATGTATAGCCATCTTTATAAGCGGTTTTGACGATAGAAGAGAGCACTCCAAAGCTACAGGCTCCAAAAAAAACCAACAAACCACCCAAAAATTTCTCTTTCATATTTTAAATCTCATTACTCTAACAAAATATTTATTCAACAAACACAATTAGAGTCCACAAGGGAAATTCCCCTGCACCTCATAAATTATTCAATAATTAGTATAAAGGCTACTAAACGAATCAGAACAGAATGTACGCTATAATGTTTAGCTCATTAGCTTGACCAGCAAATTAATACACAATAGGCTCTAATTTGCTGTGCGCTCGTTAAATGTAAAATAAAAAACTATTCCTAATATAAGCGCATAAGATGCAAAAATGATCCAAATCATTTGCCAATCTTTAACACCTTTATGTGTACACATATCAACGACAAAACCACTTATTATTGATCCTAAATAAGCACCAATGCCATTGACCATAGTCATGTATAAACCTTGCGCACTCGATCGTATATTCGGATTCACTTCTTTTTCAATAAAAATTGAACCCGAGATATTGAAAAAGTCAAACGCACAGCCATACACAATCATTGATAACATTAATAATACAAAACCAAATGGTGTTGGATCACCAAAAGCAAACAGACCAAATCGAAGAATCCAAGCAACCAGGCTGATCATTATGACTTTTTTTATGCCAAATTTCTTGAGAAAGAAAGGAATAGTCAAAATAAATGCTACTTCTGCCATTTGTGAAAAGGATAATAAAATAGCTGGATACTTTACAATTAAACTATCTTTAAACTCTGAAATTTTACCAAAATCATGTAAAAATGCACCTCCAAATGTATTGGTGATTTGTAATATTGCACCAAGTAACATCGAAAATAGAAAAAATACGGCTAGGGTGGGATTTTTGAATAGTACAAATGCATCTAAGCCTAAGCGTGAACTCCAAGACTGTTGATGGATTTTATTTATGATAATATTGGGTAACGTCGCACTATACATTACAAGCAATACTGATGCTGCACTGGCAACATAAAGCTGAGCATTGCTTAATTCAAATTTCAGCAGGCTAATCATCCACATTGCGACAATAAAACCAATAGTACCAAATACTCTAATTTTTGGAAAAACAGTTATTGTATCAAAATTTTCCTTATCCAGACAGTGGTAACTGATTGAATTTGATAATGCAATAGTTGGCATAAAAGCCAATGCATTGCATAACATCACCCAAAATAGCATTGTCGAATTATTGACTGATGCTGCATAAAATAGCGCAAAAGCACAAATGCAATGGCAAAGCATATACAAATATTTGGGTTGCAAAAATTTGTCAGCAATAATGCCAATAATACATGGCATTATTAATGCGGCTAAACCTTTTGTACTAAAAATCATTCCTACTTCGGCGCCTGAAAAATGCAATGTATTGAACAGATAACCACCGAAAGTCACTAACCAGCTTCCCCAAATAAAATATTGGAAAAACATCATTATTTTTAATCTATCTTTGATGTTCATTATTTATTCCTAAAATAATGCGAACTTTTTATTTAACATATTAAATAATAAAAAGTATTGATTAAAAACGCGCTATAGTCTTAGTGATTAGCTGTAAAAATGTTGATTTAACACGCTCTGCTGTTTCAATCACTTCTTCATGACCTAAAGGTTGATCTAATATGCCGCATGCCATATTAGTTAAACAAGATATACCAATAGTTTTAATACCCGAATGATGAGCAATAATTGCTTCTGGTACTGTTGACATTCCCACTGCATCCGCCCCTAAAACACGAATCATTCTAACTTCAGCTGGTGTTTCATAAGTTGGCCCTGTCCACCATGCATAAACACCTTGTTGTAATGTAATATTAAGTTCGTTTGCTGCATCACACACAATCGAACGTAATTGCTTATTGTAAACTTCACTTACATCTAAAAATCGAACGCCAAGTTCTGGATTATTCGGTCCTATCAATGGATTATTGGCTGTTAGATTAATGTGGTCAGTGATCAGCATTAAATCACCGGGCTTAAAAGTCGTATTTACAGCACCACAAGCATTAGTAATAATCAGTTTTTCAACGCCGAGCATTTTCATTACACGAACTGGAAAAGTTACCTGATCTAATGAAAAACCTTCATAATAATGAAAACGACCTTTCATTGCGATGACGGTTTTATCTCCGCTTTGACCAATGACCAACTCGTTAGCGTGACCAACAGCGGCAGATTTAGCAAAATGAGGAATCGTATCATAAGCAATACGAACTGCATCTTCAAGAGTATCGGCAAAAGGACCTAAACCTGAACCAAGAATAATCCCAATCGTTGGTTTTTTATTGGTATATTGTTTAATAAAATTAACTGCTTGCTGTATATCAGATGTTTGATGCATGACTTTACCCTTTCAAATTAACAAAAAACGGAAAAATGGGTGATTAACGATAATCACAAAAAATTAGATGTCATTTTGCCAACAATCATTGTCAGTTATTGAGTAATAAGGTTATATATCGTTATGCTTTCAATAAATATCATAGCTAATATATATAATCCTTTTATTCATTTTCAGAAAAAGATCATCTAAAAATCTACAAGAAAAACAATGTATTTGTAATCCGTAGTTGTATATTATGCTGATCTTCATGAAATAAAGAAAGATGCTTATTAATTTATCTTTAATTTAATTGTGGTATAAAAAATTTATTATTATTATTCAATTTATTATTTGCAAATTGATTAGTGGCAATCATACAATAAAATAGCATTTTTTTGTATGATTCGGTTATTTAAAAGCTTTTAGCTCAGATTAAATTTAATCTCATTCAAGAATACGTCCGAAATCTGAATAAATAACTCCTTTATCACCTCGAAAGAATCCAATCAACGTTATGTTATTTTGTTTGGCATTTTCAATAGCCATTGAAGTTGCAGCTGAAACTGCCAAAAGAATTTCGATTCCACATATGGCTGTTTTTTGAACCATTTCGTAGCTAGCACGGCTAGAAACCAGAATAACTCCTTTCTGAACTCGATCATTCAATTGTTGTTGTTTAGCTCGATAACCAAGTAACTTATCTAATGCAACATGCCTTCCGATATCTTCAAAACCAGCTAGGAGTTGCCCATTTAAATCAAGCCAGACAGCAGCATGTGTACACCCAGTTTGTTTACCAACCGACTGGACTTGGGTTAAGTATGAAAGCGATTCACTAAAATTAGATAATACAATTTTATCTTTTATTTGAAGGGGAGAAATTCTTTGACAGACTTGTTCAATTTGCTCGGTACCACAAATTCCACATCCTGTTCTACCCGTTAGATTACGGCGTTTTTCTTTTAATTGAGCGAAACGTCTTGATGATAATTCAATATTAACTTCGATTCCTTTTGATCGTTCAATAATATCAATACCATAAATATCATTAACTGACTGAATTATGTTTTCTGTTAATGAAAAACCAATAGCAAAATAGTCAAGATCTTTAGGTGTTGCCATCATAACAACATGTGAAATTCCGTTATAAATCAATGCAACCGGTTTTTCGATGGCTATTTTATCCGTTTGTGGGTTTTGTAAAGTGCTGTTATTGAATTTGTTCACTTTTAATGAAGTTGTTCCGTTCGTCATAATTGATCTCTGACTAATATAAATGTTTACAACTAGGTTTGATTATGATCAGCTTATTAATGTTAACAATGAGTAAATCAATTTACTTATTATTATAAAAGTAGCTAATAATTAATGAGTTCAAATCCTATACTGTTAATATTATGGTAAAATAAGAAACTATAATCAATTGCTAATTTATTAATTTAAACTATGTCATTACACGAAATCACACAAATAATAATGCAGTTTATTCAAACTCAGCAAATATGGGCTTTGCCAATTATATTTATACTGGCTTTTGGAGAGTCACTGGCTATTATTTCATTACTTGTGCCAGCTACAGCCATATTATTGGGTGCAGGCGCCTTGATTGGTGGTGGAGCGATATCTTTTTTCCCTGTGTTGATTGCCGCCTCACTAGGGGCAATTTTAGGTGATTGGGTATCTTATTGGTTAGGTAAGTATTATCATCAACAAGTGATTGCTTCATGGCCGTTAAACAAACATCCAAAACTTATTTTTCGTGCTGAACAATTCTTTCAACGTTATGGTACTTTTGGGGTTTTTATTGGTCGTTTTTTTGGCCCATTACGAGCATTTGTACCACTCATTGCTGGCACTATGCATATGCCAGCAAGCAAATTTAATTTAGCGAATATCGCTTCCGCGCCAATTTGGGCATTTGTACTTTTGGCTCCAGGAGCATTTGGTGTGCCTTGGTTAGAAACCCTATTTGGTTAAATAGTGCCAACATGGTAACTACGACGCCCACTTTTACGACCAAGTGCTTCTAAATTGGTTTGTAGAGGTGGAAATGGTAATTGTAAATTGTGTTCACGGTAAGCTTCCAATATTAATTTATGAATAGCACTGCGTAGTCGCATACGGTGTCCCATTTCAGCCGCAAATACGCGTATTTCAAATAACTGAATACCTTCTTGAATATCAACTAGATATACTTGTGGTTCTGGATCTTTAAGTACATATTCACATTTTTCACATGCTTTCTCTAATAGTTTGATCACAAGATCGCTATTTGCATCGATGGTTGCTGGAATGGTTAATACAATTCGGGTTATTGAATCAGATAATGACCAATTGACGAGTTGTTCGGTAATAAATGCCTTATTGGGCATAACTATTTCTTTGCGATCCCAATCGACAATGGTAATAGCACGCGTATTGATTTTTGTGATATTACCCGTTAAATCCCTGATGGTAACTGTATCACCAATGCGTACCGGTTTTTCAAAAAGAATAATTAAACCAGAAATAAAATTTGCAAAAATTTCTTGTAAACCAAATCCTAAACCGACACCTAATGCTGCAATAAGCCACTGAATTTTTGCCCAATCAATGCCGATAAATGAAAATGCAATCATACTGCCTATCATCAATACAATATATTTTGAAACGGTTGAGATGGCATAACCCGTTCCTGGGGCTAGATCTAAATGTTGAAGTAAACCTAATTCAAGTAGTGCAGGCAGATTTTTGACTAATTGAATGGTAATAGTCATAACTAAAATGGCAATACAAACAGCACCTAACGTAATGTATTGTTCTACTTCGGTTCCATTTACTATTACGCTTGTACCCCAAAGTTTAATGTTATTCATAAAGGCAAAAGCTGAATGCAATTCTGACCAGAGTAAAATCATACTGATTGATGCTATAAGCATAATAATTGATCTAACCAATAGTAATGATTGAGCACTAATTGCATCTAAGTCAATCGCAGGTTCATCCATACCATCATTAATTGATGTTAAATCTTCCTCGTGACCTCTAGCGCGTTGCATACGTTCTAATCGGCGCTGTTTTGCTCGTTCAAATTTGATGCGACGTTTTTGGATCCACATCCAACGACGAATCATAAAATAAATAACTAATAAACCTAACCAAATAATGACTGAAGCTTCAAGGCGCCCTAATAAAACTTGCGCAGTAGATAAATATCCTAAACAGGCGGCTATTATTGCTAACCACGGTGCACTCAATAAAATGAGCCATAAAATATGACTCAAGAGATTATCGCCTGAGCCTTTTTTATCTATATATAATGGAACACCAGCGCGGTGAATTGAGTTGCTCATGAATACTAATGCAAAACATAAAATAATAAAGGCACAACGACCAATAGTAGCAGCAAATTGGCGATTGTTAAACTGATCAAAACTCATTACAATCATTACAAGAGGAATCACCACCCACACTGAAAGTTTATAATATTTCATTGCTTCATGAACATTAGCTTTTGACCAGCCAAAATGGGTGATAAAGAGTCCTGATTTTTCCGCAAAATGAGCTGTGATTATAAAAACCCATAAAATTGGTGCAGCAGCATTAACTCCATAGCCCAGCGCAATAGCCACCGGATAATCCCAATTGATTTGTTGTAGTGCATAACCAAAAACAGCCCATAAAATAGGTATAGGCAACGCCATAATTAACGAATAAACTATTACTTTTAACGTTAATGAATAATTGTCTTGCGTTACTTTACCTACACGCGTAGCTGATTTATTTAAAAAAGCATAATATTTATTTCGCATTTTGAAATGTGCAAAAACAAATATTATGGATATTATTAATAAAAATAGTAATTTAGGTGATGATAATATTTCACAACTCGCATGATATAACTGAGATAATGTGTCGATAGAAAATATTACATAAGCCACATCTTTAGCTAAATTTACTGGATACTCCAATGAAATTGGATTTACATCGGCAACCCAAAAAAAATAACGATGTGCAGCATCATTAACTTCATCTATAGCATTAGTTAATTGCTTATTTGATATTTTTAATTTTGTTAACTCCAAAATAGTGGTGTCTGTGCCTGAGATTAACGTTTTAAGTAATTCAATCTGTTCACGAATTGAACGTCGATATTGGCTAGCAAGTTTTGAGCTATTAACTGGGTTAGTTAATGTCGGATAGCTGCCTAATGCCTTTAAATTATTGCTGTAATTTAACTGCTGAACTTTTGCTTCCGCTATTTCTGCATCAAGTGGTTGAGATTTTGGTTTTTCTGGTAGATTTAACAATTGTTGGCGAAGTGTTTCGCCAAGCGCAGTTGAAAAACTTAACCATTCCCCTTGTTCGGCAAGAGTTGATAATGTATTTTGAACATGTGAAATTTGCGTAGTAATATTATTTTGTTCATTAATAATGCTGGTTAAATGTGTTTTTTGAAGCTCTAAATTTTGACGGAGTTCCTCATTTTTATCACCTAATTGATTGAGTGTTTGTAACAGTTCTTCTTCATTATTAATGGTAATGACTGTTTGTTCAGCCAATGTTATTGATGAAAACAGCAATAAAGCACAACATAAAATACTACGTATCCACATAAAGCTATATCCTTTCAGCTAATTTTTGACCAACACGTGTTGTATCGCCAACTTTCAAGTGGCTATCAAATTCAATTGTATTGGATGCAAACAAGGTGATAACGGTTGAACCAAGTTTAAAACATCCCATATCTTGTCCTTTAATTAATTTTACTTCGCCTGAATAGATCCAACGTTTCATTATGCCTTCGCGTGGCGGAGTAATACAACCTTCCCACTCTACTTCAATACTACCAACGATAGTTGCCCCGACTAGTATTTGTGCCATTGGACCAAACTCAGTTTCAAATAAACAAATTACGCGTTCATTCCGAGCAAAAATATTTGGTATACATTCAGTGGTTGCTTTACTCACAGAATAAAGCGAACCGGGTACATAAATCATTTCACGTAAAACGCCATCACAAGGCATATGAAAGCGATGATAATTTTTTGGGGAGAGGTACGTGGTTGCATAAGAACCATGTTTAAAAAATTTAATCATATCAGAATGACAAGCAACTAGTGCTTCTAAGGAATAATAATGCCCTTTTGCTTGTAGTAAGAAGTTATCTTGAATCGTTCCAAATTGGCTTATAACTCCATCAGCGGGCATAATAATAGAATTAATCGCGGTATCAATTGGGCGAGCATCTTCTTTCAGTTTACGTGCAAAAAAATCATTAAAGGTTTTATAGTCTCGAACATTTACCAATTTAGCTTCACTTAAGTCTATTTTATACAATTTGATAAAGCCCTGAATTATCCAAGTAGTAATGTTACCTAGCTGCTTTTTAGCAAGCCAACCAAATAACGAAGTTAATAACTGTTTAGGAAGAAGATACTGAATAAGGGCTTTTAACTGATTTACCATGGATTACTCTCAAATTTTGTAAAAAAAATTATTATACCAATAATTTATGGGAATGTATAAAACCGATAAATTTGGTAATTTGTGTGATAGATCACACTGAGTTTGAAAATATTGCCAACATTTATTAAACAATGGCAATCGATTAAAAGTCTTTGAATTTAACGCTATATAAACTATCACCATTAATAAAATTAAGGGCAGTGTTAATGGAAGATAGATATATTGTAGCAATTGACTTAGGGGCATCGAGTGGTCGGGTCATGCTGTCATGTTATCAACAGCAAATTCAAAAAATAACGCTTAAAGAAATTCACCGGTTTAACAATGGATTCAAAGCAATAGATAATGATTATTGTTGGGATTTAGTTTATCTGGAACAACAGATCTTAATTGGACTAAATAAAATTATTCAGCAAAATATCAAAATCGATAGTATCGGTATTGATAGTTGGGGCGTTGATTATGTATTGCTTGATAAGAATGGACAAGTAGTTGGATCCACTTATTCTTATCGTGATCATCGTACTGATAATGTCATGTCACTGGTGCAATCTGAACTTAGCACAGAAAGGATTTATCAAAAAACGGGCATCCAATTTCTCACTTTTAATACCCTTTACCAACTCAAAGCAATGATGATCAATCCTCCTACTTGGCTATCACAAGTAACCGATTTAGTAATGATCCCTGATTATTTTATCTATCGACTCACTGGACAACTTAATCGCGAATACACTAACGCAACGACCACTCAATTAGTTAATGTTGTTACGAAAAACTGGGATGATGACTTGCTTAACTATTTAGGTATACCACGTAAATGGTTTGGTACTATTTCTCAACCAGGTAATCAAGTTGGAATGTGGAAAACACCCGAAGGCGATCGAATTCCGGTTATCGCTATTGCCAGCCATGATACGGCTAGTGCAGTTATTGCTGCACCAATCAATGATCAACATAGTGCTTACTTATGTTCTGGAACTTGGTCATTAATGGGGATTGAATCAAAACAGCCTGTTACTGGACAACCGGCATTAAACGCAAATATTACTAACGAAGGGGGCGTTGATGGACATTTTCGAGTATTAAAAAACATAATGGGACTATGGTTATTCCAACGAGTCTGCGTTGAACATGAAGTTAAGGATATTACCTCATTAATTCAATTAGCTGAACAAGAATCCGCATTTACCTATCTTATCAATCCAAATGATTGTCGATTGTTAAATCCTCAATCGATGACAGAAACCATAAAACAAATTTGTTTGGAAAACCACGGTCATGCACCTGAACGTCTATCGCAGCTGTTGCGATGTATTTTTGACAGTTTGGCTCATTTATATCGCGATATCATCAAAGAATTAGTAACGATCACTAATAGAAAAATCGAAACTCTACATATTGTTGGTGGTGGCTGTCAAAACGCTTTTTTAAATCAGTTATGTGCTGATGTTTGTCAAATCAATGTTACTGCTGGCCCCATTGAATCTTCATCACTTGGGAATGTGGGTTATCAATTGATTGCGTTAGGTGACATTAAAAATGTCAATACTTTGCGCCATATTATTGCACAAAATTTTGACACCAAATATTACTCTCCAACCAATAATTATTTAAAAAATTTATATATTTCATAAAGGAGTCTTCCATGAATGTCGTTGAAAAGGCATACCAAATTGCCAAATCAAGATATGCAGAAATAGGTGTAGATACTGATGCCGCAATTTCTACTATGGCCCGCTTACCAATTTCGGTACATTGTTGGCAAGGTGATGATGTGGTTGGTTTTGAAAAACTTGAAGGCGAGTTAACAGGTGGTATTCAAGCAACAGGAAATTATCCTGGCAAAGCGCGTAACGCTGACGAACTGCGCTTAGATTTAGATAAAGCCTTCAGTTTAATTCCTGGACCAAAACGCCTTAACTTGCATGCTTGCTATCTTGAAGTTGATCACAAAGTCGATCGTAATGAAATTAAATCCGAACATTTTGCTAACTGGGTTTGTTGGGCAAAAAAACAGCATATTGGTTTAGACTTCAATCCTACTTACTTTTCACATCCACTGAGTAATGATGGGACTTTAACCCACACTAACGATCAAATCCGTCAATTCTGGATTGATCATGGCAAAGCATGTCGTAAAGTATCTGAGTACTTCGGTAAAGAGTTAGGTACACCGTCAATTATGAACATTTGGTTACCAGATGGCATGAAAGATATCACGGTTGACAAATTTGGACCAAGACAGCGTTTAGTTGAAGCTATTGATGAAATGATCAGCGAAAAGATTGATTCCAAATATCACATTGATGCCGTTGAAAGTAAGCTATTTGGTATTGGTTTAGAATCCTATACTGCTGGCTCTAACGAATTTTATTTGGCTTATGCCACATCTCGTAAAACAGCATTATGTTTAGATGCTGGTCATTTCCATCCGACAGAAGTGATTTCAGATAAGATTTCTGCCGTTATGCCATTTATTGAACACTTATTATTACACGTAAGCCGTCCAGTACGTTGGGATAGCGATCACGTCGTATTATTTGATGATGAAACTCAAAACATAGCCAGTGAGGTCATTCGTAATAAATTATTCGATCGTGTACATATCGGTTTAGACTTTTTTGATGCATCAATTAACCGTATTGCTGCTTGGGTAATTGGTACTCGTAATATGAAAAAATGCTTAATGAAAGCACTATTAGAACCAACGGATAAACTCAAACAGTACGAACATGACCGAGATTTTACCTCCCGATTAGCATTATTAGAAGAACAAAAATCACTGCCTTGGCAAGCAGTTTGGGACAGGTATTGTCAGCTTAATGATGTCCCAGTAGGCCAGGCATGGTTAGACGAAGTTCGTCAATATGAGCAACAAGTATTAAGCCAACGATAAAAAAGGTGAAAACAATGCAACAGATTCTATCTTCTTGGTTTGTGCAAGGCATGATCAAAGCAACGTACGACATGTGGTTAAAAGGTTGGGATGAACGTAATGGTGGTAACGTAAGCTTACGATTGTTAGACACCGATGTCGTTTCATTTCAAGGTGACTTTTATGCTAATCCAAGGCACGTATCATTAACACAAGATGTGGCTAAGTTAGCCAATCAATACTTTATTGTGACAGGTTCTGGAAAATTTTTCCGAAATGTCATTTTAGATCCCGCTGATACCTTAGCTATTGTCAAAATCGATGAACAGGGCAAGGGTTACTATATTATGTGGGGGTTGATTAATGGTGGTTTACCCACTTCTGAGCTAGCTGCTCACTTACAGTCTCACATTGTTCGCATGGAAAAAAGCCAAGGTAAAGATCGCGTGATCATGCATTGTCATGCAACCAATTTAATTGCATTAACCTATGTTTTAGAGCTCGATACCGCAGTTATTACCCGTTTACTATGGGAAATGAGCACCGAATGCCTGGTTGTTTTTCCAAATGGTGTTGGAGTAGTGCCTTGGATGGTACCAGGTAAAGATGAAATTGGTTATGCAACGGCAAAAGAAATGGCAAAACACACATTAGTTCTTTGGGCGTTTCATGGTGTTTTCGGTACAGGATCAAATTTGGATGAGGCTTTTGGATTAATTGATACTGCTGAAAAATCCGCGGAAGTATTAGTAAAAGTATTATCCATGGGAGGCAAACGACAAACCATTACTTTAGAGCAATTTAGGCTTCTTGCTCAACGGTTTGATGTTACTCCTTTAGAGGACGCATTAAAACAATAAATAAGCTTAGCAAAAATATACTAAGTAATATTGTTTAGCTATAAGGAAACAAATATGGGTAGTTCAATTTTTCTAGGCATTATTTGGCATTTTGTTGGTGCCGCTTCTGCCGCTAGTTTTTATGCGCCTTTAAAAAAAGTGAAAAACTGGTCATGGGAAACAATGTGGTCAATCGCGGGTATTTTTTCATGGATTATTTTACCTTGATCTATAAGTTACTGTTTATTGCCTGATTTTTGGGAATATTACGGTAGTTTCAGTTCAGATGTATTAATTCCAGTTTTTCTATTTGGTGCAATGTGGGGAATTGGTAATGTCGGCTATGGACTGACTATGCGCTATTTGGGTATGTCCATGGGGATAGGTATTGCAATTGGCATTACCTTAATTGTTGGTACGTTAATGACGCCGATATTACAAGGTAAATTTGGTGAACTTATCGCTTCAACCGGCGGCAAAATGACACTGCTAGGCGTAGTTGTCGCTGTTATTGGGGTAGCCATTGTTACTTATGCGGGACTTTTAAAAGAAAAAACATTAGGTGTACAGGTAGCGGATTTTAATCTACGCAAAGGCTTATTATTAGCGGTAATGTGTGGGATTTTTTCTGCCGGTATGTCTTTTGCTATGAGCGCCGCAGTACCTATGCATACTAAGGCCGCTCAATTAGGTGTTTCCCATCTGTATGTTGCGTTACCTAGTTATGTAGTCATCATGGGTGGTGGCGCGATAGTTAATCTCGGTTTTTGTATTTCCCGCCTCTGTTTTAAAAAAGAGTTGTCATTCAAACAAGATTTCTCGGTTGCTAAATCGTTACTCATTAGCAATGCATTGTTTGCCATTTTGGGCGGTGCAATGTGGTATTTTCAATTCTTCTTTTATGCATGGGGCCATGCCAATATTCCAGCAGAATATGGCTTTATGAGTTGGATGTTACATATGAGCTTTTATGTGCTTTGTGGTGGTATTGTTGGTTTAGTTTTAAAAGAGTGGTTTGGCACAGGAAAGAAACCAGTAAAAGTATTATGTATAGGTTGCTTAGTTATTATTTTTGCTGCCAATATCGTTGGCTTAGGCATGGCAAATTAATTGAAAGGAAAACAGATTATGGCTTATAGAATGATTTTAAATGAAACCTCTTATTTTGGTGCAGGTTCAATCCAACATATCGTTGATGAGATTAAAAAACGGGGTTTTAAAAAAGCCTTAGTTGTAACGGATAAAGATCTTATCAAATTCAATGTAGCAACCAAGGTTACAAAATTATTAGATGACAATGGTTTAAGTTATCAAATTTTTGATGATGTCATACCTAACCCAACGATCGGTGTTGTGCAAAAAGGTATTGAAATTTTTAAACAATCACAAGCTGATTATCTTATCGCTATTGGTGGCGGTTCACCGCAAGATACTGCCAAAGCAATTGGAATCATTATTAATAATCCTGATTATGCTGATGTGCGCAGTTTAGAAGGCGTTGCATCAACTAAAAAACCTGCGGTTCCTACCATAGCCATTCCAACAACGGCAGGTACCGCTGCGGAAGTAACGATCAATTACGTTATCACAGATGAAGAGAAAAAACGCAAGTTTGTTTGTGTTGATCCGCATGATATTCCGATTGTTGCTATTATTGATTCCGAAATGATGGCTAGTATGCCTGCAAGTTTAAAAGCTGCAACAGGTGTTGATGCGTTAACTCATGCTATTGAAGGGTATATTACTAAAGGTGCATGGGAACTTTCTGATATGTTCCATCTAAAAGCGATTGAAATTATTTCACGTTCACTTCGCGATTTTGTCAAGGGTAATAAAAAAGGTGGTGAAGATATGGCACTTGGGCAATATATTGCAGGAATGGGCTTTTCAAATGTTGGTTTAGGGCTTGTGCATGGTATGGCTCATCCGCTTGGTGCATTTTATAATACACCGCATGGTGTGGCAAACGCGGTTTTGCTCCCCCATATCATGGCTTACAATGCTGATTTTACTGCTGATAAATTCCGTGATATTGCTAAGGCAATGGGAATTGTTAATACTGAAAGTATGAGTATTGAACAGGCCAGGCAAGCTGCTGTTGATGCAGTCAAACAACTTAATCAGGATGTAGGTATTCCAGCTAATTTGAAAGCCATTGGTGTAAAAATTGAAGATATTCCATTGCTTGCGAAGGCTGCTTTTAATGATGTTTGCACAGATGGTAATCCACGTAAAACAAATGTTCACGAAATTGAACAACTTTATCATACTATTTATCAATGATAAGTTGCTTACATAAAATTATGAAATAGGTTAGTAAATATCATATTGACTTATTTCATATTTTATGATTAATAAAGAGGAATGGTTATGTTAAGAAAAGCTTCAATCATGCAGGTTAATCCTGATAAACATGCGGAATATAAAAGACGGCACGATGAAATTTTTCCAGAATTAGTGAAAGAATTAAAAGCACATGGTGCACATAATTATTCGATTTTTCTCGATGCAAAGCGCAATCTATTATTTGCTTACGTTGAAATTGAATCAGAAGAACGTTGGAATGCTATTGGTAGTACCACTGCGTGCCAAAAGTGGTGGACATTTATGCGTGATATTATGCCAAGTAATACTGATAATAGCCCAATCAGTGAAGAGTTATTGCCTGTATTTTATCTTAATTAAATGGTTGCTCTCTTTTGTGTTTTAAAAGAGAGTAAACTTTAACAATCTAATTTAACTCAAGGAGTGTTACTTTTTATTGTGTTTATTTTTAAATTTTGATCGATATTGGGATGGCGTTTGTTGAGTCTCTTTTTTAAAAACCACAGAAAAATAGTTACTATCATCATAGCCACATTCCGATGAAATCATACTGATCGAGTATTGCGTATTGCGCAGTAATGACATAGCGTTACATAGACGACGCTTTTGCAAATACTCATTAATGGTCATGCCCGTTTGGCTTTTAAATAGACGGCTAATTGAACGTTCTGCAATATGATTTTGTTTGCAAAACATTTCCAAGTTAAATGAACTGCCAATACTATTATGCAACATTGTAAAAAGTAGATCTAACTGATGAGTCTCTGTAGTAGATTGTTCATTAGGATCTTGCTTGATTCTATCTAATAAAATTAATAACTGTAAAAACAACGTTTCAGACAAATGCACTGAGGGTAAATTATTTTTTTTTGATTCTATGGTTAACTGATCAACCAATGATGATAACTGTTTAATAAATGAAGGATTAATTCGCCAAACGCGTTCTGTGTGTTTAGCGTTATGTTGAGGTAGATATTTTTCAATTATAGCTGACAAAAAAAGCGTTTCTCGCAAATATAATACATTAAACAGTTTAAGATTATTTACGGATTCATAACCGTGAATGTCCTTTGGATTGATATATAAAATATCGCCACTGGTAATGGGATAAATATAATCATTCCAATGATGCAATCCATTTCCTGAACAGACAATAACAATTTCATAGAAGTCATGATTATGCAAAGGAAAGGATTGCTGATGTTCTCTTTTTTCGACAGTAACCGTATTTATCTTTGAAATAAAATAGTCCTGTTTATATAAACGTAAATATTTATTCATAACTTGTTCTTGACGACTTTGTTTCACGATTAATGATAACGTCTTTCTGGATCATTACGTAATATTTGTGGACCAATTTTAAACTCTTGTTTAAAACAGGTTGAAAAGTAGGCACTATCATTAAATCCACATTCTTGAGCAATTTCTGTAATTGTCTTTCTAGTATATATTAATTGAGTGTAGGCCTCAGCTAAGCGTAATTTTATTAAATATTTTTGGGGAGTAATACCTAAATGGTTTTTTATGTGTCGATGAAAAGAGCGAAGTGACAGTGAAAATTGTTGTGTGATCATATCCCAATCAATTGATTCATTAAAATGAATTTGTAACCAGTGCAACAATTGTTTAACTCGAGAATCTGTTGATCCTTCTCCTTGATTAAAATGATGATTTTGTTTAAATAATAAAAGTAATTGTAAAAAAAGACTTTCCTGAAAGGCATTTGGCTGTTTATTCATTTGATTGAGTTGATTTAAAATAGCTTGCACATATTGGTTACATTTTTTATCCACAAAATAGTGCGATTGATTCGTTTTTTGTCTGGGTATCAATTCGTTAATACCATTGATAAAATTGAATTTATCTTGATCTCTAAATAAGATATTTGTTAAGTGTAAATTATTAACATTTTCGTATAAATGGCAATCACTTGCATGAATATAAAACATCATACCTGGATAAAGGTCAAAAAGTTGACCATTTAAAATATGCTTACCTGATCCCTTTGTGACAATGACAATTTCATTAAAATTATGAGTATGTTCAGGATATACGGTTTGTGGTGCCCGAGGTTCAAGAGCAATGTTTTGGTCACTTGAAACAAAAAAATCTTTATCAAGCAGTTTTTTAATCATGGATAGTCCCCATAGCTTTACTAATTGTTATACCCATATTTTAAAAGGAAAATCATACCGGACCTTTAATATATGGACATGAAAAATCTTTTTTTGGCTGTTATTTATAGTAATTTTAGACTTTTTATCAAATTTGTGCGAAGACTCACACTTTTGACAACCAGTTCAATTTTAAAGCAGAACGATTCTTTGTAAGATTAATTTATTAAATTCTGTTTATCGTTTTTCCTTTCTTCACTTGGCGTTATACCAAATGTTTTTTTATATAACGTTGTAAAATGAGTACTATTGATAAAACCGCAAAGTAAAGATATTTCAGTAATTGTCATATCACTTTCACGAATTTTTGCTCGTGCTGATAACAATCTCAATCGTTTGATGTAGTTTTCTGGTGTTAGGCCTGTGGCTTGTTTAATATGCCTGAACATTGTTCTAAGAGTTAAATGAAAACGTTGAGCAATACTATGCCAATCATATTCATCAAAACAGTTATCTTGTAAATGATTAAGCAATAAGTGAAGTTTATAACGTGTATTGTTTTTTTGTGTTTGCCGTTGTGATTGATCAATAATAGTAATTAATTTAAAAAATAAAAATTCACGATACTCTAATGAATTTTGCAAATTAAACATCTGATCAATAACGGTATTACACTCTTTCCGTATGCTCGGTGTTAGCCAAATAGACGAACTTAAATCATTCACGGAAATTCGATTCAATAACATTTCTATCTTATTTAAATACATAAAGTTGCGACGAGGATTGATCAAGATATTTGTTAGTTTTAAAGTACCCAGTTCGTCATAAAAATGATAATCATGGTGACGAACTAAAAACACATCACCTTGTTGTATAAATAAAGGTTTACCATTAATAATATGCAGTCCATGTCCTTGTTCAACAATGACTAACTCATCAAATTCATGGTTATGTTCATAACTGTTATCTTCTGGGTCACTTTTATACAGCGCTAATTTATCTAATTCAGAATTAAAATAAGTAATGATTTTTAAATGATTCATAATGCTTACCTAACTTCTTTTCAATAATTCTAATTATGGTTAGTGAAAATGCTGAATTAAAAAATGTGTAGCATCAATGATTGTTTACGTCACTTTCACTCCTCACACAATAATGTAATTAACATTCTGTTTAAAAGTAATAATTCTAAAAATGTGAACTGACTCTTAATGATCTTTTTACTAATGCCATTTATACCGCTAATGTGGCAATATCAAAGTAGCTGTCTTAAGTAACTCATAGCTATACTCCTAAATAGAGATTTTTAAGGAGAATACTATGGCACAAGCGATACAAAAAAATGATGATATTGTTATGATTCGGGACATAAAGTTCATTGCTAAAGCCGAAAATTTAATACCAACAATCCATCAAACAATTATTAAAGCGCAAAATATCATTACATTAGTTAATGACTCACAAGCAATTCATGGATGGTCGTCTAAGGTAATTAGTCCTGCCACTATTTATTTCAATCAAAGTTTTCAAACTGGTGAAAGTTTTATTATTGATTTTGGTCAACATGGAGTTGGGTATTTATCTTTTTTGTGTGATGCGGTAGGAAGTCCTCCCGATGCACCTGCACATATCAAGTTTTCGTTTGCTGAAACTTTATGTGAGCTTGCCGAGCCATTCAGTCAATATCAAGGATGGTTGAGTAAAAGTTGGTTACAAGAACATGACGAGTACATTGATGTACTACCAGCCCAAATAACCTTAGGAAGACGTTACTGTTTTCGATATTTGAAAATTGATATTGTTTCATTATCACCTAAATACAATTTAGCGTTTAAAGACATTGAGTTTAAAACAGTAAGTTCAGCGCCTGAGCACTGTATTGAGTGCCAAACACAAGATCTTCAATTAGCTAAAATTGATCAAGTGTCCGTCCATACACTGCGAAACTGTATGCAAGAGGTGTTTGAAGATGGACCTAAACGAGATCGACGATTATGGTTAGGAGATCTACGACTTCAAGCTTTAGTCAACAATGTTACTTTTAAACAACATGAACTTGTCCGCCGTTGCTTATATCTGTTTGCAAGTCATAGACGAGAGGATGGTATGGTTTCGGCTAATATTTTTGTAAAACCACAAATTATTGCTGATGATACTTTCTTATTTGATTATTCGTTGTTTTATATTGATGTCTTATATGACTATTTCATAGCAACTCAAGATCACACCACTGTTAAAGAATTGTGGCCAGTAGCTTTACAACAGATTAATATCGCGCTTAAACGTTGTGATCAATATGGACTTGTGGTCGATAGTGATGACTGGTGGTCATTTATTGATTGGCATGAAAAACTAAATAAACAAGGTGCTTCACAAGGTGTTTTAATCTATTGTTTAGACAAAGCGATACAGCTTTCTCAAACCTTTCAACCAGAGATATCCGCAAATTTACAACAAAATTTGGATTTTGTAAAACACGCGGCTGACAAATTATGGGATGAAAAATCCGGATTTTACATAAGTGGTGTACAACGTCAAATCAGCTATGCAACGCAAATTTGGATGATTCTTGCTGATGTAGGGGATCTCAAACATCAGCGAAAATTGATGAATAGTTTGCAATTAACCCCTCCTGATATCGGTATGAATACACCTTACTTACGCCACCACTATATTTTAGCTTTATTAAAAGTTGGTATGACCAAAGAGGCGATAGACGAAATTAAAGCCTATTGGGGAAAAATGGTTGCATATGGCGCTGATACGTTTTGGGAACTGTTTGATCCTAACGATCCCAACTATTCACCTTACGGAAGCAGAATCATTAACAGTTATTGTCATGCATGGAGCTGTACGCCTGCTTGGTTTATTCGTCAATACTCTCTTTAATCAATTTAATTAAAGGATTTAAAATTATGCATTCAATATTTAAACTTTGGCAACAACGAATTGGTTATGGAATTGCTGATTTGTCTTGTAACTTAGTATGGCAGTTAATTTCATTATATCTTATGTATTTTTATACTGATGTAATGGAGCTACCAGCTTACTATGTGGGTATTATGTTTTTAGTTACACGATTAATTGATGGTGTTGCTGACGTATTAATGGGACTTATCATTGATAATACATCGACTCGTTGGGGTCGGTGTCGTCCATGGTTATTAATTGGTGCAATACCTTTTGGTATATTATGTGTATTGGTATTTTATGTGCCAGATTTTGGTACAACAGGTAAACTTATCTATGCATTTGTGACCTACTTGTGTCTGTCATTTGTCTACACCATTGTTAATATTCCCTTTAGTGCAATGTTACCGTTTTTAACTGCGGATTCTTTAGAACGTACGACATTATCCTCCGTACGAATTTTATTAGGATCATTAGGATCAACCATTGTTGCAGTGGCAACATTACCTTTAGTTGCAACATTAGGTAATGGCAATCAAATTCATGGTTTTTTATATACCGCAGTTATTTTTGGATGCATTGCAACCTTCTTTTTAATCGTCAGCTTTAAAAATGTTGAAGAAAAAATCACTATAATTCAAGATAAAATGACTCTTGCCCGTGCATGGCTAGGTCTAAAAGATAATACACCTTGGAAAGTTTTTGCTTTCAATATTTTTCTAATGTGGGGAGCGTTCTTTTTACAAACAGGAGCATTGGTCTATTTTTTTAATTATTATGTACAAAGCACAGAATTAACAGCAATTATTGCAGGTATATCAACCTTTGTACCATTACTTGGAACACTGACTGTTCCTTTGTTAGCCAATCGTCTTAAAAAACGCCATATTTACTTATTTGCTAGTACTATCAATTTGATTGGAATGGGGATTATGATGCTATCTGGTGTTAATCATCTTGGTTTGATTATAGGTGCCGTGATTTTATCAATTGGAGCCGGACAACGCTTAGCGATCTATTTTTCAATGCAAGCTGATCCCGTTGATTATGGAGTTTGGAAAACAGGTATTAATACTGCAGGTATCTTAACCTCTATTAATGGTTTTTTAGGTAAGGTGGCTATGGCGGGTGCTGGTGCAATTACTGGTGTTTTGCTCACTTCTGGTGGTTATATTGCTAATGCTGTGCAAATACCAAGTGCACTTTTTGTCATCAAGCTTTGCTATCTTTATCTACCAGGTATTTTAATTATCGCTTCCATGTTTTGGATCAGTAAGTTTTATAAACTTGATGACATTTATGAGTTTATTTGTAAAGAACTTGATGCCAAACGCTTAGATACTAATAAAGATAAATAACCGTAGTTCAGAGTATGCCTTTCCTTATAAAAGAAAGGGTTATGAAGTTAAAATTATAGTTGCAGTTTGTTATTGAAATTTGGTCCCAACACTAGTAGCAATTGGTATTTATTAAAACGTGAGTAAAAAAAAATCGATGTAAAAAATGATATGTTAATGGTCGTATCATAATTGTATTATACGGTAAGTGTGAATTAGACGATCACTATTAGACGGATTTTCTCAGTACAACTCTAGATTAATCTTAGCAAGAAATGGATTTCGATGATGACAAATCAATAAAGGAGCTTTGAAACTTATAATAAGTTTCCATTAAGGCAAGATCTCTTTATTTAATATTAAAATCAACCCACTAACAACTTATCCTCTTATAGTTTTGGTTTATATTTATATGATAAAAAAAAGCGTAAGCGAATTGGTGATACTTTAGAGTTGACAAAAATATCGGTAATCTGACTTTTCAAATTACTCTATAAAAAATGGAACAGCGTTTATTAGGGATAACACTTATCATGGATATAAAATAAGGATAGAAAAGCGGATTATTTACGTTTAAATGAATTAGATACTTTATTGTCTAAACGCATATTTTTAACTTTCTATCCATCATTCATTTTATCTAAAACAATACAAAAAAGATGAAATTGTTTATCCCAAAAATTGGGATTAATATAGCAATTGACCATTTCATATAACCAAAAAAGCTTGGCATTTTAATTTGGTGCTGTATTGCTATACTTTTAACCATAAAGTTAGGCGCATTTCCTATGTAACTAAGCGCCCCCATAAACACGGAACCCATTGATATGGCCAATAGTGTTTTTGCCATTGTGGTCATTAACGTCATGGCATCTCCTGATGCTAGATTGAAAAACACCAGATAAGTCGGAGCATTGTCTAAAAAGCCTGAAAGCAATCCTGCAAACCAAAAATACAGAGTATTGATTGGCTCAAGATGGTCATTGTTAACGAGTGTTACCATCGCCGCTAATGCCCCATTACTGCCTGATCGTAAAATTGTTAACACCGGTACAATTGTAATAAAAACACCAATAAACAATTTTCCAACTTCAATAATTGGATCCCAATTAAATTCATTATCAGCACGAATTTGCTTTGGTGTAATCAGGACAGAAGTAACAGTGATAATTAACAATAAAAGATCTCGCACTAAATCGGATAGGGCGATCGAAGTAGTAAAAATGGTGAATGTGATTGAAGATTGCCAAATCCCAGATATCAACACACATATAATAATAGCAAACAATAAAAAAATGTTTGTTATACCATAGAGTTTGAAGGGTTGAGTACTGGTAGTATTCATTTTTGACGATTGACCATATTGTATAAGAAAGTAATGATTATCGATAACATAGAAAATTATCAATAATAAAAATGTAGTCAATAACACTGGACAAAACATATGTTTAACGGTCCAAAAAAAATCAACTCCTTTTAAAAAACCAATGAATAATGGCGGATCACCTAATGGAGTTAATCCCCCCCCAATGTTGGCAACTAGAAAGATGAAAAAGATAATAATATGAACAGATTGATTACGGTGACGATTAGCCCTAATTAGAGGACGAATCATTAACATCGCCGCACCTGTTGTACCCATAATTGATGCTAAAGCAGTGCCAATTGCTAACAATATAACATTTAATTTTGGGGTACTAATAACATCACTTTTAATCAAAACCCCGCCAGATACGGTAAACAGGGCAAGTAGTAAAACGATAAAAGGGATATACTCCTCTAATATTGCATGAGAAGTTAGATTGATGGTGGTTTGCATGCCGAATGAAAAAATGGCAGAAACCATAAACAGTGTTGTCCAAAAAATAATAATTTTACCATAATGATAGTGCCACAATCGTACTAAAAATAGTGGGCATAATGCAATTGATAGCAAAATTCCAATAAATGGTACAGCCCAAACCAAGCTCAACTGATCACCGTTAAAGTCGGAAGCATAGAGATCAAAAGGGATAAATAACAATAAGATAAATGAGGATGGAAAGAATTTTAATGGAATTCTCATGGCATTTCCGTTTGAATTAAAAGTTTGAAATTATAACAAATAAGAACTTTTTTTCTAATGGAATGTATTAAAGTCATGTTTAATGTCATAATAACTAGATTTAATCAACACTAAATGAAATTACCCTTTTAAATTTATGTGTATTAACACTTAGTTCTCCACGAGCTACGGACAATAAGCATTAATCACCGTATCAGCAAAACAGTAAAAAATAATGCGCTTCAAATAGCTAAAATAGACGTAGCGGTGAATAAACAGTGAGTCATATTAGATCCTATCGCTGATGGAAAAGCAACCAAACACATCAATACAAATGTGGCTAATGAATTTAGTGACGAGTACAAACCAGCCAGTTTTGCAATCAAGAATTCTAATCCAATTTATTGGATGACAAAATAAATTCTGTGGATAAAATGGCGATGGTATCGATACTACTAAACCATTTTGGACTAATTTTTACCCATGCGAAATAGTATTACAATAATATCAACGTTTTAATCGATATCAGCAAAATCTTAGGGGAAGAATTATTTTATGTCATTATCCGTAGAAATTTCTACTTAAGTGTAAACAGCTTATTTAAAATAAGCTAAGTTAAGCGTTTTTTACTTTTCCTTATTCTATGTAAAACCTTTATAATAGGCGGTCTTTTTAATGTTGGATAAAACATGCAAGAACAGTCAAACTCAGTTAATAAAACTGCTTTACATCAACGTAATAAACATCGGCATGGATATGATTTTTTGACTCTATGCCAGACATTACCTGATTTCACAACGTACGTTAAAACGAATCAATACAATAAGTTATCTATCGATTTTGCTGATCCAATGGCAGTTAAATTGCTAAATAAAGCACTTTTATTACATTATTATCAACTCAGCAACTGGGATATTCCCAATGATTATCTTTGCCCTCCAATTCCAGGGCGAGCAGATTATCTTCATTATCTAGCTGATTTACTCGCTCATGATAACGAAGATAAGATTCCTTTAGGTAAACAGATCCGTGTTCTTGATATCGGTGTAGGAGCAAATGTAATTTATCCGATTATTGGTCGAGCTGAATATGATTGGTCATTTGTGGGTAGTGATATCAACCCAATGGCCATTAATGTCGCAAAGCTTATTGTTCAATCTAATCCATTATTAAATGGTTTTATTGATTGTCGATTACAGAGTAATACCTCTGCAATTTTTAAACAGATTATAAAGCCAAAAGAATTTTATATGTTAACTATGTGCAATCCACCTTTTCATGATTCGGCACAAGCAGCAAAGGCTAGTAATCAAACTAAACTCAAAAATTTAGGTAAATTACGATATTCAAAATCTAATCCTGTTCTCAATTTTGGTGGTCAGCAGGCTGAACTATGGTGCAAAGGTGGTGAAAGTGCTTTTATCACTAATATGATCAAAGAAAGTACACAATACAAATACCAATGCTTATGGTTTACTTCGTTGGTTTCTAAAAAAGAGTCATTGAAGGTACTAAATAAGCAATTAATTACAGTTAAACCTGCTGAGGTGAAAATTATTTCAATGGCACAAGGGCAAAAAAAGAGTCGTTTTATTGCATGGAGTTTTTTCCATCGAGATAGAAGGCAAAATATTGTCAAAAAATTTTCTTAGACACTTATTTTTAAAATATTTATTTAAATCAATTTATTATGTTATTTGTTTTAGTCAAAATTATTTTGAATAGTAATAATATTTTTATGAATAGATGTTTTTATAAGTCTAGTATGTAATAAAATGTCATACGGAAACATGTAATTTTTATGTAAATAATTATATACAGTTAATTAATATTGTTATTAAACTATTTTGTTTATTGTTTAATCTATTTTTTTTGATAAAAAGTCATTTATACTTATTTCAGTTTTATATTTTGTATCGAAATTGAGTTTTAGTTTTTAGATAGTCATTATCACGAATAAATTAAGCAGTTTCAAAGGAGATACAATATGTCTGAAGTAGTCTTCTGTAAATATAATCTTTTTTTTTTAATACATATTAATCAATTTTGTCGTTCTCATTTTATTGTCAAATTATTTTCAATAATTGTTGTTTATTTTTTATTTTTGTTTAGTAATCTAGTCAATGCACTATCCGCATCGACTGAAAGTATTATTTATGGTCATGCACCTTATTTAACTTTTGACGGTGGTAAAACTAAAGCGGTCAGTGTTGAAGGTTTACTGGGTTTACAGCTATCTGATGGTCGAAGCTTTATTGCTTCTGGCAGTCAAAGTGATTTATATCCTCATGCTATCATAGATAATTCAAGCCAAGAATCACCCATTGATTTGTTGAGTAATAATGATACTTTTTTGAGCATTAAAACCTTGGTACCGTTAGTCAATAATAGTAGCTATCCAAGTATTTCATTGAGTAATCTTATTGCATCTTCTGATAATTATTGGGGAGATGAAGATGGTGATGTTTCACCAAATGCAACTGGTAATTTGATGGTTAAGTGGTTAGATGCAAATAATAACGATATTACTACGCAAGTAAAAAATAATCCTAATGCCCAGTTAACAGCATGCGATTCCCCTTATAAATTAACGATTACTTCTAATGGTGGTCAATTATCTACTCAATATGGTATACCTAATGTGACGCATTTTAATGGTGCTAAGCATACGTATTATCTTAATCGTAAAATTGATACTCCGTATGTATGTTACATTCAACCAAATGTTTGGTATGATGGACGCCATTATCCTGATTCAGATGGTCCTGATTGGATCAGAAGCCGAGGATTTAAAGTGCAAGATACCAGTAACCCTGATCGCAATTTTCCCACGACAGGTTTAAATGGGCTTCATTTTTATTTGGTGTTAGGCGGGGTTACACCTGAACAAGTCATAGCTGCTAATGCCCAAAATGGTCAAATTGTTTATCCTGTTAACGGTGGGAATAAAGTCACCATTTCATTAAAATCCGAACAAACACCAGGTTGGGATAATTCACCAAAGGTGCTGGCATTAAAAGTGGTTTTAAATGGACCTAATGAAAATTCCACTGATACTTCATTTAGCCCAGTTCTATTTAAAATCTATGCAGACAATGAACACCAACAATTATTATACAGTTTTAATATTGATAGATGGTATATCGCTAGTTCAAATGATGCATCATCTAAGGGTGATGTACAACGCTTTTGTGATAATCTGAGTAATGGTTATCGATTCCCTAAAGTAAATGATTTGACCAATGCTAATGGCAAAGGTTGGCATGGCGGAATTAATGGACACAATATTAATAATTATCGTCGACAAATTAGCTATAAAGATGAAAGTGGTAAATGGATTGGTGGTATTTTTAATGAATGGGGATCTTCTTATCAACTTTATTATCCAACAAGTGATTGGCATACTTCAACGCAATCCTACTATTGGGCATTATCCGATGATGCCAGCATACAATATGCGGTTGGTTCTGATGCCGGTGATATCGATTCAGATTCTACAGCAAATAAAATGGTTTGCGTTAATCCTTAATAAGAAGAAATAACTATAAAAAATAATCTTAACATTTATTCAATTAAATAAAACTATTTTAAAGGATTTGATTGAATAGCACATTATGTATCTTTTCTACCTGATTGAGCGATTATAAAATAATCGGTACTCACATAAAAAATAAGTAGGTAAGATAAAAATGAACGGAAATGAAAAAACAGCGTTAATTGAACAACTGCAAACCATTGTTGGAAAAAAATACACTTTAACAAATCCTAATCGGACTTTGCCTTATCGTCAAGGTATTCGTTTTGGTGAAGGTGATGCATTAGCTGTTGTATTACCTGGAACATTAGTAGAGCAATGGCAAATATTAAAAGTTTGTATTGCCGCTGATGTTATTGTTATTACACAATCAGCAAATACTGGCTTAACGGGTGGTTCGACCCCAGATGGTAATGATTATGATAGACCCATTGTAATCGTGAGTACTCGTCGTTTAGAAGGTATTCAAATTATTGAAAATGGTGAGCAAGTCGTATGTTTACCAGGAAGTACATTATTTCGTTTGGAAAAAGAGTTAAAAAAATATAATCGAGGACCGCATTCAGTTATTGGATCATCATGTATCGGTGCATCTGTTATGGGCGGTATATGCAATAATTCTGGTGGGTCCCTAATTCAACGTGGTCCTGCCTATACACAAATGGCTGTTTTTGCACAATTAGATGCACAAGGTCAATTACATCTTGTTAACCACTTAGGCATTGAACTGGGTGATGACCCAGAAACCATTTTACAGAATCTAGAAAATCATACCTATACTGAAAATGACATTAATCGCGATGCGGGTTTAGGTCACGATCATCATTATTGTGATCATGTTCGTGAAGTTGATGCCGATACTCCTGCACGTTTTAATGCCGATCCAGCTCGCCATTATGAAGCTTCGGGTAGTGCCGGACGCTTAATGGTTTTTGCCGTACGTCTTGATACATTTCCATTAGAGAAAAAATCAGAGGTATTTTATATTGGTACCAATGATATAAACGAGTTAAATGATATTCGCCGTCATATTTTAAGTCAGTTTAAAACATTACCGGTATCAGGCGAATATATGCATCGAGTCGCATTTGATATTGCTGCGGTTTATGGCAAACCGACTTTTTTGGCTATCCAAAAATTAGGAACCGATACCATACCTCGCCTTTTCGCTTTTAAAAACTTTGTTGATCGTGTTACAGGTAAAATTCCATTTTTTCCAAAAAACTTTTCTGATCATTTTTCTATTTTTGTCTCTAAATTTTTACCTAATCACTTACCGAAAACCATCCGTGACTACCGTGATCGTTATGAACATCATTTAATTTTAAAAATGGCAGATGATGGTATTGCCGAAGCTGAAGCATTTTTAAGAGATTATTTCCAAAATAAAAACGGAAATTATTTTTTGTGTAATGCTAAAGAAGCCGAAGCGGCAATGTTACATCGTTTTGCTGCAGCAGGTGCTGCCACATCTTATCGAAATATCCATAGTAAAACAGTGGAAAACATTGTGGCATTAGATATTGCCCTACGTCGTAATGATACAGATTGGTTTGAAACCTTGCCAAAAGACATTGATCAAAACTTTATCTATAAAATGTATTATGGGCATTTTTTCTGTTATGTCTTTCATCAAGACTATATTGCTAAAACAGGCACAGATTGTGATGAAGTGAAGGAACAAATTTTGGCTTTACTTGATCAGCGTGGGGCACAATACCCAGCAGAACATAATGTTGGGCATCTGTATCACGCTAATGCCGATTTGAAAAAATTCTATCAAGAACTTGATCCGACTAATAGTCTAAATCCTGGTATTGGTAAAACTTCTAAGAAAAAATATTGGAAATAATCTTATTTAGGAAACTGTTAGTTGAAATAGGCTGGCGAAGCTTAGATGGAGATAATTTAACGCTCACAGAACAACTTTAGTTGTTTTAACGAGCAGTGTAGCCGATCACTAATATTAATATTTTGATTAATCATTAAGATAATTATTGATTATTCTGTGATGATTAAGGAAGTTAGTTGAAAAAGATAGATAAACAAAAAAGGGCACAAAGCCCTTTGTAATTTAGGAGGTATTGGTTTCACAGCATTTGCTTTAATTGATACAACATTTCTAATGCTTGTTTTGGTGTTAAGGCATCAGGATCGATCTGTTTAAGCGCTTGTTCAATTTCAGAAGGTTCACTTTCCGTCACAAAGCTAAGCTGCGATTGGTCAACATGGCTCTTTGCCGCTTGTTTCGAAATGACTTCGAGCTCTTTTAGCTTTTGTTTGGCGCGTTTTAATACTTGTTTTGGTACGCCAGCTAATCCGGCTACCGCAATACCAAAACTTTTACTGGCAGCACCTTCAGATACTTCGTGGATAAAGGCAACTGTATTGTCATGTTCAATGGCATCAAAATGAATATTATAAACGCCTTGCATATGTTCAGGTAGTTGCGTTAACTCAAAGTAATGGGTAGCAAAAAGTGTCATCGCCTTGATTTGGTTTGCTAAGTTTTCAGCACATGCCCAAGCTAAGGACAATCCGTCATAAGTCGATGTACCACGTCCAATCTCGTCCATTAGCACAAGGCTTTGTTCAGTGGCGTTATGCATTATGTTAGCGGTTTCAGTCATTTCGACCATAAATGTTGAACGCCCCGACGCTAAATCGTCAGAGGCACCAATTCGGGTAAAGATGCGATCAACCGGTCCAATAATGGTTTTTGATGCGGGCACAAAACTACCTATGTAGCTCAGTAAAACAATTAATGCAGCTTGGCGCATATACGTGCTTTTACCACCCATATTAGGACCGGTGATAATGAGCAATCTTTTATCAGGTGAAAGCCGTAATGAGTTAGCAATAAATGGCGTTTGTAAAACTTGTTCAATAACAATATGGCGACCATTAATAATTTCAATACCTGCTTTTTCAGAAAATGTAGGGCATTGATAATTGAGTGTTAAAGCTCGTTCAGCTAAATTCGTTAAGACATCAAGTTCAGCGATAGCATCGGCACTGAGTAGCATATCGACAAGCTGTGGCATAAGTAAATCAAATAATTGATCATACAACTGTTTTTCAAGTGCTAGTGCACGACCTTTTGAGGTGAGGACTTTATCCTCATACTCCTTAAGCTCTGGAATAATGTACCGTTCAACATTTTTGAGTGTTTGGCGTCGGGTATAGTGAATTGGTGCTAAATGGCTTTGTCCTCGACTAATTTGAATATAGTAGCCGTGTACAGCATTAAATCCGACTTTTAGTGTGTCTATACCTAAAGTTTCACGTTCGCGAATTTCCAGTTGTTCCAGATAATTCGTTGCACCATCTGCAAGATTGCGTAGCTCGTCAAGTTCGGCATTGTAACCACTGGCAATGACGCCTCCATCACGAATAATGATAGGTGGTGTCTGGACAATTGCTCGCGTTAAAATAGATGCAATATGATCAAATTGATTGATTTTAGCTCGCAAAGCAATTAAAGCTGGCGTATTCATTTGGCTTAATAACTGTTGCATTTGAGGCAGTAAGTTATAAGCATCACGCAAACGGGCAAAATCACGTGGACGAGCTGTTCGTAGTGCAAGCCGTGCTAAAATACGCTCAAGGTCGCCAATGAGTTTTAATAATGGCTGAATATCATCAATATGATTTTGTAATTCACTGATTGCTTGTTGACGGTGTTGTAATAAATTTACGTCACGAATTGGGGCATGTAACCAGCGTTTTAACATGCGACTACCCATTGGGGTTTGGGTTTTATCTAAAATTTCAGCCACTGTATTTTGTGTGCCACCCGATAAATTTTCAGTGATTTCTAGGTTTCGCCGCGTTGCTGCGTCGAGTACCACAAAGTCGAAAGCTGATTGTTTGATGATTGAACGAATATGAGGTAGCGCGGTGCGCTGCGTATCTTTCACATATTGCAGTAAACAGCCAGCTGCACTGAGTGCATAAAGGCAATCTTCCACGCCAAATCCGACTAAATCATTGGTACCAAATTGTAAATTAAGCTGTTGTTTGGCGGTTTCAAGGTCAAAATCCCAAATTTGGCGACGTCTTAAACCGTTGCGATGTTCGATCAAAGCCATTGATTGAAACTCTTCAGGATAAAGCAGTTCAACTGGATTTGTACGTTGCAATTCAGCTTGAATTGATTCGTAACTATCTGTTTCAAAGATAAAAAATCGTCCAGAACTTATATCGAGTGTGGCATAACCATAGTGGTTTTTTGATTGCCATATTGATGCTAATAAATTATCTTTACGATCTTCTAATAATAATTCATCACTCACGGTACCAGGTGTTACGATACGAACAATTTTTCGCTCCACCGGACCTTTAGTTGTCGCAGGATCCCCGATTTGCTCACAAATCGCAACCGATTCACCAAGAGAAATTAATTTAGCCAAATAGCTTTCAACAGCATGATAAGGTACGCCGGCCATCGGAATCGGCTCGCCATTAGAAGAACCACGTTTAGTTAACGAAATATCTAAAAGTTGCGAGCCACGCTTAGCGTCATCATAAAACATCTCATAAAAATCGCCCATACGATAAAACAGTAGAATGTCGGGATTTTCAGCTTTTAACTTAAGATACTGTCGCATCATTGGTGTGTGGTTATCAAAATTATCTTCACTATTCATGGTGGTATTTCTTTTTTTAAAATTCAATAGATTACTGTCTTACACTATCTAATTTTTACAACATCCATGATTTTGCTATTTCATGGTAGGTAACTGCAATAATGTTTAAAATTGTTATATAAACTAAGATTTAAACAATAAAACTTTATATAATTTATATGCATATTAAATCATAGATAATATGCGTTTATTATAACCTATTATTTAAAGGGTTTGTATGAAATTAAAAGTAGAGACAGTAATGATTCAATGTTTTCTTGGTTTGATCTTGTTAGGCAATGGTCAGCGTATCGTTGTGATTTTTAGCTGTTAAATAATTGTTTAGTCAATTTACAATTTGTGTACTCGAAAAATACACTAAGTTATCTTCATTTAATCCTTCAATCTTCATAATCGATGAAACATAATGGTTTGTTTACTGATGTAAAAAATTAGGCGTCAATGTAAATAGTTATGTTATATAAACATCAATAAACGTTCGCATTGAAATTTAACAAGATGAAAGTGTTTAGAAAATATCTACAAATGATCTTACCGATTTATTTCGAATTCATCTTTACAATTTGACCTGAATAGCTGGACATAATTTTAAACAATGATGATTATGTAGATTAGTGAAGTGTATAAATTGTGCAATAAAAGTGGGTTATGGCAATTTGATTAAATTAGCAGTCACTATTTTTTGAAATTTAGGGACTATTTTTTACTTATTTATTTTGTCAGGTGAGGTGTTTTGAGTAAGTAAATGATTTTATTGCTAATCGTGTTATTTCAATAATTTTCTGTTAAAACTATTTAATGAATTCGTGTCTAAATTGATCGAATGATCTTGAATAAACCGTTAAAATTTGATAGCTTACAGCAAAGATTTTTTATATTTAAAAACACAAAAAAGAAGGTAATTGTTATGACAATCAAAGTAGGTATTAATGGTTTCGGCCGTATTGGTCGTATTGTTTTCCGTGCTGCTCAAAAACGTTCAGACATCGAAATCGTTGCTATTAATGATTTATTAGATGTTGAATATATGGCTTATATGCTTAAATATGACTCAACTCACGGTCGTTTCGATGGCACTGTTGAAGTTAAAGACGGCAAATTAATCGTTAACGGTAAAACTATCCGCGTTACTGCTGAAAGAGATCCTGCAAACTTAAAATGGAATGAAGTAGGTGTTGATGTTGTTGCTGAAGCAACTGGTCTTTTCTTAGATGATGCAACTGCTCGTAAACACATCGAAGCTGGTGCTAAGAAAGTTGTTTTAACTGGTCCTTCTAAAGATAACACTCCTATGTTCGTAATGGGCGTTAATGACAAAGAATACGCTGGTCAAGATATCGTTTCTAATGCTTCATGTACTACTAACTGTTTAGCGCCTTTAGCTAAAGTGATTAATGATAATTTTGGTATCGTTGAAGGATTAATGACTACTGTTCACGCGACAACAGCTACTCAAAAAACTGTTGATGGTCCATCTCACAAAGATTGGCGTGGTGGTCGTGGTGCTGCTCAAAATATCATCCCATCTTCAACTGGTGCTGCTAAAGCTGTAGGTAAAGTTATCCCTGAATTAAACGGTAAATTAACTGGTATGGCTTTCCGTGTCCCTACTCCAGACGTTTCTGTAGTGGATTTAACTGCGCGTTTAGCTAAACCAGCTAAATACGAAGAGATCTGTAAAGTGATCAAAGAAGCTTCTGAAGGCTCAATGAAAGGTGTTCTTGGTTATACTGAAGATGCAGTTGTTTCAACTGACTTCTTAGGTGAAGTGTGTACTTCTGTATTTGATGCGAAAGCAGGTATTCAAATCAGCGATACTTTCGTGAAACTTGTTTCTTGGTATGACAATGAAGTGGGTTATTCTAACAAAGTATTAGATTTAATCGCTGTAGTTTCTAAATAATAAAAAATAATTTATTTTACTTATTTCAATAAGCGACCTTCGGGTCGCTTTTTTAATTACATGATTGTTATTAAGTTGTTAAAACAATAAAAAGCCCATTTATTTAAAATGGGCTTTGATTTCACACTAATAAAGAAATTAGTTAGTTAAATAACAACAACTTCAGCTGCTGCTGGTCCACGAGGGCTATCTTGGATAGCAAATTCGACTTGTTGACCTTCAGCTAATGTTTTAAATCCGTCGCCGGAAATAGCTGAGAAGTGAACAAATACGTCCTTACTTCCATCGGTAGGGGTTATAAAACCGAAACCTTTACTCTCGTTAAACCATTTTACTTGGCCAGTTTTCTTATTCATTTACTAGACATCCTAACAATAATTAATAATTTGCCTTTAAGGCACGAATAGACCTTCACTTAGTATTATTATTTCAACTCAAAACTAAAAATATGATTAACGTTACATAAAAAAAGTTAATCGTTTTCATAATAAAATACTGCGTTATAAGTCTGCTACTATTACCGCATAAATTATATTCGAAAGCAAGATCTTAATGACAATTTTTTCATCTTATAATGCAGTTTTATATATATTTCTGTTTAAAATATACTTAATTTGATATAAAACAATTAAAAGATGACAAAAAATTAATTTTATTTCGAAAGTCAAAGTTAAGTATAAAAAAAGAGTCACTAAAGATTTTTTAGTGACTCCTTTTTATAACTTTTTGTAATGATTGCTTAATACGAATTTTGTAATTTTTTTGATTAAGCCTATTTTTTATTAGCTCTTTCGAAAGATTCGATAATTTCTTTACGAGCTGCTTCTGCGTTTTCCCATCCCTCTACTTTAACCCATTTCCCTTTTTCGAGTGCTTTGTATTGTTCGAAGAAGTGTTTAATTTGAGATTTTAATAATTCTGGTAAATCCTCAACATCTTTAATATGGTCATATTCTTTTGAAAGTTTAGTATGTGGTACTGCGACTAATTTAGCATCTTCACCCGCTTCGTCTGTCATTTTTAATACACCAACAGGACGGCAGCGAATAACTGAACCTGGTTGTAATGGGTATGGTGTCGGGACTAATACATCAACAGGATCACCATCAAGAGATAATGTGTTATTGATATAGCCATAGTTACACGGGTAAAACATAGCTGTTGCCATAAAACGGTCAACAAATACTGCGCCAGTATCTTTATCTACTTCATATTTGATTGGATCTGCATTGGCAGGAATTTCAATCACAACATAAATATCATCGGGTAATTCTTTACCTGCTGGTACATTCAAAAGTCCCATTTTTGTATCCTCTATCTTAGTTAATAATAGTTTAGTTCATTAGTAATGAGCGTACATTATAAAACTTATTCTGTATCGCTCAATTCTTTTAAATATTGAAAAATTTGTCTTGCTGTTTTTGGTGGTTTATTGGTTTGTAACTCTTTTTTAGCTAAACGAGCCAAAGTACGCAGTTGTTGCCTGTCAGCATTTGGAAATAAACTAATAATGGTTTCAGCATCACCTGTTTCAATAAGATCATCGCGCAATTTTTCCAATTTATGAAATATCGCTATTTGTTGGTTATGGCGATTTTTAAGTTTGTTTAGTGCAAGGGTTATCGGTTCAATATCTCGACTGCGAAGCAGCTTACCAATATATTGAATTTGTCTTCTATAACCTTCTTTTTTGATTTTTTGCGCTAATTCAATAGCGTAAAGTAAATCTTCATCAAGAGGAATTTTTACAATTTCATTTTTACTTAAATTAACTAGTTCAATACCGAGTTTTTTAAGCTCTTCAGCATCTCTTTTAATTTCACTTTTACTGACGTAAATGATCTCATCTTCGATCTCCTCGACAGCTAAGTTTGGCTCTTTGATTGTCTCTTGATTTTGATTCATATGATTTCTTTTGTTAACTAAAATGCAATTCTGGCTTATTATAACGTATCACTAGCAGAATTGTAGAAAATAATGAAATGAGTATAGAACAAATCAAGAAAGAAGCTTTAGTCCAAAAAGAGAATTTATCCGCTATTGTGGCTCATGCTATTGAGCAAGCTAAACCAAGAGTTGATTCAGTTGAAGTTTCAATTAATCAATCTACAGGTATAAGTATAAGTACTCGTATGGGTGAAACTGAAAACGTAGAATTTAATAGTGATGGTGCGTTAGGCATTACGGTTTATCAGAACCAACGTAAGGGTAGTGCCTCGACGAATGATTTATCTCCGCAAGCAATTGCCCAAACCATTGATATGGCCATCAATATTATGCAATATACTTCATCCGATCCTTATTCTGGTTTAGGTGAGGCAGAATTGATGGCATTCGATGCACCTGATTTAGACCTCTTTTATCCTGGTGATTTGAATGTAGATGAAGCTATAGAAAAATCTAAACAAACAGAAGAAGCTGCGTTAGCTTACCCCAAGATTTTAAATAGTGATGGTGGTTATTTTAGTAGCCGTTATGGCATTTATATGTATGGCAATAGTTTAGGTATGTTGAATGGTTATTGCGCAAGTTCTCATTCATTATCATGTTCAGTTATTGCCAAACAAGATGAGCAAATGGAACGCAATTATGCTTTTACTTATTCACGGGACATTAACGATTTAAAATCGCCATTATGGATTGGTCAACAAGCGGCTGAAAAAACTATAGCTCATTTAGGGGCGAAACAAATTGAAACCATGCAAGTACCCGTTCTGTTTTGTGCAGAGGTTGCCGTCGGACTAATTAGACACTTGGTGGGTGCAATAAGTGGTGGAGCAATTTATCGTAAATCTTCGTTTTTATTAGATAGCGTGGGCGAAAGAATATTTCCATCTTGGTTAACTATTTTTGAAAATCCTTTTATATTAAAAGGCATTGGTTCTTCACCATTTGATAGTGAAGGAACAAGAACTGTTAAACGTAATATCATTGAGCATGGCGTTTTGCAAACGTATTTGCTGAGTAATTATTCAGCCAGAAAATTAGGTCTAAAATCAACAGGGCATGCGGGTGGTATACATAATTGGTTAGTCTCATCAAGTCAAACCGATGCAGACTTTAATGGAATGTTAGCAAAATTGGATAAGGGTATTGTGGTGACCTCTTTAATGGGAGATGGTGTTAATAATGTTACGGGGGATTATTCACGAGGAGCAACTGGATTCTGGGTTGAAAATGGTCAAATTCAGTATCCAATCAATGAATTCACCGTTGCAGGTAATCTTAAAGATATGTATCAAAATATTGTGGCGATAGGGAATGATCTTGAAACAAGAAGTAACATTCAATGTGGATCGATTTTAATTGAAAATATAAGCATAGCTGGAAGATAATAAAATATGCAAAAAGTAGAAAACAAAGGGGTATTACAAAAAATAGCATTATGGATGCCTGGATTAGTCAGTTTATTGCATTATAAACGTGAATATTTTAATTCTGATATAAAGGCAGGCTTATCCGTAGCGGCTGTTTCGTTACCTGTATCAATTGCTTACGCTGAATTAACGGGTGTTGGTGCAATAGCCGGCTTATACTCAACCATTTTACCTCTTATTGTTTATGCACTTTTTGGTTCTTCCCGACAACTTATTGTTGGTCCTGATACCGCAACTTGTGCAGTAGTTGCGGCTGTTGTTTTTCCTTTGGCGGCAAATGATCCCATTTTACGCTGGCAATTGGTTGTTTTATTAACCATTATGATTGGTATATGGTGTATCATTGCGGGTAAGTTGCATTTAGGAGCACTGGCTGATTTACTCAGTCAACCGATTTTAATTGGTCTACTCAACGGAATTTCAATTACAATTATCATTGATCAATTGGCTAAAACTTTAGGATTTTCCTATGACTTTTCATACTTAATTGAACGAGTTGTGTATTTACCTTTTAAAATATCACAAATTCATATTTTAACTGCATTGATCTCGTTTTTTACTTTACTCTTATTGATTGTTTTGAGAAGATCAAAACCTCGATATCCAGCCCCGCTTTTAGCTGTAATGATAACGACGTTTTTTTCGTGGTTATTTAATTTTGAATCGTACGATATCCGTATCATTGGCCAAGTTAGTGGCGAATTTATACCTACTGAATCCTGGATTGATTTTGATAAAGGAAAAATGAGAGATTTAGTGGTGCCATCACTGAATATAGCGGTTATCTGTTTTGTCAGTATGATGATTACGGTACGCAGTTTTGCATCCAAAAATAATTATGAAACAAACGCAGATATTGAATTTAAAGCCTTGGGTATGGCAAATATTGTAGCCGGGTTATCACAAGGATTCGTGGTAAGTGGTACTTCATCGCGTACTGCAGTTAATGATGCCAATGGCGGTAAAACTCAGTTGGTTTCAATTATTGCAGCAATATTAATTGGTTTTATAGTTCTGTTTTTTTTAGCGCCGTTGCAATACATTCCAACTTGTGTATTAGGGGTGATTTTAATTTACTCTTCGTTTTCTCTTATTAATTTTCAAACTATATTTCGCTTTTTTAAATTTGATCGCGATGCATTTTATTTAAGTTTAATCACATTTATCTCGGTATTATTGATAGGTATTATCCCAGGTATGGCGCTCGCTGTTTTGTTAGGGCTATTTCTATTTTTACGCCGTGTTTTCAGACCGAAAGATCAACTATTGGGGATCGATGATAGTGGTCGTATTCACTCTTTAGGTAAAGAGGTTAAAAAATTAAAAAATACAATGATTTATCGTTTTAACTCCCCGCTAACTTATTTTAACATTGCATATTTTAAGCGAAAAATTATAAGTTATATTGACGAAGCTGAAGAGCCAATAAACTACGTTATCGTTGATGCTATTCCTTGTTTTACTTATAAAGATGTCAGCGTGTTATTAGGTGTTGAAGAATTAGTTAAATCTTTAAAAGTCCGAAATGTTATATTAATCCTATCAGGTAGACGAAAAACACTCAAAAATTGGTTTAAGCAGATGAATATACAGCTTGATGAAGAGTATATTGAATTTGCTTATGATCTCTATTTTTCAGTAAAGTCAGTGCAAAGTAAAGAACATATGGACAATGATGAAGAAGGTTTGGATAGCAAAAATATTGTTATTTAATCATTATTTGTTTAAGGGGTATTTGTGATTAAAAAAAAGATAAACATCGAAATGCTCAGTACTGGTGATGAGGTGTTACATGGGCAAATAATTGATACTAACGCTGCGTGGTTGTCTCAATTCCTTTTTCAAGAAGGTATCTTAATAACATCCAAACATACAGTTGGTGATGATTTGACTCAGCTAATTAGCACACTTCAACAACATAGTTTAGATAATGATATTATTATTGTGAATGGTGGCTTAGGACCAACAAGTGATGATTTAAGCGCTCAAGCAGCAGCGTTAGCCAATCATGAACCCCTTATATTGCATCAAGAGTGGCTGAGCAAAATTGAACAATTTTTTTTAAGGCATGGTAAAACTATGTCACCAAGTAATATAAAGCAAGCAATGTTACCACAAAGTGCTACTTTAATTGATAATCCGATTGGAACGGCATGTGGCTTTAAAATACAAATCAATCACTGCCTTTTATATTTTACTCCAGGTGTACCTAGCGAATTCAAGGAAATGATTAAAACCTGGATTTTGCCTGAAATTAAATTAAACTTTCCAACATTAGAAAAGAAATTGTGTTATCGACTGATGACAATGGGGCAAACCGAAAGTAATTTAGCGACTCAAATTGATGATAACCTCAATTTACCAACGGATATTGTGATTGGATATCGAGCAACAATGCCAATGATTGAACTGAAATTAACAGGTTCAGAAGAGCAAAAAACTAAGATGGATGCGTTATGGCAAAAAATTAAAGCAATAGTTGCTAACAATTTTTTGTATGAAGGAGTCTTAACGCAACATGGAGATCTAGGCTTAGCGATGTTTGTTTCTAAAATTTTAATCGAAAAAGGGCAAACAATTGCAGTTATTGAACATCAATCCGCAGGGCGCATCGCTCACCAATTATTTGAGTGTGAAGCACCACTGGTTAAGTCGGAAATCGTTCCATTGTTTCCTGAGGCTTTTAAAGACTATTGTTTACATGTATTAACCAGAAATAGAGCTGATATCGTGCTAGGGTTAGTTAATTTTAGAGAAAAAAATACGGAATTCACATTGATAATAGCCACTTCTCAACAATTTTTCCAATTTAATTTGAAATATACTGGTCAAGTACAGAATCGTGAAATCACTCAAAAAATTCTTTGTGCAATTGCTTTAGATGCTTTACGCCGTTATCTTCTAAACATGCCAATTCTTGGAAAGAATGTTTGGTTAGATTTGATTGAATAACTATTGATAGTTTTTTGTAAAAAAATCAGCTAGCTTGAGTTTATAAATAATATTAATATGGACAATTTGCTACAAAATTAAGTACAATAATAGATCTTTCAAATAAAGCAATTTAGTAAAACAAATTAGAGGTAAAAATGGCTCGTGTAACTGTTCAAGATGCAGTAGAAAAAATTGGTAATCGCTTTGATCTCGTTTTAGTTGCAGCAAGACGTGCTCGTCAATTACAAATTGAAAATAAATCGCCATTAATTCCAGAAGAAAACGACAAAGAGACCGTTATTGCGTTACGTGAAATTGAAGATGGTCTTGTTAACAAACAAATTCTTGATACTGCTGATTTTCAGGCTCGTCAAGATGAAGAAGCAGAAGTTCGTTCTGCGCTTCATGAATCGATTCTTCTTGATAATACTCCCTCGTACGAATAAATTCTGCTGAGAATTGCCTATGCAATATTTTGATGGTTTAAAAGAGGTTGTCACATCTTATCTTCCAGCTAAACAAGTTGATATTATTCAAGATGCTTATCTCTTTGCTCAAAAGGCGCATGATGGGCAATTCCGATGTAGCGGTGAACCTTATATTACCCATCCAGTCGCGGTTGCGACAATTTTAGCCGATATGCGACTGGATTATGAAACAATTATCGCTGCACTTTTACATGATACTATCGAAGACACTCCTGTCACCTTTCAAGATATTACGGAAAAATTTGGCAAACACGTTGCTATTTTGGTTGAAGGTGTTTCTAAATTAGATAAATTAAAATTTCGCAATAGGCAAGAAGCACAAGCTGAAAATTTTCGTAAAATGGTTCTCGCCATGACCGAAGATGTGCGCGTTATTTTAATTAAACTTGCTGACCGTACGCATAATATGCGAACTCTTGGATCACTAAGACCTGATAAACGTCGTCGCATAGCAAAAGAGACACTAGAAATTTATGCTCCTTTAGCACATCGTTTGGGTATTCATCATATTAAAACTGAGCTCGAAATATTGGGCTTTACGGCGATGCATCCTAATCGCGCTAAAGTGCTAGAAAAAGTCGTTGATGTTGCTCGCGGTACCAGAAAAGAACTTATTGAGCAAATATTATCAGAAATTAGAGGGCGTTTAGCCGATGCTCATATTGATGCAGTAGTGGAAGGATTAGAAAAAAATATTTATGTAATTTATCAGAAAATGCAAATGCGTGAACAGCATTTTCACTCAATTATGGATATTTATATTTTTCGAGTCGTTGTTAAAGATGTCGATGCCTGCTACCGAGCTCTGGGTTTAGTACATAATTTATATAAACCACGCCTTAATCGATTTAAAGATTATATAGCCATTCCTAAAGCCAATGGTTACCAATCGTTACACTCATCCTTAATTGGTCCATATGGTACGCCAGTAGAAGTGCAAATACGTACTGAAGATATGGATCAAATGGCTGAAATGGGGGTAGCTGCTCATTGGGTATATAATGAAAATGATGAGATTACGCATACCACCACTCAAATTAAGGCTCAACGCTGGATGCAGAGTTTATTAGAGCTGCAACAAAGTGTAGGTAACTCGTTTGAATTTATTGAAAATGTAAAATCGGATCTGTTTCCTAAAGAGATCTATGTTTTTACGCCTAAAGGTCGTATTGTTCAATTACCTGAAGGTGCAACAGCCGTTGATCTTGCTTATGCAGTACATTCTGATATAGGTCATCAGTGTATTGGCGCACTTGTTGATCGCAAACCTTATCCGCTATCCCAACCTCTAAGTAATGGACAAACAGTTGAAATTATTACTTCACCAGAAGCTCGACCTAATGCACGTTGGCTGAGTTTTGTGGTGAGTGCCAAAGCTAGATCGCGTATTCGGCAAGCGTTGAAATCGTTAAAACGTGAAGATGCCATAGCGCTTGGACGACGATTACTTAATTTAGCACTAGTTAACACAGGTGGAATTGAAAATCTTTCTAATGAACAGATTAAAAATATTTTGCAAATTACCAAATTACAATCTTTTGATGATGTGTTGGCTGAAATTGGTTTAGGCAATATTATGAGTCATTTTATCGCCAACGGGTTGAAGCATAATGAATTATTGCAAGATCATTTCGATTCGAATAAAACATTAGTAATAACTGGAAGTGAAGGTGTATTACTAACATTTTCAAAATGTTGTCATCCCATCCCTAATGATCCAATTATTGGTCATGTGAGTCCAGAAAAAGGTTTAACCGTACATCATGAATATTGTCGAAATATAACCGGTTATCAAAATAATCCTGAAAAGTATATTCCTCTTAAATGGGCGACTAATATCGATCAATTTTTTGTTGCTGAAATCTGGGTAGATATTCTAAATAATCAAGGGTCATTAGGGCATATACTTTCGATTATTAATGATGAAAAAGCGCATTTACAGTGGCTAAATACGGAAGAAAAAGATCGACAAATTTATACTATCATCTTACAAATTGAAGTAAAAAATTCTCAACAACTCAATGAGTTAATGCGTAAATTGTCTTTACAACAAGATGTTGTGAGTGTGATTCGTAACATCAATTAATTATCATGTTAAACCGTTTTTTTAATCATATTCCATTAATTAAATTAAGTGGAGTTGGTGATAGTTTAGAAAAAAAATTTCATGCACTTGGAATTGATACCATTCAAGATTTATTATTCCATTTCCCTTTGCGTTATGAAGATCGTACTACATCGTGTGCCATCGGTGATGTGACTGTTGGTAAACATACTACGATCGAAGGTTGCATTATAAAAACTGAAGTGATCTTGAAACGCAAACAAATGTTAGTTTGTCATATTCAGGATGAATCAGGAATAGCAATATTGAGATTTATGAATTTTAATGCTGGAATAAAAGCGAGTTTGATACAAGGTCAATGGGTAAGAGCCTACGGTGAAATAAAAAGCGGAAAAAATTATCCAGAGATTATTCATCCTCAATATAAAGTTAACGCTAACCGTGAGGATATAGCCTTAACTGATGGGAGTCAGGAAAGATATACCCCTATATATTCTACAACATATGGTTTGACTCAAAATGTGATTCGTAAATTGATTCAATCAGCGTTATTACTGTTAAAACGTAATCCTCCAATTGAAATTTTGCCTAATTATTTATCTAATCATTATTTGCCTGCGTTAGATTCATTAACAATCATTCATAATCCGCCAATTGATACCGATATCAATCTATTGGGTACTGGCGAACATCGCGCGATTAAACGATTCATTATTGAAGAGTTACTCGCCTATCACTTAAGCATGTTGCTATTAAAAGTCGATAATCAAAAGCATCAAGCCTATGCTATGCGTATTAATCAAAAGTTTATAACACCTTTTTTAGCTTCATTGCCTTTTAGTCCAACTAATGCCCAGCAACGCGTCGTTAAAGATATTTATACAGATATGGCTAAACCTATTCCAATGATGCGTTTAATTCAAGGGGATGTGGGTTCAGGTAAGACCTTAGTTGCTGCATTGGCGGCATTGAACGCTATAGAAAATCATCAACAAGTTGTCTTAATGGCGCCGACAGAAATATTAGCAGAGCAGCACTATAACAATTTCAAACAATGGTTTGAACCACTTGGTATAAAAGTGGATTGGCTATCTGGACGCTTAACTGCAAAAAATAAAAAGCAGCGTTATGAAAGTGTACAAAATGGTGATATCACTATGTTAATCGGTACACATGCTGTTTTTGTTGATAAGGTGGAATTTGCCTCTCTAGGCTTGGTGATTATAGATGAGCAGCACCGATTTGGTGTTAATCAGCGATTAACATTATGGGAAAAAGGAATAAAAGAAGGTATGCATCCTCATCAACTAATTATGACCGCAACACCCATACCTAGAACACTGGCAATGACAGTATATGCGGATTTAGACGTCTCGGTGATTGATGAGTTACCGCCTGGGCGTACGCCTGTTACGACAGTTGTTATTCCTAATTCTCGCCGAGAAGAGATTATCGAAAGAGTGCATCAAGCTTGTTTAAGTGCTCGACAAGTCTATTGGGTCTGTACGTTAGTTGAAGAGTCAGAAATTCTAGACGCTCAAGCTGCGGAAATGTTAGTTGAAGAATTGGGTGAACGATTACCAAGCTTGTCGATTGCCTTAATACATGGCAAAATGAAATCAGATGACAAACAATTGGTCATGCAAAACTTTAAAGCAGGTAACATTCAACTTCTAGTTGCAACGACGGTAATTGAAGTTGGTGTTGATGTACCCAATGCGAGTTTGATGATTATTGAAAATGCTGAACGACTCGGGTTAGCTCAATTACACCAATTACGTGGACGAGTTGGTCGAGGTAGTGCAGTTTCTTATTGTGTTTTAATGTACCAAGCTCCGCTCAGTAAAGTGGCTCAAGCAAGAATGAAAGTCATGCGTGAAAGCAATGATGGATTTGTAATTGCCCAAAAAGATCTCGAAATTCGTGGCAGTGGTGAAATTTTGGGGACTCGGCAAATGGGTGTGGCAAACTTCAAAATTGTTGATTTAATCCGTGATCAACATCTGATTAGTGAAATACAAAAAATATCTCACTCTTTACAACAAAACTATCCACAAGTTGCTCAGCAATTGATAGCTTGTTGGCTTCCTGACCGTCAAAAATATATTAATGCTTAGAGCTAATCGATTGATTATTTTATAACAGAATAAATTGATTTAAAAAATCACTCTAGTATGGTTGGTCTCTTCCATGAACCATTTTTTATCGATTTCTTTGTAAAAAAGTTTCAGGTTACACCTACGTTTCAGTAAACACGACCAGAACAATAATATGAGGTTATAATAATCTAACACTCAATGCCTACATATATCAGAAAAATCAGACACAGTAATCGCTCTCGTTTCTTGAGAAATAAAAATTGTTTTGTAAAAAAGTTTCAGATTATACCTACGTTTCAGTAAAAATTGACCAGTAAAAGGATAGTTAGTTCATTAAGGAATAAAATGTAATTTATAGAAATAATTGAATATTGCAAGATAACTCAATAAAAGTAAACAAATGAATAATATTAATATCAAAGTTATATATAACGATTTGATTATTTATGCTTTGCACGGATATGGCTATCGTGTAATATAGTCGGCATCCTAAAAATGAAATAATTGTGAATGTTCTATGAAATCATCAATAAAACTACTTTCTATACTTTTAGTTACATTGACATTATTGGGGTGTGGACTGAAAGGACCTCTTTATATTCCTGCTGAGACGTCAACAATATCAATGGATTCGTATTCACTTAACCAAACAGTTTAACGGAATAGATTATGGATTTTCTACATTATAAAAGAGGTCAATTGTTTGCTAATAAAATTGCAATATCTGATTTAGCTGAACAGTACGGTACACCACTCTATGTTTATTCAGCCAATTATATTACTAAACAGTTTCTGGCTTATCAGCAAGCTCTAATGGATACTAACCATTTAATCTGTTATGCAGTTAAAGCTAACAGTAATTTATCAGTATTAAATCAATTGGCAAATTTAGGAGCTGGGTTTGATATTGTGTCTCAAGGTGAATTGGAACGAGTGCTAAAGGCAGGAGCGGATGCGAGCAAAGTTGTCTTTTCTGGTGTAGCAAAATCCATTGTAGAAATTGAGCGCGCACTGACAGTTGGTATCAAATGTTTCAATGTTGAGTCAGAATCAGAGCTTTATCGAATTAATGATGTTGCTAAAAGATTAAATAAAATTGCGACAATTTCGTTAAGAATTAATCCTGATGTTAATGCAAAAACTCACCCTTACATTTCAACAGGATTACGTGAAAATAAATTTGGTATTAGTTATCAATTAGCATTAGATGTATATCGTAAAGCCAAATCATTAGCAAATATCAAAATAGCAGGCATTGACTGTCATATCGGCTCTCAGTTAACGGAATTGTCACCTTTTCTTGATGCTGCCGATCGTATTGTGGCACTAATCGATGAATTAAAAACTAATGACATCAGTATTGATCATATTGATTTAGGAGGCGGTTTGGGAGTTTGTTATAATGATGAACAACCTATATCACCTTCACTGCTTGTTACTGAGTTGAAAAAGAAATTTGCAAAATACGTTAATGTTGAACTTCTATTTGAACCCGGTCGGTGCATTGTTGCTAACGCAGGACTATTAATCACGAAAGTTGAATATACTAAGCATCAAGATGGTAATCATTTTGCAATTGTGGATGCAGGTATGAACGATTTAATTAGACCAGCGCTATATCAAGCTTGGATGCGAGTTTTACCAGAAAAAGAACCGAAACTAACAGATGAAACCTTGATATATAATGTTGTTGGCCCAATTTGTGAATCAAGTGATGTATTGGCATATCAACGTGAGCTTTCGGTTCAACAAGATGATTTATTAGTGGTTTGTAGTGCTGGCGCTTATGGATTTAGTATGGCATCCAACTATAACAGTCACCCAAGACCAGCAGAGGTGATGTTAATTGGCGAGCAGCAACATAAACTCATTCGTCAGCGAGAGTCGTTTGATGATTTATGGCGAGGTGAATTCCTATAATAAATAATATTGCTGATTATGTGAGAACTTAGGCGGGTTTTCATACATCAGACAGTGTGATGTGCTTATCAGATAATATAACGCAATAGACAATTATGTTTTTTTCAATAGAAGGTAGAAATAGATGAACTTTTCAAAAATGCATGGACTCGGAAATGATTTTATGGTCATTGATGCGGTAACCCAAAATGTTCATCTTTCGACTGAAATGATCAAACGTCTTGCTAATAGATATACTGGAGTAGGTTTTGATCAACTTTTGATTGTTGAGCCTCCTTTTGCTCCAGATACCGATTTTCATTATCGAATTTTTAATGCTGATGGTAGTGAAGTTCAGCAGTGTGGAAATGGAGCACGTTGCTTTGCACGTTTTGTTCGTTTGAAAGGTTTGACCAAAAAACGCACATTAAAAGTTAGCACGATGAAAGGGAATATTGTATTGACTGTCAACGACGATGAGACGGTAAGAGTCAATATGGGACAACCTATTTTTGAGCCGAATAAAGTACCTTTTAAAGCAATTAAAGAAGAGAAAACTTACATCATTCGTGCTCAAGAACGCACAATATTATGTGGCGTTGCTTCAATTGGTAATCCACATTGTGTTTTACAAGTAGATAATATTCTTACCGCGGAAGTGGAACAATTAGGTCCATTATTGGAACAGCATGAACGGTTTCCGGAGCGAGCTAATATTGGTTTTATGCATATTATCGATCGCAATAATATAAATTTACGTGTATTTGAACGTGGTGTTGGTGAAACGCAAGCTTGTGGTACTGGAGCATGTGCCGCTGTTGCTGTTGGTATTAATCAAGGATTACTTAACAGCAAAGTCAAAGTAAACCTACCTGGTGGTAAGTTATTAATCGAATGGCAAGGTACAAATAAACCTCTTTATATGACAGGACCTGCTACGCATGTTTATGATGGATTTATTGCGATGTAAATTTTGTTTGACAATAAAGTAGATAAATAACATTTCATTCTTTGTTAATAAATTAGTTAAAAATATATAACTCCATTAATTTTAACTGATTTTTTAGCCTAGTGTGTCTTATCGGTTATAACAGAGATTCAGAATGGTTGCTAAAACATCACAATCTTATAAAGCAAAAAATACAAAACCAACAACTCGTAAAATGAAATTGAATGATGAGATTGTTAGTCAATATTTGCTCGATAATCCAGATTTTTTTATCAGAAACGCAAGTCGTATTGAAAATATGCGTATTCCACATCCAATCAGGGGTGGAATTTCACTACCTGAATGGCAAATGGCAAGACAGCGTAATAAAATTAGTCATCTTAAGGATGAAATAACCTTATTAATGGAATACGCGCGTTCTAATGAATTACTTTTTAATCAGTTTATGGATCTACAATGTCAGATAATTAAAGCCAATGATCTTGATGAACTGGTACAGATATTAAAAAATTGGGCAAAATCGTTGGGTCTTAATGGTGCATACTTATACCTTTTTGATGACAAATGGTTAATCAATGCCCCTTCAAAATATCAACATTTTGCTTTGAATAGTTCAGGTTTTGATTTTATTCGAGTTAGACATCTACAATACAGTAATCAATATCTTGGTATCTTAAATACCACCGAATTAGATTTTTTATTATCTCAACATAATTATGTTGGTTCTGTTGCGTTATCCTTATTAGGACAATTTGGTGATTTGGGGATCTTAATGTTTACCAGCTCCAATCCGAATCATTATCAGGAAAGACAAGGTACTTTATTATTAGAAAAAGTGAGTCAATTATTACCTATATTAATTGGAAAATGGGTTATGCGAAAAAAATAAGGTAAGTTATGGTTCAATCCTCTCAAAATAATCGTTGTTTATTAACTGAACCGGTTGAGCGTTTTTTAAATTATTTAAAATCGGAAAAACAGCTTAGCCTAAATACTCAAGTTAATTATCGACGTCAACTTTTTGCGCTTATAGCCATCGCAGAAGAAGTGGGAATTACTCAATGGCAAGATGTAGACTCATCGGCAGTTAGATTATTAATTAGTCATAGTAAACGAACGGGTTTACAGGCAAGAAGTTTATCATTAAGGCTATCGGCATTGCGCAGTTTTTGTGATTGGTTAATTAAAAATCAAGATATTAATGCCAATCCTGCCCGTGGGGTGTTAAATCCTAAATTGGGGCATCATCTCCCTAAAAATATTGATATTGATGAAATTAATCAATTGCTCGATATTGAATATAATGATCCTCTTTCCGTACGTGACAGAGCTATGCTTGAACTTATGTATGGTTCAGGTTTACGATTGTCTGAATTAGTCAATCTTAATTGCCGTGAATTGAATTTGAATGAGGGTGAAGTTCGCGTAATGGGGAAGGGAAATAAAGAGCGAAAATTGCCATTAGGTTATGAGTCTATTAAATGGATTAATCATTGGTTATCACTGCGTGATTTTTTAGAGCCGCAGGATGATGCGTTATTTATCTCCAAATTAGGTAAACGCATTTCACCCCGTAATGTTGAAAAAAGATTTGCACAGTGGGGCGTTAGACGCGGATTGTCTGTTCATGTCCATCCGCATAAATTACGACATTCGTTTGCCACACACATGTTAGAATCAAGTGGAGATTTGCGAGCCGTACAAGAGTTGTTAGGTCATGCAGATTTATCAACCACTCAAGTTTATACTCATTTAGATTTTTCACATCTGTCTGAAGTTTATGATTCAGCCCATCCAAGAGCGAGAAGAGGAAACAAGTAATGCACATTTATCGTTCAATAAACAAAATTAAGGCAATCACTTTCGATCTTGATGATACGTTGTACGACAACAGTGACATTGTAGAAAAATCCGAAGAGGAAATTGTTAAATATTTGCAGCGTTATGAAGGGTTACATCATTTAACTGTATCCGAACTGCATTTAGAAAAAAAACGGTGCAGGCTGCGCAACGAGAGATTTATCACGATGTTGTGGCCTGGCGAATGGAAACTATTAAATCATTGTTAAATAAAGCAAAGATTTCTCCAGAAAATATGGTAAACATTATTAACGAAACAATGGATATGTTTAATTTTTGGCGTCATAAAATGCATGTTTCACCGTCCACTCACACCTTATTAACGAAATTAGCAACCATAGTCCCTTTAGCGGTGATTACTAATGGTAATGTTGATATTGATAAAATTGGATTAAGAGATTATTTTCAATTTTCATTACGTGGGGGAGCCGATGGGCGCTCAAAGCCTTTTCCAGAAATTTTTGAATTAGCAGTTAACAAATTAGCCGTACCGGCAGGTAATATATTACATGTCGGTGATAATTTGATAACGGATGTCAATGGTGCGATTAATAATGGTTTGTTAGCGTGTTGGATAAACATTATGAATCAGGACATTTTTCATCTTGCTGATGCTCGATGTTTACCCCATATTGAGATTAGTCAATTGCTTGAATTAGAGAATCTGTTATAATTTTGTAAATATCTGTATAAATAGACAGTGAAGCTAAGAGTGATTTACATTTAACTCAAAGCCTATCTTATTTGCTTACAGTCAATTAACTATATTTAGAAACACAATGAACATATTTGTAATGCTTATGAAATTGAAACCAATTTGTATTTGTTCTAACCAAGATAGGTTTAAATATAATGGATATTAAAAAATCATTATTAAAAGACCTCAATAATGAACAACAAAACGCCGTGACTACCGATAACCAATACACTGTTGTACTTGCAGGCGCCGGAAGTGGTAAAACGCGTGTTTTAGTTCACCGAATTGCATGGCTTTGTATGGAAAAACATTACCCTTCCCAATCCATTTTTGCCGTTACTTTCACAAATAAAGCTGCTGTTGAAATGCAAGAGCGTATCCAAGCATTAGTTGGTGACGGTTATTTTAGTGGGATGTGGATTGGTACCTTTCATGGATTAACTCATCGTTTACTACGGATGTTTTCACAGCAAGCCAAATTGCCTTCTAATTTTCAGCTTATTGACTCGGAAGATCAGATTCGTCTTATTAAGCGAATTTTTCGAGAACTTAAAGTAGATGAAAAACAATGGTCAGCAAAAGAATGTGCAGCTTTTATTTCTAATCAAAAAGAGATGGGATTACGAGCTCATGATTTCACACCAGAAGATCCTAAACAAGCGATGTGGCAAACCATCTATCGTGATTATCAAGCAATTTGCGACAGAGTTGGATACGTTGATTTTTCAGAATTAATTTTAAGAGTTTATGAACTTCTCAATCAAAATCATGATGTACTAAATTATTGCCATCAACGTTTTTCTAATATTTTAATTGATGAGTTTCAAGACACGAACTTAATTCAATATCGATTAGTAAAAAAATTGGCAGGTGATACGGCTAACGTTATGATTGTTGGTGATGATGACCAATCAATCTACAGCTGGCGTGGTGCTAATGCCGACAATCTACAATTGTTTATCAATGATTATCCGGACACTGAAATCATTCGTCTTGAACAAAATTATCGTTCAACCAGTAATATTTTAGATGCGGCTAACATTTTAATTGCCAAAAATCAAAAACGCTTAGGGAAAAATCTTTGGACAGATAGTGGTGAAGGTGAAAAGATTTCACTTTATGTTGGTTTTAATGATATTGATGAAGCAAGATTTGTAATTGGTCAAATAAAAAAGCGTCATGAAGAAGGCGATAAATTTTCAAGTTGTGCCATTTTATATCGTAATAATGTTCAATCGCGTATTTTTGAAGATACCCTGTTACAAGCAGGATTGCCGTACCAAATTTATGGTTCAATACGCTTTTATGAGCGGCAAGAAGTTAAATTAGCACTGGCGTATTTGCGTTTACTGCACGATCACAACAATGATATGGCTTTTGAAGCGACAGTTAATACTCCAACTCGCGGTATTGGTAATGTTACTCTTGATAAAGTCAGACTTACGGCTAAACAACATAATCTTTCATTATGGGAGGCGTGTTTATTATTAATTCAAACAAATGCATTAACTGAAAGACAGCGCTCTGGACTAAGTCGTTTTCTACAATTGATGGACTCAATTCATGAAGAAGTAGGACAGTTGCCATTTTATCAACAGCTTGACGTTATAATTAAATTATCTGGTGTTCAGCAAATGTATGAGCAAGAACCAGGAATTAAAGGGCAATCACGATTAGAAAATCTTGAAGAACTGGTTTCGGCTGCCGAACAATTTTTTCATAACAATGAAAATACAGTCATTGAGGATAGTACCACAGGTAAAACACTGACAGTACTTGAGTCGTTTTTAGCGTTTACCTCATTAGAAAGTCGAGATGTCGTTAAAGCTCAAGATTCCATTCAATTAATGACTCTGCATTCAGCTAAAGGATTAGAGTTTGATAATGTATTTATTGTTGGATTAGAGGAGGGTATCTTTCCTGCTCAACGTTCAGTTAAAGATAATGATAGTATGGAAGAAGAGCGACGTTTAGCCTATGTTGGAATCACTCGGGCTCGAAAACATTTGACATTAACTTTATGTGAATTAAGACGACTTTATGGTCGGGATGAACGTAATTTACCTTCTCGTTTTTTAGCAGAATTACCTGTTGAAAGGTTAAACGAGGTAAGTTATCGAGGTATTATCCCCTCATCTGAGTTTAAATCAAATGATTTAACTAAAAGAGATCTTAGTAAAAATGAGCAATTGATTATCGATCGTAAAAAATCCTATCTTGAAAAACAACGTGAAAGTGATGGTTATGTTTTAGGTCGAAAAGTTAAACATCATCGTTTTGGAGAAGGGACTATTATCAATCTTGATGGCGAAGGAGATCATAAACGAGTTCAAATTGCCTTTGTAGACGAGGGAGTTAAATGGCTGGTAATTAAATTAGCCAATCTTACCTTACTTTAATACTTATAAATTGAAAAATAGTAAAGGCAAAACTCAATTTGCCTTATCTAACCGATTTTTAGAGCTCTACCGTTATATTGTTGCTTGATCAGTGACAGATTGCGAGAAGATTTTATTAAATGACTGATTTGTACGAGTACAAACCCATTCATTATCGACATAAACAAAGTGATAACCTTGTTTTGCTGTTGCTAGCCAAACTTGAAATAGGGGTTCTTGAGTATTGACGATAATTTTACTGAAATTAGGAAATGTGATAGTAATGACATTACCATTAATTTCATAATCAATGTCAATGTCTTGTTCTTCGGAAAAGTGATCTAAAAATGATTCGACCTTATTAAACAGTTGATCGGTAATCGTGTGAAATTCAGTGATGTTCATAGAAAGTTAATCAATATTGAGGTAGTTAAGTGATATTAGCATAATCAAAAACTATCTGCCACTAGAAGTGGCAGATAGATATCAACAAAAAATCAGTAATATTTAATGAGCAATAGATAAAGAACAAGAAACGATCAACAAACGACGCTGTTCATTATTGTCTATTGCATTTGCCCATCGGTTAGGTGTGTCATTGGTACTCACTAAACGACCATCACCAAAATAATTTTCAAATAACTGAATATTCCCTTTAGCGATTTCTTTTTTATCACAGTTAGCGAAATGTTGAATCACAATTGATCGGTAAGTTATTTTTTCACCTTCACTGTTTTCTTGTACTAATGGGGGTATAAAATTAACAACCTCATTAAATACTCGTATTTTTTTATTATAAGGGTGTAGAACAATGGAACTCCTATCAATAAATGAGTAACCTATTGATTTATCTTCATTAAATTTGCTCATTGGAATAAATTGTTCACCAATGCGCGAATCTTTTAAATTTTCACTTGTTTCATGGGAACTACTTGTATCACTTTCATTATTACTGGTTGTTGCAGGAGTATTAAAATCATTACATAAAGCTGAAAAAGAAAAGAGAATAAATAACAAGTATATTTTTTTCATTTAGATTTTATCCCCATTTTTTGAATTATATTTAGTTGATTTTTGATTAATATCTTTTTCTTGTTGGGATTTCAGGTTTTCTTGATTCTCTTTTTGTTTTATTTGATTGTTATCTTCAATTCTTTTTTTACGTTTTATTTCATATTCCTTATCGATAGGTTTCATATCAGGGCGTACTGAATAGAGAATCTTTTTATCAATATCTCCTTGTATTGAGCAAATCACACGGCTTTGATTATCTTCTATTGGTTCTAAATATAAGGATTTTTCAACAGTGCCAGATCTTGGAATCACCATGTCAATTGAATACGGATTGTCTTGCCAAGTTTTATTTTTACTTTTTTTATCGTAAATTTTAGGATTAGCAAAGTGAATTTTTTCGTTAAAATCTAACCAGTTAATATTATTAAGTGCCTGTTTAACGTATTGAGGTTTATTATCAAAAATAAACCCCCAATAATAAAATTGACCAGATACTGATGTTGGAATAAAGATATTTTGATAACCTAAAATTTTTAATCCTCTGTATTCAATTGGCTTTTTAAATACCACTCTATTTTTTTTATCGTGTTCAATCGAATCGGACACAATATAAGCAAAATTATCAACAAAGGCTAAATCTGTGTACTGACTGAAAGAATCTTTATTCGTTTTTAACTGTTTAAAAAATTGATTATCACACTGAAAAAAAGAATCAATAACTTTGCTTGTTTCATTTACATTAGTTTGGTTTTGTGCATAAACCATAAAAGAAATTATTGAAGCACAAATAAGCACAAATAGTTTTTTTGTGAACATAAAGTAGGCCCTTTTTAAATAATTCTTCTGCTAATGTGTGTATAGTTGTGTATATTATTGTAAAGTAATGTAAATGTTATTGTCAATCTTGTGTAGCTTTATTTTCTATAAAAACAAGCAACTCACCGTTTTTAAAGGATATTTTTACTGAATCCGTGATGACTTTATTTCTTAAACTTGTTAATCCTCTTAACGTTAATGTTGCATTACTTAATGGATATTTAACACCTGTAATGGTGACATTTGTAACTTTAGACAAAGGAATAAAAGAAATGATATGATTTTTTATATTACAAAGAGTTTGCTGCTTTTTGGAAAAAAAGAACTGGCAATAATTATCATAGAACGTAAAATTCAATCGATCATAGTAACGTATAACAACCGATAAATTTCCTAAGAAATGATCACTAGCATAACCTGATGCGCCATAAATATCAAATTTTTTCACACCTTTACTTGCTAAAAATAAGATGGCTTTTTCAAAATCCGTTTTATTTTGATCGGGAGTATGAATAATTTCAGTTCCACTTGGTAGAGTACCGCTATGATCAAAACTATCTAAATCACCAATAATATAATTAGGAATTATTGGTGAATTGCAAAGATAGTTATGATAAGCCCCATCTGTTGCGGCAATAAAAGCATAGTTTTCTAAATTGTTGGGATAATGTTTAGTCGGCTCACCATTTACAAAAAGTAAGGCTCTATTGCTTTGCATTGTCATATACTTTACAGTTTTATAAAGTTAAGGTATAGGCCATTATAATGGCATCTTCCTGTTTTCCATCAATAGTTGGATAATAATTTTTTCTGATGGTTATTTGGTTAAAACCTAGTGAATGATAAAGGCGAATGGCTGCATCATTGGATTTTCTCACTTCTAACCACAAGGAAGCAATAGGTTTGTCAAAATTGATCGTCATTAATTTTTCAATCAAATGATTTAAAAGCTCTTTCGCTAGCCCTTGTTGCCTAAATTGAGGGTGAATGGCAATGTTAAATAAATTAGCTTCATCGGCAACCAGCTGGCAGATGCAAAATCCGATTATTTTATTATCTATGGTTAATTTCAAATTTAAATAATGCTCACCTTGATTGGAAAAGAACGTTGGTTTAGACCAAGGGATCCTATGACAAAGCTGCTCTAGAGCAAAAGCCTCGGTTAAATCATTGTGAGTGAGGGTGGAAATAGTTTTCATATTGGCATAATTGTCGCCAAAGTTGGCGCTTTTGTTGTGGTGCATTAGCTAGAACATCTAAACTGGAAGTTTGGATGGTTAATTGATTTTGCCACATTTCATCAGGTATGATATCAATAAACCAAACAACCGTTTTTATATCGCTAGCTGGAACAATGAATTGTGATGGAGTAAGTATTAAGACTTGATTTTCTTTAAGTCGAATAGCATTAAGGATATCTGTATATATTTTTTGTGTTGGTTTTTGTTCAGCAACAACAATCAAACGAATCTCATCACTAATATGGATTGTCATTTCACCTTTGAATACTGTTGAATTACGCAAAATGTATTGAGTAATATTGCATTGTTGCAAATACCAATCTTGTTCAGTCATTATTGAATTACTGTTTTTTTATTAGAGAATAATAAGGGTTAATTGTATAATTAACAGATAAAATTATAAAGGTTTTTTCATCGAGGTACTATGTCAACATCCGTTTTTACTCCAGCAAGTCAGGTAATTGAACGTCATCAAACATTTTTTCATGATAAAAATGTGATTATTGCAGGTGATATTCAAGATAGTTATCCAGCAATAATGGTCGCAAATCAAGTTAAAATTCATTGCACTCAATTTCATACTTATTTACGTCTAAAAAATAGTGTGCGTGGTGCTCAAACCATTTTTTCGTTGCTGCCGGATACGGAGTTTTATGTTGGAATGAATACACTAATTTATTACTGGCCAAAAACGAAAAGTGAAGCACAATTCCAGCTTTCTTATTTACTTAATAATATGCCCAAAGGAAGCGATATCTTTATTGTTGGCGAAAATCGTACAGGAGTAAAAAGTGTTGAAGCTTTATTACAAGATTTCGGTTCCATCCAAAAAATGGATAGTGCAAGACGTTGTGGATTGTATCATTTTCAAGTCGATAGTCGCTTAGCATTTGAACTCAATGAATGGTGGTTGAGCTACCATATTACTATTGAAAATCAAAATATTGAAATTAAAAGTTTACCAGGCGTATTTAGTCAAAAAGGGTTAGATGCAGGTTCCGAATTATTATTGAATGCAGTCATTGACCATGCTGAAATCATTAAAGGCAATGTGTTAGATGTTGGGTGTGGTTCGGGCATATTATCTACGATATTAGGTAAGCTATACCCAGATATTGAGCTCACTTTGTCAGATGTGAGTAGCGCAGCAATGGAGTCAAGTAAAATCACACTAAATTGCAATAATGTCAAAGGGACTGTTGTTGCAAGTGATGTATTTTCCAATTTAAATGATAAATATCATCTTATTATTTCTAATCCTCCTTTTCACGATGGTAAAGAGACAAGTTACACAGCAGTCAATGCATTAATTAAAGAAGCCAAAAAATACTTAAAATTAAATGGTTTTTTGTGCATCGTGGCCAATTCATTTTTGCCTTATCAATCGATTTTAGATGAAACATTCAAAAATGTGGAAGTCATTGCACAAACCACTAAATTCAAAGTCTATTTAGCCAGTCATTAAGTATCTAACCGCATTAATTAAATTGATTAAATAAGTTACGGTGGTAGCCGTAACTTTCTTAATTTATTAAATTACTCGTGAAAACTGCTGTTGTCTTGCCATTTTACGCATATAAATATCAAAACACATGCAGATATTGCGGATCAATAAATGACCTTTTGGAGCGACTTGAATTGTATCGCTATGTATGGTGATCAGTCCATCTTTCTGTAATGGTTGTAAAAGTGCCAAATCTTCGGCAAAATAGTCATCAAAATCGATATCGTATTGCTGTTCAATCACTTTCTTATCAAGATAAAAATGACAAATCAGTTGCTTTATTACATCACGACGAATAAGGTCATCACGATCTAACGTAAAACCTTTCCATAGACCATTACCGATTTTCTCGACTTGTTGCTGATAGATTTTAAGATCTTTTTGATTTTGCGCATAACTATCACCTAACATGCTAATTGCAGAGACGCCTAACCCTAGCAAATCTGCATCCCCTTGCGTTGTATAACCTTGAAAGTTTCGATGTAATTTATTGTGCTGTTGAGCAAGGGCGAGTTCATCGGTTGGTTTAGCAAAGTGGTCCATGCCAATATATTGATAACCTGATTGGGTTAATTTTTCTATACTTGTTTGTAAAATCAGTAATTTTTCCGAAGCACTGGGTAAATCGTTATCTTTGATTTTGCGCTGAGCTGCAAAGCGACTCGGTAAATGCGCATAATTGAACACACTTAAACGATCCGGAGAAATATCAATCACTTTATTGAGGGTTTCGGTAAAACTGGCAACGGTCTGTTTAGGTAAACCATAAATTAAATCGAGACTAATGGAGTCGAAATGATTTTTTCGAGCTTGATCGATCAATGAACGAATCAAATGTTCGTCTTGTTCTCGATTAATCAGATTTTGGATCTCGTGGTTAAAATCCTGAATTCCCATACTTAAGCGGTTAAAGCCAACTTGGGCTAAATGATCGATAGTTTGTGACGTAATTTCACGAGGATCAATTTCAATTGACATTTCAGCATTGTCAGCAAATTGAAAATGGGATTTTAGCGAGCTGATTAATCGGCTAATTTCTTGATCTGTTAAAAAGGTAGGTGTTCCTCCTCCCCAATGCATTTGTGTAACAATTCTGTTTTGGAAAAGTTTGGCTCGTTTTGCTATTTCAATTTCTAAAATATCCAGGTATTTGGTGACTTTCTGGGTTTGACGCGTAATAAGTTTATTACAACCACAAAAATAGCAAAGTTTATGACAAAACGGAATGTGTACATATAAAGATAAAGGTTGGGTAGGGTAACGAGACGTCGCGTTCAAAAAATCCTGTTCATTATAATTTTCATTAAATTCAAGGGCAGTAGGATATGAAGTATATCTTGGACCAGAATAGTTATATTTTTTAATTAAAGCCTGATCCCATAATTGTTTTTCAGTCATACTTCTGTTTCCGTTTAAGTCTGTGTTTAGCATTATTATATCCATGACTTAGTAAAGTTGGTTTTTGCTTAGTTACACTTTTTGCTCTGTTTCTTGTTTTCAGCTTGATCTGATTTGTTTTACGCAAATACAATAATGTGCAAATAAATAATCCAAAATATAAATTTAACATTATCAATAATGGCATTATTATCTGCTCGCTATGTGTTATAAATTACAGTTCGAATAAGACATCTGTTATTATAGCATTCAGTCAGGGATATTTTTTATAACTCTTTCCCTGACCTTACTTCAAAAATGAATGGTATTGGGTGAAGTAAGACCCTTACCCATTATTAATTACGTTTTAATAAACTTACGATATCTTCCTTCTCATCATCAAGAGCTTCAAAATCATCATCGATATAACCTAATTCTTGCATCAGTTCATCTATTCGATTCAATTTACTATCCAAATAAGTTTGTTGTTCTATAGTCAACTTGCCATTTTTTTCAACCAAATCTAGCAACATATCCAATTTAGGATCGTTTTCAAGTTGCTCTAATTCTTGTTGTGGTGATAAAACGGTTTTCTCTAATTTAGGTTGTTTAACAGCCTTAAGGGGATTCACCTTTGTATCAACAACTAAAGCAATCGGCGTTTTACTGCCTATACGTGGATCTTTCGCTACTTTTTGAGTATTGTTATTTTTGTTTTTATCTGTATTATTAAAGCGTGAACCACTAGGCAAACCTTTATGCTTGCGTTTACGTTTGAGTTCGCGAGACTCTTCATTAATTTCCTGACGGCTTTTTTTGAGTTTTTGTTTCGATTTAGATTTTAACATACTATCTCTGTTTTACAGTTTGGTTAATCATTTATTCAGTATATTTTATCAGTAAGTCTAAAATATAGCTATGAGGAAGACACATTGTGAATTAGTGATTGTAAAATTACAGTTTTATGTATAATCTGAGCCGAATATTCTTGAATCAATCGTTATAGAGAAATAAACATGAATAATCATTTGAGTCCTTACATGCAGTTTAGCCGTAAAGAATGGGCAAGCTTGCGTAATTCGGAACCAATGACCTTAACATCTGGAGAACTAATTTCTTTACAGGGAATCAATGAAGATTTATCAATGGATGAAGTAAGTGAAATTTACTTACCTTTATCAAGATTACTCAATTTTTATATTAGTAATAGTTTTAGTCGGCAGGCGGTATTATCTAAATTTTTAGGTAAAAGCCAAAAAATCCCTTACATAATTGGTATCGCTGGCAGTGTTGCTGTTGGTAAAAGTACTACGGCACGTGTATTACAGGCATTACTAACTCGTTGGCCTGAACATAGAAAAGTAGCGTTAGTTACTACGGATGGTTTTTTATATCCAAATAAATGCCTTGAAGAGCGCGGCATTATGAATAAAAAAGGTTTTCCACAATCCTACAACCTTAAAAAGCTAATTAACTTTGTTGCAGATATAAAATCAGGGCAAGCGGAAGTTAAAGCACCGGTTTATTCACATTTAGTTTATGATATTGTAGAAAATGAAGAGATCGTGATCGACAGTCCAGATATTTTGATTTTGGAAGGTTTAAATGTATTACAAGGTGCGGTCAATTATACTCAAGCACATAATCGAGTATTTGTTTCAGATTATGTTGATTTTTCGATATATGTTGACGCCGATTTATCTTTATTACATCATTGGTATGTGAACCGCTTTTTAAAATTTAGAGCAGGGGCCTTCAGTGATCCCAATTCATACTTCAATCACTATTCTCAATTACCAGAACAAGAGGCAATCAGCATCGCTAATCGCTTGTGGAGTGAGATAAACGAATTAAATTTAGTTGAAAACATTTTACCAACTCGAGAAAGAGCCAGTTTGATTTTGACAAAAGGTAACGATCACAAAGTAGATTATGTTCAATTAAGAAAATAAACTTAGGAGGATCAATATGAAATCAGCAATAGGGTTATTAAGTAAATTAAGCATTATCACTTTAGTTATGGCGTTTTCTGTAAATAGTTATGCATCAAGTAATGATGTACATGAAGGATTGACTTGCGATGCTAAAAAACAGGCCATCGAAGCAAAAATAGAACAAGCCAAAAAAGCCAATAATACTTTTGAAATCACAGGGCTTGAAAAAGCACTTCAACAAGTTAATACCAATTGTTCGGATGACACATTGGAACAAAAATACAAAAGATTAGTGGAAGAAAAAAGCAAAAATGTCTCTGACAAAACCAAAAAATTAGCAGAAAAAACCAAAGAGTATGAAAAAGATGGTATTAATGCAAATCAAGACAAAATTGATGCTCTAAAATCTAAATTGCACGATGCAGAAAAAGAACTCACTGAAGCAAAAAATAAATTAGCGGATTATTATGATAAAGTTAATACTAAGTAATCTTAGTTTTTAATTTTATTGAAATTAAAAAATAGATTCGAACAATAAAATAATATTGAAATTTGTGCAATTAATATTGACCTTGAGGAGATATATTACTTCTTGAGGTCATCTTTAATATCTCATATTAGCTAAAATTATGTTAATTTTCTTTAGTTCTATTTAGCTATTTTCTGTAAAAATGCTGTTAACCTAAAGTGCTACCAAAAACGATAAGTTTTATATGATCATTTATCTAAATATTATTAAATAAAACCATTAGAAATGGATGAATATTATGACAGATAATTTACGGCTATTAATTACAAAATTTTAAAACTTGAATACTGAAAATCGACTAAATGTATTCGATGTAAATATAATCAATTAAATTATTTTAATTTTCTATTACCAATTGTTAAAAAATAATTAGATAATCGCATTAGGACTATTAATAGTCCAAAGAACAACATGAGTCTTACAACGATATAAATAAACAGATTATAACATTGATCTTTATTATCCCTTTACTATTCATAAATTTATGACTATTGATTAAAAATCTTCTACAAGGATGTTTTTTTATCGGTAATGAATGTTGTCTTTTTGATAAAACAGAATGAGTGTTACACATAACAATTACTGAAAATAAACTGATCTCTTTTTTATAAAATTTTATTAGATAGCTAATTTTATAGAGTAATATTTGCTATTTTTCAAAGTTAACCGTTTCATTGTTTCCAAATCAGCTCTTAATTAATTTGATTAAAATGATGTTCTAGACTTTTTTAGTAAAAAAAGGTAAGGTGTGCGGCTTGTCTCGTGGTTCGTGAACCTCCCACGCAAAAAAACTAAGGAAAATTATGAGTAACGTTACATTATTAGGCGATCAGTCTGTTCGCTATCCAACAACCTATGCTCCGGAAATTCTGGAAACTTTTGATAACAAACATCCCGGTAATGATTATTTTGTTAAATTTAATTGTCCGGAATTTACGAGTCTTTGTCCTATTACAGGTCAGCCTGATTTCGCCACAATTTATATTTCTTATGTGCCTAATATCAAAATGGTTGAGAGTAAATCTCTTAAGCTGTATCTATTCAGCTTTCGAAATCATGGTGATTATCATGAAGATTGCATCAATATCATTATGAAAGATCTGATTAAGTTAATGGATCCTAAATACATTGAAGTGTGGGGTAAATTTACACCACGTGGTGGTATTTCAATTGATCCTTATGCCAATTATGGTAAATCCAATACTCAGTGGAAGCAAATTGCACTCAATCGCTTAGTTAATCATGATCTTTATCCCGAAAAAGTCGATAATCGCTAATTATCAATCTGACAGGAATTTTTAATGAAAAATCGTAAAGCACTAGTGATATTTTCTGGAGGGCAAGATTCGACGACTTGTCTGCTGCAAGCCATTGCCGATTATGGTCGTGAGAATGTTGAAACCATAAGCTTTCAATATGGTCAACGCCATAGTATTGAATTGGATAAAGCTAAGTGGATCGCCGAGGATTTAAGTGTCAAGCAAACCGTAATTGATACATCAGTGATCAAACATATGACCAATAATGCTTTGATTGATGATTCGCAAGAAATCAAAGCTGCACAAGATGGTGATTACCCAAATACTTTTGTTGATGGACGTAATATGTTGTTTTTACTGTTAGCGGGTTGTTATGCCAAGCAGAAAGGTATTAATGATATTATTATCGGCGTTTGTGAAACGGATTTTAGTGGTTATCCTGACTGTCGTGATATTTTTATTAAATCCATGAATGTATCGATGAATTTAGCGATGGATTATGCATTTAATATTAAAACACCCTTGATGTACCTGACTAAAGCTCAAACATGGGAAATGGCTGATAAATTGGGTTATCTTGATTATGTTCGCCAAAATACCCATACTTGTTATTACGGTGTAGAAGGGGGATGTGGTAAATGTCCTAGTTGTATGCTGCGTGATAAAGGTCTACAAGAATATTTAGCCCAAACTTAACCAATATTTATCTGGGTTCTCTCACCCCATTAAAAAAGGAAACAAATATGTATTTAAACGTTCATTCACAATTGATTGAAAAACAATTTACTCGACAGCAAAAACATAAAGCACTCGGCTGGTTGGCTTTTTTTCATATTATCGTTATTGCTTCCAGTAACTATTTGGTACAAATTCCATTTGATATTTTTGGATTTCATACTACTTGGGGAGCGTTCACTTTTCCATTTATCTTTTTGACCACTGATTTAACTATTCGTATTTTTGGTGCCAGTTTGGCGAGAAAAATTATTTTTGTGGTTATGATTCCCGCTTTATTGTTTTCGTACCTAATTTCGGTTCTATTTTTCGAAACCCATTGGGTAGGTTGGTCAGCATTGATTCATTTTAATAGCTTTGTTTTTCGAATTGCTTTAGCCAGTTTTGCGGCTTATTTAATTGGACAATTAATGGATATTACTGTTTTTAACTATTTAAGAAAAAATCGTTCTTGGTGGGTAGCACCTTCCGCTTCTGCAATTTTTGGAAATGGTATTGATACTATCGTCTTTTTTGCTATTGCTTTTTACAAAAGCAGTGATGAATTTATGGCCAATCACTGGGGTGAAATTTCGTTAATGGATTACAGTTTTAAAATTTTAATTTGTGGTTTGTTCTTTTTACCATTATATGGGATTATTTTGAATGTTATTTTAAAAAAATTAACTGCAAAAACGCTATAAACCAGTCAGTCATCACCCAATTATTTATAAATTACCAACATTTGGAGCTTATTGATCGTACAGTAAGTTCTAAATGCCAAGAGTACCACTTCAAATCAGTTTTTCTGAAAAATTCTGTTAAAAATTTGATTTATCATTTTATAAACAATTCCTATTATAAAGATTTTTTGCTAAACGTTTACTGACAGTGCATAATATTGATAAAAAATAATCACATCATTTTGTGAAATAAAAGGGTAAATGGGTGAAATCATGATATTGATTAAACACTTAGCGATATTAAGTTTGTTTTTAACGCTATGTGCTCAAGCCAATGATAACGAGCTTATGACAAAGATAATGGATAACAAAAAAAATAGCTCGACGCAAAATGTGAATATTGATTTGCAATCACCTATTGTATTTAATCCAACACCTGATTTAATCGAAAAATATAAAGATAAAAAACTAGAAATTCTTGATTGCTCAGAGATCATTCTTGATGGATCAAGTACTCTAGTTGTGACTTTTTCTGTTCCACTTCTACCCAAATTAAATTTTACAAATTTACTGAGATTAGTCGATAAGGAAACCGGTGTAGTCGATGGTGTCTGGGAGTTGTCTGATAATGGTTTGGAATTACGACATCGTTATCTTGCACCAAATCGTAAATTAGCATTAACGATCGATAAAATGTTAACGGCAATTAATAACAGTCGTTTACAATCAGTTTATGAAAAAGAATTAACGACTCAAGATCGTCATCCCATGGTGAATTTTGCCAGTACTGGATTATTATTACCGAGTAAATCCATGAGTGGATTACCTGTCACCACATTGAATGTTAATAAGGTCGACATTAACTTTTTTAAAATTAAGCCCGATAAATTAAGTGATTTTATTCATAAATTTGGCTTTATTAATAAACTTTCAGTTTGGCGTTCAGAAGAGATGAATGGCTATGCCGATTTAGTATATTCGTCACGTTTTGATCTTAATCCTAAACCCAATGCTCAAGAAACTGTTCTAGTCAACCTTTCAAAAATTAATGAACTTAATCAGGAAGGCGTTTATGTTGCCGTGATGAATGAATCTGGGACTTACAACGAATCAAATCCAGCAACCCTATTTTCAATAAGTAATATTGGAATTTCAGTTCATAACTATAAAAATCATAAATTTACGGTTATGGCTTATGGATTGGATGATGGTAAGCCTCTTGCAAATGTTGAAATAGCTTGTCGTAATCGTGGAAAAGTAGATAACAATTGTCAATATATTTTAGAAAAGACAGACCAAGATGGTTATGCTGAATTCACTATGGATAACAATGATGAATATCGGGTATTGACAGCCAGCGATGGAAAACAAACTTCATTTATATATATTGATCGCAATGCCCTTAATCTGACTGAATTCGATTTATCAGGCACACCTTATTATGACAAGCAATTATTTGTTTTTGGACCCCGAGATCTTTATCGTCCAGATGAAACTGTCTATTTTAATGCATTATTACGTAATGCCGATGGACAACCATTGCCTAACCAACCAATTATAGCAGATATGATTTCAGCTAATGGACGAGTAGTTAAAAATTTTCAATTAAAAAGCAATGCTGATACGAATGGTTTATATCAGGCTAATTATGTTATTCCATCTGATGCAGCAACAGGTAAATGGTCAATTCGTTTCAATCTAGGGGATGACATTTATCGTTATTGGTATTTTAAAGTGGAAGAATTTTTGCCAGAACGTATGGCGATGGAAATAACCAGTTCATCCAGCGGTCCAATATTAAGCGATGAAGACGTTTACTTTGATATCAAAGGTTGGTATTTGTATGGTGCACCAGCATCAGATAATCGCCTAGATGCTAATGTGTATTTAAAGAAAGTTGATTCTATTGCTGGATTAGCCGATTTTAAAATTGGTTCAGTAACAGACGCTAATCTCTACAGTGAACTTGGTTCGTTTGAGGAGAAATTAGATAACAATGGCTTAAAACAGCTTCATATTAAGAAAAATAGTTGGTCAAACTTACGTTCTCCAGTCAAAGTGGTTCTACAAGCGAGTCTGCTGGATTCAGGTGGTAGACCTATTACGCGTTATGCTACTCAAACCATTTGGCCTGCAAATAAATTACCAGCAATTCGAGCTTTATTTGCGGATTCACCATATTATGATTGGAACAGTGATAATTATTATGAGCGTCCAACCGTTGATATCGGGACTAATGCAGAATTTGAAATTGCTTATGTCAATTTAGAGGGTGAAAAACTTGGTACAAATTCCTTAAAAACAAGACTGATTCATGAGCGTCGTCAATATTATTGGACTTGGTCAAACGAAGATGGCTGGCAAGTAAATTATAATTCCAGTGACATTGTTATTTCTGAGGATCAATTATCCATTGAAGTGGGGAGTACGACTAAAATAAGCTATTTGAGCAGTGATTATGGATCTTATCGTATTGAAGTTATTGATGCAGACTCTAAAGTAGTGACAAGTTTTCGCTTCTGGTCAGGTTACGATTGGGAGGATAATACACATGGTACGAAATCAGTGCGCCCCGATCAAGTCAAGTTAAGTATTGATAAACCCTTTTATCATGTCGGAGATGTGGCTAAAGTCAATGTTCAAGCTCCAGTTGTAGGATCTGGTTACATCTCTCTTGAAACAAATGATGGTATCATTTGGAAAAAAGCAATTACTGTAGGCGAAAATGGTTTGGATGTCGATATACCAATTGAAAATTGGGGAAGACATGATATTTATATTAATGCCATGATAATACGCCCATCGACTGATGCAGCAATACAAACAGTAAAACGAGCAATGGGTTTACTTTATTTACCTACTGATACAACTAAGCGTCATTTAAATATCTCAATCGATTCTCTAAAACAAGTGCATCCAGAAAGTATTGTGCCAATTAAAATCAAAATGGATAAGCAATTTATTCAAAAAGATAAAAAAGTCATAGTGTTAGTTTCTGCTGTTGATTCGGGTGTACTAAATATTACTGATTATGTTACGCCAGATCCTTACGTTGGCTTTTTAGGACGTAAACGTTATGATGTTGATATTTTTGATGTTTATGGTAGCTTAATTGAAGCTTCAGGGCGTAATGTTACTATGAGCTTTGGTGGTGATGCAATGGGCACTGGTGGAAAAAAACCGTCTAATGATGTTTTTATTGTTGCTCAACAATTAGAAACTATTCAATTAAATGATCAGGGCGAAGGTATTGTTGATTTACAATTACCTAATTTCAATGGTGAATTGCGCATAATGGCGCAAGCATGGGATGACAATCGTTTTGGTAAAGCAGAAAAAACGATAAAGGTAGCAGCGCCTGTGATTGCCGAATTATCCACTCCGCGATTTTTATCCGGCGGAGATCAGGCTGTATTAGCGTTAGATCTTCATAATTTGACTGATACGATCCAAACTATGCAAGTTGAAATATCAACCACAGGTTTGATTCATCAAAATGATGCCAAATCTATTTCTGTCAAACTTGATAGCAAACAAAAACATATTATTCAGATTCCTGTTGCTGCAAACTTTGGTTATGGTATAGGTACTATAACTGTTGATGTGAAAGGTATTGTCATGGATGATAATAAAGATTTTAACATTCGTCGTTCTTGGAATATAGGTGTAAGACCAGCTTACGCTCCAACATTAAGATATTATCAGGCAGTGTTAGATGAAAATAAAAGTTGGAAATTACCTGACCAAGCATTAACTGAATTGATTAAAAATACCGTTGAAGGGCAATTGGTCGTCTCTAATCAACCTCCACTGAACATCGCTCAATATATTAAAAGTTTATTTGCTTATCCTTATGGTTGTTTAGAACAGACAATCAGTGGATTATTCCCATCTTTATATGCGAACAATGAACAGCTTGCACAGTTAGGTATTAAAACCGATTCTGATGACAAACGCCGTGAAAAGGTTCATATAGGCATTTTACGCATTTTATCAATGCAACGGAGTAATGGCAGTTTTGGTTTATGGAGTAGTCATAGTGAAGAAGAACATTGGCTTACTGTTTATGCCACTGACTTTTTATTGCAAGCTAAAGAACGAGGTTATCAGGTAAATGATAAAGCACTTGATGCCGCAATGATGCGTCTTGGTCAATATGTTTATGATTCATCTTCATTTAACCATCTTTATTATTACGGGAATGAAAAAGAACTTGAGTTTGAAAAGTTGTCTATTAAAGCTTATGCGCTAATGATTTTATCCAAATACAGTAAGATTTCCTCAGCAATGCGAAATGAAATCAATTATTTATCTAATAAAATCAATCATGATACATCGTTTGTTTACTCCCCATTACCTTTGGCACAATTATCAGTAAGTGCGAAGATAAATGGCATGACATCTATTTATGACAAATTATTACCATTAATCTTCACAACTCCATTTAACTATAGTAAATGGCTAGGTAATTATGGTAGCAAAATTCGTGACCAAGCATTAATTTTATCATTATTGATTGAAAACGATATGGCTCAAAAAGATCAAGCCAGTTTTCTATTTATTCTATCTGAATTATTAAATGAAAAACGCTATTACTCAACTCAGGAATTGAATGCATTGTTTATTGCTGGTTGGTCATTAGAGCAACATAAAAAGGACAATAAATTTAAACTGGCAATAAATGATAACGTTGCTAAGGTAAATTCAATCTTCTCAAATTCCTATCATTATGAAGCCTTAACGAAAGGGTTATCTATTAACAATTCAAAATATAATCAACCTCTTTATCTTAAATTCTCTCTTTCTGGTTATGGACAAACTGCTCCAGCACCAACATCACAAGATGGCTTTTTTAACATTAGTCGAACCTATTACGATTTGCTGGGTAACAAGATTAACCCATCGCAATTAGAAGTAGGAACCATAATGGTAGTGATTTTAGATGTAACATCCAAAGAACCTGTTCATGATGCATTGATTGTTGATTACTTACCAGCTGGATTAGAACTTGAAAATCAGAATCTTTCTAATAGTAGCGTGCATCTATCATCCATCCCTAGCATAGCATCTTTATTGAAAGATGATGACGTAAGTCAACTTAAATATCAGGAGTTCAGAGATGATCGATATGTGGCTGCTGTGAATATCCAAAATGATATCGGACAAAAAAAATATCATAAACGTGTTGCTTACTTAGTGAGAGCAGTAACAACAGGAAATTATATGATTCCTCATCCTTATGTTGAATCAATGTACCGTCCTGATCGATTTGCTATTGGGCAATCTCCGAGCTTAATGACGATATCGGTTCCAATAAAAAAAGTAATTAATTAAGTGATAGTAAAGGATTTGAATACCCTTACTCAGATAAATTTCATTGATTACTCCGTCAATAGCATTGGCGGAATTGCTTTTTTAATTGTATTAGATAGACGAATACCAATAATGAAAAAGTTTTTTAATAAATTATTTATCTTTTTATTGTTATCGTTAGTCGGCGGCTTTTTTGTTGCTGATTTTCTTTTTCCATTATCAATTTCGCAAAATAAAACAACACAAACCGTTGTTGCTCAAGATGAAACTCCTTTATGGCGATTTGCTGATGAAAAAGGTATTTGGCGTTATTCGGTAAGCCTTGATGAAGTTCCTGATTATTATCTTGATGTATTATTACATTATGAGGATCGTTATTTTTATCATCATATTGGTATTAATCCATTATCGTTATTTCGAGCTGCTTGGCAAAATTTATCGAGTAATAAAATTATTTCGGGTGGTAGTACCATTTCAATGCAAGTGGCTAGGTTACTTGCTCCTCATGATCGAACTTTGATTGGTAAATTAAAACAAATTTTTCGGACTTTGCAACTTGAACTCCATTACACTAAACAAGAGATTTTAACTTTATATATTAATCATGCTCCCTATGGGGGAACCATAGAAGGTATTGGTGCCGCTAGCTGGTCTTATTTTGGTAAACAACCTAAAGCCTTAACTCGAAGTGAGGCAGTATTATTAGCGGTATTGCCTCAAGCTCCAAGTCGATTAAGGCCAGATCGATTTCCTCGAAGAGCTACGCTAGCTCGTGACAAAATATTAGATAGACTTGCACAGTATGATGTTTGGCCAAAAGAGTTAATTGATCAAATTCGACGAGACGAAGTTTGGGTTTATCCACGAAAAACGCCACAGTTAGCCCCATTATTGGCTTATAGATTAAAACAGCAATATCCTAATGATAATACGATTCATTCCACTATTGATGTTTCTATTCAGTATATTTTAGAAGATCTTGCTATTAATCGAAAACAACAATTACCGCCTAAAACTTCATTAGCAATTTTAGTGGTAGATCATGCAGATATGACAGTTAAAGGGTATGTAGGTTCAGCTGACTTTAATGATAAAGAGCGTTTTGGTCAAGTTGATATGATTAGAGCGTTACGATCTCCTGGTTCAACACTCAAGCCATTCATTTATGCATTTGCTCTCGATGAAGGTATGGTCCATTCTGAATCGTTATTACAAGATGTTCCACGTATTACCTCCGATTATCGACCAACTAATTTTGATGAAGGTTTTCATGGACCTGTAAGTGTCTCTGATGCATTAAATCAATCATTAAATTTACCAGCAGTCCAATTGATTGAGTTATACGGCCCAAAAAAGTTTGCAGGAAAACTTGCTGGCATTGGTTTACCTTTATTTTCTATTGCCAATGAACCAAATATTTCCTATATATTAGGTGGAGCCTCGCTTAGGATGGATAACCTTATTAGTGCATACAGTGCATTTGCAAGGCAGGGTAATGTTAGTCCCTTACGATTTACTCAATCCGATCCCTTGATTAATAAACCCTTTATCTCTAATGGTAGTGCATGGATTACTCGGCAAATGCTAATGAATAACAATTTATTAGCTTTTAAAACAGGAACCAGTTATGGTTATCGTGATGCTTGGGCTGTTGGTATAAATCCTCGATATTTAATTGGTATTTGGGTAGGGCGCCCTGACGGTACTCCTGTTGTTGGGCAGTATGGTTCAATGTCAGCATTGCCAATTTTGCAACAAGTTAATTCAATATTATTAAATAGAGAAAGGCGCTTAAATCAACCTCTCCCTGCTTATGAGAAACCTGAATCGGTATCGATTGAGAAAATTTGTTGGCCATCAGGTCAGCCACTTCCCGATTCAGATGTTAATTGCCATCGTCAAAAAACAGCATGGGTATTAAATAATCTGTTACCACCAACATTAAGTACCGTGAGTGAATTAAAAAACAATATTTACCATTCAAGTTGGATAAACATTTGGGTAAATGAACGAGGTAAGCGTGTTGCCGCTGATTGTACAGGAGCACAAAAAAAAACAATAGCCTTGTGGCCTGTTTCATTAGAAAATTGGTTGTTAACCAAAGAACGAAGACAAGCATTATTGCCTCCCATTGATAAAAATTGTCCTGTAATGAATAAAGATATCTTCGCCTCACTTAATATCGTTGGTTTACGGAATAACCAATTGATTAGGGCGTTACCCGGTAATAACCAAGTCACAATTGATTTAATTCCTGAAGGTGGATTTGGCGAAAAATGGTGGTTTCTAGATGGAGTTTTAGTCGCTAACTCCAAGGATAATGAAAAAGTTGCTTTAACAGTAAACAAAAATGGGAAACATCGTTTACTGGTGTTAGACGAAAGTGGACAAATTGTACGAATTAATTTTATTTCAGATGAATAAAGGAACATTAACATGGCTCTAGAAAAAACGCTCTGTATTATTAAACCTGATGCTGTAAAAAAACAGATTATTGGTGAAATTCAAACACGTATTTGCCAAGCTAAACTTAACATTATTGCAATAAAAATGGTGAAATTAACACAAGAACAAGCTGAAGGTTTTTATGCTGAGCATCAAAACACCCCTTTTTTTGCTAATTTAATAAAATTTATGATGTCTGGTCCAATTGTTGTTCAAGTTTTGCAAGGTGAAAATGCCATTGAACGTTACCGACAACTTATGGGACCCGCTGATCTATCTAAAGCTACTGCTGGTACTTTAAGAGCAGATTTTGCTACCAATGTGAGAGAAAATGCCGTGCATGGGTCCGATTCTTTTGCATCAGCAGAACGTGAAATTTCTTATTTTTTTGTTGATAGTGAAATATTTGGATAGGTAATGGTGATTTCACAATTAGCTAGATAATTTAGGAAAAATTAACAATAAATAATTAATAAGTGCAGTGCAACAATCATGATTGACCCATCAACAGGCAAATTATTGATGGGTATTTTAGCAAGAACAGAATAACCATCTGTTTATCTTTTATTTATGCATATTTGCTATTATTTAACTAGTTTGATTACGATAGATGCGATGTCATTATTTATTAATAGCATTCAGGTGGTATTGGTTTAATGTGTGTTTACTGAGTCTAATCTACTTCATCCTTCCACATATTACACTCTATTTATTAATACCTTTCAGAGTGATATAACACACTTGAGTCCTTCTCAAAAGGATTTCTTTTTATCGAGTATGCTATTTTTTTATTTATCTGAATATCCTTCCCAATCTCAATTTTAATAGCCAATTATTTTCCAACGTATTTACCTTAATGCAAGAGGTAATTATTTTCCTTGCATCTATGAATTTAAAGATGTGTTTTTTTAATTATTACTCTTTAATATAAGATCTAATTATTATCATTTTCATCTTTTTGTTAAAAATAGCTTATTTTCAATCTATTAGCGATTTTAACTAGCAAATTTAATTACCTTAATATAACTTTTAGTTATAACTATGTGATGATTTGTTATTTATCCATATCATTTTTTTGTTGATAGACTTTTCAGATATCAAATATAACTTTTATTGAGGTATAAAATGAAATTTCTTACTAAACTGCTAATAATGATGGCTATTATCGGCGCATTATTAAGTGCGAATTCTGCTTTTGCCGATCGCTTAGATAATATTGAAAAGCAAGGTGTTATTAAAATAGCCGTATTTGATAGTAATCCGCCTTTTGGTTTTATTGATGAAAAAACGAATAAAATTACCGGTCTTGATGTGGATTATGCCAATGCTATTGCCAAAGCATTAAATGTCAAAGTTGAATTGGTACCCACTAATCCTGCTAATCGGGTTCCATTATTAACTTCACAAAAAGCAGATTTAATTGTGGCAAACTTTACGGTAACGGATGAAAGAGCAAAAACAGTCGATTTTAGTTTGCCCTATTTTGCTACTGGTCAAAAATTTATTGCTAAAAAGGGCATACTTAAAACACCCGACGATCTGAAAAGTCTACGAATTGGCGCTGACAAAGGTACTGTTATGGAGATTACCCTTAGGGAAAAGTATCCAACAGCGAAAGTGATTTCTTATGATGATACACCCTTTGCGTTTGCTGCGTTACGTAATGGTGTGGTGCAAGCGATTACTCAAGATGATGCTAAATTAATTGGTTTACTTGCCAATGTACCAGAAGCACAGCGTGAGGCTTTCGAAATTTCACCATTTAGTCTTACGCAAGAATATCAAGCGGTTGGTATTGCAAAAGGAGAAACGCGTTTAAAAAACAAGATAAACCAAATATTAGTAAATCTTGAAACAGATGGCGAAGCATTAACGATTTATAATCGTTGGTTTGGTCCTAATACTAAATCAGCAATGCCTCGTGGTGAATTTAAAATAGGTCAAAGCGAATAAATCATGTTAGATCAATTAATTGAATCTCGCTATTTATGGTGGTTATGGGACGGTTTTTTAGTAACCTTAGCCATCTCATTTCTTACTATCGTTTTTTCGACCATTTTGGGTTTTTTGCTGTTTGTTGCTCAGCAAAGTCGAATTAAATTGGTTAAAGGTATTGTAATAGGATATAACGCAATTTTTCGTTATTCTCCATTATTACCTCAACTGTTCTTTTGGTATTTTGGTATTGGAAACTTGCTGCCCAACGAATTTAAAATATGGTTGTTTGACGAACCACAGATTCAGTTATGGTTTTTTACATTAAAAATGCCATCATTTGAATTTATTATTGGTTTTATTGGATTGACATGTTATTCCAGTGCTTTTATTGCAGAAGAATTTAGAGCAGGTATGGCAGGCGTGAGAGTAGGGCAACAACAAGCAGCTTTAGCATTGGGATTAACATGGTGGGAAAGTATGCGTTTTATAATTTTACCTCAAAGTTTTGGTATCGCCTTTCCTCCCCTAATTGGTCAATATATGAATATTGTCAAAAATTCATCACTAACAATGGCGATAGGAGTATTAGAGCTATCTTATGTTTCAAGGCAAGTTGAAACCGAATCATTAAAAACTTTTCAAGACTTTGCTATCGCAACATTTTTATATATTTTGGCTATTGTAATAATTGGCACATTAGGCAACATTTATCAAGCCAAGCACATCCAAATAAGAAATAAGGTGTAGTGACTTATTATGGAACTTAAAGGTTTAGAAGTTATTTATCATAATTTAAGTTATATGATGTGGGGTAACTTTCCTGGCGGAATATTTTTAACACTCTTAATGAGTTTAGCAGCGATTGTGTTTTCAACTTTTATAGGGATTTTAGCTGGCGTTGGATTAACGGTGACTAAAGGTCTTGTTCGCTCTTTATTCATTAGTGTGCTAGGCTTTTTAAGAGCAATTCCAGTGATTATGCTCATATTTTGGACTTATTTTTTATTGCCTGTATTACTTAATGTGAATGTACCGGCAATTACAACCGTTGTTTTTGCATTATCTGTTATTGGTGCTGCTTACATTGGCCATTGTGTGAATGCCGGTATGATTGCTGTGGCGAAAGATCAGTGGCAAGCTGCATTTTCCTTAGGATTCTCTAAAACCCAAGTTATTATCTATATTATTTTACCTCAAGCTATTAAAATGATGATGCCATCTTTTGTTAATCAATGGGTGTCGCTAATTAAAGATACTTCCTTGGCTTATATCGTTGGTGTTGCCGAATTTACTTTTATTGCCACACAAATTAATAATCGCAGTATGGTGTATCCGACCGAAATATTTTTATTTGTTATCATTGTTTATTTTATCATTTGTTTATTTCTAGATATTGTTGTATCGTTTTTAACAAAAAGTCGTTTGTTTCATGCAAAATAATGAATCATTTAACGATTTTGTTTGATAAAAATTTATTGATTAATTGAGTATTTTGTTATTAAGGTTCTTTTAAGATTTATGCATTAAATTATGAATAACTGTAATTAATCTGGTAATGATCAATGTGGCATGATTTTAATACCCAAATTTTTCTATTAATCAATGCGTCGGATCAAGCATCGAAATCATTTGTTAACTTTGCTATTTTTTGTGCTAAATATTTAGTCTATGTCCCTATTATTATTATGAGTATTGATTGGTTTATTCATCCTAATTATCGGCAGCTTATCATTAAAATGGTAATAGGTTTAGCAATTGCATTATTGATTACTTTTATTATTCGTCATCTATTTTATTCTCCACGACCATTTGCAGTAGATGTCGGAACGAATTACCTTTTTCATGATAAAACAAGCTCGCTACCAAGCCAACATACGGTCTTTGTATGGACTCTATTTTTTACTGCTTTTTTTAATAAAACGCAGCGAACTAAAACAACTTTATCTTTATTGGCATTAGTTGCATTGTTGGTCAGTTGGAGTCGTATCTATCTAGGGGTACATTGGCCATTAGATATTTTTGTTGGATTTATTGTAAGCATTGTATCTTCATTGATAATAAAAAAATGCTGGATACATATAACTAAATTATTTAATCGATAGTTATCTGATAAATTGTCATTAACCGATTTATTATGCCAAGCTAAATTTATAATAAGTCATCAACTATCGACTTGATCACTAAATTCCGATTAGAGTAAATGATAATGAAAATACTTATTGTTGAAGATGATAGTTTGTTACAAAAAGGTCTGTATGATGGTATTACATCCAATAATTATGTGTGCGAGATAGCATCGACAGGTAAGCAGGCTGAACAATTTATCCAATTTGGGCAATTTAGTTTGATTATTTTAGATCTGGGTTTACCGGATTGTGATGGTTTAGAATTGCTTACCCGATGGCGAAAAAAGCAAATTGATACACCCGTCCTTATTCTTACCGCTCGCGATACAATTGAGGATAGAGTCGAAGGTTTAGATTTAGGTGCTGATGACTATTTAATCAAACCTTTTGCTTTAACGGAATTATTAGCTAGAGTACGGGCATTAATTCGTCGTAATCAAGGAACCGCTGATAATTTAATTAGTTATAGTTCAATTACTATTGACATCAAACAGCAAAAAGTGACTCTCAATAATGAAGAAATAATATTAACACCTAAAGAGTTTATTGTTTTGTCTCGATTGATGTTAAAAGCAGGTGAAAAGGTGCATCGTGATTTACTGCAAAATGATCTTTATGATTGGCAAAGCGATCCCAGCTCAAACGTCTTGGAAGTTTATATTCATGGATTACGTAATAAACTCGGGAAAAATTTTATTCGAACTGTTCGTGGCTATGGCTATCAACTTAGCGATGGTTCTTAATTACCTATTAAATAAATAAACTTATTATGATCGTAAAATCTGTTAGTAATATTCGTCACAGTATTCGCTGGAATCTTTTTTTTACTTTAGGCGCAATTATGCTCATTTGCCAAATTATCACCGTCTTTTGGTTATGGCATGAAAGTAAGGAACAAATTGATGTATTGGTGAATTTAACACTGAGCCAAAATAAAATTGATGAAGTGGTTGAGCATGAAGAACTTGAAGCCATTTTTGCTCTGTTTTGTTCTGCTTTTACCATGATGTTAGTGACATTATTTTTAGCCTATAAAGCGATTAAATGGATTACCAAACCGTTAGAGATTTTGGAAAAAGATCTTAATCAGCGCACTGAAGAAAATTTAAAACCCATTTTGCCGATTAGTAATATGCGTGAAATAAAGTCCATCACTTCAGTACTAAATAATCTGTTTATTCGACTTAATACAACTTTAGCACAAGAACGACTTTTTACTGCCGATGTGGCGCACGAAATGCGAACGCCACTTGCTGGCATTCGTTTACATTTAGAATTATTAGAAACAAAAAACAAGATTGATTGTACAGAATTAATCGACAGAATTGACCGTTTGGTCAATACTGTTGAGCAATTATTGATGTTAGCGCGTGCTAGTCAAAAATTTACCGTTGGACAATATCAACAAATTAATTTTTATCATGATATTATGTTCCCATTATCCGATGAATTAACGGAATTAACCAAACAGAAATTTCAATCAATTGAATGGAATATACCTGACTCGAATCTTTTATTTAATGGTGATGTTACTTTGATTAGGTTACTATTGCGTAATTTAGTTGAAAACAGTTATCGATACAGCCCAAAAAACACCAAAATAGTGGTAAGTTGCTATAAAGATAATAAAAATATCATTATAAGTGTGGAAGATGAGGGGGCAGGCATTGACGAATCCAAAAGTGAAAAACTTACTCAAGCCTTTTTCCGTATGGATCGTAAGCATAACGGTATTGGGCTTGGTTTGAGTATTGTTAATCGTATTGCTAAGTTACACCATGGTCTATTTACATTAAAAAATCGATCTGACAATACGAAAGGTGCGATTGCGCAATTACAACTTACTGATTCACCGCGTCAATTAAACGAGTAATCAAAGGGTTATTGCTATTTTCTTTAACGATAGATACTAAAAAGCGCTGCCAAGTACGTTCAATTTTAGATTTAGCAAAATAAGGAAGGTAATTTGCTATTGGAATAAAAGTAGAATTGCCGATATTATCGATAATAATCAAACGACTATTTGTTTCATTTAAATGTTGAAATAAGATGTTCTTACTTTTGATGGTCATGGTAATAATACGATCTTTCAATAATGCGGATTTTAACTCTTTAAGTCCCATGACTAAGGAATCAAAATATTTTTCGGTTAACAAGTTATCAGCAAGATATTGTTCCAGTGGCGTTGCGGTTTTGCCATTATAATCTCGAACCAGCTCAAAGATATGACCTTTACCATAATTGGTTGAAACAGGCCCATAATATTTAGCTAATGCATCAAACGATATATTTCGTTTAATAAGATGTTTATAATAGGCAATTTCGCGGTTGGTTTCTTCTTCTGCTCCTTCATTATAATTAACTTTAATGCATTGATTTGCATCTTTAGGATGATGATAACATTTGCGGTGTAATCCTTGACTTATATAATCTTTTTCAGACAGTGTAATGGTCGTATTCATGGTATCAATACTCTATGATTTATCTATGATTTTAAGTTTAACAGCAAGCGTTTATTCTCGCCATGATTTTTTATTTTTACGCTAGCACTTTTATAATATTTCTGTATAATATTGGCACCCACGTTACAACAACGTTTTTCCCAACGTTGTTTTCGGTTGTCAAAGTTAATGTAACAACTCGAAGGGGTTAGTTAGTTAATAGCAACAATCAAAAAGTGTAAATAAATCAAGTGATTTATTAACGTGAGATTAATTAAAAAATTGGATAATTACGAATGAGTACTTTTTCAGCTAAACCAGAAACAGTTAAACGCGACTGGTATGTTGTTGATGCAGCAGGTAAAACGTTAGGTCGTTTAGCTACTGAAATCGCAAGCCGTTTGCGTGGTAAACACAAAGCAGAATATACACCACATGTTGATACTGGTGACTATATCATTGTTATCAATGCAGAAAAAGTTGCTGTAACAGGCAAAAAACGCACTGATAAAATTTATTATCGTCATACTGGCTACATCGGTGGACTTAAAGAAGCGACTTTTAGAGAAATGATTGAACGTCATCCTGAACAAGTCATCGAAATTGCTGTAAAAGGCATGTTACCGAAAGGTCCTCTTGGTCGTGCAATGTACCGTAAACTAAAAGTTTATGCTGGTAGTGAGCACAATCATGCGGCACAACAACCGCAAGTACTAGATATTTAAGGGGATAGAAGATGGCTGATAATCAATATTACGGTACAGGTCGCCGCAAAAGTTCTGCTGCTCGCGTGTTCATTAAACCAGGTAGTGGAAATATCGTTATTAATAAACGTTCATTAGAACAATACTTTGGTCGTGATACTGCTCGTATGGTTGTTATGCAACCTTTAGAGTTAGTTGAAATGACTGACAAACTTGATCTATACATCACTGTTAAAGGTGGAGGTATTTCGGGTCAAGCTGGTGCGATTCGCCACGGTATTACTCGTGCATTAATGGAATATGACGAAACATTACGTTCTGCATTACGTCAAGCAGGTTTTGTTACTCGTGATGCTCGTCAAGTTGAACGTAAAAAAGTGGGTCTGCGCAAAGCACGTCGTCGTCCACAATTCAGCAAACGTTAATTGCATACGTTACAAAGTTGTTTTCAAAACCCAGTCAAAAGCTGGGTTTTTTTATGGCTAATTATTATCATATTTACAACAGCCATGGAAGTGAGTGATTAAATGCCATATAGTCTATTTGCTATAATCCTAATCTTTTAAATTTAAAGATTACAACCAATAGAACGATCATTTTTTACTCAAACGTATAGTTAACCTTAAACTTCTTGTCTGAAAATAATTCCTTACAAGAAAGATAGCAATAAAATGCAATTTTTTAACAAATTTGTTATCCAATTTGTTAGAATAGTTACTAAACTAACTTATTTTAACTTTGGTTATTGGGAGTGAGCATGGTTGTTGCTGTTAATAAACGTTCTGTTATGACATTATTTTGTGATACAACAGATATTTACGGCCATCAGATTCGTTTTGTACTGGCAGAAAAAGGTGTGACTGCTGAAATCGAATTTGTAACCGCAGATGATTTACCTCAAGAATTATTGGATCTCAATCCATATGCAACTATCCCAACGTTAATTGATCGCGATCTCACTTTATACGAACCTCATATTGCATTAGAATATCTTGATGAACGATTCCCACATCCTCCTTTGATGCCGGTTTATCCTATTCTCCGCGCAAACGCTCGCTTAACCATGTATCGTATCAAAAAAGAGTGGTATTGCGCTTACGAAACTATTATTGCCGATCCTAATAGCAATGCAGCTAAAACCGCCCGTAAAAACTTATTGGATGATCTTGTTTCGATTTCAGTTATCTTTAAAGAAAAAGATTATTTTATGAGTGATGATTTTACTTTATGTGATTGTTATTTTGCTCCATTATTATGGCGCCTACCAATGCTTGATATCGATTTACCTAAAGTCGCTGAAAAAAATTATTTAAATTATATGGCGCGGATTTTTGAACGTCCTGCTTTTACTCAGTCTCTTACCGATGATGAAAGAAAGATGAGAGCATAATAAAATAATTTTATCTAACTAGCACTATTTGTTATACAAGGTATTTTTTTATGGAACTTGAGCAAATGACTCCTCGCCGCCCTTATTTATTTAGGGCTTTTTATGATTGGATTCTGGATAATGATTTAACTCCCTATATTGTGGTGAATACTTCTATTTATGGAGTATTAGTTCCACAAGAGTTTGTACAGAATAATCAGATTGTTTTAAACATTGCACCACAATCCGTAGGTCAATACATATCGAATAATGAGCAAATTGAATTTAATGCTCGCTTTTCAGGTGTACCACAACATATCGTTGTCCCTATGTCTGCCATCGAAGCGATCTATGCTCGTGAAAATGGAGTAGGAATGGGATTTGAGGATGAACCTCAATATCGAATGTTACAAGACAAGCAAAATAATCAATCCAAAGCACCTCCTGCGAAAAAGACCAATCCATTTAGAGTGGTAAAATAATTTTTTCAATAATAGCATTATAGTTAGAATTTATTTTTAATGCCTATCAATGCCCGCTTAACTAACGGGCAATAGGTAAAATAATTCATGTATTGCCATTGAAAATTCTATCAGTTATCGTTTATCTGATGAAGCGATCAAACGTATTGTTGAGCAATAATAATGATTATTAATAAATTTTCTTCATGTCATGTATGAATATCCCTGAGAACAATTCAAGTAATCGTTTTGAGGAAATTAATATTGAAAGCATGAATAAACAATAACATTGCCATTATGTTTGCACACCCCTACCCACTTTAAGGAATACCGATAACAAGTTTATGAGAGAAAGAAAGTATTGTTGAACAAAGTAACTATCCATAATTAATGGATAATAATGGTTTATTTGCCTGACTTTGTTCTCTGCAAAAATAACCGTTTTTGTTAGCAATGGATTAAGTGTATTTATTGGGAAAATCAGTATATGATATAAAAAATTAACTGATTTAACTGAACATAATGAAAGAAATCGAATTAAAATTTGGAATTGCAACTAACAATATTCATGATTTGAAACTTTTTTTAAATCAATGGACAAGTTGTGATCAAGCTGAATTTGAAACCGCTTCAAAAATTCAAAACAACATTAATGAACTAAAGCTTTATAATACTTATTATGATACTCAAGATTACTATTTACGATCAAATGGCTATGGTTTACGTATCAGGGGAACACAAAATAAGTTCGGTAAACAATTTGAAATAACCATAAAACATGGTAACAAAGCTGTTGCTGGTCTACATGAACGTTCTGAATTTAATGCTAATCTACCAGATGACCATCTCGACTTAACATTGCTTCCAAGCAGTGCCTTTCCCAAAGATTGTAATATCACAAATTTACAAAAAATGCTGCACCCTTTATTTTCAACACATTTTGATCGGCAAACATGGTTAATTTCATTTGCTAATAGCGAAATTGAAGTCGCCTTAGATCAAGGAGAAATCATCTCAGATGGTAAATCAAAATTAATACAAGAAGTTGAATTAGAGATAAAACAAGGAAATAAAGATGATTTAATCAACTTTGCCATTGAGTTGAGCAGATTTAATTTACATCTTTTTTCACAAAGTAAGGCGTCACGTGGTTATCGATTATTGAAAAACGTACCACTTAATTGCACACCTTTTTGCTTGCAAATTCAACATGATTTATCAAGTCTATTAAATTTTTGGCAAAAAAACGAAGAGTATGCACTCGAAAATACTGATCTTGCGTTTTATCAACAACTATTACTTCAAATAAGTGAAATTTTAGCTAATCACGATATTGCAAATGAATCTGAATTTAAACAGTGGCAGCAAGCAATCACGAGTATTCATTCCGTTTCTGATTTTGCTTACAGTCCAGTAAATACAGTTTTGAAACTAATGTTAATTGCACAGTTAAATAAAGAGTAATATTAGATGTAGATAAGGTAAGCGAATATCGTCATTAATACGAGAAAAGGATATGTCACAATCTGAAATTTTGAATCAACAAAAGCAGAAAATAACATCACAATTATCACAATGTGATCCAGATTATGTTCAGGATAATCTAAATATTTTGGTGCAAAGTGATTTTATGGTCGATACTTTCTATCGATATCCTAAGTGGCTTGCAAATATTATTCAATACCCACCACAAGCTGACGAAAGGTCTTATTACCAACAATGGCTTAATGAACAATTAACATCTGTCTCAGATGAAATGGCATTGATGAAAGCATTAAGATTATTTAGACGTTATATGTTAGTAAGGCTTGAATGGTCACAACTAATTCATACCAGTAGCGATGAACAAATATTAACTCAATTAAGTGAACTCGCTGAGGTCATAATTGTAACGGCACGTGATTGGTTATATGAATTAAGTTGTAAAGAGTGGGGAACACCGTATAGTCATCAAGGTAAACGTCAACCTTTGTTGGTATTGGGTATGGGAAAATTAGGAGGAGGAGAACTGAATTTTTCCTCCGATATTGATTTAATTTTTACTTATCCTGAACATGGGCAAACACAAGGTGGTCGGCGAGAACTGGATAATGCTGTATTTTTTACTCGCTTAGGACAACGTTTAATAAAAGTACTCGATAATCTTACCGAAGATGGATTTGTATACCGTGTGGATATGCGATTACGCCCACTTGGAGAGGGAGGACCTTTAGTTTTAAGTTTTTCATCTATGGAAGATTATTACCAAGAACAAGGGCGAGATTGGGAACGTTATGCTATGGTTAAGGTAAAAGTATTAGGAGATCAACAAGATCCCTATAGCAAAGAACTTTACCAAATGCTTAAACCTTTTGTCTATCGTCGTTATATTGATTTTAGTGTTTTACAATCACTGCGTAATATGAAAAGTATGATTGAACGTGAAGTGCGTCGTCGTGGTTTAAAAAACAATATTAAACTAGGCGCGGGTGGCATTCGCGAAATCGAATTTATTGTACAGGTTTTTCAACTGATTCGAGGAGGCCGTGTCATAGGATTACAAACACGTTCCTTACTTACTGCGTTACAGGTAATTGAACAAGAAGCACTGCTTGATACTAATGAAGTTGCTCAATTACGGAACAATTACTTATTTTTACGCCGCTGCGAAAATTTACTGCAAGCGATTAATGATGAGCAAACTCAGACATTACCAGAAGAAGAACTTGACCAAATTCGTTTAGCTACCAATATGGGATTTTCGAATTGGTCAGAATTTAGTCAACAGTTAGCTATTCGTATGCAACAAAATCGCCAGATATTTGATACCCTTATTGGTAACGATGATTCACAATCGATCCCGAGCACAAAACAATATAATGATCTGTTTGATGATCTATGGGTTCCTGATTTGCAATTAAGTGATATACAAGCTGTATTGCCAAACTATTCAGATAGCGAAGCAGAGCAACTTTGTCAAATGCTTATTCAATTTCGTAATGATATTGGTAAACGTACAATAGGTGTACGTGGGCGTGAAATACTCGATCAATTAATGCCTCGTATATTAGATGCTGTTTGTAATGAACCTCAGGCAATCATGGTTTTTTTGCGCATTTTCCCTTTATTGGTAAACATTGTTAGTCGTACGACTTATTTAGAGCTATTGCTCGAATATCCAAGTGCATTAAGGCAGTTGATTCGTTTATGTAGTGCATCCCCAATGATTAGTGATCAACTGGCTCACTATCCAATTTTATTAGATGAATTAATTGATATTAATTCACTTTATCAAACGGTTGCACCTAATGAGTATAAAAGTCAACTTTATCAATACTTATTACGCATTCAAATTGACGATGAAGAACAGCAATTAGAAGCCTTGCGTCAATTTAAACAGATGCAATTATTGCACATTGCCGCAGCCGATGTGGAACATGTATTATCCACTATGAAAGTCAGTGATCACCTGACTTATGTGGCGGAAGCATTACTTGATTTTGTTGTACAAATGGCTTGGAATCAGATGATTGAACGTTATGGTAAACCAGCCCATTTAGCCCATAATGATAAAGGAATAATTGTGGTTGCTTATGGTAAATTAGGCGGTTGGGAGTTGGGATATGGTTCTGATCTGGATTTGGTTTTTCTGCATGATTGTCCTGCAAATAGCCTCACTAATGGTGAGAAACAGATTGATAGTCGCCAATTTTATTTACGCTTGGTTCAACGTATTATTCACTTATTCAATGTGCGTACTAGTTTTGGTATCCTCTATGAAGTGGATGTCAGATTACGCCCACAAGGCGATGCTGGCTTACTCGCATGCAGTTTAGATTCCTTTGCTGATTATCAAATGAATGAAGCATGGACATGGGAACATCAAGCTTTAGTAAGAGCTCGTGCAGTTTATGGTGAAAGTGCCCTAATAAAACGTTTCAACCAAATTCGTCACGAAGTGCTTTGCAAACCACGTGATGAAAACCAATTAAAAATTGAAGTTAGGCAAATGCGTGAAAAAATGCGAAATTATTTAGGAACTCACCAAACTGAACTGTTTAACCTCAAAATTGATGAAGGTGGCATTGGTGACATTGAATTTTTATCACAATATTTGGTGCTCAATTATGCTAATACACATCCTAAAATGACCGCTTGGAGTGACAATGTTCGAATATTGGAGTTAGCCACTCATTATCAAATTATGGACAGTCATGAAGCTAAGCAATTAACTCACGCTTATATTAACATGCGTAATAAAATTCATCAGCTTGCGCTGCAATTATTACCAAGTACAGTCAATAATTTACAATTTTATCAAGAAAAACAGATTGTCAATCAGAGTTGGCAAAAGTGGTTAACGTAATAGTTTAGGTGATCCATTATCGGTTAATAGAGGGTAGTTAGCCGATAATGGATATTCACTATTTGAAAGGGGTTATTTTGCTTCTTTCCATAGGATCAAATCTTGCTCTTCAAGTTCTGAGGCATCAAAACTCCTGGTGGGAGCAATCTCTTCGCGGTCAAAAGCAATATCACCGCCATTCACGGCATTATCCCCTTTTTTGATTCCTCTAAAATCAAAAAGGTTAGTGTCACATAAGTGAGACAGAGTAATATTTTGGGTAGCTCGGAACATAGTTTCAATACGACCTGGATATTTTTTATCCCACTCATTTAGCATCTCTTTAATGACTTGACGTTGTAAATTTGGTTGTGAACCACAAAGATTACAAGGAATAATTGGGAACTGCTTAATTTCAGCATATTTGGCAATATCCTTCTCTTTGCAATAAGCAAGGGGACGGATAATAATATGCTCACCAGAATCATTCATCAGTTTGGGAGGCATGGCTTTTAGCTTACCACCATAGAACATATTTAAAAACAGGGTTTCTAAAATATCATCACGATGATGCCCTAATGCTATTTTGGTCGCGCCCAGTTCGGTTGCCGTGCGGTATAATATCCCCCGTCGTAAGCGTGAGCAAAGCGAACAGGTAGTTTTACCTTCAGGGATCTTTTCTTTCACAATACCGTAAGTATTTTCCTGTACGATCTTATACTCAATACCTAATGATTCTAAATATTGAGGTAGAATATGTTCAGGAAATCCTGGTTGCTTTTGATCTAAATTTACCGCTATTAATTCAAAGTTGATCGGTGCGCTCATTTTCAAATTAATAAGGATATCAAGTAGAGTATAGCTATCTTTACCACCTGATAAACATACCATAATACGATCGCCATCTTCGATCATATTAAAATCAGCGATTGCCTCGCCAGTTAAGCGACGCAATCGTTTATGTAATTTATTTTGATTATATGTATTCATCACAATTTTATAGATTACTCAGCACGGCTCATGTAACGACGTTCAGCAATATGAATTTTGATTTTTTCATGGTTATCAATGTATTCAGGTACTTGTATAACAAGACCCGTTGATAATGTGGCTGGTTTAGTGCGAGCACTTGCTGAAGCACCTTTGATGCTTGGTGAGGTTTCAATAATTTCTAAATCTACTGTTTGTGGTAATTCTAAGGCAATCACATCACCATCTGCCATCAACACTTGAATGCCATTCATACCACCTTCTGGAATGAACAGTAACTCTTCTTCAATTTGTTCTTTTTTGAAGATAAATGGCGTATAGTCTTCATTGTCCATAAACACATATTCATCGCCATCAATATAAGAAAAACTGACTGGACGACGAGAAAGTTCAATGGTTTCGATAATATCATCACCTTTGAAACGTTCTTCTACTTTACCTCCGTTTTTTACATCGGTAAAACGCATTTTATACAGTGTACTGGCACCGCGAGCACTAGGACTTTGAACATCGATGTCTTTAACAAGAAGAAGTTTTCCATTGTATGTGACCGCATCGCCACGTTTTATTTCATTTGCTTTAGCCATAATATTTATTCTTCACAATTTATGATAGTAAGGATCAGACAAGGTAAAAATGAGCTCGCTATTTTACCGCTAACTTGCTATTGTCACCATCAAAATTTGTCGAAAAACCTTAAAATAAAGGAAATAGTATGGTTAATGTATATGAATGTCGAAAAAAATGTGGGGCTTGCTGTATTGCACCCTCAATTTCATCCGCAATTCCTGGTATGCCTAATGGCAAACCTGCAGGTATTGCTTGCATTCATTTAGATGATAATTTTCAATGTGGTCTTTTCAAGCAACCATCAAGACCGTTAGTTTGTGGTCGATTAAAACCCTGTTTTGAAATGTGTGGCAATAATCGACAACACGCTATGCATTATTTAACTCAATTAGAACAGTTGACTAGCAATTAAGTATTGCTTAAATTTAACAAACCAGATCGATTATTAGAATTATTTATCTCGAAAAGTTGTTTTTTTGATAAACTTCACCGCACTTCAATATCTAGTAATAAATATCAATAATTATAGAATTAATTTTTGCTATACAGATTAGGAAATATCTTAACTGATAGCTGTTTTTTCTATGAAATTTAATATCAATAAACAGAAGAACATTGTTATGAAAAATAAATTAAAACGAGATTTAAAAGCTCGTCATTTAACGATGATTGCTATCGGTGGTTCAATCGGAACGGGGCTATTTGTTGCATCTGGTGCAACAGTTGCTCAAGCAGGCCCAGGTGGTGCGCTACTTTCATACGCCATTATTGGCGTGATGGTGTATTTTTTAATGACCAGTCTTGGTGAACTTGCCGCCTATTTACCTGTTTCAGGAACATTCGCAACTTATGGTGCACGTTATGTCGATGAAGCATTTGGTTTTGCAATCGGTTGGAACTACTGGTATAACTGGGCAATAACTGTTGCTGTTGATTTAGTTGCCGCTCAGTTGGTTATCTCGTATTGGATTGATGCAGGGGCTTACAGTTGGTTATGGAGTCTACTCTTTTTAAGCATTATATTTTGTTTAAATTATATTTCCGTCAAAGGATTTGGTGAGGCTGAGTTTTGGTTTTCTTTAATTAAAGTCGTCACAGTTATTGTATTTATCGTTGTTGGATTGTTGATGATAATCGGCATTTTACGTGGTGCAGAAAGTGCAGGTTGGCAAAACTGGCAAGTCGGTGATGCGCCTTTTGTCGGTGGATTTTCATCAATGATTGGTGTCGCAATGGTGGTTGGATTTTCATTCCAAGGTACTGAATTAATTGGTATTGCAGCTGGTGAATCAAAGGATCCTGAAAAAAATATCCCAAGAGCTATGCGACAAGTATTTTGGCGTATATTATTATTTTATATCTTTGCAATTTTAGTTATCAGTTTGATTATTCCTTATACTGATCCTAATTTGCTACGCAATGATGAAGCGGATATCAGTGTTAGTCCATTTACATTAGTATTCCAACATGCTGGACTGTTGTCAGCTGCGGCTTTGATGAATGCCGTTATTTTAACTTCAGTTTTATCTGCAGGTAACTCGGGTCTTTATGCATCAACACGTATGCTTTACGCACTAGCTCGAGAAGGAAAAGCACCAAAAATATTTGGTCACTTATCATCATCAGGTGTACCACGTGCAGCATTGTTAGCAACCACATTTGTTGCGATGCTCTGTTTTTTAACTTCAATGTATAAAGATCAAGCCGTTTATTTGTGGTTACTTAATATGTCGGGTATGACAGGATTTATTGCTTGGCTTGGCATTGCTATTAGCCATTATCGTTTTAGAAAGGGTTACCTGATTCAAGGTAATGATGTCAATAAATTGCCTTACCGTTCAAGTTGCTTTCCATTTGGTCCTATTTTTGCCTTTGTATTATGCTTAATTATTACTTTAGGACAAAATTATGAAGCGTTTTTACAAGACACTATAGATTGGAATGGTGTAATTGCCACTTACATTGGTATACCATTATTCTTTGCGATTTATTTTACCTACAAAATAGTCAAAAAGACCAAATGGGTAAAATACGATGAAATGGATTTTTCCAAAGCAGATTAATGCTCCAGATTTTCCAAAACTTCCTAATTTTCCGTCGACGTTTGTCGACGGCCTTTTATTAAGAAAGAGATAAATAATCGGTTGTGTGGATTATTTTGATAACGATATTAGCGACTACGGAATATGATACGTGCTTTAGAGAGATCGTAAGGCGTCATTTCAACAGTTACTTTATCACCAGTTAAAATACGAATGTAATTTTTTCGCATCTTACCAGAAATATGTGCAGTAACAACATGACCATTTTCGAGTTCAACACGGAACATCGTGTTTGGGAGTGTATCAAGTATTGTACCTTGCATTTCAATGTTATCTTCTTTTGCCATTTGGGCCTCTTAAATAATAAATACAAATTAAATATACTTAAATTGCAAATCATATTTCACACGATTAACATGTGCGTGAAAAAACCATAAGCTTTTTCGTTACCATATTGGTTGTTTAAAATAGGACTTCGCAAATTACAGTATAAACATAAAAAAACTGAATTTAGAATATATAAACTTAGCGGCAAAATAATGCCGAAAAAACTGTCAGATGTAAAGTCCTTTCTACTTTTTCTTTGTGTTATAAAGTGCATGTTGATGAATATAATGCCAAACTTTAGCTGGCAACAAATTTTTATAGTTTTGTTTAGTGTTGATATTTTGTCTGATTTCCGTAGCTGAAATATTTTCAAGTGGTGTATGAGCAAAAAAAATGTAACCATAAGGAGAATCATGTAAATCTTTAACATTCATTGTCTGATGTGCAGCTATCCAATTTTGTAACTCGATATTATTGGTTTTTTCTGCATAGCCAGGTCTACGACAAATGAGCAAATGGCAATAATCAAGCAGTGTTTGCCATTTATGCCAAGTAGGTAGGCTCAGCAATGAATCTTGACCCATAATAAATGCTAACCCTTTTTCATAACCATTTTCCTGACGCCATTTTTCTAACGTTTCAATTGTATAGGAAGGTCCCTTTAATTTTTCAGATGATATTTCCCGAGTATCAATTGAAAATAAAGGAACATCCTCTATCGCCAAATTTAGCATCGCCAGACGTTGCTCAGTTGTTGCTACTGGCGGTGGTTTATGTGGAGGAGTTTGGTTAGGTAATAAGCTAATTTGGGTTAAGCCAATTTCTTTGGCTAAAGCCATAGCGGGATGTATATGTCCATAATGCACGGGATCAAATGTACCACCTAACAAAGCTGTTAACATTTATTCAATCCCATAAATTGAAGTGTTAGAGCAGATAAAGCATCCCAAATTTGTAATTGATTATCATGTTTAAAACGTATTTCAATTTCAGTCAGTTGCTTGAGTGTATTAAATAGATCTTTAATATCAAAACGATTTAAATAAGCGCTATACATCGGTCTTTTATTTTGCCAAATTTTATATTCGTCAAAAACTTGTTTAAACGATTTGGTTAATAATCCTTTTTTCAAATTGATGAGTAAGATAAGTTCTCGTTGTATAATACGCAGTAAAATTAATGGTTCAAATTCATTCATCTTTAGCTGTTGCATTACATGGACTGCGCGCTTAGTTTTATGTGACATCATTGCATCAATCCAATGATAAGGCGTAAATATTGCTGAATCATTAATATTACTTTCGACTTGATCATAATTGATAGTCTGATTTGGGAACAGTAATTTTAATTGTTCAATAATTTGAGTTAATGCAAGTAAATTACCCTCATAATAGTAACAGAGTAACTCAATTGCCTGTGGTTCAATCTGCATCTGTTTTTGCTGCAGATGATTGATAACCCACTTAGGTAATTGAACCTCATCAGGAGTATTACAACTTACCACAACTAACTTATCAGATAATCTTTTGTACCATGGTGCGTTTTCATTCGTTTTAGTGATTTTATTTACATTAATGATTAAGACAACATCAGAAGTTAACATTTCACTTAACGTATTGAGCTTAGTGGTAATATTGGCATTGATTGAACCTTCACCAAAATCCAATAAAATCAATGTATTGTCAGAAAACAAATTCATTTCTTGGCAACTGTCAAAGATAGCTGACCAATCGGTTTGATTATCTATATTAAACGTGTATGGTTCATTAAATCCTAATTGTTTAAAAGAGGTTTTTAATTGAGTGTGGGCATAGTGTTGTAAATAAGGATCATTCCCTATTATTAAATAATAAGGCGATCCTAATTTTGTTGTGATTTGATCAGCGTTGATTTTAATCATATCAATTTGTTAATTAATGGCATCAACAGATTTTAATTTTCGAATAATTTGTTTGGCTGCTTCCACATACATTTCATCTTCAATCAAATCTTGTTCAGTCGTTTTCGCAAGCGCGGCTGATGGATTATCGAAAAATGTTCGGAAAACACGAACATTAATTGGGTAAATTTTTTCATTTTCGATAATCACTTGTGTCTCAACAGTTAAAACTAATTGATATTCCGCTGCTTTACCATCTTTATAAATTGATATTGTGCTACGATTTAATGAATCTCTTACGACCTTTAATACTGGATGATTTTGTGAATCCCCAGTATTGGCTAACGTAACGTGATTATCGCGTAACAATTCTTTAATATCTCGTGAAAGCCGTCCATAAGGATCATGACTTACATAAGACATCGTTTTAAAACGTGTTGGCACTTCTGTCTCGTGTTGTAAATGAAATCCACATCCAGTTAAGGATATTGTTAATAACATGAGAAAAGCTAAATATTTTTTCATATCCACTACCGCCTATATTGAGTTATAAACAATATTAACCAACAACAAGATTTAATAATTTACCAGGCACATAAATCACTTTTCGAATCGAAACATCAACCAAATATTTTTGGATATTGGGTTCTTGTTTAGCTTGTTCTATGACCGAATCTTGATCCGCATTTGCTGGTACGGTAAATTTGCCGCGTACTTTACCATTGATTTGTATCACAATGAGTTTTTCATCCTCAACCATTGCTGAATCATCTGCAACTGGCCATTGGCTATCATCAATGGATTGGCTGTGTCCTAACGCTTGCCACATCACAAAACAAGCATGAGGCATCATAGGATAAAGTAAACGAACAATAGCATTTAACGCTTCGTTCATTAATGCACGATCTTGTTCAGATTCTTGAGGTGCTTTTTGCAAGCGATTCATAAATTCCATTACCGCCGCAATTGCAGTATTAAATGTTTGACGGCGACCAATGTCATCACTTACTTTGGCAATCGTTTTATGTAATTCACGACGTAATGATTTCTGATTGTTGTCAAGTGAGGCAACATTAAGCTCTGCTGTTTGGCCTTTTTGTGCATGCTCATACACTAGACGCCATACACGTTTAATGAAGCGATTGGCACCTTCAACACCTGATTCTTGCCATTCAAGGGTCATATCAGCAGGTGAGGCAAACATCATAAATAAGCGAACAGTATCTGCACCGTATTTTTCGACCATCTCTTGCGGGTCAATACCATTATTCTTGGATTTTGACATCTTTGTCATACCTGCATGCACAAGTTCATTACCTTTATTATCAACAGCTTTAGCAATACGACCTTTTTCATCACGCTCAATGGTCACCTCTGTTGGTGATACCCAAATACGTTCATTCGTTGGACTGGTGTAATAAAATGCATCAGCTAATACCATGCCTTGGCAAAGTAAACGTTTGGCTGGTTCGTCAGATGTGACTAAACCAAAATCACGCATTAACTTATGAAAGAATCTGAAATAAAGAAGATGCATAATCGCATGCTCAATACCGCCTACATACTGATCGACAGGTAACCAATAATTCGCTGCTTTTTCATCTAACATGCCTTTGTCATAGTGAGGGCAAGTATAACGCGCGTAGTACCAAGATGATTCCATAAACGTGTCGAAAGTGTCGGTTTCGCGTAAGGCGGGTTGACCATTAACCATAGTTTTAGCCCAGTTAGGATCGGCTTTAATTGGGCTTGTGATACCATTCATTTCGACATCTTCTGGTAAGATAACAGGCAATTGATCTTCCGGTGTTGGAATCGTGGTGCCATCTTCTAGAGTAACCATTGGAATTGGTGCACCCCAATAGCGTTGGCGTGAAACGCCCCAATCGCGTAAGCGATAATTGACTTTCCGAGTACCAATACCAAGAGCAGTTAGCTTATCTGCAATCGCATTGAATGCTTGCTCAAAATCAAGGCCATTAAATTCGCCAGAATTAAATAATTTACCATGTTCGGTATAAGCTTGCTTAGAAAGATCGGGTGCATTACCTTCTTGGTTCAAAATAACCGGTTTAATTGGTAGGTTATATTTAGTAGCAAATTCGTAATCACGCTCATCGTGCCCCGGTACTGCCATAACTGCACCAGTACCATACTCAATTAGTACAAAATTAGCGATCCAAACTGGCACTTTATTGCCAGTTAATGGATGAATGGCATAATAGCCCGTTGGCATACCTTTCTTTTCCATCGTCGCCATATCAGCTTCAGCAGTTTTAGTGTTTTTACATTCGGCAATAAATTCAGCAAGTTTAGCATCGCTTTGAGCGGCTAATTGTGCAAGAGGGTGTTCTGCTGCAACTGACACAAAACTTACGCCCATTAAAGTATCAGGACGGGTCGTATAAACACGTAATTTATCCGCATAGTTTTCGACGGCGAAATCAAATTCAACGCCCTCTGAGCGCCCAATCCAATTACGTTGCATAGTCCTAACTTGTTCAGGCCAGCTTTCTAAGGTATCCAAATCATTAAGCAACTCTTCTGCATATGCCGTAATTTTGATAAACCATTGTGGTATCTCTTTACGTTCAACTGGGGTACTGCAACGCCAACAGCAACCTTCAATGACTTGTTCATTAGCAAGTACGGTTTGATCATTAGGACACCAGTTGACGGCAGACGTTTTTTTATAGACTAAACCTTTTTCATACAGCTTAGTAAAAAACCATTGTTCCCATTTATAATATTCAGGGCGGCAAGTCGTAACTTCGCGATCCCAATCATAACCAAAACCTAACAATTGTAACTGCTTTTTCATATAAGCAATATTTTCATAGGTCCATTTTGCTGGAGCAGTATTGTTCTTAACCGCTGCACCTTCAGCGGGTAAACCAAATGCATCCCAGCCAATTGGTTGCAATACATTTTTGCCATTTAAGCGTTGATAACGTGAAATGGTATCGCCGATTGTGTAGTTACGAACATGACCAAGATGTAAACGCCCAGAAGGGTAAGGTAGCATTGATAAACAGTAATATTTTTCTTTGGATGGATCTTCTGTAACGTGGAAAGTTTTATTTTCTAGCCAATGTTGTTGTACGGCGGCTTCTATTTCATCGGGGCGATATTGTTCTTGCATGACGAATTAATGTCCTATCTATTATTGCTAATAAAAATAATTTGCTAATTGTATTGGTTATTGTAGTGTTTTACAAACGTTATATGCATGGTTTGTCTGAATTGTTAAGCAAAAAGAAGAAGGGGCAGTTGACTAAAAGCATTAACTGATAGAAATGAATAATCTACATATAATGGTTTTTCAGATTATGGCAAAAATAATAAGCGGAGTTGATCTCCGCTTATTAAGTTTTAACCGCCATTAAATACACTGGTCAATCTCGATAATAATGATTTTTGCTCTTCTTTAGGCATATTTTCAAAATTCGCTTGAATTAACTCATCGACTTTTTGGGTTTCGTTAGCTAAGCCCAATTCATTATAAGCATTGCGCATCAATAAAAGTGCTTTTTTCGTTGAGTCTGTGTCAGGAAATAACGATATCATTCGGCTTACCCGATTAATTACTGCAACGTAAGCACCACGTTTAGTGTAATACTCTGCAATTTTTAATTGGTACCGAGATAATCTATTTTTCAGATAGATCAGACGTTTCTGGGCATCAGCAGCGTAAGGACTGTCTGGAAAACTTGAAACAAGATAGGTAAAATCCTTGAACGCAGCCATAGCAAAATCAGGATCTCTATCGGAACGATCGACGTTAAACCAACCTTGGATAGTATTATCATCTTGTGCCATGTTAGTGATACCGCGCATGTAGATAATCCAATCTATATTGGGATGAGTTGGATTCAATTTTAAAAATCGGTCAATTGATGCAATAGTCAATGGAAAATCACCGGATTTATAATAGGCATAAATTAAGTCAAGCTGTACTTGTTGTGAATAAGGACCAAATGGATAGTTCTTATCGATTGTCTCTAATATGGTAATACTGGATTTTATGTTACCACTTTCGAGTTCACTTCGAGCTTTGTTATGTAGATCTAATTCTGATACATTTTCAACATCTGGCTTAGAAGAAGTACAGCCAATTAGCATGCTAGCTAAAGTGATTGCTAATAAAGTGTGTAAACGTAGTTTCATTCGGTTTTCAGTCCAAATTTAATTAAACATTAAAGGCAATGATTGGTATATAATACTCTAAATCCTAACAGCTTAAAATAGATAAATTACACATGCACGAGTTAAAATTATCGACCGAAATTGAACACACCCAGCTAGGAATGCGCTTAGATCAAGCGTTATCAGAACTTTTCCCTGATTACTCAAGATCGAGAATTAAAGATTGGATCGTTAATAATAAAGTTACAGTCAACAATATCATTGTCAATAAACCGAAAGAACGTGTTCTTGGTGGTGAAAAAATATGCATAAACGCTGAAATTGAGGAAGAAACTTATCATCAGCCAGAAGATATCAAACTTAATATTGTTTATGAAGATGATGATATTTTAGTGATTAATAAGCCTCGAGATTTGGTTGTGCATCCGGGCGCAGGTAACCCCAATGGCACTGTATTAAATGCTTTATTGCATTATTACCCAGAAATATCGCGTGTACCACGTGCGGGTATTGTTCATCGATTAGATAAAGACACAACTGGTTTAATGGTTGTCGCAAAAACAATTGTAGCCCAAACGCATTTAGTTGAATCATTACAACTGCGCGAAATCACCCGTGAATATGAAGCAGTAGCAATGGGAATTATTACCGCAGGAGGCACAGTTGATCAACCGATCACACGGCATCCCACTAAACGAACACATATGGCGGTATTCCCGACAGGTAAACCTGCGGTAACACATTATCGAGTAATGGAAAGATATCGATTACATACGCGTTTACGCTTACGTTTAGAAACCGGGCGAACTCACCAAATCCGTGTGCATATGTCACATATAGCACATCCACTGGTTGGTGATCCATTATATGGAGGACGTCCGAGACCGCCAAAAGGTGCCAATGAATCGTTGATTCAAAACTTACGTAATTTTGATCGGCAAGCACTGCATGCTACTATGTTACGTCTATTCCATCCTGTTACAGGTGAACAGATGGAGTGGCATGCGCCTCTTCCTGAAGATATGCAAAACTTAATTCTAGCATTACAGGAAGATACTGAACTTCACAAAGATGAACTGGATTGGTAACCAAGATGATCAAATCGATTTACCCTTATTGGACTGCACCTAAAAATATTCATGCGTTTACTACAACCAGAACTGGTGGTGTCAGTTTAGCGCCATTTGCCAGTTTAAATTTGGGTAATCGTACTGATGATAATTTAGAGCATGTTGCTGAAAATCGCAAACGTATCATTCGCGCCCAGCAGATACCAAGTGAACCTTATTGGCTTACTCAAACGCATAGCACTACAGCATTGGATATTTCACAAATTACTCTACAAGCGCCAACAGGCATGATAAATACTCATCGAACATTTGAAGCCGATGCTTCTTATACTCATCAACCAAAGCAAGTTAGTGTCGTGCTAACAGCGGACTGTATGCCTGTATTATTTTGTTCGATAAAAGGGGATGAAGTTGCTGCTGCACATGCGGGTTGGCGAGGGTTATGTTATGGTATTTTAGAAGAAACGGTTAAAAAATTTGCGTGCCCAACCAATGAAATATTAGCTTGGATGGGACCCGCCATCAGTGTAAAAAAATTTGAGGTAGGTGTTGAAGTCAAACATCAATTTGAAAAAATCGATTCTAACGCTAAGCTGGCTTTCACTTTAATTAATCCAACTGAGAAAAAATATCTGGCTGATTTGTATCTAATAGCCAAACAACGTCTGCAAGCTATGGGAGTTGTTAATGTGTTTGGTGGTGACTACTGCACCTACACTGAACAAGATAAATTTTTTTCATATCGTCGTGAAAATAAGACGGGTCGAATGGCATCGATGATTTGGTTTGACTGAACCGTAAAGTAGGATGCTACATAAAAATACGATCTAGCATTTATAGCATAATCTAATTTCAATTGAAATCAATAAGAAATATTGACCTATTGAATATTGCAAATCCGATTTTGCTGGATTTAGGCTATGATATTGTGAATATGCTCAATCATGTCCGAGTCAAAATCGTTTATTAAAGCTTTATAACATTTAAAAAATGAAATTTAACCAAAACCAAAACCAAAAGATCCATCTGATAGAAACAAAGTCTATTTAGAATCTGACTTGTTGCTGAAAAATGAAATTTAAGGGATAAAAATAAAATGAAGCGGTATAGACTCCTGAATATTTTTTACAAATTGTTCGTGATGGTTTATTAAGGCTTTTGCAATAAAAGCCTTAATTAGAAAAGATATCCATATGATAAAAAACAAATTCAAGCTGAAACAAGCAAAACTTCAATCTAATTTTGGATGTTGATCGACTAAATCTTGCCGCTGTTCCTGCAGATTTTCGATTTGTTCATCGATATCTTCCACTTTTTGCTCGATGGAATCAAAGTGATTCGATAAGATCTCTTTTGCTTCAGAACGATCTGATGCCGCAGGCGTTGCACCTCGTAGTGGTTGATTGGCGGTTTCTCTCATTTTTATACCAGTAAGCAATCCTATTAATGCAACAATCATTAAGTAATAAGCGGGCATGTAGAGGTTATTTGTCTCTTCCACTAACCAAGCGGCAACAGTTGGTGTTGCGCCAGCAATCAACACTGAAACATTAAATGAGATAGCCAAGGCACTGTAACGGATATTGGTTGGAAAGATGGCTGGTAAAATTGATGCCATTACTCCTGTAAAACAGTTTAGCAAAACCGCCAATATCAATAATCCTAAAAAAATAAGGCCAATCACATCACTGTTAATCATTACAAAGGCAGGATAGGAAAGAAGAAGTAATCCAAGACTTCCTCCTATTATAAAGGGTCTACGTCCTATTTTATCACTAATTAACCCTATCATTGGTTGTACAAATAACATGCCAATCATAATAGCAATAATTATTAATACTCCATGATCAGTATGATAATTTAAATTGTGTGATAAGTAACTTGGCATATAGGTTAGAAGCATGTAATAGGTGACATTAGTCACAATAACTAATCCAACACAAACAAATAAACTTTTCCAATACTGAGTAATGATTTTTTTGAAAGTCATTTTAGGTGGATTTGCGACATGGGTTTGTTCGTTTTTATCCATTGAATCAGTATGTTGTACAAATGCTGGCGTTTCTTCTAATGCATGGCGTAAATATAGACCAATTAGCCCTAATGGCAGAGCAAATAAAAATGGGATCCGCCATCCCCAGTATTGGAAGTTAGCATCACTGAGGAGAGTTGATAATAGCACTACTAAGCCAGCGCCCACTAGAAACCCTGCAATAGAGCCAAAATCCAGCCAACTGCCCATAAATCCTCGTTTACGGTCTGGCGAGTACTCAGCCACAAAAATGGCTGCACCAGAATATTCACCGCCAATCGAAAAGCCTTGTGCTAATTTAGCTAACAATAATAATATTGGTGCGGTAATACCAATTGATGCATAGGAAGGAATCAACCCAATACAAAATGTACTTAATGACATGATAATGATGGTGATAGAAAGTACTTTTTGGCGACCAAATTTATCGCCTAATATGCCAAATACTAATCCCCCCAATGGTCGAACTAAAAAAGGCACCGAGAAAGTTGCTAATGCAGCAACCACTTGTACATTTGGTGAAGCATTAGGAAAAAAAACTTGTCCTAATACATAAGCTAAAAAGCCATAAACACCAAAATCAAACCATTCCATTGCGTTACCAAGTGCTGCTGCAATGATGGCTTTTTTTAATTTGCTGTCATCAATAATAGTTATGTCATTTATGTTCAATGGGTGATTTTTCGGTTTTATAGTTTTCTTCATAAAATACCGCCTTTCTTCATACAATAAATGAAACAGAGTGAATTGGTTGCTAATCAATAACTATCTAATAAAATTTAAATTATTTATTAACTGCGTGGTATTCATTTAAATATTTTTGATGAAAAATTAAGCAAAGATAAAAAGAGGATATTAAAAAGCAAAATTGATGTTTTGTTGATGCATTTTAAATTAACTGAATCTCGACAAAACCATCCCTTTTCATAAAAATTAGGTGCTGATTATAGCAAAATGCCCCAATTATGTAAAATGCACACAATTAACAGTTTAATTTTTTTATTAAATTATTAACCTGTATTTATTCATAAACGTTACAGTTAGACAATCATGTAAATGACTGATTGCTAGTCATTTGGCGATTGAAAAATGATCTATAAAGAAGTATTTTATAGCCTAGCTTAATAATTATGATCAATTGTTTACATCACTAATATGTAGTTCAAAATAGCAAAATTGTTTTTGCCGTGCACATGAAATATATCGAGGATAACATGGATAAAGGATTAACCCATCTGATCAATCCATTGGAAAATGGTTTAAGTCATGGTTTAAAACATGGATTAAAGCGCAGTCTGAAGAAAGGCACCGCCCATAATCGCTATACCTTAACTGTCGATGGTCAAAGCGCGCCGATTTCGGTTTTACAGGTTGCCGGCAATGAACAACTTAACCAGCCCTGGCATTACACCATCACCTTTACCAGCCCACATCCACATCTGGATGCGGAATCGTTTCTCAATCAAAAAGCCTGGTTTCGTTTCAATCCTGTTCATGCCGATTTGACCTCTTTGGCATTGGGTGCCTCAGACTTACTGAACGCCAGCACCCCATTTGATGCATTGCACGAATTAAAACCCTCCGAGTCGTCGGTCAATCCTCAAAGCGCGACAGCGCCCTTAAACGGGTTAAAGCAAAACACGCCACTCAATTCATTGAACGCCTTATTCTCACAAGGTGCATCACGTACGCTCTATGGCGTGATAACCACATTTGGACAGTTATCGGTCAGTCACGACGAGGTCCGCTATCAGGTGGTCTTATCCTCACCATTGGCAAGACTGGGGTTAAGTCACAATTATGCCATTTTTCAGAAACAAAGCGTGATAAGTGTGGTTGAAGAAGTCCTGCGCAGTCATGGCTATACGGGGGTGGATTATCGTCTGGAATTAAACCATCACTATCCGGAGCGAGAATTCATCACGCAATGGCAGGAAAGTGACCTGGCATTCATTCAACGACTGCTGGCGGATGTGGGGGTGTATTTCCGGTTTGAAACGCATGGCGAGCATCATTGTGATGTGATGGTCATCAGTGATAACGAGCAGGGGTATGGGCAGGCGTCGGATATCCGTTACCAACCGCCCAGTGGCACCCTGGATGGTGGACGGGAAAGTGTCTGGGACATCACCTTGCGCAGTCAGGTCGTCGAATCCTCGGTTAAGGTGCAGGATTATAACTACCGCGATGCCAACGCCAGTTTCGTTGGTGAAGTCAACAGCCAACCGAAAGACACCACCACTTATGGCACCGATTACCGTTATGATGAGCATTACAAAGGTCTGACCACACACGGTCAGGCAGAGAAAGACGGGGAAGAGGAAGATAGCAACAACAATAACGACAATAACAACAATTATCACAATAGCAATGACAATGACAATGACAAGAGCCATCATAACAGCGACAATCCTTACGACAATGCGGTGGAAAGTGGTAACTGGTATGCGCGAATACGTCATGAACACGCCATCAGTCAACAAACTATCATCCACGGGAAAAGCAATCATGCCAATCTGACACCGGGTCAACGCATACAGATTAACGGTAGTCCATGGATGGACATTGATGAGGGCGTCCTAATATTAAGTGTGGAAGGGCAAGGCAACCGCACCGAAGCTTACGAACTGCGTTTTACCGCCATACCGTATCACGCCTTAAAACCTTACCGACCGGCACCGCTGCCGGCGCCGACGGTGCACGGCACCCTGCCGGCACGGGTAAGCAGTCCGGATAATGACACTTACGGTTACATTGATACACAGGGTCGTTATCGGGTTAAATTTAACTTTGACTTAAAAGCGTGGAAAAACGGGGAAGAGAGCCTATGGTTAAGACTGGCCAGACCGTATGCCGGCAGCACCTATGGCATTCACTTTCCGCTCATTGACGGCACGCAAGTGGCGGTCGCCTTCACCAACGGCAATCCGGACCGACCGTATATCGCCCATGCCCTGCACGACAGTGCGCACCCTGACCTGGTGACCACGATAAACAAACACCGCAATGTGATTCGCACCCCCACCAATAACAAACTGCGCATGGAAGACAAACGGGGGCAGGAGCACATCAAGCTGGCGACCGAATACGGCAAAACGCAACTCAATCTGGGACACTTAGTCAACCAAAAAAAAGCGTTACGGGGTGAAGGGTTTGAACTGCGCACCGATGAATGGGGGGCGATAGCGGCTGAAAAAGGCTTATACCTGACGACACAAACCGAGCCCAAAGCGCAAGGTCAGCAACTGGATATGCAAGGCGCCATTACCCAGCTGGAAAATGCCTTATCGATAGCCAAAGCGCTGCAACAGGCTGCCAATCAATGCGACGCACACGGTGCTGACACCGCCAGTCAGGACCAGCTTAAAGCAGCGTTAACGACGCTCACTGAAAGTGGCATCTTAGCTTATGCACAGGCAGGCATTGCGTTAACCAGTCCGGAAAATATCCAACTGTCCTCGAGTAACAGTATTTCCTTAACCAGTGAACACCAAACCGACATCCATGCCCTGAAAAACATCACAGTCACATCCGGTGAAGCCATAGGCTTATTTGCCCACAAATCGGGGATGAAGGTCTTTGCCAACCAAGGGGATATTGACATACAAGCGCAAAATGCCAACTTGAATATGGCGGCTCAACAAGATATCAAAATCGACAGTGTGGACGGTGAACTCACCCTCACAGCAAGCGAAGAGCTGACGTTAATGTGTGGTGGCTCTTTTATCAAAATCAGCCGTGAAGGCATTGAGCTGGGCACAGCGGATAATGTGTATATAAAAAGCAATGCTCTGCAAAAAATGGGACCGGCAAGTATTGATAGTGACAAATTAAAATTTACATCCAGTGATATTGATGTAGCACTTATGCGTTTAATCAATAGTGATGTTATCAATTTTTCAGGATAAAAGGAATCAACCATGGCATTAGCCCCTATAAAAAAATGGAAATATCCGGTCGTTACCAATGACCCAAAAAAATCAAGCGCAGCCCGTTATCATCAAGCCTTAATGTTAGCGCAAACCGGTTTTTATCCTGTGAGCGTTAATAAGCTTGTGCATGGAGGCATTCACTTTGATGAAGATGTGCTTAAGAATTTAGGCATTGTAAATGATAAACCGAGCAAAGTGTACTGTATAGCAGATGGTGAAGTCATTGCTTATCGGGTTAACGACAATTATCAAAAAGTTGATTATGGTGATAAGGTTAGTTTTTTCTCAACCGGTTTTGTTTTAGTTCGTCATCTGCTTGAAATGGAACGAATTGAAGAAGTGGCTCCGGCAGCGACACCAACTCCAACAACCGAAAGTCAGTCATCACCCGACGCAGCTACCACTAACTCAACTGAAAATTCAACAGCGCCAGCAGCCTATGCATTACCGTCGTCAAATACGTCGCCAGCCACGACTACACCGGTAACGACATCACCAACGGGCACAGATACCCATACCCCAACGACAACCGGTGACGCATCAACAGCAAGTACACCGCCTGCTACTGAAACGGCTAAACCTAAACAGTCCGGTCACCAGCTGTATTTTTATAGTTTATATATGCATTTGGCTGATACTAAATTTTACAATGATAACCCAAAAGAGCCTACGCCAGCATTTTGGGAGCAAGATATTTATCGGGTCACTGAAAAAGGTTTAGATTTTGTTGAAGGATTAAATATTCGAAAGAAGCCTGACTTAAAAAAAGGTGAGATTCTTGCAGTCTTACAAGCGGGCACCAAAGTGGAATTGAATCTTGAGTTACATACCGAAGATTATAAATGGTATGCGGTGACCTCATTAAAGGAAGGCTATTGTTCAATACCGGTATTAACGCCTTATGAGCATGAAGGAAAGAAGATTATCGGTTGGGTTTTCAATGGAACTCAAAAGCAGCTCACGGAATCCGAATTTGATATAAAAGATAAAGATAAAGATAAAAATAAAAATAAAAATTTTGCCAAATCAAAAGGACTGAGAGTCAGGGATGAAAGTAAAAAAAACATACTGTCTATGTTACCCAAGGGAACCCAAGTAAAAATAAGCGGTAAGAAAAAACCTAAAACGTTTGTTGAATTAGCCCAGATAGTCCGTGACGGGCAACCGACCATTCCTTTATCAGAAGGAAAAAAACTCGTATGGAGCGATAATCTTGAAAACATCACCCGAGGAAAAGAATATAATCAGGTAGTGGTATTAGATAAACCGTATCCAATCAAAGCCGGTGATTTAGTGGGGCATATTGGTCATAATCAAAATAAAGGCATCAGCAAACAAAAAGATAAAGACGGTAATTATATAGAGATGGCGACTTTACCGCTAAAAACAGGTTTAACAGCAAGTCAATATAAACCAAGTTTACATGTTGAATGCTTTACTTGTGACGATTTGCCGACGTTCATCACCCAAACGCAGACAGAGGCAGGTAAAATACCCGATGAAGATAAAACATTGGTTGGCATATCAAAAGGTGCAAAATTACTGGCGTCAGCATCAGAATCGGATACAAAAGTCGGTGAGTGCCTTAAAGGTTCGGAAATAAAAATATTAAGTAAAGAACGGAATATCAACTGGTTCCAAATAGAGATTCAAACATCGAAAAGTGAAACTAAAACATTATGGATAGAGAATAATAAAGAGATACAGGATAAACTAAAAGAAAAAGGTAATCTAAAAGATTTAGCCAGTACCACAAAGGCATGGAGCAAGTTTCCATTACAACAGAGTGAGTTAACAACCAGTAAAAAAGAAGTCGATACACCACCGTTGCTACTGAATTTAAATGATGAAGATTTAATCAAGAATGATAAACGAGCCATGGATGAAAAGGGGACATTATGGTTATGGATAGAGCATGCAGTGGATAGTCAAAATGTTCCTATCAAAGGATGGACATTTATTGGCAGTGAGGGCGTGAAGAAAGTCAGTGGTTGGGAGTGGTTTGGTTTTAAACAGATTACAGAAACTGGCAGTTTAAAAGAGTTTTACCTGAGTGCGAAAAAATCAGAAACCCGAAACAAAGATAATGCTTCACTGGAGAACTATAAGCCAACCCTCAAAGAGACCTTAACAATATTAGATAAGCAATACATTCAAAATAGTAATAAATATGCAACATTAACACAGGGATGTTTTAAAGGGATATCCGAAAAACCACACTTAACAACGGCACTGGGACGGCTGTTAGTAAATTATCAAAGTGAATGGTATGAAGAGCTGGATGCAGAAGGAAAGCGACCGGAATGGGAAGCATTAAACAGTGAAATGACTGGTGATGCGGAAAACTATTTGGGTTATATAAAAGACGGCGATGAAGCAAAACGTGATGCATATGTTAGTAAGATGGACGCAAGCAAACAAGAATCAATAAAACAAGGCTTAGAACAACAAAGAAGAGACTATGAGCGTTTTCCAGCAGATTATAAAGATGCACCCGACAAGAAATTAGCACAAGAGCAACTTAAATTATTGGGCATAATAAATGGGTTAGAAGATAAGTATAAATTATGGGAAAAAACCAAAGAAAAAGCGACAAAAATGCTGTGGTGGGACGATGTAGTCGAAGGATTAGCTAAGCAAAGTCAACAGACAGAACAAAGTGACACTGAAACAGAAAAAGATAAAACAGAAGACAGCTCAAAGCAACAAACCGAAACATCATCAACGCCAGCCACGTTAAGCCAAAACGGTGAGGTTTGGTTTATGCATCCTGTGGCTATGGTGGATTATTTTAATATTGTTGAAATAAAAAAAGGCTGGGCAGAAAGCCCATTTGCTTTGCTGTTAGGTGAAGTTGAATCCAATAATGATTATTCAGCTTATAATCAAACTAAACCAAAACTAAGAGCTTTTTTTAATACTAACTTAACCTCTATGACGCTAAAGGAATTAATTGATAAACAAGCAAAAGGGGAAATATTTGCTGCTGGACGCTTTCAAATAATTCCTGAAACTTTAAAATCAGCTCTAGATTATTTAAAATTAGACTTATCATTGAAATATAATAAAGAAACACAAGATATTTTATTTGAAGAATATTTGATAAAAATTAAAAGGAAGAACATAATAAAATATTTAGAACAGGATGGTGATGTTGAAGATGCTATTTATGATTGGGCTAAAGAATTTGCATCAGCAGGAGTACGTAAAGGGAAAACAATAAGTAATGGAAGAATTGCAGCTTTTGAAGGTTCATCATATTATCAAGGAGATGGGCTAAATTCTGCCCATATATTACCAGCTCAAATGGTTGAAGCATTAAAAGAATCGAAAAATGGAAATTGGAGGTAAATATGAAAAAGTTAAAGTTTGCTCTTCTGTGTTTCATAATATTTGCAATTAATTATTCCTTAATAGCTCAAGCTCAAAGTAAAGAACTTATCAAATTAGATTTTAACGATTTCGCTATTAAAACTAAAACAAAAATTAAAAATGCAAACTTTGCGTATCATTATTTGATTAAGGTTTATGGGTGTGGTGGTGGTGCAATTTGTGGAGAGATTCGAAACTTACTCTCTAACAAAGTTATTGGACTTCCTAATGCTTATTTGATAGAAGATGAAAATGGAGAAAATGGGTTTTCTATAGAATATCATTTAAATAGTAGTTTAATTATTATTTCTGGAATAATAGCGGATCCTGATGAAAATGAAGCTAACGAAGGATATAGAAGAAGATATTATAATTTCATAAATGAAAAGTTTGAGCTTTTAGAAAAATAATTAACATTATTGGGGAGCTATAAATTAACTATTAGATGTTAATAATCGTGATAATATTAAAGTATGAACAATTCAATTTAGGGATATCAATAGAAAAAGCTCTTGTTGAAAAAATTTTTTCATGCAGTTGGAGCATTAAGTAATGCTAAGATGTGAAGAAAGTCAATTGTTCGTTCTTAGAGATTAGCACAACAAAAAAGAGATTATCAACGTTTTCCCGCTGATTATAAAGCTGCCCCCGACAAGAAATTAACACCGGAGCAACTTAACTTATTGGGTAAAATAAATAAGTTAGAAGAGAAGTCAGAATTATGGGAAAAAACCAAAGAAAAAGCGACAAAAATGCTGTGGTGGGATGATGTCGCCAAAGGATTAGCTAAGCAAAAGCAGCAGACACAACAAAGTGACACTGAAACTGAAAAAAGTCAAACATCCCCCCCTCAACTGAGCAAACCGAAACTTCATCAACGCCTGCCACCTTAAGTCAAAACGGTAAAGTTTGGTTTATGCATCCGCTTACATTATTTAATTTTTTTTTATGGTAAAGCCTGATAGACATTGAATTTTCTTTACTAAGAATAGGTTACCTTTTCTTCCAAAGTTTTCTTTTCCAATGAAGGTTTCATCGCGATTCACTACGACATATTGCAACTTACAAGTCTTTAAAATAGTCATAAATGTTGACAGCAATTTAATGATCCTACGTTTAGTTTTGTTAGAAATTAATCATTTTTATATTGTTATTTGTACAAATAATGCATAATGTTAAAGTTAACTCTTTTTAAAATAAATAGTTTGATGATAGGAATAGAGATATGATGAAATGCAATTTATTTTTTTTATCGGTTTTAAGTTGTTTGGGTGCTTCTGCTTATGCAACTCCAGTTTTATGGGATTCAGCCGTACACTGTCAAAGCTTGCGTAATTTGGAATTAGAGGGTGCAAAAGTAGTAAATACTGAGCTAATTGAAGAACACTTTATACCTTCGTCAAAATTAGCGGATACATTACGAGGGGCTAAAACTAAAGAATTTTTCGATTTACCAGAGATTTGTCGAGTTGAATTAATGATTGAACCAGCTATTAATGTTGAAATATGGTTGCCAAGTCAATGGAATCACCGTTTACAATCCATTGGCGGTGGGGGATACGCAGGATTTATACCATTTGATAAGTTAGCCGTAGCGGCTAAACATGGTTATGTCGCAGCAGCGACCGATACTGGACATGAAGGGAGTTTGTTTGATGGTAAATTTGTTTTTAAAGAGGGCAAATTACAAGTGGATTCGATAGCAGATTTTGCTTATCGCAGTGTACATGAAATGACAATAAAAACTAAACACATTATCGAATCCTATTACGGTCAGGCTCCAGATTATTCCTATTGGAATGGTTGTTCAACCGGTGGTAGGCAAGGATTAATGGAGGCTCAAAGATACCCAACTGATTATGATGGTTTATATATCGTAGCGCCAGCAATCTATTGGGATAAATTTATACCAGCAGAAATATGGCTACAAGTGGTGATGCAAGAAGAGTTAGGAAGGCCGATTGAAAGTAGCAAACTTGATGAAGTTAGAAAAGCCATTATTAAATTTGCTGATGAAAAAGATGGAATTAAAGATGATATCGTTAACGATCCAACAACATTACAAATTAGTGATGTATTACTCAATCAAGCTGGGCTTAATAAAGATGAAATTCGAACATTACGAAAAATATGGCAAGGTCCAACAGATCAAAATGGAAAACCTTTGTGGTTTAGTATTGAACCAACCGCGCCACTTGATGTATTAGCCGGTAATGAAGGCCCTTTTCCTATACCGGTTGATTATTTGAAGTATTGGATTAAACAAAATCCAAATTTTGAATGGAAAAGTTTAGGGTATAATGGTTTCGAAAATTATTTTGATGAATCAGTAAAAATGTTTGCTCCAATAATGGGAACAGATAACCCTGATTTGAGCCAGTTCAATAAATCGGGTGGAAAAATGATTATTTGGCATGGTTTAAATGATCGTCTGATAGCGCCAAAAGGAACGATTCAATACTATAATAATGTATTGAAAGTTATGGGGGGCAAAGATTATGTTGATAACTTTGCAAAACTCTATTTAGCACCGGGTGTTGACCATTGTAATGGTGGTGAGGGTCCCGATGACATTAATGGCTTTGAGTCATTAGTTAATTGGATTGAGAAAAAACAAGCGCCAAGGAATCTGATTGCTAAAAAAATAGAAAATGGTCAAGTAACTTTACAAAGACCGATATGCCAATATCCTCAACAAACACTCTATAAAGGTAAAGGTGATACTAATAACCTTGATAATTATATCTGTGAATAATTCCGTCACTCGCTAACTGAATACTCGGTTAGCGAGCTTTTCAATGCTTGAATGGCAAATCATTTTTTATATTGAAAGTAGTTTTTACTTGTTGGTCATTACAAATTTTTTGGCATCTTTGTCTCTTTTATGATCGATATTTGATTTAAAGTGAAACGGTATAGACTCCTAAATTTTTTTTACAAGATAATGCTGTTTTATCTTGATAAGTGAATAGACTCTAATAATTTTTTGAGATTGTTTCAGATAATGTCAATCTACCCGATTAGGTATAAGAATGTTAGACACCGCCTTGCTATAAGCCACTTGATAAATGCAAAATTTGATGGATATTTTTGTGTTGGTTATTTGGTTTTTGCTCGAAAAAAGTAAACGAAGTATATTGCCATTTATCCGGATTATAGATAACGACATTACCAACCTGATTTTGATATTCTGTAATTTTGAAATTAAAATTCTTTAGTTGAGCTTTCACCGGTATCGTGTGATGTTCTTCAAGTACATATTTACTGAGTAGAAAGTTATCTTCTAATTTAATGTTTGCGGTAATGCCGATATTAATATTTTGCCAGCCAAACGTATCAATTATATTGTCAAAGTAGCCATCAAAAATAAATTGAGTCATCCCGTTAGTATGTTGCCAAACATACAGTGGGCAATAGCTGTTTGCTAGATTATCACTCCCTTTTTCTGAAATTAAATAAGCTTTAAAAAGTAAATCTTTAAAGCCATCCATTTTATAGCCATTTTGTTTGACACGATTTTTTATGATTTGCATATCATAATCGGCAGGTAAAAGAATTTTATATTGCATAGCTTGCATGTTTTTCTCCTTTGAATGTTAAAGTCAGTTTATAACTATGATTATGAGTTTAATAAGGAAATTGAAGTTTGAATAATTCTAATTTATGATAGGGTTATCAAAAAAAGTGATAGGGGACTTTGTAAAATGGATTTTAAAGGATTACTGATTTTTAGAACGATTTATGATCTTAAAAGTCTCAATAAAGCGGCTAAAGCTCTGAACTGTACACAATCAAATTTAACGGCTCACTTAAAAAAGATTGAGTATGAATTGCAAGCTACCTTATTTATTCGTGGTTTTGATGGAGTTAAGCCTACTCAAGAGGGGCAACAATTTTATCATTTTACTTTGCAGACTTTAGCAAAGTATTCACAACTCAAAAAGTCTTTTAAAGGTAAGCGTAATACATTATTAATATCGGAGCTTTTATTTCAGTTTATTGTGATTGAAACAACAAAATATTGCATTGACTCTACTGAAATTGTCATTAAACGAACCAGTGATATATTGAATCAAATTCAACATCATTGTTATGATGAAGTGATTACTTTTGAAAAAGTTAAGCATCCTGATTATCTTTTAACAAATACCGAAAACTTAGCGATTGCTTTTTTGCAAAGCCAATCAATTGTAACTCCTGAGCGTTTGCCAATATTGATCAATAATGATGAACATTGCCCATTAAGAGTCAAAACGCTTACTTTGGGTTATCCATCGGAGAAAATTATTACGGTCGATTCTTTGAGCCAATTACTCAATCTTGTCGAAAGAGGAAAAGGCATAGCCTTGTTGCCCATTTTTTTAAAAAAAGATAAATTAAAAGCCATCAATAATCATTGTGACTGTATTGAATATTATTGTTATCAACATCATTGTGTTTAGTTTTTACTAAAATCTCATGTTTTTTGTGATAATTTACTGTGATATTGTCGACGGTATTCGGTTGGTGAACGTTCGGTTTTTTTTCTAAAAATTCGACAAAAATAGTTACTGTCTCTAAAACCGGAAGCATGCGCAATCTCTTTTATATTTAAGTCATAGTTCTTAAGCAATGATTTGGCGTATTCTAAACGGATATGATTGACGTATTCATTCAATCCAATCTTTCCTTCACGTTGAAAAAGATGTGATAAATAATTCGGTGAGATATAGAACATCTTCGCTAAAAAATTGCGGGTCACATCTTCACGAAAGTGCGTATCGATATACTGGCGAATCGCTTCAAATAAACTGGTGGTTTTCGACGAAGTTTCGATAGTGGCGTTGAGCAAATCAAGTGTGTTACTCAGTAAACTATGTATAAGAAAATAGGCGGTTTGATTTTTTTCTGATGGTTGCTTATGCCAGGTAAGTTCTGCAAGTGCCTGAATAATGAAGGTGCCAACACGTGGTCCACGTCTTGCAATATTGTATTGATCTTTAGAAATTATTTGCGTTCCATCCCAATGAAACAAACTTAAACCAATTTGTTGTTTTTCAAATAAAATACTTAAAATGGTAACTGGTTTATGCCAAAGGGGTTTATTCCAACTATTCGAGGTAACATAGAGAATATCATTGGAATAGAGCGTTTTACTGATTTGTTCACCTCTATCATTTGTCCATAACATCTTTTGTTGACCTTTTATGATGATTTCTATACGAGGAAAATTAACTTGGTAAGCAAGGATAGGAACTAAAGAAGGATGATTGACAAAGTATATCTTATTGATATTGATATTTTTATTAGCAAATTGTTTGAGTATTTGTTCAATAGATAAATCCATAACAACGCTCCAGATCAATTGATTTATTTATACTTGTCCAAATTTTTGTAGACAAAAGTCGATGAAACTGCCTAATTTTGGTGGAATACGGCGATCAGCAGCATAAAGTACATGCATAGGATGAGTGGGAATAGGATATTTGGGTAATAATGGAACGGGTTGTCCTAATTCAATCACCGCTTTAACCATTTCAACCGGTTGTAACATGATTCCTTACCCACTAATTGCCGCCGGAAGTAACGCATCGCTACCATCAGAGATTAAACGTCCACTCACCGGCACTGAAATAAGTCCTTGCGGACCAATAAATTCCCAATGATTCTGTAATACCATTGAAAAAACGAAACATTCACGTTGCCTTAGATCATTAGGGGTATTTGCCGTTTTTAAATAGGAAGGTGCCGCACATAATAGTAGCCGATAAGGGGCAAGCGATCTGACGATTAAACCACAGTCTGATGGTTTTCCTACTGGTAAAACTAAATCATATCCTTCATCAATCAGATTAACTTTTCGATAGGTTAATGATAAATCAATAGAGACTTCAGGATGGGTTCTTAAAAATTCAGGCAGTAAGGGTGTAAGTGCGTGAGTACCAAAAGTTGTTGATGCGCTAATTTTTAACCGACCACGAGGCTTTACATTACTTTGTGCAGCGATGGTTTGGGCTTCGGCAACTTTGATAAGAATATTTTTGGCGCGTTCATAAAAAATGCTTCCTATCTCAGACAAACTTTGATGCTTTGTTGTGCGATTAAGTAAGCGAACATTTAAATATGTTTCGAGCATGCGTATGTATTTGCCGATCAACAGAAGAGACAGATTCAGTGCGTTGGCTGTGGCTGAAAATAAGCCAAGTTCAACAGTTTTAACGAAAATGGTCATGCAAATTAAGCGATCCATTAAAAACAAATTATTTATATAGATGAAATATTGGAATAATTTATCATGTTTTATTTCTATTTTATAGTGTCTGTGTTTTCGCAATTCTAAGGAGATAGAAATGAAAATTGCCATTATTGGTACTGGCAGTATGACCCAGGTCTTGCTAATGCACTCGCTGATGCGAACCATGAGATTGTTATCGGGCATCGAGATTTAGCGAAAAAATCACAAGCATTGGTTAAATCAATTGGTGCTAATGCTCAAGGTGAAGATATTGCAACCGTTGTGCATTTAGCTAAGGCAGTTATTTTAGCGTTATCCTATCATGCCATTAGTGATGTTATTGCAGTCGCGGGTGATCTTTCAGATAAAATTTTAGTGGATATCACCAATCTTGTGTCAGAGGATTTTCTCATTTAGTTATTGGACACACGACATCCGCCGCTGAAGAAATTCAGAAACTCGCACCCAAAGTAAGGGTGGTTAAAGCGTTTAATACTATATTTGCACAGTTAATCCCAAAAGAAGCTAGAAAAGCGGATAAAATACCGGTGTTTATTGCCATAAATGATGAAGCTGCAAGAGAGTTTGTTACCAAACTGGTCCGTAGCTTAGCCTTTGAACCTATTTTATTGATATTGAACGATGTATTTAGTTAGTTATTGGTCTATTTATGATAAATAAAATTAAACTCACTATTATTTAATGTGTGTACCATTGTTAACTTGAGTTGCAATGATAGGACAGTTAACTAGTGGTAAATTAATCAGAGTATTAAATTATTGTTAATGGTAACTATGTGATCACACTCTCATTTTTACATACAGCATACAAATATTCAGTAAATGGCAAATTTGTCTTCTAGGTTTTCAATTCGATATTTCTTACTATCACACTATTATTTATGTTTTACTTTTTATGTGTGATTGATTATTTAAACCAGGAGTTCACTATGGAACTGTATTTAGATACTGCCGATATTTTGGCAATTGAGCGTTTGGCACCAGTATTGCCAATTAATGGGGTAACAACCAACCCCACTATTGTGGCAAGGTCAGGTAAACCCATTTTTGCTTTGTTAGAAGAACTGCAAGATATACTGGGTTCAGATAAGGTGTTATTTGCACAAGTACTAGCCAGTGATGCGAAAGGCATGATTAAAGAGGCCGAACAACTTAACAAGGCAATACCATCGATTGTGACGAAAATTCCCGTTAATGAACAAGGTTTATTGGCTATTAAGGAATTATCTCAACAAGGTATTGTAACTTTAGGAACAGCGGTTTATGGTGCTGGACAAGGATTTTTGGGAGCACTTGCAGGCGCGAAATACATAGCTCCTTATATAAATCGCATAGATGCACAAGGTGGAAACAGTAAAGATACAATTTTAGAGTTACAACAATTGTTTGATTTGCATTGCCCTGAATCCATAGTGATAGCAGCAAGTTTTAGAACGCCAAGACAAGCTTTAGACTGTATGTTAGCGGGTTGTAAAGCCATTACCTTACCTGTTGATGTAGCAGAATTATTTATCTCCGATCCAGCAGTCGATGCGGCAGTGGCTAAGTTTAATCAAGATTGGTGTTGCGCATTTGGTTCATTAACCTATTAATGGCCTTTTCAAGGTTTTCTAAATTAGATAAAATTTTTAATATTGCTTGGTGAGTTCAATTCCATTAAATTTACGGGTAACAAGGTGTTTAATATTTAGACTGAAAAGTAGCGTTTTTTTTAATTTTTTGTTGTATGATAATTCAATGTGCAAAAGCACCAATACCCGTAAAAAATATAAGGATTTAAGTCATGGCAGATAAACACCAAAAATCAAAAAAGTTCATTATTAATGCACTGTTAAGCGTATTAAACGTTGAGAAGATTTCACCCAGCTTTATACGTGTACAGTTTAGTTGTAATAAACCGTTAAGTGTTGATTCAGCTTGGATTTGTCCTCATATTAAATTATTATTTCCTGAGCCTAGCACGGGCAAAATTTTATTTCCTGAACTGAGCGAAGACAATAAGATTATGGTGAGTGATAAAGTCCGTCAACTGGCTCGCAGTTATAGTATACGTAAGTTTGATGCTATGACAAATCAGTTATTTGTTGATTTTGCAATTCATGAAGGTGGTTTGGCTTCTGTTTGGTCAAGACAAGCTAAAGTTGGCGATCAGATTGGCTTGGTCGGTTCTGTGGGTAAGCTTTCGTTTACAAATAATTGTTTGGTTTTGATGGGTGATATTTCAGGTATGCCAGCAATCTGTTATACGCTTGAACATTTACCGGAAAACCAAAAAGTTTATGCCTTTATTGAAGCTAATCATGCTATGGATGTTATTGAACTACCCAATAATGAACATGTGCAAGTCAGATGGTTAATTCAAGATAAGGAAAAATCCAATCAATTGGTTGATGCAGTGATCAATGCTGAATTTGCCGAACAAGATAAACTTATGTTTTGGGGTGGAATGGAAAGTTCATTAGCGCAGCAATTACGACGAGCATTGAAAGATAAATATACTCAGCTTGCACCTGAAGCAATTCATATCACAAGCTATTGGCGTGAAGGATTTGCTGAAGGTGAGTTTAAGCATCGTGACTAGTCAATCTTATCTGAATTCATGAATATTTTAGCGCATCTACATTTAGCTTTTCTAGTAAATAGTTCATTAATTGGTAATACGGTAGCGGATTTTGTTAAGGGTGATCCTTATTTAACTTATGCTAACGATGTGGCTGATGGAATTATGTTACATCGCAAAATCGATTGTATGACCGATAGTTTGCCAGAAGTGAAGCAAGCGAAATTATTGTTTCGCCAACCCCATCGACGGGTGGCGCCAATTGCATTGGATATTGTGTGGGATCACTTTTTATCCAAACAGTGGTTGACTTTTGGGGTTATGGAAAGTGTTGGTGAATTTAATCAATATACTAAACAACAAATCCAACCGTTCATTAGGAAATATCCTATTGATTATCAAGGTTTTATGCAAGCCATGTGGCAAGGTAAATGGCTAGAAAACTATGCCTCAATTGATTTTGTTGAAAAAGTATTAAGTGGAATGGCAAAGAGAAGACCAAAACTCTGTTTATTAAAAGAGAACATTATTGATATTCGGCAAAATTATTCTGAGCTGGAAGCATTATTTGCAGTTTTGTATCCTAAAATAGGTACAGCCGTTATCTCATCCAAATTTACTTTATGAAGATTTTAACTATCGGGATTAAGCTAGATGTGACACTTAAGCCGATAGTTAAAAAGATCATTTACTTATTAATTAGGAATAATCAATTCCCCATTTTCTTTCTTGATTATATCGTTACTGTTAGGCGTTTGTAATATAGGTACTAAATTTTGGGCAGTGGCATCGGGCGTGAATGCAATTTTTCCTACACGGGGCATAGCATGAATTACCTGACTGTCAGGTAATGTTGCCTTATTGGTTAAATTTGCCCACAACCACTCCATTGCATCCTCTCCATAATAGTCAATTGAGACAAGTGAATTATCAAATGGCGGTTTGCCTTCTAAATAACTACTATTTTCTACTTCAATGTAACGTAATTGTGAATTGATGCCTTCTACTTGACTGTTTAAGGCCACGTAAGCACGAGATGTATAATCCGGTAGCTGTTTTACATTGTTACGACCATGGATAATAAATGTTTTGATTCCATTTAAATTGGCTGAGGCGACAACTTGTTTCATACCGAAAACAACTCTAGGATCTTTTAATTTTTCATACAAACAAATTGCCCCTTTACTGTTGTAGTCAATTTCATTTTTATTATCAGAACTTGAATAGAAATCTCGTCTTGGCGAATGAATGTCTTCATTGTTGACGAGTGCTAATAGGGTTGATTCATTTCCTAGCCATATTGGTAGATGTCCATCTGCCCATCCCCAAAGTTGCTGGAAATCTGTTTCTGATAAAGGTTCAACTTTACCTGTATAAAGAAGTGGATTTTTTTGGGTGCTTGCAACCGAATAATCACACATTCTTTCGGTAACGTCAAAATGACCATAGGCGCTAATATATTGATAAGGTAGCCCTATTGTTTCTTTATAATAATAATAGGGAAGTTGTCTCTCCATTTCTGGTGTCCAGCCATATTGACGCAGTTTTTCAAGCGCTTCTTTAGGGGTTCCATAAATGAGTAATTGTGCTTTTTTTAAGGCATTACAACGATTTTTCGCATAAGTGTAATTATCAGCAAAAGGTATATTCATATCTTTATTTTCACTGATTATTGCTGGAACAGCACAAGGTATATACAGTGATGCATAAGTACTATATTCCGCTATTGAAAGATATTCAATTCTTGCAGATGGTTTTTCACCAACTTTAACGTTTACAGGTATCGTTTCAGAGTAAGGTGAGATTTGAGGATTAACTGCCACAATACCTTTTATTGTATTATTTTTGTCTAACTCTCCAGCTTTTAGAGCGGCTCCTCCGCCATCAGTTGCGCCATAAACTAATACTAACGTATTGTCTTTATCGAATATCACCTTTTTAGTAGGGGAATAGTGAGAGTTGATTTGGTAAAAAGCAAATTCAATGGATTTTAAAACAAATTCCCCCCAACGTTCTTCGGAGTTTTGTTTTGAGTGCAGTTGTTTTATTGCATAGCGGTTAGGGTAGGTTTTTACATAGTGCTTTCGATTTTCGATATTAGGTTTAAATAATAAGTTATTTGTTTGCACTTTGCCATTAATCGCAAATCCCCGTTGATGCGTTATATCATAAATACCATTACCCAACCCTTTATCATTATAAACGACGGCACAGTTATGACGAAGGCCCCATAATCCCCGAATTTGTATATCATATGCATTGAATAAACCATCTGAATTTGTTGATGGTACGGCAACAATACACGGTTTATTTTTATCAAAATCCAATGGGATTTGTACTAATAGCCCTACACTTTCTTCATTATTTTTATAGGTGGCTAATATTTCAGTACCTGCTATTTTACCATCAAATAATTGGGTAAGATTTTTTCTTTGAAAACCAAAAAGTGACCCTTCTCCAGTTTTGATATCAATAAAACGATTTAATTTTAATTGTCTGAGTTCTTGTAGGGTAGGTTGAGCAGGATGAGCTACTGTCGGTTTAATCACGATTGTTGATAAAGGCGTGAATCCCAAACCTGCTGTTACTAAGTCATCGCTATCCCCGTCATAGTAAGTAGAACTTTCTATTGTTATCCCAGCCGGATATTGGATGAGATTCATCTCTTCACGAGATATACTTAATCGTAGATCACTTTTAGCTTGAACTGCAAAAGGAAGGATAGCGGAGGTAAAACACATTAACGATACCAATGCTTTTATTTTTATATTTTTAATTCTCATTGCAAGTATTTCCTTTCTTAACAACCAAATTATTTTAGATAGGACTATCCTGATATTTTTTAGGTTGTTATAAATAATATTATCTTTATTTTTTGAACGATGAATGAATATTATATTTTATTTTTTTGATTATTGGGTAGATTTAAGAACGCAAAGTGTCCAAAAAGCTGCAATGATCCTTTCAGACAATCGTCTTTTTTGGACACAAATACCCACATCAAATGGTTCCATTAAATTAGTTGACCATTCGGTTATTCGCTCTCGGATTCGTTCAGGACTGTTTTCCATAACTACTTTCGGTAACAACGCTACGCCACACCCTAATGCAACCATTGATACGATTGCTTCATGTCCAGCAACAGTAGCATAAATTTTCGGGCTGCTGATTTTTTGTTGTTTAAACCAAAGATCAATTCTGTGTCGGCTTGGTCCGTGTTCAGGTAAAATAAAAGGGATATTATCCCAATCAGGTTGTTTTTGATGCAGTTTATCACTAAAGGTACTGTTAAGTTTTGGTATCAATAGAACCATTTCAATTTCACCAAGCTTTAAAAATTCAACCCCAGCAGGTAATTGTTTGGGTTTACCTGCAATAGCTAAATCCGCAAGATTCGATTGAACTTTTTCAACGGCATCCGCTGCATCGCCAGTAGAAAGCTTAATTTCAACTTGAGGATAATGAATACGAAATCTATCAAGGATTTCAGGTAAATGACTATAAGCCGCGGTAACCGAACAAAAAAGGGTCAGTTCACCTGCTAATTGTTGATCGGATTGATCCAAATCTTGCTTTACTTGTTGATGTAGGTTCACAACTTGTTGAGCAAAACGTTTTATTTTTTCACCTTCAGGAGTAATTTGTACTTGGCGATTATCACGAATAAATAAGGTATAACCAAAATGTTCTTCCATGCGTTGGATCTGTCTTGATAACGTTGACGGACTTACGTGCATGGCATCAGCTGTCATACCAAAATGACACGTTTCGCATAAATGTAAGTACAACTTTAGATCACGGATATTCATAACAAGTTCCATTTTTATACTGAAACGTTAGTGTAACCTGAAACTTCTTGTCAAAAAGACAAACATCAGCTAACAATATTGAATGTAAACATTATGCATAGATAAACAAATAAGGCAAATAGCATCAGTTATAACATCAATGGCAAAACAGTCAGATACCTGTTAAAATATACGACTATTTTGTATGGATTAAGACAGTTAATTTTATGACAGAACAAGCTTATTTAGATGAGGTGAATGCACGTCGCACTTTTGCTATCATCTCGCATCCAGATGCGGGTAAAACAACCATTACTGAAAAAGTGCTTTTATTTGGGCAAGCAATTCAAACAGCGGGTACCGTTAAAGGTCGTGGAGCGAATGCTCAACATGCCAAATCAGACTGGATGGAGATGGAAAAACAGCGTGGTATTTCGATCACTACATCGGTTATGCAGTTTCCTTATAACAATTGCTTAGTTAACTTACTAGATACTCCTGGACATGAAGATTTCTCAGAAGATACTTATCGTACTTTAACTGCGGTAGATAGCTGCCTGATGGTCATTGATGCGGCTAAAGGGGTCGAGGATCGTACTCGTAAATTAATGGAAGTAACCCGTTTACGTACAACGCCAATATTAACATTTATGAATAAGCTTGACCGTGACATTCGTGATCCAATGGAACTGCTTGATGAAGTTGAAAATGAACTTAATATTATGTGTGCTCCAATCACTTGGCCAATTGGTTGCGGTAAGTTATTTAAAGGTGTATATCATTTAGCTAAGGATGAAACGTATCTTTACCAATCAGGCAAAGGTCATACCATTCAAGAAGTTCGAATTATTAAAGGTCTAACAAATCCTGATTTAGATACTGCTGTAGGTGAAGATTTAGCCCAGCAACTGCGTGAAGAGTTAGAATTGGTACAAGGTGCATCAAACGAATTTGATTTAGAGGCTTTTTTGTCAGGCGATTTAACCCCAGTCTTTTTTGGTACCGCATTAGGTAATTTTGGTGTCGATCATATGCTTGATGGTTTAACGGTTTGGGCACCGACACCCCAACCACGGCAAACTGATAAACGAGAAGTTGCATCATCAGAAGAAAAGTTCAGTGGTTTTGTATTTAAAATCCAAGCTAATATGGATCCGAAACATCGTGACCGCGTGGCATTTATGCGCATTGTATCAGGTAAATACGAAAAAGGAATGAAGTTGCGTCATGTTCGTTTAAATAAAGATGTGAATATTTCTGATGCGTTAACTTTTATGGCCGGTGATCGTGAGCATGTTGAAGAAGCTTACGCTGGCGATATTATCGGTCTGCACAATCATGGCACAATTCAAATTGGTGATACTTTTACCCAAGGTGAAAATTTTAAATTTACTGGCATTCCTAACTTTGCACCAGAATTGTTCCGACGGATTCGTTTAAAAGATCCACTTAAACAAAAACAGTTATTAAAAGGACTGGTTCAGTTATCCGAAGAGGGTGCTGTGCAAGTATTTCGTCCCATCACCAATAATGATTTAATTGTCGGTGCTGTTGGGGTACTTCAGTTTGATGTGGTAGTTGCACGATTGAAATCGGAATATAATGTTGAGGCAATTTATGAGCCGGTTAATGTCACTACAGCGCGTTGGGTTGAGTGCAGCGATGTGAAAAAACTTGAAGAGTTTAAACGCAAATGTGAGCAAAATTTAGCGTTAGATGGTGGTGATAATCTATCTTATATTGCACCAAGTATGGTAAATCTGAATTTAACACAAGAGCGTTATCCTGATGTTGAATTTAGAAAGACACGCGAACATTGATCATTTTTTTATATGAATAAATGAAAATCTATTGATAATTAAAGAGCTGGTTTACCAGCTCTTATGCTTTACTTAAAAGACATTATAATTTATAAAGCAAGACCATGTAAGGCGATGCCGTCAAAAGAATTCCATTGAGTTAAGTCATTTCCCAGTAAATCTACCGTTTGAAATAATTTATCTTCGTCCCCCATAAAACTGATGTCTCTACTTCCTGCTCTAGGCGACAATGGCGAGGAGTAAGTATAAGTGTTACTATCGATATGCAGTTTATCTTTATTGAGTAAAATAAACTCTTTATCATTAAATTCGGCTTTTTCTAGCTCGTCACTGGTCAAAATTGGAATGTAAAAATTCTCAACTCCATCATCAAGTAGGCTATTTTCAAGCGCAATCATGATTTTTTGTTCGTTTTCATCTCCCCATATTAACCATTTCGCACTTATATTATAGATTTGAGTATAATCGGTACGATAAGCCATAATAGTATATCTTGAAATGTAGGATTGAATACTCTGTACGATTTGTTCACCATTGTCGATATAAAGTAACCAAAAAGGGATAACAATCTCGATTTTATCGCCCCATGACTGACTGAGCATTTTTATGGCATTATGCCAAAGTTTCCAAATATAATCGGGATCTTGATTGTAGTCATCTAACACATAAGGTTCGATGTCATATTGAATACCTGCAAGACAGGGTTTGTCTTCACGCATAGAACAAAACTGTTTAATGATTTTATTGCGTTCAATAGCATTTCTTAATCCTGAATCAATGACCATATCCGGTGAGCCTTCAACTGCAATAATTTTTATCTGATTTTCATAGGCAATATCGAGCAATTGATTTAATTGTTCTTTATATTTTATGTTTTCATTTTCAATTGCTAGTTGTAGATAGATTTGATTGATGCCTTTTGCTCTTATTTGGTTGATAAACTGTTCGGGAGAAGTATCCCAAGTACGAGTTTCCCAGTTCCACATTCCAAGATTGATTAATTTTTTTGTAATTATTTCCTCATTGGTCACGGGAAGTTGGGTATTTACTGTTTGATTGTCAAAGAGATCATCGTCAGTTTGTATCAAATCGGGCGTTTCATCCATATTGGTTGGTTTAATTACACTGTCGTTATTATAACCAGATAATACGTTATCGAAATTTTGTTCTTGTTTAGAGGAAACTGAGTTTAATATTCCGTTTTTAGTTTCACTAAAAATCGTTTTTTTCTCACACGGATGCAAATCATCATTTGCTTGCATCCATAAAGCGTTATAAGTACCGTTTTGAGTTGTACCTACAAAACGATCAGCAGCAAAAGAAGAATGAATCATAAAAGCTATGATAAATAATAAGATAAATCGTATTGTAGCGGCATTATTTGTCAAATTTGACCCTTTCCATTTTTCCCCAAGTAATTTTACCTTTCTTTAATCGAAGAAACCCTCTGATTTTCCAATACAAACAAATTTGTCGATAACCGAAATTTTCCAGAAAAGAGATTAAAAAAAGGGACATCAAATATTTTACTTTATCTAATCCTTTAAGTAATAATCCATCAATAGAAATGGCGACAGAACTAATAAATATATTGTAACAAATGACTAACAAAAAGTAGGACAATATTATATTACCGTTTACAATCTGAAGATACCAAAAAAGCGGCAATAGCACGTAACCTAAGAGCTCAGACAACGGTCCGATAATATCGGTCAGTATTGAAAAAGGTAAAATTAAAAAACTTACCCTACTGTATTTTATATTAAAAATTAAGTTTTGGAAATGAAAAAATGTTTGCAAAGCGCCAATATGCCAGCGAATACGCTGATTTTGTAAAACTCTCCATTTTTCAGGTACCTGTGTCCAACAAATGGCAGTAGGTACATATTTAATTTTATAATCCACCTTTGAATCATAAATGTATTTATGTAATTTTACCGTAAAGTCATAGTCTTCACCTACCGAACCAACAGAAAAACCGCCAATACGAATAGCAAAATCCCGACGAAATAAGCCAAAAGCACCGGATATAATTGGTAATGCACTAATATGATTCCATGCAACTTTTGCCATTAAAAAAGATCGCATATATTCAATTATCTGTAATAGAACAATGTATTTTTGAGATAAGTTAATTTTTTTCACTAAACCATTTTTGATCAAACAACTATTAGCAACACGTACAGTTCCTCCAACTGCGATGGTTTTCGGATCATCAATAAAGGGAACCATAGCATTTGTAAGGGCATCAGGTGCTAAAATTGAATCCGCATCTAAAAGGCAAATAATGGGTGAACGGCTTAAATTAATCGCGGCATTATGTGCATCAGCCTTGCCACCATTCACTTTATCGATAACGCGTAACCGACTATCTTTGCGAGAAATATAAACCCCTTTTATTTTAGCGTGCGAAAGTAGATTGGGATTATTAGTATTGAGATTGTGTAATGTTCTTTCTAAGTTGAAAAATTGATTAATTAACTCAAAAGTATCGTCGGTTGATCCATCATTGACTACTATTACATCTGCATTGGGATAATCGGATGCAAGGATGGACTTTATACTTTCAATTATGGTAATACTTTCATTATAAGCGGGCATAATAATCGTAATTGGATGCAACATACCGTCATTTTTTTGTATGCTTTGTATTTTTCTTTCTTTGTGCGGATTATCAAAAAATACATATAACGCTATGATAAGTTGTATAAAGTAAATGAAAATTTGTAACAATCCAATAAACATAATAAAATAAACTGTTACTTGCAGTGTAGAAATTAAAGCATCGTGTAGATAACTACTCATAATGTTGCCCATACCTGATTTTTATAAATACCATTATTGCTATCAGCCCAATAAACAAATAATTTAGTATCAAAATTAAAATTATTTGTTATGAGTTCCTGAATACTGCATATTTTTTCTTGATAACAAAGTTCATTAATAAAATTTAAAATGTAACAACTGTGAATTATTCCTGATGCTTTACATTGCAAACTGAGTAATGTTTCAAATAATTGTTGCATGTAATCTCGTTGATCTTCTCTGGCAAACATAACGTAAGGAGTGATGTAGTTATTGGAAATTTCCCTTAACATGGTTTGTAGCGTACCATCAAAATTTCTTGATTCTTCATCAATGACTTGAGATTCAAATTGTAATAAGTTATACGATGGAATAAGGCGGAGAAAACAAAATAATCCTTTTTGTGGTATGGAATTAAACAGTTTAGTAATGAGTTCAACTAATGATACATTAGGATCACTGACCACTAAGCTTAATGCTGCAGCGATAGCGACTTCTTGACGACGATCTAAACAAGCTCTTTCTAATGCACTAAATGATTTTTGGCATGGATAATAAGACAACATATTGGCAGCTTCAATACGTTGTTGAACCGTTCCTTTTAGTAAAAGTAAACGTAATTTTTTTTGGAACGTTTCTTCCGCAAAAAAAGGAAGAAATTTTTGCAATTCATAGCGCTGTCTTTTGGCAAAAAAAGAGACAATAAGTATAAGTGAACCTGACGATAATGTTTTATCAACGGTATTTTTAAAAATAATATGATTATTTTGTTTAATACTTTTGTTGTAAGCGGTGATTAAGGTTAATTTTAATTTGTTATAGTGACGGCGTTGTTTTCTTCTTTTACAGTAAATTATTGATGTTATGATTATCACAATGCAACCCAACAGCACCAAACTACCATTATAAATATTGATGTAACGTATTAAAATATCCATTTTATTCCGCAGCCTAAAGTTTTTTTGTTATATAATTTACGGTTATGGGTCGTTTCTTTACGATCTTCGTCAGTATAGTTGAGGTTTAAGGTAACAATTTCAGTAATATCATAAGAGAGGCCAACAAAACGAGCAGTTACTTTAATTAACGAACGAGTCAAATTGCTTGATCGATCTGATGTTTCTTGGGAATTGGAATAGCCTGCAAATAAGCGGAGTTTTTCCGTAGGAGAAGCGGCTATTTTAACTAAAAAACCACTCATATGTTTATTATCTTGATCAAAGGTATTATTCCATTTTCCAGATAAAGAAAGTCGTTCACCAAAAAAATATTGAGTTATACCTGGATCAATACTTTTTATGTTGCCATCATTGTAATGATCAAGCTTCAAATCTAAAGTAACATGAAAAGAGTTAACATCATCATTTATCGAATTAAATAAGGTGTAATCGATTCCATTTATCAATGTGTATTTAGCAAATAATTTATTTGAGGAAGAGACAAATCCTGTTAAATAACCATACGCTTTATTGTTGAACGTATGCCATAGTGTCCCTCCATACTTTTGATCGTTCATATGAAAACGATGGGATTGTGCGAAGTAACCCGTAATGGTATCTGTTTTGGATAATTTATAAGATAGAGCCATCTCCATTTCGTTCCAATCAGCGTAAGATTTTGATAAATGGCTATGAGTACCACCTAAATTAAACTCCCAATTGTGTATAGAATTTTTTACAGCTTCGATACTTTTGCTAATTGTTAATAACTGAATATCGTTAGGTGATTGCTCTAAATATTGATTGAGCAGTTTTTCCGCTTTGTTAGGGTCATCAGGATTTTGCGCTAGAATAACGCTAACCAGGCCATATTGTGCATCAATATAATCAGGCGTAATGGATAAAGCGTCTTGAAATGATTGTTTGGCTTGATCTAATTTGCCTAAAGCATAATAATTGAAGCCCAATTGGACCAAAATATCAGAATTAGTTGGTGATAGTTCATAGGCAAGTTGCAATTTTGACAATGAAAGGTCGTAATTCTGAAACTTTTTAGCTTCTATACTCTCTTTTAACAGTTGATCGGCTTTAACTGCATTATCAAAATCGTTGGTGTTGGCTATCACTGAGGAACTATAAGTTAAGATACTAATTATTAAGACTATTTTACAGAACATATAAAACCTTAATCCATTATATTCTTGCTTGGTATTTTGTGTGTAAGTACTTGTTACCAATTAATATACTGCTAGTCTGACCATAATTTGGCAGAATTAAATTAAGGAGTATTTAGATACAAATGAACGAAATACTCCCTTCCTTTTTGAATCAATGCATTTTCGATAAAAATCTAAACTACTTTGAATCAATTGCAGCTACTAACTAATAGTGTTAATTTGAACTGATTCTGATACCGATAAGAACGTATCATTTTTGTGAAATAAAATGGTAAACAATTTATAACATTACTGAACTGACCGTATTATGGTTGAGATTACTTATTCAACAGTAGTGATTGAATTATAGTATTCTTTTTAGACAAAAGAAATTTGACCTTCGTTAATTTTTGTTAAGAAATTTTAACGTGCAAATAATGTGTGTTTCTCTCCCTAATTGCTTAAAAAAAGACTATAATATTATTTTTTTGTTAGGCGAAGATTATATGGATAAGATAAAAATTATTTTTTTTATAATATCAGTGCTTTTTATTTTTAATTCCTCTTTTGCAATTGAAAACAAAATTTCCTTCCCAGCGCTTTTAGAGAAAATACAACAAAGTGATCGCGATAAGCGTCAATATGAAGTAATTGAATTAGCCAATCAAATGCGGGTACTATTGGTATTCGATCCTAAAGCGGCAAAATCATTAGGCTCATTAGCTTTACCAGTGGGATCACTGCAAGATCCTAAAGATCAACAAGGATTAGCTCACTACACAGAACATATGGTACTGATGGGATCCAAAAAGTACCCTAAACCCTCAAGTTTTTCCGAATTTTTAAACCGTCATGCGGGCAGCTATAATGCCAGTACTGCTGCACATCGAACTGCTTTTTATTTTGAAGTTGAAAACAGTGCTTTAGATACCGCGATGGATTATTTGGCCGATGCGATAGCGGAACCTAAATTAGATTCTAATTTTGCGGATAAAGAACGCAATGCGGTTAATGCTGAAATGACAATGGCCAGATCAACCGATGGCTTTAGAATCCGGCAAGTTAATGCGGAAACCATCAATCCTGATCATCCTGCAGCGCAATTTGCAGGCGGTAACTTAGAAACATTAAGTGATAAACCAAACAGTAAATTACAAGATGCATTAGTCGCATTTCATAAAAATTACTATTCATCCAATATTATGGTAGGGGTGATTTATAGTAATCAATCTATTAGTAAATTGGCAAAATTAGCTGAAACAACTTTTGGCAAAATTCCGAATAGAAATGTCACTGCTCCTAAAGTGGATAAACCGGCTTTAACACCAAATGTACTAAGTAAACAAATTGCTATGGTGCCAGCACAACCGAAAAAAGTGCTATTTTTACAGTTCCCAATGGAAAGTAATTTGGCTAAATTTGCCGATAAAACCGATGAATATATCAATTATTTGATCAGCAATAACAGCCAAAATACATTATCCGATCAACTGAAAAAGCAAGGATTAATTGAAGCAATAAGTTCAACTTATGATTCTATACGTTATGGTAATAGTGGTACGTTTAGTATAAATGTCAGTTTAACTGATGAAGGCCTCGCTCAGAAAGATAAAGTGATTGGTGCAATTTTTAATTATTTACAATTAATTCAAAAGCAGGGTGTTTCTGACGCCTATTATGAAGAGCTTAAAAAAGTTCTAGCTTTAGAATTTAAGTATGAAGATGTAGATCGGGATATGTCTTATGTTGAATGGCTATCTGATCAGATGTTGTTATATCCAGTACAAAATATATTAAATTCCAATTACATTGCCACTAATTTTGATAAAGCGGCAATTATTGCTCGCTTGAAAAGTTTAACGCCTGATAATACCCGAGTTTGGGTGATTTCACCAGATCAAAACACGGATAAAACTGCTTATTTTGTCAATGCACCTTATAAAATTGAAAATATCACTAGCGAACAAAAAGCTCGTTGGTCAACATTGGGTAAGAGTTTTACCTTCTCTTTACCTCAATTAAATCCTTATATTCCTGATGATTTCTCAATTGTGAAACAAAATTATGATCAAGCTCAACCAACAGAGTTTAGTAAACGTGGTAATCATATCCATTTTGTAAGTCAGTATTTCAAAAATGAACCTAAAGCTGCTATTGTCGTCTCTTTGCGTAGCAATCAAGCCTTTGCTTCAGCCAAAGCGGATGTCGCTTTTGAATTACTTGACTATATTGCAAACCGAAGTTTGAGTGATTTACAATTTCAAGCTGCGGTAGCGGGGATCTCGTTATCCACTCAAGGTGATAATGGCTTGATGATCTTAGCAAGTGGTTTTAGTCAACACCTATCCAAAATGGTGACAGCCGTTCTTGATGGTTATCGTAATGTCACTATTGATGAACAAACTTTAGCTTTAGCGAAATCTTGGTATCTACAAAAACTTGATAATGCCGATCATGCTAAAAGTTACTGGCTAGCTGTTCAACCCATTAATGCTCTATCTGTGTTACCTCGTTATTTTGAACGAGATGAACGACGTCAAATTACGGCCAATATTACTATTAAAGATATTGTCGATTATCGTGATAACTTACTTTCTCGCTCTGTGCCATATATGATTAGTTTAGGTAATTTATCTAACGAGAACTCTTTAGATCTTTACCACTCTATCCAAAAAACATTAGTACGCGATGTTGAATATACACCGAGTGAAAACATTATTATCAAAAATTCGCTGGATGCTAAAATTATTCAACAAGCAAAGAGTACTGATAATGCCTTAATAATGGGTTATATTCCAACAGGCTATAATAGAATTCGTAGTGGTATATTAAGTTATACTTTGTCTAAAATCCTATCCCCATGGTTTTATGATCAAATACGGACTAATGAACAATTAGGTTATGCAGTATTTGCAACTCCGATGACAATAGGTGATTCCATAGGAATAAGCTTTACAGTACAAAGTAACCAATATGATCCAGCTTATTTATTTAAACGCTATCAAGAATTTTATCCAGTGATATCAAATAAATTGCAGGCTTTATCTAAAGATGATATTAATCAATATAAAAAAGCAGTGTTTGAAGAATTGACTATGCCACCACAAACTTTAGATGAAGAATTAAGCCGTTATTTACCTGACTATCGAAATAACCGTTTCGCGTTTGATTCATTGACAAAAAAAATTGAGCAAGTGAAGAAAATCACCAAGCAAGATCTTATTGACTTTTATCATCGCTCCATTATAGAACCCAAAGGTTTAGTCTTAGCGTCCCAAGTATTAGGTAAACGCCAAACTGATGCAAAGCAACCAGAAGCAATTTCAGAATTTACCGAATATGAAAAAGTTTCAGCTTTACAAAAGGTTCTATTAAACTGATTTCTGTTTTAAATATGAACCTAAAAATAGGTTCAACCTGAAAAATTTTTACAAAAATTGGCATTGTTATCACCATGTGATACACTGCCAAAATCCTAATGTTTTGAGTGTATTATGATTACTGGAACGATTGATTATTGTGCTATAGGTCAGCGCTTGCGCGCATATCGTATTGCTGCTTCGCTAAAAGCAGAAGATGTTGCAAAAAATCTTAAAATTTCACGAGCAGCGGTATATCGGTTAGAGAAAGGTGAAATTGTTAAAATTGAAACATTAGAACGGTTGGCTTTTTTACTCAATACCTCTTTTGCAAGTTTACTTGGAATTGATACAGAATATTATTCAAGTGGCGAAGGTTTTTTTGAACGTATGCGACAACTTGAAGAACAATCAACTCATATTTATTCTCATTTCGATCCTTTCTCATTTTTATTAACTTCACCAAACTATCTTAATCATTTAGCTATGATGATAGAAGAGTCTAGTGAGTCAATTGAACCGCAAAAATATGCAGTTATTTTGTCAATTTTAAAACATCGTAAAATACAATTTTACCAGTCAATTCCTAAGGTGATAAACTTAATTAGTTTACGTAATGTTGAACGTTTTTTGCATATCGGCTTAGTCGGTAACTTAACCATTTCGCCAGGTAAAAAATCAGAAAGGATGCTGCTTGCTCGTAAAGAAGTCTATCATTTAATTGAACTCATTGAACAACAATCTTATGCGCCAACCATCGCTATTACTCAAGAAGCGATTCCATCAATTGCTTTTCAAATTTTTTATCAAAATGGTGAGCCAATTTCACTTGCAATGAGTCCTTTTCGTTTAGGCGAATTACCAAATGTGACAACAGGTATTGCATCAATTACCTCTTCGAATGATGCCATTAAACGCTATCGCTCGTTATTTGATAGATTATGGAAAAATAGTGCCAAAGATGAGCATGCCATTGATTTGTTAAAAACAACACTAGATAAATTTTAAAAAACTACAATAAATATTAAAGAGAGTCATCATGTTATCCTTAACTTTACAACCAATAAAAAAATTTAACGGCACCATTAATTTACCCGGTTCTAAAAGTGTGTCTAATCGTGCATTACTATTATCCGCTTTGAGTAAGGGTAATACGCGTTTAACCAATTTACTTGATAGTGATGATGTCCGCTATATGCTAGATGCTTTATCGGCTTTGGGTGTGAAGTATCAGCTATCACATGATAGAACCATCTGTGATGTCGAAGGTGTAGGTGGTATGTTACCTTCGTCAAACGCCTTAAAACTTTTTTTAGGGAATGCTGGTACCGCAATGCGACCACTCGCTGCGGCTTTATCTTTAGGCAATAATAATATTGTACTAACCGGTGAGCCACGCATGAAAGAGCGTCCAATTGGTCACCTAGTTGATTCTCTCCGTCAAGGTGGTGCTAAAATTGATTATCTTGAAAATGAAGGTTATCCGCCATTACACATTCATGGTGGTTTTATTGGCGGTAATATTCAGGTTAATGGTTCAGTTTCTAGCCAATTTTTAACTGCATTATTAATGGCTTCACCATTGGCGCCAAACGATACTCAAATTACGATAATTGGAGATTTAGTATCTAAGCCTTATATTGATATTACAATTAAAATGATGGCGATTTTTGGTGTAACAGTCACAAATCATCATTATCAAAAGTTTACAATTAAAGCCAACCAATGTTATCAATCGCCGGGCAATTATTTGGTTGAGGGTGATGCTTCATCCGCTTCTTATTTTTTAGCTGCTGCTGCGATTAAAGGTGGTACAGTACGAGTTACAGGTATCGGTAAAAAAAGTTTACAAGGCGACACTCAGTTTGCCCATGTACTTGAAAAAATGGGCGCTAAAATTACTTGGGCAGATGACTATATTGAGTGTACTAGTTGTGATTTAAATGGCATCGATATGGATATGAATCATATTCCTGATGCAGCAATGACCATTGCAACAACAGCACTTTTTGCGAAAGGACCAACAACAATTCGCAATATTTATAACTGGCGCGTAAAAGAAACTGACCGTTTATATGCGATGGCAACTGAATTAAGAAAAGTTGGCGCTACGGTTGATGAAGGTGAAGATTATATTACAATCGTTCCTCCAGCTAAATTAACCCATGCTGAGATAAAAACTTATAATGATCACCGTATTGCAATGTGTTTTTCATTAGTGGCATTATCGGATACACCAATAACAATATTAGATCCTAAATGTACAATGAAAACTTTTCCAGATTATTTTGAACAATTTAAACGTTTAAGTGAAGAATAAAATGAATCGATCTGTTCCTGTTATTGCCGTTGATGGCCCAAGTGGTGTTGGTAAGGGCACATTATGTCAAGCGTTGGCAAATCATTTTAAATGGCGTCTTTTGGATTCCGGAGCAATTTATCGCGTTCTTGCACTTTCGGCGCTTAAACAAAATATTGCTCTTGATGACGAGCAAAAACTTGCCCAATTAGCGTTTAATTTGCCATTGGCATTTGATACAACTGGTAGTGAAGTAAAAGTTTTGTTAAATAATCTCGATGTTTCAAAAGAGATTCGCACAGAACAAACCGGTGGAGCAGCCTCAAAAGTTGCCGCAATGAATAGTGTTCGAACCGCTTTATTACAACGCCAACGAGACTTTAGACAGGCACCAGGATTAATTGCTGATGGTCGAGATATGGGAAGTGTTGTGTTCAAAGATGCGCCTGTTAAGATATTTCTGGATGCGAGTGCGGAGTCCCGAGCAGAAAGAAGAATGAAACAGTTGCAAGAGAAGCAAAATCATGTTAAATTCGCCGAAATTTTGCAGGAGATAACTGCGCGTGATGAGCGCGATCGAAATCGAACTGTTGCGCCACTTAAACCTGCGGATGATGCTTTAATAATTGATACCACATCCCTATCTATTCAAGATGTTTTCAATCAATCTATTAAGTATATAAATAAAGAACTTGCATTGTAAGTTTTTTCTTGCAGTGTAGAACTAGCTCCTATATAAGGATGTATGGAGTATCACCAACAACCCCACAAGACAGGATGTAATGTGGACGTTAATTTTAACTAAAGTATATAAATATGACTGAATCTTTTGCTCAACTCTTTGAAGAGTCTTTAAATCAACTAGACACTCGTTCTGGTAATATGATCCGTGGTACTGTCGTTGCAATCGACAAAGATGTTGTTTTAGTTGATGCTGGTTTAAAATCTGAATCAGCAATTCCAGTAGAGCAGTTTAAAAATGCACAAGGCGAATTAGAAGTTCAAGTTGGCGATGTAGTTGATGTCGTTCTTGATTCTATTGAAGATGGCTTTGGCGAAACAATCTTATCTCGTGAAAAAGCTAAACGTCACGAAGCGTGGCTAACATTAGAAAAAGCAGTTGAAGATGCTGCAACAGTATTAGGTGTAATCAATGGTAAAGTTAAAGGTGGCTTTACGGTTGATCTAAATGGCGTTCGCGCGTTCCTTCCTGGTTCGCTTGTTGATGTTCGTCCATTACGCGATACTTCTCATATTGAAAACAGAGAAATCGAATTAAAAGTTATTAAATTAGACCAAAAACGTAACAACGTAGTTGTTTCACGTCGTGCTGTTATTGAATCTGAAAATAGTGCAGAAAGAGAACAACTTCTTGAAAATCTACAAGAAGGTTCAGAAGTTAAAGGTATTATCAAAAATCTTACTGATTACGGTGCATTCGTTGATCTTGGCGGTGTTGATGGGTTACTTCATATCACTGATATGGCTTGGAAACGTGTTAAACATCCAAGTGAAGTGGTTGAAGTGGGTCAAGAATTACTTGTTAAAGTACTTAAATTTGACAAAGATCGTTCACGCGTATCTCTTGGCTTAAAACAATTAGGCGAAGATCCATGGGTATCAATTGCTAAACGTTACCCTGAAGGAACTAAAGTAACTGGAAAAGTAACCAACTTAACTGATTACGGTTGTTTTGTTGAAATTGAAACGGGTGTTGAAGGTTTAGTTCACGTTTCTGAAATGGATTGGACAAACAAAAACATCCACCCATCTAAAGTTGTTAGCTTAGGTGATGTGGTTGAAGTCGTTGTTCTTGAAATTGATGAAGAACGTCGTCGTATCTCTCTCGGTCTTAAACAATGTAAACCAAATCCATGGTTACAATTTGCTGAATCACACAATAAAGGTGATAAAGTTAGCGGTAAGATCAAATCAATTACTGATTTTGGTATCTTCATTGGTTTAGATGGTGGTATCGATGGTTTAGTTCATCTTTCAGACATCTCATGGAATATGCCTGGTGAAGAAGCTGTTAAATCTTATAAGAAAGGCGATGATATCGAAGCTGTTGTGTTACAAGTTGATGCAGAACGTGAACGTATCTCTTTAGGTATTAAACAACTTGAAGATGATCCATTCAGTAGCTTCGCTGCTAACTACAAAAAAGGCACAATCGTTAAAGGTACTGTTACTACTGTTGATGCTAAAGGTGCAACTATTGAAATCGCAGAAGGTATTGAAGGTTACTTAAAAGCCCAAGATATCGCTCGTGAACGTATCGAAGATGCAACTACTGTATTAAAAGCTGGTGATGAAGTTGAAGCTAAGATTGTTAACATCGATCGTAAAACTCGTGCAATTTCGTTATCAATTCGTGCGAAAGATGAAGCAGACGAAAAAGAAGCACTTGCAGCGGTGAATAACACGACTACTCAAGAAGATGCATCATTTACTAACGCAATGGCGGAAGCATTTAAAGCAGCATCAAAAACTGAGTAAAAATTGTTTATGCAAAGAGTAAAGAGGGCTTGCCCTCTTTTTCTTTTGTAGTATAAAATGAATTGATTTTATGCCGCGCAAAAATTAATTAGGAGTGACCATGAACAGATCAGATTTAGCAGAAAAAATAGCCAACTGGCGGGCACACCTTCCCGTGCAGCTAGTTGACGATGCTGTGAGAGATATTATCGAACAGATCGCTTTGGCTATGGAAAGTAATGATCGTGTTGAAATTCGAGGTTTTGGTAGTTTCAGTTTAAATTACCGAGCCCCACGTAAAGCAAGAAATCCTAGAACTGGTGGTAATGTAGAAGTTAAACACAAATATATTCCTCACTTTAAACCGGGTAAAGAATTACGTGAAAGAGTGGATAATGCTGCTAAAGCGTAATATGTAAATATTATCGTTTTTGAAGCCTTTGAGTAAAATCAAAGGCTTTTTATTTCACTACCATTTAATCACGACTGTCAATAAATTACTATACTATTATAAAATTTCCCTACATTAGCAATTCTTTATTATCAAATCAACCTTATTTTTGTTCTGATAGTTAACAATATTTTCACAATAAAATGATGAAATAAACTTATTATCTGAAAATTACTCTCAATTCATAGATAAATTGGAAGCCAGCTCTAACATTACACGATACATTGATTAATTCAAATCACCATGCGATATGTTAAGTGTTCTATCAAATGAAGCTTATTTAGATTAATGCGACAATTATTATCAGTTGATTTATTGGCAATCATATTTTCATTGGGTTGTTTGCCATTGATGTTTTTACCTTCACTGCTCGGTGATGTTCAATGGTATATCATAGTTTCAATATTAATTGTTTTAATTTTGATTGTGCCGTTTCAATTGCAAAGTTATATGATTGTCATTTCTGTATTTTCTATTAGTTTTTTATGGTCTATAGCGTATTGTAAACAATATTTTACAAGAATTGAGCCATACATCGACAAAATTGTTGTGGTAAAAGCAGAAATTAAAAGTATAAACATTCAAGATTTAACTACGCCAACAGATCCTTATTATGTAAAAATTGCAGTCAATGATGATTCTCAACCTTTTATATACCCTAAGGTAACCATATCGGTATATTGGGATCAACAAATCAAGCCAAAAGCAGGGCAAATTTGGCAATTAACTTTGAAAACAAAAGCAGTACATGGCTATTTAAATGAAGGTGGATTTGATAGCCAACGTTTTGCTGTAGCCAATCGAAACCTTCTATCTGCAAAATTATTTCAAGCAGAGTTAATTGAAGATAATTTGAACATTCGGCAGTTTATCGCTGATCATTCGTTACCCTACATTGATTCATTTACTTATCAAGGTATTTTATTGGCATTCGCTTTTGGTGATCGCAGTCAAATGATTGATGAGCATCGTTTCATTATGATGCAAACAGGCGTTGCACACTTAATGGCTATTTCAGGTATGCACATTTTGCTGATTTTTGGTCTTTGCTGTACTTTTATAAAAGTTTTGATGTTTTTTATTCCTCAGCGTTTTATATATTTTTTTTTCCCACTGATAATAGGATGGTTAGGCGCACTATTTTATGCTTGGTTAACTGGGCTTAGTCCCCCTACATTACGTGCTATACTAGCATTGTCTATTTGGATATATTTACGTTTCAAAAATAGTCAAATCAGTGCCTGGCAAAAATTAAATCGTATCATTGCACTATTATTATTCTTTGATCCGTTAATGATTCTATCTGAAAGTTTTTGGTTATCTTGTTATGCGGTAATAAGCTTAATTTTTTTATTTGATTGGTTACCTTTGCCTAAAGTGATAAACAATAAAAAACGTTGGTATTGGTTCAGGTTGTTGCATTTGCAATTGGGTTTGATCTTATTATTGTTACCTATTCAATTGGTTATCTTTCAAGGGATAAGTTTGGTCTCTTTGTTAACAAACTTGATTGCTATTCCTGTTATTACCTTATTCACTTTGCCTGCTATTATTTTAGCGCTGTTATTTAGTGTCATTCATTGTTCGCATCTTGCGTTATGGTGTTGGTTTATTGCGAATAAATCGCTGGAATGGCTATTTATCTGCTTGGATAAATTTAATTTTTTATGGCTTGATATTTCTCCTGATTTTTATCTTTTAAGTATTATCGGTTGGCTCTCCTTGGTTGTTGTACGTACCGAGTTATGGCGGCGCTTTAGTGTTACATTATTAATAATCTTGATGATACTTTGCACCCCCTTTTTTAAACAACCAGAGAATTATTGGCGGTTAGATATGCTGGATGTTGGGCATGGACTGGCGATTGTTATTCATAATGGCAAATCAGCAATTTTGTTTGATACGGGAGCTAGATGGGAACAAACTTCCGCAGCAGAGCGGATTATTCTACCCTTTTTACGATGGCATAATTTGAATTTGGATGGGATCATCATCAGCCATCAACATAATGATCATATAGGCGGTTTAGCTTTACTTCAACGTCGTTTTCCTAAAGCTTGGCTAATGAGCTCATCTTCAGAATTAGATAACCATCATCAATGTTTAGCGGGCAACACTATTGTTTGGAATCATTTGTTTTTGAATGTGTTATGGCCAACTCAATTAGTTCAATATGCACAAAATGCCGATTCGTGTGTGATACAGGTGAGCGATGGGCATTTTTCAGTACTTTTAACTGGGGATTTAGAACGTAATCAAGAATATCAATTAGTAACAAAATATCGAAATAAATTAGCATCAACTATATTGCAAATTCCTCATCATGGCAGTAGTACTTCATCTAGTTATGCTTTTTTAAATCATGTTAAACCAGTAAAAGCATTAGCCTCAACTTCTCGATATAATCCTTGGAAGTTACCATCTGGTAATGTAGTAGCAAGATATCAAGATCTACACATAGATTACTATATTACTGCTAAAACAGGGCAAATCAGTCTGATTTTTGAAAATCAAAAATGGGTATTAAAAACGATGCGCAGTGAAATTAAACCAAGATGGTATCATGATTGGTTTGGTAGTTTACCGATTTATGAGTAAAATAACTTATCTTTTGCTGTAAGCAACTAATTTAGTCAATGCTATATCGAAAAGATATACAAAAAACTATAAACATAATTGAGTGATATTAACGTGATGATTGAAAAACTTTGGTATGGTAAAAATCGGTTATTTTGGTTACTAATACCATTTTCTCTATTATATGGAATAATTGCGTTTGTTCGTCGCTTTTTATATAAAATGGGTATTTTCAAATCCTGGCACTCACCCGTACCTATCATTGTTATTGGTAATTTATCGGTAGGAGGTAATGGCAAAACGCCATTGGCTATCAGTTTAATTGAAGCGTTGGAAGCAAAAGGATTGAAAGTTGGTCTTGTCTCACGTGGCTATGGGGGCAAAGCGGAAAACTATCCACTTATTTTAGATAATACGACAACAACCGATCAGGCAGGTGATGAACCCGTTCTCATTTATCAACGAACCCATGTTCCTGTAGCCGTCTCGCCTAATCGTTGCCAAGCCGTTAAAGCATTATTAAAAAAAAACCAATTAGATGTAATTTTAACTGATGATGGTCTGCAACATTATGCATTAGCTCGAGATATTGAAATTGTCGTAGTGGATGGTAAACGATTATTTGGTAATAATTGGTGGATGCCAGCAGGTCCAATGAGAGAGAGAAGCAATCGGTTGAAATCGGTTGATTTAATTATCGTAAATGGTGATAGTGTAAATAATTTAGTCGAGCAATATCCCGATAAAACATACACCATGCAATTAATACCAAAATATGTGATTAATTTGCTAACCAAAGAAAAGAAAGAGTTATCTTCGTTATCAAACATTTGTGCCGTTGCTGGTATTAGTAATCCACAAAGGTTTTTTGATATGTTGATTAGTATGAAGGCTGACTTAAATAAAACCGTCGCTTTTGCTGATCATCAAAAATTTTCCTTATCATTATTAAATAATGTCGCACGTCGTGAGCAGACATTGTTAATGACTGAAAAAGATGCTGTCAAATGTCAGCTATTTGCTGAACCCAATTGGTGGTTTTTGCCTATTGATGCTGTGATACCAAAACCAGCCATTGATCATATCTGTTTATTATTAGATAAAATAAATCTCAAAGAGAATAAAAAATGAAACAAATTTTATTAAGTGCACTTGCTTGTCCTAAATGCCATGGACAATTGCAGTATGATGCAGAACATCAACAATTAATTTGCCAAGCGGATAATCTGGTTTTTGCGATTAAAGATAATATTCCTGTATTGCTTGAATCCGAAGCACAATCATTCAACCAATCACCATCTATTAAAGAATAAAAGAATATAAGGCTTTAGTTATGAAATTTTCGGTTATTATTCCAGCTAGGTATGCTTCGAGTCGTTTACCCGCTAAACCATTGGCAGATATCCATGGTAAACCAATGATTATACGTGTTATGGAGCAAGCACAAAAATCTTCAGCCCATCGTGTTATTATTGCTACTGATCATCAGCAAGTCTTTGATGTGGTTAAAGCGTATGGTGGTGAAGTTATTCTAACTAGTGATAAGCATCATTCAGGCACTGAACGTTTAGCTGAAGTGATTAATCGTTATCAATTCGCTGATGATGAGATAATTGTTAATGTGCAAGGTGATGAACCATTAATTCCTCCTGTAATTATCGATCAGGTGGCTAAAAACCTAGTGCAATATAAAACGGGGATGGCAACATTAGCTGTAACTATTGATTCACCACAAGAGGCTTTTAATCCTGGAGCGGTAAAAGTTGTAACCGATAAAGATGGTTATGCGTTATATTTTTCTCGTGCAATTATCCCTTGGGAGCGTGATCGATTTGCTAAATCAACCGATTTACTGAAGCAATCAAGCATCGGTGATTTTTATCTACGTCATATCGGCATTTATGCTTATCGTGCAGGTTTTATTCGACAATATATCAATTGGGCTCCATCATCCCTTGAGCAAATTGAAATGTTAGAACAACTGCGGGTGCTTTGGTATGGTGAAAAAATTCATGTGGCAGTTGCCAAACAATCTCCTGCAATTGGTGTAGATACTCAAGAAGATTTAGAAAAAGTAAGAACATTATTTAAGGAGTAAGCAATGGCAAACTTTACTGGTTTTACGCAAGCAGGGCTCAATTTTCTACAAGATGCTTGGATCAACAATAGTAAACCGTGGTTTGAAGAGCACCGTGCAATTTATGACAACGATTTAATTAAACCTTTTCGCTTACTGGTCGAACAACTCACACCAGAAATGCTTAGTATTGATGAATGGTTTGAAACGCGCCCAGCGATTGGTAAAACGATATCGCGTATTCATCGTGATACGCGGTTTTCTAATGATAAATCCCTTTATCGCAGTCGTTTATGGCTAACATTTAAACGACCTAATCGTGATTGGAAAGAAGCGCCTGCTTACTTTTTTGAAATAACCCCAAGTAGTTATCAATATGGACTTGGTTATTATTGTTCTTCAAAACAGACAATGGATATTTTTCGACAAGAAATTCTTAATGATACGAATAATTTTCTAGATATGACTCGCTGCGTTAAAAAACCATTTGAATTGGTTGGTGAAAGTTATAAACGCCCATTAATTAAAGAACAAGATGAAAAGATCGCGACCTGGTACAACCGTAAAAATTTAGCTGTGATGGTAACAAACAATCATGTTGAAGATGTGCTAAATGAAGAATTACCTAAAAAATTGGCAAAAGGATTTAAACAGTTAGTTCCACTTTATGATTATTTAATGAGAGTGGAAATGATTAAAAATATCCCAAAACTTTGAATTTTATAATAAAAACTATATATTTGGGAAATTCATTACTAATTCTTTAATGCCATTAATAATAAATTGTGTACCTACACAAACTAACAAAAATCCCATAATTCTTGAGGTGGCTTCAATGCCACTTTTTCCCATAAATCGCATAATATTACCAGCACTACGCATACAAAACCATAGTATAATACATAATGATAAAGGAACCAGAATCGACGCAGCGTAAACAACCCAAGTTGAAATATCGTAGCCTCCGCTTTTAACTGTTGAAGACATACTAATGATCATTGCGATAGTTCCTGGACCTGCGGTACTTGGCATAGCTAGTGGCACAAAGGCAATATTATTGGAAACTTCTCTCTTTTTAGCATCTGCCTCAAGGGTCTTATGAGATGGCTGTTGAGGAAACAACATTCTAAAACCTATAATACCAACAATCATTCCTCCTGCTATACGTAAACCGGGAATAGATATTCCAAATGTATTCATCACCAGTTGTCCACAATAAAAGGAAACAACCATAATCAAAAACACATAAATACAAGTTAATTTTGATTGGTTATTACGTTCTTCATTGGTCATATCGCCAGATAAACCCAATAAAAGTACAACGGTGGTTAATGGATTAGTTAATGGGACAAAGAGAATTAAACCAAAGCCAACAGTTTGTAACAGTTCCAACATAGCTATATCTTCTATCCATTAGAAATTACAGCTAAGTATAAATGAAATAATTAAAAAATGATATATGGGCGCGTAGATTCACGCCCAAATTTAACAGTGGTAGTCATTTTAGAATGGAATATCGTCATCAAAATCCATTGGTGGTTCAGGTGCTTTAGGTTGTGGTGCTGGTACATTTTGATTGGGTTGACGAGATGACGCTGCGGGTGCCGATGACATATTATTAGCACTTTGCCCCCAATTATGAGAACCATCATCAAAATTATCATTACTATTTCCACGTGAACCTAGAATTTGTAAAGTTCCACCGATAGGATTAATTACTACTTCCGTTGTGTAACGATCTTGTCCTGATTGGTCTTGCCATTTTCGAGTTTGTAATTGTCCTTCAAGATAAACTTGAGTGCCTTTTTTAATGTATTCACCTGCAATTTCGGCTAATTTACCAAAAACGACAACTCGATGCCATTCAGTGCGATCACGGGTTTCTCCGGTTTGTTTATCTCTCCATGATTCTGAGGTTGCTACACTAAAATTAGCTACAGCATTTCCATTTGGCATGTAACGGACTTCGGGATCTTGTCCTAAATTACCAACTAAAATGACTTTATTTATTCCTCGGTTTGCCATTATAAACTCCTAAAAATTGCATAAGTATTTAAGTGGCATATTGTAACATGAGACAATAGTAATATCAGCGAATTTAATTTATTAATGGAATTTTTATCCCATTTTATAAATTTGTAAATATGTAGAAAGATTGGGTTAGACATAGGAATTTTTAGCCATAACGAGTATAATGCCTACCATTTGTTAAAGTATTGTTCTAAAACGTTCCCCTTACTACAGGAGTCCTTATGATTAATGCGTTTGGATTAAAAAACAAACAATTAGTAAAAATTAATGAAAGCGATATAAATAATGCGACTTGGGTTGATTTAATCGAACCAGAAGAAGCCGATCGCGATTTTGTTTTAACACATTTAGGACAAAACTTAGCAACGAGTATTGAATTAGACGACATCGAAGCGTCAGCTCGTTTTTTTGAAGACAATGAAGGCTTACATGTTCACTCATTTTTCTTTTATGAAGATGCAGAAGATCGAGCCGGTAACGCAACGGTTGCATTTACAGTACACAATGGTCGACTTTTTACTTTACGTGAACGTGATTTACCGGCTTTTCGTTTGTATCGAATGCGATCACGTTATCAGGGGATGATCGATGGGAACCCATACGAAGTATTACTTGACCTTTTTGAAGTTAAAGTTGAACAGTTAGCTGACCAAATTGAAAACATATATAGTGAGCTGGAAGAATTAAGTTTGATAATTATGGATCGTTCATCTCAAGAACATTACGATGAAGCAATTACATCATTGGCCGAACTTGAAGATACTGCATGGAAAGTTAGACTTTGTTTAATGGACAGTCAACGAGCAGTCAATTATCTTGTGCGTCGTGCGAAGATGCCAGTAGACCAATTGGAACAAGCTCGTGAAGTTATTCGCGATATTGAATCACTTGTTCCACATAATGAATCATTATTTCAAAAAGTAAATTTTTTAATGCAAGCTGCAACCAGCTTCATCAATATTGAGCAAAGTCGAATTATTAAAATATTTTCAGTTGTGTCTGTTGTATTTCTACCTCCAACTGTGGTGGCATCGGCTTATGGTATGAACTTTGAAAATATGCCAGAATTGAAATGGGAATATGGTTATCCATTTTCGTTAATCTTGATGTTACTCGCAGGGGTTGCACCTTATATTTATTTTAAACTTAAAAAGTGGCTATAAATCTTATTTACTTATAATAGTAAAATAATTATCTGCTGACTAGTTAGCAGAAGTGTTTATTGTGGTAATCATCAGTTAAAGGAATAAACTTAATGTAACTAGTTAATCATATTGCCAGTTTTGCTTTCTTTAATAAATGAATGTAATGCTTGTTTTTTTAAAGAAATGAATTAATTTTTACAGAAGGGAATAACATGAACCAACATGCACTAGTTACTGATATTGGTGGAACCAATGCCAGATTTGCACTTTATAATTTAGCAACTAACGAACTGTCAGCGATTACTAAAATTCCAATTTCAAAACACGATGTTTTATTAAATTTAATCAAAGAGTACTTACAAGCACAAACAGTCAAAATTGATTCAGCCTGCATCGCCATTGCTTGTCCGATAGGGGATGAAGATATTATCAATATGACAAACAATAATTTATCATTTTCACGGTCAGAACTGATTAAAGAATTAGGTTTGGTTAAACTTGAAGTCATTAATGATTTTACAGCTGTATCGACATCCATTCCTAAATTATCTAAACAAGATCTGGTCAAAATTGGTGGTGATGAGTCTAATTTAGATTATCCGATCGCAATTTATGGAGCGGGTACGGGACTTGGCGTATCGCATTTAATCAAGGTCAATGAACATTGGATCAGTCTGTCAGGAGAGGGGGGACATACTGAATTGCCCATGACGAACGAAGATGAAGATCGCATTTTAGCACAGCTACGGAAAAAATTTGGTCGTGTTTCTTCAGAACGCTTTTTATCAGGTAATGGCATTGTGAATATTTATCAAGCTTTATTACAAATTAATCATCAACCAGAAGAAGACATCACCCCCGATGTTATTGTTAAAAAAGCATTAGACAAAAGTTGCCCAATTTGTTTACAGACGCTTACCTATTTTTGTACGTTTATGGGGCGTTTTGGTGGTAATTTAGCTTTAACGCTTAATACGCAAGGTGGTGTTTATATTGCTGGGGGGATTGTACCGCGTTTTATTGAATTTTTTAAAGCATCCCCATTTAGATCAGCTTTTGAACATAAAGGTCGTATGTCATATTTAGTCAAAAAAATCCCAGTTTATGTGATAACACATGAAGATCCTGGTCTATTTGGCGCCGGTGTTTATTTACAAAATAGTCTTAAATAATTGAATAAGGTTCCATTCTATGATGTGGTGTTATATTTATCGAAGTACTAAAAAAGAAAATTGTTATTTATATATGGAAAATGAAAAGGATTTTTCAGCAATTCCTGAAAAAATAATGTCTATTTTTGGTTCTCCAGTGTTTGTAATGAAGGTACTACTCGATGGTAAACGCCAATTTGTGGTTGGTACTGCACAGGAAATAGAAGAAAGAATTAAAACGGAAGGATTTTTCTTACAAATGTTAAAAGAAGATGATTTTAAAGTATGATTGAGCCATTTTGGGAAAACAAAACTTTAGAACAAATGACCGATGATGAGTGGGAACAGCTTTGTGACGGCTGTGGTCAGTGTTGCTTAAACAAATTACAAGATGAAGATACAGGTCAAATATTATATACCAATGTTGCTTGCAATCTGCTTGATTCTAATACTTGCCAATGCAGGCATTATCATAATCGTTTTGCCTATGAACCGGATTGCATTAAGTTGACACGAGAAAATCTTCTCACTATAGAATGGTTGCCGTTGACCTGTACTTATCGTTATTTTTCAAAAACAGGACAACTGCCTCAATGGCATCCTCTGATAATGGGAAATAAAAAGCTTATGCATAAATTAAAAATTTCAGTTAAAAACCGAATTGTGTATGAAAAAGATGTGATTTGTTGGGAAGATCATATTCTTTAAAAAGGGAGCTGGTGCTCCCTTTTTTTCGTTTGAGATGATTTAGAGTAAAATCCATATGTAGCCCACAAGATCGAAAGCGAGCATATTCAAAAACATCAAAATAAATACAAAAATCATAAAGGAAATATCAATCATCCCAAGGGGAGGGACAATACGACGGATCGGAGCTATAAAGGGTTCGGTTAATTGAGTCAGTAACTCATCGGCTCCAGAATGTCCTCTGCTTACCCAACTGAGAATTGCTCGAAATAGTAATAACCAAAATAAAAGATGCCCTACAGCATGAACTATTGCAGCGACAGCATATAAAAGATATTCAATAGTAAATAGTGGAGCATTCGTTAAGTTAAAGTATAAAACAAAAATAATTTTGAGCACTGCAAGCAGATATAACAGAACCCATGTAGCTGTATCAACATGTCCAATTGACGGAATCACCTTACGTAATGGAGCAATAATAGGTTGGGTTATTTTAACAATAAATTGGGTGAAAGGATTATAGAAATTTACGCGTACACGTTGCATCCATAATCTTAAAATCAAAACATATAAACCAATGGTTAAAACGGTTTTCCCCAAAAAGAAAATCGATGTCATTTAAAATTCCTCAAAATAAAGATATTCGGTCAATATATCATAAATACTGCCGTGCACCAAAGATAGCCGTACCAATACGAACCATGGTGCTGCCCGCAATAATGGCTGCCTGCATATCACCACTCATGCCCATAGATAATGTGTCTAAAAATGGATAATCTTTCTGTAATGATTGTAAAAGTTTTTGCATCTTAGAAAACACATTAACTTGTTTATTAAAGTCATTTTCAATTTCAGGGATTGCCATTAGTCCACGTAAATTTAGATTAGGCAAGGTGACAATCTGATTAACTAAATCAGCAACCTCTTCAGGTTTTACCCCAGATTTACTGGCTTCTTGACTAATATTAACTTGAATCAACACATTCAATTTAGCCAAATTTGTGGGTCGTTGATCATTTAATCTTTGTGCTATTTTAAATCGATCGATGGTATGCATCCAATCGAAGTGTTCAGCAACCAATTTACTTTTATTCGATTGTAATGGACCTATAAAATGCCATATCAACTCATTGTTTGGCAGGTTTTTATTGAAATACTGAATCTTTTCAATACCCTCTTGGACATAATTTTCGCCAAAAACTAATTGACCTGCATCAATAGCCTCCATAATTTCCTCAACAGGTTTGGTTTTACTCACGGCAATAAGTTGTATTGTATTGGGATCTCTTTCGCACTTTTTAGCAATTCTTTCAATATCATTTTTAATGTTAAGTAAATTGTCTTGTACTGTATTCATGTTAATTCTCAAAGGATAATTAATAGGTAAAATTTAATGTTAAACTCAATGTTGGCACTTAGTGTAACGCAAAATGCGTCGGATTTGCACCTTTCAAGTGGTGAAGCGCCTTACGTTCGTATTAACGGACAATTACAGTTTTTAGTTGTTGATAAGCTTATACCAAATACTCTTGAAATGGCATTATTTCATTTAATGAATGAAACCCAAAAAAAAATTCTGAAGCAATATCAGCAAATAGATTTTGCTTATCACTTGCCTAAAGTAGGGCGATTTAGAGTGAATATTTTTTATCAGCACCGTGGTATTTCAGCCGTGTTTCGCGTGATCAATCATCGTATTCCTACGTTATCTGATATTGGTGCTCCTGCTATTTTTAGTGAGCTTGTAAAAAATGATTCAGGTATCATTCTTGTAACAGGATCAACGGGCAGTGGTAAATCCACTACTTTAGCTGCTTTAATTCAATACATTAATATAACAATAGCGAAACACATTATTACGCTTGAAGATCCTATAGAATATATCTATCAAAATGATAAATCATTAATTCAGCAACGTGAAATAGCTGACTTTGGTCAAACCATTGATAGTTTATTAAGACAAGATCCGGATATCATTTTGTTAGGCGAATTACGCAATAAATCATCAATTCAAGCCGCATTGACTGCCGCAGAAACAGGTCATTTGGTTTTTGCTACTTTGCATACTAACTCAGCGATACAAAGTATTAATCGAATTGTTGATGTTTTTGAAGATCATTGTCGCGATTTTGTTCGCAGTCAACTTGCTAACTGCCTAAAAGCCATCATAAGCCAAAAGTTAATATGTCATAATAATGAACGTAAAGCCCTTTTTGAAATATTGATTAATACTCCTGCAATCAGTAATTTAATTAATGAAGGTAAGAGCAAACAAATTTTATCCCTTATGCAAACAGGCCAACAATATGGTATGCAAGTGATGCCAGACAGTTTTTAATAAAGTTTAAAAGTTGAATGATGTAATATTACTACTTCAATCCAGAATGATTGCAAAAGATAAATTTTGAGTTTTAGCTAAAAAATAATCTATAATCAATTTTATTGACATTGATAGGAGTATAAAAAAATGGAACAACGTATTGGTTTAATTGGCTTAGGTAATATGGGAAATGCTATATTACAAGGTATTTTAGGAAGCAATATTGTATCGGGAACGCAGATTTATATCTATGATACTCATCCGGAAAAAGGAGAAGAATTAAATAAATCTCACGGAATAAATAATTTAGCTTCAGCAAGAGAGGTAGCTCGAGAATCCGATATTGTTTTTGTAGCCGTAAAACCTAATGTAATTATTGATGTTCTCAATGATATTCAAAAAGAATTAAAAAAGAATACCATTGTTGTCTCAATAGCGGCTGGTGTGACAATTAAAACGATTGCGAAAAGCATTGGTTATGAGCAAAAAATTATTCGTGTGATGCCAAATACACCAGCTCTAGTAAATGCTGCTATGTGCTCTATTACTCCTAATACTGAAGTTACAAATGAAGAGTTAACAACAGTACAAGAATTATTGAATTGTATCGGTGAAACTGAAGTTGTGTCAGAATATTTAATTGATGCAGTTATTGGAGCAAGCGGTTCTTCTCCAGCGTTTGTTTTTATGTTCATTGAAGCTTTAGCGGATGGCGCAGTTAAAGGAGGATTATCCAGAAAACAAGCCTATAAATTTGCTGCTCAAGCTGTTATGGGATCTGCAAAATTATTGCTTGAAACAGGTAAGCACCCTGGTGAGCTTAAAGATATGGTCTGTTCTCCGGCCGGTACGACTATTGAAGGTGTCCATGCATTAGAACAAAAAGGGTTTAGAGCGGCGGTTATTGACGCAGTTGAAGCAACAATAAAAAAATCTCAATCAATGGCTGAAAACTAATATACTTAAATAAATTATACTATTACAATGTAAATCTAACCTTATAAATTATTTTGTTTTGCTATTGTGAATAATTATTTTAAAAGATCGCTTGCATTAGTTATCTATTTATGAGTAAATAGGCTCCAGCATATGACATGCGGATTTATTTTGTAACATTTAGATATATGTAGTTGTAGTTTACTTTAAGTCAGGTATTGGTTTTCTTCAGTCTCTTCTTATCAGTGTTAATAAGTAGTCTAAGTTTTATGTTTTATGAGTATAGCCTTAATAGGTTAAGATTAATTTATTTATAGGAAGATTATTATGTCTAAGATTACTGGTCAAGTAAAATGGTTCAACGAAAGTAAAGGTTTTGGTTTTATTTCTCCTGCTGATGGTAGTAAAGATGTGTTTGTACATTTCTCTGCAATTACTGGTGATGGATTCAAAACATTAGGTGAAGGTCAACAAGTAGAATTTTCTATTCAAGATAGCCCACGTGGTCCTGCTGCAGCAGACGTTTCTGTGATCTAATCTTCATCTCTTATCTTATCAGTAAACCATTACTGGTAAGATAGATACTAGTCATCTGCGTTATAGTCTAAATCTTCTCTTTTTTTCCGCAAAAAATCACAAATTATCATTTTAGTAAAAATTTTAATAATTATTAAATCATAAAGGGAAAACAATGAAAAAGTTAATATTAACATTAACTATGGTCATGTTGAGTTGCTGTTCTGCTGCAACAGCGGATACAACAGAATCATGTAAAGTATATTTCGATAAAGTAGAAAGCATTTATAAAAATGTGCCTGAAAATTCCTTCAATAAAGAAATCATTGAAATAATAAAACAAAACCTCGAGAAAGCAAAACAAGAAATTATTGCTATGCCAGAAGATAAACAAATTGAAGCTTGTGCTCAAGGTTTAGCGATACTTAAACAGATCGAAAAATAGAATTTTGCTAGAAGAATTTAACGGTTGTTATTACGCCGAAAATCCCAAGGGGCTATTGGTTTTTCATCTTTCCATAGTCCTTTTTTGCTTTGTCTAGCCTTTTCTTCGATGTTCACCATGAGTTTATTGTTGGCCATACCTTTATACCGATAAGCCCAAGCATAGCCACTTTCAACCATTTTAGTATTAATATTTACTTTATTTAAGAAAATAGTGCCTAATGTTCTTTTATACATATCTTTTTTGCTTGACTTAACAAACACTCTTTTACCGGCGATAAGTGAGGCTAAATATTGTTTCGACTTATTGCCATATGCCTGATTGCTTTCGGGTGCATCAATATCAAGTAAACGGACTCGAATTTTTTGTTTCTTAATAGTTAATATATCAACTGTATCGCCATCAATAACTTTGATTACTTTACCATTAACATCAGCGTAAACAAAACTATTTAAAAATAAAGATAAAAGAATAAAAATAATAAAACGTTTTAAGAAAATCATAAATTGTACAGGATTAACAGGGTTAGATATTAAAATCAGATAAGCAGAGTGATGAGTTAGCGTTATGACTTATTGAAAGTGACAATGCGTTTTGCGTTATGGTGAAAATGTCTTTCAATCTGTTATAAGACATCAACAATATAATAAAAAATTTTATTATATTGCATCAATAAAGCATAACCATGATGACAATAACTTATAAAGCTAACTAAATAGATTTGGTATTCTATTCTTACATTATAAGTAAATATAAGAATAGATATTCAAATTAACTTAAAATTCACTTGTATCTTTAAAAAGCCCCACTTTTAAATCTGATGCTTCGTAAATTAACTTACCATCAACAAAAACTTCACCATCGCCAATCCCCATAATTAATTTACGATTAATCACGCGTTTAAAATGAATTTTATAAGTCACTTTTTTATTAATTGGAAGTATTTGTCCTTTAAATTTAACTTCGCCTACTCCTAAAGCACGACCTTTACCTTTACCGCCAATCCAACCTAAATAAAACCCGACTAATTGCCACATAGCATCAAGACCAAGACAACCAGGCATTACCGGATCATTTTTGAAATGACATTTAAAAAACCATAAATCAGGGTTAATATCAAGTTCTGCTTCGACATAACCTTTACCAAAATTACCACCATCTTCATTCATTTCAATTACACGATCCATCATTAACATTAAATCAGATGGTAATGGTGGACCATCATGACCAAATAGTTGACTGTTGCCTGACTTAATCAGATCTGCTTTATCATACGAAGATTTACGTTCAAATGTCATAAAAAAAACCTTTTATCAAATGTAATTACATGCGTGGCAAATATAATAAAATTATTTAGCGCCATGCTTAAAAACCCCAAAAGCGAGTAATACACTTCATTTAAACCAATTAATCAATGAAATGCTGAGATAAAGTTTATTGCGTATTACTGTTTTTTGCAATATTTTTGCAATTTTTTCAGCCAACTATCGTGTTTTTTTTCTTGTATTAATACTGATTGCATACGCGCATGTATCAGTTTATATAAGTTGATGCTACTGTTATCTTTATAAGGTATTCCTGTAAGCAGATAAAGTGCATCAGCGATATGCTCAACTGTCCAAATTGAGAACTGCTTTTGTTCAATTGCTTCAATAACCTCATCATTTAAACTTAAATGACGTTGATTCGTTGCAGGGATAATCACACCTTGTCGTCCAGTTAAGCCTTGATGTCTACAAACAGCAAAAAAACCTTCAATTTTTTCATTCACACCACCAATGGATTGTACATGACCAAACTGATCCACTGATCCAGTTACTGCCAGTTGCTGATCTATGGCCTGACCCGATAAGGCGCTAATGATTGCACAAAGTCCAGCAAGTGATGCACTATCGCCATCTATTTCATTGTAAGATTGTTCAAAAACCAATGAAGTAGAAAAAGGAATTTGGTGATTAATAGCAAATTCAGACATGATAAAAGCTTGCATAATCATCATTCCTTTGCAATGGATATTACCCGCTAAATCCGTTTTACGTTCAATATCAATTAACTCTCCATCACCCAAATGAATAAGACAACTTAAACGTGCTGGCTCTCCAATTGCTTTTGGATACCCAGGATATTCAATCACAGATAAACCGTTAATTTGACCCACAACATGATCTTTTGTGTTAATCATGATTTGATTAGTAAAGATTTCATCATGTAATCTTTCTTGCAAATAAGCTTCATGCCAGAATTTTTGTTCGATTGCTTGAGTAATAGCGAATTCGTTTATAGTATCATCTTGTGCATAATGGGTTGCATTTACCAAAACAGAATGAACCCAATCCACTGAAAGAGGTAAATAATATTGATCACCTGTATAGCGTGTTGCTTCTTTGTAAAGTTTGCCAAGCGCTGAATTATCGATATTAAGCAGCTGATGGCTGTCAGCAATAAATCTCAAAAAATCGATCCATTGATTAATGTCTTGTGATGATTTTATTGGTAATTCATTCTCATATTCAGTATATATTGAGGTTGCATAAAATTCTGGTTCAAAATCTTGTAACTCAGCTAAGCTTAATCTATCACCAACCAAAATAACCCGTAAATCAAGGGGCATTGAAGGTATAGACAACGGTAGAGGATGTGATTCATCAGACGAAAACCATTCAAACTCCTGCTTAATGACCATTTGTTTTAATTTTGTCCAAAGCTCTGGTTGGTTAAGTAATGAACGCAGCCCCAAAATTAAAATGCCACCATTCACTTGATGAACTAAACCAGCTTGTAGTTTGATTTGACCATTTTCAGGTTGTCTGACACAACCAAATAGCTTTTCAAAATCAACAGCCGAAACAGCTAAACAACTGTCTTGAACGGCAAAATTATCTTGTCTGCTTTTCGCTTTGCTCAGCGTAATTTTATTTTCATTGAAAAAATAGCTATAACCTAATTCTGATGTTGATAAATCAGATTTAACTGCTTTCGCTAATAAAGAAAATAAAAGCTCACTTTCTGGTGCTTTTAATAGCATAAATCGTGGACTGTAATTTGCTCTTTTATGCGGGCATAATAATGATAAAGCCGAAGCAATGCGAGGTTGCCATTTAAGTAAATGACCTGTTCTATCAGATACGGATCGGGTTGTATCTCCTTGTGTACTCAGTGCATAAATTTTTGCTAAATCGGGTTGGATCTGTTGTGATTTGAGTTGTGTAATTGCCAAAATTATAATCTTTATTGTTAGCTAAATCGATCCGAGAATTATAACAAGTATCGATTATAACGCCAACAAATTACCTAAATCTTTATGCTAACGAATAAAAAAATTACAGAAAGATTTTTTAAAATCAGGTAAACTATATCACAAATTAATAGGTACTTACCATCTCATCATTACCAACGATTAAATATGCTCAAACTTAAAAGTAACCACTTCAAAGATGAACAGACCACTCAAATTGTCAGTTGGGGGCATTGGTTTACCTTGTTTAATATCTTTGTCGTAATTGCTTTAGGTAGTCAATATTTATTTATTGCTGATTGGCCGCGTACTTTTATGGGGCGATTTTATGCCATTATTAGTGCAATTGGTCACTTCAGTTTTTTAACGTTTATTGCTTATCTAATCTTACTCTTTCCCTTAAGCTTTTTTATTCGTTCGGCTTGTTGGCAACGAATGATAGCCATAATCATTGCTACCTCAGGTATTGCATTACTTCTAATTGATATTGAAGTATTTTCGCAATTTAGAATGCATCTTAATTTATCAATTTGGCAACTGTTAACAACGAAAAATGGTTCATTTTTAAGTACTAACCTAATTATTGTTCCATTTATTTTGCTTTTAGAAATATTGTTTGCAGTATGGAGCTGGAAAAAATTACGCAGTTTAAGTAAACGAAAACGCTTTGCGAAACCTATTGTCATTGTGTTTATGCTGAGTTTTGTCTCTTCCCACCTAATTCATATTTGGGCAGATGCCAACTTTTACCGACCAATAACCATGCAACGGTCTAGTTTGCCTCTTTCTTATCCGCTGACTGCTCGGCATTTTCTTGAGCGTTATGGCTTTATTGATGAAAGTGACTACCGTAATCGTATTACTCAAGAAGGGAATCCGTTTGCGCTTACCATTGAATATCCTTTAGATCGTATTACATTTGACGATACACAATTATCGAAAAAAAATGTACTTATGATAGTTATTGATGGTTGGAATTATAGTTTACTGACAGAAAATATGCCGTGGTTAAGTGACTTTGCTAAAAATAATATTTACTTCAATAATAATTATGGTACAAGTAATCAAGCCTATTTAAACGATTTTTCACTATTTTATGGTTTGGATCCCAATTATTACAACAGCATATTAACCAGTCATAAAACATCTACGCTTTTTGATGTAGTGAATAAACAGCACTATAATTTAGGATTATTTTCAACAAGTGGATTTGCTGAGCCGCTTTATCATTATGCTTTATTATCTAACTTTACCTTACCCGATCCAAAAAATAAGAATAACAAACAGACAACGGATAATTGGATCACATGGTACGATAAACAAAGTAAGTTAGACAATCATGCGCCACTGTTTTCGATTATTCAATACTCGGTTGGTAACAAAAATAAAAAAATGTCCTTATCGGAATTAGAATCCAATGCGACCAAACTCGATCAGTGTTTGAAATCAATAATTGATCATTTAAAATTGTCTAATCTATTTGCTGACACCATTATTGTCATTACGGGCACTAACGACCTAAAAATTGATAAAGTTAAAAAAACAGTTTCACGTAATGATGGTAATAACTTTAATCGAGAATATCTAAAAGTACCATTAATTATTTCCTGGCCGGATAAAGAAAATATCGAATATCACCATGTTACTTCACAAACCGATATATTGCGGACATTGATGCAAGATGCATTCAATGTCACAACGCCACCACAGCAATACAGCCAAGGTAAAAATTTATTTAATCAAACCTCTAAACCGTGGATCGTTGCGGGAAGTGAAAGTAAGATTGCGGCACTTTATGATGATAAAACCATAGTGATTGATGAATACGGTCGTTCCAAAGTTTATGATCTGACGGATAAATTATTAAAAGATGAAAAAATTAGTTTGCCAATATTTTTACAAATTGTCACCGAAAACCGCCGATTTATGGTGGTCGATAACTAACGTTACTTGATTTATTTATTATATTTTATCATCATAAAAATGAATTAGTACACATTTTGCTCAAAAAACTCAAATAAGAACATTTTGTATTAATCTGCTAGGATGACCGATATATAAAATTAGATGATATAACGGTCATCATCATCGAAAAATGACAGCCTAATATAAGCATGATTTTTTTAAAATCAATTGCCAAATTTTGCCTATTTCACTTCTTTTCCCATCGCTTGTAAATCGGCATGATAAGAGGAACGAACAAATGGTCCACAGGCAGCATGAGTAAATCCCATACTTAAAGCAATCTGTTTGAGTTCGTCAAATTCTTCCGGTGACACATAACGCTTAACTGGTAAGTGGTACTTACTTGGTTGTAAATATTGACCAAGCGTTAACATGGTTACCCCATGACTTCGTAAATCTTTAAGAACCTGAATTAACTCTTCATTCGTTTCTCCAAGACCAACCATTAAACCTGACTTGGTCGGAATATCGGGATGCTTTTCTTTGAATGCCGATAGTAATTTAAGGGAGCCTAAATAATTGGCACCAGGTCGAATTTCTTTATATAACCGTGGAATGTTCTCTAAATTGTGATTAAAAACATCAGGTGGATTATCGCTTAATACTTCAATTGCCTCGTCGATACAACCGCGAAAATCGGGTGTAAGCGTTTCAACTTTAATAGTGGGGCTAAATGCACGAATTTCCCGTGTACAATCGGCAAAATGGCTTGCTCCGCCATCTTTTAAATCGTCACGATCTACTGAGGTGATCACTACATAACGCAATTTCATCTCTTTAATGGTTTGAGCGAGTTTACTCGGTTCTTCTCGATCGGGTGGTAATGGGCGCCCATGGGCAACATCACAAAATGGACATCGACGCGTACAGATATCCCCTAAAATCATAAAAGTGGCTGTACCATGATTGAAACATTCCGCGAGATTAGGGCAAGACGCTTCTTCACACACAGAATGTAAGCCATGTTTGCGCATGGTACTTTTAATATGAGCGATATTAGTGGAATGAACAGGTATTTTAATTTTCATCCATTCAGGTTTTTTTAATGGTGCCGCATCTTCTAAGGTAACGGTCGGAATAAGTCGTGTTTTATCCGCATCTCGATATTTTGAACTTCTGACTATAGTTTCATTATTTTGCATAATAGATATCTTATTAGATTAGTTTGTTAACAGATTGATAAAATTATTGGTTAACAGGTGTTTTAATTCAGAACGATTAATTTGTGGGACAAATTCTTTTAATTGCGTCATCTGCAATCCAGCGTAACCACAAGGATTGATGTTTTTAAATGGTGCCAAATCCATATCGATATTTAATGCAAGCCCATGCAAAGTGCATCCTCGTTTGATATGTAATCCTAAAGAGCAGATCTTTTTATGATTAATATACACACCCGGAGCCTCCGCTTTGGCATAAGACATAATAGCATAATGTGCCAAAGTTTGAATGACGGATTTTTCTAAACAGTGAACAATATCACGAATACCTATTTTACGACGTTTTAAATCAAATAAGATATACATAATTTGCTGACCTGGTGCATGATAGGTAATTTGTCCACCACGATCGGTTGCTACAACCGGAATGTCAGATTGATGCAATAAATGTTCTGGTTTGCCTACTTTGCCTTGAGTAAAAATGGGATAGTGTTCAACTAGCCATATTTCATCAGGCGTTTGTTCATTGCGATTGAGCGTAAAGTCATGCATGGCTTGGTAGGTTTGCATGTAGGGTTGAGTATCTAACTCTCTAATTATAATATTGTTTATCATCATAATATTTTTCGCTCTAAGCAAATTTTAATTTTAGTAAATTAACTTCTATATATCAGATTTTACTATAGCTTGACAACACATAGGCAAACACGGTATAACCAAGCATAGTATTTCTTGCAATTCTATGTTTCTTAAATTTGATTTATATCATATAATTAACTTTTTTTTTACATATTAATTGAAATAGTTGATTAATTTGATAGGAATTAACATTCCTTTCTAACCAATTGTCTGCTTTACTTTTTTTTGGAAAATGGCAGACTTATGTTCATGAAGCTCCGTAATGCAGAGTTGAAGCTTGTAAAGTTAGTTATAGTTTTGACTGTAGCTAAGGATGGCAAATCCTGCATTTTTATAACAAAAAAAGAGGTTTTTATATGTCGGACATGCAAATGAATGATATCGATCCTGTTGAAACGCAAGATTGGCTCAAGAGTCTTGATTCAATCATCCGTGAAGAAGGAATCGAACGCGCTCAGTACATTATTGAACAAATCGTCAATAAGGCAAAAGAAGGAGGGGTTCCTTTACTTTTTGGTTCTTCAACAAGTAATTATATTAATACCATTCCAGTAGAAGAACAGCCAGCGTATCCGGGCGATTGGGAAATAGAAAGACGTATCCGTTCCATCGTACGTTGGAATGCAATTATGATGGTGTTAAGAGCATCTAAAAAGGATTTAGAGCTTGGTGGTCATATGGCATCATTCCAATCCGCAGCAACTTTTTATGAAGTCTGTTTTAACCACTTTTTTAGAGCTCGAAATGATAAGGACGGTGGTGATTTAGTTTATTTCCAAGGTCATATTTCCCCAGGTATCTATTCAAGAGCATTTATCGAAGGTCGTTTGACTGAAGAACAACTTGATAATTTCCGCCAAGAAGTACATGGCAAAGGTCTTCCATCTTATCCGCATCCTAAATTACTCCCTGAATTTTGGCAATTCCCGACAGTTTCAATGGGATTAGGACCAGTTAGTGCTATTTATCAAGCACGATTCTTAAAATATTTAAATCACCGCGGTTTAAAAGATACAACAGAACAAACTGTTTATGCTTTCTTAGGTGATGGTGAAATGGATGAACCTGAATCTAAAGGTGCGATTACCGTTGCCACTCGTGAAAAACTCGATAACTTAGTTTTTGTTATCAACTGTAACTTACAACGTTTAGATGGCCCAGTGACAGGTAATGGTAAAATCATCAATGAATTAGAAGGTGTTTTTGCTGGTGCAGGTTGGAATGTTATCAAAGTTATTTGGGGCGATCGTTGGGATAAACTTCTCCAAAAAGATAAATCTGGTAAGTTAGTAAGATTAATGAACGAAACGCTGGATGGTGATTACCAAACCCTGAAATCAAAAGATGGTGCTTATGTACGTGAGCATTTCTTTGGTAAATACCCTGAAACAGCAGAATTAGTAAAAGATATGTCTGATGAAGAAATTTTCAGACTTAATCGTGGTGGTCAAGACCCATCCAAAATGTTTGCTGCTTTCATGCGTGCAAAAGAAACTAAAGATCGACCGACAGTTATTTTAGCGCATACTATTAAAGGTTATGGTATGGGTGAAGCTGCAGAAGCGAAAAATATTGCTCATCAAGTGAAAAAAATGAATATGGATGGTGTGCGTCATGTACGTGATTTCTTCAATATTCCAGTTACCGATGATGCATTAGAAAAATTACCTTATATTAAATTTGAAGAACATACACCTGAATACAAATATATTCATGAACGCCGTAACGCTTTACATGGTTATGTTCCGTCAAGATTAACTCATTTTTCAGGTACTGTCTCAATTCCTTCATTAACGGAGTTTGCTCCATTACTTGAGGCACAAACTAAAGAAATTTCAACCACCATTGCTTTTGTACGAGCGCTTAATATCATGTTAAAAGATAAAGAATTGGCACCACGTCTGGTACCAATTTTAGCTGATGAAGCTCGTACGTTTGGTATGGAAGGTCTATTCCGCCAAATCGGTATTTATAATCCGCATGGTCAACAATATACGCCACAAGATAGAGAACAAGTGGCCTATTATCGTGAAGATGAAAAAGGACAAATCCTACAAGAAGGGATTAATGAATGTGGTGCTACTGCATCATGGATTGCGGCAGCAACATCTTACAGTACTAATGATTACCCAATGATTCCATTTTACATCTACTACTCAATGTTTGGTTTCCAACGTATTGGTGATTTGATGTGGGCAGCAGGTGATCAGCAAGCGCGTGGCTTTATGATTGGTGGTACTTCTGGCCGTACAACCTTAAATGGTGAAGGGTTACAACATCAGGATGGTCATAGCCATATTCAAGCTTTAACAATTCCAAACTGCATATCTTACGATCCGGCTTATGCTTATGAAGTTGCTGTTATTATGCAAGATGGTTTACGTCGTATGTACGGTGAACAAGAAAACGTTTATTACTATATTACGACACTAAATGAAAACTATGCACAACCTGCAATGCCTGAAGGTGCGGAAGAGGGTATCCGTCGTGGTATCTATAAATTGGATACCGTTCAAGGTCAAAAAGGGAAATCAACCGTTCAATTATTGGGTTCAGGCTCTATTTTACGTCATGTTCGTGATGCGGCGGAGATATTAGCAAAAGAGTATGGCATTGGTTCGGATATCTACAGTGTAACGTCATTCACTGAACTTGCTCGTGATGGTCAAGATTGTGAACGTTACAACATGTTGCATCCAAGTGAAACGCCAAAAGTACCTTATGTGGCACAAGTGATGAATAATAATCCAGCCGTTGTTTCAACCGATTATATGAAACTGTTTGCAGAACAGATTCGTGGTTTTGTACCAGCTGAAAATTATCGTGTATTAGGAACGGATGGTTTTGGACGCAGTGATAGCCGTGAAAATTTACGTCATCATTTTGAAGTTGATGCTTCTTATGTTGTCATTGCTGCATTGGGTGAACTTGCTAAACGTGGTGATATTGAAGCCAGTGTTGTTGAAGACGCGATCAAAAAGTTCGAGATCAATGCCGATAAACTCAACCCACGTATTGCATAAGAGGTAACAAGAATGAGTATTGAAATTAAATTGCCTGATATCGGTAATGATGAAGTTGAAGTTACCGAAATTTTAGTAAAAGTGGGTGATAAGGTCTCTGTTGATGATAACATCATGACTGTTGAAGGTGATAAAGCCTCAATGGAAATTCCCGCTCCACAAGCTGGGATTGTTAAATCGATCATTGTAAAAGTGGGTGATAAAGTTAAAACTGGTGTGGACATCATGGTCTTTGATGAAGAGGGCGGCGCCGCTGCACCAGCTCCGCAAACCGCAGCACCAAAAGTTGAAGCCACGCCGACGACTTCATCTGTTAGTCAAATTGTTGATGTCAATGTTCCTGACATTGGGGGTGATGAGGTCGAAGTTACCGAAATTTCAGTCAAAGTAGGTGATACTGTTGCAATTGATGACAATATTATCACCGTTGAGGGTGATAAAGCCTCAATGGAAATTCCTGCACCTGTTGCAGGGGTAGTTAAAAATATTATCATTAAAGTGGGTGATAAAGTTAAAACAGGTTCCAAAATTATGGAATTTGAAACAACCACAGCAACTTCACCTGCGGCTATTAGTACAGCACCTGCGACAATACCTACTTCAAGTCCATCTGCATCAACAACTGCGGTTTCGGTATCGCCGACTGCGCCAACCACTGCACCAGCATCAGTACCCTCTACCTCTGGCAATGATTTTGTTGAAAACGATGCCTATGCGCATGCCACACCGTCAGTACGTCGCTTAGCGCGTGAATTTGGTGTTAATTTAGCTAAAGTCACACCGACAGGACCAAAAAATCGTATTTTACGTCAAGACATTCAAACGTATGTTAAAAATGCGGTTAAACAAGTGGAAAGTGGCGTTGCGGGTGGTGCTTTACCTGGCTTATTACCTTGGCCAAAAGTTGATTTTAGCAAATTTGGTGAAATAGAAAGCTTACCATTGACCAAAATTCAAAAAGTATCGGGAGCTAATTTACATCGTAACTGGGTAATGATCCCTCATGTAACCGAGTTTGATGAGTCAGACATTACCGATCTTGAAGTATTCCGTAAACAACAAAATGCCGAAGCAGAGAAGAAAAAACTCGATCTTAAAATCACACCACTGGTCTTTATCATGAAAGCGGTAGCCAGCGCATTAACAGCGTACCCACGTTTTAACAGCTCGCTATCTGAAGACGCACAAACACTAATTATCAAAAAATACATTAATATTGGCGTAGCGGTTGATACACCAAATGGTCTTGTTGTGCCAGTATTTAAAGATGTGGATAAAAAAGGTATTGTTGAGCTTTCTCGTGAACTTGCAGAAATTTCCAAAAAAGCACGCGATGGCAAATTAACCGGTAGTGATATGCAAGGCGGTTGCTTTACCATTTCTAGCTTAGGAGGAATTGGTACTACTTCATTTACGCCAATTGTGAACGCGCCTGAAGTAGGCATTTTAGGTGTTTCTCGTTCTAGCATGAAACCAATTTGGAACGGCAAAGAGTTTACGCCTCGCTTAATGTTGCCATTATCATTATCTTTTGATCACCGCGTGATCGATGGTGCAGATGGTGCACGCTTCCTAAGTCATATTGTTAACGTCTTATCCGACTTACGTCGTTTAGTGATGTAGTGGGAGGAACATAGATTATGAGTCAAGAAGTTAAAACACAGCTTGTCGTATTAGGTGCAGGTCCAGCGGGTTACTCCGCTGCCTTTCGAGCGGCCGATCTTGGGCTGGAAGTCACCTTAGTTGAACGTTATTCAACCTTAGGCGGTGTATGTCTGAATGTAGGGTGTATTCCTTCTAAAGCATTGTTGCATGTCGCAAAAGTTATGGATGAAGCCAAATCATTGACCGCTCACGGTATTCATTTTGGTACACCAAAACTCGAATTAGATAAAGTGCGAGCTTGGAAAGAAAAAGTCGTTAATCAACTGACTAACGGTCTTGCTGGCATGGCAAAAATGCGTAAAGTAAACGTGATTCAAGGTGATGCTCAGTTTACTGGTAGTCATACTATGGATGTCACCTCAGCCAAGGGTATTACTAAAATTACTTTTGATAATGCCATTATCGCCGCAGGTTCCCGCCCTATTCAATTACCTTTTATTCCTCATGATGATCCTCGTATTTGGGATTCAACTGATGCATTGGCATTAACAACCATCCCTAAAAAATTATTATTAATGGGAGGGGGAATTATCGGTCTTGAAATGGGTACGGTATATCATGCTTTAGGTTCAGAAGTGGATGTGGTTGAAATGTTGGATCAAGTGATCCCGGCTGCCGATAAAGATGTGGTTAAAGTCTTTACTAAGCAGATTCAAAATAAATTCACGTTAAGGCTTGAAACGAAAGTGACAACAGTTGAAGCAAAACACGATGCAATTTATGTCACTATGGAAAAGAAAGACGGAACCGTTGAAACTCATACTTATGATGCGGTATTAGTGGCAATTGGTCGCACTCCTAATGGTAAACTCATTAGTGCTGAAAAAGCTGGCGTAAATGTTACCGATCGAGGTTTCATCGAAGTTGATAAGCAAATGCGTACCAATGTTCCTCATATTTATGCAATTGGTGATATTGTTGGTCAACCAATGTTGGCTCACAAAGGTGTACATGAAGGGCATGTTGCAGCAGAAGTGGTTGCGGGTAAAAAACACTTCTTTGATCCTAAAACGATTCCTTCCATCGCCTATACTGAACCTGAAGTGGCTTGGGTTGGTTTAACTGAAAAAGAGGCAAAAGAAAAAGGCATCGATTACGAAGTTTCGATTTTCCCATGGTCAGCATCTGGACGAGCTATCGCATCTGATTGTTCAGAAGGTATGACTAAGTTGATTTTTAATAAAGCCGATAATCGCTTACTTGGTGGTGCCGTAGTGGGAGCAAATGGTGGTGAATTACTTGGCGAAATCACTTTAGCCGTTGAAATGGGCTGTGATGCAGAAGATATTGCCTTAACCATACATGCTCACCCAACATTGCATGAATCAATCGGTTTAGCTTCTGAAATTTTTGAAGGTTCCATTACCGATCTACCTAATGCAAAAGCTATAAGAAAATAAACTTTCCTTTTGAGGAATTGCCGTCAGTTAACGCTGACGGCTTTTTTATTCTTAACTTATTGGATTAAATTTTATTTTAGACAAAACAGCCAATGATTCAGTGCATTGCATATTAAAGGCGCGTTCATTTGATAACACCTATTTAGTGAAAAAAGAAAACGAAACGGCATACACTCCTGAATATTTTTTACAAATTACTTTTTCATGTGTTCATAAAATCCGATTTCTAACGCATCATAAACTTCATCTTTTAACCACACGAAAATTCCATTTATTTGGTTTATCTTATTGATAGGTTAAAACCCATTTTTTATTTTGCCGTTCGTGATTTTGTCAAAAAGTTTGAGGAAAAGGGTATGCTTCAGTAACCATAATTTTGGCAATTAAAACTTGATTAACATTCCGTACAAACTATTCCAAAACAATCGGCGAAAGTACAATGCGATTTCTCGTTTTCTTTAATAATGCTTAAGCAACAAATCTCAAAGATATTTTATTGATTTATTAATGATCTGGGTAAGTTATCTTCTTAAATTAAAATTAAAGTATTTTTCAAAAAAAGGTTGCAAAATACACGAAACAGGGTATTTTATATTCTTTTTTAGGTTATTTTTTAACACGAATTCGCTTCAGATTTGAATGATGTTTCTCAATAAAAAAATCAACCTTTTGTTGTCAAAGTAAAGTTAAATAATTGTTCATAACAATAGCAACAACAATAATAACAATAACAATAATCTATATTTCGTAAGCATGAAATACTAAAAGAGGATAACATGGATAAAGGATTAACCCATCTGATCAATCCATTGGAAAATGGTTTAAGTCATGGTTTAAAACATGGATTAAAGCGCAGTCTGAAGAAAGGCACCGCCCATAATCGCTATACCTTAACTGTCGATGGTCAAAGCGCGCCGATTTCGGTTTTACAGGTTGCCGGCAATGAACAACTCAACCAGCCCTGGCATTACACCATCACCTTTACCAGCTCACATCCACATCTGGATGCGGAATCGTTTCTCAATCAAAAAGCCTGGTTTCGTTTCAATCCTGTTCATGCCGATTTGACCTCTTTGGCATTGGGTGCCTCAGACTTACTGAACGCCAGCACCCCATTTGATGCATTGCACGAATTAAAACCCTCCGAGTCGTCGGTCAATCCTCAAAGCGCGACAGCGCCCTTAAACGGGTTAAAGCAAAACACGCCACTCAATTCATTGAACGCCTTATTCTCACAAGGTGCATCACGTACGCTCTATGGCGTGATAACCACATTTGGACAGTTATCGGTCAGTCACGACGAGGTCCGCTATCAGGTGGTCTTATCCTCACCATTGGCAAGACTGGGGTTAAGTCACAATTATGCCATTTTTCAGAAACAAAGCGTGATAAGTGTGGTTGAAGAAGTCCTGCGCAGTCATGGCTATACGGGGGTGGATTATCGTCTGGAATTAAACCATCACTATCCGGAGCGAGAATTCATCACGCAATGGCAGGAAAGTGACCTGGCATTCATTCAACGACTGCTGGCGGATGTGGGGGTGTATTTCCGGTTTGAAACGCATGGCGAGCATCATTGTGATGTGATGGTCATCAGTGATAACGAGCAGGGGTATGGGCAGGCGTCGGATATCCGTTACCAACCGCCCAGTGGCACCCTGGATGGTGGACGGGAAAGTGTCTGGGACATCACCTTGCGCAGTCAGGTCGTCGAATCCTCGGTTAAGGTGCAGGATTATAACTACCGCGATGCCAACGCCAGTTTCGTTGGTGAAATCAACAGCCAGCCGAAAGACACCACCACTTATGGCACCGATTACCGTTATGATGAGCATTACAAAGGTCTGACCACACACGGTCAGGCAGAGAAAGACGGGGAAGAGGAAGATAACAACAACAATAACAACAATAACGACAATTATCACAATAGCAATAACAATGACAATGACAATGACAATGACAATGACAAGAGCCATCATAACAGCGACAATCCTTACGACAATGCGGTGGAAAGTGGTAACTGGTATGCGCGAATACGTCATGAACACGCCATCAGTCAACAAACTGTCATCCACGGGAAAAGCAATCATGCCAATCTGACACCGGGTCAACGCATACAGATTAACGGTAGTCCATGGATGGACATTGATGAGGGCGTCATAATATTAAGTGTGCAAGGGCAAGGCAACCGCACCGAAGCTTACGAACTGCGTTTTACCGCCATACCGTATCACGCCTTAAAACCTTACCGACCGGCACCGCTGCCGGCGCCGACGGTGCACGGCACCCTGCCGGCACGGGTAAGCAGTCCGGATAATGACACTTACGGTTACATTGATACACAGGGTCGTTATCGGGTTAAATTTAACTTTGACTTAAAAGCGTGGAAAAACGGGGAAGAGAGCCTATGGTTAAGACTGGCCAGACCGTATGCCGGCAGCACCTATGGCATTCACTTTCCGCTCATTGACGGCACGCAAGTGGCGGTCGCCTTCACCAACGGCAATCCGGACCGACCGTATATCGCCCATGCCCTGCACGACAGTGCACACCCTGACCTGGTGACCACGATAAACAAACACCGCAATGTGATTCGCACCCCCACCAATAACAAACTGCGCATGGAAGACAAACGGGGGCAGGAGCACATCAAGCTGGCGACCGAATACGGCAAAACGCAACTCAATCTGGGACACTTAGTCAACCAAAAAAAAGCGTTACGGGGCGAAGGGTTTGAACTGCGCACCGATGAATGGGGGGCGATAGCGGCTGAAAAAGGCTTATACCTGACGACACAAACCGAGCCCAAAGCGCAAGGTCAGCAACTGGATATGCAAGGCGCCATTACCCAGCTGGAAAATGCCTTATCGATAGCCAAAGCGCTGCAACAGGCTGCCAATCAATGCGACGCACACGGTGCTGACACCGCCAGTCAGGACCAGCTTAAAGCAGCGTTAACGACGCTCACTGAAAGTGGCATCTTAGCTTATGCACAGGCAGGCATTGCGTTAACCAGTCCGGAAAATATCCAGTTATCAACCGGTAACAGCGTAAGTGTCACCGCTGAAAACCAGACTGACATCACGGCATTAAAAAACATCACACTGGCATCGGGCGATGCGATAGGGTTATTTGCCCACAAATCAGGGATGAAGGTCTTTGCCAACCAAGGGGATATTGACATACAAGCCCAAAATGCCAACTTGAATATGGCGGCTCAACAAGATATCAAAATCGACAGTGTGGACGGTGAACTCACCCTCACAGCAAGCGAAGAGCTGACGTTAATGTGTGGTGGCTCTTTTATCAAAATCAGCCGTGAAGGCATTGAGCTGGGCACAGCGGATAATGTGTATATAAAAAGCAATGCTCTGCAAAAAATGGGACCGGCAAAAGTAAAAATAAAAAGTACATTACCAATTGGGTGTCAACGAAAAATAGCGCAAGGAACAAAAAATCAAGGAGCAATAGTTGAATTATCATGAATACTGTTACCGAATTTGAATTTATTCAATACAATGATGGTGAATTAGACAATCAACACGCTAATCAATTAACAAAACAACTGATTAAAAATTTTGACAATGCTCAATATGGTTATTTATTGCTGGATCTAAGTTTACGTAACATAAATCAATTGGCTTTAGATAGTGAAATTTATGCTTATATTGAAGAAAATTCCTCATATTTACAATCAATACCGTTTAATCATCCGGCGTTTAATTTTACCAACACGCCATCACTGTTACCCATTGACCGAAAAAACACACATCTTTATGAAATCTTAAAACAGACTGTTTTATTGTCTTATCAAGAAATCAAACCTGAATGGTTATTATCAGGACAGGGACGGGCAATGTGTGGTTGGCTTTTTTCAAATAAATCGATTGATATTGTTTGTCAACATATAGCCAAATTATGCATTCAACGAAGTCAGATTAACAATGGTCTGTATCTTTTACGCCTTTACGATCCTAGCGTATTAAATGCAATATCTGATCTTATGTTACCGCAAATTCGAGATAAAATTTTTGCTCAAACGACCAATTGGTTAATCCTTAATGGAGATGGTTTACTGATCGAATATGCCGCAGTTGAAAATAATAGGCAGCTTATGCCATATCGATTAGGTATAACAGAAACTGAAGAAAATAAAATTGCTCACATAGGTTTAGAAAATCAAATCTTGCTTAACTATCGAAGCAAATTACAACATCAACCGCGTTATAGTGAAGATCAAGCAAGAATACAGATACGCAAAGCACTGGATATTGCCATACAACACCAATTAAACGATCCACAAGATAAAGTTTTATTTGCGTTGCATTATTTAACTCTAGGCAGTGAATTTTATCGAACCCCAAAAATCGCAGAATTACTCAGAATAAAAGATAGTTTCTACCAAAAACGAGTTGCTGCAATCACTGCTGAACAATGGCAACAAATTAAGCAACAAAGTAAAGAATTAATATTAGGAGAACGTTATGACATGTGATTGCGCATCATCAAAAGGACTAACCATATTGCCGGTTAACTACTGTGTCATTCCTAAAATTGAGGGACTTAATTTACCCAATTGGGCAAATCAACCTAAAATTACTGACGCTAAACTTAAATATGACTACAGTTATGCATTAAGAGTCATACGGGAAGGGTTTTTATATCTTTTTTATGAAGAAGGCGCTCGAGGTAACCACTACTGGGAAGTCTATAAAATTGCAAAAAATGGCACATTTTGGAAACAATTTTCCGCACAAATGGCAACTACGGAAGAAGACTGCGGCTGTGCAGCAGTATTACAAAATAGCGCTAGTGCTGAATTTATTTGCATTGAACAACCGCAACAATGTGGAAAAGTATGGTTAGCATTCAGTGAGCATAAATGGGAAAATGATGTTTTGACAAATTACGAAACCGATAATCAGTTGCGCAGTGAAAGAATGAGTTTAATAGAGCCTAAAAAAATGGCTCAAGGCTCCGTTATTGAAGCCAATGGTATAGCACAATTAAACGAAAGCAACGTAAAACAAATCATTGATTATAATGAGAAGTCGATATTATCTATCATTCCAGATCCAACCATCAAGCGGTCTAAAACGCTAGTTTCCAATGATATAAATCAATGGAATACCGCCTTTTTTAATCAACATTGTACCCTTTACCCATGGGCGATAAACCGCCAGTTAAATCACACTCTTAACTCAGCAAGGGAGCGTTCAACCGAAAAAAACAGCTATATTGTCGGATTAAATGATGCGGCAGGTATCAGTAAAGAACTCAATGGTTGGTGTAATGAAATCATAGGTTACCTAAAGCTATTTAGTGAAGAACGTGAGCATGAAATTCAATCAGATGCATTGTTAACATTGTTCGAAAATAGCTTTATTAAAGCCAACGAAGATGAACGCCGTGAAGCCTTAAAGATTTATGAAGAATTGCATAGACAAAATAATTATTGGTTAGAAAAGGTTACCGAAACCGAAGGTGCAGATTGGTTAGCAAAGCGAAGAGTGCAGTATCAAAAACAATACCTTCTTGAACCGGACCTGCTGGCAGCGTTAAATCAAGGGTGTGATCTGTTTGCTGATTGGATGAAGCAACCACGAGTAGGTGCGTTATATTACCAACGATTGGATGTTGCTATGAAAGAGGTACAAAGTAATAAAAAAATCAGCGACTATCTTAAAAAAATCACCCAATTACGCGCTAAAGCCATTATGACAGTGCAGATAGACGAAACAATGCACAAAGAAGAAGTTGAAAAAATTACTACAATACCAAGAGAACAATGGAAAAAATACCAAGCCAGAATCAATCAACCATTAAGAGACACGTATCACAAAAAATACGAAGCGATCACTCAACAAGCAAGCTTGTTACACGAACAACGTAGCGAAAATGCCTTTATATGGATACAAAGTAATAGTTTTTTGAGCGTGCTTAATGACTACAGTCAGAACAATATTGAGGACGGTATCTTGTTTGAACGACTTGTTATCACGGCAATAGAGGGTTTGCAAGATACAAAGAAAGGTAATCAGGTTATTGGTGACTGGATCAAGGCGCGTAACATTCCTAAAACCAATCTAATCTGGCGAGCAGTAGCCTTTAATCAAACTGCAGCCATTAAAGAGTTAGAAGAATTTTTACTGGATGCTGAAAAATATCGTGAAGTAGACGGCAATGGTCGTTTGCATCGTACGTTACTCAACGTACCAAAAAATCTGTCCTACTTTACCTCAATTAGTCGGGATATTAACAGCAGTCTGCAAAAAAAGAAGCCCGATATCAATGCTAAATTTATCGATAAATTTGCCTACAAACGCGATAAGCTTGCGTCAATTTTAATTGGTAAATTATTCCGAAAACAGCCTGTTCGCGTGATGGTCGACGGTTTGCAAATCGGTGCGGATAATATTAACCATTATATTGGTCAGAAAATTTTTATGGTAAGAGCTGGGCTTGAGCCAGACATCGTTAAATCCGTCATGAATGAATATTATGATCGTAGGGATTGGATTACAAGAATGAAAAAATTAAACATTGATAATCAAATGTTTTCAGGTCCCTTCCCTAATGTTGAGCAAAAAGGCCTTAAAGGCCAGTTAGTCAACAATTACCTAAAAACCTATACTCATAACATTCTGAAAAAAATCATTATAAAGAAAAACAATAAACCGACTAGCGTTATTATCAAAGGAAAATACGATGAACTGTGGGACAGTTATCACAGTCGTACATTTGGTCGCGATTTAAAAGGTACAAGGTTGTCGGCTGTTTTAATGGCATTTCAAATACCGGTGATTATGACGCTCATTATGCAAACGGATGATCACACGTCAGACGATTTTTTGAACCAGATTATGGCGGCATCCTTAAGTTTTATTAGTGTTTTCACCGATGTTTTGATTAAACCTATTAATATTGCTTTTAATAATACTAATTTGGTTATTGGGTTAAGAATGACCGGACATCTTACTGGGGCGGCATCTTCTATCTTTGGGTTGATGTATGCTATTCCGCAGGCTTTGAAAAGTAATCAAGATAATATTGAATTAATATTAAATAGAGCTAGTGTAATGGTCTATATTAGTCAATTTTTGAAAGCAAGTACTGCATTATTAGAGATGTCACCTAAATTAGCTTCTAAATTTTTGATAAGAAAGTTTATTCAATTTGCTGCCTGGAGGATTTTGACCTTTTTTGCAGCATGGTGGGTGCAATTACTTCTAATTGCATTGGAGTTTGTCTGGAATTTGATAGTCGATGATGACATTCAAAAATGGATAAGATCCACCCGATTCGGCACGCAATACAAACGAGATGAGACGCCGGATTTTAAAACTGAGTTTCAGGCATTTAAAGAGCTAATGAAAGTTGAAGACAATCAGGAAGAAGTGGAGCAACAATCAGACAACTTTTTAACAGCCATCGGATGGGACAGTGATTGGTTATCAGACACATTAGGGATTAATTCCAACAATAACACTTACGCCACAGCCAATATCCCTTATTCTATAAATTAAAAAAGCGATAAACATTATGAGTCTAAAAAATTTTTATAAAATTCAGAAGCAAATCATCGATCGCTCCTGGCGACATCCCCCCAAACCACCGGTTCTACCGTGTTTGGGGGATGAATTTACCAAGATTTGTGGAACGATAGAACGCATTGATATCGAGCAACAACAACAAGCGTTTGAAGTGGAATCGTATGAAAACATGAAAGAAATAATGGAAAGAACCGAAAGAGCCGCCAAGATAGGGGCCATCATTGGTGCCTTACGAGGGCAAGTTGGTTTGACTGGAGGGACACAAACCAAAGCATTTTTACGAGATGCCAATTTTGTTAATGTGCAAATTGAAAATAAGATTTATTGTGGTTGGTTAGGTGATTGCCCGTTTCGGGAAGGGGATAACGTTGAAGTGGTGGTGGAGTGGCAAAATGATCATTACGAACTGTATGCGATAGCCAAACCGGATGAAAGGATAATAAGTGTTTGCCCCAATTGTTTTAGAGGGCGCTGGGCTTATTTTTTTTATGTTTTGCCGCGTACTATTATTATGTGGTTACTTTCACTATTAGTGATGACAGGTCTACATGTATATTATTATAGTCTTGATGAAGTATTATCCTTAAGTAAGGATTATATAGATAATATATCTATGTCTGCATTAACTTATGGTCTTTTTGCACTTGCCGGTTTGATTATTGCCATAAAAGACAGTTTTAAAACCAAAGTGAAAATTGCTGAACAAATTTTTAACGCCTTAAATCTGCCAAAAATATCCAGAATAGATTTAAGAAAGTACACCAATAGAAAATGTTGGAAATTAAAATTTCAAGGTAAATATACTGCAAATAATCAAAAACCAAGGCTCAGTTATAACATTAAAGCTGATGATAATAATCTTTTTTATTATTAACAAGAACAAAACCAAGATTATCAAGATATGAGTCTAAAAAATTTTTATAAAATTCAGAAGCAAATCATCGATCGCTCCTGGCGACATCCCCCCAAACCACCGGTTCTACCGTGTTTGGGGGATGAATTTACCAAGATTTGTGGAACGATAGAACGCATTGATATCGAGCAACAACAACAAGCGTTTGAAGTGGAATCGTATGAAAACATAAAAGAAAGTGTAGAAAGATTAAATAGAGCCGCCAAGATAGGGGCCATCATTGGTGCCTTACGAGGGCAAGTTGGTTTGACCGGAATGGCAGATAATCAACCTATTTTACGAGATGCCAATTTTGTTAATGTGCAAATTGAAAATAAGATTTATTGTGGTTGGTTAGGTGATTGCCCGTTTCGGGAAGGGGATAACGTTGAAGTGGTGGTGGAGTGGCAAAAGGATCATTACGAACTGTATGCGATAGCCAAACCGGATGAAAGGATAATAAGTGTTTGCCCCAATTGTTTTAGAGGGCGCTGGGCTTATTTTATGTATTGCTTCAAAGGCACTATAATTAGTTTAATGATTACACTGATTGTTATGACAGGTATTTATATACATTATCATGGACTCAATATCGCATTATCTTGGTATAAAAATTATCTGAATTATGTTTCTATGGTTGCATTAGGTTTTGCTACTTTTGCAGTTATGGGGCTTTATATAGTATTAAATGACAGTTTTAAAACCAAAGTGAAAATTGCCGAACAAATATTTATTACCCTAAATTTACAAAAAATATCATGGGTTAATTTGAGAAAATTCACCAATAAAAAAATCAGAAAACTAAAAAAACAAGGCAAATACCAGAAAAACGAGAAAATACCTAAAAAAGTCTTTAATACATGGTCAAGTGATAATTTTCTGTATTATTATTAAAACACGTTGCGAGAGTTGTTGATTAATGAGTCTAAAAAATTTTTATAAAATTCAGAAGCAAATCATCGATCGCTCCTGGCGACATCCCCCCAAACCACCGGTTCTACCGTGTTTGGGGGATGAATTTACCAAGATTTGTGGAACGATAGAACGCATTGATATCGAGCAACAACAACAAGCGTTTGAAGTGGAATCGTATGAAAACATAAAAGAAAGTGTAGAAAGATTAAATAGAGCCGCCAAGATAGGGGCCATCATTGGTGCCTTACGAGGGCAAGTTGGTTTGACCGGAATGGCAGATAATCAACCTATTTTACGAGATGCCAATTTTGTTAATGTGCAAATTGAAAATAAGATTTATTGTGGTTGGTTAGGTGATTGCCCATTTCGGGAAGGGGATAACGTTGAAGTGGTGGTGGAGTGGCAAAATGATCATTACGAACTGTATGCGATAGCCAAACCGGATGAAAGGATAATAAGTGTTTGCCCCAATTGCTTTAGAGGGCGCTGGGCTTATTTTCTTTATGTTTTGTCGCGTACCATAATAATAGTATTGTTTGTATTATTGTTTTTTACATGTCTTGATGTCTATTCTTTTGGGCTCAATGAAGTATTATCACTAAGTAAAAGCTATTTAGATGACATAAGTGCCGTTGCAATGGCTTTTGGTAGTTTTGCATTTGTCGGATTAATTATTGCCATAAAAGACAGTTTTAAAACCAAAGTGAAAATTGCTGAACAAATTTTTAACGCCTTAAATCTGCCAAAAATATCCAGAATAGATTTAAGAAAGTACACCAATAGAAAATGTTGGAAATTAAAATTTCAAGGTAAATATACTGCAAATAATAATAAACCTAAAATTAACTATAGAATTAAAGTTTGTGATAATAATCTTTTTTATTATTAACAAGAACAAAACCAAGATTATCAAGATATGAGTCTAAAAAATTTTTATAAAATTCAGAAGCAAATCATCGATCGCTCCTGGCGACATCCCCCCAAACCACCGGTTTTACCGTGTTTGGGGGATGAATTTACCAAGATTTGTGGAACGATAGAACGCATTGATATCGAGCAACAACAACAAGCGTTTGAAGTGGAATCGTATGAAAACATGAAAGAAATAATGGAAAGAACCGAGAGAGCCGCCAAGATAGGGGCCATCATTGGTGCCTTACGAGGGCAAGTTGGTTTGACCGGAATGGCAGATAATCAACCTATTTTACGAGATGCCAATTTTGTTAATGTGCAAATTGAAAATAAGATTTATTGTGGTTGGTTAGGTGATTGCCCGTTTCGGGAAGGGGATAACGTTGAAGTGGTGGTGGAGTGGCAAAAGGATCATTACGAACTGTATGCGATAGCCAAACCGGATGAAAGGATAATAAGTGTTTGCCCCAATTGTTTTAGAGGGCGCTGGGCTTATTTTTTTTATGTTTTGTCACGTATTATTATTATGTGGTTACTTTCACTATTAGTGATGACAGGTCTACATATATATTATTATAGCCTCGATAAAGTATTATCCTTAAGTAAGGATTATATAGATAATATATCTATGTCTGCATTTACTTTTGGCCTTTTTGCACTTGCCGGTTTAATTATTGCCATAAAGGATAGTTTTAAAACCAAAGTGAAAATTGCTGAACAAATTTTTAACGCCTTAAACCTGCCAAAAATATCCAGAATAGATTTAAGAAAGTACACCAATAGAAAATGTTGGAAATTAAAATTTCAAGGTAAATATACTGCAAATATTAATAAACCTAAAATTAACTATAGAATTAAAATTTGTGATAATAATCTTTTTTATTATTAAAAAGATAACAAGAACAAAACCAAGATTATCAAGATATGAGTCTAAAAAATTTTTATAAAATTCAGAAGCAAATCATCGATCGCTCCTGGCGACATCCCCCCAAACCACCGGTTTTACCGTGTTTAGGGGATGAATTTACCAAGATTTGTGGAACGATAGAACGCATTGATATCGAGCAACAACAAGCGTTCGAGTTTAAAAACAGAAAATGCATTTTTTTGATGAGAAATTTTGTGAAACACACGCATACTTTGATAGCTACCGCATAAATGGTCACGCAATAAAATCTGAAACTTTTTGCTCAATATGATTGGTGACACTCATTAATCACAATTGAGTCGTTCTTTTTGTCAAAAAGTTTCAGGTTAACACTACGTTTGAGTATGAAAATAGAAAATCTATCCCTTAATTTGAAACTTTGGCTAAGCTACCTTCACCTTGATAACAATAATTTTTGGTGTTATAGGCGATGAAGGCGGATTCACCTTTAGTCAGTGTTATAATTTCAAATTTAGAAGTTAAGGTAATATTGCCTTCAAGACAAAATAGTATTTGCGCACTAGTGACCTTTTCATTTCTTGCTTGATTATCACTGTCAATTATTTCAAATTTAAAATCATCAACCGGAACCGGAAAATCAATTTTATTTTGTCGAATAATAGGTGCAATGATTAACGCATCCAAACTAAGGCTATTAAAACTGGTGTTTTTTAACAATTCATCGATATCCAAATGTTTATTGGTTAAACCTGCCCGCAATACGTTATCCGAGCTTGCCATCACTTCAAGTCCAGTACCACACAAATAAGCATGGGGTGTTTGGGCAGATAAAAACATGGCTTGTGATGGTTGCAATTGAATTACATTTAAGATTAATGGCATGAATATCCCAATATCATTTGGGTAATCGTTGGCAAGGGTTTTTATTGTTAAATAGGGCTCGTTTGTAAACGGTTTTATACAATTTAACAATTGGTTTATCGCTTGATGTTTTCTTTCGGGTGATAATGTCAGCAATGCTTGGAAAAAGCATTTTAATTGTTGTTCATTGGCATGAATATGCAATTGCTCAAGTTCATTGCTTAATGTTGGAACGTTAACTTGGCTAAACAATGCCAAAATTTCTGTAATAGCGCGAAAAGAGCACATGGCTTTAAATGGCGTGAGAGCATAGATCAGCTCTGGTTTGTGGTTGGGATCTTTATAATTGCGTTTCGGATCATTTAAAGCAATGCCTAATTGATTCTCTTTTGCAAAACCTTGCTCGGCATTAAACTTGGTTGGGTGTACTTGTATTGATAATGCTTTATTCGCTGATAGCACTTTAAATAAATAGGGAAGATCGGAATATTTTTGAAAAGTTTTGGCACCTAACGTTGCTAACGGATGATTTTTGATAAGGTTATCAAGTCTGATTTTTTTATGCATTTTATCAATCGCTAATGAACAACCCTTTGGATGATCGCCCATCCAGATTTCAGCAATGAGTTTTTTTGTTGGATTGTCGATAGCAAACATTTTAGGAATATTATCAATACTTCCCCAATCGTAGTTTTTAACACTATTTTCAAGTTTCCATATAGTTTGGCGCATATATTTAATCCTCCAGTTTGTTCAGCACTGCCCAGAGTGTTTATACTTGGCGTAGGTTATAATACTCTTGATAATTGCAAATACATTTCGTAAAAACAAACCAATATATTGCAATAAACTGGTTTGTTTTAAAAGACGAAATAGGTTCGCTATGTCACACTTACGATGAATTAATAGAAATATTTAAATCTTACGCGCGCACCATATCGATCATCGCTATTGTCACCATGAGATTTATTTCGATCTAATAATGACCAATATGCACCTAAATAGATATTAAAATTATCCATATCCAATACATTATCAATTAAATAAGAAGCATTAACTGTGTGAATTTTATATTTACCCTTGTTATTGATATGCCCATCTTTAATTTTATTGTCTGAATTAAATTTCTTAATATTATTGTGAGCATAATAGTAGCCCAGCCCGACTTTCTCCCAGATGATATCTGAACCGATGGTCATATCATTTTCATCTTTGGCGTTCAGGTAAGCGAAGCTGGTATTGATTTTAAGTCCTTTGTTTTCTGCTCCCCAGTCCCCTTCACTGTTCCAAGAAAAGGTTACGCCGTAACCAGTTCGTTGAGATTGATCGCGAAATTTACCATTATTATCGTAATAACCATAAGCATTTTTTACAACATTGGTTTCAGCTGCAATGCCGGTTGAGAAATGATCATTTTTCCATGATAAAACTGGACGGACATAAACGACGTTTTTCTTTTTCTCAATATCATAACCGTGATAGGTCGATTTATTAAACATTTTTTCGCCGTTACTGACTAAGGCATTAACTTCTAAATTGAAATTATTGAAAAATGGCTTATTTAATTGAATACTTCCGCCATTTTTACTGCGACCTCGACCTTCTTTCATCATATAGATGTAGCCAAAACCATCTTCATAGATATCATTAGCTGTATTACCTGAATATTCAATAAAAGTATCTTGACCAAGAGGAAACATATCATAGGCCTCATAACGTCCGACTTTAATGCTCCATTCTTGTTTTTGTCCAAAATAAAAAGCCGCATCGTCCAAATTCATATCACCACCTAAATCAGCCAGTGGCTGTATTACAAAACCAGCAAAATTGTGATCCTTTATTTCGTGATAACCTTCTAACCCTATCAAAATTCGACCATTAATATCCCAGCGATCTTTATCAGCAGGTTTATTTTTTTTCTCGGCGCTTTCTTTTAAGGAGCTAAGTTGTTGTTTGCTGCTTGCGGCATCAACATTAATTTCAACATCACCATAGAGTTTAAGTTTTCCTTGTGGTGTATTCCACTCAATTGCAGCGTTAGCCATTGAACTCAACCCTATTAAAATGAATATCACGATTTTTTTCATAAAACTCTCCTCTCACCTATTTTGTATTATTTCATTGTGTTGTATGGTGTATGCGATACCGCTATGTTTGGTAATAATGGCAATAATTATTGGAATAAATATTGAAAAGATCATAAATGATATCGTTTACATTCATGATGTTATATGTTGATTGTCGTTTTTTAAACTTCCAGGATGTATTTATGTGACAGGGGTAACATTTTTAGGATGAATTTATCGTCAATTTCATTTTTTTGAGGCGATCGAAAATGTTCAAGTAAGATGAAGATGAGTCGAAGCTATATTTTACTAGTGATTAAGTATATAATGATGACCATATTCAATTAATTTAAGTTTAAGTTACATATTTATGAAATCTTCAATTATCAATAAGTTAGAAACATTGCAAGAACGTTATGAAGAAGTTCAAGCATTATTATCTGACCCTTCGGTAATCGCCGATCAAAATCGCTTTCGCACACTTTCTAAAGAATATGCACAATTAAATGATGTCGTGAAGTGTTTTACGAGCTGGAAGCAAACTCAAGAAAATATCGAAACGGCTAAAATGATGCTTTCCGATCCGGAAATGAGTGAAATGGCTCAAGAAGAATTGAATGAAGCATTAGGACAAGTCGAAGAACAAGAAAGGCAGTTGCAGGTGTTATTATTACCTAAAGATCCTAATGATGATTATAACTGTTTTGTTGAAGTACGTGCCGGAACCGGTGGGGATGAGGCGGCAATTTTTGCCGGTGACTTAGCCAGAATGTATACCCGCTATGCTGAATCACGCCGTTGGCGAGTTGAAATCATGAGTTCTAATGAAGGCGAACATGGCGGTTATAAAGAAGTGATCATGCTCATAAGTGGCGATGGTGTATACGGTAACTTAAAATTTGAATCAGGTGGTCATCGCGTTCAACGGGTTCCGGAAACAGAGTCTCAAGGTCGTATTCATACTTCCGCTTGTACTGTTGCTGTTTTACCTGAAATCCCTGAGGCAGAAATGCCTGAAATCAATCCAGCGGATTTAAAAATCGATACGTATCGTTCATCGGGTGCGGGCGGGCAACACGTTAATACTACCGATTCTGCTATCCGTATTACTCACATTCCAACCGGCATTGTTGTTGAGTGTCAAGACGAACGTTCACAGCATAAAAACAAAGCTAAAGCCATGTCAGTATTGGCGGCGCGCATTCAGGATGCTGAAATACGTAAACGTCAGCAAGAAGAAGCGTCAACTCGACGTAATCTTTTAGGTTCAGGCGATCGCTCAGATAGAATCCGAACCTATAACTATCCACAAGGTCGAGTGACCGATCACCGAATCAACCTGACCATTTATCGCTTAGATGAAGTCATGGAAGGTAAACTAGAAATGTTAATCGATCCAATTGTACAAGAATATCAAGCAGACCAACTTGCAGCTTTATCGGAACAAGATGAATGACCTATTTAGAATGGCTTAAGGGCGCTTCCCAAACGCTGACTGATAGTGAAAGCCCTAAGCGTGATGCCGAAATTTTATTAAGTTTTGTCACACATAAAACACGCACATTTTTGATGGCATTTAGCGAAACCGAATTAACTGAAGATGAGCTCATTGCTTTAGAGAGAAATTTAAAACGTCGTCAAACGGGCGAGCCAATCGCTTATATCACGGGTGAAAAAGAATTTTGGTCTTTGAAGTTTAATGTGTCTAACGCAACATTAATTCCGCGACCGGATACTGAAAAATTAGTTGAACTCAGTTTAGACTATTTACCTAAAGTACCGTGTGAAGTTTTAGATCTCGGTACCGGTACGGGGGCGATAGCGATTGCTATGGCAACCGAACGCCCTGATTGCTTATTTACAGGCGTTGAAAAAAATAATGACGCTTTAATTTTGGCTCAAAAAAATGCTGACCAAATTGGGGTTAACAATGTCTATTTTTTAAAAGGTGATTGGTATAAACCGATAAAAAGCCGTAAATTTTCAATGATAACCAGTAATCCACCTTATATTGAACCCACAGATATTCATTTATCGCAAGGGGATGTTCGATTCGAACCCAAAAGTGCTTTGGTTTCTCAAGATGATGGTTTAGCTGACATTAGATTGATTGTTCAAGGTGCCACAAAACATTTAATTCAATACGGCTGGCTACTTATCGAACATGGTTGGAAACAAGGTGAAGCGGTACAGACCATTTTCAAACAACACGGATTTCAATTAGTTGAAACCTTTACCGACTATAGTGGCAATGATAGGGTCACGATCGGTCGCTGGTTTAAACCTTAACAAGGATAATTTTATGATGAATCAAAAAAAAGTAAATGTCGGTGATATTACCGTAGCCAATGATCTACCGTTTGTATTATTTGGTGGTATGAACGTACTTGAATCACGTGATTTGGCTATGAAGATTTGTGAACATTATGTCACTGTAACTGATAAACTCAATATTCCTTATATTTTCAAAGCATCTTTTGATAAAGCCAATCGCTCATCAATCCATTCTTATCGTGGACCTGGTTTAGAAGAAGGCCTAAAAATCTTCCAGGAGCTTAAACAGCAGTTTGGCATCAAAATCATTACCGATGTCCATACTCAAGAGCAGTGTCAACCAGTCGCTGATGTGGTCGATGTGATTCAGTTACCAGCCTTTTTAGCCAGACAAACTGATTTGGTTGTTGCAATGGCAAAAACAGGTGCGGTAATTAATGTTAAAAAACCGCAATTTGTTAGCCCTGGTCAAATGGGTAATATTGTTGAAAAATTTGAAGAAGCGGGTAACAATAAAGTGATTCTTTGTGACCGAGGTAGTTGTTTTGGCTATGATAATTTGGTCGTTGATATGTTAGGTTTTAATATTATGAAAAAAGCCAGCAAAGGATCCCCAGTAATTTTTGATGTTACTCACGCTCTTCAATGTCGTGACCCTATGGGGGCTGCATCCGGTGGACGCCGAGGTCAAGTCACTGAACTTGCTCGTTCAGGCATGGCAGTCGGTATAGCGGGATTATTTTTAGAATCCCACCCAGATCCAAGTCACGCAAAATGTGACGGTCCGTCAGCATTACCATTAGCGAAATTGGAACCTTTCTTAAAACAGATGAAAGCGATTGATGAGTTAGTAAAAAGTTTTGAAGAAATTGATACTGAAAATTAGTTTAACGCTGTATTGAAATTCAATATTAATGATAAGAGAAATGCTGGGCATTTCTCTTTTTTTAGCCTCTATACTGACTTGTCATAACCAAAATGATACTGCTAATTTAGCTCAGCATAATAAAAGCAATGATTTACATAACCTCTTTTATCTTTTCTATTTTATTATTTTTTTTAAATAAAAAAAGTAAACATTTCCCCAAATGAAATCATTCAAAGTGAAATCTTTTTAGTGACTAGGATCACGAATTTAAATTATTTAATTTGCTAACTAAAATATGTTTATGCATTATAAAAAATAGCTGTTTAGCCTCTTTTTTGGTTTTACTGAGTTTTTCAAGGTGTTAATAAAAGTTTTTAAAATGAAAACGGATTTTATTTTGTGCTTAATAACGAGGTGGTCTAATGAAGAACGGCTGTTTAAATTACACAGTATTGATTTAAGGAAATAAATTATGAATAACTATAATGCATTAAACATTCCTCGTTCGCTGAGTTATTTGACAAAACTCATACTTTCTTTAACCGTGTTAACCAGCATTACACCGCTTTATGCTACTTATGCAAATAATTTTGTTGATGATTCGTCACTTACAGGTAATGTATTTTTCTGGAATCGTGATCGTGAAAGAAAAAATGTCGATGAACATAAATATGAAAAAAATCTTAGACATTCCTCTTTTAACACAAATTTGGATTTTAAATCGGGGTATATGGCTGATCGATTTGCAATTGAGTTAGGTGGTTACGGTGCTTGGGAAGTCAGTAACGGTGGCAATGGACATCCTAATGAAATCGGTTTTAGTGGCGCCAATACCCGATGGGATGAGGATTGGAAGAAAGATGTCAGTGGGCTGAGTTTTTATAAAGCGTTAATGAATTTTAAACTCGACGACAAATTTTGGCTTAGAGCAGGGTATATTCAACCTTCAGGTCAAACATTACTGGCGCCACACTGGAGTTTATTACCCGGTACTTATCGAGGTGTGGAATTTGGTACTTTGCTTGATTTCGATGAAGCCGGTGTTTTATCCATGTCGTATATGTGGACTGATAAATACAAAGCGCCTTGGTATAAGCGACTTTATGAATTTAAACAATGGGGAAAAGGGAAAAAAATTGATTACCTCCATTCTGCTGGTTTGAAGTATGACTTTAAAAACCATTTAGTGGTAGAAAGTGCTTTTGGTCAAGCACAAAATTATATGAACCAATTTTTTGGTAAAGCCTCATATAAAACCGATATATTCAATAATCCACTTACGATGAGTTATCAATTTTATGGCGCTAAAGATCAGTCACATAAAGGAAAAAATGTTTATGATGGCTTGGCGTGGTTACAAGCAGCTACTTTAGGTTATCAAATGGGGCCGGTTGGTCTACGACTTGAAGGTGTGGTTGTTAAAGCTGAAGGTGAACAAGGGTTCTTTCTACAGCGAATGACACCGGATTATGCTTCTTCAAATGGTCGATTAGATGTGTGGTGGAATTCACGTTCTGACTTTAATGCCAATGGTGAGAAGGCGATATTTGCTGAAGTCACTTATGATTTAGGCGATCTATCCAATTCTTTAACTGGTTGGAAAACAGGCGTTTCTTATGCTTATGGTTGGGATGCGAAACCGAGCACAGACAAACAATTTAATCAGAAGAAACGTTTAATTGAATCAGCTTACAATTTTGATTTAGGTTATACCGTACAAAATGGTTGGATAAAAGATACGTCTTTACAACTTCATTATACCAAATATAACAATCATACCAATATCCCAAGCTGGGGGGGCGGATATGGCAATATCTTCCAAGACGAACACGATATCAAATTTATTGTTACTGTCCCTTTCACCATTTTCAATGCTAAACAAAAATAGGTAATTGTCATGATAAAATTTAAATCAGCTATTATTGCTACATCGATAGCATCATTATTCAGTATGGGAGCTGCACAATCAGTTAGCGCTTCACAAAAAATTGTGGATACCATGAGTTCACAATTGCGACTAAATTATCATATAGTTGATAATAATGCTGTCAATCATGGTGTAGATTGTGCTGCATTGGGGGCAGATTGGGCATCTTGTAACAAAGTAACTTTAACGCTTAAAAATACGGGTCCTGCGATAACTGACAAAGATTGGGCAATCTATTTTCACAATATTCGCATGATATTAGCCGTCAATCATGATCAATTTAAAATTACCCATATAACAGGTGATTTGCATAAGCTTGAACCTACTAAAAAATTCAAAGGAATTCCCGAGAAAGCTATTGTGAAAATACCCATCATTGGGGAATATTGGCAAATCAGTGAAAGTGATGTGATGCCTAGATGGTATGTCACCTCATCAAATGCTGAACCCAAAATGATTGTTAATACGGATACCGATTCCGATAATCTATCGGCATTTGTTGAACCTTTAGGCAAACAATGGAAAATATCCCCCAATGATCATAATATTTTAATGACGCCTGAAAATCGTTATCAACATAACAAAGAGATGCAACTTATTAATGCCGACTTGTTAAAAGGGCAGATTTTGCCGACCCCATCCAAACTTACTGTTGGTAAGGAAATGGTTACACTCAATGAAAATGGCGTTAATTTAGTTCTTAATGGCTTAGCAAAAGAGAGCGAAGCGGTATTAAATGAACATTTTAAAATATTAAACATCCCTGTTAGTCCTAAAGGCTTTAACATTAAGGCTTCAATTGATAAAAGTGCATTTGAAAAAGGCGTAAAAGGGAGTTATAAGTTAGATATCACTCCTGAAGGGGCCACCATTTTAGCTTTTGACCAAAGTGGCATTTTTTATGGCGTAGAATCGATATTATCTGTATTACATGCCGATAATCCTCATGTTATTCCTGTACTTTCAGCTGAAGATGCCCCGCGTTTTGAATATCGAGGAATGATGTTAGATACCGGTCGAAATTTCAAAAGTAAAGAAGCGGTATTACAGCTACTTGATACAATGTCAAAATATAAAATGAATAAATTTCATTTCCATTTGAGTGATGATGAAGGTTGGCGAATTGAAATTCCAGGTTTACCTGAACTCACCAATTTTGGTAGTAAACGCTGTCATGATTTGAGTGAGAAAAAGTGCTTATTGCCACAACTTGGATCGGGTCCAAATAGCAATAATAGCGGCAGTGGATACTTTACTCGAGCTGATTATATTGAGATAGTAAAATACGCAAAAGCTCGATTTATTGAAGTCATCCCAGAAATCGATATGCCCGCTCATGCTAGAGCCGCTATTAAATCGATGGAAGTGAGATATCAACACCTAATGGATAAAGGACAAGAACAACAAGCTAACGAATATCGATTAATTGATCCAACCGATACATCCAATACAACAACGGTACAATTTTATAATCGACAAAGTTATCTCAACCCATGTTTGGAGTCTTCAAAAAAATTTGTTAATAAAGTCATTAGTGAAATCGCTAAAATGCATGTTGAAGCTGAACAACCTATTACAACCTGGCATTTTGGTGGTGATGAAGCAAAAAACATTCATTTCGGTAATGGCTACCAAGATATCAACGCCGCTCAAAAAGAGGATGGTAAAGGGTTAATCGATCAAAGTGTTGAAGATCACCCATGGGCAAAATCACAAGCTTGCCAAACCTTTGTCAAAACTGGCGTAGTTGAGAATTTTGAACATTTACCAAGCTATTTTGCCGTCGAAGTAAGTAAAATCATTAAAAAAAATGGGATTAATCGCATGCAAGTTTGGCAAGATGGTGTAAAATTTGCTACCGATGCCAACGCTTTTGCCACTGATGAAGTGATTGTCAATTTCTGGGATAACTTATATTGGGGCGGGTATGATTCAGTGAATGAATTTGCCAATAAGGGCTATAAAGTTATTGTGTCTAATCCTGATTATGTCTATTTAGATATGCCTTACGAAGTTAATCCAAAAGAAAGCGGTTATTATTGGGCTGCTCGATTTAATGACGAACGCAAAATCTTCAGTTTTGCGCCAGATAACTTGCCACAAAATGCTGAAACTTCTTTTGATCGTAACGGGGATGCTTTTGCAGCGAAAGGTACAATGGATTGGCCAGGTGCATATGGATTATCAGCTCAAATATGGACTGAAAATATTCGTACAGATGAGAAAATGGCGTATATGACCTATCCTCGATTACTCAGTGTTGCAGAACGCGCATGGCATAAAGCCGATTGGGAAACAAATTATCAAAAAGATCGCCAATTCCAACTAGGTGAAACCCATTATGTTGATCAGCAGAAACTTTTTGATGATTGGAACCAATTTGCCAATTTATTAGGACAACGAGAATTAGCTAAATTAGATGCGGCTTTGGTTGATTATCGTCTACCTATCCCTGGAGCAAAAATTGAAAATGGTAAATTGATGGCAAATATTGTTTTCCCTGGTTTAAGTATTGAATATTCAATTGATAAAGGCGATCAATGGTTGCGTTATCGAGGTCCCACTTCCATTAAGAAAGGGGAAAGTGTCTTTATTCGTAGTGTATCGCCAAATCAACAAAGGACAAGTCGCATTGAAATTGTGAAATAAATTCCTATCACTCACTATTCTTATCCGTCATTTAGCGGATAAGAATAAAAGTGAAAAGAAGAAAAGTCCAAAAGAGGTAAATAGCTTCGAAACAATAAATAGGTTAAATAATATCATTAATCGTATTAATGAAGCGTTTCGAGATCATCATCTTCATGAAAATCATCGCTGCCATCTTCAAAATAAGTTCCCCAACCATCATAGTTGACACCGAATTGATATGTTAATGTGATTATTTCTGCTATTTGGGCATTAATTGATTCTGCATTAAGTGGACTTTCAGCAACAATATCAAAACCGATAACAACGTTGCCCACCTCGTCTACGTCTTCGTCAGGATCGGTAGCTTCATAACCTAATTTATAGGCCTCTACAGCGACTTTTTCAAGCTGATCAAAATTTTGGGATGAAATATGATGTTCAATAATATAAAGCGCATGAGGATCGCTACCATCTTCTAACAGTTCTTCAATAATCGCGTTGGTATCTTGTTGGGCAAGCATAATTTGATCTTTCATAATTTACCTTTTAGTGGTCATGCAATTTGTGTGGTATATTACACGTTTAAAAATAATTTTCGAGAAAAAAAGTGATCGTTGATTTACATTCGCATACAACTGCGTCAGACGGTACATTGACACCCAGTGAACTGGTCAAAAGAGCGGCTGATAATCATATCAGTATGTTAGCCATTACCGATCACGATACTATCAAAGGTCTATTAGAAGCCAAAAATACGATAGAACGTGAAAGTTTACCCGTTAAATTAATTTATGGTGTTGAAGTATCAACAATATGGAAGAATAATGAAATTCATATTGTTGGATTGAATGTCGATATTGAAAACTCATTGTTACTTGACTTGCTATCCACCCAAGAACAAAAGCGAATTGATAGAGCAATTTGCATTGACCAAAAATTAGCGAAAGTCAGTATTAATAATGCGTATCAACAAGCACAACAATTTTCGAAAGGTGATATTGTATCACGAGCTCACTTCGCACGTTTTTTAGTTGCTCATGGTCATGCTAAAGATATTAAACACGCCTTTAAAAAATATTTAGGCAAAAGTGGTTATGCCTATGTGCCTGCAAAATGTTGTAGTATTGTTCAAGCGGTGCATGCCATTCATGCAGCAGGTGGGCAAGCAGTACTTGCTCATCCTAGCCGTTATGATTTAACGTTAACAAAATTAAAAACATTGATTGCTGAATTTAAAGAATATGGCGGTAATGCCATGGAAGTATCACAAAGCAGACAAACGCAAGATGATTTACAACGATTGGCGAAATTAGCTAATGAATTTGGATTATTGGCATCACAAGGTTCCGATTTTCACGATCTGGTTAATTATCTTGATTTAGGTAAAACCACCCCTTTACCTGCCAGTGTGACACCTATCTGGCATGATTGGAATGACGATATTAAACATAACATTTAACGATAACACGAATAATAGAAGAAAACTATGAGCCAAACTTTTTATATTCATCCAGATAATCCACAAACAAGATTATTAGATCAAGTTGTCAAAATTTTAAATGATGGAGGCGTCATTGCCTTTCCGACAGATTCAGGTTATTCACTAGGCTGCTTGCTGGATAACAAGTATGGTGTGGATCGGATTTGCCAAATTCGCCAGCTTGATAAATATCATAACTTCACCTTAATGTGTCGTGATCTTTCTGAACTTTCATCTTATGCATTTGTTGATAACACAACTTTTCGACTATTAAAAAATAATACTCCCGGTAAATATGTTTTTATTTTACCAGCCAGCAAAGAAGTTCCGCGCCGATTAATGAATGAAAAACGTAAAACCATTGGTTTGCGTATTCCTGATAATAAAATTGATTTAGCATTGCTGGAATTATTGGGACAACCATTAATGACAACCACATTAATTTTACCTAATGAGGATGAAGCACAGTCTGATCCTGAAGAGATCGAAGATAAAATTGGTCATCAGCTTGATGCCATTGTGCATGGTGGATACATTGGTGCGCAACCGACAACCGTTATCGATTTAACCCATGACTATCCCGATATTATTCGTCAAGGCAGTGGTGATATCAGCCCATTTATTTAAAATGAGAGAGCAATATCCTGACTAATCAACCGATTATGTTAATAGGTTTAACGGATAGGTATAGTATTTATCCAATTTTATATCGTTTATGAACAATTTCGTGTTATTTCCTAATTTAATTATGTAAACAGTGATATTGCCGATTTCATTTTTTAAATATTTCTATGACTATAACCAATTAATCGGCATAATTTTTATTATCCTATTGTTTTTTGGGGGGAACAAAAAGCATAAAAAGCGCGTTGTTTACTTCATTGCCAGAATCAAATGGTAATGCTTTTTATTGAGTGAACAAGTAAACGTTCTTTATCATTTTAAGTATGCTACAATGTCTGACTTTAATGCGCTTTGAGCTCCTACCGTTTTAGGCGCTTTTGGGGACTTTATTGAGTCTGATTGGATTTTGTGGACTTATTATTCTAAACAATTTGAAGAAAATAATACTACGTGATTAAACCGCAAACAGCTTAATTTCAAAAATAAAAAACTTCAGAAAAATAGACGTCACTAAAAGATCCAAGTAATAATATGAAGAATTTATTTTTATTGTTTGTTAAAAATTGAGAAACTTACGATTTAACCTACAATATTTACTGACTATATCAAAGAATCATATCGATTTTGATATAAGTTTTCACTAAAAGTTAAACAAATATGATACCTGTGAAGGTAGCGAGAACTGGTTATGAAAAATATTAAAGACAATACTGAAAAATTACAGAAAGTATTAGCAAATTTAGGCAATGGTTCACGTCGTGAGATTGAAGCCATGATAGCAGCAGGGAAGATCAGCGTTGATGGTAAAATCGCTAATTTAGGCGATCGTGTTGATGTTAGCGCTAACCCTAAAATTCGTATCAATGGGCATTTAGTTCAACTTAGAAGTAAAGAAAAAGAAGTCTGCCGAGTCCTGGCTTATTATAAACCTGAGGGGGAAATTTGTTCGCGTAACGATCCTCAAGGTCGTGCGACGGTATTTGAACGATTACCTCGTTTAAAAAATGCTCGTTGGATCAATATTGGTCGTTTGGATATCAATACTTCTGGCCTGTTATTATTTACCACAGATGGTGAGCTTGCTAACCGATTAATGCATCCAAGACATGAAATCGAACGTGAATATGCGGTGCGAGTATTTGGTCATATTACCGATCAGCAAATTCATCAATTACGTAAAGGTGTTCAGCTTGAAGACGGTCCCGCCTCATTTAAGTCAATTAAAGCTCAGGGTGGTGACGGACTCAACCAATGGTTTAATGTTGTTATAACCGAAGGTCGTAATCGAGAAGTACGCAGAATGTGGGAAGCGATCGAGGTACAAGTCAGCCGTTTACTACGTATTCGTTATGGCAATATTAATTTACCAAAAGGATTATCGCGTGGTACATGGATGGAGCTCGGCATTGATTCTGTTAACTATTTACGTGAGCTTGTCGGCTTACCGGCAGAAGTGAAAAGTTTTACTAAAACTGCTACCTCATCGGACAAAAAAATTGTTAGACCAAAGCGTGTTAAATTGAATAATTTTTCCAAACCACCACGCCGTGCTACGGCTAAAAAACCTACTCGAAAATAGTGTTATCTATCACCTCAATACATAATTGGTATTGAGGTAGACACCCAATGAAAATAGCGATTAATGTTAAAAATGTTATTTTTCAATTTTCTATCAATGAGTTGGAAAATAAAGTGATAACAATAAACAAGCAATTGAACCTGATAAGAAGCATCTTGAGGTTCGTAATGGACAATTTAGTCTTTGTTTTCTGAGTGAATTGCATCATTACGCAAATATCTTAAAATCTTAATTCTACCGATCATTATCTTAAAATATGGCTCATTCAATAATGAAAAATGCACTTTGCTTTGATTTGTTCATAACTGTATAAATTGGATTAAAGCTGCGGAGAATGCAGAATAAAAGTAATAAATCGTGTAGACAAGTTATGGTGGGATAGTAAGCACTTATTCTATTTTCTTGTATCAGTTTGTAAGCCGCTTCATCCGTTATTGCATAATTATTTATCGAATCATGATGTTGAGTAGAGTGAAGTTGTTTTTATCTTATTATTGCATCTAGTGTATAAGTGATAACCTGCTTAATGCAGGAATCCAATGTTTAGAAAAAGGCTTTTTAAAATAAGATGATCATGAGAAAAATCTCACCATGGTTTAATTATTGTAGGTGAGATTCTTATTTATATCAGCTGGTTTATTATTCCAGTCCTAACACCATTCGTCCATTTCTGGTGGCAACATTTACAACATTATCCAGATCGGTATAACGGCAGCCAGTAACAAGCAGTTTTAGTTCTTCCCACATATTACCTGTTGAAAATGGCAACATATAATCGCTAATATTGTCGGTACCAATAGCAACAGGAATTCCTGCTTCGGCAAGTTCATCAACAGGTGTGAGAGAGTTACGGGTTGGACCTTGTTCTTCACGGCGAGGACTATCAATCCATGCAAATGGACAAGCAATAACCATCATTTTTGCTTCTTTCATTTTTTGATACAGTTTTTGACGATATTCTAAGCTGTGCGCTGTGATTGAAATACTGTGAATGGCAACAACACGACCATGCATGCCATGTTCTAAGGTTTTATCCGTAAGCTGTTCGGTTTCGATTTCGTCCGATGAATTAAATTGATCTACGTGGACATGCACCATTTTTCCCATTGATTTGCCTGTTTGCATGAGCACATCAAGATGCTTTAATCCCATTGCTTTACCATGATCACGTTCATCTCGGCGAGGCAAGCCTCCTATAATATCAACCAAATCGGCACCTTTATCAAACCAATAGCGAGCTTCTTTATCAATGACACCTTTAAGAGTTTGATTGACCAATTTAATGATAATGTCGTCTTTGTATGTTTCACGAGCTCGAATTGCTCCTCTAATAGCACGCTCTTCAGCAATTGGGTCAATATCCACAAATGACCCCATAGCTGTCACACCTTGTTCAATCATACGCTCAACGGCCATACTAAAATGACGATAGTAATCCTCTTCGCTCATTGATGCTTTGACTTTATCTAAGGTATCCCACTTTTCAATTAAGCTCTGTTTTTGATACACATCAAAGCTATCTACCGTTATGGTAAAAGCACGATCAGCATGCATATGTGAATTTACCCAACCGCCATTTTGCTTAATTTTGTTCATCAAATATGCTTTTAAACTTTGATCTCGATTGGTTGATAACATTTTTTTATTATCGGTCATAATGTGCCTCTATAATTCAATTTTTTTTGGGGATGTAAGGAAAATGGTGGATAAAAAAATCCTCCATGAAGGAGGATTAAAAACATCAACAACTGTGGATGAAAATATTGTTGATTTAAATTTAACATATCAAGCTAACCTAGTTTGTTTTTTAAAACAGTTAGGATTCTAACCGAATCGAAGTGAATAGCAAGCCTAAAATTTTAGAAAATATATAAATAAATGAAATGGTTAAAGTATTATTTTTTAGATATTATCATCAGTATTAAAATAATATCAGGTGGGGTTTTTATAGGTTATCCTATTATAAATATTTAACTTTTTGTTTAATATTAAATTTACTCGTACAAAAAAATAGATTTGTCGTAAAATATCTTTCTCAAAAAAATAATCAAATAAATAGGGTATTTTTGTTTTTATCTCTCTAAAAATACATTGTGTACCGATTTCATTTTTTAACGATCATGAGGTTAATATGAGCCAATTAAATATTGTCGCCACAATAACGGTAAAAGCTGAGTATCATGAAGCTTTTCAACCTATTTTTAAAAAACTTGTCGAAGAAAGCCGAAAAGAAGCGGATTGCATCCACTATGAACTTAATCAAAGTATTACTGATCCCAATGTTTATGTAGTCATTGAAACATGGGCTTCTCAAGCAGCGATAGATAGACATAATGCCACGCCTCATTTTGTTGAATTTGCTACATTTGCTAAACGTCATGTAGAGGGTTTAGAAATTTGTGTGGTAAAACCTGTTAATTTATAAAAAACTTTGAGGTTAACTATACGTTTAAATATAAAAAAGCCACCAATATAATTTTACTGGCGGCTTTTATAAAGTTTTTTTGCAAGATAATCTTAACTGTTTACAGCTAATTGCCTATTTTAATTACATCTTATCGACGGTTTTAATACCTAACATATCAAGACCCACTTTAAGTGTTTTAGCGGTTAATGAAGCCAACTTTAAGCGGCTTTGTTTCAAGTCTTCGTTTTCGGCCGTTAAAATAGGGCAGTTTTCATAGAAACTTGAAAATAGCGTGGCAATTTCATAAAGATAAGCACAAAGCACATGCGGAGTGCCTTCGTTTGCTACAGTGGTGATCGTTTCATCAAATTGGATCAAACGAGTAGCTAAAGCACGTTCTTTATCCGTGTCCAAACGTATGTTGCCGGTTAAACTGTCTTCAGAAATATCAGATTTTCTAAAAACTGATAGCACCCGAGTATAAGCATACTGTAAATAAGGCGCAGTATTCCCTTCAAATGACAACATATTATCCCAATCAAATACATAATCAGTAGTACGGTTTTTAGAAAGATCCGCATATTTAACTGCACCAATGGCAACAGCATCAATGATTTGGGCAAGTTCGGCTTGTGACAGTTCAGGATTTTTGCTACGAATCAGTGAACTGGCACGCTCACAAGCTTCATCAAGCAAGTCATTTAATTTTACGGTATCGCCAGAACGTGTTTTAAATGGTTTACCATCTTTACCAAGCATCATACCAAACATATGGTGCTCTAATTTTAACGATTCAGGAACATATTTAGCCTTATGTACAATCGTCCAAACTTGTTCTAAATGTTGATGTTGTCGAGAATCAGTATAATAAAGAATGCGATCGGCGTGTAACGTTTCATAACGGTATTTAGCACAAGCGATATCGGTTGTTGCATACAGATAGCCACCATCACGTTTTTGGATGATAACGCCCATCGGTTCGCCTTCTTTATTTTTATATTCATCTAAAAATACGACGATCGCGCCTTCACTTTCAACCGCTAATCCTTTCTGTTTTAGATCCTTAACAATACCCGGTAACATACTGTTATAAATACTTTCACCCATGGTATCTTCAACGGTCAATGTTACGTTTAATCGTTTATACGTAGCAATGTTTTGTGTCATGGTAATATCAACAAGCTTACGCCACATATCACGACAGTACTCATCCCCACCTTGTAATTTAACCACATAGTTACGCGCTTTTTCAGCAAAGACTTCATCTTCATCATAATGTTTTTTCGCTGCGCGATAAAAAGACTCTAAATCCGACAGTTCCATATCATTGGCATGTTCATTTTGCATCTTTTCCAGATAAGCGATCAACATACCAAACTGCGTACCCCAGTCCCCGACATGATTAGCTCGAATGACATTATGTCCTAAAAAGGATAATACTCGCACACTGGCATCACCAATAATTGTAGAACGCAAATGACCCACATGCATCTCTTTAGCTACGTTTGGTGCTGAATAGTCAACCACAATCGTTTGTGCTTTAGCAGGCAAAGTAATATTGAGTTTATCACTGTTTAATGCGATTTCGTTCTGCTCGGCAATCCAACTGTTTTTTAGAAAAATATTAATAAAACCCGGACCAGCAATTTCAACTTTATCGGCAATATCATCAATATCTAAATGCTGTAAAACTTTCTCTGCCAATGCTCTTGGTGGCATACCTAGTTTTTTGGCGGTTGCCATAATACCATTAGCTTGATAATCACCAAATTGCACTTTAGCCGATTGCTTAATTAAAGCATCACAGTTGTTGTCGGCTCCAGCCAGTATCATTGCTTGCGAAACGCGTTGCGTTAATAATTGTTGAATATTCACACTAAACCTAATTGAGTATAATAAAATGCCCAATATGATACCGACAAAGTGATAAATTGTCACTGTAGGATTAGTTTTAGGGGCTTTTTTTTAGAAATCTTATGTGTCTTTTTTAAAAACTTATCAAAATGCCCCATCAGTTAACAGCATCATTGATCATGTCAACCAGTCAATAACGTTATCTATTAGACAAAAGGAAAATGAAACGGTATAGACACCTAAATATTTTTTACAAAATTGCTGTGGTTGTTTTTAGGATAATTCGCTTTAATATTTTTATTAGATTAGGTTTTGAGTTAAAACTAGAGAATGACACTTTATTGAACAGAGTTTTATAAGAAAATCCTTATATTTTGCTGTAGGTTAATAATATTTTTTTATTATTAAAAATTCGGATAACCCGTTATATTACTTATTTAATAAAATTATAAGAGTACTGAGGATGAACAAATTTATAAAAATAGTATGTTGTATTGTCTTTTTAAACTTATCTCTATCCAGTCAGGCGGCATTATCAAAATCAGTTAAAATAGGTTCTGATACTTCTTATCCTCCCTTTGATTACATTGATGAGAATGGGGAAATTACGGGTTTTAATATTGAAATAACCAAAGCATTGTGTGAAAAAGCCAATCTAAAATGTATTTTTCAAACCACAGACTTTGATGCATTAATTCCTTCACTGTTATCAAGAAAGATTGATGTGATTTCATCATCATTGATGATGACAGAAAAACGTAAAAAGCAGATTGCATTTTCAGATGAAATTTTTGCGACTCAATCACGCCTGATAACAAAAAAAGGCACGAATATAATGCCAACAATTGAATCCTTAAAAGGCAAACGAGTCGGCATTGAACAAGGCACTTCGCAAGAACATTTTGCTAATGAAGTTTGGCGTCCAAATGGTGTGACCATTGTTCCTTATCAAAATCAGTTACAAGTTTTTTCAGATTTGGCCGCAGGGCGATTAGATGCGGCGTTGCAAGATGAAGTGACTGGAAGTTATGCATTTTTAAAACAACCACAAGGAAAGGGCTTTATTTTTGCTGGTGACGCGCTAACGGATAAAAAATATTTTGATGTCGGCGTTGGTTTAGGGTTTCGTAAAAAAGACAATGAACTTCGGGAAGCGTTTAATCACGCACTGGTTAAAATTTTAGCCGATGGAACTTATCAAAAAATCAATGATAAATACTTTGATTTTGATGTTTATAATAAGAAATAAGTGATGCAAGGCTATAGTATACTCATTTTTCAAGGGGCATTCCTCACACTGGGACTGTCAATTGCTTCACTAGTCGTTGCTATTTTACTTGGTGCGATTTGCGCACTTGGTAAATTGTCACCATTGAAATTTTTACGATTAATCTGTCAGGCTTATACTTCGGTAATTCGAGGCGTGCCTGATTTGGTGTTAATGATGTTAATCTTTTTTGGTTTGCAATTTGCGGTCAATAATATTACTGATTTTTTTAATGCGGATATCATTGAAGTTAATCCTTTTATTGCGGGTACGTTAACGCTTGGTTTTATCTATGGTGCATACTTTACCGAGACCTTTCGTGGAGCTTATCAATCAGTAGCAAAAAATACACTTGATGCAGCTGTAGCACTTGGATTGAGTAAGATGCAGGTATTTCGTTATGTGATGTTTCCTTTAATGATGCGTTTTGCACTTCCTGGTATGGCTAATAACTGGCTTATTATACTGAAGGCGACAGCATTGGTTTCACTGTTAGGGTTGTTTGATTTAGTTAAAGCGACTAAGACAGTAGGGGAAGCAACTTATCAACCTTTATTTTTGGCATTAATTGCCGCAGCTTTTTATCTACTTTTTACCACGATTTCAATGGTTGCATTATGTTGGCTCGATAAGCACTACTCCGTAGGACTAACAAAAGCAAAATAATAAAAAAGAGCATGAGTGAATGATAGAAATTCTTCAAAATTATTGGCAAGCTTTGTTATGGACTGATGGCCATAATATCACTGGTCTGGCTATGACGCTTTGGATATTAATATTATCTATTTTGATTGGCGGCATTTTGTCAGTATTTTTAGCGATAGGGCGTAATAGTCCAAATAAATTTATTAAACTGCCAATTTGGTTATTCACCTATGTTTTTAGAGGCACGCCACTGTATGTACAATTGCTCGTGATTTATACTGGAATTTATACCTTAAGCATCGTTAAAAATCACCCTTGGCTGAGCGATTTTTTTCAAAGTGGTTTAAATTGTACTATTTTGGCTTTCACACTTAATACTTGTGCCTATACAACTGAAGTTTTTGCTGGTGCCATACGCAATGTGCCGGAGGGTGAAATTGAAGCTGCAACAGCTTTAGGTTTTAATCATTGGCAATTATATCAATATATTATCTTTCCAAGAGCCTTTCATATTGCTTTACCCGCTTACAGTAACGAAGTAATTTTTATGTTACATTCGACGGCACTCGCCTTTACAGTAACGGTTCAAGATGTGATGAAAATTGCTCGGGATATTTATGTTGAAACGTATCAACCTTTTCATGCGTTTGGTATTGCAGCAATTATTTATCTTTGTGTCAGTTTTGTATTAATTTTTGGTTTTAAAAAATTAGAAAAGCATTGTTTAGCCTATCAGCATCAATAACACCATCATTCTAAACAGAAATATTTAAAGCTGTCACTTTTTTCAATGGATGAAACATTTATTGAAACAAAAAATCAGGCGCTCATAATTATGATAGCCTGATTTTTTGAAATTTAGTAAAGAATTATTTAATTTGTTGGATAAAAATCATCAGTCTCATCATCTCTACTATGGTCATTTGAGAAAGGTAATGCTCGAGTGCGATCGATCGGCACATAACTGCCATTTGGGGTTTCTATCTGACATTCGCCCAAATAGATCGAATATTTTGTTTGGGCATGCATACTTACTCCGCGAAAATAACAATGAGTGGCATTGTAAAGATCATGTCGGCAAAGGATGGCTATGATTAACCACACTCCAACAATTGATAATAATACCCACTTTAAATGTTTCCATGTAAAAGACCAAAACTTTTTATCACGAAAATGGCAGTAAACAAAAATAAGCGAAATGACCGCAAAAAATCCTAAAAATTCATATAACCAAAATAGCCACATATTGTTATCTCCTAATTAACAATTATTCGCCATTTTATACTAACTTTGTTGTTACATCCATGATCCATTACGAATTATACCAACTGCAATTCCTTCAATGGCGAAACTTTGCTGTTCAAGATCCACTTCGATAGGTGAAAAGTCTTGGTTTTCAGCAATTAATTGAACATGTTTGCCTTTGCGTGATAGTCTTTTAACCGTTACTTCATCATCAATACGTGCGACCACAACTTGCCCATTTTTAACGTCTTGAGTTTTATGTACGGCAAGTAGGTCACCATCAATGATTCCTATATCCTTCATTGACATGCCATGAACTCTGAGCAAAAAATCGGCATTTGGTTTAAAGAGAGAGGGGTCGACTTGGTAGTGACTTTCAATATGTTCTTGAGCTAAAATCGGCGAGCCAGCCGCAACTTCTCCAATGAGAGGAATTCCTTGAAAATCGTTTTGATCTTCCTGACTTTCCAGTAATAAGCGTATTCCTCGAGATGAGCCAGCAATCATTTCAATTGCCCCTTTTTTGGCAAGAGCTTTGAGGTGCTCTTCAGCTGCATTTGCAGAGCGAAATCCTAATTTTTGCGCAATTTCAGCTCGAGTAGGTGGCATACCGGTTGTTTGAATATTATCTTTGATTAAATCATAAATCTGTCTTTGGCGTTCCGTTAATGGTCTCATTATCAATTCCTGTGTTTTTATACAGATGTATGTGATTATATACAGCTAAAAATATAAAACCAACAATTTTATTAAATTTATTTTGGTTTAATAATTAATAAAAGCAATAGCGGACTATTTCTGCAAAATAGAGACTGTTTTTTATCGACTATTGAAAAGATTCAGTGCTAAATGCTTTTATTTATTTAAATCAATTTCTCAATAAAAAATAACACATTTTTAATATTTTTTTAAAATTGTTTGTTTTGATCAATTAAGATTCTGAATTGAAAACACATCAATTATCCTATCTAAACAAATTTTCTATTTTTCTTTACTTTTTAGATAATTTGGCGTGTGTAATGGGAATGAGTTATATGATATACTATTTCAAGAATGTTACTTGATTGGATTTGGAATCTATTTCATGCCTTATATTGTTGCTTTGAGTGGTGGAATCGCTAGCGGTAAAAGCACCATTGCGAATCTTTTTGCTCAGTTAGGTGTGCCTATTATTGATGCTGATGTAATTGCTAAGCAAGTTGTTCAAATAGGAACAGATGCATATAAGCAGATTGTTAAACATTTTAGCCAAGAAATTTTATTACCCAATAATGAGCTAGATCGTAGTCAATTAAGAGAAATTATTTTCAATAATGATCATGAAAGACTCTGGCTGAATAATTTGTTACATCCAATCATTCAAGAACAAACACAAATCCAAATTGCCCAGCAAACTACTGCTTATGTCATTTGGGTTGTTCCCCTATTAGTTGAGAATAATTTACATCATTATGCAGATAAAGTCTTAATGGTTGATACACCTGAACAATTACAATTAGAGCGACTTATTCAGAGAGATAATATCGATAAATTGCTAGCACAGAAAATGATATCATCACAAATTTCTTCTCAAAAACGATTAACTTATGCTGATGATATTATTGTCAATAATGGTGATTTGACTTTATTAACCGCACAAGTAAATAAATTGCATCAACAATATTTAAAAAACTTTAATATTAAGAATGGTTAAGTATGGATAAGATTATTTTTGAACATCCACTAAATGAAAAGATGCGAACATGGCTACGTATTGAATTTTTATTAAAGCAATTAAATTTACATCGTCATTTTGATCAAAATAATGCACTATTGTTTTTTCATGCTCTATCTGAATTATTAGAAATCATTGAACGTAATGATGTAAAAAGTGAATTAATTAAGGAAATTGAGTCGCTAAAAAATAAACTTCAATCTTGGGTCAATATTGAGGGGGTCGATCAAGAGTTATTAAATAATTTAATTTCTCAATTGGACGATTACTTAGTTAAATTTAACTCAATCGTGCGTTTAGGGCAGACTTTAAAAGATGACCGTTTTATTAATGCCATTCGTCAACGTTTAATGATCCCAGGGGGTTGCTGTAGTTTTGATCTTCCTTCGTTTTATTTATGGTTAGAACAGTTACAAGAAAAACGCGATAGGCAAGTACAAAATTGGTTACAACATTTGACAATTCTTGATGAGGCTTTGGCATGTTGTATGCAAATGATTCGGCAAATGGGTGAATTTAAATCATTTGTTTATAACAATAATTTTTTTCAAGAAACCAATGGCGAGTTTAATTTAATTCGAATTCGAGTTTCATTGGATAAAAATGTTTATCCTCAAGTTTCTGGGCATATGTCACGTTATAGTATTCGATTTATACCGCTTGAAGCGAGTGAAAACACCAATACCGAAGCAATCGAATTTGAATTAGCTTGTTGTTAACATTATTAAATATTTTAGAAGAGATGCAATGAATAAAGAAACTATCCAATTTGTCAAATGTCCCACTTGTCAAAAGGAGGTTGAGTGGTCAGACAAAAGTACATTTCGACCATTTTGCAGTAAACGCTGTCAACTTATCGATCTAGGTGAGTGGGCTAATGAAGAACACCGTATCGCAGATAAAGAGATGTCTGAACAAGATCTTTGGAGTGAAGATGACCTTTCCAATTATGCAGGTAAACATTAATGAAAGTGCTTGGAATTGAAACGTCATGTGATGAAACAGGTATTGCTATTTATGATGAAAAGCAAGGCTTGATCGCTAACCAACTTTATTCACAAATTAAATTGCATGCTGATTATGGTGGCGTTGTACCTGAATTGGCTTCTCGTGATCATATTCGTAAAACCGTACCATTAATTCAAGCAGCACTAAAAGAAGCTAACTTGACTTCAGCGGATATTGACGCTGTAGCTTACACTGCAGGCCCAGGTTTAGTAGGAGCTTTAATGGTTGGAGCGTCAATAGGTCGTTCTCTCGCTTATGCTTGGAATGTTCCTGCAATTGCAGTACATCATATGGAAGGGCATTTACTTGCGCCAATGTTGGAAGATAACCCACCGTTGTATCCATTTGTAGCTTTATTGGTGTCAGGTGGGCATACACAGCTTATTAGTGTAATGGACGTTGGTCAATATCGCTTAATGGGCGAATCAATTGATGATGCTGCTGGTGAAGCATTTGATAAAACAGCTAAATTACTTGGTTTAGACTATCCAGGCGGTGCTAAACTTTCGAAATTAGCTGAGCAAGGTGATCCTTCACGTTTTCACTTTCCAAGACCTATGACTGATCGTCCTGGACTGGATTTTAGTTTTTCGGGATTAAAAACGGCTGCGGCCAACACTATCCATCAATATCATCAAGGTGTTGAGCTTGATAATCAAACCAAAGCCGATATTGCGCGTGCGTTTGAAGATGCGTTAGTTGATACATTATTAATAAAATCGCGCCGAGCACTTGAGCAAACAGGTTTTAATCGTTTGGTGATTGCGGGTGGAGTAAGTGCCAACAAAACGTTACGTAATAAATTAGCTGAGCTGATGGCTCAACGTAAAGGTCAAGTTTACTATCCGCGTATTGAATTTTGTACAGATAATGGCGCTATGATTGCGTATGCTGGTATGATTCATTTAAAACAACAACAGTTTTGCGATTTAGCGATTAATGTTAGACCAAGATGGCCATTAAGCGAGTTAAATGTATCGTAAAATATAATTTATTTAATGTTGGACTATGATTCGATTCAACGATTAATTTAGAAAATGATTTTTAAAGTGGGAATCTTTCCCACTTTTTATTGTGACTAGGAAACGAAAATTAGTTTTGATTCATAATAGTGTGATCGTCTGAACCATCAGTAATACTATCGTTTTTGTTTAACGCTAATTTTTCGATGTTTCGGTTAATATTAAATAAAACACAGATTAATTCAAAACCGATTCGGGCTGAAATAATGCCTACCACAAGAGTAATAATACCGCTGATAAGCGTGAACATTCCACCAAAAAAGCTGTATTGAAAACTAGCAAAACTAGCAAAAATCATACTCAATCCACCTATAGCGATAAATACTAACGTTATCCAATAAATAATAGTGATAAATGCTGGAGTGATCATTTTGTTGAGAGTGAAAAAATCAGTTAGCGAAAAATTCTCAGAATTTGTTACTTTTTTCATTTTATTTCCTTAATTAAAAATTATTGATGATTAATACTTTTAATTTAGAACAATAGCGTATACATTTAAGAATAAATCTACCAATAAAGCAATATTTTTATCATATAAAAAACTTTTGAGAAACTACATGAAAACTTTTATTCCCGGCAAAGACGCTGCTCTTGAAGATTCCATTAACTATTTCCATCAACAACTCGCTTACTATGATTTAGAAGTGAAAGAAGCTTCTTGGCTTAATCCAGTGCCAAATGTATGGTCTGTTCATATTCAAAATACCCAATGTCCACTTTGCTTTGCAAATGGTAAAGGAGCAAGTAAAAAAGCGGCATTAGCGTCAGCATTAGGTGAATATTTTGAGCGTTTATCGACAAATTATTTTTTTTCAGATTTTTATCTCGGTGAAAATGTTGCAAATGCCGATTTTGTACATTATCCAACAGAAAAATGGTTCTCAATCCCTGAAGATGGACTTTTACCAAAAGGATTATTAACTGAAAAACTGCTTAAGTTTTACAATCCCAATGGTGAATTAACCGCTATGGATTTAATTGATTTGCAATCAAGTCATCCTGAACGAGGAATATGTGCTTTACCTTTTGTTCAACAGTCAGATCAAAAAACCGTGTATGTGCCAGTCAATTTGATAGCTAACTTATATGCTTCTAATGGTATGTCTGCTGGCAATACGCGTAATGAAGCGCGCGTGCAAGGATTATCAGAAATTTTTGAGCGTTTCGTTAAAAATAAAATTATTGCTCAAGCCATTAGTTTACCGATAATTCCAACTGATGTTATTGGTCGCTATCCTGAGGTATTAGCGGCGATTGAAGCGCTTGAAAATGAAGGTTTCCCGCTTTACTGCTTTGATGCTTCACTCGGTGGAGCGTTTCCAGTGATTTGTGTCGTGTTATTTAATCCCAAAAATGGCACGAGTTATGCATCCTTTGGTGCGCATCCTAATTTTGGTGTTGCGCTTGAAAGAACCGTTACTGAGCTGTTACAAGGTCGAAGCTTGAAAGATCTTGATGTGTTTTCACCACCAAGTTTTGATAACAATGATGTTGCTGATTTGAGTAATTTAGAAACACATTTTATTGATTCAAGCGGATTAATTTCTTGGGATCTGTTTAATAAGCAATCCGATTATGACTTTGTTGATTGGGATTTTTCCGGTACCACCGAACAAGAATTTGAAAACTTAATGGCGATTTTTAAACGCCATAAAACCGAAGTTTTAATTATGGATTATGAGCATTTAGGTGTTTATGCTTGTCGAATTTTGGCGGTCGGAATGTCAGAAATTTATCCACCAGAGGATTTATTGCTCGCTAATAATAATATGGCGATTCATCTTCGAGATAGAATTTTGTCGTTGCCTTATGAAAAGCTCGTCGCGAAACAGTATCTAGCCATCATTGAACAGTTGGATGATGAGGGCTTAGATGATTTTGCCCGAGTTCGTGAATTGCTTGGTATTGCAACCGGAAAAGATAATGCTTGGTTTACATTACGCATCGGTGAACTCAAAGCGATGCTGGCATTGGCGGCAAAAGATTTAGAGCAAGCTCAAGCATGGATTGACTGGACTCTTGAAATGAATGAGTCGGTTTTTACCCCTGAACGCAATCACGCTTATCGTTGCTTACAAACATTGGTTAATTTTATGCTTGAGCGAGATAAAAAACAGTTTATCCATTATCAAGATGCATTTTATAAAATGTATGGTAAAAACTGTGTCGATGAAATGTGGCAATATGCTAATGGTGAGAAAACGTTTTTCGGCTTGGATGATTTAACCACGACGGTTAAATCATCCAATAACCATTTGCAACAATTTGCAATGCATCAAAAGTTATTGTCAGTCTATCAAACATTACATCAAGCTATGAAATAAATTTTTAGTTGTTAAAAGTAGATTACTCATTTTTCATACTCTTCCACCTAAAAAACGGGTGGAAGAGTTTGTGATCTAACCTTGTCTTGCAAAATTTCCTGCTTGCTCCACTAACTTTTTACTTGGCGTAACGCCGGTATACAACACAAATTGCTCTAATGCTTGTATTACAGCTACATCTGCACCAGAAATAATCGTTTTATTGAGTGATTTGGCGTATTTGATCATTGGCGTTTCAACGGGTAGAGCAACCACATCGAACACAATATCGGCATTTTCAATCATTACTTTTGGAAAAGCCAAATCATGAGCTTCATTGCCGCCAAGCATGCCAATTGGTGTTACATTAATAATGAGTTTTGCCTGTTCAGGAGCGATGTCTTGTTCGTTTTTCACCCATGCATAACCATAGCGTTTGGCTAAAGCTTCACCTTTTGTTTGGTTACGCGCAGCAATGAAGCCATTTTTAAAACCTGCATCATAAAAGGCTCCAATTACTGCATTAGCCATTCCACCACTTCCTTTTAATACAAAGGTCGTATTGTTATCAATGTTGTTTTCTTGAACGAGCTTAGCAACCGCAATATAATCAGTGTTATAGGCTTTTAAATAGTGGTCAGTATTGACTATCGTATTGACCGATTGAATCGACTTTACTGAATCATCTAATTCATCAATAAACTCGATACAGGCTTCTTTATAAGGCATTGAAATGGCACAACCACGAATGGCTAATGCTTTGATACCATAAATTGCATCTTTCAAGTTATTAGTGGTAAAAGCTTTATAAAGATAGTTTAAATCGAGTTTTTCATATAAATAATTATGAAAACGGGTACCGAAATTGCTTGGTCTTGCAGAAAGGGACATGCAAACGATTGTATCTTTATTAATAATTCTTGCCATTGTATCGAATCCTTGTGATCATAGTTAAACTCAGATTTATTTTAACACTTTATTTAATCGACTGATAAGATTATGGTTGCCCACAATACCGGACCAAAAATACAAGAAGAAAAAAAAACCGTTAGAGCAATGATTTATCTATATTGCAACAAACATCATCATTCCAAATTTAACCAATTATGTGAAGAGTGCGATGACTTGTTGCAATTTGCCATGAAACGCTTAACTATGTGCCGTTTTGGTGAGAAAAAAACGACCTGTGAGCGATGCCCTAAACATTGTTATCCAAAAAATTATAAACACAAAATTAAACAAGTTATGCGTTTTGCAGGACCAAGAATGATTATTCATCATCCAATCATGGCTTTTAAGCATTTGTACAAAAATTTGATGAATAAAAAGCATTGCTAATTTGTTTTACTCACTAGCAATGATGCGGTATTTTCTGATCGCTAATGAGTAAGCAAGGTTAATCATTCACTTTAGAATTTCATACTTGCACTTAAGACAGCGTGGAATTTAGCTGCTGGAATCGATTCATAAGCTGTCGTATAATTCTTATTTAAAATATTATTGAGATCTATACCAATATGGTATTGGCGTTCGGTACCGAACGATGTTGTTGTTGATAAATTCAGTGTAGACCATCCTCGATAATGATAAACGGCTGAATCACTACGCTGTTTGGCTTTGCTTGCAAATCGCATAAACAGATCGGAATCAATATCAAATGTATCAAAGTAGGCGGTATGTTTTATTCCTGCATTTCCTGTAAAGCGTGGATTGCCTGTATTATAAGTGCTGTCGCTTTCTGTTTCAATTTTACGGCGTAAATAATTGGCCCTTAAATAAGGGGTGGCAGGTAGATCTAAATACTCAATACTCAATTCTAATCCATGAGTTTTGGCTTTATTGGCATTAATGTAGTAAGTATAATTACGCCCCGATGTTCCTTCACAAATAGCTGAACCATTACAGTTCATTTGTGTAATGTAATTTTTTGCGTTCGAAAAATAAACTGCACTATCAATTAACCATTTGTGATTGTTATAACGTAAACCAATTTCATAGTTATTGGATTTTTCAGCTTTTAAATCAGAGTTACCATAAATCGTTTGCGAGGCCGCTGAAGTGACTGCATAAAGATGTGAAAGTGTTGGATAAACATATCCTTGTGCAAAAGAGGCTCTTAATTGAGCATTTTCAATTCCAGAATAAGTTAAACCTGATGACACAACAAAGTTATTATCATGGTCTTTCTTCTTCCCATCATTTTTAATGTCTGATGAAGTTGCGCCTGTAACAGGAACTTTATTGACTGTCGTATAACCTTTTATTTGTTCTGATTTTACCCAGGATTGGCGAGCACCAATATTCCAGGAAATATCATCGGTAATTGCCCATTCATTTTGTCCAAATAGTGACAAGCTTGATTGCTGCCATTTATTGGTTAAATATTTATGCTGTGTGTAACTTGTTTTTGATGATGGCATTTTTGCTACAACAACATTATGGGAATCTTGATCAACATTATCTAGTTGATACTGCATACCACTAATAAGTTTCATATCTTTACGTGGCTCAAAATCTGATTGCAATGTCATACCATATGTTTTTTGTTCATCATCAGTGGCTGTGTTGGTTTTCACGTTCATAATACGTGCGGGTGACACCACAACATGATTTCTAAATTGGCGATTTAATTTTTGTGCATAAGCATCATAGTGAAGTCTTTTTAAGAAATTACCATTAACTTCATAGTCATAAAAGAATCCGACTTTTTCTCGTTGTAATTTCGGGAGTTTCACCCAGAATTCTTTAACTTCTGATAAGTTATCATCTTTGTCCGTATAGGTTTTAGTATCAAGCTTATAACGATCTAATGATATGCCCAATTTGTGTTTATCAAGATTCAGCCCTAACCATGAACTTAAACTGTTATTACTAAAATCGGTATCGTGAAGTTTGCCTTGATAAGCTTTACGATCATTATTTTCAGCATAAGTTCCACTAACACGGTAATCAAAAATACCATCAATTGAACCGTTTACAGTGCCCATCTCAGTAAAACCATTAGTTGATTGATTATAAATAAATTTCATATCGCCATTGAAGGGTGTGCCATTTTTGCTACCTTTACGCGTAATAAAATTAACCACGCCACCAATCGCTTGTGAACCATACAATACGGAATGAGGCCCTTTGATCACCTCTATGCGTTCAACAGATTCCATGTCGATTAACACACCCGCACTCGAACCATGCCCGGAACGATGATAAGTAACTTCTTGACCATCAATTAACATTAAAATACGGGAAGGCGCTTCACCTCGAATCATGATTTGTTTGCGTCCTGCAAGAGCATTATCAGTAATTTCAACCCCAGGAATGTCTCGTAGTGCTTCAACAATTGAGTCACCATTTTGTTTTTCGATTTCATCATGATTAATGGCATTTACAGATACTGTGCTATCCCAAATGGTTTTTTCGTTACGATCTGCGCTAACAATAATGGCATCTTGAGGATTGCTTTTTTGTTCATTTGCAAAAGCATCCGTACAAAAGAAGAGGTTGAACATCGCTACATAACAGCTTGGTTTAATGAAATTTTTGGTACAAATTGTTCTCATTATCTTACTTTTCCTGGACAGTTTTTTACTTAACTATGTAAACATAATGTAAATGATAATCATTATTATTCTATATGTAAATAATTAAATTTATTGAAATTGTGAAAGTTTGATTGTTCGGACTTGGTTTTCTTATGAAAAGAAAAATTTGTCATTATTGATAACAATATTTACAATGATTACTTAATAAAGATTTAGGTTGATAAAAATGTCTATCGCAGTAATAGAAGTTAATCGTCAAGCAATTGTTCATAATGTCGAGTATATTCGAAAGATTGCACCAAATAGTCAATTGGTAGCCATCATTAAAGCAAATGCGTATTCTCATGGTATTATAGGTGTTGCTGAACTGTTGCAAAACAAGGTGGACAGCTTTGGTGTATCGCGTATTTGTGAAGCAATGCTGTTGCGTCAAAAAGGGATCAATACCCCTATTATTTGTTTAGAAGGTTTTTTTCCTCATGATGATATCGTTGATTTAGTTGATTTCAATATTCAATCTGCTGTTCACAGTAAATGGCAAATTGATGCATTACAATCCTCCTCCCTTGAAAACGAAATTACTGCATGGTTCAAACTTGATACAGGGATGCATCGTTTGGGTTTTAATCTTGATGAAGCCAAGAGGGAATTTTATCGCTTAGCCAGTTGTTCGGTAGTACGTAAACCCATTAATATTATCAGTCATTTTAGTTCTGCCGATGAATTAAACTCCGAACAAACTTTAAAACAGATTGCATTATTCGATCAGTTCATTACCTCAATTGAAAATAAATCTCTGATAGGTAAATGTTCGATCGCAGCATCAGGCGGTACACTTGCTTGGCCGCAATCGCAACGTGAAATCATTCGCCCTGGCATTGCGTTATACGGCATATCGCCCTTTAATGAACCCATTGGCGAATTAAAACCTGCTATGACACTTAAATCCGAACTTATCGCAGTACGGAGTCATAAAAAGGGTGAATCAGTTGGTTATGGTCAGATCTGGTGTAGTGAGCAAGATACAAAATTGGGTGTCGTAGCAATGGGATATGGTGATGGTTATCCTAGAAATATCCCTGAAAATACGCCAGTTTTAGTTAATGGTCGCAGAGTACCGATCGTAGGTCATGTATCAATGGACATGATTGTGGTCGATTTAGGTATCGATAGTCAGGATAAACCAGGTGATGAAGTGATATTTTGGGGACAAATGTTGCCAGTTGAAGAGATCGCTAAATATACAGGTATCAGTCCTTATGAATTAATTACACGCTTGACTGCACGAGCAAAAATCCATTATGTAGATAGATAAGTTATGATTAAAAAAATATTTTTATATACGTTATTTACCCTTATTATAATTGTCGTTGGTTCTTTTAGTATCTGTTACTACTGTTTACAGCAGTTTTCTAAGCAGCAAATTAATGTGACACCTGAAAATCAAATGTTTGTTTTGAAAAAAGGTACATCAATGCATCAATTAATCGATCAACTTAAAGAGTCGAAATTGATGGATAGAGCTTTTCTGTTGCCTTATTTATATAAGTTAGATCCATCCTTAAGTTCCATCAAAGCTGGAACGTACCAATTACATCCTCATATGACAGTTGAAGAATTTTTACTATTAATGGTATCGGGTAAAGAAAGTAATTTCTCCATTCAGTTTGTTGAAGGTAAACGTGCTAAGGATTGGCTAAAATTGATTCACAATACCCCATATATTCAGCAAACCTTAGCTGAAAAAACGGATGAAGAGATTGCAAAATTGTTAGGTATCGAAGGTTCAATTGAAGGTTGGTTGACTCCTGACACCTATCTTTATACGGCTGATACGTTAGATATTAATATATTAAAACGTGCGCATATGACTATGAAAAGCAATTTACAAAAAATTTGGGATAACCGTGATAGTGATTTACCGTATCGATCACCTTATGAAATGCTGATTATTGCTTCAATCATTGAAAAAGAAACGGCTCTTAGCTCTGAACGCGCGAATGTCGCTTCCGTATTTGTAAATCGCTTGAAATCAAAAATGAAGTTGCAAACCGATCCCACTATTATTTATGGTTTAGGCGATAACTATACCGGAGTTATTAGGCGTATAGACTTAACAGATACCAAAAATCCTTATAATACCTATGTCATTGACGGATTACCGCCAACACCTATTGCTATGCCAAGTTTAGCCTCATTAGAAGCGGCAGCACACCCAGCTAAAACAAATTATCTGTTCTTTGTCGCTAATGGTACAGGTGGGCATACGTTTTCTAGCAATTATGGAAATCACCAGCAGGCGGTCAATGAGTATCGTAAAATGACAAAATAGGGGAATTAAGTTTAAAATCACTTAAATAAAATTAACGGTTTTTTCAACCAGTTTAATTGACTTCATACCTGTTAAAATTTGAATTTACCGCAAGTAAATTTGCGGTAATTTTTTTAACATTACTTTTGTGATGAGGATAATTCATCAAGCTGCTTGATTAAAATTAACAAATTATGGGTGCTTGTTTCTTCATCTTTTAAGGCTTCTTCAAAATACGGATGTAGGGCAAATTGCGGTAAATTGGCATTAGACTCAATGAGTGCTCGCATTCGAGGAATAAAAATCCATTGTAACCATTCATGTGCTTGCATAGTATCAAGCGCAAAAGGTTGTTCACTTAAAAAGGCATCAGGATTAGGCGGCGACGTTTGCCATAATGAAATGTTTTGCAATTCTTCGACGATTAACTCAAGTTGATTTTCAAATTGTTTTAATTGCGATTGTTGAGCAAGCAACCCTTGATAATATTGCCAATCAAAACATGGACCGGGATCGGTCTTACGATCAGGGGCAATATCACTATGACCTGTAATATTTTCAATAGGATAATTTTGTTGCAGTAATAAGGTTACCGCGATAAGTTGTTGATATTGTATATCCGTAAAATTATCCGTATCACATCCCTCCATTTCAATACCAATTGAAAAGTTATTACAGTTTTCTTGACCTTCAAAGATTGATTTACCTGCATGCCAAGCACGTTTATCAAATGGTACAAATTGCATCATTTCACCATCACGACGAATGAATAGGTGGCTTGATACTTTTAGTTGATGGATTGTTGCAAAGTAAGGGTGTTCATTCGGATCAAGCTTACCTGTAAATAACTGCTCTACATAAGGACCACCATATTGATTAGGTGGTAAGCTGATATTATGGATCACCAGTAATGAAATAGATTGGTTGACTGGGCGCTCATCATAAAAAGGCGAAATGATCTGTTTAACACCTTGTAACCAACCATTAACAATTTTTAGTGACATATTAAACTCCAACTGACTTTAAAAGAAGCTTGTTTATACCATTTACAATTGTGATGTATTTCACAAACAAAGCTTACTGCATTCAAAATCTTGCAAAAATAGTGCATTTTATTTTCCAAAATATCGATTTTCTTATTATTTCATTTTTTTGTTTTGCTATAAAGTCGTTACTTGAATCTTTTACTTTATATTAAGAGGAAATTATGTCCAATCAATCAGGATTTACATTATTTGAGCTAATGATTGCCATTGTTGTAATCGCTATTTTAACTGCTATTGGTTTACCTGCTTATCAAGGATATGTAAAAAAAGCAGCTTTAACTGATATGCTGCAAACCATGACGGCTTATAAAACTGCTGTTGAAATTTGTGCAATTGAACAAGGTAATTTAACTCATTGCAAAAGCGGTAGTAATGGTGTGCCACTAACCAAAAGTACCAATTATGTTACTTCAGTTACCGTTGCAAACGGTACAATCACTTTAGTTGGTACAAGTGCTTTGACGGGGTTAACTACGACTTTAACACCCACTGTCAATTCTGGTCATGGAGGATTAGATTGGACTCGAGCTTGCTTAACTTCACCAGTAGATGACAGTCTAACAGCTGCCTGTGAAGATATTTTTAAATTCTAGTTTAATAAATATTTAGAGTAAGGAAAGTTTATAATGCAAGAAGAACAGTTGGTCGCAAGTCTTGATAAATTGCTGCTATCAGCGTTAGATAAACGAGCTTCGGACATTCATTTTGAACCTTATCATAATTACTATCGTATTCGAATGCGTATTGATGGTGTGTTACAAGATATGCTAACGCCACCGTTTTCCTTAGCTAAACAAATAGCCGCTAGATTGAAAATTATGGCCAATCTTAATATTGCCGAGCAGAGATTACCACAAGATGGACAATTGATGATTGACCGCTATGCCATGCGAATCTCTACGTTACCGGTCATAAACGGTGAAAAAATTGTTTTACGAGTGATGGATAATCAAGAATCTAAGTTGACGATCAATGATTTAGGTCTCAGTGCTGATAATTTACTGAGTTTTCAAAAGCTACTTGATTACCCGCAAGGTTTAATTTTGGTGACCGGTCCAACTGGTAGCGGTAAAACAGTGACACTATACAGTGGACTAAAAAGATTAAACCGCAGTGATCGAAATATTTGTAGTGTTGAAGATCCGATTGAAGTTCCAATTGAAGGAATTAATCAAACCTCAGTTAATATTAAAGCTGGTTTGACTTTTTCCGTAATACTTCGTGCATTATTAAGACAAGATCCTGATGTAATGATGATAGGTGAAATTCGCGATCAAGAAACGGCAGAAATTGCAATTCAAGCAGCGCAAACAGGGCATTTGGTTTTATCGACATTACATACCAATTCAAGTATTGAAGCGCTGACACGTTTAAATCAAATGGGAATTGAAAATTATCTACTTTCATCGAGTTTGAAGTTAATTATTGCACAGCGATTAGTACGTAAGCTTTGCAACTATTGTAAAGTTGTGTCCAATCAGTTAATTTTTTTAGGTGATGAAGCTATACCTCATCATATTGCAACGGGATGTTCACATTGCATTGGTGGTTATAAAGGACGAATGGGTTTATACGAATTTCTTGTGCTAACGCCAGAAATCCAACATCAAATATTGACTCATCAGCTTTCTGTTCCAGCAAGTATGATCACTTTAAAACAAGCAGGTTATAAGATGATCAAAGATGGCATTACCTCAGTTGCTGAATTACATCGAGTTTTAGGTGATTTTGTATGAAAAGGCTTTATAGTTGGTATGACTTAGATTTTCATCAATATCAAGTAATTGCAACTTCACAAAGTGATGCAAAAAAACAACTATTAGTGCAAGGTAAAATAGCCATAAAAGTCAAAGCGGGCAATTTTATAACAGCCCATACTTTTAACCGCTCGGAATTACTGAATATAACGATACAATTGGCAACTATGTTAAAGGCTGGATTATCGATAATTGACAGTCTAAATTTATTGGTCGAAGAACAATCTAAACCCCATTGGCAATATTTAATGAATGAAATTGGGGAGAAAATCATAAAGGGTGAATCCTTATCCAGTGCATTATCCAGACATAATTATGTGTTTTCTTCACTGTATTGTGAAATTATTGCTACAGGGGAACTTACGGGTAAACTTGATGAAAGTTTTGAACAATTGGCCTCATTACTCGAAAAATCCATTAAATTACAAAAAAATCTTAAAAAGGCTATGCGTTATCCTATATTTTTATTTTCTGTAGCAATAATAGTCAGCTTAGTTATGTTATTATTTGTTTTGCCAAAATTTTCAGATATCTATCATGATTTTGATGCTCAACTCCCTTTTTTTACACAATGCATTATTGATATTAGTCATTATCTGCAACAAAATTGGCCAATATACACTATCGGTTTTTTTGGGGGGATGGTTGTTTTTCAGTATTATATTAAAAAGCGATATCATACTAAAATTGAAATCGCCTTAGCCAAAATGCCTTTCGTTAATAAGATCATTCAAACAAGTTGTTTAACTCAAATTTTCCAAACAATTGCAATAACTCAACAAGCTGGAATTCCGTTATTGATGGGTTTAACCGCTGCGGCTAATGCTTCTTACCATTGTATTTATCGCAATAGTATTTTGCAAATCATTTCAGGAATTGAGCAAGGACACTCCTTCAGTCATGTTTTACATCAACAACCTTGTTTTCCAAACTTGTGCCGTCAGTTAATTCATGTCGGCGAGCAATCCGGCACCTTAGATCTGATGTTAAGTCGTTTGGCTCAATATTATGAAGCACAAAATCAAACATTAATTGAAAATCTATCTCAATTTTTTGAACCTTTATTGATGTTAGTATTGGCAGTGATCATTGGTGGTTTGATTATTGCTATGTATTTACCGATATTCCAACTTGGTGAAGTGATTCATTAATGATAATGTTCATAATTCTATGTCTTGGACTTTGTGTGGGTAGCTTTGTTAATGTCGCATACAGTCGTTTTGTTCCTTCACAAACATTATCTGTTTACCTAAAAGAAATAAGTTTCAAGCATTCAATCTGCCCTACTTGTCAAACTAAATTAAACTATTGGCATTTAATTCCCATTGTTTCTTGGTTAATTTTAAAAAGGCGTTGTTATTATTGTCAAAACATCATTTTATTCAGATATGTTATATGGGAAATAGTGGTCGCTGTTTTATTTGTGGTTATTTATTTAGATAAAGGTTTCAGTTATCAAAGTGTCATTTTGATGTTTCTCAGTTGCTATTTTTTACTGTTGGCATCCATTGATTTTAAGTACTTTTTACTGCCTGATTTTTTTACTCAACCATTGATGTGGTCTGGGTTAATTGCCGCCTATTTCAATCTAACCCTCATTAGGTTAGATGATGCTTTAATTGGTATTTTATGTGGTTATCTTTTATTGAAATTACCAGCTATTATGTTTTATCTAATTTTTAAAAAACAGGGATTAGGTGGAGGGGATATAAAACTGCTTGCTGCTCTTGGTACTTGGATTCCTTATCCATTGCTAGCATTATTATTAATAATTTCCTCACTATTAGGTATGCTCTATTATTTATTTCAGAAGAATATCTTGAAAAAACAATCTTTAACTGATGCCGAGCGTGATAAATCACGCTCAAATTAAGTGATAATTAACTATTTTGTATTTTTCATCATATGAAAACAAATTACAAATATTAAGCTTTAATTTGTAAAATGTATTTTTGTAAACTTTCTAACTCGGATTTTGTGTCGTATGTGTAAATCCGAATTTCATCAAAACGTTCAGTGTCATTAATTTCCAATTCGTGAGAATTTTCATTTGTTACTACTGTTTTCTTTAGTTCACCAGCTAAATAATATTCAATATGATATTCAACAGTTTCTGGTTTATCAATATTGCCCTCATTATATGCAATGAGATTATCTTGTTGTATTTCTTTGTTTCTATGTAACCATGTTAATACTATTGTTTCTTGTTCTTTTAGTGTTATTGTCTCTGTAATAACACCATTAACCTGTAAATTAGCTGGAGGGTATGGTCGTGCGGCTCTTGCGTTAAATTTTAGTGCTCGAATAGGAGCTTTATTTGCACTGAGTGTTCCAGTATTAGTTTGTGTTAACTGTTGAACATAAGCAACTTCACCTTTTAAATATTCAATGCCGTCCGTTTCAAATAGGCTATCAAAAAACCAGATAAACGAATCTTTACTATGTGTTTGTGGTAATGTGTCTGCACATCCCCTTGCTATTGTTACGGTGCCATTTAACTCATCAAATGCATCAATTCGAATGATTTCATTACCAATAATAGCTGCGCTGCCAATTGAAACATCTGTCATATTTTTGTTAAAAATCACGCTTAATTGTGTATCTACTTGATGCCGAGCGTGATAAATCACGCTCAAATTAAGTGATAATTAACTATTTTGTATTTTTCATCATATGAAAACAAATTACAAATATTAAGCTTTAATTTGTAAAATGTATTTTTGTAAACTTTCTAACTCGGATTTTGTGTCGTATGTGTAAATCCGAATTTCATCAAAACGTTCAGTGTCATTAATTTCCAATTCGTGAGAATTTTCATTTGTTACTACTGTTTTCTTTAGTTCACCAGCTAAATAATATTCAATATGATATTCAACAGTTTCTGGTTTATCAATATTGCCCTCATTATATGCAATGAGATTATCTTGTTGTATTTCTTTGTTTCTATGTAACCATGTTAATACTATTGTTTCTTGTTCTTTTAGTGTTATTGTCTCTGTAATAACACCATTAACCTGTAAATTAGCTGGAGGGTATGGTCGTGCGGCTCTTGCGTTAAATTTTAGTGCTCGAATAGGAGCTTTATTTGCACTGAGTGTTCCAGTATTAGTTTGTGTTAACTGTTGAACATAAGCAACTTCACCTTTTAAATATTCAATGCCGTCCGTTTCAAATAGGCTATCAAAAAACCAGATAAACGAATCTTTACTATGTGTTTGTGGTAATGTGTCTGCACATCCCCTTGCTATTGTTACGGTGCCATTTAACTCATCAAATGCATCAATTCGAATGATTTCATTACCAATAATAGCTGCGCTGCCAATTGAAACATCTGTCATATTTTTGTTAAAAATCACGCTTAATTGTGTATCTACTTTACTTAACTGACGTTTACTTATTAATACCGCACTTGGTGTAAAGTCACATGTTCCTTTTATTGTAAAATCAGCCCCTTCAGTTGCCGTTTGTAATAAATAGTTAATTGACTGTGAATTTGGCTGAGCAGAAACTAGGAGCATATAGCCTGACTCGTTATTAACATCATGATTTGATAACTGGCTCATTGCAAAATAGGGAGATTCGAATAACATATAATTTTCAACTGGCCTTGGTGTTGTATCTTGAACTAGCCCTGTTCCAGATTGATTACCACTGTTATAAACTGTATCTGCCAATCCAAAAACATCCTGAATTGCGGTGATTTCAATCATTCCATCTTCGTGCTCGTTAATAGAGCCAACCCGCATGACCATATCTTTGATATCCCTGTCTGGCAGTGATACCCGAAAACAATCAGCAGGAGTTAATATTTCACCGCGGCGATCAAACTGAATTGTTAAACGCCTTAAACCCGCAATTCCAGATTCCAGTTCTCGCTGTGCAACACGTGCAGCCAGCTCAAATGTGGGTAGTGCTTTATATTCAATAGAGCTACTGATTAAACCAACAGCTTGAATTGCACCTAAATTTTGTGCCCGAACTTCACTATCCTCGTTCGTTACTGGATTATGCCATTTTACGGCAATTTCATTTGGTACATTATCGGAAGCGCTACTATCGTCGTCCTGTACCACTAAAATACCATTATCATAATTAAACAATGGTAAATCTTCTTTTTTGTAATTATCACGAATCAGTTTTAGTTTAATTTTTCCTGTTGTTAAATCGGCATATTGTACTGCGCCTATATGATCTAACACCTGCTGTATAAATGTATCTAATCCATCTTGTCGATTGTAACGAAAGCATAAACCGAATTTTTCATTATATAGAATATCAGCAGCAGTTTTAAATGAATCTAAATCAAAATCCTCATATAGTTGCAATCCTCGTCCCCAATCATTGTTAGTTCCGCACTCTATCAAAATATGCGCAGGATTCATTGCATGAATAGTTCTTAAATTGCTATTTATTCCATTATCTTTTTCATGAATTGTTGATGTATCATCATATAACATGATGATACATTTCTCTGGGTACCATACTTCGTTATTTGACCAACCTTGTGTTGTACGTCTGACTCTATATTTCCACGGTTTTGGACTTGCTGAATAAGCACTAATTAAACCGTCAAAGAACGTCGTAACCATGCCCCGAAAACCAGGCACAACGCCGCCCAGTAAATTTTTTACACGACTAGTTGGCTCCTGATCTGCATTACCCATTGCAATTTCAAATATGCCTTTAATTCCACCTTCACCACCAACATTAGTACCACCAAACAAATTCGGCTTATCAATATAAATTGATTTGCTAACAGTGACTTCATTTGCTTTACCTGCAAAAACTGTTTTATCATCAGCAGTAATGGCAACTAACTCATTAATCGGTCCACGCCCAAGGCCTGACTGAATACTGAAGTAGTATTTATAGCCAATAGTTGTTTTCTTTTTTTTACTGCCCATACTTACCTCTTCTGTACTCTTTGTTTTGCCAGTTCAACAATACGAATAGCTAACGCATCACCTGTACTTAAAATTGTTTCGCTATCAATCCCACCATTTTGAACAAAATCATTAAAACTCAGTTTATAGTGTTTAAACCAAGCTTTTAGACCCCACGCACAACCACCTCCTCGGCGAATATCGGCCATAGTTATCCATATACTATTTTCTAATTGCTTCATAACGATAATTTCCATAAGCCAGCACAAACCAATCCGCAGTCCAACAGTCACCAAAAAACACACACTGTGGTGTTCCTTCTGTTGGCTGAGGATAATCAAAGTCATCAAACGTTGCTGCATTAACCTTATTATTATGTTTTTTGGCTAATGCTTGATTTAGAAAATAGGATGCAACCAGTACAACAACAAAACGCGCAATCGCCCACCACATAATGAACCTCCTAGAATAATTTAGTAATGCTATACGGTGATTTGCCGGGCATATGTGGACAACCACCATAATTCAAATGGTTATTAAATTTATTTTCACAGGTATTAATTGTATTATCACAACCAGGGTATACATTAATTATCAAACCAACACTTAAGCCGTAAGTTCCACCATATAGGCTTAAATTATTGTTGTTATGCATGCGAATACCTCGCCTTTCTGTTAGACCTTCAAACTCATATTCAATATAGCCACCACTAAAGTAACCATTATTAATATCTTGTGGTACATTAAATGTAATTGATTTACCATCTAATGCGGTGATCTCTAATCCTGAAATGACATAATGACGGGCTTTAACCTTACATCTACTATCATAAAGTGCATGAGGGCACTTTCTGCCCCAGGTCAACCTTAATCCCTGACGACCAAATGTATTAACAATATTAGTGGTGATAATTTTGGCTTCACCAATTTTTTCACGTTTGACTTCAGTGATATTACCTACCCATACCACCCGTAACTCTTGTTGATTATCATGATAATGCATGCGATAAATTCTAATTTTTACCGATGTACTCGGTGGCACACCTCGGTAAAAAGAAACCACTTTATTCGTAACCGGTAAGATAATTTCGACATTATTATTACTGCTTGCTGATAATCCATTATCACTAATTGCAATCGCTTCCCATAGCGCATTATTAACCATTATTGAGCGATCGGCATTTGTATAGTGGTAATACAAATTCTGCCTTTTAAACTCATACAGTGTTAATGGTTGACCATTTGCAACAGAATACTCAAACTCATTCCAACTCATACCGTACCTCCCTAAATGTAACGTTTATTTTTGCCGTGCCGTCAGCATCAGTTAAATGCTCCCATACAACTTTGTCATCATTTAAACGGCATAGACGCATTATGGATATTTTGATTACTTCTTGGCACATAAATGCAACTTTTTTATTGAGCAACAACCGAAGTCCACCTTTGTTATTGCTTTTTACGTTGACAATTTCACGATATAAAATGCGGTTACCTCTCAGTAAAATTCTTAAGAACTGTCTACCGAGATAAGTTTCAGTCATGTTATTTTGTTCAATATCTAAAATTTCACTGGTTGCATCATCAACTAGTTTGCAATCATTGCTAAACGAGGGTACAAAAATTGGTTTTTGGCGACCACGGAGGGCATAAAACAAGGCACGCAGTTCAAGTTGTTTATTACGACCATTAATTAAAAATTCATGGGATTGAGTAATAAAAACACGATTTGCGCTATCTGAGTAGTACACGATACCAGTTTGATTGTCGATTTCACGTCGCATTGATTCATATGAAACATGTACATCATCTGACCAATCTGGTTCTTGCTCCAGTACATAAAAATTATTGTACATAGGTAGTTCAACATTAACGTTAATGTCATTTTTTTCAACAATTAAAAATCGTAACTCTGCGGTTGCTAATTCATCTGTTCGCCTGATAATTTTAGGTGGTTCAGTCAATTTTGCCGATTTAATAGGAAATACTTTGGCACCTTTTAAAACAGCTGTATATATTGGTTCGGATAGAGTAATACTTGAATTTGTAATTGACTCAATATTGGACACAATCGTATTACTATCATTCATAACTGTTAGATTACCGCCAACACGATAGTCTCGCCCGATAGTTGATAAATAGATTGTCTTATCACCTGGTTTGATTTCTTTATCCAGTAATGCACTATCACTATAAATCGGCAATGAAAATGAGCTTAAATAGTTATGAAATAGTATATTTTCAATTTGTCGACGTTCATGTTGATGGATAAGTATTTGAAATTCAAATGTGCGACGTGGTGTTAATCGCATTGCTACTCGCTGTTCTGCCCCTGTTTGTGATTGATGTATATTGGTTTTCCATTCTAATGTTTCAGTAATACCTTGCGACCAATTCGGTGAGAGGGAAAGCGGTAGCGAACGATTACCGCTAACAACTAATGTAACGGTTTCAGCGTTTAAAAAATGAAACGAAATTGTGCAGTCAATGCTATCCGTGCCATGACTATCAATATCAATCGATAACACTTTTAAGCTTAATCGACTAAATAAAAGTGGTAACGCCACATTACTGACAGTGACCCCTTGTTTGTCACTATAGGTAATATCAGTCAAAATTTTACTGCTGAAATAACCGTTGAAAATTGATACTTCTATAGTGCGTTGATTACTAACATAACCAACATCAATAGTGGATGGATTAATATAGAGCTTGTTATAAATAATATTTAAAAATGATTGTGTAATGTAACCTTTTCGCACATTGAATAACTGCAACGGTATTCCGCGTGTAACTGGCCCTGTTTTGTCTTCAACGACAAAGGAGAGACGAGCCATACCTTGGTATTGTTGCAAATCAAAGCTGCGCTGACCACGTAGCTTTTTCAAACCATTAATAACGTATCCTGTATGTTTGGTACTCATCACTCAATTACTCTATAAAAGTAGCCAAGGTCATAACTGTTATCTTCATCTTGAACTTTATCTGTGACAGTTTGAAACATTGTTGCCGCACAGCAATAATATTTTTCACCATTAATTTCACGAATAGTACCAGGAACAACACCATCAATTCTGGCAACATAAAAATCAGGAACTACACCGATGCGTTGATATTGTTTGCTAGCCAAATGCAGATAAATGGATTGTGGCACCAACGTTATCAAATTATTAAATTGAGATAAACTTGCCTCAACAAGCAACATATCAGGGTGGGGTTTATAGTCACGCCGAATTGTTGCATCACCAATACCCATTGCGCCTATTCCTTCATAACCTGACTCATTTGCGCCAAAAAAATAATCTTTGTCCTCAACTCTAATAACGTTAGCGAATGTACGCCAAGGGAGCGATCCGATATACAAGTACATATCACTGGTGAAGGGATATGATGCGTAACTTGTATCATTAGTGTTTGTTGAATGTGTTCCGTACGCATAATGACCACCATTGTAAATTCCATCTTTTTTTATTGTTCCAATACCAAAATGACGAAAACGACGAGAATCGACACGTACAACAACATGAATATATTGTGCTGTTGCTAAAAATGTATATGATGCAAATGGTTCATTATGAAAATTAGTACCAGCACCCCAATAATAACGATAGAAATTTGCTTTACCGTTAAACGAGCTTGAGCCTGTTTGATTGTCCCAGGGTAAATTTGCTTTAAACTGATTATTGATGGCAATGTACAACGTGGGGAGTGAATTTGATGTGCCAACTTTTAGGCTCCAAAAACATTTTTCATTATGTAAATAGAGTTCTTTTTCTTTAGTATTAATTTTATCAACAACCCACCCATTAACTGATTGTGCAAATGTCGCCAATTTTGATAATAAATCCATAACCGACGAGGCGTTACCCGTTTGATATGCCATGTTTAGCTCCTATCCTATATTTTTTCAATTGCAAAAAAATCAATATTTGTTACACGAAAACCGTTTTGAAAAATAATAAATTCGCGACCATCATCGGTTTTAATCGTATCTTCTGCCGCTCGACTTAATCCTGGTACCCAGTAAACACCATCTAACGCTCCCCAAAATTGAGTTGCACCTTTTGTCACGTCAACAATGGAAACAGGATAAAGTGGTGAGTAGCTATCAGGTGATGCAGTTAATGCATTGATTTTTTTATTGCCATAATAATAAAATTGTTCAATACCTCTTGGATAAACTAACATTGTTTGGCTACCTTTTGAACCATAAAACTGTTGCCATGATTGCGCTGGGGTAAATACATAAAAATGATTGTTACGCGGGTCGATAATTGAGGAAAAATAATCTGTTGTGATTGAATATCGCAGTAATTCATTATTACAACTACCTGCAATGACAAGTGGATAAGGGTACTCATTTGGCAATGCGTTTGGTAGCATAAATCCGCAATAACAACTTGAATAAACAGTTGTCATTTTTGTTACCACAACAAAACGACGATTATTAGCAAAAAACCAGTAATGTAGTGGATTATTATCAGCAAATAGTCCAACTTGTGTGCAATTTAACATACCGCTAAATATGTCATTGGGTTGATTGATTAATTCAACATTAAAGTAGGTTCCACCGCAGAAATAAAGATTATAAGTATCATTTAAAATGCTATTATCTGTTTTACACGCAACATAAATATTATTGCCAACAGTCGCTCCCGGCGCACTCCATGCATATGATTTTCGTTTTGCTATAGTTGCTGTAGCTGCAGTTTCGCCGCTGTAAATTTCTGTCCAGTTATCACCTGTTTTAACTAATTCACTATCAGTTGTTAAAAATAGATTTAATTTATCCAGTAAATCGATTTCGTTATCTGCAATTCCACTTTGATACGCCATAGATTAAATCTCCAAATCTTGTTTAATTGTTTGTCTATTTGCTCGAATAAATGTTTTAAATGCTCTACCACCCGTCACACTATTAATGCCACGACTGACCATATCACCCGCATCAATGAATAGTTCTTGCTGAATAACGGGACTTAATACAGTTGGTGAGCTTTTGCGTTGTTGGTTATCATCAAGTAATGGCGCTTTTGGAATATTGACATTGCTAACAGGTCCACCTGTTGCATAATAATGTAATCGTCCCGTATTGATAGCGTGAAGATAGTCGAGACCGTATTTTTTCACAGATTCAGCTTTCACAACAAATTCACCGTTTGATAAGCGAGCAGGGATTGAATCTGATGTGCTTGTACCGGGTCCACTGATATAACCACCAGTCGCTGCCACAACAGATGCTGCACCGGCTAACCCAGACATAGCAGAACTACCCGCACTAGCCGATGTAATTGCTGTGTATAAGGTCGCTGCACCACTTGAAAATGCGCCTGCCATTGCACCTGTTAATCCTGCGGTGCCCGTTGTCATTGCGGTAGTTAATGAAGTGCCCAGTTCAACCGAACCAACACTTGTCGCAGAGGTTATTGCTGTGCTCATCAATTCTGCTGAAGCGATAGCACTGGCATTTTCTGCTGTATCGGTTATTGAGCTAAAAAGTGATTTACCCAAATTACTGAGTTGATTCATGGCAATATCAGCAAGACCTTTACTTGCTACCTGAGCCATTGCTGATACGATACTTTGTGCAAGGTTTAATAATGCGTCTTTTAATTCAAACGTACCTTTTGCTAAAGAATCAAGACTACCTTGGATACCGCTTTGCAACCCGTTTTTAAATGCATTGGTTAATGCATCGGTAGTTTTATTTAGTTCTGCAATTTGCAGCTGAAGTGTAGCAAGTGCTTTTTGTGCATTTTCCCCAACTTGACCCGGAAGCGTTGTCATAGCTTGCAAAGTAGGTAAATATTTGGCAAGTTCTTGCGCTGTTTGCTTGTGCAAATCAACTAATTGGCTTTGTCCTTCAATTTGTGTAATTAAACCAGCAGTTACTTGTGCTTGTATACTTTGTTCTTTTATTGACTGTTGTGATTGTGCTTGCTGAACTTTTGCTAAAATTTCGGCAAGATTTGCTTCAGCTTTTTTTAGTGGCAATAACTGGTCAATTAAATCAATACCTTCAATATTTTTATTGGCTTTAAGTTGCGCTATAACGGCTTGATACCATCTATCAATTTCTGCTGTTTTAATTCTGGTTGGGTCAAACAATAACGAATTGAGTTGATTTTGTAATTCGTCATTAAGTTTTTTATTTTCGTGTGCTGTAATTGCATTATTTGCCGCATTAGCTCGATTACGTTGCTCTAACGTTAATTTTTGAGAATCAATCAACGTTTGCCGAGTTGCATATGTTTTTTGTGTCTGCTTATCCACTTGTGATTCCAGCGATTTTATAAATTGTTCTGTTTCACGTGCTGCAGATTTTGCCGCTCGAGCTGATTCTTGTATTGCTTTTTTCTTTGCTTCGTGCGCATCTATCAATTTTGCATTAGCGATGATTTCTTTTTTGAGCTCTGGGCTAGCGTTTTTATACTGACCTTTTTCTATTTCATAAAGTGCTTTAGCAACTGCTGTGCTTTTTTCTTGTAACGCAACTTTATTTTTTAATTGTTCGTTATATTGTCTTAGCTGTTTATCCGTGATTTCTTTTACATCTTTATCATATTGACCGCCTGAAAATGATTTACCGTCTTTTGATTTAACCCCTTGTGCTTGTAAATCTTTACGACCCTTTTCATCGGCCCACAGCGATTCATATTTTTTACGTAATTCATCAACAGCTTTAGCTTGTTTTTCGGCATCACTGGCATTTTGTTTATGCAGCTCATCAAGCTCTTTTTGGGCATTGATTGCTTTTTCATTAATTACATCTGTGTCATGCTTTTCTTGTGCTTCTTTTTGAAGTTTATCTCGTTGAGTCTGTTTTTCTTGTAATGCTTTATCATCATTTTTAGTATATGGAATAGATACTGACCCAGGAACAATATAAAAACCTCTATTTTTAGCTCCCTCCATTCGTTCAATATCTTCGTCTGAGCTTGATAACCCTAAACTAAATTTTAGCTCTTTTTTAAATCCTTCACCTATATCACTCACGCCATTTTTGAAAAGGCGCCACGCATTTTCTAACCAATTGAGCTGTTCTTTCATCTTATTAGCGCTGACTTCCATCTCTGAAGCATATTTATCTGTAGCGATTGCAATAGCCTCTTCGGTTCTACCTTGCTCTTCTAATGCGCTTATACGCTGATAAGTAGCCAGATCTAAAAAGTGATATTGTTTATTACTTTCAACAGCCCAGCTTGTGACCGAATTTTCAATACCTTTAAATGATTGAACGGCGTCTTGGGCACTTTTTTCTGTCACAGTTGCCATATAGGCTGATGCAGTAGCAATATTTTCAATCGTTTTTGCTGATAATCGCCCCGCTGATGTCAGTTCTGCAATAACACCACGTGTTTCACTGTAGTTATGATTAATTTTACCGATACGCTGAGACATAGCCTCAAGCCCGCCTGCGGTAGCACCGGCATAATTACCCGTTGAAATTAAGGCACGATTAAACCGCTCTTGGTCTGAAATTATCGTACTTATCACTTGGGACATTTTGTAAAAAGTCGCGATGAAAACACCCACCGATAATGTGGCTGCACTAAATAATGGCGGTAATCGTCCAGTCATGTTGCCAATTGTCAGCAATGAATTTCCCGCTGATGCAAAATTACCACTCGATAATTGTTTAAACATACTGATGATGCTACGACGGGCGCCTTTGGTATTTAAATCTAATTTTTTAGTACTTTCATTGAGCGTTTCAACCGTTGATAATGCAGCACGTTGATTATTGATTTTCCCAAGATAATCATCAAACGTATCAGTATCAATCACGCCTGCTTTTTTGGATTTCCTTAATTTGCTTTCTAGCTCATCTAAACGACTTAGACCTTTTGTAGCAGGATCAATACTAGCAAGTAATTTGTCTAAACCTTGGCGCAGTTTTTCAACTTCTTTTTTATGCGCTTCAGCTGCTTTAGCGGCAATACTTTGTGCTTTAGCTTGTTTTTCAGCAGCAGCGGCAGCTTGCGCACCACGGTTCATTGCCTCAGTTTGTGCCGTATAAACATCTTTGATGCTTTGAGCACTTTTTTTGTTAGCATCTTGAGCAACATTTGCTGACTCTTTCAGTTCAGCATTTAATTGACTGATATTATCTTTTGCTCTATTCACATCAGCCGTGAATTTCATTGCAATATTCATATCGTTATTAGCCATTATTATTGCTCTCCGCGTAACTGTTTTACAAACTTTGTAACTTGTTTACCACCATTAAAGCCAACACAAATATCTTCAACTCTGTTGGCTCGTTCTCGATTTTGTAACTTAATTAATTCATCGTAATACAGCAGTAATTGGCGTTGCGTATAATGCGGTAACTGCTGTGGATCATGTCCGTTTTTAATTAATAGTGTAAAAACTTCACTCCAGCTTACTGATTTGCCTGTTTTGCAGCGTTTTGCCGAATGATTTTGCGAGTTACCGCGTTCATAAAAAAACGAGAGTTAACAACCCACCACCAATCAAGTAATTGCAAACCATCTTCATATAACAACGCTTCAATAAACGAAATCGGTTTTTGAATAGAGGTACTGATTAATGAATAAACCAATTCTAAATTACCCATAATAATTGTGTCGGCTTGCTCAATAGTGATTTTGTTTGTACCGTTCATTTCATTCACAATTAATGCAACAAACTGGTCAATCTCATTACTGATTGTTAGTGCATCTTTAAATGAATATTCACGTACTGTAATTGTTTCACCAGCTAGCACGATCTCACGATTCGGCATTAATGTTGCTAAATCATTTGATTCTTCTTTTGTTGCTGTCACTTTTTCTGCCATGTTATTTACCTACTAATAAAATTAGAGAGTTGAATAATTAGCGGTGACACATCACCGCATAATAAAATAAATTTATTTCGCCTTTTGAACGTATGAGCCAAAATAACCAAGTGAACTATCCTTGTTTTGACTCATATCAGCCAAGACCGTGGCAGTAAGCGGTAATTCACCGTATCCCTCATTGTGTAGTAACGAAAAGTTAGAAATTGGATTGAATTTAACGCGGAATAGCTCCACAATTACATGTTCATTTTCACGGTCAGTATTGATACCATCAAGCATAAACCAACGCTCAGGCGGTTGACGGGTAAAAATGCCCAAGCTTTCAGTCTTAGCATATGAATAATCTACCGTTGCTGTTAATGCTTGTGTAGTTAATAATTTGATTAATCCTGCATAGGCTGATTCGATTTCATAATCTGTGCCTAATACTAATGTAGTTCCATCAGCAATTTTTAACTCAACATCAGCAACAAAGGGGTTAGCTAACTTTATGCGGTCACCAATGACTAAGTCGGCTGGTAATTTTTCATCAGTGACAATACCTGCCTCAACAGTAATTTTTTCACCATAAAGCGCTAACGCAATGTTTTCGATTGACCAATCTTTTAGCGTTAAGTTTAACGTGCCACTTTTACCTAGTGTTAATTCACCAACTTGTAAGCGTTGTCCTGTGTATGATTCATTTTGTGTCACGGTTTCAACACTTAACTCCATCTCGCAAGAGTCAGCGGTACCCACATGCCGAAAGGCATTAGGTCGAACGGGTGAATTGGCGGTATTACGGGTGGCAAGATTTATGGTACCTTGTAAACTCATTAATAAATCTGACATATCTTTCTCCTAAAATTATTTATCGGCTACCGATGAAGTGTTGGGTTTGAAATGAATCAATCCAAACCAGCACGCCATTTTGAAAACCTAACGTTTGCCCACCAGTCCAACTAACTGGGCGAACGCCGTCAATAAACTGAACTGTTTTACCAATCAACAAATCGCGCACAGCTCCAATCACTGGGTTAGCTAGCTGTTTAACATTTTGAATATTGGTTGCTTGGCTAGAAATATCACGAGCAACAACCACAACACCAAAATTAACACTGACTGACTGCCGTGTACCTGCGGGCTTATCGTTGGGTGTTTCTTTACCAAGCAAAACGTAAGCCGCTGGTGTCGGCGCTGAAGTTAAATCGGTTAACTTACTGTATTCAGCACTAGTACCAACAAAAACTAAGGTTTTATCCGCTAATAGGCTTCTTAGCTTTTCAGCAATCACTGAAACATCAAATGGTGCGCTACTCATCGTCCAAAATCCCGTAATGTGTTCATATCAAATACTCTTACCGGTCCAGTCTGTTTTGGTACACCACCTGCAACAGGCAATGCATCATCAATGCCTAGTGAATATTTCCCTTCAGCGACCATTTTTAGAAAGCCCAGAACTTGTTTGTAATCACGCACGATAGGATCGCTTTTTTCATCAGAAACACGATTGCGATGTAATTTGTAACGAACAATAATGCGTGCCCAATCTGTCAATAATCGAGGCACAACAGTTAATGGCAGCTTATGCCCACGCTGACGCAAAAAACCATTGATTTCAGCTTCCGAATCGTTGATTGACTCAGTAATGCGCGAAATCGTTGCATGAGCCGCAGCCACATCATCCGTCGACCAGGAAGACGTATCTTGTTTATGAATAATTGCACTAAGTAAATCACTCGAAACAGGGATCTCACCATCTTGAGCAACTGTTTGCGACAGTTCAATAAGACCCGGGCGCTCAGCGAGGTTAAGCAATGTAATATATGGAACATTCATCTTATCTCCCTCAAACCAACAATAATTTATTGTTGGTTTTAGTTCACATTATTATCCATTTGCTGGAATAACATTTTCAAACAAATAGCCCGCATCTTTAGCCACAACTAGCTCTTTGACCGATTCACCGACTCGAACACGTTGACCACCACGTAAACCGATATCAGGATCAACAATCGAACCCGAAACACGATCTTTAAATTGAGCTGTATAACCGAACGTCACACCACCTTTAGTATTTGCTAATTTATTGCGTACCGTGAATGATGCTTTATTGCCCCAAGCACGAAGTAATGCTGGCGATTTACCTGGTTTTGCACTATTTAAAAATGCATCACCGACATAAATAGCTTCTAACTCTAATAAGTCAGCTAAAAATCCGAGAGGAACTAAACCACTTTCACCGGCATTTCCATGATATGCTGAAACAATCTTTGGATGACGACGTAATATTGTGGCAACTCGACGTCCTAGTGTGCCGATATTTGGACGCTGAACCATTGCATCGAATGCATCCGTTATTAATGCTACTGGGTCACTATCAGGATTATTCCATTGCTGTGCAGAAGTTAATGTTTGTTTATTGCTGTAATTTGCACCATTAAATAGCAAATTTGCAGCTCGAACCTCACGATCTAACAAAATTAAATCAGTCGTGGCCTCAACGGCATGACCAAGTGGGTTATAGCCTGTAATGGCTGTATCAATATCATCTTGAGGGACAGGGCTATCGAGTCCCCAATCTTCAACTGAGCTTTCTTTTTCTTTGGCACTAAACTCAACTTGATTCGGTTGTGACGTCCTACCAACTTTGGTATTAGGCAAAGTAAATCGCTCTGAAAAATCAAATTCAAGCCATTTAAATGATGTGCTAGAAACAGGCACACGGGGCAAAACCTCATCGGCAATTAACTTATTATTACGGTAACCGATAGCAATTGCAGTCAACTGCGGTTCAACGGGAAAAGGACGTTGCATATAAAACTCCTATTTATAAAATTGTTTATCAAAGACCATGGACCATTAGTTAAATAAAAGGTTAAGCTTGTTTGCTTGGTGCAATCCAAATAGTGCCTAACTCATCGGCATCACCCGCAACTTCGGCATAGCCAATAATAAAATCACCTGACATTGCTTTTTTAGCTCGACCATCGGCATTTGCTGTGATTGGATCACCAATCGCAATTGTTTCGCTATAAAAAACTTGTGCCAACCCACTGCGCACAACATCAAACACTTCACCGTCACCACCACCAACAATTGTTGATACACCGATTAATAATGCGTTACCGTCAATCGCTGTTTTTGCTAGCCCATCTTCACTACCATGGCACACAATTAAACGGGGTTTGATTTCGCCTTCAGCGATTTTTGCTACTGTTAATCCTGGAATATTCATATAAAAACCTTTTGGTTAAAATTAAAATGATGCTGATATTAATAATCAGCCTGTAATTAATGCTCTTACTTTTTAGCTTTGGTTACATGCGTAACTGCTTGGCTAATTGAAATTGTATTGCCTTTGTCTGCCTGTTCTTTTTGATATGCCTTGGCTGCATCAGCAATAACTTTTGGATCTTGTTTATCAACGTTATCTTCACTATCACTAGCAGCCGATTTTTCAGCAAAGTTCATAAAAGCGGGACGCTCTGAAAGTACTTTTTTGATTAAATCAACTGGGGAACTGTTAACAGTTGCATCACCTTCAGCAAATGAAATTGGTTCATTGCCTAGTGACATAAACACTTCAACGACTGTAGTTTTATGAGCAGGTAATAATTTCCCATCTTTAACTAACTCATCAGCAAAAGCAGCAAATTCCGCTCGCTTGTTAGTTTGTTCTTTTTCTAGCAATGCTTGTTCACGTTTGGCTAGTTCAGCATTTTTAGCGTCAATTGCAGCTTGTTGTTCGGCAAAGCTAGCGTCTAAAGGTTGTGGCATTTTTTCTTTCTCCTTTTGTTTTCTGTCGGATATTGCACGCAATGATTCAAGGCGCCATTGCGGTAAAAATAAGTCAGCACTGGCAATGCCAGCTTTTTCAATCAGTAGGTCACGCAAATTAGCTAAAATTGAAATCAAATTCTCATCAAATTCTTCATCAGCCATCGAGAACTCAGCAGCACCTTGCTTGCCGTCAGATTCGGCAAAACTGGCGTCAGGCAAGCCTTTAATGGCCGGCGCTGCAGCACCTAAAAAGCCGATATGCCGAGCATAGTAATGACCGGGTTTAGGATTGCCTGGAGAATCTGGTAAATAAATTGAAAGTGAACGTTTTTTATAACTGCCCGCATTATAGGCTTCAGCAAATTCTGGATTAATCTGATCTAACTTGGCATAAACCAAACCATCTTTTACTTCAAATGATTTTGCCCACGCATACGCAGGAGCAGTTAATTTGGGGTGACCAATTACAGCAGGTGCTTCAGATAGGGTTGGATCATAGCTTTCAGCTAAATCAATACAGTTTTCTAAAGTAAAAGTGATTTTTCGACCATCTACCGCAGTATGCGTACCAGGTTTAAAAACGGGGATAAGTGCCATAAAAAATGCTCCAACAAATTGATATAGAGCATCATGACTTATTTTGAGAAAAGGGTAATCTGAACGCGGGCAGATAATTTTTTAATGATTTGGAAAGGGGAACGGCAAAATAATAGAAGAAATATACACTAAAAACTTATTATAAAGCATTTACAACACGATTAAAGTGATTCGTAAACAAACTAATTAGCCTTTTTTAGTAAAGTGGCTTAAAACGCGTTATATTGCGTTTTAAGCAAAACCCAAGTTCTCACGCACAACATCGACCAATAGCAATTTATCTTGGGCACTAATACCTAGCCATGGTCTTGCTGGAATTACCAATTGTTTTACTGGACGACCACCAACATTTAATGCATTAGCGCTGACGGGTTTAATAATTCCGCCAAATTGATGGATAGCACCGTACACTAGATTGGTACCAAACAATAATGTATTACCTTCAATCTGCCAATGCAACGTACTTCTTAGATTACCATCTAGCGTTAAAATTTTATCTTTTTGTTTGGGTTTAGATTGTTGATACCACGGTGATAATGCTTGCCATGGTATACCGTCTGGAGATTCTTGTGCATTAAAGCGTGCTTCATGAATATCAAGTAATACTTCGCCCATATGACTAAATAAACGTTGAGTATCATCTATGGCTGCTTCAATATAAAGCATAGCATCAAGTGCATCTTGTATATTAAACTCAATATTTACGCCAGTCATTTTTTCACCTATACTAGTTTGTATGTACGGGCAGCTTCCGCCAAAGCCTCGAATCCCACGTACAGCGACCCAATCGTGGCGGTGATTGGGTTTTATTTTATGTTCGTTTAAACACTCGAACACCAACCCTCAGTTGCTCTAGATAGTCGGGGTTATCAGGCGCAAATGTCGTCACACCGAGCCAACCATCATCACCCACTTCAAATACCGCAAGCATTGGCTTAACTTCACCATCAATCATAAAACGCGAGATATAACGCCGACGAACTACCGATTTTTGTAGATGATCAAAGTATTCCATTCTTGTCCAAATTTCATCGGGCAGTTTTAACGAATCCGCAAGTAACAATAAAAATTGCTCACGACCACGTTTTGTAACTTTCAATTCACCAGTTTTGCTAACAGTGAAAAGCTGTTTACCGATTACTAATGCATCACCGGCTACATCTTTAAAAATAGCTGGTTTAGTTAACGTTGCGCCAAATTTATTTAAGAAAATATTGGCATAATCTGCTTCAGTTAGGCCTTTTTCTAACAGTCTATTTTTACTTACTTCACGGATAGCTGGCCATTCATCAGTTGCTTTGCTTGATGGTAAACCTCGTTTTAAAGTTGGATCTGTATCTAATGGATTTGGTACAAAATTATCAAGTCTTGATTGTCCGGGGATATGTTCAAAACTTGGGTCAATCCCTTCTGGCACTCTTACAATACGCGGATTACCACTATTTTCACCAATCACTCTATCAACCCAATTTATTGTTGGTGCTTTGTCAGGTTGGTGTTTTCCCATTCTTTTTAAATCACCTTTAGTTCGCCCACGAACACGACATTGACAACCATAGCCATTGGGTGGAAAGTGAGTATTCCACCAAGGATCATTAAAATCTAATACCAGATGATCCCAACTTTGATGAAGTTCACGAGGGTGTTCAACATAATCACTATGCAAATATTCCATATATGGAAATTTAGCATCACGTAATTGTTGATAACGTCCAGCTTGATAAGATGAATTTAAATTCGTTTCATAGATGATACGAGTACGCCAGTTAAAACCGCCGTTATAACTCCAACCATAACGTTCTACTATCTCAGCAAAGTCTTTACGGAACTCATCCAGTGTAGTACCTTGGCTAATTGCTTTATCAATAGCTGCACGAAAATCATTTAGTAATGCATTACGATTAGCACCCGCCACAACAAAGGCATAATCATGCTCATTATTGTAGATATCTACATAGCTGTTTGTGGGCACATTTGCTTTACGTCTGAAGAATTCAATTTGCTCTTTAAATGGCAACGAGCCATATGCGACATTAACCATTTTTGCTATCCTCAAGTAGTTCTGTGCGACCTGCTAAATTAGCTGCTGTTAATGCTTCAGCCATGACCTTTGCATATTCATCTAATTGCATATCGGGAATTAGCTTAAATAACTTATCACGTAATTCTTCTAATGATTGTACGCTATCAACCAGTTCTTTAATTTGATTAATCCATTGGTCGGTAATAGGTTGCATCTCGGTATTTAAACGATTTGATTGCAACACAGGTGCAAAGTTATTCGGTTGCTGTTCGGCAAAATCAACGTTTTTTAAAGATTGCACATCAATCGGTTCTGCTGGTGCTGGTTGCGGTTTTTCTTCCCATTCCCCGCCGTACGTATCTTGCACATGAGCTAACGTTGGGCGGTAGCCAGTGGATTCAATAATATTTTTATCACGTTCTGACATTGATTTTAAATCTTCTGGTTCATCAAAAATACGTGAAACCTGAGGAACAGCAGCACCGGGAAAATTCATCTGTGTAAACCATGTACCAGGTCCACGATTCCAGCTTTCACACATTACATCAGAATCTGATTTAGCAATTGATGTTAGTACCGCAGCTTGTAATGACTCATCACCACCGATTGAACTAGATGCACCACCTGAAGAAGTGATTTGCCCAACGGTTACACGCCTAATTGCTTCGTTCATTGAGTCATAGAATGCCTTATAATCGCCTGCGCCTGAGCGTGCTATTTGTAGCAATTCAAGCGTCATGCCATCTGGCATGATGATGCCTGAATCGGTCTGAATTGCACGAGTGAGTGACAGTAAGTCCCGTTTTTGTTCAGGTGTTGCACCTGTACTATATTTTCCCACAGCCGTTGGCATGCCGAATTTTTCCAGAAAAATTAGCCAGAACTTAATATCATTGCGTTTAAAAAAGCTTGGCCAGTAAAGCCAGTGAGCAAGTCCAAGTCCATACGGTTCATCATCATGATCGGCACCTGTGGCATAATGCCAAAAGTACGGTGCATCACAAGCAACACCTTCATGCATATTATTGGGCGTTAATAAGCGCAGTTCACCCATTGGAGTAAACCGAAAACGACGCCGATCACGAACTTTGATATCATTAATCCAATATAGATTATCTTTGATGCCATAAATTAACTCCGCAACAGCATAACCATAAAAAACACCGTAGTGCATTAATTTAGTCACTCGGTCAAATCCCACCGATTTTAGTAACTCACTCATCGCGTCAGCAGCTTCAGTATCAATTGGTTTATCGCCCCCAGGCTCAACTTTCCATTCGCGTGAAATCACTGCATCTTGACGTTGGGTGAAGGCTGATTTAACTTCATCGTCGTTTAAAACTTCTTTGTAAATATCTAAACGGCCACCACCCCGATTACGAAGCACACTATCATCGGGTAGCGCTAGTGCACCCACAAAGGGACGAGTAATATCATTACCATCACCTGTTCCGGCTACTTCACGGCCAGTTTCAACGCTTGGCTTTTTGCCTTTAGACCATAACATCAAATAAATCCTCCAAAATCGTTACCGCCACGAACTGTTCCAAAACCAGTATCGGCAAATTGTCCAAATGATGAATCATTCACATAACCATATAACTGATGATAAATATCACGCTCGCCTGTTGATTGTCCCTCAATTTGTGCCGTTTTATTTAACGTTGCATACCAAGCTAAGCAGCCAGCAATTGCAGAGTCACCGTGGCGAACTAAATCAGGATCTTTTAAGTCCTTCCTCTCCAGTTTCGGTACCATTGGAATTCCGTCAACAGAGCGTACGGCACGTAAATCTTGCTCAATATTTGAATCACGTGGAATATCAATTGTGCCATCTTCAAATGCGCTGATAAATTTTTGCATCCACAGTCCATACCATTGGCGGTTTAAATTAATTTCTGCAATAAATGGTCGACCAAATTTATCTGCTGTATATTCAGCTAAAACCATGCCAGGGCCCGTAGCATCCATTGCACCACCCATTAAGCGCGGTAATTTGCTAATAATAAAAAATAAAATCTGCTGTTGTTGAGCGGATGGTACATTATTTAACTCAACCGAAAATGGCACTTTACGCATTAAATTTTGTTCAATAGCCATTGGCCAAATAACTGAAAAATGGCGATGTCTAGCAAAGTCCATTCCAAAAACATGCTCATGTTGGTGATTTAAGACTGCTATCAATGGCTCTATATCTTGCTGAATCCAGTTATCACACCACGAAATGCGATCTAATTCATCTTTTTCAGCAAAATCATCACCGCAGATCAAGCGCAATACTGGACGTTCCTCACGCATAGCACGTTCAATCCAAACACCCGGAATACAGACACCTTGACCATCACGAGGAATAGCATCAAGCTCTTCACGCATAGCGGCTTTATTTGGTCCGTATGAATTACGAATTGTTGTATACCATTTCTTTTTTGACTCAATGGTTGGCTCTTCTCCTTTCATATAACAAACACGTTCATATAGACCGTTAGCAACAGCATCATCAAATGTCACTCGGTAAACTTGTGCTGTGTCACCATATATACCGTTTTCGATATCGATAACAAATTGATTAAATGGATTGAATTTACCATTATGTGATGAAATAACGATGATGCGACCTCCCCAGATTAATAAAGCTGTTGCGGCATCAAGTACACATTGTACGTCTTGGTGAAACGCAGCCTCATCAATAATGACTAAACCTTGTAAACCACGGATATTAGCGGGACGAGAAGATAACGCCGTAATTTGATAGCCTGATGAAAAACGAATTCGGTACGCCGTGATATAACGTGAATTTTTATTTTCATCAACATCTTCAAATAGAAACTCTTCAATACTTGATACTGATGATGATTGTTGCTCGGCAATAACTTTAGAAAACTTGGCACAATAGCCGATAAATTCAAGGCCTTTTTCTTTTGTGTCACCAATATAGAAAACATTCATACCACCAGCAGATTTACGAGCACCAGCGACAAGTACCGCTTCAAAACTGAATGCAAAAGTAATACCTGTACGACGACCTTTCGGAATAGCTAAAATAGCAGCTTGAATTTTTAACGCTTCAATTTGGTGTTTCATCAACACGCCATCAAATAACGGATTAAAATTATCAGGAATATCACGGGCACGGGCGGGTAATTCCTCCCATTCAATCACTCTAACGGTGGATGCAAGTTGCTTCATTATTTGATCCCTAATACTTTTTCTTTCCAGAATTGGATTGAATTTTCATCAAGACCTTGTGCTTTGGCTACACTATTAAGATTTGACTCTTGCTCGCGCAATAACTTGTCACGTGCTGCTTTTTCGATTTCCTGCCGCTCTTTAAAACTTAATTGACGGGCTTGCATGGCTTCTTTAGCGGCTTTCGCTAAAAAACTAATATCCTTGATAGTGATATCTTCTGATTCATGCGCCTTAAATGCAGCACGCGTTGCCAGCGTTGTAACAGCCTGAGCAAGTAGTGCCCCTGATTTATCATCAACACTATCACCAAGTTCATCAACCAAAATACGTGATGCTGTTTCAATTTCACGTAAGCTATTAGTCATTTCATTAAAACCTTTTTGATAGCGGTGAAGACTAGAACGGCTTGGCGTATCAGTACTTGGGAATTTTTGTTGCAGCTCTGCAATCATTTCATCAAGAGTAAGTTGATCTGCTCGTAGTAGTTTCTCAATATAACTACGTACCTCAGGCTCTAGTTTGTGGATCGTTGATTTACGTCCCATAATTACGCTCCTGCGCTTGGACGTTTTACACCAGGCACAACAACTTTACCAGTGGCCACATCAGCACCAAAATCGGTTAAACGAGCAACAACAACACTACCGATTGTTTCGGTTTTAATTAAGTCTTGTTGTCCAAGCCAACTTAAATGGGTTTTAACTTGATCACGACTAATAGCGTGGCCATAGTGATCTAACGCACTATAGATAATACTAGAATTACTGCTATAACTTGGCATTTCATATAAGATACGCAAAATAACCAAACGTTGATCTTCTTTTAAAAATTCAGCGTAGCTCATAATTCCTCACTTGTTCTTTAATAAAAATTGGTTAATGTTATCTAATTGACGAGATAATCCTGAAAGCCGATCAGATAACTGATTTAAAGTAGCTTCATTACTACTTAATTTTTCAATCAATTTTGTTACCTGATGCTGAGTTGGTAATGACTTAACCGTCTCTTCAACTTGTGTTACTCGAATACGTAAGTCTAGTAGCTCTTTTTGGCTAGCCGATTGGCGACCAATTAACCATGAGTAAACGCCAACCACCGCCATTACAGCCCATTGCAGAAACTGCCAGTTAAAGGTAAGTTCATTAAAATTCATCGTTGTTTATTCCTTTTTTCTTCCAATACTGCACATTCAATACATAAATCAGTAACGACTAACTTTCGACGTGCTTCAGCTATAAGCTCTTCACAGATTCGACAATACAGGCTTGATACTCCCGTTTTTGCTTGATGTTTTGCTAATATTCGTTCTCGTGCTTCCATTTCAACAGTTGATGCTAAATCAGCGTTATCCATTGTTTACCTCGTTGATATATTTTATTAGTTCAATAAGTCGACCTGAGCACTGCCCGTATTGATCATAAAGCTGTTTTAAGGCTTCAGCTAAACCATCCGCCGTATTATTTCGCCGTTTTACGGGTAATTCGCATGGTACCGTCAGTTGTGCTGGTAAAACCATGGGTTGTTGCTTGAGCGGCATTTGCACGGGCTGAGTCGATGAACTGCAAGACACTATCATCAAACACGCAATGACTGCGATCATTAGCCGTTTTGTTAAGTGCATCCTGTAATGCTTGAGTTGATTGTTCATCATATAATTTCCTTTCTGCTATCTGCTGTGACAATGAATAACTTGCATCATTAGCGGTTTTAGTTAGTTGCTTTGTGCTCTCAATCAATTGACTTAAAGTATCCATTGCTTGTTGCGCTTCTAAAGCAATATATTCTTGTTTAGCCATTGATTTGCCATGACTGATACCTAATTGGTAAAGTGAACCAAAACCAACAATCAAAATTATTCCCAACAAAAAATAACTTTTATTGCTCACAAAAAAGCTTTTGATTAATTTGTATATATTTTTAATCATTACAAACTCCTAAACCCCAATTCTCAGAAATATAAACAGGCTGCCAACGGTAGATAATGCGAATCGGATAATCACGGTTTTCTTTAAAATTAATACTTTTACGTCCGCCATTAATATTTTCAACTACACCCCAGTAGTGTGTGGCATCTTGGTATTCTCGTTTTGCTCGCTGACGATCACGATTAACCCAACCCAAACCACCGTTATAAGCTGATAAAACAAATCCCCAGTGGTCACAATCACTAGCCACTTTATTTACACGTTGATATAACCAATAATCATATTGAACTAAGGCACGCAGTGCCCAAGATGGGTTGTACGGCTCATTACTACCCAATGATTTAGGGTAAGCCTCTGCAATCCAATCAGCCGTAGTTGGCATAAACTGAGCCAAACCTTGAGCACCCACATGTGATTTTGCGTTTACTTTCCATCTTGATTCCTGATGAATTTGCGCTGCAAACAATGCAATTGGCGCATCAAGACCAAAAATTGCACGTGCATTACGTGTCAGTTCCCGTTGATGTTGCTTAGCATCATTTGGTACACCTGCTATAGCAGGCGTTAAATGACAACTAAATAGCATAAATACAATAAGTAAGGTTAAGCAACGCATGGCTATAATCCAAGTGTTACGCCAAGAATCACAGCGGAAACAATCAACGCCCGACGAATCAGAACAACCGCAAACAGAGTTCGATACTCATCAAGAACAGGGTATTCCGCACACATTTTGGAATCCATTGCCTCTGGTTGTTCATTGTTTTCTAAAGACTCAATATATTGCTTGGTATAAAAATCAGGACCAAACTCTTTCCAATCGTTATATAAATAACCTCCAGGAGATGCATAAGGGAAAAGCGCACGGTCAAGGTGATAACCAACAACAGCAGAAAGTAAAACAAGAGATAGTTTATAAACTACAACAGGCAACTGTTGAGGTGATAGTAGCGTAATAATTGCAAATAAAGTAATAGCGACTAAATACCATTTAAGCAGACGAATTTGGGATAATTTTTTGATAGGGTGTTCCATAAAAAACCTCATAATTAATTAGTAATGTATGAGGTTATTATGATCTTACTTACTTGAAATGTAATTTGAACGGGGGCAGATTATTCATTAACAATCTAAATGTAATTGATATTTTCAATTATAAATAACGGTATGATTGAGGTGCCACAATATTATTACCCAAATAGTTCAAAGGTTTAGGTTCCTCATATTGAGTCACTCTACCAACAGCGATAGCAAAGGCTTGTTGTTTTTGTTCAAAATATGCGTCATAAAACCGCTTACTTATACCCGCATATTTTTTTGTTTTTTCCCACACTAAATCAGGATTATCCGATATTACGTAATCTATATCAAATTCTCCAACGACTTTTCCAACAGTCATTGTCGCATAAATCACTATAGTCTTAACCGATTTATTTTTAAAAATATTTTTTCTAAATTCAAATCGTTTTTCACCAGATAATATTTTTGTAACAAATTCTGGTTTAATTGATAATAAAACTTTCATTAATTTCACCTAGTTTTAATATTTTTTCAAATTGATTATCGCTTAGTTTTAAACAAGACCATCTTTCTTTTTCGTTCAAACCAACCTCATTGATTAGTATTGCTCTATTGGGGCGACGAGATAATGCGATATTATATGTAAACTTTATTACATAACAAGGAGAATAAGTTTTTGTAATAATTTTTAGAATATAATTGATTCAATTCATCTAATGTGAATACACTATATTTACTACAATAGTCAACAAACTTTTTATTGCTAGAAAAAGAAGAAATAGTCCTTACTTCTTCAATAACACAGATTGATGTCGTAACGGCAGAATAATAGGCGCTTTTACCTTCTTCCCTTGTTCTATAAATTACTACAATATCGCCTTTATTAAAATTACCAGTCATTGGGATATTAGAAATATAAACTTTATGAATACTATTTGTATGAGAAACATCATCAATTATTGAGCTTGATTCTGTTTTTAAAATTGAATCAGGGAAAAGTTGAGTATGGTATTTTGGGTATACAGCCAATAAATATTTATTTGTTTTAGTATTAATATATGGGTAATCTTTTTCCAAATCCCCCAAAAAAGTTCTTTTTTTAGTAATACATTTTCTGTACCATTATTACTTTGTTTTGTACCATGTATACAAAAACCATATCGTTTAAAAAGATTAATTAAATAATTATGTTTATCAAAAACTGTAACGTATATCCCTGAAACATTATTTGCTACGGCGTTATCAAATATTTTTTTATAAAACGCTCACCACGTAATGTTCCTGCCGGGTTGAATTTAAATGTACCAATCTTTAGATAACGTCCATTAGTTAATGGAGGAGTAATATCATCAACATTATTTTCTAACTTTAAATACATAAAACCATCGATAGATGAATAATTATATAAAACAAATGCAGTATCTTTTGTTTTTACTTTCTTATTCCACCAATCAACAAAGCCATGAGCATAATCGCGTTTTAACGAATTAAAAAAAGGATCTGAAAAATTAACTTCTGAGAATTTTTGTATCTTTAAGTTATCCATATCTATCCCTCATATTCAAAATTGACAATAGTTATAGGTGTTTATTATATTTAGCCATTAATGTTAATTATTCTATTACTGTCAAACTTACTCTTCCCCACAATCTTTCTTCTTTTCAACTTCTTTTAATTGCTCCAACCGCCTATTCGCATCTTTGAGAGCTTCAGCCAATCCCAAATTTAATCATTTTTATTACAATTAACTTTCCATTTTTCCTCAAACCATTCTTTATTAATCAATGGTTCAATAGTAAATTTCGATGTTTCTGTATCGATTAGTGAACCATTTTTTGTAATATCAACTTTAACAAAAAAACGAAGAGGGAAACCATAATAATTACCATACATGTCTTTAAAATCAGCGTAGCCACAGACATAACTACGAAATGCATCATCGGAACTATTATTTTCTTCTACAAAGTATACTCGGCTAAATTTTGGATCTTTCAAGTGTTTTTCAGCTCTCTCTTTTCCTAAATCAACAGCCAACTTATCATTTGGATAATCACAGCCCATTAATAAAATCGAAATACAAAATAACCATAATTTTTTCATCTTTAATCCTTAAAAAATAATCGCCCCCAAAATAAAACCCACGGCAAATATTGCTAACGTGGGTTTTATTTGAGTTCTGAACAAAGTTATTGTTTGGTTATATAAATTTTGATTATTTAATTTCTCTAAATTAGAAAGTTCTTCAACATAATTTAATACATTTTGTAGCTGCATTTTATTAAGCCGTTTTAAATCTGAAGTACAAAATTGCCGTTTACTGTAATGATTCATCTTATCTTTTAATTCATCTTTGCCATTAATTTCACAAAGAATCAAATGGATAAGCATTTTGCAAGATGCTTTTTCTTTAGCTGCTTCAAATTCATCAGTTAAAAATTTATCAGCAATAGGAAATTGTGAAACAGTTATTTCATTAATACTACAAACACCAAGAGTAGCGTGTAGTTTAAGCCATAGTTCTCGTGCCGTTAACTCCCCATAGTTTTCAATATCAGAAATTAAACTATGAAGTGATTTTCGTTGAGCTGGAACCAAAGGGCGAGTATCTAACTCATCATCATTACTTGACGTAATATTATAAATATCTCTACCAGCTATTTGTTCTGCCGTATTATCCTGAAATCTAACCGTCACTTTGTTTTCCGCCTCCTAGTTGTATAAATATTTCCACCAGCAATTTGACCTTCACCTCGAATTGTATTATTCGAAATATTAACCCCTGCCTGCTGAGCCGTTCCTGCCGTTAGTGCACCTAAGGCTGCCGCTTTAATAGATAATGGAGCATTTCTATACATGTTTAGTAATTCATATTCATCAGCATTAATTTCATTTTCTTGTGACTTATGACCTGTCAATATATATTGAATATTAGCTCCAGAAATGGCGAGAGAAGCGAGCACTTCACCGCCTGGGACAGCAATGCCACGCTCATATTTACCCCACATTTCTCTTGAAATACCACACGTATCGGCAATATCACCTTGAGATAATCTTAGCCTTTTCCTTTCTTCTTTTAATCTTAATACGCACTGAGAATTAAAGTTCATAAAATAACCTTGACAAAGAGAACTAAAGTTCTCATAATATAACACATAAATTACACATTTATTCGTAACACAAAGGAGCACAACATGAATACTAAAGTTCTTACTCCCGAGCAAGTAAAACAGCAGTTTCGTCAAAAAGGGCTAACATTTACCCAATGGGCACATGATAACGGTTATCACCCAGTCGATGTTTATCGTGTCACAAATGGTTTTACCAAAGCAAGCCGAGGCAAAATGCACGAAATAGCAGTAAAACTTGGCTTAAAACAAGCTTACTAATGCTGATTGTAACAGTTTTTCACATATAGAAAAAGGGCGAAAGACATGCATAGAACACAAATTTCAACGTCTGGCACTCGAATACTTAAGGTACTAAAAGCGCTTAAAGGTTATACGTTAACGGGTTTATCTAACGGCGATATCGCAAAGATGATTAATGAATCGCCTGTTAATGTAACGCGTTCACTTCAAACACTAATCGAGGAAGGACTAGTAATTAAGTTAGATAATGGTTTGTTTGCTCATAGTGTGCAAATGTTGCAAATAGCCCAAGCGCATGCAATTCACATCACTAAAATGCAAGACCAAATAACAGAAATCAATCAGCGTATTACGGCTGGCGCAAGATAAGGATAACCAAAATGGCAAGAACCGCAAACAAAGCAAAAGAAGAAATTGAACTACCTGCAATTGATGAGCAAGGGATTAATAACACAATGAATACCATTACTACGATTCAAAGTGAATATAACGAAGAACGGGATCTAGTTAATCAGCTTTTGGGGCAAGCGCAAATGGCTGATGCTTTTGCTAAATTTTCCGTGACCGTCACGACTTCTAAATTAAAATTTGTTAAAGAAAACAAGCTTTATCGTGCATTAAAAGGTAAAAAAAGTCGTGACGGTCACGAGTTTTTAACTGGCACATGGCAAGAATTTTGTTCTCTATTAGGGCGTTCTGTTGAACAAATAGATGAAGATATTCGTAATCTAAATATGTTAGGCGAAGAAGCCCTTGAATCTATGTCACGCATGGGCATCGGCTACCGTGAATTACGCCAATATCGCAAACTGCCCGAAGACCAGAAAACAGCACTGATTGAAGTTGCTAAAGCAGGAGATAAAGAGGCATTAGTTGAATTGGCAGAAGAATTTATTGCTAAAAATGCTAAAGAAAAAGAGCAGCTCAAAAAAGAAAATAGTAATTTGCAAGCTGATTATAAAGCCCTGAGCAAACGTAATGCTGATGTAGCGAAAGAAAAGGAAGAATTAGCAATAAAATTGGCTCAATTTGAAATGAAAACCGTACCACTTGATGAGCGTTTAGAGCCGTTTAAAAAACAGATAGCAGAAACGCAATCACGCATGGATAAGCTATTTGAAGAACAAAGGCAGTATGTAGACATTATGTATAAATTAATGCTCGAAATACTGGAGAATGACCCTGATTACGATCCCGAAAAACCATATTCATTGCCTGAATCAATGCAAATTACATTATTAACATTGAATGGTTCAGCCGTATTAACTTTAGATCAAGCTCGTTATGTACATCGTGAACTTTGGAGCAAATTTGATAGCGATATTATAGAAGCTCAACAGCGACAAGAATCTTTAGTAAATGAGAATATCCAAGATTTATATAAATGATATTTCATATCAAGGGAATAAAAAATGGTATCACCTAATATTCGCAACTATTTAAATGAATTAGCAATTAAGCTAGATAACACAAATTTTGGTTCAAGAAGCGCTATTATGAGTGAAGCTCAAGCCTTTTTAGGTATTTCTAAACAAACTATTTACCGACAATTAAAAGAGTTTTGTGGTTGGTCAAGTGATCGGAAATGCAGAGCTGATAAAGGTGATACAAGTGTTTCTGATATTGCTTTAAATGTGGTCGGAGCAATATGTAAAGAGTCGGTGCGTGATAATGGTAAACAAACTATGTTTACAACAACAGCAACAAGTATTGCAAAACAAAATGGTTATGAAATTGGTGTAAGTACTAATCATTTTACTAGGTTATTACGAAACCGCAAAATGAATGTAAAAGCACAACAAGTGGCAAATCCTGTTCAGTCATTACGTGCATTACATCCTAATCATGTGCACGAAGTAGATCCTTCTCTATGCCTAATTTATTACATGAAAGATAAACAACATATTATGCGTGACCGTGATTTTTATAAAAACAAGTTAGAAAATTACGCAAAAGTTAAATATAAGGTTTGGCGTTACACTTTATACGACAAGGCATCAGGAATGATTATACCGTGGTATGTTGAAGCTGCTGGCGAAAACCAACATTCATTATTCCAATTTTTAATGTTTGCGTGGGGTAAGCAAGATGGACGTTTATTTCATGGTGTACCACAGCTGCTTTACTGGGATAAAGGTTCATCCAATACTTCATCAGCTATCAAAAACTTATTGGACCATTTGGAAGTGAAATACCTTGAGCACGAGGCAGGTAATGCGCGTGCCAAAGGTGGTGTGGAAAATGCCAATAATATCATCGAAACACAGTTCGAAAGTCGTTTAAAATTTCAACCAGTTAGCAGTATTGATGAATTAAATCATGCAGCAATGAACTGGGCAGAAGCCTATAACGCCAACAGACTGCCAGGACAAGATACACGTTTACGTCGTATTGGACTTGCTGAACCTGTATCACGTCAATCGCTTTGGCAGCATATTACAGCAGAACAATTACGAATATTGCCGTCAGTAGAAATTTGCCAAGCATTAATGGCAAGTCGAGAACAAGAGCGCCAAGTTAAAGCGGATTTAACCATTAGTTTCAAACATCCTCAAGCTGACAGTTCACTGATTTATAGTTTAAAAGGCTTAGATGGTATTACTGTTAAAGATAAAGTCAGTGTGCGTTCATTAGTTTACGGTGATTGTGCTATTCAAATTGAAGTCCCCCGTTATGACGGTGAAGCACTGATTTATCGTGTTGATCCAGATCGCAATTTTGATAAGTTTGGACAACGTTTAGATGCACCAGTGATTGGCGAGGAATATAAATCTAAAGGTGATACTGAAATTGAACAAGCAACAAAAGCGATGGATCAAGTGGCATACCCAAACATGACCGAAGATGAAATCAAAAAAGCGAAGCAAAAACAAGTAGCACCGTTCGGCGGTCAGCTCAATACACTCAGTTATCTAGGAGATATTAATCATCCTGCTTACTTTGAACAAAAAGGCAATGAAATTGAAACACCGGAACATTTAAAGCCAGCTACCACAACATTAACGCTAACCGCGGCTTTAATGCGTATTACCAGTTCAATCGGTCGCAGATTAACAACTGATGAAAATAAGTGGCTATCCGCTCGTTATCAAGATGGTGTTCCCGAAGATTCGTTAGAATCACTGATTCGTACATTTACAACGCCCGTTACAGCAATCGCAGACGGTACAACAGGTTTTAGGAGTGTTAAATAATGTTGAAATTAAAAAGCGTAATGAAGCAATTCAATATCAAACAGGCGCAACTCGCTAAACATATTGATTATAAAGGCAATTCAATCAGCCAAGCAGTAATTAGCCAGCTCGTTAATCACAATATTTGGCCACGCTCTATTAAACATGAAGAACTAAAGCAGAAGATTGAAAAGGCATTAATAAAATTAGGTTTAAGCAATGATTATTTACTAAATATTTTTGAAGAAGAAACTGACACAGCCGAAATCTTGGCGGACGACGCTGTGCCAGTTGACTCAAATGAAAATGAACATTTAACAAAGGAGTCAGCCTATATGTTACTACGAAAACAAACTATAAATCGAGATGCGCGTGCACATTTTCGCATTCCTCGTGACCCGTTCACTGACGAAATGACCGAAGACGCTGATGTTTATCTATCTGATGATATCCGTTACGTTCGTGCAGCAATGCGTCAAACAGCCAAGCATGGTGGAATGCTGTCAGTGATAGGTGAATCGGGAAGCGGTAAATCGACATTGCGACATGATTTAATTGATTGGATCAATATTAATCATGAACCAATAACTGTTATCGAGCCGTATGTACTAGGTTTAGAAGACAATGAGGTTAAAGGAAAATCGCTCAAAAGTATGGATATAAGTAGTGCAATTATAAGCGCTATCAACCCCCAAGCTAAACCAAAACGTAGTGCAGAAGCCCGTGCAAGGCAAATGCACGAATTACTGAAAAATAGTGCGCTATCAGGTCGTAAACATCTGTTAATTATTGAAGAAGCACACGGATTACCAATTCCAACGCTAAAGCATCTAAAGCGATTTTATGAACTGCAAGAAGGTTTTAAAAAATTACTATCAATAATTCTAATTGGACAAACAGAGCTACAAACAAAACTATCAGAGTATAACCCAGAGGTTCGTGAAGTTGTGCAACGCTGCGAAGTTGTGAACTTAAAACCACTTGATTTTAAAGTTGAAGAATATATCAAGCATAAATTTTCACGTGTTGATATGGACTATACAACATTATTTGATTCATCTGCATTTACTGAAATCATCAATCGGTTACGTGTTGCAACAACACGTCGAGGTGAAAAACAAGTGCGATCATTATGCTATCCATTAGCAGTAAATAACCTTGTTTCTAACGCATTAAATCTAGCTGCACGCATTGGTGCGCCAAAAGTTACAGGTGAAATAATTGTTGAATGTATCAAAGATCGAGGAGATATCTGATGAAAAAGAACCAACTAATCAGTAATAACATCAATGCGGTTAATAAGGCTGTAAATATATTATCTAATGAAGAATTAACTGTCATTGGTTTTTATCATGATTCACTTTCAAAGCCAACTATTGAAATTGAGCATCACCCTAAGTGCAATAAATATATAGATGCTGGTCAAGCAACGTATTATCGACACGAAGGGCACTATCGATTTGGGCAGTTTGAATTAAATGGCTGTCGAGTTATATGGAAAGAACGTGATATTAGTCGCTTGCATTAATCGAATAGGAGCTATAGAAATGATAAAGACTAAAAAACGTATTAAAGCTACCGCATCAATCTATGTTGTGCAATCTAAAGAACAAGCATCAGAAGCTATTAAATATTTGGGCGATATACAGCGTGAATTAATTCGATTAGAAACCGAAATGAACGACAAAATCGCAGATATTACAAAAAGTTATTCATCAAGTATTGAAGTGTTAAAAAAGAAGGCGACAGAAATACAAAAAGGGATCCAAATTTGGTGCGAAGCAAACCGTGATGTTTTAACAAACAATGGTAAAGTTAAATCAGCCAATTTAGTTACTGGTGAAGTGCAATGGCGTAACCGCCCACCGTCGTGTGTTATTCGTGGTTTAGAAACGGTTATAGAAACACTAAAAAAGCTAAAACTGGAACGATTTATTCGTACAAAAGAAGAAGTTAATAAAGAAGCTATTTTGAATGAACCAAACGTTGTCGCTCATGTGCCAGGTATTACCATTAAAAAAGATGTAGAAGATTTTGCGATAGTGCCTTTTGAACAGGAGGTTATCTAATCATGCAAACACAAGATTTTTATATTTTGCATCAATTTATATTAAGCCAGACAGCTAATTTTATAGTTCACTGTAAAGAGTATGGTTTATCTGAATTTGAAGCGGATCGCATCATTGACGAGCTAGAGGAATTAGCTAATGGGTAAATTTTCTAGCCCTAAACGTTATATGCCCGACCATTATATTTCAATCAGCCATGAACATTCATTTATGCGTGAAGTAACTGGTCAGGGTTATGTTGATGGAAAGCTGTACGATGAACTTTATGCTGAATATGTAAAATTAAAATCAGCTAAAACATTAAAACAGCGTTTTGTTAGTTTTTTAAGGTGTTTTTATGACAAATAATAATGAAAAGTATATTGAAAAAATCAAAAAACTTTTAGCGTTAGCAAAATCAACAAATCCCAACGAAGCTGCTATTGCTATGAATCAAGCCATCAAATTGATGGTAAAACATAATATCAGTAATAAAGATGTGGAATTATCTGAAATTGAGGAACATGTGTCAAAACATGCCCCTTCAAATGCAGAGAAACCACCAAGATATTTTTCAATATTAGTAAGTATCATTTCAAGCGCATTTGGCGTGCGAGCTTATTTTACTCGGGAAAACAATAAACGAAAGGTTTCATTTTATGGACTAAGGGAACGACCACAATTAGCCGCTTATACCTTTGACGTTTTAAGTGTTCAATTAGTTAAAGCTCGGAAAGAATTCTTATCGCAACAAAATGGTAATTGTAAAAAAATCACTAAAATTAACCGAGCTGATGCGTTCTGTGTTGGCTGGGTTAATGGTGTTTATCAATTAATTGAAGATTTTGCAATGACTGATGAGGAACTAAATCTATTAGCTGAATATAGAAAGACAAAAGAGTTATCGCCAGCTAAGGTTAGAGATGCTAAAAAGTGTAATGGTTCAGATTCTTCACAATTTATTGGTTACTTACAAGGTAAAACCGCTCAATTGAATCATGGTGTATCAAATTCAGGTTATTCTCCATCATTAATAGGGGGTAAATAGATGAAATCTAAATATATCAAGCTGATTCATATTGCAAAATCTCAACTTAATCTTGATGACGATACCTATCGTCATCTATTAATGAATATAACTAAAAAAACTAGTACCAAGGATATGACAGTTTGGGAACTGGAAAAAATTCTAAATCACCTTAAATCAAAAGGTTTTAAAGTTAAATCATCAAAAAAAACAGGGAAGATAACTGCTACAGAACCAGTTCATAAAAAAATACGCTCATTATGGCTAGAGCTAGCTGATGCAGGTGAAATCAAAAATCGTTCTGAAAAAGCTATCAATTCTTATGTAAAACGTATTACTGGTGTTGAAGTGATGGATTGGATTACTCAAAAACAAGCAATGGTTGTAATTGAAAGCCTAAAAAGTTGGCTAGAACGCGTCGCGTAACAAGGAATAAAAATGAAATTAAAACGTTGCCCAATTTGTCATAATGAAATTAATTTAGAAGCATTGGTAGAGGATGATTCAGGCAGAGAACTACTTATATTAGTAAGTAATTTAAACTATGGCTGTGCTAAGCCGATGATTGCCTATATTGGTTTGTTTCGTACTCAAAAATCAAATTTGAGTAACTCACGAGCGGTAAATTTAATAAATGAGGTACTACAACTTTTTCAACCAAGTAGGCATCTAGCACACGCGCTACGGGAAACGGTTAATAATATTCACGCTAAGCGTTTAACTAGTGAGTACAAACCGTTTAAAAATCATAATTATCTAAAGTCAGTTTATGATTCTACTAAACATTTATTTGCGTACGTTGAACATAAAGAAGAAGACAAACCCGCTCGTAGCAGTAATGAAGAGTATTTTGAACAGATGTATAGGGCTGGTGTTGACTTTAGTAAATTAGAAAAAAATATACCAGGCGCACTAGATTGGTATAAGAAGAAAACAGGAGCGTAAATTATGACCAAGTCTGCAATATCTATTAAACGTCATGAACTACTAACGCATATATCATTATCTGTGGCTAATGAAGCCATGGATTATGGTCTACCTGAAGATATTGCGGTTCATCTTGGCGATAGTATTGCAAATACAATTTCAGAACTGTTCGGCGGTCAGAACATTACGTTTCCACGCGACTACAGATTTAAACTAAACCAACGAGACTTGCAAATCTATGACGCATTTAAAGGCAATAACTACGCAGAACTAAGTCAAAAATATAAAATGACAGAACGAGGTATCAGAAAAGTAATCGACCGAGTTCATAAACGAATGATAAAAGAAAAACAACCAACATTGTTTGATTTTAATGACGCCTAATTAATTTTAGAGCAAAATTTTTTAGGCAATTTTTTATTTCATATCTTGTAACACTTTTTCAAAAAACAATTTCATTATTTCCCTGTTTATTTTGTTATATCCCATTTATCTCATCATTCTGTTATTATTTATCATGTTCTATTTCATTTAACCATGATTCCATTTGGTCCATTTTTATTAATTTCTGGTTATTATCTTTGTTATTTTTGTCAAGAAGTTTCAGATCAACTATCCGTTTTAATCAATAATTAACTGGTACCAAACTGTTGCTGTTACACGAAATAACTCAAAAACTCTAATCTCAGTAAAAATTGTTATTTTCATAAAAGGTAAAATAGCAGTATAGTAAAGCGCATTTATACCCTTTTCAGTTAAAAAAAGAAAATCAATAAGGAATTTATAATGAGTACCATCAATGAATTGAAATTAGAAATGATCAATTGGCGCCATCATATTCACGCTCATCCTGAAACCGCTTTTGAAGAGATCAATACGACAAAATTTATAATCGAAAAATTGAAATCTTTTGGTATTACCGAATTGTATACAGAGTTTGCACCAACTGGCGTAGTTGGTATTATTAAAGGTAATAAAGATGGACGATGGATTGCCTTGCGGGCTGATATTGATGCCTTAGATATTATTGAAGAAAATGATATGGCTTATTGTTCAACAATAACCGGTAAAATGCATGCTTGTGGTCATGATGGTCATACAGCAACGTTATTAGGGACAGCTAAATATTTAAGTGAACATCGGGATTTTGCTGGGACAGTTGTTGTCATTTTTCAACCTGCCGAAGAAAACGAAGGAGGGGCACGTGTTATGGTTGAAAATGGATTATTCGAACGTTTTCCAATACAAGCGGTATACGGAATTCATAATCAGCCTAATATGAAACTCAACCATTTCTATGTAACTCATGGTCCAATGATGGCATCCTATGATGTTTTCGAGATAAAAATTACAGGTGTCGGTGCTCATGCAGCAGCGCCTCATTTGAGTAAAGATACAATTTTGACCGCGACTCAAATTGTTAATGGCTTACAAAGTATTGTGAGTCGTAATGCTGACCCACTTAGTGCATTAGTGGTCAGCGTAACTCAAATCCATAGTGGTGATACTTGGAATGTCATACCGCAACAAGCAGTGATTCGAGGAACGGTTAGGACTTTTGATGCACAAGTTCAAGATATGGCTGAAAATCGTATTAAACAAATTGCAACAGGTATCGCATCAACCTTTGAAGCTAAAGCTGAAGTAGACTATCAAAGACGTTATCCTGCCACTATCAATTATGTAAAACAAGCAGAAATTGCTATTAAAGCGGCTAAAAAGGCAGTGGGAGAATCCCATGTTATTATTGATCCAAATCCATCAATGGGTGCGGAGGACTTCGCTTTTATGTTAAAAAAAATACCCGGTGCTTATGTGTGGTTAGGTGCTGGTGAAGGCGCTAACTTACATAATCCCGCTTATAACTTTAATGATGAGGTTTTAACCACTGGCGTTGAATATTTTATTGAAATAGTTCATCAAGAATTAGGCAAATAAACACCCTTATTAATTAATGTTTAATTAATATAAATACTAAAATGATTAAACAGTTAACCAATTAACTCTATTTTATGGTTAACTGTTTGATGAGTATCTATGAATCAGATGTTTTATTAATGGAAACTAAGTACACTATCAGTTTCCCCTTTTACTCTAAACGGGGTATTTAAATCGATACCATTAACCAGAACAACTTGTACATAAATATCATTATTTTGATTAAGTTTTAAAGCCGCCAAAACTTGACCGCTTTCTCGCCAATTACCATCAATTTGGTATTCAATCGTACCACCGATAGTAGGTAAGACAGCGCTTTTACCGGTTAATAAATAAAGCCCACGTTTGTTGGCTCCTCGATATTGTGCTCGAGCGACCATTTCTTGCCCACAATAACATCCTTTATCAAAACTAATAGCATTGAGATACTGTAAATTACAGGCTTGAGGTAATAAGCTTACAATATTTTCTGCATCAATAATGGCATAACCAGCTTCTAAATCAAGTTGTAACCAACGGCTACAAGGTTCTAAATCATTATTGATTGCCTCAGGTGTTATCTTTATGACCCTAACATGAGGAGAGGTTAATTTTATATAGGTTACATTATTTTCAGTAAAGCAATTATTATTTGTGAATTTAGAAAGTATTTCACTAGGTATTGCTGGAGAATCTAATCCAACAATATTTAAGTCCGTGACAGGTTCAATGCTTACTTTAGAAAAGACTGCATATTTTTTTAAGGCAGCCATTTGTTTTTCTACTACACTTTTTCGAACGATGTAGTAAATATCTTGACCTCGTTGGAATATTAGTAAATTGCTCCACATTTTTCCCTGAGAGTCACAGTGTGCTGCAAATAATGCTGTTTGTTCTGTAAGATTATCAATATTTATTGTAACTTGTCCTTGCAAATATTTATGATTATCAGTACCAGAAACTTTGACTAATTGCCAATCAGCAAGTGAGATGGGTTTAATTGAGAGAATGCTCATAATAAGGCCTATTTTATAGTAATGGAATCTAGAATCAGTATTGCCAGAAATTAACTTATTAAGAGTTTATATAAATACGAGAAAAATAACAATAAAATCAATAAATAATATTTTAACGAAAAATTATTATACATTGTTTTAATTAATGTTATTTATCACAATTTAAAATATCAGATGATTATTAAAATTTGTCTCACTTATATTATTGAGTTTATTGATTTTATGTATAAGTTAATGCAAAATGAACCATTAGATGACAAATTAGTTATATTGGAGGCAATAAGCATGGCAAAATTGTCAGGTGCGGAGATGGTCATTCAATCTTTGATTGATCAAGGAGTAAAACAAATATTTGGTTATCCTGGAGGAAGTGTTCTTGATATCTATGATGCAATTCACACACTGGGTGGAATTGAACATATTTTAGTTCGTCATGAACAAGCTGCTGTGCATATGGCGGATGGTTATGCTAGATCAACGGGTGATGTTGGTGTAGTTTTGGTTACATCAGGTCCTGGCGCAACTAATACAATAACTGGGATTGCCACCGCATATATGGATTCAGTGCCATTGGTAATTTTGTCCGGTCAAGTAGCCAGTAATCTTATCGGTAATGATGCTTTTCAAGAATGCGATATGGTTGGTATTTCACGTCCAATTGTTAAACATAGTTTTCTAATCAAAAATAGCAAAGATATTCCTGAAACTATAAAAAAAGCGTTTTATATCGCATCGACAGGTAGACCTGGACCGGTAGTGGTTGATTTACCGAAAGATATTGTTAACCCTGCTAATAAATATCATTATCATTATCCTGAAAAAGTATTAATGCGTTCGTATAATCCAACTATTCAGGGTCATAAACAACAGATCAAAAAAGCGTTAACAACTTTATTGTCCGCTAAAAAGCCCGTGTTATTTGTAGGTGGTGGTGTAATTAGTGCTGATGCGAGCTATGAAATTAAAACGCTAACAGAAAAATTAAATTTACCTGTAGCTTCAACACTAATGGGTATTAGTGCTTTTCCTGGAACAGATAAGCATTTTTTAGGGATGATCGGTATGCATGGAGTATATGAAGCCAATATGGCGATGCATAATGCAGATGTGATTGTTGCTATCGGTGCACGTTTTGATGATCGTACGACCAATAATGTTGAAAAATATTGTCCAAAAGCCAAAATCATCCATATTGATATCGATCCTACCTCAATATCCAAAACAATACAGGCAACGATTCCGGTTGTTGGTGATGCCAAAGTTGTTCTTGAAATCCTATTATCTATGTTAGATGAATCAAATATTGACCGTGATCTTGATGCTTTAATTGATTGGTGGAAACAAATTGAACATTGGCGTGCACGTCACTGCTTAGCCTATAATCACGAAGGTCAAAATATCAAACCTCAAGAAGCCATCGAAGTATTGTATAAATTGACTAAAGGTAATGCCTATGTGACAACCGATGTGGGTCAACACCAAATGTTCACTGCACTTTATTACCCATTTGATAAACCGCGTCACTTTATTACATCTGGTGGGTTGGGTACCATGGGCTTTGGCTTACCAGCAGCTCTGGGCGTTAAATTGGCTTTTCCGAATAAAACTGTTGTTTGCGTGACTGGTGATGGTAGTATTCAAATGAACATCCAAGAACTTTCAACCGCACTTCAATATGGCTTGCCTGTGTTGGTATTGAATCTTAATAATCGCTTTTTAGGTATGGTTAAACAGTGGCAAGATATGATTTATGCTGGTCGTCACTCATGTTCTTATATGGAGTCTTTACCTGATTTTGCCAAAATTGCCGAAGCTTACGGTCATGTTGGTATAGTAATATCTAAGCGTGAAGAACTCGAACCAAAACTTAAACAAGCGTTAGCAATTAAAAATCGTTTGGTCTTTTTGGATGTCATGACAGATGCTACAGAACATGTGTATCCAATGCAAATACGTGGTGGTGCAATGAACGAAATGTGGCTTAGTAAAACGGAGAGAACCTAATGCGTTATATTTTATCAATTTTAACAGAAAATGAGCCAGGCGCATTGTCACGTATTATTGGTTTGTTTTCACAACGTGGCTTCAATATTGAAACGATTACTACCGCACCAACTGAAGATCCAACAATGCATCGCATGACTATACAAACCACTGGCGATGAACATGTGCTTGAACAGATTCAAAAACAATTGCATAAATTAGTCAATGTGTATCGGGTGAATGATTTAACCGTAGGTCCACATGTTGAACGCGAAATCATGTTAGTAAAAGTGGCCGCTAAAAATTCTGATGTACGTGAAGAAGTTAAACGCTGCGTAGAGATTTTTCGAGGTTCGATTGTTGATGTAACTGCTACACATTATATTGTGCAATTATCTGGCACGAGCGAAAAATTAGACTCGTTTTTAGCCTCAGTTCGTGAAACATGCAATATTGTCGAAATTGTCCGTTCGGGTATTATTGGTCTATCACGCAGTGAAAAAACGGTTAAGTAAATGTGTGATTTAATTTACAGGCGCATCAAGCGCCTTTTTTACCTATGGATGATAAGTTAACTATTAAAATTAATAAAAATTCCAAAATGGTGGCTTAGAACTGTGGTTTCGGGCTTCTGTCACTGTTGAATGAAATAGATCCTTATTCAATAATAGGATAAATAACTAATTATTCAATAAATATTATAACGGAGCTTATCTTTACTAATCTAAACAATTTTCATAACCCGTTATCATGTCCGCAAATTCTTTACGAGCAAAATGATGAACTTATTTATTGAGCTTAATTATTCAATTGTGAGCTAAGACAGATTCTGTTATACTAACTTCCCGTCTGATTCCACATATATTGCAGTCATTTTATAGTTTAAAATCGATGCAATGTTATTCAATTAAATTAATAATGGTCTGGTATTAATGGTCACGAATTATATTTTTGTTACAGGCGGTGTCGTTTCTTCTTTAGGTAAAGGCATTGCCGCAGCGTCTCTTGCTGCAATTTTAGAAGCCCGCAATTTAAAAGTCACCATGCTAAAACTTGATCCCTACATTAATGTTGATCCAGGTACAATGAGTCCTATTCAACATGGTGAAGTTTTTGTGACTGAGGACGGCGCTGAAACAGATCTGGACTTAGGTCATTATGAGCGTTTTATACGTACCAAAATGACACGTAAAAATAACTTCACGACAGGACGTATTTATTCTGATGTATTGCGTAAAGAGCGTCGTGGAGACTATTTAGGAGCAACAATTCAAGTTATTCCTCATATTACTAATGAGATTAAATCACGTGTTATTGAAGGTGCAAAAGGTTTTGATGTCGCGATTGTTGAAATTGGTGGCACTGTTGGGGATATTGAATCACTACCATTTTTAGAAGCGATCCGTCAATTAGCCGTAGATGTAGGTCGTGAGCATACGCTATTTATGCATCTAACATTAGTGCCTTATTTAGCATCATCTGGTGAAGTTAAAACTAAACCAACTCAGCATTCAGTAAAAGAACTTCTTTCAATTGGTATTCAACCAGATGTTCTTATCTGTCGTTCAGATCGCATCATTCCTGCCAATGAAAGATCCAAGATTGCTCTATTTTGTAATGTTCCTGAACGTGCGGTTATTTCACTGAAAGACGTCGATTCAATATATAAAATTCCAGCATTATTAAAATCACAAAATTTAGATACTTTTGTTTGCAATCGCTTCCATCTTGAATGCAAAGATGCCGACCTTTCTGAGTGGGAGCAAGTAATTTATGAAGAAGCCAATCCAGTTGGTGAAGTTACAATTGGTATGGTGGGTAAATATATTGAGCTACCCGATGCTTATAAATCAGTGAATGAAGCATTAAAACATGGTGGATTAAAAAACCGTTTAACTGTACATATCCGTTATATTGATTCAGAAGATCTTGAATCACGAGGTACGGATATGTTAAAAGGATTAGATGCAATTCTCATTCCTGGTGGATTTGGTTATCGTGGCGTTGAAGGTAAAATCATGGCAGCTCGCTATGCCCGTGAAAATAAAATTCCATATTTGGGTATTTGTCTTGGCTTACAAGTTGCAATGATTGAATATGCCCGTAATGTCGCTGGGATTAAAGATGCCAATTCTACTGAGTTCGTTAAAGATTGTACTAATCCTATTATTGCTTTAATTACTGAATGGAGTGATGAGTCGGGTAATGTAGTACAACGTAATGAAAACAGTGATTTAGGTGGAACTATGCGTTTAGGTTCTCAGATTTGCCATTTAGAACCGAATTCATTAGTATATAGTATGTATAAAAATGAGTCGATTACGGAACGTCATCGTCATCGTTACGAAGTCAATAATAATTTATTACCAAAAGTGGTTGACGCTGGGTTAAAAGTAACAGGTCTTTCAACGGACAGAAAACTTGTTGAGATCATTGAAATCCCAGATCATCCATGGTTTGTTGCTTGTCAATTCCATCCGGAATTTACCTCGACACCACGAGATGGACACCCACTATTTGGGAGTTTTGTGAAAGCTGCTAAAACTTATCAGGAGCAGCAACAAAAATAGTTTTTGGATTAACATTAGTAATATATCTGTCATATAGAGGAAAATAACATGGCAAAAATCGTTAAAGTACATGGTCGTGAAGTAATCGACTCTCGTGGAAACCCAACTGTTGAAGCAGAAGTTCATTTAGAAGGTGGATTTGTTGGTCTAGCAATCGTTCCATCAGGTGCATCAACAGGTTCACGTGAGGCATTAGAACTTCGTGATGGTGATAAATCTCGCTTTTTAGGTAAAGGAGTATTAAAAGCTGTTGAAAATGTAAACGGTCCAATCGCTAAAGCTGTTGTTGGTAAGGATGCGTTAGATCAAGCAGCTGTCGACCAAATTATGCTTGATTTAGATGGAACTGACTTCAAATCTAACTTAGGTGCTAACTCAATTCTAGCTGTATCTTTAGCGACTGCTAAAGCTGCTGCTGCTGCTAAAGGTGTTCCACTTTTTCAACATATTGCAGATCTTAACGGTACACCAGGTCAATACTCTATGCCATTACCAATGATGAATATTATCAATGGTGGTGAACACGCTGATAACAACATCGACTTACAAGAATTTATGATTCAACCTGTTGGTGCTAAAACAGTTCGTGAAGCAATCCGTATGGGTTCTGAAGTATTCCATAACTTAGCAAAAGTATTACATGCTAAAGGTATGAATACCGCGGTTGGTGATGAAGGTGGTTTTGCGCCTAACTTAGGTTCAAATGCAGAAGCTTTAGCATGTATTAAAGAAGCTGTAGAAAAAGCAGGTTATGTATTAGGTAAAGACATTACTTTAGCGATGGACTGTGCTGCTTCTGAATTCTATAACAAAGAAACGGGTAAATATGTATTAAAAGGTGAAGGCAATAAAGAATTTACTGCGGAAGAATTTACTCACTATTTAGAAGGTTTAACTAATGAGTATCCAATCGTATCTATCGAAGATGGTTTGGATGAAAGCGATTGGGAAGGTTGGGCATACCAAACTAAAGCGCTTGGTAACAAAATCCAATTAGTTGGTGATGATCTATTTGTTACAAATACTAAAATCTTTAAACAAGGTATTGAAAAAGGCATTGCAAACTCAATATTAGTTAAAGTAAACCAAATCGGTACATTAACTGAATCTATCGCTGCGGTTAAAATGGCGAAAGATGCTGGTTATACAGCTGTTATTTCTCATCGTTCTGGTGAAACTGAAGATTCAACTATTGCTGATTTAGCTGTTGGTTTAGCTGCAGGTCAAATCAAAACTGGTTCTATGAGCCGTTCTGACCGTGTTGCTAAATATAACCAATTAATTCGTATTGAGGAAGCACTAGGTTCTAAAGCACCATTTAACGGTTTAAAAGAAGTGAAAGGACAATAATTATTTTCAATAAATTAATTATTTACTTTATAGAAAAACGGTGACCAGTTCACCGTTTTTTATTTTTTTTTAATTAAGTGTTTTATTCGGATCAGTTGCACCAACTTAGGTTGTGTTGTAACCTTGTTGTCCGATTCTTATGAATTTTTATTAATATTTCATTATTGTTTATTAATTTATTCATCCTATAAATATTTAATAAAATAACTTATTGATTTAATTTTTCTGCTTATGAATAATATTACGAATATGTCCCAGCCTAAAAGTAAGTGGCAACTGTTTTTCTGGCTTTGTACAGGTAAACTTCCGCTTAATGAACTGTGGCTAAAATCGACTTATCGTTTCAAATTTTTTTTTAGAACTTTATTTTTAAGTCCGATCACATTCAAATTATTGGATAAATTAAGACAGTATCCATTACTGGGTTATTATTTTTCATGCCAAACCAATTTACCCTGTAAATTACAACGTCCTTATTTAGCTTCTTGTTTAAGTCAACAAGAGCGTTTTGAGGCATTAGCCTATCATTATGACTTTTTAGCTAAGTATCCTGATAGCATGACGAAAGCCTTTTATAATCCGAATCTCGCTTTTGTATTGGCTGATGTTAAGGTAAAAAACGATGCTAACATCAAAATTGCTATTCAAGCACGCAATAAGTTTGCTCGCGAAGGTGAAATTAGTCTGTATTTTTATGATAATGATGGCATTGATTTGGCTACGATAACTTTTACGGTAATGCAATATCAACAAAAAACAACACTTTTTATTGCTGGGCTACAAGGTACAGGCCATCATGATGCTCGTATTAGAGTACAACAAGCAACAAAACAGTGTTATGGACTGTTTCCTAAACGTGTTGTATTAGAAGCAGCCTTAGTGATTGCGCGTTATTTTAATCTTGAGCAAATAGTGGCTGTGGGTAACAAAACGCATATTTACAACAATTGGCGCTATAATAGCCGACAAGAACGCATTTTATCGGATTACGATGATTTTTGGTTAACTATTGATGGTAAGCAAGATAGTCATGGTTTATTTATATTACCAAATCAAATCTATCGAAAATCATTAGATGAAATCGCCAGTAAAAAACGATCAGAATATCGCAATCGTTATGCTCTATTGGATCAACTGGAAAACAGTATCACAGAGAATTTGGCTTTATTAAAATAAAAGTGAGCTTTATTTGTTATTAACAATATTGCTGTATTAAAGTATATAAAACTGTCGTTTGTAAACGGTGTTTGCAAGCGACACGCAAAATCGACTTTTCTTATATAGCTAGGCTAATTAAATTAAACCAATTGTCGATTTTATCGAAAGCTCAATATAATTAAGATAATAACTAAATCACATAGTCAGGGAATAAACAATGTATTTTGGTCTTTTGATCGCATTTATACCATTGTGCTTGGGTTATTTAATTACCTTTAAAGATCAACAATGGATAATCAAAATTAACAAAGTCCTTAGCTGGATGGTTTATTTTATTCTGTTTCTAATGGGATCGGAATTAGCTCATCTTGATAATCTCAAAGATAATTTACAAACCATCTTATTTTATGCTGGCGTCTTATTTGTTTGTACTTTTGGTAGTAATTTTATTTTTTTAATGTTATTTGACATCCTCCTACCTTGGCAAACCAGTCACACTAAACAAAATATTGGTTCACGCTTCAAAATGATTTTCGAATCTTTACAGGTGTGTATCGCTTTAATTCTAGGTTTTATTGCTGGTTTAATTCCTCTATTTATCTGGCAATTCAACGAAGATATCACTAAAATAGTATTGTGTTTTTTACTTTTATTAGTCGGGATTCAATTACGAAGTAATAATATTTCTTTAAAGCAAATCTTGCTCAGTAAAGTCGGGTTAGCTACAACAATAGTGGTAATAATAAGTACATTTTTAGGTGGTATTATCGCTGCATTAATATTTGGTCAACCCAGTCGCGTTGGATTAGCCATGTCATCAGGGTTTGGTTGGTATTCACTTTCTGGACTATTAATGACGCAAGCGCATGGTGCAATCATTGGTAGCGCTACTTTTTTGAACGACATCTTACGCGAATTGTGCGCCATCATCTTAATTCCCAGCTTAATAAAACGTTATAAACTTACTGCACTTGGTTTATGTGGAGCCACCTCTATGGATTTTACCTTACCGATGCTACAAAAAGGTGCTGGTATAATGATTGTTCCTTCTGCAATTGTGCAAGGATTTTTATTAACCATAATTATGCCAATATTTATGACATTATTTAATTATGGCTACTTTTTTTAGTAACGAGTAATAAGTTGTGATCAAAGTTTGATTGAATGCTTTACTTTTGTTTGGTTATAAAACTTATGATCACGCGATTTAATAACGTATTACTCTGCTTTTATTCTTCTTTATTAAAATATTTAAGCCATTTAACCCGTCTCTAATTTAATATTTTTTGATCGTCGTCTTTCATTTAACCGTAAATCCTCATCATTTTTATATTTAGATCTCAGTCACAAATTTCATAAAAAATAATTTTCTCTAATTTTTTACTCTATATAATTGAACAAAAGATTAACAATCAATCATTTGTTCGGAGTGGTTATGGTAAGTATCATATTAGTGTCACACAGTAAAAAAATCACTGATGGTCTTAAAGAAATGATTGAAGACATGGTGGATTCTACGGGTGATGTGAGAATTTTTTCAGCAGGCGGAACGGAAGATGGTCGAATGGGAACCGATTCAATTGCAATTTATAACATCATTAAACAATGCTCAAATCATCGTAATATTTTAATCTTTGCCGATATTGGTAGTGCCATATTAAGTGCTGAAACGGCCATTGACCTTATAGAAAACGAATCACTAAAAAATAGAGTGATATTGGTTGATGCTCCTTTAGTCGAAGGTGCTTTTGTCGCATCAATTCAAGCTATGGTTGATAACGATGTTGAAGGGATTTTAGCTGAATTACAAAATATTTAATAAGTGAAAATTGAGATGAAATTTTTTCGAAGTTTTGTTGGTTATTGTATTGCAGGAATGATCGTCATGGCGGTTTGGTCTCAACTCGGAACTTACGGTATTTTTGGCGGATATTTGGCTGCAATTATTATTATTGGACCAATGTGGTATATGAATCATTACATCAATTTAACCGGTAATGAAGATGATGCGGCTTTTGTTGATATGGGATTAGCCATTTCAATTTGTGGCATCATGCGAGACACCTTTATCCAAGGAGGAGCTGCTTTTGCCACTTCTTTACCCACGATAGTATTCGTTATTTTTGGTGCAACTTTAGGTGGAATTACAGCCGCTTATATTGAAAAGGATATGGCAAAGAAAAAGGAATTTACCAATGAAAATCCAAGAGAGCCTGGTTTGAGGCGTTCTGATTTTGAAAAATTAAAGGAAACAAAAGAAAAGATTTTGCGTAGCAAACAAATTAAAGTTTTTCAAAAAAAGAAAAAACTGGATTAAGGAGTCAATAATTATGCCTATAAAACTTGCGATAGCTACTGTGATTGGTGCTTTTATTTTTCCATTCGTGATACGCATGGCATGGGGAAGGATGGTAGATAATTGGGGACCTATTGGTGGATGGATGGCAGCAGCCTTCATTGTTGGTACAGTTTGGTGTATTAATCATGGCATTACAACACCAATGATTACTCAAAGTGGTTCGGTATGGGTTGATCAAGGGTTAGCTGCTGGAATCGGTGTATGGGTGGCTTCAGCTTTAACGGGCGGCAGCAAACTTAAATCAGCTAAAAATGTAGTGGCAGCTGTGAGCGCTGGTATTGTTGGCGGATATATATTGTCACTTTTCCTTGTTTGATTAGTGATGCAGTAAATATTGGAAGGATGGTTAGAGGTAACACTATGAAAAGGTTAATTAATGATGGTTATGATGTTGTTGAAGAGATGTTAGAAGGCTATTGTCTGGCACACAGCAACTATGTTGAACTTAAACAAAATTGCGATCGAGTAGTGGTAAGTAAACATATGAGTTCTGAACCCCGAGTAAGAGTAATTATTGGTGGTGGTTCAGGACATGAACCAGCGTTTTTAGGATACGTTGGTAAAGATTTTGCAGATGCAGCTGCGGTTGGTAATGTAAATACGTCCCCTTCTCCTGAATATTGTTATGAAGCTGTCAAAGCCGTTGATTGTGGAAAGGGATGCCTTTTCGTGTATGGTAATTACGCCGGTGATGTAATGAATTTTGATATGGGCGCAGAATTAGCGGCTGAAGAGGGGATTCGCGTTGAAACTGTTATCGTGACGGACGATATCTATTCCTCACAAAATGTTGACGAACGGCGAGGGGTAGCTGGTGATGTGTTCGTTTTCAAAATTGCAGCCAGTGCTGCGGCTAAAGGGTATGAATTAGATAAAGTTAAGAAGCTTGCTGAAAAAGCCAACGCGAATACTTATTCTATGGGTGTTGCATTATCTTCTTGTACATTGCCCGTTACAGGTGAAGTAATTTTTGATATGCGTGACGGTGATATGGAAGTCGGAATGGGTATTCATGGTGAACCTGGCATTGAAAGAACTAAGCTTAAAAGTGCCGATATTGTAGTAAGTCAATTAATCGAACATCTTTTACAAGAACCAAAACTACAAACTGGTGATGAAGTTCAATTGCTGATTAATGGATTAGGCGGTTTGGCGTTAATGGATCAATATATCTGTTATCGAAAAGCTCATAAATTACTCGAACAAATAGGGATAAAGATTTATAAACCTCTTGTAGGTAATTATGTCACTTCTATGGATATGGTCGGGATGTCAATTTCAATTATTAAACTTGATGATGAGTTGAAAGAACTATTAAGCCATCCTTGCGATACACCTTATTTCAAGATTGCCTATTAATTATCTAGGAGAAAAAAATGAGTGCTTTGGAACTGACTAAATCCTACTTTATTGAGACCTTTAAAAAAATTGCTGATATGGCAGAACAAAATCGTGATCATTTAAGTCAATTAGACTCAGATATTGGTGATGGTGATCACGGTATCAATCTTACCATTGGCTTTCGTGAAGTTTCAAAGCAACTTGACATGTTATCGGATACAACGGCGGATATCGCAGAATTGATGAAAAAAATTGGCATGATTTTATTAAGTAAGGTTGGCGGAGCATCAGGACCATTATATGGAAGTTTTTTTATGAAAATGGCTAACCATACTGTTGGAAAACAAGCAGTAACATTTAAAGAATTTTGCCAAATGTATCAAGATGGCGTTGAAGCCGTACAAATGCGTGGGAAAGCCGAACTCAATGATAAAACTATGATCGATGCACTCATTCCAGGGCTTAATGTATTAAAAAGATATCAGGAAGAGGATGATCCGATTAAAACATTAGAGACTTGCATTAGTGAAATGAAAAAAGGCTCGGACAATACTATTGATCTAATTGCTAAAAAAGGTCGGTCAATGCGATTAGGTGAAAGGGCAATTGGTCATAGGGACGCAGGATCTGAATCAGCATGGATGATAATGAATGAATTTTTACAGCAATTAAAACTAGAGAAGTCATTCTAGAGAAGTAAATTAGTTATTATTTATTAATAATTAATTGGTTAGTGATGTGTTTATACGAGGAAATCAATATGGATAAGGTTTTTGTAAGCCCTAACAGATATGTACAAGGTAAAGATCTACTTACACGTGCTGATGCATATATCAAACCTTTTGGCACTAATTTTTTAATACTAGCAGATAAAAACATTTGGAATATTGCTGCTAATTTACTCGCCGATTCATTACAAAAAACCGGACTAAACATTACCAAAGCTGTTTTTAATGGCGAATGTTCAATGGTAGAAATTAATCGATTACTTGAAGAGTATAAATCTAAAAAGTTTGATGCAATTATTGGTGTCGGTGGGGGTAAAACCTTAGATACGGCTAAAGCGCTGGCAGCAAAATATAACATACCCAAAGTGTGTGTACCGACAACTGCATCAACCGATGCGCCTACTGCGAAAGTTTCTGTTGTGTATACTGAAGAGGGGGTTTTTGATTTCTTATGGCACCATTATAAAAATCCAGACTTAGTACTAGTTGATACAAGAGTTATTGCTCATGCTCCAGTAAGATCATTAAAATCGGGTATTGCTGATGGATTGGCAACTTGGGTTGAAGCGAGAACCTCTATACGCAGTTGCCATAAGACAGATGCCGGAGGGATTGCTACCATAGCAGGAGAAGCAATTGCAAGAGAATGTGAAAAAACAATTTTTGAATACGCATTGTTAGCTGTTGAAGCCAATGAACAAAAATTAGTAACACCAGCATTAGAAGCTGTAATAGAGGCCAACACTTTACTAAGTGGTTTGGGATTTGAAAATGGGGGATTAGGTGCTGCTCATGCTATTCATAATGGCTTTACTGCTGTACCAGGTGATGTACATCATTTAACCCATGGTGAAAAAGTAGCTTATGGAACCATTGCTCAACTTGTTTTAGAAGGTCGTCCAATTGATGAACTTGAGCGATATATGGATTTATATATCAAGCTTGGTTTACCCATTACGTTAGAAGAAGTGCATTTAGATAAAATTACCGAAGAAGAGTTTCAACTCATTGGGAAAAAAGCCATTGATCCGGTTGAAACTATTCATAGCCTACCTTTTGAAGTTACTGCTGATGATGTTATTCAAGCTATCAAAGCGACCGATTACCATGTTAAAAGTTATAAAAAACGTTTAGGCATTAAATAAAATTGCAATAACACTTTGTTCTTGAAAGGATAAAATTCGAGAATAAAGTGTTTTTTATATGACCTTTTCAAATGGTTCAAGGCAAATAAGTTTATTAAATCTATGATAAGTTGAGCTATTTTTATCCTAATGTCATACTAATCATTTATTCATATTTAAAGAGACTAACACTTTTGCCTGAAAATTATTTGGTGATTTAAAGGATGAGTTATGAAAAAAATATACATAGGCACCAGTTGGAAAATGAATAAAACTCTTGCTGAAGCGTTATTATTTTGTGAGCAATTTAAGACTTTTTATCCGGAAAACTTAAAATCTCAAATCCAACCATTTGTGATTCCGCCATTCACTTGTGTTCGTGAAGTTTCTGATTATCTGCTAAATTATAATATTAATTGTTTAACCGGTACCCAAAATATGCATTTTCAAGATTCAGGTGCTTTTACTGGTGAAATATCACCTATCATGGTCAAAGATACCGGAGCAAAAATTGTCGAAATAGGGCATAGTGAACGTCGATCTAATTTTGGTGAAAATGATATAGCGATTAATAAAAAAGTGAAGGCTGCTTTAAAACATGGATTAACGCCTTTAGTTTGTATTGGTGACAGTGATGAAGAAAGGTCTTTAGGTGTGTCAACTGAAGCTGTTGTGAAACAGCTGAAAATTTCCTTATTTGAAATTGATAAACAGCACGCAACCCAAGTGATTATAGCTTATGAGCCAATATGGGCTATTGGTGAAAAGGGTATTGCAGCGACTCCAGAAGCGGCTCAATATATACATCAGCAACTGAGATCGGCTTTAATCCAACTTTATGGTCAACAGATAGCCCAACAAATGCTACTGTTATATGGAGGCAGTGTGAATCTAGAAAATTCAATACCGTTAATTGCTCAACCAGACATTGATGGTTTATTTATTGGCCGAGGTGCATGGCAAGCGAAAGATTTTTGTAATATATTATCAGCTATTAATCAGCAACATTAATGTTATGACAAAAGGCTAAAATAATGGATATATTTGAAGATAAGCAAGAAACAGAGTTACTTACCGAAATTGCTGTTGCTTACTATGAGTATGAACAGACGCAAGAAGAAATTGCTAAGCGATTTGGTATTTCTCGCATTAAAGTCGGTCGGTTACTGAAAAAAGCCAGATCTGAAGGAATTGTAGAAATTAATGTTAAATATCATCCAATATTTAGTTCAAGAATCGAACAACAATTTATTAATAGTTTTGGTATAAAACGTGCGCTCATCGCATTGGATCATCAAGATGAGGATGAACAACGTAGACAAGTAGCAGCACTTGTGACTAACTATTTATCAAGTGTTTTAAAAAAAGGCGTAACGGTGGCTGTTGGACAAGGTCGTAATGTTGCAGCCATTGCAAGTCATGTAGGCGTTTACCCTGAAAAAAGGTGTAAATTTATTTGCGGTATTGGCGGCACCCAAAGGGTTGGAGAACTTATTGATGCTGATCATATTAGCCGAAGCTTAGCCAGAAAATTTAATGCAACGAGCGAAACGCTTTATGCCCCTGCTTATGTTGAAAATCGTGAACTTAAAGAAGCTTTTATTCAAAATAGAGTTATCAAAGATACTTTAGAGCGAGCAGCTAAGGCTGATATTGCTTTAGTTGGTATTGGTGATATGAACGAAAATAGTTACATGGTGCAATTAGGTTGGTTTACTCCAAAAGAGATAACTCATGCAACTTTAAAACAGGGGGTGGTGGGTGATATTGCAGGTTATGGCTTTTTTGATATTAATGGTGAGCCCGTAGATACGGTCATGAATGATCGCGTCATTGGTCTTAGTATTGATGAATTGCGTAATATTCCGTGTGTTATTGCCATAGCTTCAGAAAATACAAAAGCAACAGCGATTTTAGGCGCGCTTCGTTCAGGGGTAATTGACATTATTGCAACGAGTGCATCAAATGCTCGAACGGTACTCAATTTACAACAAAATCAGATTAAATAATCGATTGTAAAAAAGTTTGAGGTTAACTCTATGTTTGAGTATAAAAATAACGTAATTATCCAAATCATGTAATAATGATACCGGTTACATAAGCGATTAATATTAGCTCTATTAATCCAAAGCGATCCGTTAATAGCGTTTCGTGTTTCCATTACAATATGTAATGAGCAACTCTCCATTTTTTAAATTTGATTTGGGTGCTTATTTTTATAGGTGGTTAAATAAATTATGGCTCTAGTACACGGATAAATGCACTAGAGCATGTTGTTTTAACGCCAAACTGATAATTTTAAATCTAACTTATTTAAATTTATTATGTCTAACTTAATTCATATCAGATAATTATAATAGACGTTTGATCACTCTATCCACGCGGATACGGCTCAATCTTTTTATTAATTTATGGACTTGCTTTGGATAAAATTGGCTAGCTTGGATCTGTTGAAAGTGTGTAATTAATGTCGTTTTTTGGCGTATTGTATCAAGTTCATTGGTGATTTGTTCTTGTAATTCTTGTTTAGGATCGTGCACCAATATTCCATTTTCAAGGTCTAAACGCCAAGCTCTTGGGTTAAGATTGTTTCCAGTAATTAACATCCATTCATTGTCAACCCAAACACCTTTTAAATGATAAGTTTGATCATTATCTTTCCATAATCTAATAATTAACTGTTCTTTATCAACATAAGACTGCAAACGTTCGATAAAGTTTCTTAAATTGATTTCATACAAATAAGGTAAGCCGCCGGAAATATTAAATGGCTTATCTTCAGGGATGTAAAAGTCATTCGCTTCTTTATCACCAATAATAATTTCAACTTGTTTACCCTTTCTAAGCAAACGAATAATGTCACGAACTAAAATATTCGGCAGATTAAAATATGGCGTGCACAAAATAATCTTATGTTGTGCAGAATTAATTAAATGATGAATAATTTTATTTAATGCATTATTGCGACCAAGACCAGCAATGGGTGATACGGATAACTCATGATTATTTGCATTATTGGTATATTGATAATTTGTTTCCGAAAGATGTTGACGTAACACTTTGATTTCAGATTTAATTTGCTTACGTGATTTATGTTCTGCATCATCTAAACGTTGTAACGCATCAAAATGTAAAAAGTTATTATCAATATAATCAATCATACTTAGTGCAAGTAATTTATTGGTAATAAAATGATATCTGTCATAACGATAATTATTGAGTTTATGCAGATAAACGTTATTCAGACTAGCGCCACTATATATGACCGTATCATCGATAATAAATCCTTTGAGATGTAAGACTCCAAGCACTTCACGGCGATTAATTGGCACTCCATATACAGGAACATCAACATCAGGATGCTGTAATTTCATTTTATGATAAAAAACCGCATTGGTGTGCGTTTTATCTTCTCCAATTCGACCGCGCTGTGCGCGATGCCAATCTACAAAGATTTTAATATCTAAGTTAGGATTCATTATTTTTGCTTGGTAAAGCGCATTAAGTATTTCTTGCCCCGCTTCATCTTGTTCTAAATAGAGTGCAACGATATAAATTCGAAATTTGGCATTTTTGATTTTTTTAAGTATAGCTTGTCTGTATGCTTTAGGATCATACAAAATACGATATTGATCAGCATGTTGCCGGATTTTAGCTAATTCATTAAGATGCTTTTGATGGTTATATTTAATAAAAGGTATTCTCATGATTCATATATTATTGTAACTGGTTCAAATTGTAGAATAACACACTTTAAGCCAGAAAATAACACTCCTTATGTCATAGGCCTGAGTCAATATTGTTTATCTGATTTTTCTTGTTCAAGTTAGCTAGTCAGTATCATTTTCTTATGATTGTTCATTAATCCATGTTTGAATGATCTTATACGTCAATGCCAATACTACAGGACCAATAAATAATCCCATCATACCAAAACTGAGTAGTCCACCAATTACCCCAAATAAAATCAATAAAAAAGGTAAATCAGCGCCTTTTTTTATTAAATATGCACGCATTACACTATCAAGAGTGGTTAAAATGATTGCTATAACAATCAATATAATACCTGAGAGAGTATGACCATTCCAAAATTGCCAAATAATACAACCGAGCATCACAATGACAGGTCCGATCTGCGCAACACAACAGATAAATAAAATCAGGGTTAAAACTCCAGCTAATGGCATATTAGTAATAATAAAACTGATCCCACCAATTAAGGCTAGAGTAATTGCCGTTACTACCACACCAAGGGCGACTGCACGAATTGATTGTCCTGCTAACGTGACGGTAATTGCGCCATATTGTTTAGATAAACGATTAGCAAATAAATAAACGTATTTGGTAATACTTTCACCTTTGAGATAAAGTAATAAACTGAAAATGATCATGACACCCGCATGGAAGATGAATATACTGATGTTGGTTGCTTGTGATAACAACCATCCTATTAATGTTCCAATATAAGGTTGAATACTTGAAACCAGATCTGAACCATCTGTTTTGATTACATTTAGCCAACTTTGATGCAATTCTGGTCCGAAAGCTGGAATGCTTTCTATCCAGTCAAATGTTGGTAATTCATGATGTGATAAAGATTTGGCCCATTCAATTAAATGATGACCATTTTGGGCGACGCTACTAATAATTAAAATAAATGGAATAATGCAGACAAGAGCTAAAATTAATGCCATTATTGTTAGCGATAACCAGCGTTTATTAAACATTTTATTCTGTATTTTTATCATTAATGGCCAGGTAGCAATAACCACCATTACGGCCCAAAAGAAACCGAATAAGAAAGCTTCAATAACACGATAGGTTATAATGATTAGTAAACCAATCAGTAATAAGTTTAAAATTAACTTTAATAAATCATATGTATTTTTTTCTGCTGGCATTTGTGCACCATTTTTATTAATCTAAATGGTGTTATTATACCCACTATCATTAAAAAATCATATGATAGTGTAAATGATAAATCTTTGATGGAGATATAAAAATGAAAAAATTATTGTTATTGATGTTAATGAGTATAGTATTACCTGCATGTTCAACAACACCAAAACTAAATAATCCAGTTCAAAATGCCAATGACACCGCACCTTATCCGGTTGCTATGGCTGGTTATACTCGCTATGCAATTCACCTTCCTTCGTTGGCTAATGAAAATAAAGCAAGAGTGGAAGTTTTAATTGGTAAAGAGATGAATACCGATTGTAATGCACACAGATTAGGTGGAATGATTAAGCAGGAAGAATTAAAAGGATGGGGATACAACTACTACGTTGTTGATAAGGTTAATGATGGGATTTCAACGCTTATGGCTTGTCCTGAAGGCACGAATAAAAATCAATTTGTTACTATGAATCATAATTTGGGATTATTGGATTACAATAGTCGTTTACCAATTGTATTTTATGTACCAAGTGATTTAACAGTTAAATATCGTGTTTGGCAACCAGGCTCTAAATTACTTCAAGCGAGTGCCGAATAAAAGAAGTTAATTAACCGTTAATTTTCGGTGAAACAAGGATTGTTTGATTAAAATATAATCACTCAATCCTGAAACTCAAGATATTTGATTTTTTAAGTAGACATCTCAAAAAAAAAAGGTATTTTATCCCTCGTAATGCAAGGTATGTTCTACATGTTCATTAGCTTTATTAATGACTTGTAATGACCTGATTATCTCGGTTTCGCCATATAATTTAACAAGGATAATGGCAAAATTTGGGGGTCTGTTGTGTTTCACAATGGGCTTGTGTCTAACATGTAATATCCCTAACTAGAGGAGAAGTGGTGAGCATGTTTACTCAACGTAAAACAATTCTTTCAATCATAGCTGGTGTTTCACTAGCATTATCTCAATCTGCTATAGCCAAAGATCGTGTTGTGCATTTTTATAATTGGGCAGGTCAAATTGGTAATAGCACTATCAGCGATTTCGAAAAATCGACCGGAATCAAACTCGTTTATGATGTGTATGACTCTAATGAAGCTCTTGAAGGTAAGTTAATGGCTGGCCATTCTGGTTTCGATGTGGTTTCACCATCAGACAGTTTTTTAGAAAGACAGATTAAAGCTGATATTTATCTGCCATTAGATAAAAATAAATTGTCAAATTGGAAAAATCTTGATCCAAATTTAATGAAATTAATGGCTACCCATGATCCGGATAACAAGTATGCGATCCCTTATGTATGGATGACTACAGGTATCGGTTATAACATTGATAAAGTAAAAGAACGGCTTGGAGATGATGCTCCTGTTGATAGTTGGGATTTAGTTTTCAACCCTAAAAATATGGAAAAACTTAAAGATTGTGGTGTGGCATTTTTAGATGCACCAACTGAAATCTTTTCAAGTGCTCTAAAATACTTAGGCAAAGATCCAAATAGTACTGATGCCAAAGATTATACTGGCGCAGCTTATGAATTATTGTCAAAAGTCAGACCCTATATCCGTTATTTTCATTCATCTCAATATATTACTGATTTAGCAAATGGCGATATTTGTGTGATTTTAGGATGGTCTGGAGATATTTTACAATCTCGTGATAGAGCCAATGAAGCAAAAAATGGTGTGCACATCGGTTATCAAATTCCGAAAGAAGGCGCATTAGTGTTCTTTGATACATTTGCTATTCCAAAAGATTCTGCAAATCCTGATGAGGCGCATGAGTTTTTAAACTTCATTTTGAAACCAGAAATTGCTGCACAAGTGACTAATGATGTTAAGTTTGCAAGTGCAAATAAAGTTGCTAACGAACAGTTTGTAAATCCTGAGGTGAAAAACGATCCAGCGGTTTATCCAAGCTCGGAAGTGATGGAAAAGTTATTCACTTTAACGGTGAAAGAGCCTAAACTTGAACGTGTGATTACTCGCACATGGACAAAACTTAAAACAGGTAAATAACCGTTTGAAAGTGTCAATTAATTGACTTATTTATTCTAGACGGAGAGATTTAATGATCTTTCCGTCTCGTTTTTTATGGCTTGTTGTTATGAGGAAAAAAGCGTGAACGATAAAACAACAATTCAGGTACAGCCTAAAAAAAAGATGATAACTCCACTATTGGAGATCAAAAATTTAACGAAAGTTTTCAATGATGATTATTATGCTGTTGATGATATCAATTTAACCATTTACACCGGGGAAATTTTTGCTTTACTAGGTGCTTCTGGTAGCGGAAAATCGACATTATTACGGATGCTTGCTGGTTTTGAACAACCAACATCTGGACAGATTATTCTTGATGGTAAGGATTTATCCCAAGTCCCACCTTATAACCGTCCTATCAATATGATGTTTCAATCGTATGCTCTTTTTCCTCACATGACGGTTGCGCAAAATATAGCCTTCGGCCTAATTCAAGACAAATTAGAAATGAGTGAAATTAAGTATCGTGTTGAAGAAATGTTAGCACTTGTGCATATGGAAGAGTTTGGTAGGCGCAAACCACACCAATTATCTGGTGGACAAAGACAACGTGTCGCTTTAGCAAGAAGTTTGGCAAAAAGACCTAAATTACTCCTTTTAGATGAACCGATGGGAGCATTAGATAAACAACTGCGTGATCGAATGCAGCTTGAAGTTGTTAGCATCTTGGAGCAGGTGGGTGCTACTTGTGTAATGGTTACTCATGATCAAGAAGAAGCCATGACAATGGCAGGACGGATTGCGATTATGAACAAAGGACAATTTGTTCAAATTGGTGAGCCTGAAGAGATTTATGAACATCCAAATAGCCGTTATAGCGCCGAATTTATTGGTTCAGTCAATGTGTTTGACGGAATTTTGCAAGAAACTTTAGAAGATGGATTAATCATCAATTGTCCTATGATTAAACATCCTTTAAAAGTAGATTATGATTCACCCGCTGTTGAAGGTGTTCCTATTCAGGTTGCTTTACGGCCAGAAAAAATTAAACTTTGCGATGAAATACCAAAAGAAGGCTATAACTTTGCAACCGGTGAAGTGGTTGAAATTGCCTATTTAGGGGATCTTTCTATTTACCACGTTAAATTGCAAAGTGGACAAATTATTATTGCTCAACTGCAAAACGAACATCGATATCGTAAAGGAATGCCTACTTGGGGCGATACGGTTAATCTCAGTTGGGAAATTGATAGTTGCGTTGTACTTACTGAATAAACACAAGAGGATATATTGATGCGATCCATTTATTGTGGTTTGTTTCTTAATGCATTGGTGTTACTCAATGTTTATTTACGTTTTGTAGCTACAAATGCATTTGATAATTTATTTTTAGATGCTTTATTTGCCTCTATGGTATTAAGTCTATTATTATCTTGTTTAGGTGCATATTTAGTGCATTATAAACCTTCTAAATTTGCTTACCGTTTAGTTATAGCAGGCAGTATTTTATATATACCTGCTGGGGTAGGTTTAGTGGCGATTTATTTTGCATTTAGAAAGATGCGCCTACAACGAGATGATTCTGACTTGATGACATTATATGGGCGTTTATTGATTATAGCGATTCCTTATTTATGGATGCTATTACTATTTTTATTGCCATTTTTGATTGTTTTTCGCATCAGTTTTTCGGAAGCCGCTATCGCTGTGCCTCCTTATACAGATCTGTTGAGTTATGAAGATGGTCTACTTAATATTGTTTTAAATTTTGACAATTATTTTAATTTATTTGAAGATACTATCTACATAAATTCTTATTTACAATCATTAAAAGTAGCAGCAATTTCAACACTGTTATGTATTTTGATAGGTTACCCATTAGCTTGGGCTATATCACAATGTAAACCATCAAATCGAAATATTTTATTATTATTGATTATTTTGCCTTCTTGGACTTCATTTTTGATTCGTGTTTATGCGTGGATTGGTATTTTAAACCCTAATGGGCTTTTAAATAATTTCTTAATGTGGTTGGGAGTGATTGATCAGCCATTAATCATTATGAAAACCTATTTGGCGGTTTATATTGGTATTGTGTATTCATATCTACCATTTGTTGTATTACCTATATATACATCGTTAAGCAAAGTCGATACTACGCTTGTTGAAGCGGCTTTAGATTTAGGTAGTAAGCCAATTAATACCTTCTTTAGGATTATTGTCCCATTAACTAAAAATGGAGTTATTGCTGGAGGAATGTTGGTCTTTATTCCTGCGGTAGGGGAATATGTAATACCTGAACTGCTCGGTCCTTCGGACAGTTTAATGATAGGTACTCAATTATGGACTGAATTCTTTAATAATCATGATTGGCCAGCAGCTTCTGCTGTTGCAACAGTTATGTTATTAATATTAATTATTCCTATTTACTACTTTAATAAATTTCAGAATCGACAAATGGGAGATAAATAAATGAACAATTTACCATTAATTATGCGATCTGCATTGATTGTTTTTATCTCCTCATTCTTAGGTTCATTGGTGCTGTCGATGATAATTTCAGCGTCAGGGTTTGCTTTATTGGGTAGTGTTAGCTTATATGTGGGGTGTTTAGTATTTAGCCTTATTTTAACCGCAGTTGTAACAATATCGCTATTAGGTCGATGTTTAAAAGGATTAATTCTTATATTGTCTTTATCCTTTTTATATATCCCTATGATTATTTTAATCGTTTATTCATTTAACAGTTCAAGACTTGTAACGGTTTGGGCCGGATTTTCGTTCAAATGGTATTTTGAATTAATTCATAATGAAGCTTTACTTAAAGCCGTAGGATTAAGCTTAAGTATTGCTGCCGGCGCTGCTTCATTAGCAATTGTACTTGGTACCTTGGCTGCATTAGCCATTATTCGATTTAAAAAATTTCGCGGTTCTCATTTATTTTCCTTTATGACAACTGCACCCCTCGTTATGCCTGATGTAATCACTGGTTTGGCATTATTACTGTTATTTGTTGGGATGGGACAAGTGATTGGTTGGCCTAAAGAGCGAGGTGCAATGACTATTTTGATGGCTCATGCAACCTTCTGTACTGCATATGTGACAGTTGTTATTAGTGCCAGATTACGAGAGTTGGATAGGTCAATTGAAGAGGCTGCATTAGATTTAGGTGCAAATCCGTTGAAAGTATTTGTCATCATTACTTTACCTATGATTGCTCCAGCACTTGTTTCTGGTTGGTTGTTGGCATTTACCTTATCACTTGATGATGTGGTTATCGCTAATTTTGTAACAGGGCCAGGTGCAATGACATTACCAAAATTGATTTTTTCTAAAGTACGTTTAGGTGTCGATCCACAAGTTAATGCGTTAGCGACTATTATTTTATTAATTGTTGGTATTATTGGTTTCATTTCATGGATTTGGATGAGAGAAGTTGAAAAACAACATTTACGTGAAATTCGAATGAGTTGATGACATTATCGATTTCACTCATTGCCGCTTCATGCGGCAATTTTTTTTACTTAATAAAATAACCGTGTTTTTTCTTTTGTTTTATATTATAGTGTGTGCAGTCAGTTCGCTGATAAAATTCTCAGGGCGGGGTGCAATTCCCCACCGGTGGTTATAGCCCACGAGCGCTTAGTAAAAATCAATTTTATTAAGGACAAGCAGATTTGGTGAAATTCCAAAGCCGACAGTTAAAGTCTGGATGAAAGAGAGTGGCTTATCTTTTCTATATTTGCTTTTTTGCAAAATCACTATGGTCAAGCACTTGCCCTGATTCTGGTATTGAATATATTTATAATTTAACTAATTCAATTTTGATTTTGGTAAGGATTTTCATCAAGTGTTTACAACAAATATCTGTTTGAATTAGTTATATATCAATTGATTAGGAATAAATATAAATAACTTAATAAAACAGGATAGGTATCTACCATGAATCAGTTCAATTTAAATGAATTTGGAACACCAATCGAGCGAGTAGGAAAAGCGATTGCTTCAATCAAAGCTGGATCTGGCGTGTTAGTTTTAGATGACGAAGATCGTGAAAACGAAGGCGATATCATTTGGGCGGCGCAAACAATTACCACACAACAAATGGCGCTAACTATTCGATATGGTAGTGGTATTGTTTGTTTATGCATGCCGCAATCTTATTGTGACAAATTAGAATTGCCTATGATGGTAGCCAATAACACCAGTAAAAATCATACCGCTTTTACCATTACTATTGAAGCTGCAAATGGTGTTACCACTGGTGTATCAGCCGCAGATAGGGTAACCACTGTAAAAGCTGCCGTTGCTGATAATGCAAAAGCCAGTGATTTAAATCATCCTGGTCATGTATTTCCATTAGTTGCTAAAGAAGGCGGTGTATTGAATCGACGAGGACATACTGAAGCATCAGTTGATCTGGTTTCTTTAGCTGGTTTTAAACCTGCTGCAGTAATTTGTGAGTTGACTAATGATGATGGTTCGATGGCGAGAGCACCACAAGTTGTCGAATTTGCAAAACAGCATCATTTACCTGTTGTTACAATCGAAGATATTGTAACTTATCGTAATACTTTTCATATCTAACATCTCACATATGGATGTAAACTGTCGGATTAACTATTCGGCAGGGACATCCTATGATTAAACGTATCATTGAACATTAATATATTCACTAATTTATGTTTCATCAAGCGGTTAGCCTTTCAGATAAATTATGTCACGTTAGCGTCTATTATTTATAATAACGCATTATAACAGCTTGCCAATCAACATCCATTCCAATAATTAATTTTCAAAAAAACTGACTTTAATGTCGCATTGAAAAATAAAAGACGGTGATGATTTATTTATAATGCCAAAATATATTCTGATTTTATTGAATAATGAGATCAAAAATCGATCTATTGTCATAGTTATCGGCAGTTACTTAGTATGGATACAATAATATGATTATCTTAGGTATAAAACTACTGATCGTTTCACTCACCAACTTAGTTCTTATGCTAGTTTAAATTTTTCTGGGCAATATTATTTAATAAAATCTTTATTCTATAGTCGGCATAGATCATCAGTTCAATGAACCCTTGTTAGACGAAGGGAATTTTGTAATTTTAAAAAATTCAGTAAAGGGTAGAATAACCATTAATAGGATTAACACTACGATTTATAACGAGTTTGAGTGGATAGTTTTTGTCATTACTAAACTTTCATTTTAGTTTTTATTGTTTTAATAGTCATCAAAGTTACTATCATAATTTATTATTATGATGGAAATAATCTAGCTTTTTATGTTATTTTTTGTTTTCGTTTTATACTCTAATTTGAGTCATAAATATATGAAACATTGAATAATAACAATTTTATTCTTGATTTTTGAGCTTTTTCAGTATAGAATATATTATAAGTATGATAAATAAGAATAAAATTTTTTAGGGACGATAGAGGTTTCAATTTCATACTAATTTTGAAAATTCTAATTAGCATTCAATCAAATTGTTTCTTTGCAAATAATATTTAAGTTCTCTTGGTGGCAAATGCTTTGTTTGCGAACCATCTTTAGTTTTGTTGATTCTCATTGGCAAAATAGCAGAATTAGCAATTTATCTAATATAAATTGCATAAAAAATAGATAGTAACAAAAACGGGGTAACTATGTTTAGCGCGAATAAAGAGTGGGTATTTGTGATAATGACCTGCTTTTTTGAATTGTGTTGGGTGTTTGGTTTCGCTACTGCTAGTCAATGGTGGCACTGGGTTATTATTATACTGATAATTTTTATTGATTTTACGTTTTTAACGAACGCATGCAAAACTATCCCTACTGGTACTGTGTATGCAATATTTTCTGGTGTCGGAGCAGTTGGCTCATTAATTATTGATATGGTAGTGTTTGGTAAAGAAATTAAACTTATTGAAATATTTTTTGTTGCACTAATTATTATTGGCGTTGTGCAACTTAAACGAGCAGATAGCTGATCAACTGAAATTTGGGTTACAATATGGGATGGTTATTTATTTTAACAGCTGCAATTTTTGAAGTAATAGGCGCTATTGGTCTTAAGCTTTATTCGCAACGAAAAAGCCTGTTTCGATTAATGCTCTATTGGGGTGGTTTTTTTGTTTCATTCACTTTATTTTATTTTTCACTTCATTATTTAGATTTAAGTATAGTTTATCCAGTATGGGTAGGACTTGGTACTTCAGGTGCGGTGTTAGCTAATATGTTCATTTTTAATGAACCGAAAAATCTTCAACGTTTATCTGGGCTTGCTTTTATTATTGTCGGAATTGTGGGATTACACGTTACGCTATAGTCAAAAAAAAGCGTTATGCACTGCAATTATTTAAAGAAAAAAATACCGGAGATAAACTCCGGTTCAGCAAAGTGTAAGCTAAAAGGATGTATGAATAAAAAAGAAAATAGTGTACTAAATCTCGTTACCATGTTGTTTTAGGTAGCTAGCAACACCGTTTGGATTGGCCTGCATACCTTGTTTACCTTTAGTCCATTGAGCAGGACAAACTTCTCCGTGTTCTTCATGGAATTGGAAAGCATCCACAATGCGAATCATTTCATCAATATTACGACCAATTGGTAGATCATTGATGGTTTCATGACGAACAATACCTGATTTATCAATGAAGAATGATGCGCGAAGAGCAACACCCGCTTCAGGATGTTCAACACCATAAGCTTGCATAATTGAATGTTTTATATCAGCAACAATTGGGAATTTCACTTCACCAATACCGCCTTTATCTTGTGGAGTATTACGCCATGCATTGTGCACATATTGTGAATCCATCGAAACCCCAATGATCTCAACGCCACGTTTTTTAAATTCTTCTAAACGATGATCGAAAGCGATGATTTCTGATGGACATACAAAAGTAAAATCCATTGGCCAAAAAAATACAACAGCATATTTACCATTAATATGTTTAGCTAAATTGAAATTTTCAACGATTTCACCTGTACCTAACACTGCTGCTGATGTAAAATCTGGGGCTTTACGAGTGACTAATGTCATAATGCTTCTCCTAACTATTTAATGCAATCTAATATGCTGAACATTATAGCAATTTAAACTTACACTCCAAGTTGTTATAAACAATTGATACCATAAGTTTAAACTATTAACTAATAAATTATTATTCGGTGGTATTTATTAATTTCTTCGGTTTACCTTTATTTTTGGTGTCACGATGGCGCAGTTTGATCTTTTTCTTTTTGTTATCTTCTTTTTTGGCTGTACTTTTCAATTTGGCTTTTTGTGATGGTTTTTTCTTAGTCGCCGATTTTGGGGTTTTTGTTTTTGGACGTAACTCATCAATAGTTCGTAATTTTATTGGTTCTTTGATGTAACGCTCAATTTTTTGTAACAATTCGTAGTCGTGAGCTTCGATCAGCATAATAGCGGTTCCTTTTTTTCCGGCGCGCGCAGTACGACCAATACGATGTAAATAAACATCGGCTGTTTTAGGTGCATCAAAATTAATAACATGGGTAACATCATCAATATCAATGCCACGAGCAGCAACATCAGTAGCAACCAGAACATTAACAGTATTGTTGTTCATTCGTTTAATAGCTTCGTTACGTTTAGCTTGCACCATTTCACCTTCTAAATAACAGCTATGGATACCGGCTTGATGTAATACACTAACTAGTTCATGCACTCGTTCACGCTTACGTACAAAAATGATCGTTTTTTTGAAATCTTCTTGTTTTAATAAATGAATGAGCAGAGCCTCTTTATGTTCTAAATTATCCGATCGATAATAGAACTGTAAAATCTTTTTACGTTCTTTGCGTGAAGGATCGGCATTAATCTCAATAGGTTCGTTTAATATTCGATTAGCAAAACTATGTAATCCTTTACCTTCAAGGGTAGCTGAAAAAAGTAGAGTTTGTTTGCGCCAGCGAGTTTCAGCAGATATGGTTTCAACATCTTGTGAAAACCCCATATCTAACATGCGGTCTGCTTCATCTAAAATGAGCATTTCAACAGCTCGACAGTCAAAATTTTCTTCTTTAATGTATTGTAATAAGCGTCCAGTTGTTGCAATCACGATATCTTGATTTTTACTGAATACTTCAGCGTGATTCATATAAGCAACGCCCCCAGTGATTGTAGCAATGCTTAAATGAGTGGATTGAGTTAAGAGTTTCGCTTGCTCAGCTATTTGCATAGCTAGCTCTCGAGTAGGTGTTAAAATCAAAATACGAGGAGGTCCTGGTTTACGACGTGGAAAATCCAATATATGTTGGACAGCCGGAATTAAAAATGCAAGTGTCTTACCTGTACCTGTTGGTGCTGAACCTAAAATATCTTTTCCCTCTAATGCGACGGGAATCGTTTGAGCTTGGATCACTGTTGGCGTGTGGATGTTTTGTGTTTGAAGATTTTGAATTAAAATCTCTTCTAATTCTAAATCTGAAAAAGTTTTTGCAGTCATATTGATCATTCTATCTTAAATTTTGTGACACATTATAACGGCAATCGTTATAACTACAATCAATAAAACGTAGTGAGTAACTCACATTCATACTCATTTCAATTATTTTACGATATCTCATTTAAAAATAATCCAATGCTGTATAAAAAAGTTTAAGGTTAAGCATACATTTAAGTATAATAATTACGAATGATTTACTCATTAATTTTATCAATGCTTGTAACATTGACTTTATTTATATTACACTTTATCTTTAAGTTAAAATACCAAGCACAATTTGGCTATTATTAGGTAAAAATAACAGATAGACTTAATGTCTACTTTATGGATACTATGATTTACTTAATGAGTTAAAACAATTGTGTTGTTATTTTATCATAGACAATAATTCTTTTAACAATTTGCAAAATCATCCACTACTGAATATGACTGAAATTTTTTCGACCGATAAATATAATCTTCAACTTAAAAATAAAACAACTCATTTAAAAACAATTTTTAGCGATTTCTCTCTTCCAGAATTACAGGTTTATCGTTCACCTATCAGTCATTATCGTATGCGTGCTGAATTTAGAATTTGGCATGATGGTATAGACATTTACCATATTATGTATGACAAAAAGACAAAAAAGCGCACACGAATAGATGATTTCCCAATTGCGACAAAATTGATTAATCAGGCAATGAAAGCCATTTTACCCCTGCTTAAGCATAATCAATTATTACGTCATTTATTGTTTCAGATAGATTATTTTTCAACAATGAGTGGACAATTACTTATTACGCTTCTGTATCATAAAAAGTTAGGTGATGATTGGATTAATGAAGCAAATAAGCTTAAGCAACAACTTGCGGTGCAGGGGATCAATGCTAATATCGTTGGAAGAGCAAGTAATCAAAAAATTGCCATTGATGTCGATTATGTTGATGAATCTTTACCTGTATTGGATAGAACCTTTATTTATCGACAAGTAGAAAATAGTTTTACTCAACCTAATGCCGCAGTGAATATCAAAATGCTTGAATGGGCAATTTCAGTGACAAAAGATTTGTCAGGTGATCTACTTGAATTTTATTGTGGCAATGGTAATTTTTCTATTGCTTTGGCTCAGAACTTTCGTAAAGTGTTAGCGACAGAAATAGCAAAGGCATCAGTATATTCAGCGCAATATAATATTGCGATAAATCAAATTGATAATTTAATTATTGCACGTTTATCCGCCTCTGAGTTCACCAGTGCCATTAAAAAAGAACGTGAATTTAATCGATTGAAAGATATTAATCTTGATGATTATCAATGCCAAACGGTATTGGTTGATCCGCCTCGTGCTGGATTAGACAATGACACAATGAATATGCTTAAAAGTTACAATACGATTATTTATATATCTTGTAATCCTCTTACTTTACGGAATAATTTACAGCAATTGATAGAAACTCATAGTATTAAGCATTTTGCTATGTTTGACCAGTTCCCGTATACCGATCATATTGAAAGTGGTGTTGTGTTACATAAAAAATAGATATAGGCATACCCAAGAATGGTTAAGTTTGCTAAAATAACTGCACTTCATACCAAAATAATTATTAATTCATTGGTTAATAGAAGTTGATAATCTCGCTTTTGATAAAAAAAAACCCTAGATAAACTAGGGCTGCATTAAATTGCAAGGAATGGATGAAAGGAAATAAAACAATGAAACAATAATGTCTAGCCTCATGAATCATTGTTTGAATACTATAACAAAACTAAACAAACGAATTAATGACCATAAAATTACAATATAGTCATTAAAATGTCATGATGCCATTTGGCTTTTTCAGATATCCTACTACAGCAGTATACATTTTCGATAATCAAATAAATTAACAAAGGAAATACTCAAAATGAAATTGTTAGTTGTTGAAGATGAACATAAAACAGGTGAGTATCTTCGTCAGGGGTTAATTGAATCAGGTTTTATTGTTGACTTAACTGATAACGGTCTAGATGGCTATCATAGAGCCATGACAGAAGATTATGATTTAATTATTCTCGATGTCATGTTGCCAGATATAGTTGGCTGGAAAATCGTCCAATCATTACGTGAAGCAGGAAAAGACACACAAATTATTTTTCTCACAGCAATGGGGAGTGTTGAAGATAAAGTCAAAGGGTTAAACTTAGGTGGGGATGATTATTTAGTTAAACCGTTTTCTTTTGCTGAATTACTGGCAAGAGTAAAATCTTTACTTAGGCGCAATGTTCCACAAGTCAACAATTATCAATTAAGCATTGCGGATTTGGTAATGGATTTACCTAAAAGAACCGTAACGCGAGCAGATAAAAGAATTGATTTAACCAATAAAGAATTTCTGTTATTAGAGTATTTTTTACGTTATCCAGGTGAAGTATTACCAAGATCACTGATTGCATCACAAGTTTGGGATATGAATTTTGATAGTGATACCAATGTCATTGATGTAGCAATTAGACGATTACGCAATAAAATTGATGCTGGATTTGAACCTAAATTAATTCATACTGTACGTGGAATGGGGTATAAATTGGATGTATTGGATGAAGCGGACTAAAATTATTTCTTTTCGTTTACCACTAATTGTTTGCTTACTTACTTGTGGGCTTCTTTATTGTTTTAGTTATCTTATTGAAAGTTCTTTTGAAAAATTTTCTATTCAGCAAAATGTATCAGAGTTGAATTCAGTTATCTCCTCAATAGAACGTGAACTCATTTATTATTCACCTAAAGATAATCATGATGAGCTTTTCCAAAACTTATTGTTGATATTAACCGGGCATCATCACTTGTTTGTTTATATCATTGATGATTCAGGTAAAGTTCTTTATCGTACCCGTGGTCCTAATCTAGCAGTTGCTTTGAAACCTGCTAGCTTGGAAAAGATTATTACAGATCACTCAACAACTGTATCGAATATGAGTAAATCCTCATATCGAGTTGCGGCGTCAAGAGTTATACTTGATAATAAAAAGCAATACACCACTATTGTGGCTGTTGGTCGCGATTTACAACTTGAATTTATTAGCCGATTAAGAAGTGGTTTAGGTTTACTTATTGCCATTTCTTGTGTTTTAGCATTAATTGGATCGTTTATCTCAATTTATTTTACCCAGAAACCGATTAACCGACTCATTAGGAAGATAGAAAAAATCAATCTTAAAAGTTTGAATTATCGAATACCAACTTCCTCAGTACCAACTAAATATATTAGCTTAGTAAGAGCATTCAATAAAATGCTTACTCGTATGGAGGATGTGTTTCAGCGTCAACGTAATTTTACGGCTGATATCGCTCATGAAATGCGAACACCGATTACTAATCTCACCACTCAAACACAAATTGTGTTGAATAATGCTAGATCAACCGAAGAGTATCGAGAAATTTTGTACTCCAATTTGGAAGAGTATGAAAAAATGTCACAAATGATCTCAGATATGCTTTTTTTAGCTCAAGCCGATAATCAACAGCTAGTGCCAAATCTTATTGATATTGATTTGGTTAGTATGCTTACTATGATGTGTGACTATTTTGAACCGCTTACTGATGAGAAAAATATTACATTTAATTTAGAGGGCAGCTGTTCACATATTCAAGGCGATAAACTTATGTTAGGTCGAGCGATAAGTAATATCTTGTCCAATGCAATTCGTTATACTCCTCAAAATGAGGTGATTAACATTACTTTAAGTCAACCTTCTGAAAAAAGAGTAAAAATCATCATTGCTAATCCAGGTAAAAAAATTGATAGCCGGCATTTGCCTCATCTTTTTGATCGTTTTTATCGAGTAGATGAATCACGTCATCGTAATGGTAATGATAATTCAGGTGCTGGAATAGGATTGGCAATTGTTAAATCCATTATTCAGACACATAAGGGATCGATTTCCGTTAAGTCTGATGATATATCTACTCGTTTTATTATTACTTTACCAACTGTTATCTAACCTCATAATCACTAATCAATAAATTAGCTGCTGCATAGGCAGCTTTATTTTTAAGGTCTTGAGGAACATTCTCGCAATCCACTACTTCATTTAAAACTAACATTACTGCCCCTAAGGCATCATCAATGTAACCTAGTTCATTACTACCAATTTGGGCATATTTTTCACGAATGAGTTCACAATATTTATTCATTAAAATGCTTCCTGTTATTTTTTGTAATCTTTATGTCTTGTTATAAAAGCTGAGTCAACTGTTGGTATACTTGCTCGGCTTGAATGGTGTGCATGTTCTTTTCCGGTGAAATTATGCTAAATTGATTTTTGCCATAGCCACCGATTAATTTTGGATCAGTTTTACCAAATAGAGTAATATTTGGGCGATCTAATGCGGCAGTTAAATGGCTTAATCCTGTATCAACTGAAACAACTGCTTTTGCTCCAGCAATAATCGCTGCAACATCAGACAGTGATAGTTTTGGTAACACATCGACATGTTTAAAACCTTGTGCAAGACGAACAGCTCTTTGCTGTTCGTGCGTAGCTCCCCAAGGTAATTTTATCTTTAGTCCTGTAGATTCGGTCAGTTTAATTAACTTTCTCCATTCTTCTTCTGTCCAATGTTTTTCATCTCGTGTTGTGGCATGTAAAAAAACAAGATATTGCTGATTATCGTTCGGTAAAGACGACAAAAAATGGCGGGCAATCGCATAATCGCCCATTGAATCAGGCAGTTGGTATTGTAAGCTTTGTGCAAATAACATTCTAACTCGTTCAATAGCATGCATTTGTTTGGGAATATAATGCTCCACATCATAAAACCAACTGGCAATAGGCTCTTTAATACTTTGACGATCCAAACCATGCTTTGTGCCGCGTGCTTTATGAGTAATAAGAAAAGCGCTTTTAATGAGCCCTTGTGCATCAATAATACAATCGTATTTTTGTTGTCTAAGGGTTTGGATAAATGCCTGGCGTTCCTGACGAGTTTTTTTGGCAAACCAACTTTTTCGCCAACGTCTAATAGCAACGGGTATCACATTGTTCACGGCATAGTGCCAACTGGGTATTTGAGAAAAATTTTCTTCAACCACCCAATCGAAAGTAATATTCGATAGGTTATTTGCCGCATCTGTTAATGCGGGTAGGGTATGCAGAACATCACCCATTGATGAGGTTTTAACGACTAAGACTCGCATCATCCTTTACTCTTTTTGGTACGCATAATAAGATTCATCAAAGTCTCAAATACATTACTGGGTTTAATATCAATCAAACTTTGATGATAGCCTTGTTCAGCATCGCCTTTACGTATACGATGATAACCTGTGATTAAACGAATAACCTCAGCTTTATTTGATAATGGAGGAGTAAACTCTGGACTACTTGGACCATATAATGCTACTAAGGGTTTATCCAATGCAGCCGCGACATGCATTAATCCAGTATCATTGGTCACAATCGCTTTACATGCAGCAATTAAACTGACGGCCTGTTCTAGCTGGGTTTTACCCGCTAAGTTGATACATTTATCACCATACACCATTTTTGCAATAATCTGATCACCAACTTCTCGATCTTTGGCTGAACCCAAAATTATAATTCTCGCATTTTGTTTAATCAACATATCAGCAAGAGTAGCATAATGATAATCTGGCCAACGTTTAGCCGGTCCAAATTCTGCACCAGGGCAAAAGCCAATTAATGGTTCATCTTGTGGAAGTGCAAAAGTTACTAATGCCTCATCAACTTCAGATTGTTCTATATTCAGTTTTGGCCACAATAGTGGCTGTGGTAGATCTTTTGCTGAATGTATTTGATTTTTTGGATAAGCAAGAGCAACATAGCGCTCAACCATCAATGGAAATGCTGATTTGTTAAGATTGCGAATATCATTTAATAATCCATAACGTAGTTCACCTTTCCAGCCCGTACGTTTGGGAATATTGGCATAAAATGGAATGAGTGCAGACTTAAATGAATTTGGCAAAACAATAGCTTGATCATAATGGCTAGAACGGAGTGATTTACCTATTTGACGACGTTCAGCGAAAGCAAACTCACCATGACCTATTGGCATCTCAAGCACTTGGTTGACTTCTGGCATTTTATTTAATAAAGCTTGACTCCAAGTGGGTGCCATAACATCAATTTTGTTATTCGGATCAAGCTGCTTTAAAGTACGGTATAGGCTTTGTGACATCATCATATCACCAACCCACGAAGGACCAATAATGAGAGTTTTCATCTTATCAATACCTTACTATTGTTGATTCAGCCATTTCATATATTCAGTCGTACCTTCCGTCACTGTTTTAAATTGAATTGGACATCCAGTCTCTCTAAGTTTAGTTAGATCAGCCTGAGTAAAGCTTTGGTACCGTCCTTTGAGGTTATCAGGAAACGGAATATAATTTATTTCCCCTTTTTTATGATAATTCACTACAGCGTCAGCAACGGTTTGGAATGATTCTGCTCGACCGGTTCCACAGTTAAAAATACCTGAAAATTCATTTTCCCAAAACCATAAATTGACATCAACGACGTCGTTTACATAAATAAAATCGCGTTTGAAGTTATCACTTCCTTCAAATAATTTCGGTTTTTCACCTTTGTTAATCTGTTCATTTAAATGAAATGCAACACTCGCCATGCTACCTTTATGTGATTCACGTGGTCCATATACATTAAAATAACGAAATCCACAAACTTGTGAGTTAGCTTTAGGTAAGATTTGTCTAACATATTGGTCAAACTGAAATTTAGAATAGCCATAAACATTCAATGGTTTTTCATAAGCACGATCTTCAATGAAGTTATCACTGCGACCACCATAAGTAGCTGCAGAAGAGGCATATAAAAATGGAATATTAAAATCTAAACAGAAATGTAATAAGTCTTTCGAATATTGATAGTTATTTTCCATCATAAATTTGCCATCCCATTCCGTGGTGGATGAGCAAGCACCTTGATGAAAAATAACATCTATATCCATATTTTCACCCGCTACAACTAATGAGATAAATTCGTCTTTATCCATATAGTCAGCGATATCTAAATCAGCTAAATTTGTAAACTTCGTGCCGTCGGTTAAATCATCTACCACTAATATATTTTTATGTCCGCGGTCATTTAACCCTTTAACGATATTACTACCAATAAAACCAGCACCACCAGTTACAACGATCATATCTAATTCCTTAACCAATAAATTGAATCTTCTTATCATACCGATTTACGACAAATTTTTCGAGTGATGATTTATTTTCACCGCCATCATGCATTGAAAACGCCTATTTAAATCTCATAATTGCTTAAGCACTCATCGTCTAAATAGTTGATAAAATAATCAAGATATGACGCATTAAATAGGAAATAACCTTTTTGATAGATTGAATCAAATTATCTATGGATTCTTTTTTGCTGTGACTAAAATATATCTTGCTAAATTAAGATAAGGTTCAGATCGACAATATTGTTTTTCCAGTTCTAATAGTTGTTCAAAGTGTGTTTCGGCCTTGGATTTATTAGCTAGATAGTCATGGAAAAGACGGATTCCTGTTTTCTGTAAAATAGTAAAATTCAACTGGGTAATCCAATGATAGACATCTTTAGGATCTCTTGGAAAATCAGGGGAAAGAGTCTTTCTTTTACGTTTCGCAAGACCAGCTTGCGTATAACCAAAATTGCCCAATGTAATTGTTTTAAATAGCAGTCCATGATAGTTATAAAACATTAATGATAAATAACCGTTTACCTTTAAATGTTTTTTTAATGATTGGATTAATTCAATTGGTTCGGCAACCCATTCTAAAACTGCGTGACAAATAACAATATCAAACTGTTCATCAAGTAAAGTATGAAGTTGCTGTATTGAACAACAAAGGCAATTGATTTTAATATTTTCTGCGTCAGCTTTTTGTTTTGCTAGCTCAAGCATTTGTTTCGAAATGTCACAGATTGTAACATGGTGACCCAGTTTAGCTAGTCTACATGCGATTTGACCTTGTCCACCACCAGCATCCAGGATAGTTAATGGTTTATGTGAAGGCCAGTGAGCTAAGATGTTTTCAAGTTCTTGCCAAACTACTGCTTCACGAATTCGGCCTTTGGTTGTGCCATAGATATTTTGTGCAAATTTGTTACTTATATCATCAAAGTTACGATCTTGTTTACTCATAAATTACTTTTGATTATTCAGTTGTTGTACTTCAGCATTAATATGCACTATTTTGTTAGACATTTGGGCATAGCACTCTTCCATTAATGCTTTAGCATCTTTTTTATGGAGATGTTTAGTTTCAATTGGATCGAGCATTTCGACAATCCTATACCCATTATTGAAACGATTTAACTTAATATTATTCGTCTCTGATACACAAATTGGCACAATAGGTACACCCGCTGCAATTGCTGCTTTAAAAGCACCAGTTTTAAATGGTAACAGTCCTCGACCACGACTACGCGTACCTTCAGGGAACATCCAGATAGAAATACCACGATTTTGAATTTCTCTAACGACTTGTTCAATGGTATCGTGTGCTTTTGATCTTTTATTGCGATCAATGAGTATGTTACCTGTTAGGTAATAGAGTTGCCCAAAAAATGGAATCCAAGCTAAACTTTTTTTGCCAACGGTAACGGTTTTCGGTTGTACTATCCCGCCAGCAACAACCATATCATAATTATTTTGATGGTTAGCAATATAAACACAACTTCCCATTTTACTAATGTTAGAATTGGACCGTGTAATGACAGTGATACCAAATATAGGTTGAAATAATGAACTGAATAAATGGGCAAATTTTGCTACATTTTTAGGATTTCTTGGATTAAATAAACAAAAAATTACCCCTAAAACACAAATTATCATTCCTGTTATAATTACAAAAATTAAGCGAAAAAGAAAAACCATAATTTACCTCATAAGTTGACTTAGCGTATTATATACGTAATCAACGCTAATATACAGTTTGTAAAATTAACAACGCCTATAGGATGTTTATGTTTAAACCTACGATTGTTTGGGACGAAAATCAAACCCCGATCTCAACCCATTTTGATGACGTGTATTTTAATACGGAAGGGGCAATTGATGAAACGCGTTACGTGTTTATTGAAGGTAATGATTTATATCAACGTTTTTCAAAGCATGATCAAGAAATATTCATAGTGGGCGAAACAGGTTTTGGTTCAGGTCTCAGTTTTCTGATTTTATGGCAAACATTTTTTCATTTTAGAAAGCAACATCCCGATCATATTCTTAAAAAGCTTAAATTTTTTAGTGTTGAAAAATTTCCATTATCATCTGAAGAACTTTTGCAGATACATCATAAGGTGTTAATGAATGATAAAGGTTTGCAAACGTTAGCATCACTGCTGGAAACCAGTTTAAATAAAGGTGAAAGCCTTTGCCAGTTCGAGAATATTACATTAACCATTTTTTGTGATGATATAAGTAATTTCCCCGATTTTTTAAGAAAACAAAATGTATTGATTCATGCTTGGTTTTTTGATGGTTTTTCGCCAGCTAAAAATCCTGATATGTGGTCAGAATCTTTATTTAATGAATGTTTTACACTAACTGCACCAAATGGTACATTTGCAACGTTTACCGCAGCAGGATTTGTACGACGTAACTTACTGAATGCTGGATTTAATGTATTTAAACGTAAAGGATTCGGTATAAAGCGTGAAATGTTAATTGGTAAGAAACCCGTATAATCATGTTTCTTTATTTACTTGATTTAACTCTTTAATATGACTCGTTTATAATCTGATTTTTTTAGATAGGAAACCAAAGTGAACGTTAATGAAGTGTGAATCGTATTTTGTAGTCAAGATAAATGCTCACATTTATAGAAAAATGGGACAGACATTTTTAAAAGTTATAAAGTTAAACCCCATCTTAAGATAGGATTTAACAATTTATGAATGTTTAAATACGCGTTACTGTGCTATTTTGCTATTGATAAAAACCTACTTAATTTTATCTATATCAATAATTTTGTTGTTTATCTTAACTTTGATAAATGTATCTAAAACTCAAATTGATAAATTACGTCTAATGCTTGAGCCAAACCTGAGGTCGCTTCTAAATAAAGACTTGGCATAAGCCTATAACGTAAAGTAAACGTCGCTAAAGAATCGAATATACCAACTCCATATTTAAGTTGTAGATGGGGTAAAATATAGCCACTCACGACCACTTTAGAACTATCACCAGCGCCTTGAGTATCTAATGTAAGATTTTTAATCCCAAACATATTACCAATATCACCTATGTATTGCCCTGTTTTGGATGTACCAATTCCAACTAATAATGCGGTCATCATGTCGTTTTCACTCTGATCTGAGTTATCAAGACCTTGTCCACGAATTAGGTAAGATAGGGCTTCTTGTTGCGACATTGCCGGGTCTGAGAAGATATCAATTTTTGGATCTTCCGATGAGCCAGTCACTCGAATTCCCGCAGTAATATTACTTTTTTCCATTGAATCAGGATTACGAATTGCTTCAACATCAAGTAGAGCGCGATCGCTTGGTCCTGAAAAAGTAATGACTCCTTTACGAATAATTAAATCTTGACCATAAGCATGAAATCTTCCGTTTGGAATTAATACTTCACCATGTAAGTCTAGACCTTTATTAGTTTGAGTGGCAACTAAATGTCCTTTTAGTTTAGCTTTCAAACCAAATGCATCAACAGAAACATCATCCCCAATGTTAATTTCAAGATGACTATTGATTTTCATACCAAACTTTTGTGGTTCTATTTGATTACCATTTTTGTCTAGCATCACTTCATCAGGTGAAACATCGACGCTTGATGCAGGAAGTGAGTCAACGGTAATCTTGCCTTTAGGTATGTTTACTTTCCCTAAAAGAGTGAGCTCATCTTGAGTGGCGTTAATTTTGATATCAGGAACAATGCTCATAACAATCATTGGTGGAACTGTTACCTGCATTGCTGCGCCATTGACCGTTAAATTAGCTTGCCATTTATCTAAATTTTGCCAACTTGCATTACCGTTAATATTAACATTACCGGAATGAGTCGTCATAACTCCTTGTAAGCTTGAAGACTTACCATTCAATTTTATATCTAATGTTGCTGATTTAATGTCAATAGGTAATTGATTGGATTTTATTTCACTTTGTCGAAGATTGATATTACCTGTTAGATAAGGATCCATTAATGAACCGGAAAATTTAATCGCCCCATTGATTGCACCTTTGGTATATTCATTTTTATCTAATAATGGATTAAGGATTGCTAAAGCCAGATTATCAATTATTAATTGACCACTCAATTTTTTCTGATTGTTTGGATCAGTAATGATCATATCACCATTAATTTTTCCTAATTGCTTCAAACTAAAACGCCAATCCAATTTAGCCTGTTGTTCATTAAATTCTGCATTGATATTGAATAAATCAAATGGAATGGGTAATGCTTGATTTGTTATCATTTGCTGAACAAAAATTTTATTACTGTAAATATTGGCTTTAATAGTAGGTATTTTGCTGCTATTTCCAAATTTAATCTCTGCTTTTCCATTGATACTACCTGAAAGTTTTGTTTCTCCTTCATTAGGAATAGGTAATCTAGCCAAATCAATGTCTTTCAACGTTATTGTTGTCTGAGTGTTAGGTGAAGGGGATAATGGCTTATCTAAGCAGATGCTTGATGAACTATTGCGCCAACAATGGGCACCAATAGTGGGTATTTGCTGGGTTAAATCATAAGTTAATGTTAAAGGTTGAGTGAGTGACCAAGAGTTATTATTGCCTAAATTTAACAAGGCATTAGAGACATTGCCGCTCCACTTAGTATGGCCTTTGTCTATTTTCCCCGTTAATAACGTTTTTAATGATGCAGGATTACCATCAAGATCGATGCTTAAAGTATGCTGATTTTCATTACCTACCAGATCAATGTTTGCTTTTTTAAATATTTGGTTGGAAACGCCAATATTGTTTCCAATAAGTCTTAATTGTAAGCTTAATTGATCTTGATAATGAATTTTACCTGATAAAGTTGCTTTCGCTATTGAGATATTCGGCATGTTTAAAGCATCTATAGTCAAATTTGTTTCGATGACGGGATTGGGTTGAGTTCCTCCCATTTTGATGTTACCAAAAATTGAGCCTTGCATTTCATCAACCAGTAACGATAGAGATGCGAGATTCATTGTTGCGTTCAAACTAGCTTTTTCCGTTGAACCATTTACATTAATCTGATTTTTATCCCAGATTACCACCAGATTATTAGCGGCTACATTATGTTTTGAATCAACTTGTAAATTACCATTAGCCAAAAAATCGGCTTGTTTGATTTTACCTTTGAGATCTAGGTCAGTAACATTGAATTGCCAAGTGTCATCGGCTAATTTACCCGTTGTATTGAGTTGACCATTTAATTTTATAGGATATTGAGGTAGCTCTTTAGTGAGATCAACTTGATTGAGCTTCACCTTGGTATTCCATTTTAGGGAATTTTGCCAATCCACATTTCCCGATGCTGCAATCCCTCCTTGTGGTAACTTAATGATTGCACGGTTGAAGATTGCCCCTTGATTGGTACCATTACCGGCAATATCAAATGTTGTTGTAGGTAGATTTTCACCCGTTACTGACCCTTTTGCTGATAAATTATATTGTTGTACATTGCCATCAACAGTAAGATTAAAATCATTAAGTTGATACTGAGCCGCTCCTTCCAAAGGCCATTGAATATGGTTACCATTTAATTTGGTCATAACAGGTAAATATTTTTCGACAAAATTAATATGACTATCGATATTAAGTTGATTTAATCCGTTAAGTGAGGTATGAGCGGTTAATTCACCTAATAATTTTCCAGAAAATTGTCCATCCAGGTGGTTTTCTTTCGTGTCCACTTTAACAGAGGCAACCAGTGGCCAATCATCACCGAGTATGATTTTACCAGTAACAGATGCATGTCCATTTATATAAGGCGACTGTATATTGGTGTCAACTTGTTTTACCATGATATGATTGTTAACTAGGTCAGTTTGAATGGTAACTTGATTGAAATGAAAATCTTGCCCTCCTATATGTAATAACCAATCATCTCCACTGAGTCTACTAACATTGATATCTAAGGGAATGCTGACTTGAGGTAAGGAACGAATCAATGGTTCATTAAATAATTGATTAATCTGTTCATTGATGGGTAAATTATTTTCTATTTTGTGTTCTTGAGGTGACGTGTTATCGGAAAAAATTGCACTCAAATTCATAGCAATTGCAGGATAAACGTAAATTTTTTCATTAACCCATATTGCTTTACCCGTAAAACTTGACATGCCAAATTGCATATCATCAACGTTTACTTTAACATTGCTAAGCTGAGTAGATTTTAAATCAATCGGTAATGGTGTTTTAATAACAAAACGTTGTTCTTCGACCGTTGTGTCTGCAATAACGTTTTCTGAAGTTTCAAATTGTTTGGTATCAATCTGAACATTTATTCCTTTTGCATCAAAGTTTTTTAGGCAGATTTTAGTCTGTATTAAACATGAGCCTGATAATTCAAGAGATGCGTCTTCAACGCTTACATGGACCCCAGTTAAATCTAATGACAGTCCTTTTATCTGTAAATTATGAAACGATCCCTCAACTTGTTGAATTTTCAGCTCTGGCAGATAGTTATTTAATGCAAACATGGTCAGTTTTACACCTAAACTGGTGTAAATCATCACAATGATAAATGTAATTAAAAAAATGAAAATAGACAGTATGATAATACTGCGTTTTTTCCATTTTCCTATTGATTTTGAGTTTTCAGCAACTGCTTCATTATTAGCATTTTCAGACATTTTATAATTCGCTTCCTAAACCAATATATAGGTGAATAGAGCCTTTATCTTTTTTGTTTAATGGGGTTGCCAGATCTAATTTTATCGGACCGACAGGCGATGACCATCTGATACCAAATCCACTACCCGTATAAAATTTAGCTTTATCAACTTTATCTATGGCTTCACCACTATCAACAAATACGGCACCCCACCATGGACCTGATAAATTGTATTGATATTCTGCCGAACCTGTGATGAGTTTAGAAGCACCTTTAAGTTTACCTTTTTTATCCTCTGGCGAAATTGATTGGTAACGGTAACCACGAATACTTCGATCACCACCAGCAAAAAATCGGAAAGAGGGCGGTACCCTATCAAAATTACTGGCTTGAATTATCCCAAAATTCCCCCTAACAATAAAGCGATGAGATTCTTTTAATGAACGGATCCAAGTCTGTTGAGCTTGAAAACGAACTAAATTGATATCTGATCCTAATGATTCTGCTGCAGCTTCAACGGAATAACGTTGGGAGTCGCCCCACATAGCTAATAAATTCCCATCACTACGAATACGGGAAAGGCTAAGTGAAGGATAGTATAAGAAGGTTTTATAACTTGAATCCCCTTGGGTAAAATCATCCCGTAACATATTTAATCCCAAAGCTGTTTGCCATCCTTCAAAGCGATCCCAATTGCGTAATGCACCAAAAGTATAAGAACGCGAATTGGTATCATTATTGTCAATTTTTTTATAACCACCTTGGATAGTGTAATATTGCTCTAATGGGGATTGTTTTAAAGGTATTTTATAACTCATGGTTATCGTTTTTTCAGGTGATGATAAAGACAAATTGCTTTGGAAACTTTGCCCTCGACTATTAATCCAAGGCTTACTCCAACCAATTTTGCTATGTACGCCATTATCCGTTGAGTATCCTAATCCTAAATCCATACTATTTCTTTTACGTGGCAAAGTTGTCACTTCGACGGGAAGTGTTTTATCCGCTCCTAAATGAGGAAAGTCTGGCGTAACTAGAACAGAATTAAACCAATTGGTTGAATTAAGGCGTTTGTTTAATATTGATAGTTGTTCAGCCGTATATTTTTCACCTTCTTTAAATGGCACGAGATTAGCCAAATAGTCTTTACGAATTTTCACATTTGGAAAATGAACTTTACCAAATTTGTAACGTTGACCTGTATTAAAATCAATATTCCAAAAAGCTTGGTGTTCATAATTAGATACTGCTAGCTGATGCTTAGACATATTAGCATCAAAATATCCTTTTTCTAAAGATAAATTAAGTAATGCTTTTTTAAAAGATTCGTAGCTACCATGATTTAAAATATCCCCTTTTTTAGGCAAATCATGTGTTAGCAACTCATTAAAATCTTTATCTTGCTCACCTTCACCAGTAATATTTATATTGAGTTGTCCAATTAATATGGGTACGCCAGGTGAAATTTTGACTGTTAATACTTTAGGATCTTGTTCAAAATATTCAAAACTAGGTGAGTAATATCCCAAAGCTCGAAGCGCTTTTTGTACTTCGCTTTCAAAATAACGTTTGAAATTGGGTGAATTATTAATTTTATTTGGTTCGATTAATGAAACACGAGCATCCACATTATCAGCAAGTTCCCCAGATAATCCTTTAATTGATAACTGCATATCAGCATAACAATATGCTGTAGTCATCATTAAAACGAAACATAATAAATGGGAAAATCGTGACACAAACACCTCGATGGTTTATTTTAGAAATTGTTTAGGGAGCTATTATGGGTTTGTTATGACCTATAAATTTAACATATTTGCACTTTTATCGTCTATGAAAAGCTTTGTAAATTAGAGTTAATTCTCCTCGAATATCATTTTCGATGAGGTAACTTTACAATCCATTGTTTAAGATTTTCAAGTATCGTTACTAAGTTATATTTTGATAATTCAAAAACCATTGTCCAACTATTTTGTAATTCATCGGAGAATTCAAAACAAAAATCCGGTTCAAATTCATAATTGAGTGTAATTGAAATTGTTACAACTTGATTTTTGTAAGAGATAAATGCAAGTGAAAAGTAGGGCTAAGTAAAACATAACTGAGCTTCACTGGGTAACCGATTTTTTGATAAATCATTGAACCAATTGTATAGTTTGTGTAAATCAGCGATTTCTATAACTGAATCGGTTTTTTCAAACCGATTACTATCTTGTTGAACGAAAACTTTAAGTAAATACCAATTATCTTTGCTGTCAGGGAACTCACAACCGACGATATCAAATTGCAAATTTACTGTATTTGTAATATCTATTAACTCGATCATTTATTCGTCCTTACGTGCCATAATGGTTAAATCTTTAAAACAAAACGTTAATCAGGTCTCAAGTAATGTTATATGACCAATATAAGGTAAGTGGCGATAATGCTGAGCATAGTCAATACCATAGCCAACTACGAATTCATCTGGAATAGAAAAACCGATATATTTTACGGGTACATTTACTTCTCGACGGGACGGTTTGTCAAGTAATGTACAAATTTCAATGCTACGGGGATGACGTAATTTTAAAATTGCCATCACTTTACTTAGTGTATTGCCTGTATCAATAATATCTTCAACAATCAATACATCTTTATCACGGATATCTTCATCCAAATCTTTTAAAATTTTGACATCACGATTACTCATTACTGCGTTGCCATAACTTGATGCCGTCATAAAATCGACTTCATGACCAACAGTGATTGCTCGGCTCAAATCCGCCATAAATATGAATGAACCTCGTAAAAGTCCAACTAAAACAAATTCGTTTTGACTATCTTTATAATCTTGACTGATTTGTTGACTTAATTCAACTACGCGTTTTTTGATATCATCCTCTGATATCATCATTTTTAATGTGTGTTTTTTCATTAATTCTGCTCAAAATAACGTTTAAAAAAATCGAACTAGATTTTAGCAATTTTCCTTCCTAAAAAGAATAAGTAGGCAATTTTTTATTGAATAAATAAGAGACTGCTTGTTTTTTTACTGAAACGTATGGTTAACCTCAAACTTCTTGGCAACATTTCTTAAGTGCCTTTTTTTGTAAACGTCGTTTCTTGAAAAATTCACTTAAAATATGACCACATTCATTTGCTAGAACTCCTCCAGTGACCTCGGCATAGTGATTTATCCCCTTATAGGCAAGAACATCAATTAATGAACCCGCAGCGCCAGTTTTATAATCACTTGCACCATAAACAACACGTTTAACACGACTGTGAATAATGGCGCCAGCACACATGATACAAGGTTCTAATGTGACATAAAGAGTAGCATTAATTAAACGATAGTTTTTTATATACTCCCCTGCGTTGGCCAATGCAATCATTTCGGCATGAGCAGTCGGGTTATGTGTTAAAATGGATTGATTGAAACCTTCGCCAATAATGTTATTATTTTCATCTATAATAACTGCGCCGACAGGAATTTCCCCAATTACTTCAGCTCTTTTAGCTAACATGATTGCATGTTGCATCCAAACTTCATCACGCATATGCTAAATTTATAAACTGTTTAAATTAAGGACATCACGCATGTCATACAAACCAATAGGTTGTTTGGCTAGCCACAATGCTGCGCGTACAGCACCATTGGCGAAGGTCATCCGGCTGGATGCTTTATGGCTAATTTCAACTCGTTCACCAATATCAGCAAAGATGGCAGTATGCTCACCAACAATATCTCCAGCGCGAATAGTAGCAAAGCCGATGGCGCCTTCAGGACGTTCACCAGTATGACCTTCACGACAATAAACTGCTCGATCTTTTAAATCACAATTTAGTGCCTCGGCAATCGCTTCACCCATAGCTAAAGCTGTACCTGAGGGAGCATCAACTTTATGGCGATGATGTGCTTCGATGATCTCGATATCACTATAATCACCCATAATTTTAGTTGCCTTCTCAAGCAACTTAAGTACTAAATTGACTCCTACGCTAAAATTAGCAGCAAAAACAATGCCGATTTTCTTAGCCGCATCAGCGATGGCTTGTTTTCCAGCATCATCAAAACCAGTTGTACCAATGATCATCATTTTTTTATTTTCGACACAAAAAGCTAAATGATTTAATGTGCCTTCGGGACGAGTAAAATCAATGAGTACGTCAAACTGATCTTTTGCTTGGTCGAGTTTGTCAGATACGTTAATTCCACAAACACCAATTCCAGCAAGTTCACCCGCGTCAGAGCCAATAAGAGATGAACCTTCACGTTCAAATGCTGCGCCTAATGTTACGCCACTGATTTGCGCAACAGACCGAATAAGTTGTCGTCCCATTTTGCCACCGGCACCTGCGACAGCAATACGAATAAAGTTTGTAGACATATAACTTTCCTTACACTTTTGTCTATTGTCGATAGTTGCTGGCATTATAGCGGAAAATAAATAACTTATACACAGTATTAAACTTAAATGAGAGGGCATTAAAAGAGTAACAAATAAAATATTTAGAATTGTTATGCATTTTTCATGGTATTTGGGTTGGAATATCGTCGCTACAGCATCCATTTTAACAATGCTCTTCGGTTGATTTAAACTAAGTATGTGTATGTTTTTAATCTACGGCTAACATTCTTAGTTTTAACCGCAGTCTCTTTTAAGGTATTATTGCTATTGGTATGCTTTGCAGGTATTGCTATGCCAATTGCAAATTATTTGGTTAGCAAAATGGTACTTAATTTGTGTTGTTACTTGCAGTCTTATTGCTTCCACTTTGTATTATTAAATCGGCAACATCTATTTTTCTTGTTTTTAGAGGAATTTACTTCTTATTTTTTACCAAAAACACATCATAACTAAAAAGAGAATGGACGCTTTTGCGTCCATAATTATTTATAGAACTTTCAATAATTCAACATCAAAGATTAATGTACTGTAGGGTGGAATTGATGCGCCAGCACCTTGTGGCCCATATGCAAGTTCTTGAGGAATATACAAACGCCATTTCGAACCTTCAGGCATAAGTTGTAAAGCTTCAACCCAACCAGGTATCACGCCATTAACAGGGAATTCAGCAGGTTGACCCCGTTCAACAGAACTGTCAAACACGGTACCATCAATTAATTGACCAGTATAATGAACTTGTACACGATCAGTTGCTTTAGGTAGTGCACCTTCACCAACAGTAATGATTTCATACTGTAAACCAGATTCGGTCGATTTGATGCCATCTTTTTTTAGATTTTCGGTAAGAAAATCCTTGCCTTCTTGCGCAATTTTTTCGGCTTGTTTGGCTTTTTCTTTCGTTGCTTGTTCATGTACATGGCGCAGTGCATCATGCAATTCTTGTAGTGGAAGTGCAGGTTGATTACCTGTTAAGACATCTTCCATTGCAAATTTTAATGCATTGAGATCTAAATTATTTAGGCCTGAATCTTTTAATTGTTGACCAATTTGTAATCCAATAGCATAACTTGCTTTTTGATCGATTGTTTCTAATTTCATTTTTTACCTTTAATGGTTAATGGATAGAATTTATAAATAGATTAATTAGTTTGTAGATAAGGAAATAAATGTCAAGCAGTAATTTAAATTAACAAAGTAGGATTACTGTTTTATTACACAATTGGGAAAGAATTTATTAATTTGGCTAGCACTCAGCTAAAATATCAGCGATAATATGCAACATTAAATTCTCAAAAATAGGTTAAGTGTAGATGCCGTTTCGTAAATTTACCTCGTTTGTAATTTTAACTAGTATTTTATTAACTGGTTGTTCAGTTGTTGAACATTGGGTGTATCGACCTGACATCAATCAAGGTAATTATGTGACACCAGAAGCAATTGATTTATTAAAAGTTGGTCAAACAAAAGATCAAGTTGTCTTTATTTTGGGCGCACCAATGTTAACTTCCATTTTCGGTGATAATGTTTGGTATTATGTTTTCCGTCAACAGCCACAGCATGAAAATATTAGTCAAAGAACGTATTCCATTTATTTTGATGAAATGGGTAAAGTGACAGACATTAAAGTTTCAGCATTGGAAGGTTCAAAATCTTTAGAAGAAATGAATAAACAAGAAATCTCGGATCATGTTGAAATACAATCTGATGATGGCGATAGTCTCAATAATCAATAACCATTTAATCTACCATCTTGATCGCATTCTTATTGCATTTTTAAGGAGAAACCTCGTGAAATCTCGAGGTTTTTACTCTCTATGTTTAAAACAGTGAAACATGATGAAGATAAACTGTCGTGACTGGCAATCTGCATTTAATAGGAGTAATGAGAAAAAGAAGCAATAAATACAAGTATCATTTAAAATATTTAAAAATAAATGTTTACAAATAAAAGTGGTTGAGTAGAATTTTTAATCATCATGAATTGTTGTAATGGTTGCAACAAAATCCCCCATCTCTTTGCAGATTTACGGCTAAACTAAATGAACTTTGTGCTTTAACCGTTTTACACCAGCGATAACTGTTGGAATACCGATAATAGATTTAATGCTACCTAAACAAGAAAGCCCATTACTTATTATAACAATAACTCGAAAACTCAGTTGCATAGATGCAATAAATCTTATCTGTTATTATTAAATTTTCTCCAGTGTTAATTGAAATAATGCTTGTTTCATTGATATCTCTATTAATTCCTTATATTATGGATCTCGATCTAAATTAAAGAATAAGTTAATACTTTTTTTTTATGTCGAGGTAAGTTTGCAAAAAAAAATCAATTTAAATCATTTCTCTGTTGCACCCATGCTGGATCTAACTGATAAACACTGTCGTTATTTTCATCGAATTTTAACCAAACAAACGCTTTTGTATACCGAAATGGTCACAACGGGCGCAATATTATTTGGTAAAGGTGATTATTTGGCTTTCAACTATGAAGAGCATCCAATTAGTTTACAATTAGGAGGTAGCGATCCTAAAGCACTTGCACAATGCGCAAAATTGGCACAACAACGTGGATATGACGAAATCAATTTAAATGTGGGTTGCCCATCAGATCGTGTGCAAAATGGTATGTTTGGTGCATGTTTAATGAGGAAAGCTGATTTAGTAGCGGATTGTGTTGAGCAGATGCAAGATCAGATCGATATACCCATTACAGTTAAAACACGAATTGGAATTGATGATTTTGACAGTTATGATTTTTTGCGTAGATTTATTGATACAGTTATGCCTTATACCAATACTTTTATTGTTCATGCTCGAAAAGCATGGTTATCTGGCTTAAGTCCTAAAGAAAATCGTGAAGTGCCACCACTTGATTATGATCGTGTGTATCAGCTTAAGCAAGATTACCCAAACTTAACTATTGCTATTAATGGTGGCATAAAAACTCTGGATGAAATTAAACAACATCTAAGTCATGTCGATGGCGTCATGGTTGGGCGAGAAGCGTATCAAAATCCATTATTGCTCACCCATATTGACTCACAGATTTTTGGATCTGATTTGCCAATCATCGAACCTAAAACAGCGATTCGGGCACTTTATCCTTACCTTGAACAACAACTAATACAAGGTGTCCAGCTAAATCATATTATGCGCCATACACTGGGTATTTTTAATGGTTGTAAAGGGGCAAGACAATGGCGTCGTTACCTTAGCGAAAATGCTCATAAAAAAGGTGCAGGTATTGAGGTTGTAGAAACAGCGTTATCCTTTATTCAATAAAATTTATGTCTAATTTGTTACAATTGCACGCAGCTACTGTATCGTTATATACTAGCCGCCAATTTTCTTAATGGTTTATATTCTGTGCGTTTAAATTTAAGTCAACAAAAAGCGGTTGAATATGTTTCAGGTCCATGCCTTGTTCTTGCTGGTGCTGGATCTGGAAAAACTCGGGTTATTATTAATAAAATTGCCTATTTAATTCGGGTTAAAGAGTATTTACCAAGACATATTGTTGCAGTTACTTTTACCAATAAAGCTGCACGTGAAATGAAAGAACGTATCGCTCAGTCAATCAATAAACAAGAGGCAAGAGGACTAAAAATCTCCACCTTCCATACTTTAGGACTTGATATTGTTCGGAAAGAATATCAACATCTAGGAATCAAATCCAATTTTTCATTATTTGATGATCACGATCAAACGGCGTTACTGAAAGAATTGACTCAGAAATGGTTGGAAGGCGATAAAGATCTCATTAATCAACTACGCGCTACTATATCAAACTGGAAAAATGATATCGTTGATTCAACCATTGCTATGGCACGGGCTCAAACCAATAAAGAAAAGCTTTTTGCTCATTGCTACCAACTCTACGAAAAACAATTAAAAGCGTGTAGCATATTGGATTTTGATGATCTAATTTTATTACCAACTATATTATTAAAAAATAACGAAGAAGTCCGCGAAAAATGGCAAAATCGAATACGTTATTTGTTGGTAGATGAATACCAAGATACTAACACAAGTCAATATGAATTTATTAAGTTACTGGTTGGTGACAGAGCGAAATTTACAGTAGTCGGGGATGATGATCAATCTATTTATTCCTGGCGTGGTGCCCGTCCACAAAATTTAGTTTTACTTAACCAAGATTTTCCTAATTTAGAAGTCATCAAACTGGAACAAAATTATCGTTCATCTGGTCGTATATTAAAAGTGGCCAATATTTTAATCGAAAATAATCCTCACATTTTTGAAAAAAAGCTCTTTTCTGAACTGCATTATGGTGAAACATTACGTGTCCTATCTGCGGATAATGAAGAGTCTGAAGCTGAAAAAGTAGTAAATGATCTGATTGGACATCGTTTTGCTAACAACAGCCATTATGGTCAATATGCCATATTATATCGAGGTAATCATCAATCTCGCTTAATAGAGAAAATGCTAATGCAATATCGCATTCCATATCGAATCTCAGGGGGTACTTCATTTTTTGCGCGTATTGAAATTAAAGATCTTATGGCATATTTGCGTTTATTGACCAATCCAGATGATGATAATGCTTTTATCCGTATTATTAATACTCCAAAACGGGAAATCGGTCCGGTAACGATTCAAAAACTGGGTGAATGGGCAAATCATCGAGGTGTGAGTTTATATCAAGCAAGTCATGATATGGGCTTGAAGGAACTACTTTCGAGTAAACGGATGGAAACGTTGCTTACTTTTATTCATTGGTTTGATTCATTAATTGAAAAATCACATACAGATCCAATGGATACCATCCATGAACTATTACATGGCATTCATTACGAAAGTTGGATCTATGAAACCTCAGCATCGCCCACAGCAGGTCAGATGCGAATGCGTAACGTTGAACAATTAGTTACTTGGTTAAATGAAATGTTACAAGGTGATGATATTGACGAAAGTATGACCTTAGAACAAGCTGTAGCAAGATTTACTTTGCGTGATATGCTAGAGCGTAATGAAACCGAAGAAGGTCTGGATCAAGTACAGCTTATGACATTACACGCTTCGAAAGGTTTGGAATTTCCCTATGTTTATCTGATTGGCATGTCCGAAGGACTCTTACCGCATCAAACGAGTATCGACGAAGATAATATCGAAGAAGAACGTCGTCTTGCATATGTTGGTATAACCCGAGCACAGCGTGAGCTGACATTTTCATTTAGTCGCCAACGTAAACAGTTTGGTGAAACGGTATATGTTGAGCCAAGTCGATTCTTATTAGAATTACCCCAGGATGATTTAGCTTGGCACAATCAGACAAACGCGTTATCGCCTGAACAGAAAATGCAACAAGCTCAAAGTCGACTAGCAATGCTAAAAGCTCAAATAGCCAATGCGAAATAAGCGACTTCCATATCGGATAAAATAAGTAAGCAATAAAGTTATTTCACTCACTTATAACTGAAATTTAAAGTGAAAAGTTGAGGAAATGGGATATAGGTTGAAGACTAAAAATAAAAAATCCCCTTTTTTGTTAATTGTTAATATTAAATTTAACATCAAAAAATTTTTTATTAACAAGGTTATCTGGTTAAATTGATGATATTTTGTCTATCTAACTTAGTAAACCTCTAAAAAACGTTGACGGATCAAAAAAGCTTTATATAATACTCTACGCTAATTTAGTAAATCCAATCCGCGTCTCCTTAGCTCAGCTGGATAGAGCAACGGCCTTCTAAGCCGTAGGTCACAGGTTCGAATCCTGTAGGGGACGCCATTCCATCTACGACTCAATACGACTCAATACGATTAGAACCTTATTTAGCCTGATATTTTAATGTTTTTTAATACGACCAGATACGATTGTATACGATTGACAACGACAATCTATTAACGGTATATTTACGGTATATTTTAATACCGCAACAAAAAATACCGTAATTATGCTAACTATAAAAGCCATTGATTCAGCAAAACCCAAAGATAAGCCCTATAAGTTGCCAGATTTTGAAAGCTTATATTTGTATATTACACCATCAGGGACTAAGTCATGGCGGTACGATTATCAGTTCAACGGTAAAAGGAAAACCTTAACGATTGGCAAATATCCTTATATTAGCTTGTCCGAGGCTCGCAATGAAAAAGAACTTGCTAGACAACTATTGGCTCACGGTAAAGACCCAAGCTTTGAACGCAAAAAAAGTGCTTTATTAGCTAATGTTGAAAGTGACAATACTTTTAAATCAATTGCAAGCGAATGGCATTCATCTAAAAAATTGACATGGTCAAAAAAATATGCAAATGAAATTATTAGTATATTTGAGCGCGATATTTACCCATTTATCGGTAACGAACCGATAAATAAAATCAAACCACTTGAGATGTTAACGGTATTAAAAGCTATTGAAAATCGTGGTGCTTTAGAAATAGCAAAAAAAGCGCGAATGCGATGCGGTGAAGTATTCCGATATGCAATTATTACGGGTAGGGCGGAGGTTAATCCAACCGCTGAACTATCAAGTGCAATGGCTAAAACTCAGTCAAAAAATTTCCCTTTTTTAGCTACCGATGCTGAAATGTCGGAATTTTTAAAGTCGCTTAAAGGGTACTCTGGCAATATATTAACACGGTATGCAACTATGCTTTTGATATATACCGTCCCGCGTACAATAGAACTTCTTACATTAAAATGGTCAAATATTAACTTTGAGCAGAAATTGGCAACGATTGATGAAGAAGTTGTTAAAAAAGATAGGGTACATTTGATACCTTTAGCTACTCAGGCGATAGACATATTAAAATTTTTACAGCCAATAACTGGACATGGTGAATTTGTTTTTCCGAATAGGAACCATCCATCAAAACCGATGTCGAATGGCGCAATCCTTCATGTTATTCGGCGATTAGGATTTGCTAACCGTGCAAGTGGGCACGGCTTTAGGCATCAGTTTTCGAGTATTTTAAATGAGCATGGCTTTAATCGTGATTGGATAGAGAAACAATTAAATCATGAGGAAGGAAGTGTGCGAGGTATTTATAACCACGCACAATATTTGGAGGGTAGGCGTGAGATGATGCAGTGGTATGCGGATTATATAGATGGTTTAACCGCATGATTGGTATTGTTCTTCTTTTTGAGATAGATATGCGTTGATAGTGGATAGCTTCCAGCGAGGATGCCTGCCGAGATATAAATCAGGGTTTGGAAACTTTCCCGCAGCTATCCATTTATCTAACGTAGTTTGATCTATCCCTCCCACATACGCGCATACTTGAGTTCTGCTATATCTGGGATCTTCAATTGTGTAATCTTTTGTCATTATTATTCTCCTAATTCAATATCATTTATGCATTCATTACCCCACGCATCCCAACCGTTTACGTTCTGACGGGCAAACAATTCAACCCTCGGTACATTTCCGTATAATTGAACTATTCGGTCTCGTGCCTCCTGAGGTTTTGCGCTATGCGCCCCTATCGGGGCTAAAATTATCTGGCTAACTGATTTATTAATTCGTTGAATGCCTTTACCTCTAACAGCAATCAAACAATCCTCACTATTTGCACGAGTATAATTACCTAATCCAAATCTCAGCTGATCGTTAATTAAATTAAAAACGTCCTCAGAATTCATACAACCGTGTTTTTTTAGTTGTTTGGTTATGTTTTGATGATAGTTTTTATTTAATTTCACCCATGTAAACAATTTCATAGTTTTAACCTCAAAACCCCAATGAGTGGCTAGCGCATCAGCTTGCCTTGCAAATGCAGACGTATACCACATAATTAATATGCTGTTATTATCTGCTATTGATTTTATGTTTAGTGATTTAAGTTCTTGGAATGTCATAGTGGGGTAGTGATTTTTTTGTGGCGGCTCGTGTTGATTGATTCGAATATTGCCACGGTGGATCGGCGTAAATTAGATTATATTTTTTCATATACCATCCCTATATTGATCAATTATCGTTAAATTCTTTTTCAGTCATATAACCAAGATAATTAACTGAAGTTATAATCATATTTTCAACATCATCAACATCTTTCTTTAATAATTCCCAAATGCAATTAAAGGTTGTTTGTGTTACATTTATATTATTTTTTGATATGGTTTTACACCCATACCCATCTTTACCATTTGCGCATTGAAATTTATATGCAAATAAGAAATAGTGTTGCTTGCGTTGTTTAAATTTCTTTTTCATTTAAACCGTACCCCTGCTTTTGCTAGTTTTCTGCATTCGGTCAATAATTGTTGCCATGTCGCATTTAATTTTGGAATTTCTACTATTTCTCCATAACAACCTGATACCTGTATAGTAGTTCGCCTATTCCAATTTTTATGAAAATACCTAATTGCATCAAACAGTGCTAATGATGCTGATACGACATCCTCACATTCTCCATAATCTAAATAAAGCCCTCCAGTGGGCGCAAATGTAAAATATTCGTTCGTCCAGCAATCGTCATATTCAAAATGATGCTCTTGATATAATGCAGGAAACAGTTTGAGCAGTAATCTCATAGCATGTTTACTATTTTTCTTAATTTGACGAGGTTTCATTGATCACCTCAGTATTTATAACTTTTAATTTCATTGATTATTTTTAAGCATTCCTTGCAGGTAACTCCACCACGCTTAACTGATTTAAAGATGTAACTTGTGTCTCCTGCACCATCAGAACAAAAACCTAGCCCACATAAAGAACATGGGTCACCATTAACGGTGGTTAATAAGCACCATTCTCGTTCACTTTTGTCTATTTCAATTTGACCTTCCATGTGAGTAATCATCACCAATTTATTCACTTAATCACCTCATTTAACTGTTACTATCACGCCATTTTTTATTACCGCACGTAAACCAATACATTTAACTGGTATAGTTCCGTCGCCAACTTTTTCATAAACAGGCTGAATTTCATCAATTATTTGTTGACCAATTTCGCTTAGATTAATTTCAAACATTCGTTCTAATACTCTGATAATTGCGTGTTCACTAACTATCAGCTTGTTACTGCTAGAAAGTTCATTGATTTTCGTTTGAGTTTCTAAAATTTCTGTTTTAATCTGGTTGTAACGTTGTTGGCAGTCCTCCAATTCTGCCCCTAAAACGTCCTGTTTAGATTTTAATTTTTTTAACTGAGTTTGATATTTTTTTAATGTGTTACTGTTCATGTTCGTTCTCCGTTACATCTGTCGCCTCATCAAATTTTTTTATACCCCAAACGATGGCGTAACATAGCCAGATGTAACTGGATAGATATTTTCTCGGATCTGACTCCCAAAAATCGACAAATTTAAAACCATTGCAATTAAAATTTCTAATTGCCTCGACTATTTCCCATTCATCAGATGCGCACATGATTTTTTCATCAAATTCCATGGTTAATTCATATCTATAATAGCTCGATAAAGTGTCGTTCTCATCTAAATGGTTATTTAAATCCTCCTGAGCATTTTTTTTCACTATATCAATATCAAACTCTGAATAACTCGCCAATTTTGCGTCGTATCCTGTTGATTCTATTTTTTCTGACCAATAACTAGGATTTATCCGCAAATCATCAGAACGGAAAAAATTAAACATATCCGTTAATCTGGAGAATATTAACGATCCCATGTCGCCAGTAATTACTAGATATTCTGGATATGTGGTAATGTTAAAATAGTAATGGGTTGATTCTGGGTTTTTGAATGTTAAATGACGATAAACGCCATTGTTTTGATGAATTGTTAATTGGTGATTTTTAACATCATTTAAAAATCGTTCTAATATTGAATCAATCATTGTTTTAGTTCTCATTTAACCAGCTCAAAACTGAGCATCACATAGCCATTTTGTAAATATCTCTCATCATCTAAAATGTGGGTAATACGAACCTCAACATGTCTACCTCTATACCTACCGTCCCACTCTCTCAGTGATAATATATCTCCAACCCTATAATTGCGGTAGTTGTAGCGTATTTCGGATTTTTTGTCGCCACCCTCCACAGCCTTAAAATGTTTTGGTAATATTTTCAATTCGTGTGTTATTCGCGTGTTCCAAGCCCAAATAGCTTTCTTTTCAGAATCTTTTTCACTGCCTCTTGCGTTGCAGTTATAACAAACGACAGCATTGTAAATGCCCTGTTGTTCATCTGGAACAGCCTCATTGAATCTATAATTGCATTAAATGCTTTATTTGATAGTTTGTTTATTTCGCTAATATCTTCATCATATTGTGTTTGGGTTTCATGTTGGATTAATCTTAAATCCGGCTGAATAATGTCATGACCAAGATTATTTATAATCGCTTCAATGTTTGAGATTTGATTGTTTTTGATTGCGTTAAATATTGTTGGCATGGTTTTTTGTTCAAGTTCATTTATTCTGTCTATTTCTGCAAAGTATTCATTTAAAGATTCACCGTAAACATCCTCCCGCCTTAAAAGCGCAATATCATTTAATGAGATATCATGCACAAAGTCATTTATGATAACTTCTATTTTATCTTCAATTGTTTCAATCATTTAATCACCTATACGTGTGTTCCATGCTTTAATTAACTCCTCTCTTGAGTTATAAATCATTGCTCCGAGAGTTACATCATTAAAATGTGAAATAGGACAATTTTCATTTTCAATGAAACTATGTGTTATGGCATAACTAAGCCCAGACCATGGATCAATCTCATAAGATTCATCATGCAAATTTCCCTCGCTATCACACACTGCTATACGAGCTTCGCCACCGCAAAACGGGCAGGGTTTTAATTGTTCAGTCATAATCATTTCCTTATAGCTTAATAAATGAAATCCAATGCGTATTAGAGCGTTTTCCGCTAATGTGTCCAAAAAGCGGACTATATTCAGTTAACGCTAAAATATCTTTAACTGGTATATCTGTTTCATTCCATTTAAAAATTAAAGTCCCATTTGTTTTGAGCACACGAAAACATTCACTAAAGCCTTTCCTTAAATCTTCTTGCCATGTTGATTTATCGAGTTGGCCATATTTTTTTGCTAACCAACTATTGTGGCCAACTTTAACTAAATGAGGAGGGTCAAAACAAACTTGATAGAACGTTTCATCAGGAAAAGGTAAGTTTGTAAAATCAACTTGAATGTCTGGCTTGATTTCTAACGTTCGTCTGTCACATAAAATGTGGCTCTCTTTTCGTTTGTCGCAGAACAATACCCGATCATCTTTTTTATCAAAATAGAACATACGAGAGCCACAGCACACGTCAATAACGGGTTTATTTATGTTCATAATTACAGTGCTCCTTTATAATATTTATAATTTTTTCTGCTTTCCCAATCTTTGGATAGTTGACTGCGGCAGGCTTTTGCTTGTAACTGGTAATGAATGTCATCAATCTGTTCGCTGTACCGTATAACCGAAATCATGAGTTTAATTTCCCCATTCCAGTATTCACGGTTTTTGTTTTGTTATTAAATAAATCGTGTTCCATATTTTCACCAATAGCTATCGCACACTAAATAATCAGCGTGAGAATTGAGTTAATGAGTGGGTTATTTGTCGAGGGTTAGCTTGGCTTTAATTGGGCGAACCATTGTTGTTTGTTCAAATGCAGTCACAGAACCATCATAAATATTAACTACGTATTCAAAATCTTTAGTATTATTTTCATTGATTTCATCTCTCTTTTTACGGTAGAAAGCAAGTGTTGTGTAGGGATCTAGATTAGATTTAATATAAAATTAGTTACCAAATGAAAAAAACATCTCCGAATTCAATATATCTAAATTCGACTTTTTTATGATTCAATACTGTATCATCAATTTTCATTGTAATTACTCCGTGTGCGTAATAAATAATCATCGCATTTTCTAACAATTTCTAATGTAGTAGCATGGTTTTTGGTGTGTAGTAAACTATTACTAGAAATCCTCGGTGTACTGTTTTTAAGATAACATTTGTCTGACAAAAGAATTAAATGCTTCCTTTTCTATGTTCAAATTAAATACAGTAACGCTTTCGCCATTATTAAATTCGTATTCAATGTCTGTTATCACTGTTGTTCTCCTGTAAACGCTAAGCGGCTTCTATCATTAATAGTGATTTGTTTAAATTTATTAATAGCGGATCGTTTAGATTGGATGTATATTGTTTTTCACCTTCGAACTCGTCTATAACGCGTTTTTCTTCGCTGTCGCAGTCGTTGTAAGTCTTCATTGCGTAGTCTGGCGGTAACCATGTGCGCTCACGACTGACATATACATTAAAACGTCTGAGCAATGCCTCGTCTTTCACATAGAAATGCATAGTACCTTTTTGAAAAAGACGAACTTTAAACATAGAATTTTCAAAAAGATTTCTATTGATTGCTTTACCTGCTTGATAAGCATCATACCAAGCAATGTATGCTTGGCTTAATTTTATTTCTGGATATATACCATTATTAAAATAGACAAATACCTTTTCAATATCATCTAATTTTTCTATTACTCTATAATCTGCATGAAAACACGTTTTCAGCCAACCCTGTATAATTAAAATAAATTTAGAATTAATTTTGTAACCATTATTAGACTTCCAACCATTAAACAAATAAATATTCTTAGATTTTTCTGGATAGTAAGAACTTTCACGAGTTATCTCATCAAATAAAGCGAATATTGCATTTTTGAATAAATCGTTGCCGTTTTTTAAAATGTATTCATATAGTGTATTGATGTTATTACGTGAAAATTCCATGTTGGCAAAACGTCTAATAATATTGTTAAATGTGTTTACCTCTGCTGTTGTAAGTTTGTCCCTAAACTCTTTGCGGTCTAACAAATTTTTCCAATAGCGATCTTTAATAATATTATTTGCACACCTTAATGCTTTTTGAATATCATGAATTGTATAAGATTTCGATGAATCTAATCTTTCGCCAATTGAAACATGAATTAAATCACGACAACCGTAGGACGCCTTAAACATTGTTTCACATGTGCGCACAATACGCGTCTGATAATTTTGGTATTCAATCAACATATCATCAATTGATTGATGTTCTTTAATGTTTTTAACTTCCGAGCCGTCTTTTAAATCAATGTCATAGTTCATCCTTTCATATTCATCACTAAATATTTTTTCAATGTCTTGCTCTTTTTTAATATGAATTAGAGCTACCTCAACATCCGTTTTACGTTCTGATTCTGAAGTCGAAAAACCGCCATCAACATATTTAATTGTAGCATTGAGTTCGTTAAGTTTTTGGTTGAGTAAAATTCGATTATTGGTGCATGGGTTTTTAAGTGTTTCAGCATTCAATATGCATAGAATTTCGCCATCAACAACATAATTTAGGGCGTGTAACAAATGTTTATCACCATTTTTAAATGGTGGATTCATGATAATTAAATCGTAGTTTTCAATAGAATTGAATTCGAGAAAATCACTACCAACAATTTCTAAATTTAAATTTTCATATTTATATCGCTCACCTGAATTTTTGATATTCAGTAGAATGCTAGATAAATTATAATCAATTTCACAACAACTAAATCGAAAACCGCGTCTTTCCCAAGTTGATGCGTCATCATAAAAATATTTTATTAAATCGCCTTTGCCTGCGCTCGGCTCTAAAATGTAACTATAATTACGCTTATCTTTAGTTAACATTGAAAATAATTCAGTTGCCAGTTTTCGAGGGGTAGGGTAGAACTGATTATCATTATTCGGCAGATGTTTCATAATATTACTCACAATAAAAAACCGCTACATGAGCGGTTATATTTATAAAAAATTAGCACTAAAACGGGATGGAATCGTCGTCAAAATCCGTTTCTGGTGTTGATTGTGAATTGTTTTGTTGTTGCGATTGTTGCTGACTAGGTTGAACTTGTCCATCCAATTTTTTAGTTGGTTGAATTTGATTTACACGCAAGCATGGCTTTGTGACTGTCACTCCGTTCTTTTCCCATTCTTCAACATAAAACTCACCACTTACAGCTACCAAATCACCTTTTTTAATATTTGGAGCAAAAATTTCTGCCACTTTGCCCCATATAACACACTTGATCCATGCTGTTTTTTGATTATCTCCGTAACCAGCTTTAACTGGTAAACTAAATTCACTAACTGCTGTGCCGTTTTGTAAATACCGTAATTCAGCATCCTGACCGACGTTGCCTGTTGCTGTCATTGTATTAATTGCCATTTTCTCTCTCCAATTGGTTTTGCAGTTTCTGCAATGTTTTTTGAAATTTTTCTTCCCGTTTTTTAAATTGATTTATCACGCTCGACATTAAATGCTCTATAGCATCATTTTTTTTACAAAAATAATTTCCAGTCCATAATGGTCGAATCCACGAGGTTCTGTCATTATTTTTTATGATGATGCACTCATCATCGATCTGGCTAATTTTTTTTGTTTTTATGCGGGTCGATGATAGTGAGGGGGCTGCGAGATACAACAAATCCCCAACTTTCAGTTTTTTCCATTCTTCAGGTGTAATCATAATCACGCCTCAGGTAGTGGGATTTCATTAATTTCTTTAAGTCTTTCTATGTAAGCGCTTTCTGCTGCTGATAAAAACTCTGGATAATCACAAAAAATATTTCTTGCTGCTTGGATTAATTTTTCAAGCTTAGTTGTTAGCGTGGTTTCCTTAACTTTGGACAAATAATCTGACAGCCTATCTTCAAGTGCTTTATCTTGCGGTTCTTCATTTTTCGTTTGATTTGCAGTGTCCGCCTCATTTATTAACAGATTTGCATCAGGAGGAGTAATGTCTTTTACAGTTTTTCTTGCTTCTTCTAATTCGTCAGTTGAGTAAACCCCTAAAATAACTTCAGGACAGTACAATCTAGCCCAGTATTTGACGGCTAAATATGCTATTTGCTGTTTTGGAGCTGTTTTCCACAAAGGTGAGTTTCTGATTGTGACATTGCTTAAATATAATGGTTCTCCCCATGTTATATTTTGTTCACCTGTTAAAATAGCACCAACCTTAATGCCCAAGTTTAGTTTAATTTCATCATCATGCTTTTTATCTGTTTTTTGGAATGCGTCCCAGTTACCTATATATTCATATTTGAATCTGCCGTTAATAGCTCCAGATGTTACAATTACGGCATTTACTAACTGTGCTTCATAGCCAAGCGTTCCATTTACTATATGTGTTTTTTGAGCCACCGCAAAAGGGTTCATTTTCCATTGTACCGCTTGCATAGTTACCGCCATGCAGTCAGCAACATTACCTGCCAAATGCTTTGGAACTGTTGCTACTCCTTTCGCCATCACTTGCGAAAATTCTTGTATTCTCTGTAGCATTTGATGACTAAATACAGTGTTATTAACCTGTCCAATTGGTTGTTCGTGCTCTATAATTTCATTATTCATTGATAATTCATAAGTCATATTCATTTTTCCTTATCCATTGTGGTCTTTGAATTGTTTCTATACCGTCCCATTTATTGCTTTTTAAACAAGATGCATATGTAAAAAGATTTTCTCTATACAGTCTGTACCCAACATTTAAATCATGTTCATCAAGTTGAATTACTCTAACTGGATATTTACCGCAATCGATAACATCACTAACTGCAATAAATAAAAAAACAGGGTCGGAGTTAAATATTTCAGTATATCCATCGATATACATTGCTGCTTGAACGTGGTAGCGGTAATCTTCAATGCTTCTACCAAAATCATTAATATTACTTGTCTTTTTAACATCAACGATTATTGGTAAGTCATTAATTATTTTGTCGGGTCTAATTCTGCATAAAACATTAGTTTCAAAATCAGTCCAGTAAATAGAAGATTCACAATAACCGTCCATATCAAGTAATTTTTTTGCAATTGGATGTGCAAAAGCACTCTCTTGCATTAGCCGTAATTTCCGTTCTTCTTCTTCTGTGATAATGATTTTTTCGGGTGAATAATTTTCTTCCATAAATTGTTCGAGGTCTTTTTTACCTTGCGTTGTTCTACGGTCAAATGAAGGAACAACAATAAACCGCTCATTAAAGTGTTGCGGTTCTAAAAGAAGACAGTGTAGGGCTGTGCCAATGTCTAAAGCTTTCTTTTTTTCTTTATCTTCTGGTGCTTCTTGTCGCCATTTGTAAATTGCAGGGCTTTTTGCAATATCATCTAGATTAGACTTGCTCACACCCTCACTGTTGTGATAATCTTTATTAGATATATCGTAATAAATACCCTGTTTCATGTTGGCTCCTTATTATCTTTTTCATTTTCTATAACCACTTTTAATCACTCGCAATCTTAAACATCCATTGAAATAGCATAAACAACATCCCAATCGTTAGTACGCATGTACAAAAAAGGGCGTACATTTGTTCGCCCTTGTTTAGTCTATAATCATTTCTAAATCGGTCCATTTGATAAACATTGCAGCCGACATGATCTATGGGTATTGTGTTCATTGTTTTCATTCCTCTTTTAACCAATCTGGACGCTCGCCCTTACCGCAATAAATATCAATGATATCAAGTAATCGCGGGTAAAATTGCAGAGCTTTTTTACCATCCATTTGGGCGATTTCTTTTTTTGAAAATTTGCGCCAATTATTTGCTGGGTGACATTCGTCTTCAACGCGGACGCAATCACCATTTGTTATTGATATGAAATAGGTTTCATCTAAAATAATGAATATTGATTCAGGTAAATTAGCATCGCTCAAATCAGCACCGCGCAAATCAGCACCGCGCAAATTAGCACGGTTCAAATTAGCACCGCGCAAATCAGCACCGCGCAAATCAGCATCGATCAAATAAGCATCGCTCAAATCAGCACCGCGCAAATCAGCACTGTCCAAATTAGCACTGCGCAAATCAGCATCGATCAAATAAGCATCGCTCAAATCAGCACCGCGCAAATTAGCACTGTCCAAATTAGCACTGCGCAAATTAGCATGGACCAAATTAGCACTGTCCAAATTAGCATCGATCAAATCAGCATCGATCAAATAAGCACCGCTCAAATCAGCACCGCGCAAATCAGCACCGCTCAAATCAGCATCGATCAAATAAGCATCGCGCAAATCAGCACGGTTCAAATTAGCACCGCTCAAATTAGCATCGCGCAAATAAGCATCGATCAAATCAGCATCGCTCAAATCAGCACGGATCAAATTAGCATCGCGCAAATAAGCATCGATCAAATCAGCACCGCGCAAATTAGCACCGCGCAAATTAGCACCGCGCAAATTAGCACTGTCCAAATCAGCACCGCGCAAATTAGCACGGCCCAAATTAGCACTGTCCAAATTAGCACCGCGCAAATCAGCTTTTATTCCTTTCTTACCAAGACTGTCAATCCATATTTTGTGTTGTTCTAAAATTTCTCTAATATTCATTGTTTTATCTCTTAATTCTGTAAAAAAAGCCCTCAAGTGAGGGTAAATAGGATGTAGCAATGTGCCGTCTTTCCGAGCTGTCAGTATTTTTAATAAGAAAATACAATCAATTCTTCAGCTAATTCTTGTGAGTTGTAATGCTCAAATAGAATAGCTCCGTTATAAGTTAAATAACCGCTATAGTGACAATAAACAGTTCTGTACACATCGCCAACCTTCACACTAATATTTGAACTTGTAAACATAATTTTTACCTTTTTAATTTATTGACCCACAATATTTTATCTCTTTAATTTATAAAATTATCGCTACTGATGTTAATTAATGGTATTGATTTATTTTTTATTCAATTCCGCTCTAGCCTGTGAATAACAAATGTCTATTATAAACTGATTAAATATATTTTGATCAACGGCATTATTTTCTAAACAAATAGAAATTAGATCGATTATCAGCTGATCGTTGTTATTACTAAAATTTTGCATCAACTCATTTGCTCGTTTATCGATTTCCTCATCTAGCTCATCGCCATTTTCGATATTCTGCATCATGTTTTGATATTGTTTTTCATAACCGTTTTCTACACATTGATATAAGTTATTCATAATCAATTCCTTACATATATTTCAAACTCAAGCCCACTCACTGAATGGGCTTTGATTTGAATTTTTAACCAAATTTTCTCGATGGTTGCGAGTTTTTGCGCTCCCTTATTCCATGATGTTTTTCAACAGTTTAGAGGGAGATAGGCATTTCGTTCTTAGATAAGCTTCACTTTCACACTGTTTACTTGAACAACACTTTATAAGTTGTCTCGACTTTTCTAGTTTTTAAAGAGCGTTCACATAAGTGATTATTTATTTCTTTCCAAAACCGCTGTACTTTCATATGCCTCAGCTAGCTACTTGAATCTTATTAACTTGTTAAATAACTCGTAGTCTTGTTTAACTTTGTTGTTAAGTTGATTTGTTTTGATGGGTGTAGTTTAGTAAACAATTAACTTTTAGTAAAGTGGAATATTTACTAAACACTAAACTTTTTATGCAAAAAATATTTAATGTTTAGTAAAACAATAATTTAGTTAATTATAAAATTAATTTGATTGGCTATTTTTTATACAGAAAAAATAAGAAAAGATTTTATATGCAGATTTTAGGCGTGAAAAAAGCCCCGTTTGGGGCTTTGTTTTATCTTAAAGAACTAAGCTGCCTTAGCTAGACTCAATGCAAATTTGTACCCATCATTATATGCAGTAAATGCATCCTTATGTCGGACACTACCTGCTTGACTGCATGGGATGCTATCTAAAACAGAATCATCCATTGCTTTAGGTATTCCATTTACTGCATGAAAATAGCCTAATTCAAATGCACAACCCGCACATTTATGTCTGCTAAAAGTTCCTTGATATTCCGGTAAAGATTCAAAATGAACATCATAACGGTGCGCCTTTCGGCATATAGGTGAATAACCCATAATAATACTCCTATAAAGGATAAGCATTAAATAGGGCTTTACTTAAAAAGAAAACGAATATAGAATAGTAATCGAGATCTCACAATAAAGCCCTAAATGCTTTATTTTTTTATATTTGCCCGATACGCCAATATCGGGCTCCCCTATATATAGTAGTAAAAAAACGGCTTACCACTAAATATTGATCGAATTATACTCAGTAAATTAATTTATTTCAATAAAATGATCCACTTAGAGTGCGTTTAATTAAAAATAAACCCCATATTCTCATTTTGAGTGAATTAATATTAAATGAAATAGAACCTCTTAAAATTTGGTTGGTGAATCATTAGAGGTATGTAAAAAAACACAGCTATTATTCATAAGCTGATTTTAAGCACAAAAAACCCGCCGAAGCGGTGTATATAATATTTAAGGGGTTTTTGGGAGTTAGTTTATTTGATATTGATATTGAGTAATTTAATTTATTTGAAATTCGACCGCCACCAATGAATAATCATTTGTTATGGAGATAATCTATACCTGAAATTATCATTTTTAATGCTGATATTTTTTGGGTAAGATTAAAATCATTTGATGCAATTAAATGGGAAAGATCAGTATTTGCTAACTCCATTATAAACCAAGGTTTTTCTATGTGTAGATTATGCATATAAATTGAAACAACATTAGATGATACACAAGATGCCTGACATCGAACCTCTTCATTAAATCTTTCCTTTACCTGTCCCAAATCAAGTATAGACTCGCTCTTTTCTTTGGAAGGACTAAATGTTTTTCTTGCATACTCTCCATGGCATTTTATGCCATCACTGTTATATAGTTCAACTTTATCAACATAACCAAAACCACCACTACCAAGTTCGCCAATTTTTTTTATTAAATATCCAAAATGATGGTGCTCTTGCATTTTTAATCCTCACGAAGTTATCCGTGCTTCCTTAGTAACATTGATTGACTCAGCATTACTTTCCCATGAATATAAAGTTGATCAATTTCATCTTCGTTTATATCCCATTCCTTGTATTTTTTATTGTCAGATATAACAATCAGTTTATCTTTAATTACCTGTAAGCGCTTCACATACAAGCTTTTACCGAACGTAAATACATATATTCCATCGCCGTTAAATTCTTTTTTTGAAACGTCTACATAAATTGAATCTCCACTTTCAAACGTTCCTTGCATCGAATCACCTGAAATATTAATTACTTTTAAATTATCGGTATCCACACCTTTAAATAATATTTTTGCCTGTTCTGAATCATATTCTATTAATTTAATCACTTCCATTACATCCGAATTTAGGTAGCCTGCTCCTGCGCTAGCTGTAATATCTAAAATCTCTATCACGTAGTTGTTATTATTAGCGTGATGCTGATTATTTTGTTTTATTCCATATATTTCATTGTCATTAATTTTATCTAGATAAAATTCAGGCATGCCGTAATCATGTTCTAAACGACGAGCCGATTTTTCGCCAAAAGGCGCCCGTCCGTTCACCAACTGAGAAATATAACTTTTCTCTTTTGGTGGAACAGATTTATCTGAAAACCATAGTTTTAAATTGCTCGCTCTTAGCTCTTTTAATTTGTTTCTATTCATCTTAGTTCCTCTATGTACATTTTATTTAGTAATTGCTAAACAAGCAAAAAATAAACTTTATCTAAACTTACTTGACTTTTGGTTTAGCGTTAAATAAACTTTAGTTAAGTTTTAACTAACCTAAGGTAATAATGAAACTATCACATTATTTAAACCTGCTCCCTAAAGGTGGTAAAAGTCAATTTGCCAAAGAAATTGATGTGTCCAAGTCTTTCTTATGTCAAATGGCTTCAGGAAAAGCTAATGTTCCAATTCGTGTAGCAAAAAAAATTGAAGAACACACCCACGGACAGGTAACAAAAGCCGAGTTACGCCCTGATGTCTGGGGTTAATAATAAATGTAAGTACTAAACAAAGTAACCCAAACGAGGATTTTTAAAATATGGGTAACAAGAAAAAATTAATTAATGATTTATTAAGCTCCATTGATGGCGGTATGGAAGTAGCAGCCAGTTATTTAGGTTTATCTGTATCTGCTTTTAATGATCGGCGTTACGAAAATAAAGGAACTCGATTCTTCACTTGTGATGAACTTTTAGCATTACAAGAGTTAAGCAGGACAACATTAGTTGCGGATTATTTTGCAAGAGCAGTGAATTGTATAGTCATAAAAAAACCTGATGTCGCTAAAGCGGGAAGTTATGATCTTTTTGAATTAATGTTAAGCATTGGAACGGCAAGAGGTGAATACGATGCATATTTATCCAAAGCGATTAGTGATGGCGTTATTACTAGCGATGAAGAAGCAATATTAAATAATTTATGTGACTCAATAGTAAAAAGACGACTTACCGCACATCAAGAAACACTTGCAGCGCATAAACCATCTAATTAGTGAGGTATTCATGAGCACATTAAAAACTAAAAAAACACTGAGCCAGTGCGATCGAATATTACAGCATTTGCAAAGCGGTAAAACAATTACCCCGGCACAAGCGTGGGATTTGTTCGGTTGCTACAGATTAGGTGCTCGCATCCACGATTTAAGAAAACAAAATTTTCAGATTGTTACTGAGATTATTTATAAAAATGGCGGCAATTTTGCGGAGTATTCTTTGAGGTCAAACAATGAACGCAGTTGAAACATTAAAATTGATAGGGCGTCCTAACGCATATTACCCAAAATTAGCTAAGCCTTTAGGTGGTGTTAACCCTGCGGTTTTATTCTCACAATTATTTTATTGGCAAGATAAAGCAACGTCTGATTTAGGTGTGTATAAAACTCGTGATGAACTTGAAGAAGAAACTGGGTTATCTCATAACGCACAAAGAACAGCTATCAAAAAACTAAAAGAAAAAGGCGTTTTAATTGTTACTGAAAAGCGATTAGATCATAAAACTTTTTACAAAATTGATAATGGGAAAGTTAATGAAATTTTAGCTAATTTCGCCGAATCTGTTAATCAACTATCGCGAAGTGAAGAAAGTAATTCTCCCGATCTCTGCAATGTAGAGTTCGAGAAGACTACAAAGTCGAGTTCGTTAGATCAAGAGATTACTACAAAGACTACTACAGAGAATACTACAAATAATATTAAGTCATCTGAAGATGACCAACCTAAATCTAAAAAATCAGATTCGATCGATTTTGATTTAGTCATGGATGCGTACAACGATGCTGTAGAAAACAGGTTACCACAAATTGAGAAAATGACTACAACCAGAAAGAACTTAGTCAAGAAATTTTTGAAAGAACGAAAAGAACTAACTTTAAATGATTTGATTAATTACTTTTATGATTTTGTGGAAAAAGCACCGGCATGGGTATTCGGTGAAAATAAACGGAATTGGAAAGCTAAGTTTGAATTCATTGTGACAGATGAGACTTATACAAAGTTTAGAGAGGGTGCGCTATGAATATAATACCTCATGATTTAGTTGCTGAGCAAGCTGTTCTCGGTTCAATGATGCTAGATTTTGGATCTGAGCGTTGTCAAAAAGCAATTCGCAAATTGAAACAGGATTCATTTTACAATCGACAACATCAAGTTATTTTTGCTGAAATGATTGAATTAAGTCGAAAAAATCAGCCAATAGATTTAATCACTTTGTCAGACAGTATGGAGCAAAACGGAACCCTAAAAGATTGTGGTGGTTTAGCGTATCTTGCTGAGCTGTCCAAGAACACACCAACCATGACCAATATTATTGCTTATGCTGGTATTGTTCGCGATAAGGCTATTGAACGTTTTACGTTAAAAAAATTAAACGACTGTAGCGCGATGATTTTTGAAAAATCGACATTATCAACTAGTGATAAATTATCAGCTATTCAATCGCTATTTACACAAATTGATGACTACAACAAGACGGGAAAATCGTTAGGGCTTAAATCGCTATCAACCATTGCCAACAAATGGACCGAAACTCTAGATAAACGATTAGCAAATGCAGATAGTGCACGTGGGTTATCAACTGGAATTAAAGCGCTAGATAAAAAATTATCACCAAAAGGATTGGTTCGAGGTTCATTATTTGTTGTTGGTGCTCGCCCCAAAATGGGTAAAACCACATTTGAAATTAACATGGCTCGCCATTGCGCAATGCATGACAATTTGCCAGTTTTGATGTTCTCACTAGAAATGCAAGATGAGCAAATGCTAGAAAATATTTTGGCTCAAGAGTCATGTGTCAATAGTGATATTTTCTACGATGGGGCATTAGGAACGGATGGCGGTGCGGAATTTTCGAGGGTTATGCATCATCTAAATGAGCTAACAAAAACTAATAACATCTACATTGATGATACCCCAGCTATTACCTTGTCACATATACGCTCAGAATCACGCCGAATGGCACGAGAGCGAGGTCAGATAGGTATGATTATGGTTGATTACTTGACACTAATGGGAAAGGAAAAAAACGTTGATGATCAACGAAACGACTTGATATACGGAGCTATTACAAAAGGTTTAAAAGCGCTGGCTAAAGAACTGAATTGTGTAGTTGTTCTGTTAACTCAGTTAAACCGAAACCTAGAATCACGAGCAGATAAGCGTCCAATACCTAGTGATAGTCGCGATACAGGTCAAATCGAACAGGATTGTGATTACTGGTTAGGAATTTATCGTGATGCTGTTTACAACGAAAGCGCAGATAAGAACTTGATGGAAATAAACGTAGCTTTAAATCGTCACGGTGCAGGTAATTTCACAGTATATGCAGGAATTAGTAATGGTCGCATTTATGAAGTTGATCAAGCCGAATCATACACTAAAGCACGCCCTGAGCCAGTGAAAAAAGAACGTAGATATGCGCAAGCTAGTTAATCACTGCTCACAGGGACACTATCACATACTAGACAAAATAGCATATGACTATGTTACAGCGCTGAAAAAACGAGGGGCAAACGTAGCAAAAATTAAACATGAACTAGTCGAACAAGTTAAAAAATATTCGGAAGAAGAGAAGGCAAAATTAAGGGAGTTGATACAAAAATGGCAAAAAAACATAAATACATAATCACGGCAAACGTCAAAAAAAACTTGCAGGAATGGGGCTGCATTTGGCGTTGTAGTGATAAAAAAATGACTGAAAAATCATTGGCTAAATCGCTGTCGTACGTTCGGGGCGGAGTTGGGCGGGATACAGTCCCTGTTGAGGTGCGTAATTTCCAGTGTGAGAGGGTTTAGATATGGATTATTTTTTTGCTGTAATGATTTTTATAGCTTTAACTTTAAATTTTATTTTACTGTGCGGATTGGTTGGATCAGGTGCAAGTTCATCAATTCTTGATTTATTTGATAAAAAATTTAAGCAGTATCGATTAGCTGGAAGTTTGGCTAAAGCTGTAGAGAAAGCTAATAAGGACTTTAAAGCTGTGGTGATTATTCATGGTGATTATGAAATTTTAGTTGCTAGGAAAGTAAAAGGTTCAACCAATGACTAAATTAACACAGCAAGAGATAAACGAACTAAGAAAAAGTTTTGAAATAGTGATCTGCAAGCAATTTGATGCTACTTATATCGAAAAAGATTGTAACGGTAATTATGTTAATGATTATGTTCAGAATGAATGGATTAAAAACATTAATATTTTTAATTTGTTAAGCAATGACTGAATGAATTAAGGGCTAGTATAAATGGATGATTTATGTCTACATTCAAGCAATATCAAATCAATTTTTAGCACTCTAATTGAGTTAGTTAAAAGCGAAAAACGATATCGGCTAACAATAAAAATTTGGAAAGACAAACGAACTATTGATCAAAACTCACTATCTCATATGTGGTACACAGATATAGCCAAACAAGCTAATCAACGGTCAAAAACTAATTCATACACAATGGATAGCGTTAAACACGATTTAAAGGAGATGTTTTTAGGATATGAGGAAATAGAACACAAAAACGTCACAACAGGAGAAATAACCAAAAAACTGGAGTTAATAAAAACATCCAATTTGGATAGTGGGGAAATGCATTTTTTTCTACAGCAGGTTGAAACGTGGTCATATCAAAATGGGTTTAAATTACGAATACCAAATGATAGTGAGTACAGAAAATTACAATTAGAGCAGGTGACATGATGAAGGCATTAATTTTTACATTTTTTATGATTATTTTTATCACTACAGGATTTATGTTTATGGCGTATGTGTGGAGCGGTGCAGATTTTTTTAATAAAGTTGTGGGAATGGTAGGGGGATTTTCGTTTTTCTCTAGTCTGTTTATGTCACCACTGTTTTTCATGTTTTATGATGAATGTGTGGGTTGAAAATTCATGTCCAGAAAACACAAACTAATTAAAACAGGTTTTAAATGTCCAGAATGCAACGGCGAATGTGTATATAACATGGATTTGGATTTATTTGTCTGCAATCGTCCGTTGGTCAGTGTTAACGGTGAGATTTTAGGCTCATGCGGTAAATTTTATATGAACAAAACCAGAGCGAAATCATGAGTAAATTAACAAAATTAGCCAGAGGGCGTGAGTGCACCGTTAGGCTCCCGTGTTGTAACCACAACCCAGAAACAACCGTGTTGGCTCATTATCGATTAGCTGGTACCTGTGGTGTGGGTATGAAACCGAACGATTTACAGGGTGCATGGGCATGTTCGGCGCGTCATGATGAAATTGACCGTAGAACGAGGATGTGTGAACACGAATTTGTTAGGTTAGCCCATGCTGAGGGAGTTTTTAGAACTCAATATGAGTTAATAAAAGAAGAGGCAATAAAATTATGATTCATTTAACGTTACCGTATCCGCCGTCAGTAAATAATTATTGGCGCATGTCACACGGTCGTTTTTATATTGATCAGAAGGGCGTAGATTTTAGAAATGCTGTGCAATCCATTGTATTGCAGGCACGAGCTAACAACAAGGTAAGAGGGCGATTAAAGGCTGAAATTTTCGCTATTATGCCAGATAGACGAGTTAGAGATTTAGATAATCTAAATAAGGCGATTTTGGACTCATTAACATATTCACAGGTCATCGAGGATGACAAACATATTGATGATTTACGCATAGTTAGAGCTGGTTATGAAAAAAATAACGGTCGAATTGAAATTTATATCAGCGAGTTAATAGAGGGGGAGCAATGTTAGCAGAATATAAATACATTGATGATGAGCCAATTGAGCCCGCAAAACCTATTGCATCAGTTAGATTTCAATCCGATTATGATATTACGGACATTCTCACTCGTTGGGGTAATTGGGCTCGAAAAGAAGCTTATTTACAACAAAAAAACTTTAGTCTTTATAAATCAGAACAGGAACAATTTAAGGAGTCATGCTCAGATGATGATGGTTTATTGATTGATTCAATGATAACCGCATTAGGGAAAATGAAAACACAAAAATCACAGGACGAGTATCATGTATTAAAACTATATTATTTCGGTGAAATTAGAATGTTAGACGACACAGTAATGATCGTAACTCAATCATTACGTGGTATAGCTAAAATCACAGGGATAAACAAGGACAACGTCAAATCATTAAAGGAGAGCGGGGAGAGTTGCATTATTGGCATGCTGGCAATGCAAACAATGTTAACTGGCGTAGAGCTCGAGTTATTGCAAAACATTAGGTTATTAAAATAATTCGATAAATAATTAAAATAATATAATGATAACTATTGACTGTCTATACAATTAGTGGTATAAAGATACTAACAATCAAGAATTGTATCTAAAACCGCTTAACTGCGGTTTTTTTGTGCTCAGTTTTTGGCAATCGGTGAGCATTTTTCATATTTTCTTCCTTTTTAATTAAGTCCGATTGCCATTTTTTATATCTAATTTTGAGTACCAACTCATCACAGAATCGGTAGCAATGCTAGACACGCACATAACTAACATTTAGCTAGTACGCTACCTCTCATTAAATCAAATTAAGAAATAAAAAAATGGATAAATATTCTTCACCCGTCTCATATTTCTGGGGCGCTATATGTACGCTGTTTGGTGCCCTAAGTCTGAATGATATTGCTGTTGTGGTGGGTATCATTTTGTCTATAGCAACATTTATCATTAACTGGCTGTATAAACGACGAGATTTTTATCACAAAAAGAACCTGAGAGAGCAATACTATGAAAAAAACAAAAAGAATAGTGACAGGTACGATTTGTAGTGTTTCGGTAATTATCAGTATGGTATTAGCTAATCACTCATCTGAAATCCGAACGAGCGAAGCAGGTCTTGAAATAATTGGTAATGCTGAATCATGCGTTAGAGAGCCATACTATTGTCCTGCGAATGCGTTAACAGTCGGTATTGGATCAACTGTTAATGTTGAGCAAAAAACATATTCAGATGAAGAAATAGCTAAGCGCTGGGTGGATGATATTAAAACGGCTGAACAATGCATTAATCGTCATGCCAATGGTTTTCATCTACCGCAATCAGTCTTTGACGCTGTAACTTCAATTACTTTTAACGTAGGATGCACAAAAATGCGTGCATCAACGATGTATAGATATCTAAATACTGGTGAATACAAAGCCGCGTGTAACGAGTTTCCAAAATGGAATAAAGCGGGTGGTAAAGTTTTGAATGGTTTAGTTGCTCGTCGAGAAAAGGAAAGGGCATTATGTCTATCTTATGCTTTATCATCGCCTCAATAATGGCGGTTAATGATGTCAACGGCTGGGGTTGGTTTTTATTTGTATCGTTATTGTTGAGTGATGAGTTATGTCTAAATTAAATACGTCGCTTATGGTAACGACAATAATATTATTTTTAGTGAGCGGATTTTCAATCTACTTCGCTTTCAGCTGCTGGCAAGATGAAAAAATCGCTAAAGAAAAAATTACAACGCTAACCGTTCAAATCGATCAGTTAAATAAAAACATCGAAAAAAACAATCAAATCATTGCAGATAATGAATTATCAAAACGTGAACTAGAAAATCAATCACTAGAACGGCAGGAGCAAATTAATGAGCAACTTAAAGATAATGATTGTGCTAAGCAGTTTGTGCCTATGCCTGTTTCTGCAAGCTTGTACAACCGAGCGAAAAATATACGTAAATAGACCGATACCAGCAAATCTATTAAGTAACTGTTTACCAAATTTACCACCTAATCCCATGACTTTTGGTGATAGCTTCCGATATAACGAGCATTTATTAAATGTCATTGAGAAGTGTAATGCAGATAAAAGGGCTATCAAGCAGATTGCTAATGAATAAAAGCGCGTCGGTTGAGTGTTAGCGCGACTAAATGATAAAAGCAAGCAGCCATCAAACTGGTTACGCCTTGATTCTACTCAAGAACTAATCCAAGAATTGGAGCACTCCTCAAATATGAGGACTGAACAAAAAGCAATTGAGGTTATAAATGGTGGTAATTATCGAGGTACATATGTATGCAAAGAATTAGTTTATGCTTATGCTATGTGGATTAATGCAAGGTTTCATCTTTATGTGATCCGAACCTTTGATGAAGTAATCGAGCAAGATTATCAACGACAACGATTAAGAGAATTGGCAAAAGTTGAATATAAGCTAATGACTGATGCAATAAAATTTGAGAAGGAACATCAAGAAAAGGAAGTTAAGTATTTCCACTTTAGTAATGAAGCTGATTTAATCAACCGTATAGCTTTAGGGATGACATCAGCGAAATTTAAAGTATTTCACGAAATTGGAAAGACAGAATCAATCCGAGATTATTTAACTCCGTGTCAAATTAAATGCATTACTGACCTTCAAAGAGCTAATACAACATTTATTCAATTAGGTATGGAGTTCGAAGATAGAAAAGTTAAGCTGATGGAGCTATTCAAACGAAACCATATTATTTCATTGTTTGATGAACAACATCATATAGCCGCCTAGTGCGGTTTTTTTATTGTCTGGAGAAAATTATGACAAAGGGCGAAAAGAAAAAAATAGGTCGCCCAAGTGAACTAGCCGATTGTTTAGTCAAGGCTAAAGAATACTTGCTTGGGGACTATGAAACGTTTGGTGATGTAGTTCCAAGCGTTGCAGGTCTTGCTTGCTATCTCGGTAAGCACAAGTCATCAATGTATGAATATGCAAAACAAAACAAAGAGTTTTCCGACACGCTAGAAGCAATTAAAACGTTACAAGAGAATAAACTTATAAACGGCGGATTAGCTAGTTCATTTAATCCAACCATTACAAAGCTGATGCTATCTAATCACGGCTATAGCGAAAAACAAGAAATCGATCATCAATCATCGGATAGTTCGATGTCACCAAAACCAACTCGAATAGAGCTGGTCGCACCCATAGAGTAAACACCATGACAACAGCACAAATACAGTTACCTAAAAAATTGATATCTGTGTTTGTGGCTGAAAATGTCAGGTATCGTGGCGCATACGGTGGACGAGGTAGCGCTAAAACTCGTTCATTCGCATTGATGACAGCGATTAAAGGTTATCAATTTGCAGAAGAAGGAAAAAGTGGCGTAATACTATGCGCTCGTGAGTTTATGAACTCATTAGCTGATTCAAGCATGGAAGAAGTCAAGCAAGCAATTCACTCTATTGACTGGTTAAAAGATTACTACGATATTGGGCAGAACTATATCAGAACTAAAAACGGATTAGTTAGCTATGTGTTTTGTGGTCTACGTCATAATCTCGACAGCATTAAATCAAAAGCGCGAATATTGCTATGCTGGGTTGATGAAGCGGAAAACGTATCCGAAATAGCATGGCGAAAACTCACTCCAACAGTTCGTGAGACTAATTCTGAAATATGGGTGACATGGAACCCTGAAACAGAGGGAAGTCCAACAGATAAAAGATTTAGACAAAACCCACCTGAAAATTCAATCATTGTCGAACTAAATTATAACGATAACCCATTTTTCCCTGATGTTCTGGAGCAAGAGAGATTAAATGACCTGACCCGACTGGATTACGCATCATATGCTTGGATATGGGAAGGCGCTTATCTCGAAAACTCCGATAAACAAGTACTGAGTGGCTGTTACAAAGTTGAGGCGTTTGACGATAATCTTTATAAAAAAGCCGACCGATTATTATTTGGCGCAGATTTCGGCTTTGCTAATGACCCGAATACATTAATACGGTCATTTATTCTAAATGATTGTCTGTATATTGAGTATGAGGCGTATGGTGTTCATATAGAACTGGACGAAATGCCGGCTTTTTATGATTCAGTGCCAGAAGCAAGAAAATGGATTATCAAAGGTGATTGCTCAAGACCTGAAACTATCAGCCACATCAAGCGCAAAGGCTTCAATATCTCAGCAGCTAAAAAATGGCAAGGCAGTGTTGAGGACGGTATCGCATTTCTGCGTGGATTTAAACAAATCATCATCCACCCTCGCTGCAAGCATGCAGCAGAAGAGGCGCGATTATATAGTTATAAAATTGATCGCGTAACGGGTGAAGTTTTGCCAATTATTGCTGATACAAACAATCATTGCTGGGATGCTGTCAGGTACTCATTAGACGGTTACATTAAACAAAGCAACGTTCTTGGCATATTAGTTAAAAGTAGGTAAACATGACCACACAATTACAATTAGCGGTTAATCACGCATTAGCTGTTAACCAATCACTAGACCAAAGACAAGCAGCTCAGCAACGAATGGCATACTTAAACAAAGGGGCTTATGGTAACACCAAGCGTGACCGAATTTATGAGGAATTCGGATATCCCAGAAATTTAACCTTTGACCATTTTTATAGCATGTATGAGCGCAACTCAATTGCAGGTGCAGCGGTTGACAGGATGATTAACGGATGCTGGGAAGATTACCCTGAAATATTTGAGGGCGATAAAGAGAAAGACGCTGAGGGCGTCACTAATTGGGATAGAAAAACGGCTAAAATTTTAAAAAAATGCTTTCCAGTTATTAAAGAAGCCGATAAAAGAGGATTAATCGGTCGGTATTCTGCAATGTTAATTCAGGTAAGAGATAATAAAGAATGGCATGAAAAAATAGATAAAAATACTTTAAAGAAATCTAAAGAATATGGCTTGGTGAGATTAATTCCTGTCTGGGAAGCTCAGCTTGATGTGAGCGAGTGGGATGATGATCCTAATAGTGAGGATTACGGCTATCCTAAAATGTATCGTTACATGAACTTGCCGGTAGGTGAGAACACATCAGCACCATCAAGAGAGTTAAAAGTTCATCCAGACCGTATTATTATTTTATGTGAGCGAGCGCCAGATGGTTTATTAACTAATGGCTATTCAATTCTCAAAAAAGGCTATAACGATGCATTAGACATGGAAAAAACAAGTGGCGGCGCTGCTGAAGGATTTCTTAAAAATGCCAGCCGGCAACTTAATTTTAACTTTAGCAAAGAGGCTTCTTTAGACCAAATAGCCAAGTTATATGGCGTAGAGTTAGATGAGCTAGCCAATGCGGTTGATAAGCAAGTTAGAGAATTGAATAACAATACTGATTCATCGGTCATTATGCAGGACGGTAGCGTCAGCGTATTGTCGGTTGCACCTGCTGATCCCTCATCAACTTTTAATACCTCATTAAGTAAATTTGCCTCATCCATTCCAATGCCTGTAAAAGTTTTAATCGGGCAAATAACAGGTGAAAGAGCTTCAACAGAGGATAATAAAGATTGGGCTAAAACGCGAATGAGTAGGCGTAATGGCTTTTTAACTTCCGTGATAGAAAGCTTTATAACTCGACTTTGGAAAATTGGCATTATTGACGCGCCAAAAAATGAAGAAATCACTGTTTCATGGTCTGATTTACTCGCGCCAAGTTATGCTGAAAAACTCGAAAATGCGAATAAATTAGCAGAAGTGGCAGCTAAAACCACAAACGCTTTAGGTACATCAGTTATTAAAGCTAATGAAATAAGGGCTGCTGCTGAATTGCCAACATTACCAGAGCTTGAAGATGATGTAATTGATAAACCAGAAGGCGACCCTTTAGATGATGAAAACGGACAGGATAAAAAGTCCGATAATACCAAGAAATAAAAAAGACCCCACCCAATCTTATAAATCACTCAATAAAACTTATCGCAATATCGAAAATCGCTACTACAACATTAAATTAAGGCTAAAAGATATTTTCAACCAATATTTAGTTGGTCGAGAGCGATCACCGAATCAAGGTTACATCTTCCGTGAAGGTGTGATTTATCAAGCCAATTCAAACTATATCTATGACATTTCGCCAAACGACTTAGAAGCGTTATTGGCAATGGTTCAGGACATATTAGACGAATACTTGCTTGAGGGTGGGCGCGATGAATTTTGGATGTTATCGACAATTGAGAACGAATACCAGCGGGGCACTCACTCCGCCTATACTAATTTAGCGCAGCAATCCGCTTATTATGCAGAGCAAACAGCCTTTGTAACTTTATTGTCAAGACCTGCATACCTAAATCAAATTAAACAAGCCTTTTTATTAACTTTCAGCGACTGGAAGGGATTAACCGAAGCTGCAAAAGCAGATTTATGCCATGTTTTAGCTAGCGCTATAGCAAGATGTATCAATCCAAGAGAAACCGCTCAAATTATCAGTAAACGACTTGATGTTTCAATGTCTAAAGCTAAAGCTTTAGCTCAAACCGAACAATTAAGAGGGTATCGTCAATCCATTTGGAATGAAACTGAATGGACTACTGAAAGATTAGGTTTGAGGGTCGGCTTGTTGCATATGTCTGCAAAACTTATAACCAGCCGATTAACTCATGTTTATTGGGACGGAAGAATAAGAACGGTTGAAGAGGTGAGGAATTGGTATGAGGAGGGCGGCAACGCCTTTAATTGCCATTGCTCGCAAATACCGATATTGCTCAATGAAAAAGGTGAGCCTTTTAATAAATTTGTAATAGAGAAACTTAGTAAGGAGCGTGAAGAATGGCTCAAAGAGAGGGCAAAAACTGATGAATAAAGTTACGGTTAATGTGCTTTCGGTTATTAATAAATCATCAAAAATCACGAAAGAATCAATCAACAATAAAGAGCATTTTATCATTCGCGATGTCGTCCCAGTTGTTGATGATGTTGTGATGAATAATGGTTTATATCCGAAAGATGAAATAGACAAAAGTTATATGTCAATAAACGGCAACTTGATGCCAATTGGACACCCTAAAGTCAATGGTCAATTTGTGTCGGCAAGCAATGCTAAAGCTATTAACGAATATTACGGTGGTGCATGGGCTGAAAATGTCCACAAAGATAATGACAAAGTGTTACTTGATTGTTATGTGGATATTGAATTTGCAAAAAATCACGAGAAAGGCAAGCAACTTCTAAATAGGTTAGAAAGCATGATGAATGGTGAGGATGCTAATCCTATTCATGTATCTACTGGATTAATTCTAAACAAGGTATATCAGTCTGGAAAATCAAAGGGCAAAGCTTATGATTGGGTGGCTACTAATATGCATTTTGACCATGTGGCTATCCTTCTGAACGAACAAGGCGCGGCTACTCCAAGCGAGGGAGTGGGCATGTTCGTGAACTCAGATGGTGAATATCAGATTGAGAATGCCAATCTAGATGATTTAGAAGCAACACCCTCCAACTTATTATTAACAATTCAGAATACATTATCTGAAGCGCTAAAAAAATTCAAATTTAACAAAAAAGAGGAAATAGACCCAATGAAAGAGAAGATCTTACAGGTGTTAAGCGCCAAAGGGATTAAAACCGACGGCTTAGATGATGAGCAGTTATTAACTGCACTTAACGAGCAAGTCGCTAAAGAGGCTATCGATAAAAAGAAAACTGATGAAGATGAAGAAAAAAAGAAAAAGAAGGATGAAGAACAAAATAGCGAACAGACGCCGAAATGGGCTAAGACGCTAATTGATAAAGTTAATATCCTAGAGCAGATAGTAAGTGTAAATGCAGCAGCTGAAGAAAAAACCATGCGTGAAGCCGTAAAAGCTGCGTTTGGTATACCAGAAACAGCCGTCAATGAGATTAAAGGCGATGCTCTGAGTGCGTTATATGCGAAATGTCAGAAATCAGTACCAGTTAATAGCGCCTACAGTGCATCTAACAGCAATCAATCAATCTGCGAAATGCCAGAATAAGGAGAATTTTAATGACTAAAAGAGTTATTCATGCGGGTGGTGTATTCCCTAACCCAACGTTAAACCGCGAAGGTAAAGCTGCTGTTAGTTTTATGCCTGGTACGATATGTATCTTTGAGAACGGTAAAGTTAAACCAGCTTTAGATGATACAGAAGAAGGCATTAAGTATGTTGCTAACTATGATTATCTACGTGGTAAAGACGTAAAAAGCGCAATTAAATTAGGAGATTGGGTTGTTTGTATGCATCCAACTCAAGGCACGTTTTACAATGTTACCGCTAATGCTGGTGTTTATAAAAAAGGTGACCCATTACAAATTATCGAAGGACAAGTAACGATGGGCGGCGATGCGTCATCTCAATTTTTTGCAGAAGAAACAATCACTATCACAACAGCTGGTGATTTACTGCGTGTTGTAGTGAAGTAAGGATAATTAATCAATGTTTTATTTTTCTAAAAAAGAAGCTGAAAAACGGGGTTTTGTAGATTCTCAAAATGCTCAATTTGCAGCATTAGCCGAAGCAAGGCGGGCGGGGATGCAATCGGTTGCCGACTTTATCAATCAAAGCCGAGGTAATAATAACGCTAATGATTACCTGAATGTAACTAATGCAATTGATGATATTAGACGCCTATATAAAGCTCAAGACGCTGTTGTGTTAAAGGAGTTTGAGCCAAACACTGAATTTACCGTGTTGAATGATTTAATGGGCTTCTCTCGTTCTGTTCGTATTGATGAATCTGTCTATGAATATGCTAAAACAGGCGGTGGCGGTAGTGCGCATACTTCTATGTCAGGTCAAGTCGGTGCGTTATTAAATGCAACTATCTATGCTTTCGATGGAACTATTGTTCCAATTCATGATACAGGTTTCAAATTCCCATGGCGTGACCCTATTTTTGGTAAAGGCTCAGCATTGCAATCCTTAGCGGATGCGCAAGAAAACTCAGTAAAAATTGTTCGTCGTAAATATGTTGATTATATCTTTGACGGTTTTAAAGATGAAGATGGTAATTTTATCGTGTTTGATAAAAAAACTTGGAAAGGTTTTAAATACGATGAACGAGTTCAACAAGTTACCTTAGCTTTTGATTTCGCCAATAGCAAAGACCCAGCCAAAATTCGTGCTGAAGCCATCAAACTTCGCGATGCTTTAAAGGTTTCTAATAAGCAATACGCTAAACAAACTTGGTACGTTTCTGCGGAGATCATGTCGAATTGGGAGCAATACTTTGACAGCAACCAAATTCGCACCGTTTTAGAAGAAATTAAAAAACTTTCAGGCATCGAAGATATCAAAGAAGATAGCAAGTTAACAGGTAATCAAATTCTTATTATTCCTTTAGGAGCTGGCATTATTGCTCCAATTGTTGGGCAAGCGTTTGGTACTGTTGCCGATCCTCGACTTTATTATAACTCTGACTATGTTTGGCGCACATGGGGTGCTGCTGGAATAATGGTTAAAACCGATATTAACGGCAATCATTCTGTTATTTTCGCATCAAGTTAAGGAGTAATAATGAAAGTTAAAGTACTAACAGCCAATATTATGGTTGACTATAAGAAAGTTGAAAAGGGGCGGGTTATTGACCTGTCAAAAGACATCGCAGAACGATTTATTAAAGCAGAACTAGTTGAATCTATTGTTGAGACCACAAAGGAAAAAGTTGAACCACTTATTGTGATTGTCGATGGAAAAGAGTTCAATTTAGCTAATAAAACAGGAAAAAACCTCGCCGAATTTGCAACGCAGTATAAATTAGAGGGTCAACGCAAAGAAGAGACAGTGCAAGAGTTTGCTGAGCGTCTTAAGGCTGAATACGAAGCCAGTCTAACAAAGGAGTAAATAAATGTCTCAACTTATAGATAAATCAGAAGCAAAATCCTTTATCTCTGAGTTGGGCTTTTCTATTCCTGATTCAGTATTAGAACTATTAATTGAACAAGTTGGCAAACATGATGCTTGCTTATCTCAATACGGTAATGTCACGGCAAAGCTATTGTCGTTATATGCTGTTGCTAGATTGGCTTCATTGTCTGGTGCAAGGAAAATATCATCGCAGGGTTCGCCAAGTGGCGCTAGTCGTTCATTTACATACGATAACAATGGCACGGACTATTTACTAACTCAGATTCGGGCATGGGATAAAAATAATTGCCTGTCGGATTTACCGTTAGATAGTGGACGCGTGGGCTTCTTTGCAGTTGTTGGAGGTTGTAATGAGTAGCGCAGCTAATTGGGCATATACAGCTATAGCTACGATTTGGCGCGCTTCTGGCGTAAATGAGTATGGCGCTAAGGTCTTTCATCCTCCAGAGCTAATTTATTGCGATTATGGTCTTGAGTCTGCAACTAGGTTAGGCGATATCGGAACAGGGTTTGTTATTAAAAACACATTCTGGACTGAATACGCTTTAGCCAATGAGGGTGATTTTATCTTGATTGGTAAATTCACGGAACTTGATCCAATCAGAGCTGGCGCAGATGAAATTAAGCACATTGCTCGATATGCAGACACATTCGAGCGACTAGCGGATGATTATACATTGATAACAGGAGTTTGATATGGGCATTAAGGTTAGTGGTGTTAGAGATTGTATAAATCGATTAAATACCATAGTTGGTGATGTTCAAGCTAGAAAATCAGTAAGAGCCATACAGTCTGCCTTATTGATCGGTGGTACCCGTGCTGCATTATATACGCCGATTGATACCTCAACACTACTCAATAGCCAATATCGTGAAATGTTCATAAATGGTAATCGCTTAACGGGTCGCGTTGGTTATTCGGCTAATTATGCAGCATATGTTCATGATCCGAATCGCTCAATGAAATTTAAGCGATCAACTGCTAAAAAAGAATTCTTGTATAAAGGGTTTGAGGATGAAAAGGCAACTATCGACCAAGCTGTCCGCAGGGAGATGAAATTGTGAAAATGTACAAGCGAGTAGCTGAATATCTCAAAAATGCCGGATTATTAGGTGGCTTTGAGGTTCAGTATCTAAAATGGCGTGATACGAAAAATAAAAGCAGCAAGTTCATTGTATTTCGACCCAATGGCGGTTCAATACTTAAAACCGATTTAGGTAATGAGTATTACACGTTAATAGATTTAATCGGCGCAGTAAATGACATTGAAACAATAGATAATGACACATCGATAATAGCTGATTACATCAAAAACAATCCTTACACCAATAGCACAGGGCTTATTCAGATAGTAGGAGCAATCCCCTCACCGGTGGCAACTGAAGAGGACAGGCTTGTTTATCGATTAATGGTTTCATGCAGATTTGGTTAGTAATTTAGAAAACAATTTATATCCCGCCTTGAGCGGGATTTTTTATTTTATAGGAGTTAAAAAATGGCAGAATGTTCAGAACAAAACAGCCAATTATTTGGCGCTGCTGTAGTTCTTGAGGTTTGTGACGGATGCCCAGACAAAACCCCAAAAGAGGCTGATTGGAAAGCTTTAATGGCTGGGAAATCCAAAGGTATTGATTATGGTCCTAATACGGCGACTAGTGATGCAGATGATCAGGGCGGATTTGCTGAGTCTATCGTCATCAATGCTGATATTGCTTTGTCATTTGAGGGTGAAGTCAGAGTTAATGACAAGTTGGATCAGTATGGTTTCTTCAAATTAGAGCGTTATTTTACCACTGAGTTAGCTAATAAACGTCAACCTAGTTTGTGGGTGCGATTGATGTATGGCGAAAATACTTTTGTTGCATATATGAATATAACTTCACTGAGTTGGAATGGCGGATCAAATGATATTGTATCAGCTTCACTTGAATTTAAAGTCGCTTCATCTAAATCAGTTAAAATTACTGGTAAAATTCCTACGACTCAATCAACTAAATAAGGCTATATATGATTAGAACAGACATAGGCGAAATGGTTATTTCAATTAAAAAAAATGGGTCATTGAGCGAAAAAAAAATTAACTATGTATTCACTCCCTCATTCGAAAATTTATCACAGCTTGGCGAACCATTTGAGATAATTAACGCCTATACTGTTCTGCTTTCTAATCAAGCCTACGAAGCGATAACACGGTTCAAAGAGCTAAATCATTACGTAACTAATTACATTAATGAAAAATTAACACTTCAACTCAATGTTGCTAGAAAGGTTTTGACCTGTTGTTGTTCAGCTGACGTTACTCAATTGTTAGGAAGTAAAAACAAAAAAGGGCTCATCCCAATTCACGATATTTTATTAATAGCTAGGAGTTTACTTGAATATGGCGTGGCTGGAAGGGCAAAAGTTAGAATATCGCAGCGAAACGAAAATAAATCGTACTCATCAGAATTTAAAATTACCGATTATATCAATAACGCAAGGGTTCATCTTGGATTGTCATTAGATGATGCAAAAAAACTAACAATGACCGAATACATCATGTTAATGGCAAACAAATATCCTGATAAAGATGGCTTCACAAGAGAAGAATACGACAAAACCTTAGCGGATTATGAAAAACGACGTCGAGAAAGACTTGCTAAAGCCGCTGAATGATGGTTTTTATTGCTCCAACCCTTTAAATAACATACTATTAACGAAAAATTAAGGAGATAGTATGAAAAAGATTGTATTGCTTGGATTAATTGGATTTATTTTAACTGGCTGTGGTGATGATAAAGTTACTAAAGAGTATCTCGTTGGTGATTGGCGGTGTAATTGGGAATCGTTCGAAAGAATGGATAGTGGCCGTGAAGAAAGTTATGGTGATGCTGTAGATAAAAGTGAATACATTCGAACGTATAAAATAATGGATGGCAAATTATATCATGTTTATGATGGAGATAAGCAAGAGCTTTACGATGTTGACAAAATTAATAGTAATCCAACGCATGAAATTTTAAATGATGACAGTACGTTTACTGGTCAACAAAAGCTTGAAAAAATAAGCAATGATCAATATAGATATGTAATTGCATCAGAATTTAAAAAAAATTCAAATACGACAAATGTAATAGATATCAGAAGCAAAGAAGTAACAACTTGCACAAGAATAAAATAACTATTGACTGGCCTAGTTATTTGATTGTATATTCTTGTTCAGGTCTCAAAACCTAAACAAAGCGGACACCGCCCCGATAGCATGCGGATTTTTTACGTCTAAAATTCAATGTCGAGAGGGCGAGGAATAAAATACCTTAGGGGAATAACTCCAGCCTTTCTTTGTTAGGCTTTTGAGCCTCTCGACACCCATTTAAATGGGTAATAATCTCAAAAAAATAAACAAAGGATATAGCATGTCAAACACAAAATTAGAAACAATTCAGTTCCACAATCAACAATTAATCGTTCTTAATTATCAAGATAAACCGTATGTCGCAATGAAACCAGTTTGTGAAAATATAGGGTTAAATTGGGCGGCACAATTCAAAAGAATTCAACGTCATCATGTGCTTAGTCAAGGTGTTGTCATGATGACAATACCCTCTAAAAGTGGTGCTCAAGAATACATTTGCTTACCAATTTCGATGATAAACGGGTGGTTATTCGGTATTGAAACTAGCCGAGCAAAACCAGAAATTAGAGCAACACTAGAACAATATCAGCTTGAATGTTTTGATGTTCTTTATAGTCACTTTATGCCAAAAGTAGCACAACAACACCCTAATACAATCTCACTCGAACAACAACAGGCAATCAAGCAAGCCGTAAATGAACGTTCTTACCGAACAGGTGAACATTATCAAGCAATTTACACCAAGCTTTATGAGCAATTCAAAATACCTCGTTATCAAGATTTGCCAGCGAATAAATTTGAGGAAGCGATTAAGTGGCTGGGTGGTGTGAATTCTCGAAGCGGATTATCTGACGCAGATTGGTATGATTTAGCATGGTTATATAAAGCTGCTGAGCGAATGCGATATCAAATAGAATTAATAGAGCCTGCATTGCGTGTGATTGATTCAGGTTTTAGAGGCAATTTTTATTCTATGGCTCGTGAATACAAGCGAGTTTTATATAGTGCTAAAGTAATAATTGAACGGGAAACAGCACATATACAACCTAAAGGGATAGCTGATAATTGGAATAGAGTTTTACCGATTATTAGGTTAAAAATATCTATATAAACAGAATCAATTATTATAAAAATCAAACCACCTTCGGGTGGTTTTTTATGCTTGTAAAAGTCTGTTTTACAAGTCCATCCAATATTTAAATTCAATTCATAACAATGCCTATCACAAGGCAATTTTTTAACCAAGAGCTTTACAGAATGAGCCTATGAGAATGACAGTTAATGTCGAACTCTTGGGGCTGTCTATTCTGTGTGACTTAGGCTCATTCTATAGAGGACATAAAATGGCTCAATATACAGAAGGAAATATTACTTACACCGTTTCACTTGAAATGAAAGAGTTACTGGAAAATTCTAGAAAAATCATGCAGGAAATGAAAGAATTAAATAACAGTGGTTCTAAAGCTTCTAAAGGTCTTGACAAGCTTGAATCTTCCGCTCAAAGTGCTGGAAATTCTCTGGGTAAATTGACAAATATTGCTAAGGCTGTATCTGCTGCGCTAGTATCAAGTACAGTTATCGCCTACGCTCAAAGCTGGAATGAGCTAGAAGACCGCATACAAAATACTGGCGCAACGGCGTCACAAACTAAAGACATTCTAGACCAACTTTTAGTTACTTCAGATCGTAACGGTCGTACTATCGAAGAGTCGGCCGAGCTGTATATCCGTCTTTCTAACTCTATGGGTGAGCTGGGTTATAGCACACAAAGTACAATATCTTATATTGATACTCTATCAAATTTGATGACTATCAATAAGACAAATTCATTGAGCGCAGAATCAGCCACCAACGCATTAACCAAAGCGCAGATGAAAGGAAAACTTGCTGGTGTTGAAGCAATGACTGTCTTTAATGCAATGCCTAGTATCCTTAAAACGCTTGGGAAACAGTTAAATAAGACTGAAGCGGAAGTGCGTAAAATGGCTAGCGACGGTAAGCTATCTATGTCTGAATTTACTGAAGCCATGATCGCTGCGCAGGAAGAAACGGCTGCACTTGCCGATAACATGCGAAATACTGTCACTGACGGTATTAATCGTGTAACCAACAACCTCAAAAAATATTTTGGTGAGCTTAACAACTCCACAGGTGCGACTAAATTACTCGTAGATTCGTTGATTCTAATGTCTCAGCATGTCGATATTTTGATGACTGGAGTCGGCGCACTTGCTGCTGTTTATGCAGGAAAATACATCACATCACTAGCTAATGCGACTAAGCAAAGTGCTGAGAAAGTGATTGAAAATATCAAACTAGCAACATCTGAACGAAATCTAGCAAAAGAAGAGCTTAGATCGCTTGAGATAGAAGGCAAAAAATTAACAGCTAGACGCAATGAACTAGTTGCTTTAAAAGCTGTCACAACGTCAAAGATTCAATTAGCAGCAATTGAAAAACAACTTAATAATATCGATAAACAGCGAACTGTATTAATAGACAAAGAAGCTTTAGCGCAAACAAGATTAGCATCTGCAACGAAATTATCTACTCTTGCTGCCAATGGTTTGAAAGGGGCAATGTCGTTATTAGGTGGTCCAGCGGGTATGTTGTTCCTCGCGGCAGGTGCATTGACAATGTGGTCAAGTAAAATTGATGAAGCTAAGCAAAAATCATTGGAACTCGGCGATAAAGTTGATCAGTTACGAGAAAAATACAAATCTTTAAATCACGAACAAAAAAAGCTTGAGCTATCAAGATTAAAAGTTGATATTGATAAAACAAAAGAAAGCATTGACGAGCAAACTATAGCTGTTGAATTTCTCAAAAAAGAATATGAACAATACAAGCGCAGAGCTAAGGGTAGTTTGAGTAGCATATTTACATCACAAGAGGGTTTAAATGAAGCTCAAAATAAATATCTAGAAGCAAGTGATAAACTAAAAAAATCTCAAGAAAATTTAGCAAAAGCAGAAAAAGCTCGAAGTGATATCGAATCTGGAACAATCGAAAAAACAAATGAGGCGACCGAGGCAAACAAAAATCTATCAAAAAGCTGGGATGAGGCATCTCAAAAAGAAATAGATAAAAAATTAGCAAGTTTATCAAAAGAGCTTGATATTGCCACGTTAAAAGCAGAAGACAATAGCGAAGCAGCATTTATTTTAGATGGTCTTTATTCCGCGCTGGGCGATAGTGCTAACGAATATCGAGAAGATTTAGTAGCACTGGCTCTTGGTCAAACAACATTCACCAAACTAACCGATGCGCAGGTGATAGCTTTACAGCCGTTGATAGCACAATTAAGAGCGTTGTCAGCGGAAAACAATAAAATTAAGGCAAGCAATAAAAAAGGCACAACAAAATCCTATGCCAAAGAAGTCAAAGAACTTAGCGACAAGCTTGAAGTTGCGAAGTTAGAAGCGCAAGGGCTTACTGTTGAAGCTGAATTGCTTGCTATTACTCAAAAAATGGGCAGTAAGGTTACAGCAAAACAAACAGAAGAGCTTAGAAAACTAATCGAAACATCGCAAGCATATAAAGCGTTAGGTACTTTACAAAGCCCAATTGATATTGAAAAAAACAGTTATAACAATTCAAAAACTGCGTTAGATGACTGGTTTTCTAAAAATCCCAAAAAGTATGCGGAGTACAATTCTAAGCTTGAACAATTAGAGCAACAACATCAAATAAACATGGCTAAAATTAAGTCTGAAGCCGTTGTATCTAAAGTTGACGACGCTGTAGCACAAGTTGACCCCGTTCAAGCATTGAAAAATGAGAAAGATAAAAAGCTAGCTCTTATCCAAGAATTTGCACAACAAGGGCGGATGATAGAAGAAAATGCTATTGCGCTTCGTGAGGCAGCTAATCGTCAGTATGAACAAAACCGCATCAATGCTCAGTGGGAAATATGGCGCAATCAAAGCGATGCTAACGAGTTTTTGGCATCATCATTAGAGGGACTAGCAAGTAGCGCAACAAGTACGATATCAGGGCTGATGTCAGGTACAATGACAGCAACGCAGGCAATGCAGAACTTTGCTAATGTTATTCTAAATGAAGCCATCGGGTCACTTGTTCAAATGGGTATGCAATACGTTAAAAATGCTATTGTAGCAAAAACAACATCAGCAGCAACTACAGCTACACAAGTGGCAGAAGCGGCGGCATTGACTGCCGCATATACGCCAGCAGCTATCCAAGCCTCGATTGCAACGCAAGGCGCAGCAGCAACAATTGGCACTACCTCATATATGACAGCTATGGGCACCATGAAAGCAGCAGCCATTGCGGGTGCACGTAAAAATGGTGGTCCAGTAGATGCTAACTCAATGTATCGAGTAGGTGAGAGTGGCAAGCCTGAAATATTAATGCAGGGAGGCAAACAATATTTAATACCGGGCGAAAACGGACAAGTGCTCAGCAATCGGCAAATAACATCAGGTAGAGTTGGTTCAAACGTCAATCTTACTATAAATATGCCGTTAAATATTGGCGATAATGGCGGAATGTCCGAGCAAGAGGGACAGCGGCTAGCTAAAAACATGGAGCAAGCAGTACGAGCGCAGATTATGAAAGAACAAAGACCAGGCGGACTACTAAATCGTCGTTGATTTAATGGGTGAATTTTCATACTATTAACAAAAAATTAAGGAGAATGGTATGAAAAAAATCTTATGTTATTTAGTTTTTTTGCTGTGTATTATTTCGTTTATCTCAGAGGCTGCAGGGAAAAAAGAAAAATTTAAGCCTGATGGGAAAGAATTATTTATTATTAATGAATATGCTCCAGTAACTCGTATACAAGTACACACAGTCCCAGAGATTGGAACATCCAAATTTTTACCCATCGAAAAATATAAAGGTATGGTTGGTTATGTTGATAAAGTAATTGAAACTAAGTACGATTCTTATAAAAAGATTGTTTTGAAAAATGGAGATGTTTTTTATTTAATTAAAACTTCATATAGCTCTTCTAATCCAAAGTATGAATCAGAAGAATATCTAATTAGTATGGAGGAGTATGAGAAAGTAAAAAATAATGTCGAAGAAACAAAAAAAATAAAACTTAATAATATAAGTGATATTTCTATCCAAGTAGCAACAGCAGGCAAATATGGTATTTATGATGTTACCTTATCTAATGGATTAAATTTAAGATGGAATGATTTTAAAATATTACAAAACTTTATTAAAAATATAACCGATGAAACTGATGCAAAACTTTTAATAAATACATTAAATGAAGGTGGAATTTATCTCTATTATGACGAGATAGATAATATTTACCAAATATATATGGGGGGGGATTCTACGTTTGAAATGTTTTTAAAGATTTTTGATGCAAAGAAAATAATGCCTGTTGCTAAAGTGACATATAGTGACTCAAATTGGGTTTTTGCAAATAGTTTTGTTGTGTTTCAAAACGGGAAAAAACTGTCTCGTGATAACGTCCAATTTAAAAGAGACAGTAAATCAGTTGTTGTTGAATGGTATAATTTAGTATGTAGTAAAGAAGATTTGGATAGCATTAGATTGCTAGATGAAAATGAAGAGGCGACTGTAAGATTTTATGGTTCTAATCACAATAAGGATAAACAAATCAGTACTGAAAGTATTAAAAAAGTAAAAAAAATTATTGTGCTATATGATATGTTGACGAAATATTACACCATTTAAAGCAATTCAAACCCTCTAAGAGGGTTTTTGACATAAGTTATTTTGAGAAGTGTTTACCAAAAAACCATACGAATACAAAAAATAAGATAAAAACCAGTGGATTACCTAATAAATTATCAAGCAATGTGTTTTCGGGAACATTTCTAGCTGCAATCAATGAATCTTGTCCAAATACTAAATTACTAAAAAATAGTGATAATATGCATAGTGTTAATTTGTTTATCGTTTTCATTTTGAATTTCCTTTTTTGGTATTAACTTCTTTTTGGTCAAGATAGTTGCGTATGATTCCTATATGGAGTTATTTTTTATTTTTCTTCATGGATATAAGTCAAAATATAGTTTTCTTTTAACTTGCGTAAATCTTCTAATTTGCTTTGAACCTCTCTTTCAATTTCATCTAGTTTTTTGAGATAGTCACCTGTCTCTCCAGATAAATAATTTTCCAAAGCATAAATAATTTCGTTGTTCATTGATCTGCCATTTTTTTTAGCTAACTCAGCAATTTTATCTCGCATTCCTTCAGGGAATCTTACAGTAAACTTATCCTGCAATTGGCTTGGGAATTTCTTTTCCATGATAAAGTCTCAAAAAATTTTTGAATATATAATAATGTCAACTTGACATTATTGTAAATAGTGTTAAATTAACACTAGTGGCAAATAGCCATCACAAAAAGGAGAGAAGATGCAAAAAGAGAAATTTATAAAATTCACTTTTAGAATACGTGAAGATGTTCATAGTGAAGCAAAGGCAAGAGCTGAAAAAGAGGGAATATCTTTAAATTCAGCTTTACATCAAATGGTTGTAAGAGAACTGGAAAATAACAAAAGGAGAGAAACAAATGTCTAAAAAAGCAAAAACCCCAAGTGCTGCAACACTTGAGGTCTCAATAATTAATCCCACTATAAAAGGAACTAATATAATGAAAAATGATACATCTTTAGTTAATAAAAGTCAATTGACAATGTCTAGCCGTGAGATAGCGGAATTGACAAATAAACGACATGATCATATATGTCGTGATATTAGAGCAATTTTAGTTGCTTTATTAGGTGGAGAAGAAACAGACTACATCCGTAACCCAAATCTGGGTTACCTAACAAATCAACATGTTAGCTGTAATCAGTATAATTCTAAAAATCCTAACGCATGGGAATATCATATTTCTCGACGATATACTGAGATACTGATAACTGGTTATGATATTAAACGTCGTACAGCAGTTATTGATCGTCTATATGAGTTAGAAGAGGCTAATAGAACAACTCATTCAAAACTTCCAACCACTAAAGAGCTTGCATTAATGGTTATTCAAGCTGAAGAAGAAAATGAACGGCTTTTAATTGAAAATAAAACATTAGGAACTCAGCTCGAAGAAATGAAAACAACAGTTGAAGCTTTTGATCGCATTGCAACTAAAGCTGAGGGTAGTATGTGTGTAACTGACACAGCTAAACATTTACAGGTACAACCCAGAAAATTCTTTCAAGAATTAAATGCAATGGGGTGGATCTACAAAAGAACAGGTTGTAGCCATTGGCTTGGTTATCAAGATAAGGTCAAGCAAGGTTTGTTAGAGCATAAAGTAACAACGGTCTCAAGAAGTGATGGTAGTGAAAAGATAGTAGAGCAGGTATTAGTTACCCCTAAAGGACTAGCTAAACTATCACAAATATTAACAATGCACTAAGCCATTATTATAAGCCCTCTATAAAAAGGGGGCTACTTGAGGATATAGCTATGACAAATCAATTAATGTTTCACAGCACGACTGTGCAGTCAGTCAATCACAATAATCAAATTTGGATCACATCTACCGAGCTTTCAAAACTGTTAAAATATTCCGATAGTAAATCTGTAACAAAGATTTATAGCCGAAATTCTGACGAGTTTACCAATAAAATAACAATGGTGGTCAAATTGACTACCAATGGAATAAACAATAGCTTACGTGAAAAATCTGTCCGTATTTTCTCTCTTAGAGGTGCACATTTAGTCGCAATGTTTGCTAATACAGAAATAGCCAAAGAAGTAAGAAAATGGTTACTTGATTTAGCAGATAAAGAAATCGGTATAAGTGAGACTATTTCACTCGAACAACAACAAGCAATCCAACAAGCTGTTAATGAAAGAGTTTATAGAACAGGAGAAAGACATCAAGCGGTTTATTCAAAGTTTCATCAGCAATTCAAAATACCTCGTTATCAAGATTTGCCAGCGAATAAATTTGAGGAAGCGATTAAGTGGTTAGGTGGTATAACACTGAGGGATTATAAGTCAGTTAATATTGATAATTTAAAACGACAATACAATTATATAGGAACAATTCAGGAATATTATTACAGAATATTTGATTTATATAATGATTGTTTAGCTGATTTTTTAGAGAAAAACAGCCCACATCTTCACTACAATTTTTCAACAGCACTTAATAAGATACAAGTTAATCTGAGTTTATCAATGAATTTTGTTCGTGGTGAATTGCCAAGAATGAATTGCTAATAGTTTGCTGAACACTACAAAAATTTATTTAAGCCGCCTTCGGGTGGTTTTTTTATACTTGGAGAAAATTATGGAGACATTCCACTGGAGACCTCAAAACGGCTCTACTGTGTCGGTAGCACCTAAAGTAAGAGATATTCGGTTCGGTGACGGCTATGCGCAACGTTTTCCGGATGGTATTAACAATGACTTGCGGTCATATAGTGTTTTGTTTGTTGGTTTAACTGAAGATATCGATTTAATCGAAGATTTTTTAACAAGGCATAATGCAGTTAAATCGTTTTTGTGGACAGAGCCTAATACTCACAAAACCATCAAGGTGGTTTGTAGAACTTGGACGCCAACCCCTAATGGTACGGTTAAAACAATTTCTGCAACGTTTGAAGAGGTGGTCGCATGATCCCAAAAAATATGCTATGCGATATTACAAAACTTGAAGCTGGCGCAATTATCGAATTATTCGATATCGACTTAAGTGAAATCGTTGGACATAAAGCAGTTTTGCGAGTTCATAACGGATTAAATGAACTAAGACGGGCTATTATATGGCAGGGCAAAGAGTACGAGCCATACCCAATTAAAGCGCAAGGTTTTGAACGTAGCGGACAAGGAACAAGTAACCGCCCAACGCTTACAGCCAGTAATGCTTATGGCATTTTAAATGGTCTAATTGAGAGTTATGAAGGCATGATTGGTGCCGTGGTAACAAGACATGAGGTATTAGTTAAATATTTAGACGCTATCAATTTTGCAAATGGTAATAAACATGCGGACCCGCATTGTGAAATTGTCTCTAATTATATATTGGAGCAAGTCAAACAACAAACATCACGGGTAGTTGTATTTGAATTAGCGCTGCCTTGTGAATCTGACGGCGCCATGTTGCCTAAACGCATCATTATTGCCAATACATGCGGTTGGATTTATCGCAGTACTGAATGCGGATATACAGGGGGCGCAGTTGCTGATGAGTTTGATCAACCAACGGATGATATCACACGGGACAAATGCAGTAGATGTGTGGCTGGGTGCAAACTAAGGTTTGGCCAAAACGGTATTCTTCCCTTTGGGGGATTTCCAACAGCAGCCAAATTATCCTAATCCCCTCTTTCCAGTTTTACAAACCACTCCAAAATTAGATAAACAATGAAAACAGAAATACTTAATCACGCAAATTCTTGCGGTGAGGCAGAGTGCTGTGGTCTTGTTATTGGTAATAAAACCTACATGCCATGCAATAACATCTCAGCCACACCAACAGAAACATTCGAAATATCACCGGACGACTGGATAAGAGCTGAAGAAAAAGGCGAGATCACAGCGGTTGTACATTCTCACCTTAACGGAGTTCCGATTCTCAGTGAAGCGGACCAAATTTCCCAAATCCGTACGGCTGTTGATTGGTGGCTGGTATGTGATAACCAAATTCATAAGTTTAGGTACATAAAACCGTTATTAGGTCGCGAGTTTCAACATGGTAAAACCGATTGCCTATCAATAATTAGAGATGCCTACATGCTGACTGGCATTGATTTACCTAATTATGAACGTAAGGATGATTGGTGGCATACAGGTCAAAATCTCTATTTAGATTTACTACCTAAAAATAATTTTGAGCGCGTTGAGTTAGAAAGGCTTCAGGCGGGAGATGTTATTCTCGTTTGCCTTGGCTCAGAAATTCCCAATCATGCAGCTCTCTACATTGGCGATCAACAAATTTTACATCATTGTCCTAACCGAATGTCCAAACGGGATTTATATGACGGTTTTTGGTTCAGTTATACACACTCAGTATGGAGACACAAAAAATGGCAAAAATATGCCTTTACGGCGATCTTAAACAATATGGCAATAGATTCCATATGAATGTTGACACAGCAGCAGAGGGATTGAATGGACTTTACTCTCAAATTAATGGGTTAAGGAAACGAATTATGGAGGGTTGGTTTCATGTTCGTATCAATGGCGTTAATTTGACGCATGACACTTTACAGATTGGGTTACATAGTCGTTTACCTAAAAAAGCCGTTATTCATATAGTCCCACATGTAGTTGGAGCAAAAACCGGAGGTTTATTTGGATTTATTGCAGGTACAGCGTTAGTTGTTGCAGGTATAGCAGTAGGAATTTCAACGGGAGTGGGTTTCGCGATGGTTGCCGCCGGAGCAGGTTTAGGGATCGGCGGTTTTTCACAAATGTTAACACGACTTCCGAAAACAGAGAAAACTTCAAGTGACAGCAATAAAAATACGTATTTCTCAAACCTTGATAATACGATGGCTCAGGGAACAGCGGTGCCAGTGATATTTGGTAGAGTAAAAACTGGTTCAAAGACCATTTCGCGAGGACTGGAAACTAAGGATGAGGTAAAAGAAAACATTGGCGATAAGCCTATACTTCGCCCAATAAAGGAGCGTTCAAATGGGTAAAAGTTCGGGGAAAAGCAAATCCCCGTATGAAGCTCCGGACAATCTTCAATCAAATCAGGAGCTGCGCATTATTGATATGTTGGGCGAGGGACAGATTCGAGGCATAGTAGGTGGGCTAAAGGGTGTTTTTTTAAACGATACACCAGTTCAAACGCCTGAAGGTAATTTTAATTTTAAGGGTGTTGAAATTGATTGGGTAAACGGAACACAATCACAATCACCTTTGAAAGGTTTTTCTTATACCGAAAACGAAATTCCAGTTAATCTCCAGATCAAAACCACCGCCCCAATTACAAGGACAATCACAGATCCGAATATTGATCGGGTTAGGGTTACCGTTGGCGTGTCGGCGCTAAAATCCATCGATAATAAAGGGAATACGAACAGAACAGACGTATCAATGTCGGTGCAAATTGGTAAGGGTGATGCATGGAAAACGATTAAAAATGTTAACTTAATTAATAAAAAAACAAACTCTCAATATTTAACATCCGTCATTTTGGATGAATTACCCTCAACACCGTTTAATATTCGTGTTATACGAAATACACCTGATAGTAAATCTCAAACACTGGTAAATGATACGCTATGGAGTTCATACACTGAAATCTACGATGCTAAATTTTCATACCCTAATACTGCGTTAATCGGTTTAAAATTTAATTCTGAGCAGTTTAGTGGTACACCGAGGCGCAATTATCTCCTTGACGGTCTAATTATCAGGGTGCCAGATAATTACGATCCAGAAACACGAGAGTATAAAGGTTTTTGGTCGGGAGATTTTAAGCTTGCTTGGACAGATAACCCCGCATGGATACTTTATGAATTGTTGACAAATAAGCGTTACGGTATGGGTGATCGATTAAGTTCATTTGGAGTAGATAAATTTACTTTGTACTCTATTGCGCAATATTGTGATCAGTTAGTCGATGATGGCTTTGGTGGTAAAGAGCCGCGTTTCACCTGTAATTGTTATATTACAGAGCAACGACATGCTTTAAATGTTATTAATGAATTATGTTCAGCATTTCGCGGCATGCCTATATGGAACGGTACACAATACTCAGCGGTAATTGACAGACCAAATGATGTTGTTGCGATATATTCCAACGCGAATGTTGTTAACGGACAATTTACATATACTTCAGCAGCATTAAAGGAAAGGCATACGGCCGTACATGTGCGCTACATTGATCCTGATAACAATTGGGAAACAGCAATAGAATACGTTGCAGATGATGACCTAATTAAGCGATTCGGGTTAAATGTGGCGCAGGTTGACGCGTTTGGCTGCACATCCAGAGGTCAGGCTCATCGGGTTGGTAAATGGTTAATCCAGACTGAGAAATTAGAATCTCAAACCGTAACATTTTCTGTTGGTCGTGAGGGTATTCGACATTTGCCAGGTGACATTATTGGCATTGCTGACAATGACTATACTGGTACGACAATTGGCGGGAGAGTCAAGTCGGTAGATGGCGTCACTATTACATTAGATAGAGATATTGATATTAAAAAAATCAATGATGCATATTTCAGTGTTACGGATATCAACAGTGATTTACGCAAAATTAAAATACAAGCACAAACTAAACCTAATCAAATCGTGTTAACAGAATTGGTTGATGTTGACCAGTATTCTGTTTGGAGTTTATACGACGGAAAAATAAAACCACGATTATTCAAAGCTATTACTATTACTGAAAATGATGATGGTACATATTCAATTACAGCTTTACAGCATGATCCTAATAAAGAAGCAATTGTTGACAAAGGCACGGTGTTTGAAAAAGAAAGCAATACAATATTCAACTGGGCAATCCCTCCTGTTGAACAATTACAGGTAGAAGTTACGCTAGAGTCTGATTTATATCAGGCTCGTTTATTGTGGTCAACACCTCGCACAATTCAGAATCTGAAATTTGAGGTAAAAATTTATCGTGATGAAAAATTGGTTAGTCGTGAGGTTGTTGCTGAAAATGAGTATTATATATCCGAGTTGCAGCAGGGTAAATTTAGTGCCATTGTTCGTGGTGTTGGTGAAAATGGGCGATTAGGTGATGAAAGTACGGTAGCATTTTCAATATTACCACCTGCAGCACCGTCGGGATTAGTCCTGACACCTAGTGCATTTAATATTGCAATTCGCCCCGTAATGACTGCCGTGTCCAGTTTAGGTACTCAATTTGAGTTTTACAAAGGCACAACAGAGGCGGAAGTCGAGGCTAAAACCCATTATATGGGACGCGCGATGTCACTTACTGACGTTGATTGTACTCCAGATACAAAATATTGGTACGGTGTCTGCGCAGTTAACGTTGTAGGTCGTTCTGAAATGTACATATCCAGCACCAAGACATTAATTGCTGAAAATGGCGCAGGGGGGTTATTCAGAATCCAAACCGACGACGGTAAATTTCCTGACAATGATACTGCTACATTAATGTTTTATCAACAATTTGGGTTTTACCCTGCCCGTGATACGACGTTGATGTTCTATTCACTAGATTCAAATGGAAAAGTTTATCATACAGAGGCTATGATATACGATGGCGCACACTGGATTATGCCGGCAATGTTTTTGGATGGACATTTAATTGCAACAGGAACTATTCGGGGCGACAGGATCATTGCGGGTACTGAAATGACAGCACTGTTAATTCGGGGCGGGAGCGTAGTAGCTGGCAGTGTTATTAGTGCCGGCACACCTCCGGCATTTGAGTTGCAACCTGATGGCACATTAACCGCAAGAAAAGCTAATATTTCAGGAAGTATCTACGCAAATTATGGGCAGTTAGATAACGTAGTTATCAACGAAAACTGCAAAATACAAGGAAAACTTACTGCGATGCAAATTGTAGGAGACCTTGTAAAAATGCACCTCTGTCATAAAGGTAGATCAATCACGATTAATCCAGAGCCATTCGATCGAGATATGGTTATTTTGCCACTAACATTAAATGCGATTGGGAGAAAAGGTTCGGGTGGTGACAAAGGGGAACAATTTTATTGGAGATATGGATGGCTGAGAATTATCATTAAAAATAATGCAAATTCGGAATTTATTGAAAGAAATCTTATGACATCAACAGAAAATCTTACAGTAAGCACAACCCTTTCAGTTACTGTACCGTCTAATGTGACGTTTTTCGTTACCACGGAATTGCCGAGTAAGAGTCGCGTTGATGGTATACCCGATTTTATAACAATCATGACAGTAAAAAAATAATAACCACCTTAATGGTGGTTTTTTATATCTAAAATTGGAGAGAAAATAACAATTATTTCAGGAGTTTTACAAAATGGGCTAGGCGAGCCGATTAATGGTTTGCTGTTGCTGCGAGCAATGCGCACTACCTCTAATGTTATAGAAAATACCTATATTCAGACCAATATAACAAACGGACAATATCACCTAAATTTACAACCATGTGAATATGATACATGGTTGGTAATAGAGGGATATAATAAAAATACTTTGGGCACAATTCAGATATTAGCCGATACTCCAGATGGTTCATTAAATGATTTACTGATCAATCCGACTAATGCAGAGATTATAACGCCAGAAATCTTACAACAGGTTAGCGAATTGCGAGATCAAACTAAAAAATACGCTGATACAATTGATCTATCCAAATTTATTAATAAATCGGGAGATGCAATGTACGGGCAACTTATTGCCGATACGTCAGGGATAAAATTCCCTATTGATAATAAAGCGTCCGTTGTAAATAGTGCTAATGATGATGGATTTTTGTTTCAGTATCATGATGTCGAAACAGGGCAAAAACATACATTGCTGCAATTCAAATGCAAACAAAACCAGTGGGATTTTGAAAATACTGACAATGTTACCATCAATAATAAGACCGTTCTAAAAATGGGGGATTTTGGTCTTGGGGCATTAATGGGTGCAGTTGCTACTAATTTTAACGACCATTTGGTAGGAGGATTTTATCAGGGGCGTAGTACATCATTTCCAGAATTATCGGGGAATAACACATTGACGCTGATTGTATATCCTAGTAACAGTTCTGCATATCGCGTAGAGCAAATAGCGGTAGTTAATGGTGAAAAACCAAATATTTATTACCGCTGTAAAACAGCCAAAGGGGCACAGCCATTGTATGAAGTCATTACAACAGCTAACTCAACGGTTGATAGTAACGGAACCTTAAAAAAAGCATCACCAATAGTGCAGTTGTTTGCCAATGATGATATTGATGCTGTTGATGGTTTTACTCAGTCAGGGTGTGGTTTAGTTAATAGTATGGCTCATGGTGTCAAAGCTATACGCATTGATGTGGGGCATTATGAGATTCATGGTAGTTTAGGATTTGCAAAGGATGGTTGGTACATCACACTACCTGAAGATGCAAACGGTAATAAAAAAATATTTGCCGAATATTCAGTTAACGATAATGTAATTATGGTCAAAACCTATACTAGAAAATTTAGCACTAAATTGTGTAAGATTGTGGCAGGGGAGCCTATTGATATTCCTGATGGGCGTTGGATTGATTTGCGTCTTGACATGCCAGAAAGAACTGAACAGGATGAATTAATCCCGTCTGTGTTAAATCCGATTGTCACTAATGATAATAACGGTTAAATAATTAACCGCTATTATTTAATTCAGATAGTTGAACTATGGCGGTATCGATATCATTAAATTTAACCTCCCTCAATGCTTCAACTGGGAGGTTCCACCATTCCAATTTACTAAGTTTTTCTATTATATCTTGGCTAAATCGGTATCTAATTATTTTAGCAGGATTGCCGGCAACAATAGCATAATCAGGAACATCTTTTGTTACCATGGCACATGATCCTATGATTGCTCCATTCCCTATTGTTATTCCACGCTTAATTACAGCTTTAGCGCCAATCCAAACATCATTTTTTATTATTGTATAGTTGTTGGATGCAATGAAATGTTCCCCAGTTACACCAATCGAATTAGCCCATTGAGGATCACATTGGAAGGGATGTGTTGATAGCCAGTTTAGAGGGTGAGGATCTGGAGCAATTATCACATCACAAGCTATTGAACAAAATTTACCAATAGTTACATGACTATTAACAAGCGCATTACTATTGAGATATGTGTATTGACCAATAACTGATGATTCATGCACAATAGCACCAAAATTAACATAACTATCAAGATTCAATTGGTTATTTTCTGTAGCTGCTGTTACTTCTGTGATTTCCGAGTTTTCTTCGTTATTTTTATCACTAGGTTGCTCGTTACTTTCTTTATTTTTAGGTGTGCTATCTAAGATAACTTTATTATGGACTTCTTCATTAACGTGTATACCACCATCTAATTTTGCCGATATTTTATTTAAATTTCTTTTTAATTTAATTCCAGTTTTTTGATAAAACCAAGTCCTAAAGCCCATAATAGTTAAAAATTCCTTTTAAAAAATTGCATTATATTATGATCTAAATCTATAAATCAATCTTTAACTTACAATGTTCAACGGCAGATTGATACGATTTAAAAATACCAACTTTATTTAATCCATTGTTTCGATAAAAACACCACCATTCTTTATTGACATCAAGTGACGGAAAAATCAGGTACGAATCATTTTTGCAATTGTAAATTGAATCGTTATCTGGGTCGGTTAGTATGTAAATCGTTTTTGTGTAGTTTATTGTGATCTAGTTATGAAAGGTTAGTTAGTTTTATTCATCATAAACTAATATTTTTTTGGAGTGTGAATTGAAGTGAAAAGTTGGAAAGTGGATCGCAAAAATTTGCTAAAAATGGTACGAGTTTTACCCCAGTTTTACCCCTTTATTAAAATTGTGATGAAGATTAATTCTTTTGAAGCCTTTTCGCATAAGGCTTTAGGATGGTACGCCCGGGTGGACTCGAACCACTGACCCCCACCATGTCAAGGTGATGCTCTAACCAACTGAGCTACGGGCGTATATCGGAAACACGCAAATATTAACGGGCAATTCGATTTGTATCAAGTAAAAAATTTAAAAATAGCTGTTTTTTTAATCTGTCGAAGCATAAAGATTATAAAGTAGCCAATAATTGGTGTTTAATTGTTGAGTTAAAGAGGATGAAAGTGAGATTATTTTACATTATTATCATTCGTGAAAAAATTATGCCTTCCGATATAGCAAATAAATATGAGTATGAGGTGGTTTGTTGAAATTATTTTAGCTATACTCCCCCGAATTGTTTAATGAGTTATTTGTTTTGGTTAATATGTCGATAAAAGATCAGATTGAAGATGTTCTACACAATGTGTTTGGATATAAATCATTTAGAAATCAGCAGAAAGAAATTATTGAATCAATTATCGATGGTCGAGATACATTAACAATTATACCAACTGGTGGGGGAAAATCGCTATGTTATCAAATTCCGGCAGTATTACTACCTAGTACTGCGTTAATCATTTCCCCATTAATCTCATTAATGAAAGATCAGGTTGATCAACTGCTTGCTAACGGTATTCCAGCTGCTCTTCTCAATGCTACGCAGTCCTTGGCAGAACAGCAAGAGGTAATAGATAAATATTTAAAACACTCGATAAAGTTATTATACATATCGCCTGAGAGACTTGCTGTAGGTTCATTTATTTCAATGATTCAAAGTCATCCTCCATCACTTATTGCTATTGATGAAGCCCACTGTATATCACAATGGGGGCATGATTTCAGGCCTGATTATCGACAACTTGGACAATTGTCCACTCGGTTTCCTAACGTTCCAATTGTAGCGTTAACCGCAACAGCCGATAAGATGACACAAGCGGATATTATTCATCAATTACAGTTAGTCGATCCTTTGGTTGTTGTTCGTAGTTTTGATCGACCTAATATTCGATATACAGTTGTTGAAAAATTTAACTTAACAGAACAGGTAGTTTGTTTTATTGAAACTCAAAAAGGGAATAGCGGTATAATTTATTGTTCGAGCCGTTCTAAAGTCGAAGATATGACGACTCGACTTGCAACTCGGGGATTTTCTGTTATTGCTTACCATGCTGGTCTTTCTTATAGTGAGCGTCAAAATGCTCAGGAAGCTTTTTTGAAAGATAATGTGCAAATCATTGTTGCTACTGTAGCATTTGGAATGGGTATTAATAAACCTAATGTTAGATTTGTTGTTCATGCTGATTGTCCTAGAACTATCGAAGCCTATTATCAAGAAACGGGCAGAGCGGGGCGAGATGGAGTACCAGCAGAAGCTATTTTATTGTATAAAAAAAATGATTTGAATTGGTATTATCAACAAATCTCTGAAAAAACGGATGGGGTACATAAAGAAATTGAACAACATAAAATCGATGCTATGGAATCTTTTGCACAAAGTTTAACTTGTAGACGAATGGTTTTACTAAACTATTTTGGCGAAATAAGAAATGAGCCTTGCAATAATTGTGATATTTGTCTTTATCCTCCAGAACAGTATGATGGTTTAATTGATGCACAAAAAGTTTTATCTTGTATTTACCGAGTAGAACAACGTTATGGTGCACAATACATTGTTAATGTCTTACGAGGTTCTGCTCGATCTCAAATTAAAGAAAATGGTCATGATAAGCTGTCTGTTTATGGTATTGGTAAAAGTCAATCGAGTAATTATTGGTTAAGTGTGATTCGACAATTAATTCACTTAGGTTATTTGGTTCAAAATATTTTAACTTCTTCAACTTTACCAACTTTACAACTGACTCAAGAAGCAAGAAAGTTACTTAGGGGTGAAATTCCATTATCCTTAGCCAAACCTCGTCTTGAAATTGTTAAAAAAAGCCGCTTAAATCGTTATGCTCGATCAATAAATATGACGGCAATGTTATCTTTTGAAGAACGTATTTTATTTAATAATCTTAAAAGATTACGTAAAGATATTGCTGATACTGAAGATGTTCCACCTTATATTATTTTTAGTGATGCAACATTATTAGAAATGGTACAAACAACGCCAGAAAGTAAAAAAGAACTGATTAATGTTACTGGAGTGGGAAAAATCAAATTGGAAAAATATGGAAATTTATTTTTAGAGGAAATTAAAGAATTTATAATAAAAAATATATAACTTGATGAATTCTTGACTATAATAACGATTAACGAAAAAATATAGTATTTCTAAAAAGTAAATCAAAAAATAGTAAAAATGGAGTTTTTATGTCACCTATGAATGACATGCCACAAATGTTGGCATTAGTACTGTTACTGGCTATTCTTTATCTTGGAGATATCGTTTCAATCCGCACCAAAGCATGGGTTCCTTCTGTATTTATTTGTGCAGTACTTTTTTTATTAGGGTACTGGACATTCTTTCCCGCCGATATTGTAGCACGAGCAGGTATACCAACAGTGGTTGCTGTTATGTTTATGTATTTACTCATTGTCAACATGGGTACTCTTTTATCGGTTAGGGAATTATTATTACAATGGAAAACCATCTTAATTACTCTTGCTGGAATTTTTGGCATTATCATTGTGTCTATTATAATTGGTTATCTATTTTTTGATTTTAATACAGTAGTTGTTGCTATTCCTCCTTTAGTGGGTGGTATTGTTTCAGCAATTATTATGGCAAATGGTGCAACCCAAGCTGGATTGCCAGATTTGGCCGTCTTTGCCATTATTATTTATGTGATGCAAGGATTTATCGGTTATCCCCTTACTTCCATTATGCTTAAGCGAGAAGGACGAAAAATTTTAAAACAATATCATGCAGGCACTTGGCAGATAAGTAATGATTCAAAATCATCCATTGATAAACAACAAGCGATATCGTCGGATGAAAATCCAATGCCAAGTTTATTTGCAAAAATTCCTGCTAGCTACAATTCATCGTATTTTATTTTTTTACGTATTGCGGTCATCGGTTTATTGGCTTACTTAGTTTCTGAAGTTTTTAAACCAATTATGAGTGTCAGCCCTTTTGTATTATGTTTGTTATTTGGTGTGATTGCTGCAACTTTTGGTTTTTTAGAACGCCATCCATTAAAAAAAGCAGGTGGGTTTGGAATTACTGTGATGGGGTTGATGTTGTTTATTTTCGATACTTTAAGCCGAGCCACACCTGAAATGCTTGTACGTTTGCTAACTCCCTTAATTATCTTCATTTTATCTGCAGTTGTCGGGATGTTCATTTGTTCGGTTGTTGTGGGTAAGATATTAAAAGTGAGTAAAGAATTAGCTTTTTCAATTGCACTTACAGCATTGTATGGTTTTCCTGCTGATTACATCATTACTAATGAAGTTATTAATAATTTAACTAGAGATCCAAAAGAAAAAGAAGTGCTAACCAGTCATATGTTACCACCAATGTTGATTGGAGGATTTATATCCGTAACCATCGTTTCAGTCGTATTAGCAGGTATTATGGTGAATATGATAGTAGGACCTGCAACGATAATAAATTGAATATAATAGAAAAACAGTATTTGTAATGTAATAAATCATTATAAAATCTAACAAATCTAAATAAATACGTTAATTAAAAATGACTTGTAGCGTAAAAAAGATTAATAATATTTATTTGATGACAGCAAGAAAATATCTAATTTAATCAAAAAGATAATTAATAGAAATATTGAAGGCAGTGAAATGACGAATAAAAACATAAAAAAATTAATACAACAAAATCTTGATGAGATGGTCGCTTTTCGTCGCGATCTTCATCGTCATCCAGAATTACCATGGGAAGAGTTTAGAACCACAGATAGAATAGCTCAAGAATTAGATAAAATAGGAATTGCCTATCGTCGTACTGAGCCTACAGGTATTATTGCTGAAATTGAAGGAGGCAAGCCAGGTAAAAGAATCTTACTCAGAGCAGATATTGATGCTTTACCTGTACAAGAGCTTAGTGAAAACATTGATTATAAATCAATGTTTGATGGTAAAATGCACGCTTGCGGTCACGATACTCATGCATCAATGTTACTGGCAGCTGCAAGAGTGCTTTATAAAATTCGTGAGCAATTAAAAGGTAATGTAAGGCTTGTTTTTCAACCTGCTGAAGAAATAGCTCAAGGTGCCAAAAGCATGGTTAAACAAGGTGTGCTTGATGGTATAGATAGTGCATTTGGTATGCATATTTGGTCACAGATGCCTGTTGGTAAAATATCTTGTGTAGTCGGTTCGAGTTTTGCTTCTGCTGATTTGTTGACTGTGCGTTTTAAAGGAAGAGGGGGGCATGGCTCTATGCCACATGACACTGTTGATGCGGTAATGGTCGCTTCTGCATTTGTTATGAATGTTCAATCTATTGTTTCGCGCGAAATATCACCGCTTGATCCTGCTGTTGTTACAATCGGTCGTATGGATGTAGGTACCCGTTTTAATGTAATTGCTGAAAATGCGGTATTAGAAGGAACGGTACGTTGCTTTAATATTACTGTACGTGACAAAATTGAATCGGCAATTCGACGTTATGCTAATCAAATTGCCGCAATGTACCGAGCAACAGCAGAAGTAGAATATATCTATGGCACCCTACCTGTTATTAATGATAAAGAAAGCGCATTACTAGCACAAAAAGTAATTGTCGAATCATTTGGTGAACAGGCACTTTATTTTGAGGCACCAACTACAGGGGGGGAGGATTTTAGTTACTATACGGAAAATATACCAGGTGCTTTTGCTTTAGTTGGTTCGGGTAATCCTGATAAAGATACACAGTGGCCACATCATCATGGATGTTTTAACGTGGATGAAGATGGTATGGCATTAGGTACTGAACTCTATGCTCAGTATGCTTGGTCTTATTTAAATCAAAATTAAATTTGTAAAAAAGTTTTAGGCTAGCTATACCTTTAAGTTAAAAATACTACTTTTAGTATAGCTTGCCTTGTGTTAGTCAGAATGATAAAGATTTATTTTTTTGAATTATAACTACATTAGTAATTTTAATATGGCACGAATATATAAACTCAATGAGTTATACTATTTGTGGTACTCATTTTAGAGTATCTTTGCTTCATTGCGAACATTATACTATTGAAAATTCGTTTCCATATTTTATCCAGATCTGAGATCACAAATCATTGTTACTAATTTACTTTCTTCAAAAAATGTTATGAATAATTTATTATGTATTAATTAAATAGAGATTCATCAATACTTGGAAAGAAAGGTTTTATTATGTTATATAAGTGATCGGCTTGTTTGGTATTGCCCGCATATTTGGCTGCGAGTCTTGCGTAACACCCACATGGCCAGTTCTTTCTTTTACTTTTTTCAAAGCAATCATATAATGTCTCATACACTTCAACGAGTGTGATGTCTGTGTTACTAATTTTTATAGTATCAATATTTGGTTGCGTAAAATGCTTAAGTAAAATAGCTCGGGCTAAATAATAAATAATATAATAATCCGATTCTGAGATCTTCTGTCTTTTACTCCAAAGTGATATACCAATGGAAATTACTTCATCATGTTTAAATTGCATAGCAAGTGAACAGAATTTACTGAGGGAAAAATCAGGATGAATCAGGGCTGGAAGCGTTTCGGTAATGTTGCGCGTCCATACTATTCCTGTTTTTATTATTTTGGCCGGAGAGCCAGCAATCATTGAAAAATCAATAAATGATCCATTAACAAGAGTTCCAGCTCCAACAACGCAGCCTTTATTGATTCTTGCACCTTTTAATATAATCGTATCGCGTGCTAACCAAACTTTATCTTCAATGACAACATCTTTAGAACGATTTATTCTTTTGCCAGTTTGCCTATCAAAAATACCATGCATGTCTGAATTGTAGATCCTACAATTAGCAAATAAACAGTCGTCACCGATAGAAATTGCACCATTTTCTGCTACATGTATGAAAATCATATCATTACAAATCAACCCATTACCTATAGTTAATTTGCAGTTTGATTCAATGATAATTCGACCTCTTAATTCACACAGATCGCCAATTTCTAACTCTCCACCGTTCCGAATTGTTATCGATGCTGAATTAAACTTAGTTCCATAACCTATTTTTATTTTTGGTTTGGACTCTGAATATTCAATATAGGATGAATACATCTCAATCCCGTTTGAAATTTCAAACGGAATGTCAGAATTATTTTTTAGTGTTGTTAAAATATTCAAAATTTTTTAATATCAAAGTGAAAATATTCCTAAAATATCATATCATATGAAAACTGTACATATCTCGGTTACGAGATCTTAACTGTTAGTTAATAGTGATTGGCTTATTTTTTATTAAATAAGGATTTTTTAGTGATCAGAATTTATCATTTACAATTTTATTCAGCCTGAGAGTGAAGTAATCAATTAATTTCTATTTTGTAAAAAGTTTCAGAATAAGCTTACATTTATGTAAAAACCAGTTGTCCAATATTAAGTCGGTTATTGGCTTGTTGCAGACTAATTTAGGACTTTATGCTATGATAAAAACCAATTTCATTCATAAAAAGTAATGGTGATTATGAGTTATCAAGTTCTAGCACGTAAATGGCGACCAAAATCATTTTCAGAAGTGGTAGGTCAGCAGCATGTTTTAAAAATTTTATCTAATGCGCTATCTCTAGAACGAGTTCATCATGCTTATCTATTTTCAGGTACTCGAGGCGTTGGAAAAACATCTATTGCTCGTTTATTAGCAAAAGGTTTAAACTGCGAAACGGGCATAACAGCCACACCTTGTAGTGTATGTGATAATTGCCGTGATATTGAGTTAGGACGCTTTGTTGATCTACTTGAAATCGATGCTGCTTCTAGGACTAAAGTAGAAGATACTAGAGAGATCTTGGATAATATTCAATATCTCCCTACTAAAGGTCGATTTAAAATTTATCTCATTGATGAAGTGCATATGTTATCACGCAGTAGCTTTAATGCACTACTTAAAACATTAGAAGAACCACCAGAACATGTCAAATTTTTGTTAGCCACAACTGATCCCCAAAAATTACCAATAACTATATTGTCGCGCTGCTTGCATTTACATTTAAATGTACTTGATACTTCGCTAATTGCTGGGCAACTTTCTCATATTTTAAAATTGGAGCAGATTAAAAGCGATCCTAAAGCTATTTCGTTATTGGCTAAAGCCGCGAATGGCAGTATGCGTGATGCATTAAGCTTAACGGACCAAGCCATTGCACTTGGTAATGGTGAAGTTGATGCTGCATCAGTTAAGATGATGTTAGGTACTCTTGATAAATCTATCCCTTTTTCACTGATTGAAGCACTTTACCATAATGAAGGTAATACCTTAATGCAGCATATTGATATGGCAGCTACGCAAGGTGCAAATTGGGATTGTTTGTTAGCAGAAAGTATTGCACTTTTACATCAAATAGCTCTGTTGCAAGTTGTACCAACGGCATTAGGTGATTACATAGACCAAGAAGAGCGTATTCGTTTTTTAGCAAAGCATATGGCGCCAAACGATGTACAGTTATATTACCAAATCCTATTAATGGGTAGAAAGGATTTGGCATTTGCTCCTGATAAAAAAATTGGCACTGAAATGAGCTTTTTACGTGCTTTAGCTTTCATGCCTAAAAATATTAATAAAACTACAGAACCTAAATCCAATATTAAGCCACAGGTTGAGTTACGAGATGTACCTGAACCAAAGTCTCAGTTACAATCCACTCAATTTTTATCAAAAAAAAGAGCAATGCAGAGTCTAAATCTCACTTAATTTCAGATCAAAATAACAATATATTGATTGACTCTCAGCCTATGCCTGTTGAACATTCAAGTGTTCAAGATGTATCGATTCCCGATGATGCATCATCTGTTACAAAAAATATATTAGAAATGCGAATGCAATTATTGAAAGGGGAACAAAAAACAAAAAAGTTTAAATCCAAAGTTGAGTCATTAGATCCAAAAACCGAGATAATCCATTCACCAATATCTTATGCTAAAAACATTTCTCAACTTACTGATAATACACAAGTAGAGTTAAAAACTATTGATAAAGATGAAAGTGACAACGAAACCCAAGAAGTCATTACTGCTGAAAATTATCAGTGGCAAGCTTGCGGTTATGTTGAGACTAAAGATGATTTAATTATTGACACTAAAACGTTCCGGGAATCGCTCAATGGAGATAAAACTCCTGCAATAACGAAAAAATTAATTGAGGAAACGGCACAAAAAGATGCATGGTGTGCTGAAATAGAACGGCTAGATTTATCGCCGTTAATCAGACAAATTGTTAGTAATTCATTTATTGAACAAATTGATGAAAATAATATTATTTTACATATGCGCTCAGCGTTAAAACATCTGGTTAACTCATCTTGTAATGTGACTAAAATAGAAAAAATTTTAGCTAATCATCGTCAACGAGCATTAAAAGTAAAGATTATTCTAGATGATAATAAGAATAATAAAACGCCTTTAGAAATGCGTGAAGATCTGTATCAACAAAAGCTTACACAAGCTAAAGTGACCATAAATGAAGATCCAAAAGTGTCGATGATCTGTCAATATTTTGAAGCGAAGATTGATGAGGCGAGTATTCGTCCTGTATAATTATGGGCTAAATTTTTTTTAATGAGGAATAAATATGTTTTCAGGCGGAAAAGGTGGTTTAGGTAATTTAATGAAGCAAGCTCAACAAATGCAAGCAAAAATGCAACAAGCACAGGAAGAAATTGCTAAATTAGAGGTGACGGGTGAATCAGGTGCAGGATTGGTTAAAGTTACTATAAATGGTGCACATAACTGTAAACGTGTTGAAATTGATCCTTCTTTAGTTACTGAAGATGACAAAGAAATGCTGGAGGATCTGATTGCCGCAGCATACAATGATGCAACCCGTCGTTTAGATGATGCTCAAAAAGAACGCATGGCTCAAGTGACTGGTGGTATGCAATTACCTCCCGGTTTTAAAATGCCATTTTAAACAATCTTTATTTGCTATAATAAATATTTTGAATTTGAATTGATTTAATTTCAGAATTCAAATAGGCAGAAAGAACAATACTAATTTCTTTCTGCTTAATTTGATAGAATTATTTACCAATAAAAATAAAATCATTAACTAATTTTTCATTATCATAAGTCATATCGCTTAACCTTTTTTTAAAAATTTCACACAAATCGTGTATCGAAATTTCCTTGACTTTGACATTATCATAATCATTTATTTCTTTGCTTTCACCTTTGGTTACAATCCAGACTTGTTTATTTTTACCTGTAAGTACCATTGTTTTTGGTGTAATACCACCATCAATTTTTTTTATGTTGAATGTCAGTTGTGATTTTTGGTTAAGCTTATTAATATAATTTTCTATTTGTTCTTCTTTATAAGATTCAAAATCGCTTTTCAATGTACAGTCATACATTACGGCTAAATTATCAATAATAAAAAAACCATCAGCTTTACCTGCTTGGCAGTCGCGATCGAATTGAAATATTTTATTTAAACCAATTAATTTTAATAAATCAAATACTGAATCTTCAAATGCAATAGGATCTGTTATGGATTTGATTTGTAGCACAGAATCAATTAAACGAGTTTTATAAGATTTAGCATCAATATTATTCTCCAATGAATTATCATCAGACAAATTCTGCTCATTATTTTTTGTTTCTTGATTATTTAAAAGTTTAATGTTCGTGGCGAATCTTATTCCTGAGTCTTTTTCATTAGCTGTAAAAGTAACTCGAGAGCCTATTTTCAATTCATCAATGTTTAAATTACTTAAATCTTTTTTTGTAAAATAATAATCATTTTTTTCATCTAATGCTCTTATAAATCCATAATAGCTGTCTTCATTATTTTTATCCGGATACAGGTTTTTGATTTGACTAATCACGTATAAGGCTCCTTAATAGCTTGAGGTGTTCTAAAAAAATAAATAACTCAACTGCTTAATTGATAGTCAATACTATAAATACATTTGGCGATATTTACCAGTATTATGTATATAAATATCTAATATAAATCATCTATTTCAATGTTAATTAAAGGATTTAAAAACCATTTGCCTGTCTATTTATACAGTTTTTCTTTATTAATTTTTTTCTATCAGGTAAACTAACTGATAAAGAATTCAAATTTTTGCTACCATTGCTTTGCAAATTGAACCTAATTTTCAAACAATAAAAATTATCAAATATTGTGTTTTTTAGCTATAACTTGTGTAACTAACATCGGATTATTAAGGATAAATTGTGATAGGTCGTCTACGTGGAACCATTATTGAAAAGCAACCTCCTAAAGTGTTAATTGAAGTTCGTGGAGTCGGTTACGAGGTTTTTATGCCAATGACCTGTTTTTATGAATTACCGGAAAATGGTCAAGAGGTTATTGTATTAACCCATTTTGCCGTACGTGAAGATGCTCAAGTATTGTATGGTTTTAATCAAGAACAAGAGCGAGAACTATTTCGTGAGTTAATTAAAGTTAATGGTGTTGGTCCAAAATTGGCATTAGCGATTTTATCTGGTATGTCAGCTCAACAATTTATCAATGCGGTGGAGCAGGGAGAAATTAAGACTTTAGTGAAGTTGCCTGGGGTCGGGAACAAAACAGCTGAACGTTTGATTGTCGAAATGAAAGATCGTCTTAAACGTTTTTCTAAAGAACTGTCACCAATGAGCACTATGATTGAAACGAATAGTGTTAATAAATCATCCAATCAAATTGAAAGCGAAGCAGTGTCAGCACTTATTGCATTAGGTTATAAACCACAAGAAGCCAGTCGTATTATCAATAAAGTTATAGAGCCTAATATGGACTGTGAAACACTCATTCGCGAAGCTTTGAAAGCAGCATTATAAATAGGGATTCAGTATGATTGAAGCGGATCGTTTGATTGCCCCACAAGCGCAAAAGGAAGAAGAATCACTTGATCGTGCTATTCGTCCTAAATGTTTGGACGAATACATTGGTCAACCGCAAGTTTGTGAACAGATGAAAATTTTTATTCAAGCTGCTAAGCAGCGTAGTGATGCGCTTGATCATGTATTGATTTTTGGTCCTCCCGGCCTTGGTAAAACTACTTTAGCAAATATTGTTGCTAATGAAATGGACGTTAATTTGCGTACTACTTCTGGTCCTGTTTTAGAAAAAGCAGGTGATTTAGCGGCAATGCTAACCAATTTAGAACCTAACGATGTACTATTTATTGATGAAATCCATCGTCTTTCACCTGTAGTAGAAGAGATTTTATATCCAGCGATGGAAGATTATCAGTTGGATATTATGATTGGCGAGGGACCAGCAGCACGTTCAATTAAGATCGATCTTCCACCTTTTACATTAATTGGGGCTACAACACGAGCTGGGTCACTCACATCGCCGCTACGTGATCGTTTTGGTATTGTACAGCGCCTGGAATTTTATCGGGTTGAAGATTTGGAATATATTGTCGGTCGAAGTGCCAAATTTTTAGGGATGGATTTATCTGACGAAGGGGCACATTTAATTGCTAAACGTTCACGTGGTACACCAAGAATTGCTAATCGCTTATTGCGCCGCGTGCGTGATTATGCTGATGTAAAATCAAAAGGTATTATCGATCAAAAAATTGCTGCTCAGGCACTTGATATGTTGGATGTAGATAATCAAGGTTTTGATTATATGGACCGAAAGTTATTGCTCACTATTATTGAAAAATTTCTGGGTGGGCCGGTAGGTCTTGATAATATTGCTGCAGCTATAGGTGAAGAGCGTGAAACGATTGAAGATGTACTCGAACCGTTTTTGATTCAACAAGGTTATATTCAAAGGACACCAAGAGGGAGAATTGCGACACCACATGCTTATCGGCATTTTGGTATCATTCAAAATGAATAATTATTTTTCCACTTAATAAGAAGGTTTAAAAAAGCACGATTTAAATTAGGTCGTGCTTTTTGTTAGAAGATTTGGTTTAACCGAGTTCTTTTTCAGTAAAAATACCACTAAATAAATCGGTACTCAGGTAGCGTTCACCTGAAGAGGGTAAGATTACTACAATGGTTTTATTCGCATATTCAGGTAATTTTGCTAAACGATCAGCCGCGTAAACAGCAGCACCAGATGATATACCTGCTAATATACCTTCTTTTTCCATTAATTCACGAGCTGTTTCAATGGCTTGTTCGGTAGTGACTTTTTCAACCAAATCAACCAGACTTAAATCTAAGTTTTCTGGAATAAATCCTGCACCGATACCCTGAATGTTGTGTGGTCCTGGTTTAATTGGTTCGCCCGCTAGCGCTTGGCTAATAACTGGAGAGGTAGTTGGTTCAACAGCAACAGCTATTATGTTTTTGCCTTGGTTTTTTTTGATATAACGAACCGTACCAGTAAAAGTACCACCAGTACCGACACCAGCAATAAAAATATCTACTTGACCATCTGTATCATTCCAAATTTCAGGTCCTGTGGTTTTTTCATGAATTTCTGAATTAGCAGGATTGCTAAATTGTTGTAACATAATATTTTTCTTAGGATTGCTTGCTACAATCTCTTCGGCTTTTTCAATCGCACCTTTCATACCTTTTACCGCTTCGGTCAATATTAAATTAGCGCCTAAAGCTTTAAGTAGTTTACGACGTTCTATACTCATGCTTTCTGGCATGGTTAGAGTCAATTTATAGCCTCGTGCAGCAGCAACAGTTGCAAGAGCGATACCTGTATTACCACTAGTTGGCTCGATTAATTCGACGTCCGATGTTAATAATCCGCGTTTTTCTGCATCCCAAATCATATTCGATGCAATACGACATTTAACGCTAAAACTGGGATTGCGCGATTCTACTTTGGCTAAAATATTTCCATTACCAAAATGCTTTAAACGAACTAGAGGCGTGTGACCGATAGTTTGGGAATTATCATCAAATATTTTACTCATTAAATAGTCCTTATACAAAATTTAAAGGGAATAGCGCCTTAATAATCGCTGACGATAATGACATTATAAAGATAACTTAAAAAGATGATAATAAATAATAATTGTAACAATATTCTTTTTTGATATAAGAATCGTATTATGTCATTAAAAATGAAATGCCTTTAAACATATTGATTAACAGACATCATCCAATTAAAGGAGTTTAATAGACATATAATAATATATCTCTATGATTGATATTGAAGAAAGCATAAATAAAGTATCCAGATATTCATCAAAACAAATATTCAATAGTGAGATATAAAAGAAGAATGTAAACAATAATTAGGCAGATTGAGCTACACATTAATATTAGACTGTGAGGAAAACTTTTCCAACTAATGGAGTAAATCCATACGGAAAACCGCACATTAACAATTTAACAAACTCTGAAATATCTGTCTGATTATATATAAAAACTGAACAGCTAGGTGAGAAAATTAATAATAATTAAAACCTTTATTATTAAATCAATATCAAATGGTAAATTGATAATTGGGATTTTGAAATTTATATTGCTATGTTTTTGTATTATGAAAGATAAGGTTATTTAGCATCAATGCGTTTAACATCCATGATTTAAAAATATTCATTCTTAAAATAAATAATATAAGATTTTAATTCTGTTGTAAGCAAATACTATAATTCAATCTAGGCTATCGTTTTCTATTTCTAATTCAATTTTTTTTATTGCTTGTTCACAGCGATAGATTCGATTATCCAATGTTGCAACTTTAATATGATTAATTGATTCTGATGATAGTTCAAATTCATATTTCATATCTTGTAATCGTCTTAGATAATCCAAATGTCTTGAGTGTTTTTCTGCAAGTGTTTCTTGAATAATACAATTTGTTCGCTGTTGACGTAGATATCCTGTAGCAAGTTCACGGGTAAGGGCACTGATTTGATCAATAAGTTTTTCCGACAAAAACTCAATTTGCGAGAATTTCTGGGAGAGTGCCGCATCACAAATAGCTTGATATGTGAGTTTAATTTTATCAAGATAGAATTGGTTATTGGATTCAATTTTGCTTGTATTAAACAAATGCTGATCAAAATAACGTTCTTGAAAAGGCTGTTGATCAGATAAATTTATCTCCTGTTGTAGTGCATTGATTTGACTTTTTAATTTTCCCAAAAATTTTTGCATGAATAAATCTTCTTTAATCGTTAGATGTATCATCATCTTGCCCAAAATAATTACCTAAGTGAATTTTTGATAAGTTGATAAGTTGCATGAATGCCTCAAAAGTTAATTTTTCATTTTTGTTTGTATTTACATCTAATGCTTGTTTCTCGATGAGTTGTAACTTGATTCGATTATAGCAATCAACTAAATTAAGAGGTAAAGGTGATTGTGAACGTCGACCTAACCAAAATATACCTTGTAAAGGTAAGCTCAAGACAAATAAAATTGTTAAAATTGTTACTGCAAGCTGCGCAGGCGTATAATATTGCCAAACAATTAGACCGACAATGATAGGTGGCAGATATTTTGTTAGGGTTTTTATGTGGTTAATGATTTTTAATTCAGGAAATGAATGCATCAATTGTTGATCTGTAGGACAAAGCTTCATATACCTTTGTCCAGCCTTAAATGTATTAACTAAATTCATCTTGTTGGGATTCCTCGACATTCACTTCTTATTGTCTTAAAATAATGCCATTCAAATTGGGGACTCTCTCTATTTTATCTCAAAAAGCAAGATATCAGAAGTCACCTTAACGTAATCACATCGATATTTAAAATCATGTGTTGAGTTACCAATTTTGATTGGTATATATCTTTTTATTCAATTTATAGGAATTACTATGTCATCAAGTAATAACGCTCTTGTTCTTAATTGCGGAAGTTCTTCATTAAAATTTGCCATTATTAACCCTGAAAATGGTGATGAATTTTTATCTGGGTTAGCTGAATGTTTTAATCTTCCTGATGCACGTATTAAGTGGAAACTTGATGGTGTTAAGAACGAAGCTTCTTTAGGTGCTGGAGCCGCTCATAGTGAAGCAATTAGATTTATTGTTAATAGCATCTTCCCTCAAAAACCAGAATTATTAGATAGTATTAAATCTATTGGACACCGTATTGTTCACGGTGGTGAAAAATATACTCAATCTGTCGTAATCGATGATTCAGTATTAAAAGGCATTGAAGAAGCAGCAGCATTTGCACCTTTACATAATCCTGCACATTTAATCGGTATTCGCGAAGCTTTTGCTGAATTTCCTCATTTAAAAAATAAGAATGTGGCTGTTTTTGATACTGCATTCCATACAACTATGCCAAAAGAAGCTTATTTGTATGCTATTCCTAACGAACTTTATACTAAACATGGTATTCGTCGTTATGGTGCACATGGTACGAGCCATTATTACGTTAGCCGTGAAGCTGCAAAATTATTAAATAAACCAGTAGAAGAAACAAATGTAATTACTTGTCATTTAGGTAATGGTGCATCAATTACTGCTGTTAAAAACGGTAAATGTGTTGATACTTCAATGGGCTTAACTCCACTTGAAGGTTTAGTAATGGGTACACGTAGTGGTGATATCGATCCTGCTATCATGTTCTTCTTACACGATAACTTAAATATGTCCGTTGCTGATATAAATAATCTTTTAAATAAAAAATCTGGTTTACTAGGATTAACTGGTGTAAGTAGTGATTGTCGTTATGTAACTGATAACTATGATAGTGATGAAAATGCAAAAAATGCTTTAGATGTCTTTGTTCACCGTTTAGTTAAATACATTGGTGGTTATGCAATGCTTTTAGACGGTCGTTTAGATGCAATCGTATTTACTGGTGGTATTGGTGAAAATTCTGAAGAAGTTCGTCGTATGGCATTACAAAAATTAAGTCTTCTTGGTTTTGAACTGGATCAAGAACGTAATCTTGCTGCACGTTTTGGTCATGGCGGTACAATTACTAAAGACGGCTCTGCCGTTGCAATGGTGATTCCAACCAATGAAGAACTTGTTATTGCTCAGGATGCTGCGCGTCTAACTGCTTAATAAACGTTTAGAACCGCCGAAATGGCGGTTTGTTTTTACATAATAAAGAATTTAAGAGGAAATCAATTATGTCTCGTACTATTATGCTAATCCCAACCGGAACCAATGTAGGGTTAACAGGTGTGAGTCTTGGTGTTATTCGAGCTATGGAGCGTCAAGGTATTAACTTAAACGTTTTTAAACCAGTTGCCCAGCCAAGAGCGGGCGGTGATGCCCCTGATAATACCACCACATTGGTTAGTAATAACACATCAATTCCAGTTTTAAAACCACTTAAAATGAGCCATGTTGAAAACTTATTAGGTTTAAATCAACAAGATGTGCTAATGGAAGAAATCGTTGCCCTATATGCTGAAAATACCAAAGGTGCTGACGTTGTATTAGTTGAAGGTATTGTGCCAACTTCTGATTATCCTTTTGCCAATGAATTAAATAATAACATCGCTAAAACTCTTGGTGCTGAAATTATATTTGTTGTCAATATGGGTAAAGACACACCTGAACAATTAAAAGAACGTATTGAAATTGCACGCTCTAATTTTGGTGGTATTAAAAATGAAAAAATTGTTGGCGTAATTGTCAATAAAGTTAATGCGCCAGTTGAAGAGCAATCGCTCGCTCGCCCAGATGTTGCAGAAATTTATCATACTCCAAAATTTGACGATAAAAAAATCACGATTAAAGATTTAAACGAATTTAGTCCACTTCCTGTACTTGGTTGTATTCCTTGGAATATGGATCTAAGTGCTTGTCGTGCTATTGATATTGCCAAACATTTTGATGCCAAAATTATCAATGAAGGCGGTATTAAAAATCGTCGTATTAAACACATTTCTTTCTGTTCTAGAAGTGTACCTAATATTATTAGTCATCTACAACCTAATGCGTTATTAGTGACTTCTGCTGACCGCTCAGATGTACTTGTAACTATTGGTTTAGCTGCGATGAATGGCGTATCAATCGGTGGGGTGTTATTAACGGGTGGTTATGAAATAGATGAAAAAGTCTATAAATTATGTCAACCAGCATTTGATACTGGTTTACCAGTGTTTACCGTTCAAACTAATACATTCCAAACTTCAATCAACTTGCAACAATTTAATTTAGAAATTCCGGTTGATGATAAGGAACGTATGGAAAACACACAAAACTTTGTGGCTGATCATATTGATTCTAACTGGGTTAAATCATTAAATGAAGTAGTGAATTCAGCTCGTCGACTATCACCACCAGCATTCAGATATCAATTAACAGAACTTGCACGTAATGCAAAAAAAGTGGTGGTTTTACCAGAGGGTGATGAGCCAAGAACAATTAAAGCTGCTGCAATTTGTGCAGAGCGAAATATTGCAAAATGTGTACTTATTGGTAATCCTGATGAAGTTCGTAAAGTGGCAGCATCTCAAGGTGTTACATTAGATGCTGGGGTTGAAATCGTTGATCCAGATACAATTCGTGAAAAATATGTACCACGTTTAGTTGAATTGCGTAAAAATAAAGGTATGACCGAAGTTATTGCGCGTGAACAATTAGCCGACAATGTCGTACTTGGTACAATGATGCTTGAAGCGAACGAAGTAGATGGTCTTGTATCAGGTGCAGTTCATACGACAGCTAATACTATTCGCCCACCATTACAATTAATTAAGACTGCGCCAGGTAGTTCACTTGTATCATCTGTTTTCTTTATGTTAATGCCAGACCAAGTTTATATCTATGGTGACTGTGCAATAAATCCAGATCCTAATGCACAAGAACTTGCTGAAATTGCTATTCAATCAGCAGATACAGCAATTGCTTTTGGTATCGAACCACGTGTAGCGATGATTTCGTATTCAACAGGTAGTTCAGGTCAAGGAGCTGATGTTGAGAAAGTGAAGGAAGCAACTCGTATTGCTCAAGAAAAACGCCCAGATCTTATGATTGACGGTCCATTACAGTATGATGCGGCAGTAATGCCAGATGTGGCTAAATCTAAAGCTCCAAATTCACAAGTAGCGGGTAAAGCAACTGTATTTATCTTCCCTGATTTAAATACGGGGAATACTACATACAAAGCAGTACAGCGTTCTGCTGATCTTGTATCTATTGGTCCAATGTTACAAGGTATGCGCAAACCTGTTAATGACTTGTCTCGTGGTGCGTTAGTTGACGATATCGTGTATACTATTGCATTAACAGCTATTCAATCAGCACAAGAACAGAACGCTGGTAAATAGTTTATATTAATGTTTCAATTTGTGAGAGGTTAGTTAATAACCTCTCATTTCTAATTATTTATAACACCTTTTCATTTATAAGAAACAAAATAATTAAAAGAGTGTTTATTGTATATTATTTGTAGATTTTGTTCACTCCAACTTCTTTAATTATTTAAGAATAATTAATTTAGATTAATTTATTTTTAGTTATCAGCGTATTCTATTTCATTCATTCATTTATTAATTAGTTTCATATTTTGGTTGCTCATTTAATTCATTTTAATGATTCAACAAGCACGGTTTATGTTAGTAATTTTAATTTCCTGCTTGAAAATGATGCTTACTTTTGTTGAATAAATTGATTTTAAATTAATATTATCAGAGTTAAAGATTATGTACACTTCTAATCAAAACTTAATCATAATTATTGATCCAATCTTTTATCTTGAACTTTTATGATATGAAGTAAAAGTATTAAACGCTGTCATAGGATTTGAAAATACAAAGCTTTAATATCGAAATTTTATTGAAAGTGCAGTTTTAGAAACATCAGCTCCTATTATCCTTTTATAAATTTTATACTACTGCTAAAAAATAATAATTCAACGCGATATTTAATTTATTGCTTTATTTCCTAGCCATGTTAAGTATCTTTTTACAAATATTTATTACGTAAAAAAATGCCGACATGCTATTTAAGGTTAATGATTAGATGGTACAATACCAACCAATTTTTATATTGGCTTATATTTTAGGAATTAAAATTGATGAATAAAGACATCCACCAACAGCGTATATTGATTTTAGATTTTGGTTCACAAGTAACGCAATTAATTGCTCGAAGAGTGCGTGAAATTGGTGTGTATTGTGAACTTTGGCCGTGGGATGTTTCGGAAGAAAAAATCAAACAATTTAATCCTAAAGGCATCATTCTATCTGGTGGTCCTGAAAGTACTACCGATCAAAATAGCCCTAGAGCTCCAGAATATGTGTTTAACGCAGGCGTTCCCGTGTTAGGTATCTGCTATGGTATGCAAACTATGGCAATTCAAGTAGGTAAGGGCGGACAAGTTACTGCATCTAATCAACGAGAATTTGGTTATGCTAAAGTTGATATTCTTGCAAAATCAAAATTAACAGAAGGTATTTTAGATAGCACCAATGATGCTGGTATTGAGCAACTGGATGTCTGGATGAGTCATGGTGATAAAGTTACTTCATTACCTGACACATTCACCCTAATTGGGCAAACAGAAACTTGTCCATTCGCTATTATGGCCAACGATGAAAAACAGTTTTATGGTGTACAGTTCCATCCTGAGGTAACGCATACGGTTAAAGGATTAGAGTTATTAACGCGTTTTGTTATTGATATTTGTCAGTGTGAAAGACTATGGACACCATCTTCTATTATTACTGATGCAATTACCCGTATAAAAGAAAAAGTTGGTAAAGATAAAGTATTACTAGGTTTATCTGGTGGTGTTGATTCTTCGGTTACTGCATTATTATTACATCAAGCAATTGGTGACCAGCTAACTTGCGTCTTTGTTGATCATGGGTTATTACGTTTAAATGAAGCAAAGCAAGTCATGGACATGTTTGGTGATAAATTTGGTTTAAATATTATTGCAATTAATGCCGAAGATCGATTTATGGCCGCATTAAAAGGAGAGGTTGATCCTGAAGCTAAACGTAAAATCATTGGTCGTGAATTTGTCGCTGTTTTTGATGAAGAGGCGGCAAAATTAAAAGATGTCAAATGGCTTGCTCAAGGCACCATCTATCCAGATGTCATTGAATCAGCTGCTGCTGATACAGGTAAAGCCCACGTGATTAAATCTCATCATAATGTTGGTGGTTTACCTGAAGATATGAAAATGGGGCTAGTTGAACCATTAAGAGAATTATTCAAAGATGAAGTACGTAAAGTTGGTTTAGAACTCGGTTTGCCTTACGATATGCTTTACCGTCATCCATTCCCTGGACCAGGTTTAGGGGTGCGTGTTCTTGGTGAAGTGAAAAAAGAGTATTGTGATTTACTACGACAAGCCGATGCTATTTTTATCGAAGAACTTTATAAAGCTGACCTATACCACAAAGTTAGTCAAGCATTTACCATATTTTTACCAGTACGCTCGGTAGGAGTAATGGGAGATGGGCGAAAATATGATTGGGTTGTCTCATTACGTGCAGTTGAAACTATCGACTTCATGACCGCTCACTGGGCTCATCTTCCTTATGACTTTTTAGGTAGAGTATCAAACCGTATTATTAATGAAGTCAATGGAATATCACGAGTTGTATATGATATAAGTGGAAAACCGCCTGCAACCATTGAATGGGAGTAAAAAATACTTCTATTAGGTGTAATATTAAAAAATCCAGTTATCCATAACGATGTAACTGGATTTCTGTTTTTAAATATCTATTCTCTTGTCGTGAATCTTTATATTTTTTTGTAAAAAATGACAGTAAAATTATTAATATATAGTAAATGTAATGTTTCTACCATCTAAAATTTAATTAGTATTTAAAGGTGGGGCTTCATTAAAAGAAATCAAATTAAAGGCATTAAAATCACAGTATAAGGTCTTTAAGATTATCGATTGTGTTGTTTAGTATGTGAGTTTTGCTACAACTGGTTTAGTCAAATTTTGATTCAATTATAAGATTAATGTTCTTCTAGAGACATTGATAATTGGTAAGTGTCCAATTATTTCTTTAACTATACCTGATAAAAAATGCTTATAAACTCAGGCTGATTAAGTTGTATTTTGATAACGATTAGGAATCAATTTCCTCTAAAATAATTATTAATACATCGAAAACAGCTTTTCAATCAGTGTTAACAAATATCCAAACTGAAAGGCATTCCTAAACTGACAACATATCATATCGCTGTATGGCAGCGTATATAAACGCTCAGAAAATGATAAATCTTGAAATAATGAAATAACTCTTAATGATTTAAGATTGATAGGATTATATTTAGATAATAAGTTTGGTTGATTATTAGGGAAATTTATATATAGGTATGATAAAAACCGAAAGATATTAGAGTCGTATTTATACTGATGATGAGTTTTAATAATTTTGAATTTATAGGTATTAGAATATAAATTGTAGTCAAATTAAGAAAAAGATGTGGTATGTATGTCCTGATAACAATTTGATGTAAATAATATTGAAAATAAAGAACATGAAATAATTTACTTATTGAAAAAGACACATAGAAATTTTAACAATAGATTCATGCTAACAGTGTCATTAAACATCAATTGCTGAACACTGTTATACATATAGGTTATACAATACGGTTATTTAAAGAGATTTATAAAAAATAAAATTATTAGAAAGATGCATGTTTATTAACCTATTTAAAGATTGTGTGATAGTTAAATAACCAAATAGAAGGATAATTCTTTTTAATTTAGAACTTTAAAGTAAATTTAATTAAAATTTATATCCATCTTTGATATCATAAAAAATTAATATTTAATTAATTATAAAGGCAATTTTATGTTTAATTTGAAAAAGTATTTTTTAATTATATTGGCATTGTTTAGTGCTTCTTGTTTTTCGCTTGATCGGGTGGTTATGTTTGTTTGTACAGGAAACACTGGTCGTAGCCCAATGGCAGAAGCATTAGCTAAAGATTATGTAAAAAAACATCATTTAAATATCATAGTTGAATCACGTGGTGTAAATGTTGATCCTAATGAGATCACCCCTGAAGAAGGCAGTGTCAAAGTATTAAAAAATAGAAACATTGATATTTCCTCTCATAAAGCGACTCAACTAGTCAAAGAAGATATTGATTCATCAGATTATTTATTAACAATGACACAAAACCATAAAGATAAAATTTTAGATAAATTTCCAGAATCTGAAGGCAAAGTCTTTACATTATCTGAATTTGCTACAGGTAAAAATGAAGATCTATCTGATCCTTATAAAATGCCAATGGCTGCTTATATTAAAGTTGAAAATCAATTAGATAAATTTTTACCATTAGCACTTGATAAGATTGCGAAAGAGGAATAATCCCTAAATTCAAATTAGATTAGCAAGTTTATAAACGCCTAGAGATTTTTTTATTTAATTATTAAGTAATTAAATCTTCTAGGTGTTTTTTTAGCAAATTAATAAAATCAGTTTACATTATTTTTAAGATTAAAAACTGTATAATCTTGACGATAAAAATTTCGTATTGCTATAATTTTACTGAATGTTAAGAAAAATTAACAATTAAATACCAAACATTAATTTATAGGGTAATCCTTAAATTTGATTCCCCCTCTCTATGTAATTTGACCAAAAACTAACCAAAGTCACCGTAATTTAACTACTAAAAAAATTTTGTAAAAAAAATTAAAGTTTTGTTAACGTTTATAATTTTTTTTAACATATTGATTATAAATAAAAAAAAATATTTCTGCTTAAAAACCCTCATTTTTATGACCTGCCGGAAAACTTACTTTGTATACAATTTAACCGTTAAAATGTTAAAAAAAACATAAAGTTAATGCAGTTTTTATTTAAACAGTTTACATGAACAGATAATCTATATAATATTGTCGTTTGTAAAGAACGAATCAATTAATGACGTTAATTACTAAGTTTTCATAAAGGATTTGAAAGCTTTTTTGTAGTACAAAAAGGAGCAGTACAAAAATGATTATAAATTTATAAAATTAATTCTATTTTTTATAGGCAAAAAAGATGAAAAAAATAAAACTTACGCCCTATCAATCAATTTTTTATTACGAATGGCTAGCAAACCCATCAAGGAGCGATTACAACATCGTTTCTGATAATATAATCTCTGGAGAACTTAATCTTAGAAAATTTTCCGAAAGTTTTAAAAAAATTATTAATGAGCATTTTGTTTTTAAGAGTTACGTTGTAAATCAGGACGATGGTATTTTTTGGCAAAAAAGAGAATCAATTACAGAAGAAAATTTAAAGACAGTAATCGTTTATCACGATAAACCTTTAAGTAATGAAGATATCAGTAAAATTGTTGCTGAGCCCTTTGATTTAGAGAAGGATATTCCTGCCAGACTTCATATAATTCAAGTTGGTCATCAACAATATCGAATTATTTTAGTCTTTCATCATATTTTAGTTGATGGTGTAAGTACTCAAGAGTTTTGGGACAAACTTGGTCAATACTATAACGATATACCTTATGAGCTACCGTCATATGAGGTTCAAGCTCAAATGCATCAAAAATTAAACGATTCTTATCATGAAATTTTAAACGCACAAAGACAGCAGATGGAAGATTTCTGGAAAGAAGAGTTACAAGATGTAAAAAATATCGACTTAACTTTCTTAAAGTTATCAACCGAAAAACCAAAGCAATCAAATTCGTTTAAGCCTTATATAAGTGAATTTACTTTTAGCTATGATGAAAATATTTATAATCAAATTAAAGCAATACGACGTAAACATAAAATAACACCATATTTATTCGGTCAATTGGTAATGGCTTTGTTGTTAAATAAAATGACATCTCAAAGTGCAATTCCTCTTGTTTACCCAATAGCGTTTAATGAAGGTAAAGAATTAATATATGGCGCTCACATTAATACATTACCTGTTGTTTACCATTTTGAAGAGGATTCAACTTTAGAATCTGTTATACAAAATATTTTGGTTCATTATAAAAAGGTGAAACAGACAGGCGCAAAATACTTACCTATTTACGATATTATGCAGTTTGCTGAAAATGCTAATGTTCTTGATGTGGCATTTGTGCAAACATTCCTTCGTGACCATAAAATGAATCTTAATGGAATGATTGATGGAGCCGTTAATCATGAATTTCAGATAGATTTATCAAATAAATTAGTATTTGAACAAGAAGAATATAATAACCAGATTAATTATCGCGTTAAATTTAGTGAACAACAATTAGATAAACAACTGGTAGAACAACTTGTGAAATTCTATCAAAGACTGTTTATAAAGTTACTTGACTATTTAAGCAATGATCAAGCCGATATTTCAATAAATGACATTGAGTTTCTTAATGAAGATGACTTAAAAGTTTTAATTCATGATATAAATCAGACTCAACAACCGTATCAAAGTGATAAAATCATTGCTCAATTATTTGAAGAACAATGTCAAAAAACACCAAACAATGCTGCTGTGCTTTTTGAAAACATTGAAATGTCTTACGCTGAATTAAATTCCAAAGCAAATCAATTTGCTCATTATCTTCAAGAGCATTTTTCGATCAAACCGAATGATTTAGTTGGACTTTACTTAGATCGTACAGAACAAATTATTGTTGCTATTTTAGCTGTGCTTAAATCAGGAGCAGCTTATGTTCCAATAGATCCAACAGCACCTTCAGAGCGCAACAAATATATTTTAGAAGATGCAAATATTCGTGCAGTGATAACACATTCTCATTACGTTGATAAATTGAATGTATTAATGCCAACGGTGGAAAGTGTTCCGGTTGATGATTCTTCTTTTATTACAACCTTACAAAATTATTCAACAGATAATACTATTATTGAAACTAAACCAAATGATTTAGCTTATGTCATTTATACCAGTGGAACAACCGGTAATCCGAAAGGAACTTTAATTGAGCAACATAACGTTAATCGCTTAATTATTGGAGCTAATTATGTTGAAGTTGACGAGACAGATCGCATAGTATGTATCGCAGGATATCATTTTGATGCATCAATTTATGAAATATTCAGTGCTTTACTGAATGGCGCTGGAGTAGTTATTACTGCTAAAGAAAATCTCTTAGATTTAGATAAATTTAATCAATTAATTGAGCAACATCACATTACCAATTTCCTTGCTATATCTACATTTTTCAATACGTTAGTTGATGCTCAATTACCTAATTTAGCAAAATTGCGTTATATTCTAGCTGGAGGAGAAGCCTTATCAGCTGTTCACGTCAATAAATTTCTTAAATTGTATCCAAATGTAAAACTCGTGAATGCCTATGGTCCAACAGAAACGACTACGCTTGCTACAACTTATTTAACGAACCAAAGTCAAACATCATTCACTAACAATGTACCTATCGGCGTACCATTACCAAATACATCGGTATATGTTTTAAATCCACAACGTCGCCCAGTTCCTATTGGCTGTATTGGAGAACTTTATATTGGTGGCGCAGGTGTTGGTCGTGGTTATCTGAACAATGTTGAAATGACAAATAAAGTGTTCATTAAGAATCCATTTCAAACCGAAGATGAACGAAAGCAAAATTACAATGACCGTATCTATAAAACAGGTGATTTAGTCCGTTTCTTACCAGATGGCAACATTGAATATATTGGTCGTAATGACTTTCAAGTAAAAATTCGTGGTTTCCGTATAGAGCTTGGTGAGATCGAAACTCATTTAATGATGCATCCACAGATTAAACAAGCGACAGTGTTAGCTTTAAATAATCAAAGCGGTTATAAATATTTAGCTGCATATTATGTCGCTGATAATGAACTTGACTCAGCAGAATTGGCAGCGTATTTATTGAATGTGATACCTGAATATATGGTACCTTCAACATTTATACATCTACTGGTTATGCCTGTAACTATCAATGGTAAAATTGATCAAAGAGCATTACCAAAACCAGTGTTACTAACCCAAAGTAGCTATGTTGCACCTAGTTCAACCATTGAGCATTCGATTGTAGAGTCTATCGCCAGTTTATTAGGATTTGAAGCGAGTGCTATCAGTGTTACTGATGATTTTTTCCGTTTGGGCGGCAATAGTATTTTGGCTATTAAATTGTCAAGTAAGTTAACTCGAGAATTTGACCGATCTATTCGAGTTGCTGATATTTTCACTTTCCGTACTGCGCAAAAAATAGCTCAATTTATTGATAAAAATCAAGAAAGAAGACAATCAATAAGTGTGATGCCAGTTGAGCATATTGAGCAACAATTATTATCCTTTGCTCAAGAACGTCTGTGGTTTATTGATTCTTATGAAGGTGGCAGTAATGCTTATAATGTTCCATTGGTATTCAAGCTTAAAAGCAACACAGATATTAATATACTTGAAAAAGCAATACATGCAATTATTGATCGACATGAAGTTTTACGTTCACTAATTAAAACCAATGCTCAGGGAATTGGATATCAACAAGTTATTGATTTACAACAGTTCTCTTGGAAGATCAATAAACAAAATTGTTCAAACAAAGCTGAGCTTGAAGCTGCAATTTATGATGATCTACATAAAACCTTTATTTTATCCGAAGAATTACCAATTTCTGTTTGTTGTTATCAATTTGCCGGTGATAATTATTTAAGTATTGTCATTCATCATATTGCATTTGATGGTTGGTCAACTGATATCTTTTTAGATGAATTAGTCAATCTTTATCATTACGTTACGGCCTTATCTCAAGGAGATAGTCAGTACGCAGAAACATTACGTTTACCAGCCGTTGAAGTGCAATATAAAGACTTTGCTTTATGGCAACGTAATCTATTACAAGGTGATTTTTTAAATAATCAATTGAATTTCTGGAAAGGGCAATTAGAAGATTTTGAACAACTTAATTTGCCTACCGATTATTCGCGTCCAAGGGAGATTGATTACAGTGGTCATGATGTTACTTTTGAACTGAACGAGCAATTAAGTCAACAAATCCGTTCACTTGCCAATGAGCTTAATGTGAGTGTTTATTCGGTATTATTGAGTGGCTTTTATTTATTATTAGGCACCTTTAGTAATCAAAAAGATGTGGTTGTTGGTTCACCGATTGCTGGTAGAAATTATTCAGGCATTGAAAATACCATCGGCTTTTTTGTTAATACTTTAGCATTACGCAAATGTATTGAGCCTAAAGATAGTTTAAAATCATTTATATTACAGACAAGTGAGCTAGTAACCCAAGCTCAACAATATCAAGATTTGCCATTTGAACGATTAGTTGATGCATTAGCGATTGAAAAAGATTCTTCTCGTCATCCAATATTCCAAGTAATGTTTGGCGTACAGTCATTCGGGGCAGCGATACGAAATGGTAAAACAGAAGAATTATTATCTTTATACCAAAGTGAAATTGTTAATTATCAATCAGCTAAGTTTGATATGACAGTAATGCTTGATGACTCTAAATCAGTTATCACAGGCTTATTTAATTATGCTTGCAAACTGTATCGTAAAGAAACAATTGAGCATTACATCACCATTTATCAAACTATTTTAGAGCAGTTTTCTCAAATGTGTGAGTCAGAAAAACCATTGACAGAAATGCGTTTAGTGGATGCGGCTACTTTCAATCAATTGGTTTTTGAAAAAAATAAACCGTTTCAACCTTATGCAAGAAATAAATCTGTTGCGGAATTATTTGAGGAAAAAGTTAATCAAGTACCTAATAATATTGCAGTAATTTTCCAAGATACTGAATTATCTTATCAACAAATAAATGAGCAAGCTAATCAGTTGGCACGTTATCTGCAAGAACACTTTGATATAAAACCTAATGATTTGATTGGTCTTTATCTTGATCGTTCTCAATATATCCTGATCTGCTTCTTAGCCATTTTGAAAGCAGGTGGGGCTTATGTTCCATTGGATCCAAATGCTCCAGATCCACGTAATCAGTTCATTATGCAAGATGCAAAAGTCAAAGCCGTTCTTACGACTAAAAATCATTGTGATAAATTAACTGGTTTAGCGCCTAATTTATCAATATTGGCTGTTGATCAAGCTGATTTTCATGATAATTTACAAAATTATGCAAAAGATAATCTTTTGATTAAAGCGAATCCACATGATTTAGCTTATGTTATCTATACAAGTGGAACAACAGGGAATCCAAAAGGAACGCTTATAGAGCATCAGAATCTTAACAACTTTATTGTTAATGCTAATTATGTCAAAATTAATCCTAACGATCGTTTATTAAGTATCTCAGGTTATCAATTTGACGGTTCTGTTTACGATTTCTATACTCCGATACTTAATGGTATACCACTGGTTATTGCTGAAAAAGAGACATTTTTAGATTTAGATCAGTTTAATGCGTTAATTGCTGATAAAAAAATTACAAATTTCTGTTGTACAACAACTTTTTTCAATGCATTAGTCGATAATGAAGTTGCTAATTTAAATTTATTAAATTACATTTTTGTGGGTGGTGAAGCTTTATCAGCGCATCATATTAATAAGTGTCATCAACTTTATCCACATGTGAATGTTGTTAATGCTTATGGTCCAACTGAAACCACTGTCTTTGCCGTTACAAATTTGACTAATTTAACGCAAGAACCATTCACTTACAGTGTTCCAATCGGTAAAGCATTGACAAATACTTCACTCTATATTCTAGATGAACAACGTCGTCCTGTACCTATGGGGGCAATTGGTGAACTTTATGTTGGTGGTGAAGGTGTTGGTCGAGGTTATTTAAATAAACCTGAACTGACAGATAAAGTGTTTATTCAAAATCCATTCCAGACTGTCGTTGAAAAAGCTCAAAATTATAATGGGAGAATCTATAAAACTGGCGATTTAGTGCGTTATTTAGCGGATGGCAATATTGATTATATTGGTCGTAATGACTTCCAAGTTAAAATTCGTGGATTTAGAATTGAACTTGCAGAAATTGAAACGTGTTTAGTCAGCCACGCTGAGATTCATCAAGCTGCCGTACTAGCTTTAAAAAATAGTGCTGGTGCTAAATATATTGCAGCTTATTATGTTTCTAAACAACCATTGAGCCAAGAACAACTCGTTGTTTATTTACAACAATCACTTCCTGAATATATGATCCCAGCTGCCTTTATTCATCTTGATGCTATGCCAATGAATATGAATGGTAAATTGGATCGTAAAGCGTTACCGACACCACAACTCATTGATGAGAAAAACTATGTCGGTCCAACAAATGAAACCGAAGCTATTTTCTGTCAAACCTTTGCAAACATTCTTGGTTTACAAGCGAATGAAATCAGTATTCATGATGACTTTTTCAAACTCGGTGGGGATAGTATTAGTAGTATTCAACTTACCAACCGAATTAAACAAGCTCTTAATTATTATCTTTCAATTAAAGATATCTTCAATTTAAGAACAGTACAAGCTTTAAGTCATCATGTGATAAATAATCGACATGATTCAAAAATCAGTGTTGAAACTGAGCAAGGGATCTTATCAGGAAGTCTTGAGCTTTCTCCTATTCAACAGTGGTTCTTTAAAGAAGTTGAAGTCGGAAGATTCCCAGATCATCATCATTGGAACCAAGCATTTTTACTTAAGGTTCCAATGCTTAACATTGAGTTACTCAAACTAAGTGTACAAAAATTGCTTGAATATCATGATATGTTACGGGTTAATTATCGTCATACAGTTGCAACTTATCAATCACTACCTGATATGTTGCCATTTTCTACCCAGAATGTAACAGGTTGGTCACAAGATGACATTCACCAATTATTAACTGATTGGCAAAGTAATTTTACTTTTGATCAAGGAATATTATGTCATATTGGTTATTTAACTGGTTTTGATGATAATTCTGCACGTATTCACATCGCTGCTCATCATTTAAATATTGATGCCGTGAGTTGGCGTATAATTAAAGATGATCTAGAAGCTATTTACCAATATATAAGCCAACAATCATCTGTTGATGCCAATATCAATGTGACAAATATTTTAGGTGATAAAGGGAGTAGTTATCGTCAATGGGTAAATAAACAACAACAATACCCAACACTAATTGCGAGTGAGCAAGAACCGACGTATTGGCAAAGCATATTAGCTGATATTAATCAGTATCATAATCACCTTGATCAACACCGTGTTGATACGCTATATCAAGCTAAAATGCAGCTGTCTAAGACACAAACCTCTCGTTTACTTAGTCAAATTAATAAGGTATATGGTACAGAAATTAACGATATTTTATTAACAGCACTAGCACAAGCGTTAAAACTGGTATTCAGTGGTAATGATCACTATATATTATTAGAAGGTCATGGGCGAGAAGCGCTATTTGATGAAATTGATATAAATAATACTGTTGGCTGGTTTACCAGTATGTATCCAGTTAAGCTAATTGTGAATAACGATAATGTTGCTAATAATGTTGCCATGATTAAAGATTCATTAAGAGAAATACCTAATCATGGTGTGGGTTATGGTTGTTTGGTTGGTTATATCAAACAAGCTTTACCAGCGATAAGTTTTAACTATTTAGGTCAATTTGATAGTACTGAAAAAGTAAATAAATGGCGATTTAGTGATGAAGATAGTGGTATATCAATGTCTTCTAATAATCGCATGACAGACTTTTTATCCGTTAATGGTGGTATTTTAGATGATCAATTACAATTTGCTATTACAGGATATGTCAATAACGAACACGGTGAAGCTCTAGTTACTGCCTTTACCCAACAACTTAATGAATTAATTGATCAATTAGCATTAATTGAACGAAGTTATTTAACGCAATCTGATATTAATGGTGTCATCTCTTCGACATTGCTTAATTCATTACAAAGTGACAGAGAAATAGAGGCAATTTATCCTGCAAATAGTTTACAGCAAGGCTTTATATATCATGCTGTTTCTCAAGGTGATTCAGATAATGCCTATCGAATTCAAATGATATGGGATTATTACAATTCACTTGATATTAATTTGCTTGAACAAGCATGGCACCTTACACAGCAAAAATTCCCTTCATTGCGTTTACGTTTCTCATGGGTGGAAGAGCTGGTACAGATTATTGATAAACAATCCGATTTTGCTTGGGAATTTATTGATCTTAGTGATCAAACTCAAGAGCAACAACAACTCAGTATGAGTGAATTGATCAAACAAGATGAACAAGTCGGTTATGATTTAACTAAAGGTCAACTGTTTAGGGTTTCCTTAATTAAATGTTCCAATGAATATTATCGATGTTTATTTAATAATCATCATGCTATTTTAGATGGTTGGAGTTTACCAGTCTTACTTAATGATGTGCATCAAAATTATTTAACTTTATTACACCAAAAAGAGGTAATTATCCATGAAGATAGTAGCTATTTAGCTGCCCAATCTTATTTACAAAGTAAAACCGATGAGACAGCATCATTCTGGAAACAATACCTTAATGTTGAGCTTGAACCTGAGAATTTAGAAAGCTTACTTAAAGCGGATCTAAATCACGTTAACCTAGGTGAACATAAATATATTGAAAATCCACAAGAGATTTCAATTGAACTTAATTCACAACAGTGTGAACAATTAAAAACACTGTGTAAAAACAGTGAGTTTACATTAAATGCTTTGGTTCAATATTGTTGGCATCAACAGTTAAGCATTTTTGGTAATACCAAAACAACCGTTGTGGGTATGACAGTATCTGGTCGTAACTTACCTATTGATGGTATAGAAAATTCTATCGGGCTTTATATTAATACATTACCTGTAATTTTAGAGCATACTGATGGTAGCGTTATTGAGACCATCAAAATGTTACAAACACACATTAATAATGTGAATAATAACAGTAATATTAATCTGATTGAATTACAAAAATCAGGTACACGTCTATTTAATTCACTATTTGTATTTGAAAATTACCCATTATCAGAAAGAGAAGAAAATGAATTAAAAATTGTGTTCCAAGGCGGCCATGAAAAACTGGATTATCCTCTCGGAATTGTGGTTTATGAGGCAGCAGGTAAAATATCGATTAAAATCAAATATGCTGGGGAACTATTTGATGAATCAGCTATAAAACGTGTATTGAAAGGAATAGAATTAACCTTAATACAATTAGCTAAAAATCCAGCTATTGAGGTAAATGCGCTCAATTTATTAACTGAGCAAGAGTATGACCAATTAATCGTTAATCAACAAAGAAATATCGTTCCATTTGAACGTCATAAACTCGTGAGCCAATTGTTTGAAGAACAAGTTCAGAAAACACCTGACTCTATTGCAGTTGTTTATGAAGATACGAAATTAACATATCAGAGTCTGAATGAACAAGCCAATGAACTGGCAAATTATTTACGATCACAGTTATCAGTACAACCTGATGATTTAATTGCGTTATACTTAGATAAATCGCACTATATGATAGTAAGTATTCTAGCTGTATTAAAATCTGGTGCTGCTTATGTGCCTATCAGTCCGAACACGCCAGAAGAACGAGTGGAATTAATTCTTAATGATACTAAAGCAAAAGGTGTGATAACCCACGCTCATTATGCTAAAGAATTGACCCAACTAGAAACTGAACTGCAACCGGAAGTTATATCAGTTGATGATCCATCTTTGAGTAACAAGCTTTCGCAGTTTGATAAACACAATGTGATCACTTCGACGCGAGCCCACCATTTGGCGTATGTGATTTATACAAGTGGTACAACTGGACTACCGAAAGGGGTAATGATTGAACATCATGGAATTGCTAATTTAGCAACGGTTCAGCAAGGTATTTTAGATCTACAGCCATGTCATCATAAGCAAGATCAGAAAAACGTTCTTTGGTATTCAAATTATATTTTTGATGCTCATGCTTTCGAAGTATATAACGCCTTACTTAATGGCCATCAGTTGCATATTCTGTCGGAAGATAAACGTTTAGACTTTATAGCCTTATCTAAATATACTCAAGATCAACATATTGATTTTGCCTTTATTCCACCAGCTTTACTTGATCAAGATGAACTACTTTCAGTACCTGTTTTGACCGTTGGTGGTGAAGCTATTAATGCTAAATTGGTACAACGTTATTGTCAGCAGGGTATTAAGTTAATTAATGTTTATGGACCAAGTGAAACGACTGTCTGGGCGATGGCTCATCGTTATAATAAAGATGATCTAAATACAGACTTGGGACAAGCCATTAATAACGTTACTTTATATGTTCTTGATGAATATTTACGTCCTGTACCTCAGGGTGTTATTGGTGAATTATACATCGGTGGTGCTGGTGTTGGTCGTGGGTACCTAAATAACCCAACGTTGACCAATCAGTCATTTATCGCAAATCCATTCCAAACCAGTGAGGAAAAAGCGCGAAATTATAATACTCGAATTTATAAAACTGGGGACCTAGTTCGTTATTTACCAAATGGTCATATTGAATATATTGGTCGTAATGATTTTCAGGTTAAAGTCCGTGGTTTCAGAATTGAATTAGGTGAGATTGAAACACGATTAATTAGTCATCCTCAAATTAAGCAAGGACTTGTTGTGGCACTGACTAATAATCAAGGTAATAAATATCTTGCTGCTTATTATGTCTCTGATACAGCCATAGATCAGGCCGAGTTAACCAGCTACTTAGAACAAACATTACCTGAGTATATGATTCCATCAGCCTTTATTCATCTAACGGTAATGCCAGTTAACGTTAATGGTAAAATTGATCGTAAAGCATTGCCAATGCCTAACTTTGTTATGCAAGAAAGTTATGTTGCTCCTAGCACAGTGACAGAACAACAGTTAGTAGCCGACATTGCTGAACTATTGGGAATGGATATCGATTCTGTAAGTGTGATTGATGACTTCTTCAGATTAGGTGGCAACAGTATTTTAGCTATTAAACTGTCAAGTAAAATAGCCAAAACTTTTGAGCGTGATGTGCGTGTGGGGGATATTTTTACTTATCGTACCATTCAAGAAATAGCGAAATATATTGATGGTAATCACCAAAAACGTCAATCAATTACCGTACATCAGGTAGCTAATGTGCATGAACAAAGATTATCTTTTGCACAGGAGCGTTTGTGGTTTATTGATTGTTATCAAGGAGGTAGCAACGCATACAATATACCATTAGTGTTCAAACTTCTGCCAAAAACCAATATTTTGTTTGTAGAGCAAGCGTTACAAGAAATTGTTCAGCGCCATGAAGTGTTGCGTTCATTAATTAAAAACACAACAGACGGTGTTGCCTACCAACAAGTGATGAGTTTGCAAGAGCAACCATTGACAATCGAAAATCATGATTGTGATAGCCAATCTGAATTAGATAAAGCTATTCATAATCATGTATACAAAGTATTTATGTTATCTCATGAATTACCAATTTCGATTTGTCGATACCAATTTGATCAAGAGACTTATATGAGCATTGTGATCCACCATATTGCATTTGATGGTTGGTCAATTGATCTGTTCATTAATGAGTTCAGACAGTTGTATCAATACTATGAGGCTTTATCTTTAGGTGATCGTAATCAAGTGGTTGTTCTCAATTTACCACCAGTAGAAGTACAATATAAAGACTTTGCTTTATGGCAAAGAGAGTATTTGCAAGGTGATATATTGACTGAGCAGTTACAGTTCTGGCAAGAACAACTGGCCAATTTTGAGCCGCTTAATTTACCGACTGATTATGCTCGTCCACAACAAATTGATTATACGGGTCAAAATGTTCTGTTTGAACTTGATTATGATATCAGTGAACAAATACGTTCATTAGCAAAAGAGCTCAATGTTAGTGTTTATTCTGTGTTACTTAGTGGTTTCTATTTACTACTTAGTTCATTTAGTAATCAAAAAGATATTGTTATTGGTTCGCCAATTGCAGGAAGACATTATCAAGGTACAGAAAATACCATCGGTTTCTTTGTCAATACATTAGCATTAAGAAAATGTATTGAACCGAGCGACAGCCTAAAAATGTTTATTTTGCAGACCAGTGAATTAATTACGCAAGCTCAACAATATCAAGATTTACCATTTGAGCGCTTAGTTGATGCGTTATCTATTGAAAAAGATATTTCGCGGCATCCTATTTTCCAAGTGATGTTCGGGGTACAATCATTTGGTGAAGAAGGAAAAGAAGATACTCTATTGCAACGTTATTATAATGACAATGCAGGGTATCAAGCTGCTAAGTTTGATATGACAGTGATGCTTGATGATTCTAAACCAGCAATATCAGGTTTGTTCAATTATGCTACTAAACTCTATAAGCAGCAGACCATTGAGCACTATATCACGATTTATCAATCAATCTTGAAGCAGTTTACACAGATGTATCAACAGCAACACGCTTTAACAGAGCTGCATCTGATAGATAACTCGACGTATCAAAAAGTAATCTTTGATTGGAATAAGACACGTTGCGATTATCCAACAGATGTGACAATGCATCAATTGTTTGAAAGACAAGTATTAAGAACACCAAATAATCTAGCTTTAGTCTATGAACATGACCGCTTGACTTATCAAGAGCTTAATGAGCAAGCGAATCAGCTAGCACATTATTTGCGTGAAAACTTTAATATTCAGCCTGATGATTTGGTGGCAATATGTCTTGAGCGTTGTAAATACATGTTAGTAAGTATCTTGGCTATCTTAAAGGCAGGTGGTGCTTATGTACCAATGGATCCTAATATGCCGGAAGATCGTCTCAGTTATATGATAAAAGATACGAAAGCTAAAGTTGTATTAACAACTAACTTAAGTTATGAAAAGATCAATTCTTTAGTTTCTGAGGATCAAGTTGCATTGAACTTACAGTCTTTACAAACAATTGATTGCTTAAGTAAATATCCAACAACTAATCCAACGCCATTAGCACAGCCTAAAAACTTAGCTTATGTCATTTATACAAGTGGTACAACCGGTATGCCAAAAGGTGTAATGTTAGAACACCAAGGTGCGGTTAACCGTATTATTTGGATGAATAACGAATATCCGATTACTGAAAAGGATCATATTTTACAAAAAACGAATTATACCTTTGATGTCTCGGTGTGGGAGCTATTTTGGGCGAATTGGTATGGCGCCTGCATTGTTTTCGCTCACTCAGAACTTTATAAAGATAATGTTTATCTTGCGGAGTTGATTGAAGCTGAACAAATCACGGTATTACATTTTGTACCATCAATGTTAGTTGCATTTGTGGAAACTTTAGAAGCGCAACCTAATTTGGTTCCAAAAGTTCAGGGATTAAAATATCTGTTCTGTAGTGGTGAGGCACTTAATCTTTATGAAGTAAAAAAATGTCATGTGTTGATGCCAAATTGTAAGGTACATAACCTTTATGGACCAACAGAAGCAACCATTGATGTGCTTTATTATGATTGTAATAATCCAAACATTTCCCAAGTATTAATCGGTAAACCTATCGCTAATACTTCGGCTTATGTTCTCAATGAATTATTACAGCCAGTACCAATTGGCGGAATAGGTGAGTTATATGTTGGTGGTGATAATGTTGCTAGAGGTTATCTAAATAATATTCCATTATCAAATGAGCGCTTTATTGCTAATCCGTTCCAAACGGAAGCAGAAAAAGCACAAGATTATAATGCTCGAATTTATAAAACCGGCGATCTTGTTCGTGCTTTATCTGATGGTAATATTGAATATTTAGGTCGTAATGACTTCCAGGTTAAAATTCGTGGATTCAGAATTGAACTTGGTGAGATTGAAGCTCGATTGACCCAGTATGATGGAATTAAACATAGCGTCGTTATTGCTTATGAGCAGGCTTCAGGCAGTAAATATTTGGTTGCTTACTATCTAGCTAATAAGGAGATTGATAGCCAATTATTACAAGCTCATTTAAATGAAACTTTACCGGGATATATGGTTCCGTCAGCATTCATATATTTAACTGAATTACCAATTACTTCAAATGGTAAGTTAAATCGTCGAGCGCTACCAAAACCAGAGCTTACCGATAAGGTTGAGTATGTCGCGCCAGAAAATGATCTCGAAAGAACATTATGTGAAGTCTTTGCCAATATTCTTAAAATTCCTGCCGAAGAAATTAGTATGCAAGATAGTTTCTTCCGATTAGGTGGTAATAGTATCTTGGCTATGATGCTTAATAACCGAATTAATGATGCCTTTAAAATCAAAATGCGTTTAGTTGATATTTTAAGCGTCAATACGATTCGGGAATTAGCAAGAAAAATCTCAACAGCTCAAGAACAGTTTAATCCTATTGTGGAATTAAGGGTTGATCATGAAAAAACACAAATTTTTATGATTCATCCTGGATTGGGCGGTTGTGATGTTTATCAATCATTAGCGAATAAGTTATCCTCAAAATACAGCTGTTTTGGTGTAGATTCTTACAATTTATATCATGATAAACCTATTGAGGATCTCAATGTTTTAGCGCAATATTATCTGGATCATATCAGTAAAGTTGCAACAAAAGATCAGCCAATCAAATTGCTTGGTTGGTCATTAGGTGGCAACATTGCGTTAGAAATCGCAGTACTTCTTGAGCAACAAGGAATCGAAAATATTGAAGTTTATCTATTAGATTCTTGGTTATTAAAAGAGCAGGATTTAGTTCAGAATCATCATCCAGTAAACATTGCTCATGCTATGGATCGATTAAATCTACCTGCACATGTGCGCGATCAGATTGAGACTTTTGCAAAAATTGATAACAAGCTAGTTATCCAGCAGTTATCAGCTAAATTAAAACATACTCAAGTTGTGTTGTTTAAAGCTACACAAATTGATCAAGGTAAAGACATAGCTGAAAAATATGCATTGAATAACATTGATACTTATTTGCAAGATAACTCTCAATTAAAATTGGTTGAGATAAATTGTGATCACTACACGATTTTATCTCATGAGCAAGACATTTTAGCTCAGATGTTATAACCTTAATATTAACCATCCCCTTAAAGGAACCTTATTTTAAGGGGATGTTTTTTTAGGTAAAGATAATGAATTTCATTTATTTAGCTAATATCAACAAGCTACCTTGGTTTGTATTACAAGATCAAAAAAAAAAATTCTTAGCTACTCTGCTCAGTTAGAGATCGATAAATTTAAATTTGATCAAGATAAATGCCGAAGTTTAGTTGGCAAAATGCTATTGCTTTATGCATTACAGCGTCATGAACAATTTCAACAATCCCGTTTACCTGTCATTGATTATGGTCTTTATCGAAAACCCTATATTCGTACAATAAAAGGACATTTCAATATTTCACATGCCCATGATTGGGTTGCGTGTGTATACAGTTGTAATGGTGAAGTTGGCATTGATATTGAGCATATTACACCCATTAATATTCTTGATTATCATGATGTTATGACTGAAAATGAGTACCAAAGAGCACTCAATGATCCACAATTTGATTTTTTTCAATTATGGACATTAAAAGAAGCGATTATGAAAGCGCAAGGACAGGGATTCTATTTACCACCATCTTCATTTGAGTTACCTTCACCCTTTCATAATGATGATATTATTGAAATTAATCATACGCATTGGTTTCTTTATAGTCAAAGTTTTACTAATGAATATAAATTGTCATTGGCTTCTTTGTATCCAACAGATGGGCAAGTGCAAGTAATTCCACTGCAACCTGATCAATTTTGGCAGTAATTGATTGTTGGAGTTTGACTAATATTTAAAAATTTTATTTGACGATTATTTATTTTATATCAGTAAAGTGCTCAGCTGATTAATTTCTATAATTATTATAGTTAAAAAACCATATTAAATTACTAATTTATGATTAATTAATTTTTTATTGAGGAATAAAGATAATAATCTCCTTTCTGTTAATTGATTTTTGAAGATTTAATATTATTAATAGTCTCGTGTTGAATTTTAGTAAATAAAAGGGGTTGTTTGAAAATATTGTCATCAAGTAGTTCAATAATGCTTGAACAAACCTCTTTAATCTTAATTTATTGATGGTCAATTAACTGTATTGGTATTGAGGAGTAATTTAAAACTGTATACAACAACATTCATAATGTTGTAATTCTAGCCACTCTTTGATGAAAGCCATTGACTGGCGTATTACATTGAAAAATATTTCAATTAAATCAAATTGTTATTTTAATCATAGCGTATTACTCTTTGCTATCCTATTCAATATTTCAAGTGTGGGTAATTCTGCTGCTCCATCATCAACAGTTTAGTCTTCAACAATTAAATCTAAATCATTTTTTTCATTTGAAACACTAGTAATAAGTGCTTAATTCTGAGGTGCTTTGTTCAAATGCAAGAACAAACTGCACATTACTTGTATCATTCCAAAATGGATAAGGAGCTTTCTATAGTTATGAGTAATAACGAACGCTTATTACTCATAACTGTTTAGTTTAGTAAATTTATATTGTCGGCAAATGATGGATCAGACATTTTTAGAAGCATGTAAATTATTTTATTAAATAATGTTGTACGTTAAATCCGATCGCATTGCAATTAATGTAGAATATAAAAAATGATGTGCTATTGCTTCAACTTAATTATAAAACTAAATCCTTTTTTTATGACGCCATAGCCAATTGCCACTGATTAATCGTTGATAGAAGAAAATACTTCTGATGATCCAATCTAAAAACATACCACACCAAACACCAATCACACCAAATCCGAAGTATACACCAAAAATGTAACCCACTATAATTCGGCACATCCACATGCTACCAATGGCCACCCACATGGTATAACTGGCATCTTTAGCACCTTTAAACCCATAAGGCAGAACAAAGGAAGATGCCCAAAATGGAGTAAATAAGGCGTTTAACCAAAGTAAATGTTTTGATATTTCAATAACATCTTGATCATCGGTATACAATGAACTTAATAGGCCAGCAAATGGTACCGATAAAAAGGCTAAAAAGCACAGTAATAAATTAGTCAGATGGAAGATGAATTTCAGTTGCCTAGTTGGTTGATATATTTGTCCCATACCGAGCCGTTTACCGACAATGATAGTCGATGTAGAACCCAGTGTTCCTCCAGGCAAGTTCAGTAATCCGGCAATCGAAAAAGCAATGAAATTGGCTGCAATAGTTGATGTACCCATGCCTGCTACAAAAGTTTGAGTCATTAACTTACCAATATTAAACATTACTGATTCAACACTAGCAGGGATACCAATACTGAGAATATCGAAAAGAATTTTGGTATTAAAAGAATGAAAATAGCTTCTTAATGGTATAAATAGTGCTCGACTAGGTTTAATTGTTAATACTATTAGAATAAACATCATACCACAATAACGCGATGCCGTTAAACCAATACCGGCACCAATAAATCCTAATCCTTCCCAATTGAACATGCCATATATCAATAGATAACTTATCGATAGATTTAATATATTCATGATGATGTTCAAATACATCGGTAGTCTAGTGTTACCTGCACCTCTTAATGCACCGCAACCAACTAAAATAAAAGCTAGGGCAGGGTAGCCTAAAACAGTTAATTTGATAAAGGTTAATGTAAGTTCTTTGACGTTTGCTTCAGCTTTCCCAGCTATGATTTCAACAATCCAATAACCTGAAAATTCTACAAAAACAAAAAGTAATATAGAGATTATGATTAATAACGTGATGGATTGTCTAGCTGCTGAAACGGCTTTTTTTCGATTGTGACGTGCCAAACTGAAGGCAACAACAACGGAAGTTCCCAGTGCAACCGCCATAAAAAATGACATAACAATCATATTAAAGCTTTCAGCCAAGCCAACGGCAGCCATTTCCGCTTTACCTAGCCAACTAACGAGAAAAGTACTAAAAATTCCCATCAATATGATGGATAGATTTTCAATAAAAATTGGCATGGCTAAAGGTAAAATTTCACGCCAAAGCAAAACATTGTTTGAATGTCTTTTTTGGTATAACTGTGTTTTCCTTAAGCGATCAACTAATTGAACATTCAATTTAAAGCCTAAATTTGTCCATAAAAATTTTGTTTATATTATAACTCTTTTATTTGATAAAAATGAACTTATGTTTCAAAAATAAACTTTACTAATAATGAGGTTAAATAAAAATACATTATTTAACCTCATTACCTAATAAAATGTATTGTCATAATAGACAGTAAACTGGTGTGAGCAAAATAAATGTATTTCACTCTTAAAAAATTGTTAGTATGAGCGCGTAGTGGTTAATTTTCAGTATTAATTAACAGATATCCTATCCCTATTTGTCAAAATAGTTTGAGGAGATATATATGTTTCAGTATAAAATTCAGATACTTTTCTTGAATGATGAATTATATAACTATATTATAGCGAACTTTAAAGACTTGGATCACCAAAATAATAAATGAGTCCTTATGTTAATCAATGCTAAAAACATTCTCAAACGATTAAACCCACATAATAAAATTAATTATGACTCGGTATTAAAAGAAGTCATTGCCAATTGGCAATCTGAGGAGATTCGTCCTAAATTATTAATACATAGTTGCTGTGCTCCTTGCAGCACCTATGTTTTGGAGTATCTGGCACAGTATGCCGATATCACCATTTATTTTGCTAATTCAAACATTCATCCTCGAGTTGAGTATGAATATCGCAGTGTTGTGCAGCAAAAATTCATTACGGATTTTAATGAGAAAACAGGTAATAATGTTCAGTTCTTAGAAGCGCCTTATCAACCAGCAGAATTTATCAAACAAGTTGAACATCTGCGTGATGCTCCAGAAGGTGGGGAACGTTGTCATATCTGTTATAAAATGCGTCTAGATTTAGCAGCCATCAAAGCACAAGAATTAGGATTTGACTATTTTGCCAGTGCATTGACGTTAAGCCCTAAAAAGAACAGTCAAAAAATTAATCAACTCGGTTTTGAAATTCAAGAAATTTTTTCAGTTAATTATCTGCCTTCCGATTTTAAAAAAAATAATGGTTATAAGCGCTCGATAGAACTTTGCAAAGAATATGATGTATACAGGCAATGCTATTGCGGTTGTATTTTTGCAGCTAAAGCCCAAGGCATCGATTTAAAAAATGTGATAACCATTGCTAAACAAGGATTAGAAAAACAAGCTTGATTTTTCATTTATTGATATAAATATACTAAAACGTAGTCTTAACCTGAAACTTTTTGACAAAACTGACATTTTTATAAAATAAAAATCTTAAACAAGCATAGTAAATAGTTAAAACATTTCGCTATAATATTGTTGATAAAATAAAATTAGCAGAAAAAAACGATTGTATGTTTTTAACGTTAATTGTGATTTTACAAAATGTGAGTTTATTATGACAAAAATCTATAAACTAGGATTGGATGTTGGCTCAACTACGGCAAAATGTGTTGTGCTTGATGAACATGATAATTTTGTTCATACCAATTATGTTCGTCATAATACCCATATTGTAGCAACCGTGCTTGCATTACTTAATGAAATTAAAACAAAGTTGGGTAAGGATATTCTTTTATCAGTAAAAGTAACCGGTTCTGCTGGGATGGGTATTTCAGAGAAAGCCGATATTGCTTTTATACAAGAAGTTGTCGCCGCTTCTGAAGTAGTGCAACGCAAATATCCTCAAGTGCGAACTTTGATAGATATAGGCGGCGAAGATAGTAAAATGATTTTTTTCTTCCCTGATCGTCCTCCTGACATTCGGATGAATGGCAGTTGTGCAGGAGGAACAGGGGCATTTATTGATCAGATGGCTACTTTGCTTAATATTCCGATTCAACAATTTGATCAATTTGCCCAAGACCATAACCAAACTTTTCCTATTGCCTCACGCTGTGGTGTATTTGCCAAAACTGATGTTCAAAATCTAATTAGTCGTAATGTCTCCAAAGAAAACATTGCCTATTCTGTCTTACATGCTGTTTGTATTCAACTGATTAATACTTTAGCGCGAGGCTATGAAATCATGTCGAAAGTCATGTTAATCGGTGGGCCTTTTTCTTTTATTCCAACATTAGGTAAAGCGGCTTTGCAGATATTAAAATTAGCTGATGAAGACATGATTAAAACTGACCATCCAACATTATTATCCGCTTGGGGAGCTGCGATACACCTTATTGAGCGAACAGAGCTTTCTCTTGATGATTTTATTAATCGATTAAATGCTTCAAATAAAATCCTATCCAATCAATCTTTTCGATTAAAACCACTATTTAATGAATCATTATCTTTCACTGATTGGAAAAAACAGCGTAAATACATTCCAATTCCACGTTTAGATTTAGCTGATTATCAGAAACAATACACTTTTTTAGGCATTGATAGCGGATCAACAACAACCAAAATTACACTCATTAGTGAAGATAATGAACTCCTTTTTACTCATTATGCATCGAATGAGGGTCACTCTATTAGTGCCTTAATTAAAGGGTTGACACTATTAAAAGATGAAATTGCCGCATCAGGTAAACAAATTATCATTGCTCGTACTGGAGTGACCGGATATGGTGAAGAGCTATTAAAAGCTGCTTTTGCATTTGATGATGGGCTCGTTGAAACCATGGCGCACTTTGTCGCTGCTAAACATATTGATCCTGAAGTGAGTTTTGTAATGGATATTGGCGGGCAGGATATGAAGGCCATTTTTATTGCTAATGGAGTGGTTAACCATATTGAGCTTAATGAAGCATGTTCATCTGGTTGTGGATCCTTTATTGAAACTTTTGCTAAATCACTTAATTCCAATATTATCGATTTTGCTGATGCGGCTTGTAATTCCGCTAATCCTTGTGATTTAGGAACACGTTGTACCGTTTTTATGAACTCAAAAGTAAAACAAGCTTTGCGTGAAAATGCGACTATGGGAGATATCTCCGCTGGATTAGCCTTTTCGGTAATTAAAAATGCCATTTATAAGGTGCTTAAACTTCATGACATGCGTAAAATGGGCAATCATATTGTAGTACAAGGTGGAACTTTTAAAAACCCAGCGGTATTTAGAGCGTTAGAACAATTAACAGGAGCACAAATTACCAGCTCTAACATCCCTGAATTAATGGGCGCTTATGGTAGTGCTCTGGTTGCAAAAAATCATTATCAACAAAATCCTACATTATCGCAGTTTATCGGATTAAACCAGCTTCACAAAGCTGAAGATATTAAAGCCAAACCTTCTCGTTGTAAAGGCTGTGAAAATAAGTGCGACATTATGATTTATCGCTATGCGAATGGACGACGTTATTATTCAGGAAATAAATGTGAAAAATTCTTAAGTAATAATCAAGATAAAGACAACAATTCTTTTAATATGCTTGATTACAAAAACAATCTGTTATTTGAACGCGCTAGCATCTCTAACCCTAAGGCTAAACTCCATATTGGCATTCCACGTGCATTAGGTCAGTATGAAAATTTTCCTTTTTGGCACACATTGTTAACGCAAAGTGGTATTGATGTCATACTTTCACCTTATTCAACACAGGCTATTTATGAAAAAGGTGCAGGTACGGTCATGTCGGATAGTATATGCTTTCCCGCCAAGTTAGTACATGGGCATATTATGGAGCTCATTGAGCTAAAAGTAGATCGTATCTTTATGCCAATGGTTGTGTTTGAGTCAGCGCAATTTAATAACGCGGTTAACAATTACAATTGTCCAATTGTAAGCAGTTATGCTGAAGTTGTGCACAGTTCAATTAATCCGGAAAGCAAATATCATTTGCCGATTGATTATCCGGTAATTAACTTCACTGATATTCAATTGCTGAAAAAAGGCTGTATTAATTATTTAACATCGTTAGGTATCACTAGAGCTGTGGCGGAAAATGCCTTTTGTGATGCCTTAATCGCTCAATCAGAGTATAAACAATCGTTGTACAATAAAGCGGCTGAAATTGTGAACAATGCTAGGCAAACTGGTCGTTATGTCTTTGTTTTGGGTGGACGCCCCTATCATAGTGACAGTTTAATTAATCATAAAACCCCTGAAATTTTGAACGCTCTAGGTTGTGATGTAATTACTGAAGATTCCGTATTAGGCGCCATTAGTCAATTATCCCCAGAATTGCAAATCTGTTCACAATGGAGTTATCCAAATCGCTTATATGCTGCGGCTACTTTTGTTGCTGAACAACCTTATAATGTGCAATTTGTTCAAATTAACTCATTCGGTTGTGGTCCTGATGCAATCGTTACCGACGAATGTAAAGCGATATTGGAATCAAAAGGTAAAACGAGTACGGTGATTCGTGTTGATGAAATTACGGCAACAGGATCTGTTCGATTACGATTGCGTTCTATTATTGAATCGATGAGAATGAATCAACAGCAGCCTTTAAAAAGAGTAGCACGTAAAAAAATAGCTCTTTTTAGTAAACAAGATAAACAACGTCGCACTATTTTAGCGCCATTTATTTCTGATTTTTACTCACCTTTATTACCTCCTATTTTTGCTTTATCGGGTTATAAACTCGAAACCTTACCTAAACCGGATAAAAGTTCAGTGGAATGGGGATTAAAATATTGTAATAACGAAATTTGTTATCCAGCGACCATTATTGTTGGTGATATTGTTAAGGCGCTACGTTCTGGGAAATACAATCGTGATGAGATCGCAGTGGGTATTACGCAAACCGGTGGACAGTGCCGAGCCAGTAGTTATTTGTCGTTAATTAAAAAAGCGATGATCAGTAATGGCTTTGAAGATATCCCCATTATTTCACTTAGTACAGGTAATATGAATCAAGCTCAACAACCGGGATTTAAAATCAATTGGCTCAAAACATTACCGATTAGCTTTTTTTCCATGCTGTTTGCTGATTCATTATCAAAAATGTACTATTCCATAGCACCAAGGGCTAAAGTAAAACAACAAGTTAATCAACTCAAAGAACTCTATACACGAAAATTACAACAACTGATTCACCAAAAAAAAGGACAACGTTCCATATTTGCATTATTAGCCGATGCGATTCAACATTTTAATCAGATTGAAGTGATAAATAAAACATGTCCACAAATCGGTATTGTTGGAGAAATTTACGTAAAGTATAACAACTTTGGTAATCAACATAGTGTTGAGTGGTTAATTGAACAAGGTATAGAACCCGTAATCCCTCCTATGATTGAATTTTTTGCACAATGCTTTGTTAATTATGATAATAACGTGGATAATTATCTTGTATCAAAAAGTTATCATTCTTATTTAATGCACTTTTTTGAAAATATAGCGCAGCGTTACGTTGATAAAACAAATAAGATTTTATCGTCCTTCAAATATTATCAACCTTTCCATAATATTCGTGATATTTCAAAAAAAGCTAAAAAAGTTCTTAATTTATCGAACCAATTTGGAGAGGGTTGGTTAATAGCAGCAGGCATTATGACATTTGCTGAATATGGAATTAATAATGTTATCAGTTTGCAACCATTTGGCTGTATTGCCAATCATGTGGTATCGAAAGGTATTGAAAAACGGATGCGCGATTTTAATCCTAAACTTAATTTGTTGTATTTAGACTTTGATGATGGTGCAGGTGAAGTGAATGTACTTAATCGTTTGCATTTTATGGTCAGTTCACTGAAGTATACACAGCTACAACGGATTGTATAAAAAAATTAAATACTCAATTCTATATTCATTGAATCTACTTAGTTGCATATTAATATTTTAGGCCTTTTTATGATATCAATTCACCAATTAAAATCTAAATTTGAATCATTTTTTCTCCCGATGATAATAGGCTCTACAATGGCAATATAACGGGTAAGCAAGTGACATTATCAGCGTGTTTGAGATAAGTTTTGTATGTATTTATAGTGTTGGTTTGTTTTCATATTATTGATGTTTTTTGTGTCATTGCTATTTGGATATTGATTATAATTGATTCAATGCTATTGATGGCAGGTTAGCACACAAGTATCAATAATAAATTTATTTTAGGTGCTTAATTAAATGAAATTAATAATGTTTCATAGTATGAAAGATTTACTATCTTAACTCCTGTCTACGATGTCTCGTTTCAGTTTCAGTGAGTTTAGCTGTAATTACTGAATTGACCGATAACTTTCAGGCAAGAACTACAGAACAGTAATGGGGATAAAAGATTGAAATAACCTTGGTGGGTACGGTGTTAAAAATATTCATTGAGAATCTGTTCATTGAGATTATTTTTTCAAACAGTACATTATAATTGGGTATGATTTTAAATCAGGTTATGAAAACAAGAAGTATAGTATAAATTGCAAAAAAATTTGCATATAAAAAAGAGCAAAAGAATTCAATTTATGATATAAATACAGAAATGTTTTAACTTAAGTTATAAAGAAGGACACGAATATGTTAAAAGAGCAAATGGTAGTAAAAAATTCAACTGGATTGCACGCACGCCCAGTAACAACACTTGTAAAACTAGCCGGTCGTTATAAATCAAATATCGAACTAGTTTATAATGACAAAGCGATTAAAATGAAAAGTATGATGGGTTTATTAGGTGCAGGTGTCAAAGGTGGCTCAACTGTTGAAATCATTTGTGATGGTGAAGACGAACAAGCTGCAATGGATGAAATCCGTGAATTATTTGCTACTGGTTTTGGTGAGTAATTAACTGAAAATTAATTAAATTAACATCAAAGCATTGATTATTCCGTCGACTTAAGTCGACGGAATTGTTTTAAAAGGGCATTAACTAAATACTTTCAAGTAGACCTATTTCAAAAGATTAATTTAATCTTTAATGATTGAATTTAATTCATGATGATCAATCGATGGTAATACCTTAGTAAAACCTTTGGTCAAATAAACTAAATAACAAAATCCAACCGCTAACCAAACTAAGCCAACAATCATCGCAGTCTCATCAAGGCTGGTCCATAGCCATAACGAAAGTAAAACACCAATTGCTGGTAACATACCATATTTAAATAAAAATTTTATTGTCTTTGTTTTAATATCACAAAGATAACTTTTAATTACACACAAGTTAACAAATGTGAAAGCAACTAAAGCACCAAAGCTGATCATTGAAACAACTAAACTAAGATCTAATACCAATGATAACAATGAAAAACAAGCCACAAACAATATTGATAAATAAGGTGTTCTAAAACGAGGATGAATCTTAAAGAAAATCTGTTTTGGTAACACTCCTTCACGACCCATCGCATAAAATATTCTTGATACACTGGTTTGTGCTGTCATTGCTGATGCAAAAACACCCGTTAGATAGGCAGATTGGAAAAAATTATACATAAAATCATTTCCGTATTTTCCAAGTATATTATTTAAATTACTTATAGAATCTACTTTGCGCATTACATCTAAGCTAGCTGTATCTTTATTAGAAGCAAAATCTGTCCAATCAGGATAGGCTAAATGAGCGCAATACGATACAACTAAGAAGATACTTCCTGCAATAAGCACTGTCCATATAATCGCTCTAGGTAATGACTTTTGTGCATCATTTGATTCTTCTGCCAATGTTGCGATAGCATCAAAACCCAAAAAGGCAAGACATAGTATTGCTGCACCAGACATTAACCCGCTAAAATCACCTGCATTCACTGACAAAGGCTTCATCATTGCTTCTGGTGTTAAACTTACATTGGTTAAAGTTAAGAAAATAAATAATCCAATAAAAAACATTTGAACAATAATTAATGTAAAATTTACTGAATTAATTAACTTAATCCCTAAATAATTTAAGAAGCTGACACTACAAAGTGAACCAAGCACAAATACATAAGCAGGAATGCTTGGGAAGGCTTCATTAAGATATATCCCCAATACCAAATAATTTAATATTGGTAAAAATAGGTAATCAAGAATTTGTGCCCATCCCACTAAAAAACCAATTTTTCCACCAAATGTATGTTGTACATACGAATAGGCAGAACCAGCAATAGGCAGTTTATTTGCCATACGACAATAACTTAATGCTGTAAAAAAGATCATTGCTAAAGTGATAACATAGGCTATGGGTAAGTGTCCATTACTGTCAACAGTAACTTCCCCATAAGTGGTAAAGATCCCTAAAGGAACCATATAAGCTAAACCAAATGCAATTAATGCAGGTGTGGTTAAAACTCGTTTCATTTTTATTGCGGACATGACTAATTTTGCTCCTCTGTCCCAAAAAACAATAAAAAACTACTAAGTATAGTTTTGCCTTTTTTTACCCGCTAAAAGCGGCAGGGAATTCTCCCACATTATTATAATTATGCAAGCTAATTTTTAGCTTATTAACATATGACTGTGTGGTTTTTGAGCTTACTATTTTCTAGGGAATTATTTTTAATCAAATCAATAAAAATCTCACATTGCTGAAATCAATTCAAGAGATATACATTTTGTGATCTATGTCTAATTATTTCTTTGATTAGGGAGATGTCAGTATAACTAAAACACGTTATATTTATCGGAAATTATTTTAGAGTGGCTATAAGTTAATCCGTAAATATCCATCAATAAAAAGGGTGTATTTATGACCTTAATTCCTGTTATACCTGTTGAATTCACAAATGATGTAGTAAAACAAAAATCATCAATTATTCAATTCATGGCTCAAATCAGTCAAGATCATTTATCAGATGTTGGAAAATTTGTTAATGATGTTATGGCACATGAACAAGAAATGGAAACCGATGTTTTACCCGATATTGCATTACCCCACGCTAAAAGTGATGGCGTCCGTACCTCATTTATTGCAGTGGGTAAATATCGTGAAGGTCTTATTTGGAATAATGATAATAATGTGAAAGTAATTATATTGATTGGTGCTCAAGAACAAGCTATCAAAGAACATTTAACCATTATTGCTAAATTAGTCACTAATCTTGCAGAAGATGATTTTCTTGCTGAATTGTTAAATAGTGACATTCAAACCATTGCTCAATAGATTAGAGGTATTTATGAATAATAAGAAAATTGTGGCAATTTGTGCCTGTACAGCAGGGATGGCGCATACCTATATAGCAAAACAAAAAATTGAAAATGAGGCTAAAAAACGCGGTTGGGAATGCAAAGTCGAAACACAAGGTGCTGCTGGTATCGAAAATGCATTAACACAAAGCGATCTTATCAGTGCCGATGTCATTATATTGGCAACGGATATATCGATTGAAAATGCAGAGCGAATTGAATCTTATAAAAATGTTATCGAAGTCAGTACGGGTGAAGCCGTTAAAAATACGGCTAATATTTTCAATCATGCTAAGCAAATGTCGACAAAAGTAATAAAAGATAATGTTGGTACAGAAATCTTTAAAGCTTTAAATACGGGTATTAGCAAATTTTTACCTGTTATAATTGCATCAGGGATACTCTTTTCAATTGTGTTAATCACTGGTGATGTTACTCAAAATACCATTTCACCCAGTAATCAATTTTTTGCGGACCTTCAACAAGTCGCTTTCTACGGATTTGCAATGATGGTACCGGTTTTAGCAGCTTATATGGCTTATTCAATCGGTGGCAATGCTGCTCTTGCTCCTGCATTCATTATGGGGTATGTCGTTAATAATCCAATTGGGGTCAATCACGTTAGTACTGGATTTATTGGCGCAATGATTTTCGGGATTTTAATAGGTTACTTTGTTAGGTGGTTTAAAACCATTAAAGTACATCCTGTTATCGCTTCGGTTATGCCCGTAATGATCATTCCAACAGTAACATTATTAGTGATGGCACCAATCTATATTTATGGTTTATCTTATCCATTGGATTGGTTTGTAAAAGCTATGGTGGCAACTTTAAAAGGTATGTCTCAAGTCAATGCAGCATTTTTAGGTATCGGTATTGGGATATTGGCAGCTTTAGATATGGGTGGACCATGTAGTAAAGCTGCAACAGCGTTTACTTTAGCTGCAATGGCTGAAGGCATTTATGGTCCTAATGGTGTTTTCCGTATGTGTTGTGCGATCCCGCCATTAGGATTAGCTCTTTCTTCCTTGATTGTTTCCCGATCAATATACAGTAAAGAAGAAAAAGAGTTTGGTATTACAGCATTTTTTCTATCATTAGCCGGTATTACTGAAGGAGCCATTCCATTTGCGGCTAAAGATCCGAAACGCATAATTATTGCCATTATTGTTGGTACCGCTGTTGCAGGTATGCTAGGTATGATATGTGGAATAGACTCATTGGTTGCTTTTGGAGGACTTGTTGCTTTAGGTGGAGTAACTAAAGGCGCAATGTGGTATGTTATCGATATGTTTATTGGCGCATTTATTATAGCTGCAATTTTACACTTCACTAAAAAAGTTTCCGTTGAAACGGAGCAGGTAATTGAAAAACAATGATAAAATGGGGTGCACCATCCAGTGAGACGGTGTACCCATTTCTTATTCATCTATAAAGATTCATCTTGTTGATAGACAATTTTACCACCGACTATTGTTGTCAAAACATTCACATTTTGCATATCTGTCGCTGCAATGGTAAACGGATTACGATCTAAGATGATAAGATCAGCAAATTTACCTTTTTCAATGGAACCAATATATTCATCTTGTTTTAATAGGTAAGCCGCACCAATAGTAGCACAACGTAATACCTCTTTGGCGGTTAAATTACGGTCGCTATTTAACCGTGGGTGATCCGCGTCGATTTGTCTGGTCATGGCAATTTGAAAATCATACCATTCATTTAATGGATCAATCGGCCAATCACTACCAAAAGCGCAATGGACACCAGCATCAATATACTGTCCATGAGCTTCTAAACCATGATAGCGCTCTTCACCAAAAAGAGTTTGATATTGTTCAACCATGGACGAGCTGCATCCTGCCCATTGAAATGAAAATACCACACCAGCATTTAACTGTTTGTATCTAGCAAATTGATGTGAAGCACTTAGCTCATTGTGTGCCGTGCTCGGACGAATATCAGCATCTGGTAACGCTTTACGCATTTTCTCAATTGCATTGAGAACCACTTCAATAGCACCTTCACCAACGGTATGCATATGTGGATGAAAACCAGCTTTTGATGATTCTAAAATTAAGGCGTCTAACATTTCAATGGAATAATAGAGATCACCATAACGATCTTTTTCATCGGCTAAGTTATAAGGTTTTAGTAACCTTGCCGTCATTAAAGGTTGTTGCATCACCCCATCAACAAATAACTTAACATGTGACACTTTAATACCGGGTTTGGGTTGCCAATTTTTATCATCATAACGCGCAGCAAACTGTTTCACTTTATTGATAACATTAGGAATATCTTCAATTGACGAGACATCATCAGGAGGAAGTTCGTGGGCGCCAAATAAGCGGATGGTCAATTGGTCTTGTTTTTGTAATTGTAAAAATGCATCAGCTTGTATTTCAGTGATTCGGGCATCCATAACCGAAGTAACGCCTTGTTTGTTGAGTTCGGTTTGTGATAATTTAGCGACATTGAGTGCTTGTTCATTTGTTAATTTAGAGATACTATCAAAAGCACGCATGGCAGGGGCATCTTCTAAGATACCATTTAACTCACCATCAGCGGTACGACCAATTTTGCCATCCGTAGGCTCTGGCGTATTTCTATCTAAGCCAAATTTATCTAATGCAATGCTATTGGCAACCAATGTATGGCAGTCATTTGAAAAAAGGATGACTGGACGTAAAGTGTTAAGACGATCAAGATCGAATCGAGTAATATCCGTACCTACTGGTAAAACCTCTTGTCTTAGCCAACCGCGTACTTGCAGCCAATGGTTATTGTGATTTGTGGAATCTTTATCTAAATATGCTTGAATAATTGCTAAAGTATCATCTATGGTTAAACTTTGATAATGTAAATTGCATGAGGATAATTGCATTCCTCCCCAAAAAGTATGTAAATGTGAATCGATGATTCCAGGCATCATGGTTTTGCCTTTTAAATCATAAATGGTTGTTTGGTTATCAACATAATTCTGGTTATTTATTTCTTGTGTACTACCAGTTGCAATAATATAGCCATTTTTAATGGCGATAGCTTCACAAACAGTATCTTCTTGGTTTGCGGTATAAATATAGCCATTAACATAAATAACATCAGCTTTAGCCATTATAGGTGATTCCTCAAAATAAAGATCAAAATGAAAGCTGAACGATAGCAGATTTATAAAAAATTTGTCAAATGCAATAATTTTCTTTATTGTGTGAGAAGATTATGCTAAAACTAACCCATTTAGTTACAGCGTCACAAGGTGAGCCGATGAAATATCAACAATTAGAAAACCTTGAATGCGGTTGGAAATGGCACTATCTTGTAAAAAGGCATTTAGAGGGTGAGTTAATTACTCGTCATATCGAAAAAAGTGCTGCACAACATGCCGTAAATGAATTATTACTATTAGAACATAATCCAAAAGAAGTAATTAATTGGATTAATGAGCATTTAAATCCCGATTTAGATAATCGCATGAAGCAAACTATTCGGGCTAGACGAAAACGTCATTTTAATGCTGAACAACAAAATACACGAAAGAAATCCATTGATTTGGAATTTTTAGTGTGGCAACGGCTCGCTAATTTAGCAAAACGCCGAGGTTGTACTTTGTCGCAAACCATTACGCAACTTATTGAAGACGCCGAGCAGAAAGAGCAATATGCAACAAAAGTATCGACAATTAAGGATGATTTACAGTCGCTTCTTGATGCGAAGCTTGACGATAATTAACTCAAACTACAGGATAAATAGGTTTAATTATGGGAAAATCCCTTGTTATTGTGGAATCACCAGCCAAAGCAAAAACAATTAATAAATATCTTGGCAAAGATTTCGTGGTTAAATCAAGTGTAGGACATATTCGTGACCTTCCAGTAAGTGGTAGTAGTCAACGTGCTGAAAAAACCACAAAAGATAAAGCTGAGAAAAAAGTTAAACGTTCAGAAAAACAGGTTTTGGTCGACCGAATGAGTGTCGATCCTTATAATGGCTGGAAAGCACATTACGAAATTTTACCCGGTAAAGAACGGGTGGTTGCTGAACTAAAAAAACTCGCTAAAGATGCTGATATGATCTATCTCGCAACCGACTTGGATAGAGAAGGAGAAGCGATTGCATGGCATCTAAAAGAGGTTATAGGTGGTGAACACAGTAAATATCGTCGTGTGGTATTCAACGAAATTACTAAGACTGCAATAAAAAATGCTTTCAACGAACCCTCTATGTTAGATATGGATCGCGTCAATGCTCAGCAAGCTCGTCGCTTTATGGATCGAGTTGTAGGCTTTATGCTATCACCATTACTTTGGAAAAAAGTGGCAAGAGGGCTATCCGCGGGGCGTGTACAGTCTGTTGCTGTTCGATTAGTAGTTGAACGTGAACGTGAAATTCATGCTTTTATTCCAGAAGAATACTGGGATCTGTTTGCTGATCTTAATACAGCCAATAATGAGCTGTTAACTATGCAAGTTGTGCATTATAAAAATGAAGCATTTGAACCCAAAGATAAAGTTGCTATTGATATTGCTTTAAGTGAATTAAATAAAAATCAATATCAAGTTACCAATATTGAAGAAAAGCCAACTAAAAGTAATCCAACTGCTCCATTTATTACTTCAACCTTGCAACAAGCTGCAAGCACACGTTTGGGCTTTGGAGTTAAAAAAACCATGATGTTAGCTCAGCGTTTGTATGAAGCGGGTTACATTACCTATATGCGTACGGACTCAACTAATTTAAGTCAAGATGCGTTAACTATGGTACGAGATTATATTGGTCAAAATTTTGGTGAAAAATATCTACCTAAATCAGCGAATGTTTACAGCAGTAAAAAGAATTCACAAGAGGCACATGAGGCCATACGCCCCTCTGATGTGAACGTTGTTGCCGATGATATTAGTGATGTTGAAGCCGATGCTTGCAAATTGTATCAATTAATTTGGCGACAATTTGTTGCCTGCCAAATGACATCGGCAGAATACAACTCAACGACGCTTACCGTAAAATCAGGTGATTTTACATTAAAGGCTAAAGGACGCACGTTACGTTTTGATGGTTGGACTAAAGTGCAACCTCAACTGTCTAAAAACAGTGAAGACAAAATATTACCTAAAGTTGCCGTTAACGACGAATTATCATTAATCAGCTTAAATCCGAATCAACACTTTACCAAACCACCTGCGCGCTATAATGAGGCATCATTGGTTAAAGAACTTGAGAAACGAGAAATTGGTCGTCCATCAACTTATGCAACTATCATTTCCACCATTCAAGATCGCGGCTATGTGCGTTTGGATAATCGCCGTTTTTATGCGGAAAAAATTGGTGAAATTGTAACGGATAGATTAAATGAAAATTTTAATGATTTAATGAGTTACGATTTTACGGCACGTATGGAGCATGCTTTAGATGAAATTGCCCACAAAAAACAAGAATGGCGAGAAGTTCTTGATCAATTCTTTAGCGATTTTAGTGCTCATCTTGAAGTGGCAGAACAAGCACCGGATAAGGGTGGAATGCAACTCAATCCACTTGTATTAACACCTGAAATTAAATGCCCTAATTGTGGTCGTGAAATGGGGATCAAAACAGCTGGTACAGGAGTGTTTTTAGCTTGTTCGGGTTACGCATTACCACCTAAAGAGCGTTGCAAACAAACCATTAATCTTATTCCAGAACATGAAACATTAAATATTTTGGAAGAGGCCGAAACAGCCGAAACTGATGCTTTAAGGGCGCGTAAACGTTGTCCAAAATGTCATACAGCAATGGACAGTTATTTACTCGATAATGAACGAAAATTACATATTTGCGGTAACAACCCAATTTGTGATGGTTCTATTGTTGAAAAAGGAAACTTTAAAGTGAAAAGTTACGAGGGTCCAATCATTGAATGCGAAAAATGTGGATCAGAAATGCACTTAAAATCAGGGCGTTTTGGTTTATATATGGGATGTACCAATCAAGACTGTAAAAATACACGTAAAATTTTAAAAAATGGTGATGTTGCACCACCAAAAGAAGATCCAGTTGATTTACCAGAACTACCGTGCAGCAAATCTGATGCTCATTTTGTTTTACGTGATGGTGCAGCAGGTATCTTCTTGGCAGCACATAATTTTCCAAAATCAAGAGAAACACGTGCACCATTGATTGAAGAGCTACAACGGTTTAAAGATCGTTTGCCAGAAAAATTTATTTATTTAACTCAAGCACCGAATAAAGATCCAGATGGAAATCCATCCATTGTACGTTTTAGTCGTAAAAGCAAACAACAGTATGTCACTTCCGAAGTGAATGGAAAATCGACAGGCTGGGTAATGCAATACCTAGACGGAAAATGGGTAAATAGTAAAAAGTAGGTAAGAACACCTGAAACGTCGTCAAAAAGTTTCAGGTTATGTATACGTTTTAGTATAAAATTTGTTTTTGTTTGTGCTAGGGTATAAAAGGAATTACCTTACGATTCCTCGCGTTAGACTAAAGTCGAAAGCGAGGAAAGTATATAGTTAAAGGAGCCTTTGTCATGAAATTGCAACAATTACGCTACATTGTTGAAGTAGTCAATAACGACCTCAATGTTTCGCTAACCTCCGAAAAACTTTATACTTCGCAACCTGGTATCAGTAAACAAATAAAATTGTTAGAAGATGAACTTGGCATTCAAATATTTACAAGAGTGGGGAAACATCTTTCCGAAGTCACTCCTGTTGGCGAAAAAGTGATTTCTCTGGCGCGTGACATCCTCAACAAATCAAAAGATATAAAAATTATAGCTAAAGAGTTTAGTCAGCCTAATCAGGGTTCATTAACGATTACGACAACTTATACTCAAGCACACTATAGTTTGCCAATAGTCATCCAGCAATTTATGAAGCAATACCCGAATATTATTTTACATATGGAGCAGGGCTCATCTCCCCAATGTATTTTACAGGCACAAACAGGGCAAGCTGATTTTGCCATTGTCACTGACCTTTCTCAACTTAATGATGAAATGATTGCATTGCCATGTTATCACTGGAACCAAGCAGTAATCGTTAAAAAAGATCATCCATTGGCTAAAAGTAGCTTAATTTCTATTGTAGAATTATCTCAATATCCGCTGGTTAGTTATGATTTTACTAATGATGGTTCTGACCTCAATCAAGCTTTTATTCGCGCAGGACAATTGCCAAATATTGTGTTTAGCACGACCGATGCTGAGTTAATTAAAACTTATGTGAAATTAGGCGTTGGCGTTGGAATTGTTGCTAAAATGGCAGTGAGTGATGCTATCGCTGATGAAGATTTTGTCGTGCTTAATGCTGGACATCTTTTCCCTTATAGTACCACTTATATCACTTTTGCACGCTCTTTATTTTTACGCAGTTATATGTATGATTTTATCAGTCAATTTTCACCACACTTAAATCGTCAAATAATCGATAAACTGATGTTATGTGAAAATAATAGCGAGGTATTAGCCATGTTCAATGGAGTAAAATTACCAGTTCGCTAACTTAAACATTCTTTTTAAGAATTCTATAAAAAAAGTGCGAGACTATCGCACTTATATTTCTGAATTATTTGTGTCTTGCTTTCAAAGTACCAATTACATCTTGCAGTGATAGATTTTGATCATGCAGTAAAACGATAAGATGATAGACCAAATCAGCCGATTCATTTTTCAGCTCTTCAATATCACGAACCGTCGCTGCTAAGGCTGTTTCAACACCTTCTTCTCCAACTTTTTGAGCAATACGTTTAGTGCCATCATGATAAAGTTTAGCGGTATAAGACGATTGTGGATCGGCATTTTTACGACCAGCAATTAATTGCTCTAACTCAAATAAAAACCCCCACTGAGTTTTCGCCGAAGCAAAACAGCTGTTATGGCCTGTGTGACACGTTGGTCCAATGGGGTCAACTAAAATCAATAAGGTATCATTATCACAATCAGGAGTGATACTTACGGCATTTAAAAAATTGCCAGAACTTTCGCCTTTAGTCCAAAGACGCTGTTTAGTGCGTGAATAAAAAGTAACTTTGCCACTGCTTAAAGTTCGGGCTAGCGCTTCTTGATTCATATAACCAAGCATGAGTACATCACCTGAAACGTAATGTTGTATAATGACTGGCATCAAATTATCGACTTTTTGCCAATCAAGTTGTGTTGGATCAAATTGCGGATTAAATGTTGTATTGGAATTTTCTGTTAGCATAATCGAATATTTACTCCATGTTGCACTAAGTATTGTTTAAGTTCACCAATGTTAATTATTTGTTTATGAAATACTGATGCGGCCAAGGCTCCGTCGACATCCGGTTCATTAAAGGCTTGTAAAAAATGCTCTTTCGTACCAGCACCACCAGAAGCAATCAATGGTACATGGCAAACTTCACGCACGGCTTTTAATTGAGCTAAATCGTAACCATTACGTACCCCGTCTTGATTCATCATATTCAAAACAATTTCACCAGCACCACGTTTTTGTACTTCTCTCACCCAATCAAGTGTATTCCATTTAGTTGCCACTGTACGTTTTTCATCTCCTGTAAACTGATAAACATGATAGTCATTGGATTGATGGTCATACCAAGTATCAATCCCTACAACAACACACTGGACACCATAACGATCTGCCAACTCAGTAATCAAATTAGGATTAGCCAACGCTGGGGAGTTAATTGAGATTTTATCAGCACCAAAAGTTAAAATCTGTCCTGCATCTTTTACTGTTTTAATACCGCCAGCCACACAAAAGGGGATATCAATCACTTCGGCAACTTTTGCAACCCAACTTTTATCAACAACACGACCATCGGAAGATGCAGTAATATCATAAAAAACGAGTTCATCAGCCCCTTCCTGAGCATAACGCTTAGCTAATGGTACGATATCGCCCATAATTTCGTGATTACGAAACTGCACACCTTTCACTACTTGTCCATCGCGTACATCCAAACAAGGAATTATTCTTTTTGCCAACATGATATTGCCTCCTCAACGGTAAATTTTCCTTCAAGCAGTGCTCGTCCTACGATCACACCTGCTACGCCACTATCCATAAGCGCTTTAACATCATTGAGTTGACCAATTCCACCCGATGCCTGAAAGGCTATTTGAGGATATTTTTGGCTAATATCTCGATACAGACTCACATTTGAACCGCTCAGGGTACCGTCTTTAGAAATGTCGGTGCACAGTACGTGTTTTAAGCCATGTGGTAAGTAATCATCGATGACTTGTTCAAGTGTTTGGTTGGAATCTTCTTGCCAACCATGAATCGCAACATATTTATTACCATCAGCAGCGATGCGTACATCCAGCGCTAGAACTAACGCTTCAGCCCCATATTTGTTAAACCACTTCTTAACAAATTCAGGTTGTTTAATGGCTGTTGATCCTATCACAACTCGTGCTGCACCAGCTGCAAGAAGCGCCTGTACATCATCTTCAGTGCGGATGCCGCCACCAATTTGCACAGGTACTTGAACGCCTTTAATTAACGTTTGAATTAATGTCATTTGTCGAGCTTTAGGGTCTTTTGCACCAGCCAAATCTACAAGATGCAGAAGTTGTGCTCCTTGTTGTTGGTAATTTAGTAAACGGGTTAATGGGTCACTTCCATAATCACGTTTTAGTCCATAATCACCTTGATGTAATCGAACCACACTACCGTCAATTAAATCAAGTGCTGGAATAATAGTAGGATAAACAGCCATTGTTACATCTCCAAAAAGTTTTTTAGTAATTGTGCACCGGCTGATCCAGAACGTTCGGGATGAAACTGTACACCGTAAAAGTTGTCTTTTTGTACGGCAGCGGTAAAGCTTTCTCCGTAATTGGTTTCTGCAATAGTTGCTGAGCATAGTGGCATCGCGTATCCATGAACAAAGTAAAAATAAGCATCATCTGCAATATCTCTAAATAGATGATGACCAGCTTTTGGGTAAACTTGATTCCAACCCATATGAGGTAAAGGTAAACCAACATTCGAAATTTCATCTACTTTTTCGTCAATTATTCCTAATGTTTGTACGTGCCCCTCGCTGCTGTATTTGGCTAGCAGTTGCATACCAAGACAAATACCTAAGACGGGTTGAGTACAAGCTTTAATAAGATCAACTAAATTGCGTTCTTTTAACTTCTTCATTGCTGCTGAAGCGGATCCTACACCGGGTAGAAACAGCTTATCACAGTCAAGTACTACTTCGGGTTCAAGACTAATTATGGGGTTATACCCCAATCGTTCTATGGCATATTTAACCGAAGAGAGGTTAGCGCAACCCGTATCGAGAATGACAACTTTCATCTACAGTACTCCTTTTGAGCTCGGTAATCTATTACCATCTATCTTGATAGCTTGCTTTAACGTTCGTGCAAAGGCTTTAAATAAACTTTCAACTTTATGGTGATCATTATTGCCTTGCGTTTCAATATGTAAGGTAATTGCCATAGCGTAACTGATAGAATAAAAGAAATGTTCGACCATTTGGGTGCTCATATCGCCCACTTTGGGATAAGTAAATTGCGCATTAAATTTCAGAAAAGGACGCCCTGAAATATCCATTGCGCATTCAGCTAAACATTCATCCATAGGAATGACTGAAGCATAGCGAGTAATCCCTCGTTTATCACCTAAAGCGATTTTTAACGCTTCACCTAATGCTAATCCAGTATCTTCGATGGTATGATGGTCATCAATCTGCAAATCTCCATTCACTTTGATGTTAAGTTTGATCCCTCCATGGGTGGCGATTTGATCCAACATATGATCAAAAAAACCAATACCAGTAGTGATTTGACTATCACCTTGGCGATCAAGCCAAACTTCAACTAAAATCTTTGTCTCTTTAGTGTTACGTTCGACTTTTGCATAGCGGTCATCAGTGGTTAAACGTTGAGCTATTTCGAGCCAATTTAATGTGTTAGAATTGTAATGTAATCCTTTAATCTGCATATTTTCAGCAAGTTGAATATCAGTGATCCTGTCACCAATAACATAACTATTATTTTTATCTATGTTACCATTGCTAAGATAAGGTAGAACTAATTGGATTTTCGGCTTACGACATTGACAATTATCTTCTGAAAAGTGAGGACAAATCAGTACTTCTTCAAAATTAACCCCTTGTGATTGAAAAATTTGCATCATTAAATTGTGAGGTCCATCAAAATCAGATTGTGGATAATTACTGGTACCGAGGCCATCTTGATTTGTTATCATCACCAGTTTAAAACCAGCGGATTGCAACTTAAGCAGAGCAGGGATGACATTAGGTTCTAACGCCAACTTCTCAAAGCTATCGACCTGAAAATCGATTGGCGGTTCTGTGATTAATGTTCCATCACGGTCAATAAATAAATATTTTTGTAACATCATTGCTCCTATATTATCGCTTTGAGTGCCAAAATTACCGCATCACATTCGGCTGCTGTGCCAACACTAATGCGAATGATACTATCTTGCCCGATAGATTTGCTTTGATCGCGCAAAATAATGCCCTGATTCCATAATGACTGAAACACATCTTTACCTGTTTGAAATTTAACACATAAATAGTTAGAGGAACTAGGATAAACTTTTTCGACGATTGGTAAAGCCGACAAATCCTGTGCAAACTTCTGCTTTTGAGCATTGATAAGTTGTACTTGTTGTCGCATTTTTTCAATACCAATTTTACTAAGTGCTTGCGTCGCGATATCCGCTACGGGTGTTGCCAATGGATAAGGAGCAATGACTTTTTGTAATGCAGCTATCACAGGTTTATTAGCAATAGTAAAACCACATCGTAAACCAGCCAATGCGAAAGCTTTTGATAAAGTTCTTAAAATAACTAAATGCGGATATTTTGCTAACCAACTAACCACGGAAGAATCTGGCGAAAACTCAATATAAGCCTCATCTATCACCACAAGAGCACGATTTTTAGCAATATCTAATAGTGTTTTAATATCATCAGGATTAATTAAATTACCCGTTGGATTATTTGGCGAGCAAATATAAATTAATTTTACATTATCAATATGTTGATTAATTCCCAGTAGATCCAGCTGCCAATCTGATGTTGTTGGTACGGTTTTGATATTAATACCTAATGTTTCTGCGCTAACCTGATACATACCATAAGTAGGAGGACAATATAAAATGCTATCTTGCTGTGGCTCACAAAATGCCCGCATTAACAGTTCAATTGCTTCATCAGCTCCACGACTTACAATGAGTTGTTCCGGTTTAACACCTACATAATGAGCATAACTATTAATCACCTGTTTAGGTTGTGGTTCAGGATAACGGTTTAATGTCTGTTGAGTTAAATGAAATTGCGGAGCAATAGGGTATTCATTGGCATTTAACCATATATCACCTTTTCCACCTATCCGTCGAGCAGATTGGTAAGGTGTTAATTTCTGAACATTCTTTCTGACTAATCGATTAATATCCATATTATTCACCTATTTTTAGTATTTAATGCAGCTAAACGAAGCGTTACAGCTTGTTTATGAGCAGTAAGCTGCTCCGCTTGCGCCATTAATTCAACCGAATGACCAATGGCTTGTAAGCCTTCAGGCGATAATTTTTGTATGGTCATACGTTTTTGAAAATCGGCCAATCCAAGACTTGAGTAAGTCGCTGTATAACCATAAGTTGGTAAAACATGATTAGTTCCTGAAGCATAATCACCCGCTGATTCAGGTGACCAATTACCTAAAAATATTGAGCCCGCACTAGTAATTTGTTCTACCAGATCATCGGCATTTTGCGTTTGAATAATTAAATGCTCAGGACCATAACAATTACTGATAGCAATACATTGAGCTAAATCTTTGGTCACAATAAGACGACTTTCTTGTAACGCCTTTTCGGCAATGTCTTTTCGAGATAATTGGGTTAATTGTTTATCAACTTCAATTGAAACCGCTTTAGCAATATTTTCATCTGGAGTGACTAGTACCACTTGTGAATCAGGACCATGCTCCGCTTGTGATAATAAATCGGCAGCAATAAAAGCAGGATTAGCTGAATTGTCGGCGATAACCAACACTTCTGAAGGACCAGCAGGCATATCAATTGCTGCTCCATCAAGACGTTGGCTAACTTGGCGTTTAGCTTCAGTAACAAAAGCATTACCTGGACCAAAAATTTTATCAACTTTAGGTACTGATTCACTTCCAAAAGCCAATGCAGCGATGGCTTGAGCACCACCTAATTGGTATATTTCGGTCACACCGCAAAGTTCAGCCGCATATAAGATTTCATCTGCGATCGGTGGTGGAGAGCATAAAATTACGTTACGGCAACCCGCAATTTTAGCCGGAATAGCTAGCATTAACACTGTAGATAATAACGGCGCAGAACCACCTGGAATATAAAGACCTACTGAATCAATCGGACGGGTAACGAGCTGACATTTTATTCCCGGTATTGTTTCAACAGTAATTGCTGATTTAACTTGAGCTTGGTGAAATTTTTCAATATTACTGACGGCTAATTGCATTGCCTGTTTTAATTCAGGTTTAACTCGTGTCGTTGCTGTTTTGATCGCATCTTGTGTCAATTTTATTTGTTGGATTTGTATTTTATCAAACTTATTACTGAGTGCGATTAAAGCTTGATCACCATTTTGTTGCACCTGATTTAAAATATCTGTTACCGCTTGGCTAATTGAATCTGAAGCGGTGATAGCCGGGCGAGTTAATAATGCTGTCCGCTCTGTATCTGAACATTGTTGCCAATATGAAAGTTTCATTTTTTACTCCATCATTTTTTCGATTGGTAAGACAAGAATTGAGCTAGCCCCCAATGCTTTGAGTTTTTCCATGGTTTCCCAAAATAGTGATTCAGAGCTCACCATATGTAATGCCACACGATTTTGCTCACCTGTAAGTGGTAATATCGTAGGATTTTCAGCACCAGGTAATAAAGCCACAACTTGATCTAAAACTTTGGTTGGCGCATGTAACATAATGTATTTGGATTCACGAGCTTGGATAACCCCTTGAATTCGAGTCATCAACTTATCAATCAACGCTTGCTTGTCAGGTGGCATTTCGCCTTGGCGTTGAATTAAGCAAGCTTTAGATTTGTAAATCACTTCAATCTCTTTGAGTCCATTTGCTTCAAGTGTTGCACCGCTTGAAACTAAGTCACAAATAACATCAGCCAGACCTGCTCGTGGTGCTACTTCTACTGAACCATTGAGCAAGCAGGTTTTAAAAGTTACGTGGTATTGAGAAAGATAACGGCGGAGTAAGTGAGGATAGGTGGTAGCGATACGTAAATCATTTAAACATTCAGGAGCGGTATAATCAAAATCACGAGGAGCAGCAATCGATAACCGACAACCGCCAAAATCCAAACGGCGTAATGTTTTATATTGAGGATTGAACCCTTCGGCTTGTCGGTCTAACACTTCTTCTTCTAAAACATTTTCGCCAACAATCCCTAGATCGACAACCCCATCAATTACTAATCCAGGAATATCGTCATCACGAACGCGTAAAATATCAATTGGCATATTTTCAGCGAACGCAATCAAACGTTGTTCTTGAAGGTTAATTTTAATACCACATTGTGCGAGCAGTTTTTTTGATTCATCACTTAAACGACCCGATTTCTGCATTGCTATACGTAAACGCGAATTATCCAACATATTATTCTCCAATTTATTCTAAAAAATTTTTAAACTACAAACAAAAAAACCCTCGAAAGTTTGATCTTCCGAGGGTTTTCTGCTTGCTTTCGCGATATCACCGGAAGACCAATTGTCTTCCAGCACCAATCGCCCGAAGACTAATCAGGTATGATGGTGATGATGTTTAATAACAAAAACGCAAAAACAATTCATAAAATAAAACCAATAAGTTAATTAATTATTAAAATTACTATACAAAATATAACAGAAATGAATAACTATCAACTCATTTTTTTATAATTTAAAGATAAATTTGTAAATGCCGAGTTTCTCTATATTTCACCGATTACGGTTATTAATTGATAATAAATCAATGAAATAAAACAAACTTGATTATAAAATTTGTTTTAATTGACGACAAACTTTATAACGACCAAAATCCGTAATTTTAGTTAAGAAAGAGGTCAACGCATTATTGTCGAACAGACTGATAATCCTATAGCACCCATTGCCAGTAATCTTTTAAAATTTAATGAGTTCATTAAAATACTTTACTAAATTTTCAAAAGAAGCAAATTGATTAGTGTCCATATAAATAGTAATAAATTGTAAGTGTCGTTTTTGCTCTTTAATGGTGAATTTTTCAATAATATGCTTGTTGAGCCTATCTTGAACTCGTTGACCTACAGCTTGGCTAGATAAAAACACTTTTTCGCCAATTTCCCGCCATGATTGACGGCTATTATTTCTTAATACCTTTAAAATTTTTTGATCTTTCTTATCCATTGTTTCAATTTAAAAGTTCATCGATATTTATCATTTCAATTTGCTATGCTTTTTGAACGTTAAATATTACAAAATAATATTACGAAACTTGATATAAGGAGAGAAAAATGACTCAAGCATTATTACTCATTGCTGTGCAAAATGATTATTTTACCTGACGGTAACTATCCATTAAATAATACCGAAGAAGTTCTGCAACATACTCTAAAACTTCAAAATTTTTTCGAAAAAAACAATTACTTATTATTTATATACAACATATTAACCGGGATCTTAATGCTGTTTTTTTTGTAAATCATAGTTATGGTAGTCAATTGCATGTCAAATTACTTGCTATTAATAAACCTAATGAATTGATCATTCAAAAAGCGCATCCAAATAGCTTTTACCATACACAGTTGCAACAGAAGTTAGAGCAATTAGGGAATAACACAATTAGTAATTTGTAGGATGATGAGTCATATGTGCGTTGATTCTACTGCCCGCTGTGCATTCGATCTTAATTATCAACCGATTTTAGTTCATGATGCTTGTACTATTTGTGATCTTGACTTCAATGGCAATATTATCCATTCACAAGATGTACATAATAGTTTTATGTCCGCATTAATGCAATCCACTACGATAATAAGCTGTGAATCATTTATACGAGTATCGTGATATCAAGACAACGAAAGGAATTCACTTATTGATAATTAGAATTTGATTGATATGCATTTGGATGGCACAAAAAAGACCATCTAAATGTCGAAAGTGAATCGAATAATTTACTATTAAATGAGTTATAATGAGGACATTTTATTCTGATTAAAGATAACTTTTAGGAATCATATTTGAACTCTGCGTTATGTTATAAGCAATATGGTATCCCTGAACATGTATTGAAGCTTGAATGTTTAAATAAGCCCTTAGTAAAAAAAGATTGCATTAGAGTCGAAATGTTATATGCGCCAATTAACGCTTCAGATCTTATTCCAATTACAGGGGCGTATCAACATCGTATTATATTGCCACAGATTGCTGGCTATGAAGGTGTCGGAGTGGTTATTGAAGCACCTTCAACACATCAATACCTGATTGGAAAGCGTGTATTACCATTAAGAGGGGAAGGAACTTGGCAAAATTTTGTTGATTCACCCGCACACTATGCTATCCCCATCCCCGATTATATAGAAAATGATTTAGCCGCCCGAGCTTATATTAATCCCGTTGCCGCCTGGTTGATGCTTAAACGTTTTCCTCCTCAAAAAAAACATATTTTAGTCACGGCAGGTGGGGCCGATTGTGCAAAGTTACTTTGCAAATGGGCAAGAAATTCACAAGCGTTATCGATAACTGCCATTTGTCGCTCAGATAATCATATTCAATTTTATAATAAATATGGCATTAAAACTTTAAACCAAAATGATACTAATGCTATAAGATATTTTGCTGCACAGGCAGATCTTGTTTATGATGCAGTTGGTGGCGTTCTTGCTAAAACAATTTTAAATAATATGCAGGAATTAAGTGAATTTATTTCTTATGGATTACTTTCAGGTGTTAACTTAATAAATAATAGAAGGTTACCTAAGGTACATTGGTTTCATGTTCGTCACTGTATAAGCAATATGAGTCAAGTTCAGTGGCAAAATATGTTTGATGACATTTGGCCAAAGTTGGACAAAAATGATTTAAATCAACCTTACTTGTTTGACTTTAACAATTGGAAAAGCGCCATTAAAGCTTATCGGCAAGTCGGCATCAATAGTAAACCATTATTAGCTATAAAATGAAGAATTTGAAGGTTTGATTCATTAGCGGTAATTAATGAAGTTATAATCCTTTATGGATGATAAATCTGATTAAGCAAATCGCTCTATTACCTAAAAGTTTAGGAAAGGTAATCGAAGACGGATCTAACCTTTCCCAAAACTCAGCCTATAATGATTCAACGGTTTGTGTATATTTTTTCCCTGATAAAACACTAAATCGACCAGTACCTAATAATGCAAGGCTGAAAGCAGCTAAAGACATAAATGCAGGATACTCCCAACCTCCTCCTGGATTGGTAAATGACCAACCATTAGTCCAATGTACAATGGTGATTATTGCAAGTTGAAAGAAGGCAATTAACGCAATTGCACGAGTTAAAATACCTAATAATAACAATGCACCGCCGCCAATTTCAAAAACAATAACAAGATAAGAAAAAAATCCTGGAAATCCAAGGGTATGAAAATATTCAGCCGTACCTTCTGGGGTGAGAACAAGTAATTTGGTAAAACCGTGAGCTAAAAACATCATACCTAAAGCAATTCGTAATACAAATGCTGCTACATCAGTTTGATATTCTTTCATTTTGTGTTTCCTATAGTCAGTTAACAAAATAATAATTAAAATCAGAAGTAAGAGGCATTCATTTCTAAAGCGATTACTTATTTACAACATAGGATACTGCACTTGAGATTGTCTCACAGATAACAATGATTAGTAAAGTTACTTACGAAAATTGACAATCTTATAGCGATTATATTGACATTGATTGGTAGTTCAATTATGGATTTGTAGATAAAAATAACGGTGTAACAATAATGTTACACCGTTATGTCTTACTTATTGTTGGTGTCAAATTAATTTAAATAGGTCTTTTGTTTGTTTTAACGCAATTTTGTTGGTTCCCCTTGCATTGAATTTACACTCTAAAATCCATTGAAATCCGGACAATTGTGTAAAATATATTTATCATCCTCTGTTGTTATAATTTAAGCTGCTCCATTGCTTTATCAAAATATCCACCTAAATTTAAAATTGCGTCTTCACCGTTTGAACCAACATAAATAACTTCGCCTTAACAAACTTAGATGTTTTTCTATTAGAACAATAAATAGCTTCTTTTCTATTTATATGGTAATTTGCTGTTAGCTCGGCAGTAAAATCGACCAAATGATTCCGTTGGTGAGGTTGAGTTGAATTATCAACAACTTTAACAGTCAGTTTTTTGAGATTAAGTAGCTTTTTTAAAGAGCTTACTCTCTCTTCTAACTTAGTGTTTTGTGTTGTGACTAAGTAAATCGTATTTGGTAATGCCATTAAAACTCCTTAAAGGATAAAATAGAACTCCATACTTTTACTAAATAACTCATATAATGGAATAGTATATAACAGAAATGAGACTAATGTCTCATAGAATTTAATATATCAATTTTTATCATAATAAGCAATAATTTATAAAAAAATAATATGGATAAACAAAATATTGTAATACCACAAAAATATACAGGTGTTAAAAAACGTACATTTGAGCATTTAATACATACGGCATTAACTATTTTAGATGAAGGTAACGAATTAACCATTAGTGAGTTAGCAGATAAATCAAAAATTTCAAGGGCAACTGCCTATCGCTATTTTCCTACACAAAGTGATTTAATTTCGGCTGTTGTTGATTATTCACTCGAACCAATTTTACGTTGGCAATCCGACGAACAGGATTTGGGAAAAAAAATAAATGATTTTTTATCATTTGCTTTTACCCACATGATAAAACACGAAGGGGCTATAAGGGCAGCAATGCGATTGTCTTTACAACAATGGGCAACTGAACGTTCAACAACATCATCGAAGTCTGAAAAATTTGTCCGTGGAAATCATAAAGAAGTGCTCTCTAATTTACTGCAACCATTACAATCCCAATTAAATGATGAACTGAATAATAAATTAATTTATACCTTGTCGATAATTTTTGGTTCTCAAATTACAGTATTAAAAGATGTATGGAATTTAGAAGATTCCTATATTGTATCACTGTCGCAATGGATCATTAAAGCTGTTATTAATCAAGCTAAACAAGATGCATCCAAGCTTTGAGTTTTAATTATTACTATATTAATCATAATTTTATATTGTTTGATGCAAGCGAAAGATCATTTTTTTAGAATCGACTATAAGAATGAAATGCATTGATTTAATTTAAATCGTTGCTTTTTTCCAAACTTTATCATCTATTTCAATAGTTATGATGTTTCTTGAATAAACATGCAATTAATATTTTAGTTAATACCGTAATGAACATAATGTAAATCGATTATTTGTGCCAGAAATTGTCTGTTTTTGAAATATTTTTATTAACATTAAATATTTTAAGAAAAAAGCTTTAAGTTATCCAAAGTTAATCAAAAAAATATCGGTAACATTTTCATTAGAATTTAGACTATCATCAAGAATTTTTCTTCTATAAATGGTAAATTTCATACTCACAATAAGACTTTATCCGATCAGTATTTGTAATCTAAACGCATCACTATTTGTAATATTTAATCGCAACATAAGAAAAAATTATCAAACTTATAATATTGATCAGGATGTGCTTTAATTGTTAATGTTTCCGTTCTTTATTTATGTTGTCAGAAAGTCACTTACTTATTGCTAATGTCTATTGATAATGAAAGATACAATATCTCACTTATTTTTTAAAAGCGTTAATAGCATTTCATTGAAAATAAGACGGTCTTTACCCAGAACCGAAAAAAACTGATGATCAATTTCTTCAACTAAAGGAACAGTTTTATTGATTTTTTCAAAACCACTTTCGGTTAGAATGATGGATTTTGCTCGACTATCTTTAGCTGAAGTCATCCTTATGATGAATGATTTCTTTTCTAAATTTTCTAAAATTTGTGAAATTGTCATGACATCAATATTCGTTTTTTTCGCTAAAAGGATTTGTGTTATTTCATTTTCATATTCAGATAAATAGGCTAGGGTAGCAAGTACAATAAATTGAGGATGAGTAATCGACTCTTTCTTTAGGCAATTTTTTATTTTAGTCTGCCAACAAGAATAAGCCCTCATAAAAAGAAAACCAACTGAATCAGAGTCCTTTTGGAATCGTGTTAAGAGCTTATTAACTTTTGTCATAATTTACCTTTCAACAAGATTTTTTAATGAAAATGTTTTATCAATGATATCATCTGATATTTGCTTTAGAAAGTCATAAGCTAGTTTGTCATCTAATTCATCGACAGGTTTTAATGAAATTTCAGATTTGAGATTATATTGATTAGGTTCAACTTCAATTATTTGATGAGAAAAAGATAAAAGCCCAATATCTGGCATATTAAATTCTTCGGTAAATTCCTTATTCTCTAAAACCTTTGATAAAGTGAACTCCATCTCTGGCATATTTTCCAATTTAAAGATGCCTTTAGCTCCTGAAATTAATCCATCATTTACATAAAAATCTTCTAAATCGGTCTCCCATAATTTTCTCAAATTGAGATCAACATAATATTGCCAAATCACTGATGGCTTAGCGGTTGTTGGTAATGAAAATGTGATTGATAGTTTATTCATGATTTGATTCTCCATTTAATAAGTAATCTTATTGTATGTATACTTATAATTTAAAGCAATAAAAATTTAACTTATTTATTTATTTATTTATTTATCTTTAATAGTTGGATACGGTCATATAAAAAGACACTGTTAGGTTAGAAAGCATCTTTTTATACACTGAGGATTAAAATTAATTAGGCTGTTCAGTTTTAAAAAAATTAATGATATTGAACTGTTTGTTGTGTCTGTTCATCGTGAACTAATAATAAACACGTATCACTGTTTGAGACGGCTTGTTCAATACGTAGTTTATCTTGCTCATTAAGATCATTAATACAAGCAACAATATAGCTACAGGTTTTGCTTTTTAATGCTTTTTCAATAGTAGATATTAAATTTTCATTTTTAAGATTACTTAATTGCACCACTTTTTGTTTATCAAGTCCTGCAATATTTACCCATGAACGCTTTAACATTGGTCGATCGGATAGCCATAATTGCCATTTTTTAGCTTTATTAAGTGATTTCAACAAAGGGCGCTGTTGTTGTAAAATCTGCTGAAAAGGGGATTCAAAATTAATCGCCATAAGTTGTGATGAAGAGTGTTCAATAAGCATAGTAATCCCATTACTGTATTAATATACAGTGTATATTAATACAGTAATTTGTGATTGTAAACTCTCTGTGTGATCATTTTTTATATAATTTTTTATGTAACAGAATTAAGAACGCAATAACTGATAAGAAAAAATCCCTAAAAAAGTCATTAAAACTGAACCAATAACATGAATGGCAATAGTGGTTAATCCCCATGCAATACGGCCCTCTTGTAAGAAATTCACGATTTCCGCCGAAAAAGTTGAAAAAGTCGATAATCCACCGCAAAAACCAGTGATCACCAATAAACGCCATTCATTAGGAAGGTTTGAATGATTAAAAAAAGCAATTGCAAAGCCAATAATATACCCCGCAACCAGATTTGCCAATAATGTTCCCAAAGGAATGGCAAAAGCGAGAATATTTAATTTAAGTGACAGAAACCACCGCAATAAACCACCGACGACTGAACCGACCGAAATAGCTAAAATAAGTTTTAACATACTGAATCCTTAAAATTGGGCGTATTTTTATTAACAATAATGTTTATTCTTATTAGTAAAGAACGATAACTATAACCGAGATAATAAGAAAATGCATAATATTCATTGCTGCATCATTTTCAGATTAAAAAAATAATCGTTATATCATTGTGTTTTAGAATTATCAATAAGATAGAATCATGCCCAAGTAAATGTGCTTAAGGATAGATAATTACCTGGTAATTAAGTAGAATAGTTGAAAATTTTCGTTTAATTCAAGGATACAATATGTATACAGGTATTGTGCAGGGTCAAGGTAAAATTATTGATATCATCGATCAAGATAACTTAAGAACTTATAAGGTAAAATTGCCTGAAAAATTAACGCAACATATCGAAATCGGCGCATCAATTGCTAACGATGGCTGTTGTTTAACTGTGACCGATTTTAAAGATGATTGGGTCACCTTTGACATAATGAAAGAAACATTAGCACTTACTACATTAGGCGATAAAAAGCTTGATGATTTGGTTAATATAGAACGTAGTGCCAAATATGGCGATGAAATTGGTGGTCATATAATGTCTGGGCACATATCTTGCACCGCCACAATTGTTGATATCCAAAAAACGACAACGAATTGCCAAATGACTTTAGCTTTACCCTCTAAATTCACCAAGTATGTTTTCTACAAAGGTTTTATTGGTGTTGACGGTGCTAGCCTAACCGTTGGTAATATCATGGATAATCATTTTCAAATTAATTTAATTCCTGAAACACTCGCGATTACGACTTTAAATACAAAAAAAGTAGGAGATAGAGTTAATATTGAAATTGATTCACAGACTCAAGCAATTGTTGATACAGTTGAAAGAGTTCTAGCGGAAAGCAATTAACATTTCCTTTTTAGATTAAATCATTCAAAAAATGATTATGTTAATTCTAAACATTCCTGTTTTGTCGACTTTCGAACATTTTAATGTATTGAATTCATCGTTACTATAGGGATGCTTGATTTAAGGCTTTGTTATAAAAGCCTTAATATTCCCACAACCATTCAAAAAATCTTAAACTTTGTTCTTGAGCAATCCTTCGACGGCTAATTAAGGATATCAATAAAAGTTTGCTATTGTCATTAATGGATTATTTTTGTGAAAAAGTTTGAGGTTGTGCATACGTTTAAGTAAAAAACACATTTAAAACATCACCTATCGAATATCAATGATTCCCTCTACTCATCTTTTGTTGGTGCTAAGAGGTCAACTTTTGATAAGCTTTTTTCAAAAAATAATATTATGGAAGTTATCTATCTGAACTTGATTTAAAACTTGTTAAAAAAGTAAGATGAATTTTACAAAGTAAGAACTTGTTGGCTGATTTATCAGGTTGAGTTTTTTTAGCTTTTTTAAAGCTCTAAAGATCTTTATTCGTATTTTAGGAGCAGCATATTTATGTCGGTATTCTTAACTATAAAAATTTGGATAGGCTAGAAGATTTATTTACTTGCACTATAGCAAAGAAATAACAGCGTATTATCAATATTATAGGTGGATATAAAATTGAATTTACCACTTGTTTGACTTAATGACATCGATAACTGATCTGCTGTTACTCAATTAACGAAAGGTTAATGCTGCATTTTCAAATTAACCTCAATGAAACATACTGAAGCAGATACTTAAACAGATACTTAAACAGATAATTGAGATTGAATATTTCAGTAAAGAAAGGATCTCAATAGAATTTGAGAAGTTAAAATCAGAGGTGTACGAAAAAATTCATTCAATTCATTCAATTCAGTCTGAAAAGATGAGTATACTAAAAGTAAGTTTCATTGAAGAGTGATAATAACGAAATGGTATAGACTCCTAAATATTTTTTACAAATAAATAGTATTATCAATAAAAAGCTCAAACCACAAACCTCTAAATAGAAATTAATATAATCAATTCATTCACGGTTTAAAATAAAAAAAGTAAATCTAAAAAATGATATTTATCTTTTTATAGACAACGTTTATAGTATTCATAAAGTATAATTATATGACTTCAATTAAATGAAATATTATATAAGGATTAATATGAAGATTATTAATAAATTAAAAACTGTAATGTGCTGTGCTTTATTGTTGAGTTCTGCGAGTTCTTTAGCCTCTGAAATGCAGTTAGCTGTTCCTGATCTTGTCAAAAAAGGTTTTACTAATAAATTTATTTATAACCAATTCGGTTGCCAAGGAGAAAATCAATCTCCAAATATTTCGTGGCATAATGTACCTAAAGATGCAAAAAGCCTAGTGATAACTATGTATGATCCTGATGCACCAACAGGCTCTGGCTGGTGGCATTGGACGGTAGTCAATATTCCAGTTGATGTGACTGCGCTTAAGCGTTCTGCTGGCAATAATCCTGATCTATTGCCCAAAGGCAGTCAAGTGGTTCGCAATGACTTCGGTGTAGCTGGTTACGGCGGACCATGCCCTCCAGAAAAATCTGACCACCGTTATCAATTTACACTCTACGCACTTGATATTGATCATTTAGATGTTGATGACCAAACGACACCAGCATTAATTGGTTTTATGGTTAATTCGCATCTGATTTCTAAAGCAACTGTCACTTATCATTACTCACGATAAAATGGATTAGCTATTGGATAACAACTACCGAATTAATGAATCAGTTCGGCAGTTGTTATATTGTTGTACTTGAATTTTTGCGCGTGTGATGAACTATTTTTTCATTAATAACTGATGAATTTCCACAATATCCTCAGGAGTTGTTTGGCAACAACCACCGATTAATTTAGCGCCTAATTTGGTCCAGGCATCTAATTGATTGGCAAAGGTACAATTGTGATCATGGTTTTTATGCCATAGCTTGGTCGTTGGATCATACTGCTCGCCTGAATTAGGGTAAACGATTAACGGTTTACAGGTTAGTTGACTCAATACCTCTAAAGCAGGGGTGACTTTCTCCAGAGCAATGCAATTAATCCCAACACTGACAATTTGCTCAATACGATTTAAATAGTCAATAACTTGTATTAAGGGAGTACCGTCGCTGAGGTGTTGTTGATCTTTTAATGTTAATGAAAACCAGCAGCTAACCAATGGAAATTGTTGTAATAATTTTACTAACGCTTTGATTTCCAAAAATGATGGTAATGTTTCACAAGCTAAAATATCTACACCTGCGTCAATCAGTGCTGCAATGCGATCTTTGTGAAATCCAATAAATTCATCCTCATTGAGGTGATAATCGCCAGTATATTCGGAGCCATCTGCAAGATAAGCACCATAAGGACCCACTGAACCTGCAATTAAGAGAAATTTATTTAGTTTGATCTCATTGAGGTATTGTGTTCTGGCTTGTTTGGCTAATTTTACACTGGTTTTGATTAGCTCGATTGACTCCTCGATCCCAATTCCTTTTTTGGCAAATCCCATTGGTGTTGCTTGATAGCTCGCAGTTATGGCGCAATCAGCTCCAGCTTTGAAATAATCATAATGTACTTGTTGAATTAATTCTGGCTGTTCAATTAATATTTTGGCTGACCATAAACTGTCGTTAAGATCGCTACCTCGACGTTGCAGTTCGCTAGCTAATGCACCATCAATAATGATATAACCTTTTTGTTTTAAAAGAGTTGTTATAGAACTATTGTTTTTCATTATTTATGACTCTTGTTTTGATACGTTTGGGTAAAATGATGAGCAATAAAGCAGAAAATCACGAATGGAATACCACAATATAATGCTATACGTTGTTCAGGATCGAACGCTAATCCAATACAAGCAATTAGACACAGAATAAAGCCTAAAATTGGCACTACTGGATAAAATGGTGCTTTAAATTTAAGATTTTTTTGCTCTGATGCAGATAATTGCTTTCGATAGAAATAGTGCGAAGCACAAATACTTAACCATACGGCTACCACAGCAAATCCTGAAATTGCCGTTAAAGCAACAAATACAGTATCAGGTGCAATGATACTAGAAAACAGGGCTAACAATCCCCCTAACATACTGACAGCAATTGCAGTAGTTGGGATACCTTTATCAGTTAATTGAGCAAAGCATTTTGGTAATGTGCCTTGATTTGACAGGGACCAGAGCATGCGACCTGAAGCATAAAGTCCAGAATTTGCTGCTGATAAAATCGCAGTTAGAATGACAAAATTAAAGATATCGGCAGCATAAGCAATACCGATATTTTCAAAGACCATCACAAAGGGACTGGTTACAACACCTGCTTGATCCATGGGTAAAAGTGCGGCTAAAACAAAAATAGTGCCAACAAAAAATATGATCAAGCGTAGAATAGTGGTTTTTATGGCTAATGGAATCGATTTTTCAGGATTATGAGTTTCGCCAGCGGCGATCCCGATAAGTTCAGTTCCTGAGAATGCGAAGTTGACCGATACCATTGTCATAACTATTGGGATTATGCCATTAGGGAACCAACCGTGATCAGTAATATTGTGCAAAAATGGGGCTGGAATATCATTTTTCATTGGAATAAAGCCGAAGATCGCGGCAGTACCAGCAATAATAAATACGACAATGGTGATGACTTTAATTATTGAGAACCAAAATTCACTTTCAGCAAAAAACTGTGCTGTAACGATATTGAGTGCAAAAATCACTAAACAAAAAATTAAACACCAAATCCATACTGCAATATCAGGGAACCAGTATTGCATACACATGCCGGCAGCCGTTAGGCTTGAACCCAATGCAACTGTCCATGTCAGCCAATATAACCATGCAACAGTATAGCCTGTAGCTGGGCTGATAAAGCGCGAGGCATAGGTATGAAAGGCGCCTGTTTCGGGCATAGCAACAGCTAACTCACCGAGGCATAGCATGACCAAATACACCACTAGCGCACCAATTAAATAAGATATTATTGCACCAATTGCTCCCGCAGTAGCAATAATGTATCCAGTATTAAAAAACAACCCCGTACCAATTACGCCACCTAAAGATAGCATAATTAAATGTCGGGTTTTCATAGTGCGTTTGAATTGATTTTCATTTGAGGATAGAGAATGAGTATTCATAATTATATTATTTTGAGCTTTTAAGGTTAATATTCCGCCAGTATGGCTGACGGAAAAGACTATTTGAATTGTTATTTTTATTTATCAAAAATCATGAAAGAATTCTTTTTTCGACATGATTTCACCATTGACTTGAACTTCATCACTGTCTTTGGTTAAGCTCACGTCTGAAAAAAGACCTTCGGTTTGTCCATTATCGAAAACAAAAAATGGTACGTTACCCAAAAACATTTCAGCACTTAACTTAATATTTGATTTTACGTTATTAACTTGCTGTTCGGTAACCTCACTATTTTGAGGATGTTCGAATTGCGCATAAAATTGCGCCATAACATCAAATGGTGCTTCAACCTTTAATTTTAATGTATTTATTTTCTCATCAATATCATTTGAAAAATCACTTTCTTCATCAAATGTGTAATTAAAATTGTTGATATCAAGAACGAAATTTGCATTAATATCACCGGCAGAGTTATGCCAATTGAATTTATTTAGAGTGACATTGGTATTATTTGGCATATCCTCAGCTGTGTCTTGCAAATCTTCAAAAGAGTCCACATAAAATTGATTCAATAAATAGCGCTTGTCAAGACCTTTAAAGCTTAAGTCGAGTGAGCCATTACCTAAGTTTTGCTTGCCGTAGAGGATTGAAGCAACACTGGTAAATAATGATCCATCTATTGCGTAGTTTTGGGGATTCAATTCAACGTGTTGGTTTAGGACAAATTTATTCAATTCAATGCGATTAACTGCATCAGATGCGTCTTGACCAGTAGATATAATAAGTCGATGAATTTCACTTTGGTCACTAACCTGATAATCTTTATAGTTAATTTTTCCTTTAGAGGTGAGATCATCAAAATCGATGTTGGTATTAGAACCAAATTCAATATTTTTCATATTTAAACTGCTCATTTTCATCTCATAGTTAACAGAAGCAGTATTTTGTTCAGGTTTAAATGACACATTTAAATCGTTAAAAGAAATAATGTTATTTTGATCTATTACCCAATTAAGTTTATCAAATGATGCTTTTATCGATAGATCAGAGTCATTATTTTTATCAATTACAAGATTTCCCTTACCCAGTTCAATTGCATCTTGATCCTCAATAAGATCAAAGTCTGAATCGGTTAACTTAATACCTTCAGTTTCTAATTTGACAGTAAGATAATTGCTATAACTCAGACCAGCGTGACCAGAAATAAAAGATTGATTACCCGCTAACTTCCAAAGGGTCGGATTCGTTTTATCGGTTATCGCAAATTCTAACCAGGCTATTTGTGGGATGAAATAGCCATTAGCAAGTGCGGCTAAAGGGAATGGACCATGATGAATCGTGGCCTCATCATCGTATAACACTATTACTGAGGCATCATCATTATCAATTTGTTTTTTTTGTGTCAAGGTGACTTTTAGATGTGTTTTGGTCGAAAATATTCCTTTTTTATCATTACTGTGAGAAATATTTAGATTGTAAATTTGTTGGCTGGTGTTAACCTGCTGGGTAAACTCAGCTAAGTTAGTATCGAGGTTTTCTTCGATTAAATTTCCGGTATAAATTGAAGTGCCAATATATCCAAATGCTAATATTGCAATAACTCCTGTCGCTACTATACTTTTTTTCATCATCATTCTCTTTTTATATTTTATCCGCTATAACTCTTGGTGGTTAGAAAAATCAGCCAACAAATTTTTAATATACTCAATACGATCACTTCTTTGTAAATGTGAGCTCAGTAATTTTAATCGATTTGTGCCCTCAAGGCGATAATTTTTTGGTGATTTTTGAATCATTTCAATTAAATAATCGACAGAAATTTTATTGTTTTTGCCAAATTCGATAAAACCGCCTTTTTCACCAAATTCAATTTTAGTAATTCCTAATTGGTTTGCCTGATAACGAATTTTAGTTGTTTCTAATAAAAAGAGTACAGCATCGGGTAGTTTACCAAATCGATCCCGCATTTCGATTTTTATATCGGTTAATTCCTCAATTGCTTCAATACTAGCAATACGTTTATACAATGACAGACGAGTATTCACATCAGGAATAAAATCGTCAGGAATCAAAGTTGGCAAACGTAATTCAACTTCGGTTTGCTGATTATTAAGGAGCGATTCAAGCGTGGGTTCTTTACCTTCTTTGAGTGATTTAACCGCATCATCGAGCAATTCAATATAAAGATTAAAACCAATTGTTTCAATTTGACCGCTTTGATCGCTACCCAATAATTCACCTGCGCCTCGTATTTCAAGATCATGTGTTGCTAAAGCAAACCCTGCACCTAAATCTTCCAGTGATGCAATTGCCTCTAAACGCTTTTTAGCATCTTTACTGAGCAGTTTAGGATGCGGTGTTAATAAATAGGCATAAGCTTGATGATAAGAACGACCAACCCGACCTCGCAACTGATGTAATTGAGCTAACCCAAATTTATCGGCTCGTTCAATAATGATCGTATTTGCATTCGGGATATCGATCCCAGTTTCGACAATTGTAGTACAAACGAGTATATTAAATCGTTGATGATGAAAATCATTCATGACGCGTTCCAAATCACGTTCATGCATCTGACCATGACCAATAGCAATGCGTGCTTCAGGAACCAATTCAGCGAGTTTTTCACTCACTATTTCAATGTCTGAGACATCATTATGTAAGTAGTAAATCTGACCACCACGTAAGATTTCACGTAATATTGCTTCACGAATAACCAGATCATCGTACTCACGTACAAACGTTTTAACTGCAAGACGCCGAGCAGGTGGTGTAGCAATAATAGAAAGATCACGCATGCCGCTCATTGCCATATTTAGGGTGCGTGGTATTGGTGTGGCGGTTAGGGTTAAAATATCAATATTGGCACGCATTGCTTTAATTCGTTCTTTTTGACGAACACCAAAGCGATGTTCTTCATCAACAATTAATAAGCCAAGATCTTTCCATTTTATGTCTTCTTGTAATAATTTATGAGTACCTATTACGATATCCACTTTACCTTCACCCAAAGCTTGAATAATAGCTTGTTGCTGTTTAGCTGTTTTAAATCGTGACAAGCTTTCAATTCGTATTGGCCAATTCGCAAAGCGATCACAAAAGTTTTCATAATGTTGCTCGGCAAGTAGAGTAGTAGGAACTAAAACCGCAGTTTGTTTATGATTTATCACAGCCAAAAAAGCGGCTCGAATAGCGACTTCAGTTTTACCAAAGCCAACATCACCACAAACCAATCTGTCCATTGCATAAGGTGAACACATATCGCCAATTACCGCACCAATAGCGTTTTGTTGATCCTCCGTTTCTTGATACGGAAAAGCTTCGCAAAATAATTCGTACTGTTCTCGATCTTGCTTAAATTCAAAACCTGGTTTACTTTCTCGCTCAGCATAAATATCAAGTAATTCGGCTGCAACATCTCGAACCTTTTCAGCAGCTTTTTGTCTGGCTTTACTCCATGCATCAGTACCAAGTTTATTCAGAGGAGCATTTTCTTCATCCCCGCCTGAGTAACGACTGATTAAATTCAAGGATGACACTGGCACATAAAGCTTTGTATCATTTGCGTAAAGTAAAATCAAATACTCTGCATTAATGCCACCGGTTTCAAGAGTGGTCAGACCAGCATATCGTCCTACTCCATGCTCTAAATGCACCACAGGTTTGCCAGGAGTTAATTCAGCTAAACTACGAATCAGCGTATCAGTATTGATAGCTTGCTTATTTTCTTTTTTGCGGCGAACAATCCGGCGACCCAGTAATTCATTTTCAGTAATAAAAGCAAAATTATCGGATTGATTAATAAAACCTTGCTCACTTGCACCTAAAATTATACAAAAGCGATCATTAACGTGATGGATTTCATCCAGTTGGTTAATCGTTATTGGATGAATACGAATGCGACCTAAAATTTCTTGTAATGCTTCTTTGCGACCTTCTGATTCGACCGAAAAGACGATTTTACCTGTATAACGTTCAATAAATTGATGGAATTGCAAGTAAGGATCTTTTTGTTGAATTGCAATCGCAAGATCAGGCAAATTCGAATAAGGCATATTGACATTTTTATTCGATTCGCTGATGAGTTCATGCGATACAACCAATCTCGGATATTTTTTAAAATCGGCAAAGATTTCGTCGGTTTTTGACCAAATGATTACAGGTTCCAATAATGGTCGCATTGGATCAACCTTACGATTATCGTAGCGTTGGTTGATATCTTGCCAAAATTTATTGGCATGAGACTCAATATTTACGGTGTTAAGAATGAGTGTGTTAGTCGAAAAATAGGTAAACAGCGGAGTTAATGGCTCATTAAAAAATAAGGCCTGCCAATATTCTATACCAGTGGGTAAAATATTTTTGCTGACTTGTTGATAGATACTTTCTGGCTCTAATCTGACCGGAAATTTTTCACGCCATTGGCTTCTAAAAAGCTCAATAGCGGTTTTATCAAATGGAAATTCATGCGCAGGCAATAACTGTATTTCAACTATTTCATCAATTGTACGTTGAGATTCAACATCAAAAGTGCGAATGCTATCTATTTCGTCATCAAAAAAATCAATACGATAAGGTCTATCACTGCCCATTGGATAAATATCAAACAAAGCACCTCGAGTGGTATATTCGCCATGTTCCATTACTTGACTGACAGAACGATAACCTGCATTTTCAAGTTGTAAACGTAACTTTTCGCGGCTAATTTGCAGACCTTTTTTCATCATAAACACATGCCCACCCAAATAGCTTTGTGGGCAGACTTTTTGCATTAAGGTGTTTATGGGTAAAATCAAAGCTCCTTTAGTCAAATTTCTTAAATGATAAAGGCAAGATAGACGTTCAGAAACAATATCTTGATGCGGTGAAAAACTATCATATGGCAGTGTCTCCCAATCAGGAAAAAAGATAGCAGGATAGGGTGAAAATTGTTTTAGTTCTTCATGGATACGCGTTGTTTGTTGCATATCATCTGTAATAATCACCACTAAGCCATCGTGCGCATCCATTGCTTGAGCGCAAAATTGGGATAGGGACGATCCAATTAACTGCCCAATTTGTTTTACTTCACCTGATTTTTTAGGAATTACTGTTGAAATATTAAGAGTTTTAGACATGTTGATTTTACATGGTTTTGCTAAATAATTAGTGGTAGATTATAACGTAAGAATGAGGTTGTTTTCTATAACTGTTTAATCCTGTATGATAAGCATCTTGCAATTAACTAGCTAAACTTTGTCAAGAAGTTTCAGGTAATATATACATTTATGTCAAAAATATTTCGTCCATTAGTGTTTTTTATCGGTTTGCGCTATGTCTATGGGCAAAAGACTGATGGTTTTAGTCGCTTTGTATCATGGTTATCCATGCTTGGTATTATGCTTGGCTCCATTGGTTTGATTGTTGTGTTGTCGGTCATGAATGGGCTAGAAGATCAAATGCAGAGCAGTATATTAAAATTTCTTCCTCAGGCTCAGGTAACCACATCGCAAGGTCACATCGATCCTAGAGAAATTTCTGGTGACCAATTTATGAAAATCAATGGCGTTAATCATGTGGCACCTTTAGTCACCGGTGATGTAGTTTTGCAAAGTGAAAAAGGTATCATGGTCAGTACGTTAATGGGTATCAATCCGGAAGATGGTGATCCTATTAACGAATACGTTTACACGGGTTCAGTATCCGATCTTATACCTGGGCAATATAACGTCATTATCGGGGTAACTTTAGCTAATCAATTGGGTGTTACTGTTGGCGATAAAATACGCTTAATGGTGACCGATGCTAGCCAAATTACGCCAGTTGGTCGGATTCCTTCACAAAGACTATTTAATATCGTTGGTATGTTTTCAATTAATCATGATATCAATCAAGCCTTGATTTATGTTAATCAAACCGATGCCCGTCACTTACTTCGTTACCATGAAGGAATAATAACGAGCTGGCGCTTGTTTTTAAATAAACCATTAGATATTACATCTGTGACCAGCATGCCATTACCGAAAGGATTAGTCTTCAATGATTGGCGAGCAAAACGCGGAGAATTATTCCAAGCTATCAAAATGGAAAAAAATGTCATGGGATTATTAATCAGTCTAATTGTCATTGTGGCTGCTTTTAATATCATTACCTCGTTAAGTTTATTAGTGATGGAAAAACAAGGTGAAGTGGCGATATTAAAAACTCAAGGACTGTCTCGTTTTAAAATCATGTTAATTTTTATCATTCAAGGAGCAAGTTCAGGGGTAATTGGTACATTATTAGGAAGCAGTGTAGGACTGTTACTGGCTTATTACTTGAATGAAATTATGCAATTATTTGGATTATCGTTTGCTGGTATTCAATTACCGTCGCTGGTTGAGCCAACACAAATTATCTTTATTATTATTGGATTACTCATGTTATCGATAATTTCAACTATTTATCCTGCCCATCGTGCAGCCAATATTCAACCAGCCGAGGCGTTACGTTATGAATAATTCACAAATCTTGCTTTCAGCAAAAAATCTTTGCAAAACCTACAATGAAGGCAAAATGGTAACCGAAGTTTTAAAGAACGTTTCGTTTGATATCTATTCAAGATCATTATTAGCAATTATTGGCAGCTCAGGATCGGGTAAAAGTACTTTGTTACATCTTCTTGGTGGATTAGATAAACCAACATCTGGCGAAATCATTTTTAAATCGCAGCAATTAAACCAGCTATCTGAAAAAGAAAAAGCACACCTTCGTAATCAAGAAATAGGTTTTATTTATCAATTTCACCACTTATTGCCCGATTTTTCTGCTTTAGAAAATGTTGCAATGCCTTTATTAATTAGTGGTGCAAATCCTAATGATGCCAAAAAGCGAGCAATGGTTATGCTAGAATCGGTTAATTTAGCTAAACGTGCAAATCATAGACCGTCTGAACTGTCTGGCGGTGAACGTCAGCGTGTGGCGATTGGACGAGCACTTATCAACAATCCAGCATTGGTTATGGCAGATGAACCGACAGGTAATTTGGATAAAACTACCGCTAATGCCATTTTTGATTTATTAATAAGTTTGAATCGTGATCATGGCACTGCTTTTTTAGTGGTCACGCATGATCTAGAGCTAGCAAATAAACTCGATAACCAATTAATTATGTACGATGGGCGATTGACTAATCGTTCACTAACTGAAAAAATTTAATGGATAATGACAATGAATTTATCATTAATCACCGCCATTAAGTTCCGCAAAGGACGCCGTAAAAGTGGAATGGTATCGTTAATATCAATTATTTCAACATTCAGTATTGCTATTGGTATTGCCGCTTTAATCATTGGTTTGAGTGCAATGAATGGTTTTGAGCGTGAACTGCATAATCGAGTGCTGTCAGTAGTACCACATGGGCAGTTTTATCCCGAAGATGGCTATCTAGATAATTGGCGAGAAGTTCAAAATGAATTAAAACATAATCGTCACATTGTTTCAGCTATGCCTTTTGTTAATTTTACTGGATTGATTGAGAATGCGAGTAAACTTGGCGCCGTAGAAATAGAAGGGGTCGATCCTGATCAAGAAAAATCAGTCAGTACGCTGCCTAAATACGTTTTGAATAATCAATGGCAAAAATTTAAAGCTGATAGTCAACAAATTATTATAGGAGCGGGTTTAGCTAAAAATTTAGCCGTTAAAGAAAGAGATTGGGTTACATTATTAATTCCAGTATCAAGTGGTCCTAATCAACTTAAACCACCAAAGCGTGTACGTTTACAAGTTATCGGTATTTTGGAATTAAGTGGAAGTCTGAGCAATAATATTGCGTTACTTCCTTTAGCGGATGCCCAAAAATTACTGAATATGGGGGACAGTGTTACAGGTGTTATGGTGAATGTTGATAATGTATATCAGTCCAAATATATTATGAGTCAGGCAGCATTAGCTCTTGATGAAAATTTATCTTTTAATAGTTGGGAACAAACTTACGGTTTTATGTATCGCGATATTCAAATGATCAGAGAAATTATGTATCTAGCTATGATTGTTGTTATTGGTGTTGCTTGTTTCAATATTGTTTCGACATTAGTGATTGCCGTTAAAGATAAGCAACGCGATATCGCCATATTAAAAACCCTAGGTGCAACCAATCGATTAATCAAACATACGTTTATTTGGTATGGGATAATTTCAGGACTAATTGGGAGTTTAATTGGTGTAATGTTAGGATTGATTTTATCATGGCAACTATCAAGTATCATGGCTATTGTGGAATCTTTAATAGGGCATAAAATCCTTAATAGTAATATCTATTTTGTTGACTTTTTACCGTCTGAAATTCATCTTTTTGATGTTGTAATTGTGTTTATTACTGCAATGTTGCTAAGTTTGGTTGCGAGCTATTATCCTGCTCAAAGGGCCTGTAAAATCGATCCCGCTCGAGTATTGAGTAGCTATTAATAACAACAAAGCATAAACGCTAAAGGTGCGCCGTTTGGTGCGCCTTTTTTATCAATACCCATCGATCAAAGAATAATATTGATAATGTTGATAACCCCAATATAAAAGTAGAGTTGCAACAGCAAAAATTAGGGCTGTTAGCGTCGTACAAATTTTGCTTGGATATCGGAATTTTCTTAAACAAAATGTGATTAACCCGCCCAAAACAAAACCGGTTACTGCACCTCCAATGTGTGCCATATTGTCAACAGAAGGTAGTAATCCCAATCCGGCGGTGAGCAATAAACTCACTACAATTGATTTGATAGGCATTTCATGTAAATCCGTTCGATTAATTAACGAGTAAGCGAGCAGAGCGGTGATAATACCTAAAATTGCCCCCGAAGCGCCGCAGCTTATAACGTTATAATGAATTGTGGCGATATCACTTGCTAAACTGCCAAATAAACCCGAGAGCAAATAGATACCTAAAAAAGCGAATGGGGGAATCAATCTTTCTAAAATCATGCCAACACTCCACAACGCTAACATATTCATAGCAAGATGAGCTAATCCTATATGCATGAAAATGTTGGTAAAAAGGCGCCAGTATTGGCCAGAAAAAGTTATTTGAGCAACATCAGCTCCCCAGTCAATTAAAAACTGATTTTGATTTAAATCTGACAGACCTCTCATATCAAGAAGTCGAGAAAAAATAAACCAAGCAACATTAATACAAACTAAAATGCTGGTAATTTTAGCTTGACGATATAAGAATTGAACATGTTTTACAAAATTCATGTGTTGAGTTTTCCTTTTGAAAAACGAAATGTTTAAAAATAGACAGAGGATTTAAACCAACTGCTTTCCATAAATAACCAAATCACGCTTAACGTCATCCAGTTCCGCAATTTTAGGTAATAATCCCCATTGTTGATAATTCATTTTTTTGAATAAATTTATGCTAGGAAGATTATGACCAAAAATATAGCTAAGTATGGTTTCAATACCTGCCTGTTTGGCAAATAATTCAATGTGTTTAATGGTGGATTGACCAATGGTTTTCCCTCTAAAATCATGATGCAAATACAAACTGATTTCAACCGTTTTAACATAAGCCGCGCGACCATAAAAAGAGGATAAACTTACCCAACCACAAGATTGATTCTGATATTTGATTAACCAAAGTGGGCGATTTTGAGGATTATGCTGTTCAAACCAAACCATACGACTTTCAATCGATACTGGCTGCAAATCCGCCGTAATTTGACGGCTCGCTATGGTTTCGTTATATACATTTATAATAAAAGGCAAATCATCTAAAGTGGCATCAGTAAAGGTAATCATAAAATAAAATAACAAGGATTAATTATGCCTCATTGTAATGGCTTTAATGATAGCAAGCAATATTTAAAAAAACGATATAACTGTAGAAAAATCATTAACTCACCTAAAGAGTGCCTACACAATATTATGACACTATTTTCAAACAGATTTTTTAATTAGATCATTTATTACGAATGAAATGTTTAAATTTTTTAAGAAAAGGAAGAAAAATAATCAGAACAATTAGCCTATTTTAGCGTTTAACTTGAGTAAAAAAATCAATAATGGCTTGGTTGGAAGCCGTGATTTTCAGATTTTTTCGCCAAACAAGGTAAATATTAATTTTTAATTTCTTATCTTGGTGGGGATTTAATTTTTTGTAAGATACGCCATCAACTTTGGCTTGTGCCATTGATTGTGGTAAAAGCATCATTCCTTTACCTAAAGCAACTTCTAGTAACATAGAAAGATTATCTGCAAGCTCTGCTCGCCTAATTATAGGCTTGTCTAAACGATTGAAAACGTTTTCACATTGTTCGTAAAAAAAGGGATTTAAATGTTGTTTAAACCAAAATAGTGGTAAATCGGTCAAATCATTAAGATCGATATTTTCTTGTTTGTTACAGCGATGATTTGCAGGCAAAACTAAAGTCATAGATTCTTGATAAATCAGTAATGAATTTTCAGTGAATGTTCGATTTGGATAATCAGAAACAATAGCGAAATCAATATTGCCTTGCTGCAATTCACGTAATAATTCTTTGGAAATATAGTTGTGTTGATAGATTTCAGCGTGTTCACTAAATTTTGATAAAAAAAGTTTAAAATAAGGAATATAATCAAAATTTAAAGTTTTTGTGGTTCCTATCATAACTTTTTTAATACTAATGCTTTTAGTTGAATTAACGATTGAACAAAGATCATTTAACAATTGGCTTACTTGAGATTTCAGTATTTCGCCTTCTTGAGTTAAGGTAATATTATGTGAGTTTCTTAAAAACAACGTACTTTGTAATGTTTCTTCCAATATTTTAATTTGTGTTGTAAGTGGAGGTTGACTCATACCTAATTTTTTTGCGGCACGGGTAAAACTCATTTCCTCACAAACGGCAATAAAGTATTGTAATTGTTTAATGGATGGTAATCTTTTGCTATAGATATCCATGATTTTCATCATTCCTAATTTGATACTTCCCTAATTTTTTAATCTGCTTTGCAGTTAATTTTTATTAAAGATCATCTTGATATTATGAAGGATTTTTTTATCTTTTGCATTTGTTTATCGTATTTTTGGCTATACGAATTTCGTATAGCCAAAAATGTATTTCCCAATTTTTGGTCTCTCAATTAGGATTTCATCAGAATTTCAATTTTACTCGATTGCAATTTTTTATTTTTGTTTCGTTATCCCATGAAGCATCAACAATGTTTTAAATTCTAGTAGTATGCAACTCATTAGAAATGAGAACAATAAAAAATCAGCTAATTCAATATTAAGGGCCCCAATTATGAAAAATGACTTATTACGTATAATGATATTGATATTTTGCTGCTTTTATGGAGAATTAAGTATGGCAAATTTAAGAATGCTAGCTTCGGGCTTTAATGCACCGACAGGAATCGCTTTTGATCGCTCTGGTATGATGTATGTGACAAATTGGTCTGGTGATTCAATTGTAAAAGTGAACAGCAATGGCAAACAAGAGATCTTCTATTCTGGTATTGCGTCACCTGCAGGAATAGTCATTGATAAGCAAGATAATGTATACGTTTCATCTTATCGTGATGACTATATTTTAAAAATTACGCCTAATGGTCAAACACAAAAAATATCAGAGGGCTATCATACGCCTACGGGAATCGCTTTTTCTAATGATGGTCAACTATTAGTCACGAATCGTTCAACAGGAGAAATTGTAGCACTTGATTTAGAAACCAAACAAAAGACGATTCTAGCCCAGGGATTGACTACACCCGTTGGGGTTACTCAACTGGCAGATAATAGTTTAATTGTCTCTCAATATAGCGGTAATTTGACCATGATTCAACCTAATGGTAATAGAACGGAATTAGGCGATCAATTCGATCGTCCTGGGGTGGGTATTGTTACAATTTCGTCCAATATTGTCGCAGTCATCGATCATGGCGCGGGAATGGTACGACAAATTGACATAAAAACAAAAAAGGTAACAACTTTAGCCTCGTCTCTATCAGGAGCGGTTGCATTAGCCTATTATAAAAACCGTTACTATATCGGAGTTTGGGGTAATGGTTCAATCTATAGGCTGGATAATAATTAAGTTCAGATAAGTGAACACAATCACGTTAACCGATGAGGGAAAATGGAGTTTCATATTAACAGGCAAGTTGCAACTGGCTGGATTATCAAATCAACATTGAGACTAGGATAATTATCAGGATTTCCATCGAATCATAAATAAAATAATTAAGTTAGTTTCCAATTCATCATTGAGTCTAATGATAGCGATCACTGAATATATTAAACAACATTCAGCATCGACATGAAAAAGACAATAAAAAAAATTGATCCTAATGAAGGGCTTTTTCATTGGAGCGTACATTTAGATTCGATTGACAACAGACGCGATTGCAAAATTTTACCTTTAATTAATCGTCAAGATTTACCGAAATGTGTATTGATGATGATGGATGGCTCAATCGTGGCTTTTTTAGCAATTGTTTTCTCTATTTTGATTTTATTATTCAATTAAATCATTCAGTACATAAAACATGAGTCTTCTTATTGCATTTCACATTCTTGTAGAAGAAAAGGAGGATGGATTGCGAAGTATGAATGAACTTTAATCGTTAATGATCATCTGATCTAAAGTAAAATCAAAAAATGATAAGATATTAAAAAATAAAAACCGATGCCGCGATCTATGGATTTTACATTAGTTAACAAATCTTTATAAGATAAGTTTGCTAATTTTTTATAAAATATTATACTTCGCAACATAAGATTGAATTTATTGAACAAAGCAATCCTATGTAGAGAGGACGTAACAATATGTTAAAATGCAATTGGTTTGTAGGGGGTCATAATTTAGATTCATCTTTAAAGTTAAAAATAAAGGATGATTTTTTGACTTCAATTTCTTCAAGTCCCCAAAAGTATTTTCAGTCAACCTTTAATTTTGCATGGAACTTATCTAAAATAATTTTAGATAAACCTTCTCATTGCAAGATTTTGTTGATCAGTGCAAGTATTTTAGTTGGGCTAAGTATTAATGATGTAACCGCATTAAATGTCAGGACAGCAAATGTAATTCAAGCTAATCCGCCATATTTAATTGATAATGGTTTGATTAACACTGAGGAAGCAGAAACACTATTAGGTTTAACTTTATCAGATGGAACTGTAAATGAAGGGATTGATGATGAATCAGATACAGATGATCAACTTGAAGATCCATCTGAATCAGATGATGACCAAATAATAGAGACTATGCCTTTATCGGGCAGCAGCCACTTAATTAAATCAATAAACTAAACAATTAAAGTATTAATACGCTGATGCTGGGCATAGTGCGGTAAATAATACTCAAAAAAAGGAAATAATAGGAATAATGGCACGAGTAAAGCATATAAGGAAATTATGCAGAAGATTAAAGTGCATTTTAAACATCATTTAAATCAATGATAAGTCCAACTTTCAGTCAATTCAAAATCTAAGATGACCGACAAAATACTAGTATGTATTTAAGTGTTAGTTAAACTTACCATATGGCATTTAATCATGGACCAATTAATGCAAACATAAAATTTTAGGTTTAAAAAATACCTATCCTTCTTGGATGAAATAATTTATTTCACCAAGTCTTTTTTTACGAAAATTCAACCTAAGGATAGGAGAAATTCCGAATCATTGAAAAAAATGGCTTGAACAGTCGGATACGAATGAAATCAATGGTAAATCTTGCAAGAGTGATCATTTCATATCTGGCTAACAGAGTTATATCATTTTTTTTAATTCAACCGGATTTCTTATATCCATCATTAAAATTCTTTATTTCAAGATTAAAATATCCCAATAGCCTATTATCGAACGAAAACAGTTAAATAACGGTTTATATAAATTTGTGAAACCATAAACTTGATTAACGAAAAATCAAAAAAATTGCATTACTCTATCGTAATGGTTGTTTAGTCAAAGGGATGGCAGCACAATTTTAAGCATAAACTTTTAAGCATAAATCAAATAATGCAGTGGAGTGATATCTCATCTTTTACTAAAACGTCCAGTTAACCTTAAACTTGTTCACAAAACAATCGAACTAAAATTTACAACGCAATAATGACTCTACCACGTGTTATATCACTTATAATTTTTTGTAATATCAATAAATTATCTTTGGTAATGGCTATGCTTACCTTTACCCCTTCGGCATCGAAATCTTGATTTTCAATAATAGCATCCAGTTCTTTAAGACGGTTTTCGATAATTGGCCATTCGTGATAATAGCAATGAAATTGCAATGTAACGCGTGCAATAAGCTCAATCAAAGTTGCTTGTTGAAGGCAGTGACTGGCAGAACCGCCATATGCACGAATTAACCCTCCAGTACCCAATTTTATGCCACCAAAGTAACGTGTAACCACCACTACAATTTGATCGCAATTTTGTCCTTCAATGGCCGATAGAATAGGACGTCCCGCTGTACTGCTTGGCTCACCATCATCATTAAAACGATATTGTTGACCAATCTTCCAAGCCCAACAATTATGAGTGGCATTAGGATCACTGATTATGTCAATGAATTTAGTTGCATCTTCCACTGAGGTTACGGGTGCCGCATTGACAATAAAACGACTTTTTTTGATCTCTTCGGTGAGTTCTGTAGGAATTGCTAATGTATATGGCATTCGTATTCTGTTAAAATTATTTCATTACAAGTAATGATACTGATCATAATTAAAATGTCTATTAATTTGCAACAATTAAAACAAACCCAGTTATTGTTGGCTAATCAAGTCAGATTGTCTGATGAATTTAGCGAACCAGTAAATTTTATTGGTGGTACCGATGTAGGGTTCGAAGAGGGAGGTAATATTACTCGGGCTGCTATTGTTGTGCTAAGTTACCCTGACTTTTCTGTCGTTGAATATCATGTTGCTCGTTTAAAAACCGAATTTCCCTATATTCCGGGCTATTTATCTTTCCGGGAATTTCCTGCGTTATTGGCAGCGTGGCAAAAAATTGAAATAAAACCGGATTTATTATTGGTGGATGGTCAAGGCGTTGCTCATCCCCGACGCTTAGGGATTGCCAGTCATCTTGGTTTATTGTTGGATAGACCGACTATTGGAGTGGCTAAAAAACGATTATGTGGGCATTTTGAAACATTACCAAAACAAGCAGGCAATGTTACCCCTTTATTAGATAAACAACAGCAAATTGGTTGGGCACTACAAAGTAAAAACAATTGTAATCCCTTGTTCATTTCGGCAGGGCATCGTGTTACTCAAGCGAGCGCATTAAAGTGGGTTAATTTGTGTTTACGAGGTTATCGTTTACCTGAGCCAACTCGTTGGGCGGATGCGATTGCGTCAAATAAATCTCTATTCAAGAAGTTATTAAATGATAAATAGTCATCAAGAGCCTTTAAAAAAAGGTGGTTTTACGTTTAAACGTTTTTTTGTTGCACACGATAAAAGCCCTATGCAAGTAACAACAGATAGTTGTTTACTGGGCGCTTGGGCTCCAATAGACCATCATCCACAAAAAATCCTTGATATTGGAACAGGATGTGGAGTGATAGCGTTAATGTTGGCTCAGCGTTTAGCTCATTTTCCTTGTCAAATTGATGCCATTGATATTGATGCTGATGCGGTTAGACAGTGTCAGGAAAACAGTGTGCATGCTGACTTGCTTTCAGTCAAGGCACAACAAGCTGATATTAATGCATTTCGTCCAAATATTTCGCCTTGGTATGACCTGATTGTAACAAATCCGCCTTATTTTGAGCCAGCCGTTGATTGTCGTAATAGCCAAAGACAACAGGCCCGTTATACAGAAAGTTTAAATTTCGAACAGCTTATTCATTCAGTTAAACGTTTATTAAAACCTACGGGGTTATTTTGTTTGGTCCTACCCTTTGATATCGCTCATCAGTTTACTTGTCTATGTGAAACACATCAGCTTTTTTTACAACAAGAATTGCAAGTGAAATATAATGAAAACAAAAATTTTTCATTGTCATTATTGGCGTTTTCTTTGACTAAAAATGGTCATGTGTTCAGTAAACAACTTTGTATGCGTGATGATGACGGGCGCTATTCATCAGCATTTAGACAATTACTGGTTGATTTTTATCTGTTGCGAAAATAATCCTTGATTTTAAGTTAAAAGGGTAGCACATAAAAATAGAATATGGCGATCGTTGCTAAAATTATTATTGTGATGGCATAGATTTTATCATGTAGGAAGCCGAAAGCTGGAAGTGCCCGTTGTTTTCTCGCATACAAATAAAATATCAGTCCAACGCCATATAAAATCATGGATAATAATAGGTAAGATATTCCACCAGCATAGATCAGCCATATACCATACATTGAACCTACAGAACCTAAAAAGATTAAGTAAGCCTTACCTCGATATACCGACAATTTGAGTACGAAAAGAGCTGATAGTAAGTAAGGGATGAGCACCATGGAAGTAGAGAGTTGAATCAGTGTGTTATAACCCGATTGATAAAAATAAGCAACGATGATGAGTATACTGATTAAACTTGAAGTTAAATATAATGCATTAGCGGGCGTACCTTTTTTATTAAGTTTACCAAAACAACTGGGTACGGTGTGATTGTTACCTTGTCCACTTAAAAACAGCATTTCAGCAGCAAGCAGTAGCCATGATAATAATCCACCACTTACCGATACGATAAGTCCGATATTGATTAACGTTGCTCCCCAGCTACCTATAACTTGTTCAATGACTAAAGCCATGGAAGGGTTTTTCATTTGTGCTAATTCCTGCTGAGGAACAATCCCTAAAGATAATACCGATACGCAAACCAGTAATAAACTTGTGATAGCAAAGCCAAAAAAGGTGGCTCGACTAATGCATAACAGATTCTTAGCTCGTGACGCGTAAACTGTCGCACTTTCAATCCCTAAATAGACCCAAACCGTATAAAGCATAGTGTGTTTTATTTGATCAACAATTGAGCCTAATTGCGGTGTTCCCCAAAAATCTGTTTTAAATGTATTCACTTTGAACGCTAAAATGATGCAGACAATAAATAATCCTATCGGTATAATTTTAGCTAACGTAACGAAACAATTTAATAAAAATGCATGATAAATTCCTTTCAATACAAACGAATTAATCGTCCACAAGAATATAAGGGCACCGATAACAGCAGGAAATGTGGTGCCATTGCCAAAATAGTTAAAACAATCAAACGAGCCGAGTGCACTAAATAAAATGACCAAATAACTCGCGCATGACATCCATGCCGAGATCCAATATCCCCATGCGGCATTAAAGCCAATGTAATCACCAAATCCTTCGCGTACATATCCATATAATCCATCATTAATTTTATAAAAACGGACGGACAGATATTGAAAGATTCGGGTTAGCATTAGCATTCCAAATAAAGTAATAAGCCATGCAATTAATATGGCACCTGCACCGGCTCCTTCCGCCATATTTTGTGGTAGGCTAAAAATACCACTCCCTACAATACTTCCCACTACCAGTAAAGTGAGAGGAAGTAGACCAAGCTTTTTTCTTACTGGCGTATTCATATGAATTTCTTATTTAGTTAATGAGAGGATTGAGGATTTTATTCTTAAAATCGCAATGACATACAACTTACACCGCCATCGATTTTACGGTATTCAGATGTATCAACTTCAATCACTTGATAACCCAGTGCTTCAATTTTAGCTTTAGTCATTGGATATCCATAGGGCATAATGACTCGTTCATTTACCCAAATACAGTTAGCGGCATAGCTTTCTTTATCAGGAATTTCAATAATATTAAGATGTTGAAACTCAGGTTTAGTAATAAATTCACCCGTGGCTAATAAATTATCATGTTCTAAATAAGCAAGACCGGTTTTTAAATGCAGCACCTTTTCTAAGGTAACCACAGAACCTGATAATCCATGTTTTTCTAAGATAGCAATCATTTGATCTGCACCAGATTGATTAGTTCGCGCGGATAAACCAATATAATAATGATCGCCAACCATCATTATATCGCCAGCTTCAACTGTACCAGGTGCAGAAATGCTTTCTACTTTATTAGGATAAAATCTTTCAATAGTAGCCTGAATAATTTCGGTTTCGCCCCGACGGCTTACAGCACCCGGTCGAGTAATAATGGCGCAATTGGGTGTACATAAAACCGTATCTTCCACAAAGACAGAATCAGGAAAACGTTCATTTGCTGGTAAAATCGTAATATCAACATCACATTGTTGCAAAGCTCGAATATAATCATTATGTTGATCTAATGCTTTTTGATAATTGGGTTTACCCAAGTTAGCCGATGTTAAACCATCAATAAGTGATTTGGCTGGTGTTCGAGCGATAATATGATTGAATTTTTTCATCAGTTTTAAATCCTTATTTCTTTAAATAATTATGCTTTATTTTTGAATAATAATTCACAATAATAACTTTATCAAGAGTTAATTTGATTTTTTATGCAGTTGTTGTATTTTTTTATTCAAATTGTAAAATGAAGTGAAGACAGAAATTTGAGATCAGAAAAATAGAGGCTGAATCGATTTTATAAAAAAGGGTAATAAACATTACCCTTAAAATTTGATTTATAGCAATGATTTGGCGATTATTGGTTATTCACCACCAAAATCGACCAATGTGTAACAATTAATTCCCATCTTGGTTAACTTAGTTTTACCTTGTAAATCTGGCAAATTAATAACAAACGCTGCATCTTCAGCTATTCCTCCCGCTTTTTGAATTAATTTAGCGGTAGCAGCAACGGTTCCACCTGTCGCAAGCAAATCATCAATGATTAAAACGCGTTCATTCGGTTTTATTGCATCACAATGTATTTCTAATGTATCAGTACCATATTCAAGTTGATATTCTTCTTTAAAAACGTGACGAGGTAACTTATTGGGTTTTCTTACCGGTACAAAACCTACACCTAAAGCTAATGCTAAAGGAGCAGCAAAGATAAAACCACGAGCTTCAGTACCAACAACTTTGTCAATTTTTTTATCTTGATAATGATCAATTAAAAGATCGACAGATGTTTTAAAGGCGATAGGGTCTTCAAGTAAACTGGTGATATCCCGAAACAGTATCCCTTGTTTTGGATAATCTGGGATCGTAATAATGCTATTTTTAATAAGTTCAAGTTTTTGTTGCAATTGAGTCATATTAAATATTCTCTAACTATTTTCTTTAAGAGCGACTAATTTTTTATTATATACCTTTGCTCTTTACAGTGGCAATAAACAAACAGTTAACACACCGTAAAATAGCGAGATAGGCTAGTTAAAAAGCGATTTCTGTGATGCGTTTATGCATCGTTTAATCGCTTTTTTACCCATTTTTACAATTCAGTATTATCTTTGAGCAGTTTGTCATAAAATTTCTAAATGAAATAAAACAGTAACTTTTTCTATGGTATCTATGAAAAGGAAAAAATTGAGCAAATAATTGGTTTTGAAATTGCTTCAGACGATGTTTTGAATAAACCTTTTGCAATTCTTGAATTAAGAGCTAAAAACCATTGCAAAACATGATTTGTAAGTGAAAAATCCAAATTTAATTTATGGCGATGATTATACATTTCGTCATTTTATGATGATGAGCCAATAATCCTTGCTAATAAATTTCTATTTGTTTTGGATCGATCACCACATTAAATATGTCTTTCAGACTCATTCATGTTCATTAAGTTGTAAATGCATGAAAACGTTATTTTTGTGGTAACTGAATGGCTAACCATGATATTTATGCTCAAAGGATTGATGAATATTTAAAAGTTCCCACCAAAATTGATTGCCAAACGAATAAATATTCCATCTCATACTCACCTTCAAAAGAAGGTATGATTTTATGATGGATGAACAATTTAGATAAATGATTTATCTGATTTTTTACTATCAGTTATGAATAATAATTGACTAATTTTAACAGGAAAAGGAATAAAAAATGAAAAAAGTGTCCACCATTATGGCATTATTATTGTGTTCAGGGCTAGCACAAGCAAGAACTTACGATGAAATCATCAATTCAGGTTTTTTGAAAATTGGGGTACCCGCTGATTATGCGCCATTAGCTTTTTATAATTCTCAAGAAAAATTGGTCGGTTTCGATGTTGATATGGCTAAAGAGTTAGCAAAACGATTAAACGTAACGCCGGTATTTTATCTCACAAGTTGGCCAACTTTATCGCAAGATTTAGCCAATGATAATTACGATGTCGCTATGGGTGGGGTGACTTATACCCGAGAACGTGCAGAAAAATTCTTACTATCAGATGAAATTGTAAAAAATGGTAAAGTGGCATTAGCAGCCTGTGAAGTCGCATCAAAATTATCAAATTTAGACAAAATTGATCAACCTGGCGTTAAGGTGGTTGTTAATCATGGTGGTACAAATGAAAGTTTTGTAAATAATAACATTCATACAGCACAAGTGATCCGCGTAGAAAATAATTTTGATAATATTCAAGCATTACGCGATAAAAAAGCGGATCTCATGGTGACCGATCTTATTGAAGGTCAGTATTATCAATACAAGGAGCCCAACGTTTTATGCTTAGCAACTAACGCGCCATTTAAGGGGACAGAAAGCTATAAAGCTTATATGGTTCAATTGGGCAATCAAAAACTACTGGATGTCATTAATAGTTGGCTTCCTCATTCTAATAAACAGCAATTAGCGGTAAAATGGGGAGTAAAAACTCAGTTAAATTAATTCGCAAATAACTTAATACTTATGGCGGTTGAATCCGCCTCAATTAGCCTAAATAATTTCTATTTCAGTCCTATTTTAGTTGGTAACCCTTAGATCTTTGTCCTTGAGCTAAACCATGTCGATCAAACCTTTTATGGGAGTAATACTCAAATGAATTATTATGATTTTTCAGTTATTGCATTAAAATTATTGGTTGTTTTTATTTGCATCATCTTATTTTTAAAAATTACGGGTAAGACATCATTATCGCAAATGTCGAGTATTGATTTTATTGGTAATATGATTTTAGGTGGAATTGCTGGAGGTATCATCTATAATCCTAAACTTACTGTCTTTGATTTTTTGGTGGTTTTACTCATGTGGACGGCCATCATGTATACTTCCAACTATTTGAAGAAAAAAAGTCAAAATGCCAAAGCATTCATCGTTGGTAATCCGATTATATTAATGGAAAAGGGCAAAATTAAATTAGATGCCTTTACTGCCGTTAATTTGGATTTTTCCAGTTTTGCAGTACTACTTAGAATGAAAAACATCTTTACCATTCATGCGGTGGATAAAGCTATCTTAGAACCTAACGGACAATTGACCGTTGTTAAAAAAGGGGATAAAGATATTTCTGTCCTTGTATTAGAAAATCAAAGTCCAAATGAAGATGGGTTAAAATCCATTGGCAAAGACGAGGATTGGCTAAAATCTAAGTTGGCTGAACAAGGTTATGTAAATTATGATGGATTATATTGCGTCGAATACTATGATGAGAGACTTTTCGTGATACCAAGTGAACTTGTTAAATGAATGAATTTTTATGCGAAATCTACACTTAATGCACCTTAACCATTGCTTTGGTTAAGGTTTATAGGTTTTTTCTCTTAGCCATATAAAGGCGATTTGTTCAATGCTTTGACAACAAAGCTTGGTAACTGAAAGTTATTATTAAGTTTTTGTTGAATTTGTTTCGCTTCTCGTTCGGTTTGACATTGGGTAAAAATACAGGCACCGGTACCCGTTAATCGGGTTGGAGCAAATTGAGAAAGATAGCGAATGACCTTATCAACTATTGGATATCGCTTTCGGACAACCATTTCACAATCATTTCTAAACTGATCAAATGACAAAGCCAATAAATCATCAAGATTTCTACTGGGAGTATTACGAGTAAGCTCCGGATCATTGAAGACTTTAACGGTGGATATTTCAATATTAGGGTAGGTAACTAAATACCAGTATTGTGGAATATCAACCGTTAAAAACTGATCACCAATGCCTTGGGCAAAAGCCGCTTGACCATAAATAAAGATGGGTACATCAGCACCAATTTGCCGTCCTATTTCAATTAATGTAGCGGTTTTTAAATTGAGTTGCCATAATTGATTAAGAGCGACTAATACCGTTGCCGCATTTGATGAAGCCCCGCCTAGTCCGCCCCCCATAGGGATTTTTTTATCAATAGTGATATCGACGCCTAAATCCTGACGATTGGCATAAGATTTTAAATGATTGGCAGCAATAATCATTAAGTTTTTGTCTACAGGGACATTAACAAACTCGGTAAGTAAATTGATTTGATTATCCTGACGCATATTAAAAGTTACAACGTCACAATAATCGATGAACTGAAATATGGTTTGCAAATCGTGATAATTGTCAGGACGGCGCCCGGTAATGTAAAGAAATAAATTCAATTTTGCTGGTGAACACCACTGTTTCATCATGACTTCCTTTTATTGCAAAATCCAGTTATTGATCTTCAGACGAATGTGTTCATCATTATGATGCAACTCAATAATTGCAGGTAAATCTATTTTTTGGTTTTGATAGGTATAAGTGGAATACTTGGAGATGTTCAAGTTCCATTGATTATTGTTTTGCATAAAATTCGTTGATGCTAATCTACCTAAGGAGTCTAGTTTATCATTCAAACTATTAGAATAACCTTTTAACCAATTATGCAGAGAATTAAAAGGAACATTAACATTCGATACTTTCTTCATCAAGGTTTCAATATTAATATCTTTATAATGATTACCATTTTTATCAATAAGTTCCGCAAAATCAGGCTCAGATTTTAGCGTTAAAATAGTTGTTCCAACAGGCGTTGTTAACTTAACTTCGAAATGATTAACGGATTGTTGGGAAATGAAAAATCGACCATAGTTACGAGATGTTTCGCTTGTTTGGGCAATACTGCCATGAACACGAAAAGTATTTATCTGTTCAAGAGTCTGTTGATGAGTTTTCCATTGTTGTTCAATTGATGCTGTATCTTTAGGTTTATTGATCTGGCAAGCGGTGATAATAAAAGGTAAAACCAGAATAAAAGCATATTTGATTTTAGACATGAATCATCTCTTGTAGTTGAACGATAGAATTGCTTTATTATAACTGATAATTACCATAATAAGAAAAAGTAACTGTAAATTAACGTTTAATATTTTTTTATGTATAATATTACGCAAAGAATGCTTCATAATACAGTTATTCATCAAAATAAAACTCAAGAAGACACAATGCAATGTCAATCACAATATTAGGTATTAATCATAAGACTGCACCATTAGCATTAAGAGAAAAAATTGCTTTTCCTAACGAAACAGTCAATAAAGCACTGTATAGCCTTTATCAACATCCTCTAATTGAGGGGTGTGTAATATTATCAACCTGCAATCGCACCGAAATTTATTTAAACTATGAACATCAAACAAATTATTTAAGGTTAAAAGAATTCGTTGAAAATTGGTTAGGTCAATTCCACCATGTTAATCTTGAACAGTATAAAAACGTGCTTTATTGGTATGAAGGTCAACGAGCTATTGAACATTTAATGGCCGTTGCCAGTGGTTTGGATTCAATGATCATCGGTGAACCACAAATTTTGGGTCAAGTTAAAGTTGCCTATGGCATTGCACAAAAAAATCACTGTTTGTCGATGACTTTAGAAAAGCTTTTTCAAAATATTTTTCATGTAGCAAAACTTGTGCGCAGTCAAACCAATATTGGCTCTAATACTGCCTCGGTTGCTTATGCTGCTTGCCTTATTGCGCGTAAGTTATTTACAGACACCTCAAAATTAAATGTCATGTTAGTTGGAGCAGGGGAGACAATAGAACTGATTTCTCGCTATTTAAAACCTCATGGGTTTAATCACGTTCTTGTTGCGAATCGTACACGTGACAAAGCATTAAAATTAGCATCTATTATTGATGCTGAAATCATATCACTACCTGATATAGCTAATCGTCTTAAAGAAGCCGATATCGTTATCAGTTCCACCGCTAGCCCATTACCTATTATTGGAAAAGGGATGGTTGAACGCACATTGCAGGCAAGAAATTATCAGCAAATGTTATTTATTGATTTAGCTGTCCCTCGTGATGTCGAACAGGAAATTAACCAACTCGATAACGTACATTTATATACGATTGATGATCTTCAAAAAACGGTTGAAAATAATTTAGAACAACGCGCCATTGCTGCTCAAAAAGCTCAACATATTATTCAAGAACAATCTGAGCAATTCACCGATTGGCTTAAAGCTCGTTACGCAGTTGACTACGTTAAACAGTATCGCTCTCATGCACAAATTATTAAACATGAGTTAGAAACCAAAGCGCTAAAGGCTATCAAGCAAGGAGCAAATGTAGATGAAGTCTTGGCGGAATTTTCTCATCGATTAACCAATAAACTAATCCATGCGCCAACTCAAACTTTACTTAATGCAGCAACTCATGGTTGTGATGATTGTTTTAGAGTATTGAGTAAAGGTTTAGGTTTGAAAAGACATAACTAAGGTTTATCCTTAACAGAAAATAGAATTGATTGGATCAACTTGAATTTTTTAGATATCAACGTTTGGTAAAAAGTTTGTAAAACTGATAATTACGTTAGAGTATAAAATGATTTCGTTGTAAAACAGTCAGCTTAGTTGTTAAATTTTTCAGATACTAAGAAATAATTCGCTTGTATAACAAAGGGCACAAATACATCGTTATCGATTATTGTAACATTAACACCCAAAGCGCCCAAAAACACACCTTACAAGGTGAACTTAATTTTTTAGATTTTATTCTTGTTACCTATTTTCAATGGTAACTTGTAATCTATAACAACTCGGAGTAGCATTTTTCGTATTAGTAATAATTGCAAATAATGCATCATCATTATTAATTAAATTGAGATCATCAGCGATGAAAATGTGTATAGCATGTGGTATGCCAATGACTACACTTGGTGATTATCCCTTGCATGATATGTCAAAAAGTTATTGTAAACATTGTGCTCATAAAGATGGCACAATGAAAACTTTTGAAGAAAAATGGCAAGAAGTTGCTCTGGGTTATGCCAATAATCATCATATCGATTATTCAATGGCTAAACACACTGCATATGTAATATTAAAAAAATTACCTGCTTGGAAACGTCAGTGGTAAAAAAACAGTTATTTTAAATTAGCAGGTTTTAGTTAAAAAATATAACAATATCGACAAATAAGCAGAATAATCCGCTTATTGAGTTGCCATATTCAACATAAAATACAATCAAAGATCCATCAAATTTTAATCAGTAAATTTAAAATGTTGTAACCTTTGACTAATAAAGATCAGCATTTCATCAAATCCTGAAGTCCAATAGGACCAATCATGACCGCCATTGCGGGCAATGAATGTATAGTGAATCTTATTTTTTTAAGATTCATACTTAATAGGGTATTACCTAAAAGAAAATCATCTTTTGAACCGCAATCAAAATAAAAATATCCTTCCGATTCCAACTTATTCGATGTTTTATTTAAAATGTCATATTTATCCTAAAATTTATTATTCACTCTGTTTTTACCTATTAGATTTAAACCATAGGCTTTACCATAAAATTTTTCACTAAACCAGTAAACATAAAATTCAGTGAAAACGGTTCATACAATTGACTGCATTTGAAGTCTCTGTCCAGTAAAAGTTTGTTGAATGATAGACAACTATTTTCAATTCATCATCCTACATTCAGACTCTACTCACAAACATCCAATCCATTTTTTATACATTATATAAAGAATTTATTGAAAAATTTTTGAAAACATATTAACTGATTCCGATAATCATTTTCGAGTATAAAATGTAGGAATTGAAGGAGTAAACATGGCGAACAAATTAAACTCACTGATTAATACCGTTGGTGAGGGGCTCTTTAATGGAATAGCAGATGAGGTATGTCATAACCGCTACACCTTAATGGTCGATAATTTGATTTCGCCGATTAGTGTTATACAGGTTCAGGGGGATGAGCAGCTCAATCAGCCATGGTATTACACCATTGACTTCACCAGTATTGATAAAACTTTATCGCCTGATACGATACTCAACCAAAAAGCGTCCTTCTACTTTAATCCTGCTATGAATAACGTACTGGAAACGGCGATTCGTTCGTTAAGTGATCTCCCTATCGAGAGTGACTTACGTAAAATTTCTGGTGTTATCACTCGTTTTAATGTGTTATCTGTGAGTAAAGAGCAGGCACATTATCAGATTGTGTTATCCCCTCGTTTAGCAAGATTAGCATTGAATCGCAATCATGCGATATTTCAAAATCAAAGTGTGATCAGTGTGGTGGAAGAAGTGCTACGCAGTCATGGTTTTACTGGCATTGATTATCGGCTGGAATTGAACAATCGCTATCCGGAACGTGAATTCATTACTCAATGGCAGGAAAGTGATTTAAGCTTTATACAACGTCTGTTAGCCGATATTGGTGTCTGGTTTCGGTTTGAAACGCATGCCGAGCACAATTGCGATGTCATGGTCATAAGTGATAACGAACAAGGTTATGAGCAGGCAAGTGATATAGATTATCGATTACCGAGTGATACGCTGGATGGCGGAACAGAAAGTATCTGGAATATTCGGCAGGACAATCATATGGTGAAATCCTCAGTCAAAGTGCAGGATTACAACTACCGTGACGCCAAAGCTAAGTTACTGAGTGAAGTTAACAGCCAACCTAAAGACAGCACCACTTATGGCACCGATTACCGTTATGATGAGCATTATAAAGAACGAACAACTTACGGTCAGGAAGATAAAGTTGAGGAAGATAACGATAATCGCAACAGCAATGGCTCAACTGACCAGCGTAATCAAATTGAAACCGGTCAATGGTATGCCAAAATTCGACATGAACAAGCAATCAGTAAAAAAACTCTGATTAGCGGAAAAAGCAACCGCTATCATCTGACACCAGGTCAACGCATTCAAATTAAGGGCAGTCCGCTGGTTAATGTTGATGACGGTATGATTATTTTAAGCGTGGAAGGCCATGGCAACCGCACGGATGCTTACGAGCTGAGTTTTACCGCAATACCGTATCAGGTATTAAAACCATACCGTCCTGAGCCATTAAAGTGGCCCAAAATGGTGGGTACCTTATCGGCAAGAGTGACTAGTCCTGACAATGACACTTACGGTTATATTGATACTCAGGGTCGTTATCGGGTTAAATTTAATTATGACCTAAAAGAGTGGAAAAAGGGCTATGAAAGTTTATGGGTCAGGCAGGCAAAACCGTACGCAGGCGGGAGTTATGGTTTCCACTTTCCACTGATTGACGGGACTGAAGTTGCCATTGCCTTTACCAAGGGCAACCCTGACCGCCCGTATATTGCGCATGCCATGCATGACAGTACGCATCCGGACCTTGTAACGACGATAAACAAACATCGCAATGTGATTCGTACCCCAACCAATAATAAGTTACGCATGGATGACAAACGGGGGCAGGAGCACATCAAGCTGGCGACCGAATACGGCAAAACTCAACTTAATATTGGGCATCTTGTCAACAGCAACAAAGAGCAACGAGGGGAAGGATTTGAACTGCGTACGGATAAATGGGGGGCGATTGCAGCGAATCGAGGTCTGTATTTGACCAGTCAGACCGAACCCAAAGCGCAAGGTAAGCAACTGGATATGCAAGGGGCAATGGCTGAACTGGAAAATGCGTTATCGATTGCCAAAGCACTGCAAAATGCGGCGCAACAGGCGCAAACTCATGCATCTGATACAGATTCACAACAACACTTACAAAGTGCTTTAAAAGACATGAATCAAGCGGGGATCCTCGCTTATGCACAAGAAGGCATAGCATTAACCAGTCCGGAAAACATCCAGCTTACTTGCGCCAACAATATAACGGTAACAACGGCAAGTCAAACGGATATTACGGCATTAAAAAATATTACCCTATCTACATCAGAAGCCATCAGCTTATTGGCACAAAAATCAGGAATGAAAGTGTTAGCCAATCAAGGTGATATTGATGTGCAAGCCCAAAATGCCAACCTCAATATGTTGGCGAAACAAGATATCCAAATAAACAGTGTAGAGAGTAAAGTGGACATTAGCGCAGCGCAAGAAATAACCTTTATTTGTGGAGGCTCGTACCTTAAAATCAGCGAGGCGGGGATCGAGCTTGGCTCGCCAGAGAATGTTTATCTTAAATGTAATGCGATGCAAAAAATGTCACCAAATAGCATGAATCACTCAACTGAGTTAAGTGATTCTGTCGATTGCCAAGTGACACAAAGGCAACAAGTGAAAGATCAAAACGGTTGTTTCAATCTGGACTAATTAAAACAAAGGGATGTGATAAAAATGCTAAAGTGTGGACAAACGCCGATTGATTTAACATTAATATCTGCACAAGCAATGAATATTGCAAAGCAATTGATCGATGGTTCACGGGATTATAAAAATCGTTGCTTAGTGATACTCGATCCCTTTTTAAACCCGATTAACGAATCGTTTATGAAGTACTATCAATTTCGCATTCGTTTATATCCAATTCCAATCCGCCATCAATCCGTTTTACCCAAAAGGTATCCATGGTTAATTGAACTTGATTTGACGGATAAATATGAACACGCCGTATTAACGTATATGGTAGATAAAGCATTAAAACAATTAACTCCTCAGTCTATTGCATCGGGTCAAGGCCAACAATATTGCGCTTGGTTATTTAGTTCAGAAAAAACAAAATCCATTATACAACAACTAAGTAACATGACCTTGCAACGAAATAACAAAATATTGTTACGTTATTACGATCCAGCTGTGTTTTTTCAGTTGTTACATCTACTCAATCCTGCTCAAAAAAGCCGGTTATTCGGCATCATAGAGATGTGGGCAGTATTAAATCGCCAGGGTGAATTAATCATTCACCAAAATGAGGGGAAGATGGGTTCAAATTTTAGCGGTGAACTTTTTATTACCCATAAACAGTATCAACAATTGCAATGTATTGGAATGAATAACATGCTTATCCAAGCAGACAAATTAACCCATCCACAAAAAAAGACAGATGAAATTGAAAATCTACAAACCATTATGCCTTGTCTGCTCCGTTTAAAGGCAAAAAAAATTGAGGATAAAGACTTTCATTTGGAGTGGGCAAAATTAGCGCTAAAATTTGGGAAGGATTTTGATGTTTCTTCACATCTTTATGAAAAAATTGAAAATTTATCAACGGTAAGTGAATATTATCCAATATTAAAAAAATTACACAATTTAAGTCCTCAAGATTGGCAAGCACTAGCCTTAAAAAATAAGGAAGAGAAAGCATGACAGATCCAAAAACAACATCAAATTGTGGATGCCAAACACAGGGGATTGCAATATTACCGGTTAGATACACTGTTGTGCCCAAATACTTAAAAAGTACCCAACCCCATTGGGCAAACTCATCAAATGTAATCAATTTACCCTTATCAGAAGGCTATCAGTATCATGTAAGAACATTACGTGAAGGTTTTTTATACCTTTACATACCCGACAAACTGGGTAGCAAATGGCAAATCTATTCGATTGATAGTAAAGGACATATTATTAAGCAATCTTCACATCATGCCGCTCAACCGATTGCTGACTCAGAACAAAATTCGGATTATCATTGTCCTGAAGTAAAATCCAATCCATGTCATGATGCGTTTATCACTTTAGCTTATCCTGAACACTTAACCAAAGTCTATTTTGCTTTTAGTGAATACAAATGGTCGGATAACACCATTCAAAAATACGAAAACAATCCCGAACAACGCATGCAAATGATTGACATTTCACAATGGGAAGGTAACGCCGAAAGTGCAACCACGGCTAACCTAAGCAATATTCAAAGTATAGTAGACTTTGATCCTAACGTGGACAGAGAACAACTGCCTTATGATGAAAATCGACAGCTTATTTTCAGTAAAGATAATAAACAGGGTCAAAAATGGGTAACATTTCCTGACACGTTTAGCCAAAGTCGTGACAAACAATACCAATTTGACAAAACACTATTGGATAAAAACAGCACGTGTGAACCGTGGGGGCGATTAACATCGGATTCAAGCGAACACTTAGCCAAAACGCTAGCTAAATACAGCCCAAGCAAAAAACCCATGATTATTGCTATTGAAGATCCGATTGGCGTCACAACCGAACTCAATGGTTATTATAACGACGCTTATGTTAGGGTTTTACAATTTCAACAAGAACGCCGACAAGAATATGAAGCCTTAGCCTGTATTGAACACGGAAAACATTTAGCAGCGTTAAAAAAATTTTCCGATGATTATTCTTTTCCACCTGAAGATAATTTTTATGTACAAAAAATCATGAAATCAGGCAAAATTGATGACAATCCTGATAAACCCATGTCCAATACTGGTAATGGACTGCATGCGTTAATATGTGAAGAACTCTATGGTAAACCAGGGAGTTATTCATACTATAATAAATTTAAAAATATTTTTTTAATGTCTAAAACCTCCCCAAATCCAGATATATCCCCTTATATGAAATATGTTCTTAAAGAACAACATCATACCATTACCCTAGGTGAGGCACTATACGTTAAAGAAAAACTTCAACCTCAGCTAGTCCAAGAGTATAAAGACATCCTTAAAGATTTTTACAGCCAAGAATTGGCGTTGAAAGCAAAACGCGAAATCGATACTCAAAAATTTTTAAAAAAATACGATGAATTAGTCAATACTAAACCCTTTGAAGACAGGCAAAAAGAGTTACTCGAATTAGTCGACAAAAAATACCAAAGCCGTTCAAAACAGCTGATTACTTGGATTAAAGATAGCAATTTTTATTCCACCGTCTACCATGATCTTGACGGCAATCAACTCTATGAGTTGGACGAAGACTTTCATCCTAAAATTAAAGAGCATAAACAAACATTTGAAAGGGTGCTTCAAGAATCGCTTAAGCATAATGAAATCATGCCAGACGATTTAGAAGAACTTAGAAAAGTAAATATCGAAGGCATAATATTTTTATTTACCATTACTAATGTGACTCAAGGGCTAGAATTATGTGAACAGGGTAAAGCTTTTTTAGACGCCTTTACAAATTTAGATTATGCCAAAACGATCAATGACAACGTCAACGGCATGTTATGGCGAATGTTTGCTTATCATAATGATGATATGCACAGCATGATCAACCAAGTCTTGGACGAAGCCGCAAAGCCAGAAAACAAATCCATTGTTGAAAAGTCAATTGAAAAATTGATACCAAAGTTAGATGATCTACCTTTTAATAAAATAGCTTTGAAATTTAAAAATTTGCAGGATCTTCTTTTGACATTAGAAGAATTAGAGAGAAATGATCCTAATAATCAGATAAAAGAAAGTTTATTTTCTTTCAAATTAATGGGATTTCCGATAAAGCTTAAAATTAAAAGTCTTACTTTAACTGAAACAATCACACTCAAAGCAACTAACTTACTGCAGCCAATTTTTAACCACATTGCTAACTCGTTATACCATGCCAGTACGGTAATATATAAAGCCTTATCATTAACCACAGCTGGGGTTTTAAAAACGACGGCGCTAACTTATTTACATTTAGAATATCAACTCATTGCCGGATTGATTAATTTAGACCCTGGGCCTAATTTTGGCACAGCAACTGTACCCCTGTATTATCCACGTTGGAAGCTTGCCACCCGAATGGCGGTGAACAAAGCCCGAACATTATTAAATGACGCTATCGTTAGCTTGGACAGGCGTCTTAATATTTTGTTTAATCATACGCTGTCACAAGATAAAGCCAACAAAGTGTTTGATTTTATTTTTAAAGCGAGCGATGCCGACCCAGAGATATCAAAAAACCTATCAAGATCACTTAAATCAATGCGCATGTCGGCTGTAGTTGCCATGCTCGAACTGTATAACTTTAATTCGATCAGTAAAACCAATCCTAATCTGGAACAAGACGAACATTATCTCAGCTTAAAAACATCAGCCGGTTTTGCCTTAGCGGCGACCTCGGTTGAACTTATGGCAATGATCACCGCTGTGTATAAAGGAATGCAAAATGTATTTTTTAGTTTAGGTAAAACTTTATCAGGAGTATTAGGAGCGATTTCATCTTTTATTATACTTTTTGATACTTTCAATGAATTTAGCTTTAACAGTAACCAATATAATACCATTCTGTTAAATTTGTTATCAGGTACAAAATCTATTTTATTATTATCAATGGGAATTTCAACCAGCATTATAGGATTATCATATCATTTCGCTTGGTGTCGAACATTTTTAACTACTCGAACAACATTTTGGATGTTAAAAATGGTAGGTAAGGGTGTTGGAAAAGCAAATATTTCATCTATGGCAGGAATTCGGTTAGTTTTGACCAGGTTTTCAGGCCTCTTGGTTATTCTATTTTTCGGAGTTGAAATGATATATGATGCTTTTACAGATGATAATTTTGAAACCTGGTTAAAACGCTGTGCACTGCGCACCGATAAATATTTAATGCCACATAATAAATTCAAAATTTATCAAACGCCTGAACAACAAAGCTCAGCTTATCAAGATGATGTATTAAAGGATATGTTTAATATTGACGATGAGTCACAAAACAATAACAATCAAGCCAATAAAGACAACAGCAACGGTATTGATGTTGATGAAGCATTAGCACTAATAGAACAAGATTTACATAAAAGGGGTTTTTTACATGTCTAAACGTTATGATGTATTAAAAGGAACGGTTAGCCAACTACAAATCTTTGATGACCCAAAAGAGTTACGCTCTGATAATATCGGCTTAATTGCCATAATTGGAGTGTTAATTGTAGGAGTATTTGGATTAGTAGGTGTTTTACTTAATGTATTTACTGCAGGTAATATCACATTAAAAGGAAAAGGATTTTGTTGTTACGTGGGGCGTAAATTTGTAGAAGGAAAATTAACCCATATTGGCTTTAAAAATGGAGACTATGTGGAAATGGTCGTGGATAAAATTGATGATAACTTTTATCAATCATATGCTGTAAGAATCCCTAAAACTCATGCTTTATATTTTCCTCGATCAGTAGGGATGACTACTTTGCTTTTATTGAAATATTTAGCAATAGGTGTTGGGGCTTTTTTCTTATTTATATTTATAATTTTATCTTTTTTGCTCTATATTTATTTGGATGAGGAAATTTTTCTTTCTTCGTATATTAGTGTTATCATTTCTGGCATCATAATGTTTTTTATAATATTTATGATTTTTTTTATACTTTTAGGCGGTTCTCACACTTTTGTTAGTAATCGTATTTTTTCAACTTTAGGCTACCCTAAACCTTTGCTACATGATTGTTCCAAAGAACATTTTCGTTTTAAAAAATTAAATCGCTCTAATAATCCTGAGCTGTATGACGATCCGCAAACTCCCGAATTTGAACGAATCAAAATATATGATCGTAATGCTACTTATTACTGCCGAACGCCAATCTTACCAGATGGGGTCGACGTGATTGATGAACGGGGTTTTACGCCTGATATGGATAATCCACCACCCAAATTAAATCACACGGAACAGTAACAGTATGGTTAAACGGTATAGTATTTTAAAAGGCACAGTCAGCCAACTACAAATCATTGATGACCCAAAAGAGATTGGCTCGAATAATGTCGGCTTAATTGCCATGATAGGGGCGCTAATTACCGGGGCGTTTGGCGTGGCGGCCGCCTTATTGACCACGCTGTCAGTGGGCAGCATTACCTTGCAAGGAAAACATTTTAGTTGCTATGTGGGGCGTAAATTTGTCGAAGGCAAATTAATTCATATTAGATTTAATAATGGTGATTATGTGGAAATGGTCGTGGATAAAAGCGATGATAATAACCAGTATCAATCTTATGCGGTCAGAATCCCGAAAACTCATGCTTTATATTTTCCTCGTTCAGTAAGTATGCCAACTTTGCTTGGGTTAAAGTATTCATCTATAATATCTGGTGTATTGTGTTTAATTCCTTATTTAATTTTCTTAATATTGCTTTTAACTGATTTAAATGAAGACTTTTTTTTCAATTTTACTTTAGTCACTTTGACCATTTTTTTCTGGTTTTTTGTTTTTACAACTATCATTTTTTTATTAATCGGTGGTCGTTACTCTTTTATCGGTAATCGCATTTTTGCCACCTTAGGCTATCCTAAACCTTGGTCACATGATACGTCAGTTGAACATGAGCGTTTTAAAAAATTGAATCGCTCTGGCGATCCTGAGTTGTATGACGATCCGCAAACCCCCGAATTTGAACGAATCAAAATACGAGACGCCAAAGCCACTTATTACTGCCGTACACCCATTATACCGGATTGGGTCGAGGTGATTGATGAACGGGGTTTTACGCCAGATATTGATAATCAACCACCCAAATTAAATCATACGGAACAGTAACAGTATGGCAAAACAGTATCGCATTTTAAAAGGCACGGTCAGCCAGCTACAAATTATCGATGACTCAAAAGAGATGGGCTCGGATAATAATGTTGGCTTAATCGCCATGATAGGGGCGTTAATTACCGGGGCGTTTGGCGTGGCGGCCGCCTTATTGACCACGCTGTCAGTGGGCAGCATTACCTTAGAGGGCAAAAAATTCAGTTGCTATGTCGGGCGTAAATTTGTCGAAGGCAAATTAACCCATATTAGCTTTAAAAATGGCGATTATGTGGAAATGGTCGTGGATAAAAGCGATGATGATAACCAGTATCAATCTTATGCGGTTCGAATACCGAAAACCCACGCTTTATATTTTCCTCGTTCAGTAAGTATGCCAACTTTGCTTGGGTTAAAGTATTCAGCTTTTATAGCGGGTGCATTTTCTTTATTTATTTATCTAATCTACTTAATTTTGTTATTCACAAATTTTAGTGACGATTTTTTTTACTATTTTGCATTATTCACTGCTGTCACTGTTTTTTTATTTTTTGTTTTTACAACTATCATTTTTTTATTAATCGGTGGTGTTTACTCTTTTATTGGTAATCGCATTTTTGCCACATTAGGCTACCCCAAACCTTGGTCTCATGATACGTCAGCTGAACATGAGCGTTTTAAAAAATTAAATCGCTCGGGCGATCCTGAACTGTATGACGATCCGCAAACCCCCGAATTTGAACGAATCAAAATACGAGACGCCAAAGCCACTTATTACTGCCGTACGCCCATTATACCGGATTGGGTCGAGGTGATTGATGAGCGGGGTTTTACGCCAGATATGGATAATCCACCACCCAAATTAAATCACACGGAACAGTAACAGTATGGCTAAACGGTATAGTATTTTAAAAGGCACAGTCAGCCAGCTACAAATTATCGATGACCCAAAAGAGATAGGCTCGAATAATGTTGGCTTAATCGCCATGATAGGATCGCTGATTACTGGGGCGTTTGGCGTGGCGGCTGCCTTATTGACCACGCTGTCAGTGGGTAGCATCACCTTAGAAGGCAAAAAATTTAGTTGCTATGTCGGGCGTAAATTTGTTGAAGGCAAATTAACCCATATTAGTTTTAAAAATGGCGATTATGTGGAAATGGTCGTGGATAAAAGTGATGATAACCAGTATCAATCGTATGCGGTTCGAATACCGAAAACCCACGCTTTATACTTTCCTCTTTTACAATAATTTGGTACAAAAAGATACTTAACTCCACCATTAAATAGGTTGTTATCTTAATATCAAAGACTAGCGTTTATTATTTAGGTATCGATTGGTGGAGTTATTGCTCGTATTATAACAATTATAGGTATTTAATGATATGTTTAGATTTACATATTTTAATATGGGTACCAAAAAAGCATGGTAATTGTATCTTTATGTTTTTTAAACATACAATATAGAATTTGATACTAATTTGTACTGTTTTTAATGTTTATTAAAAGATATTAAAAGTTGAATTGGTGCCAGTGGTCGGACTCGAACCGACACGCTTTTAAGGGCGGCGGATTTTGAATCCGCTGCGTCTACCAATTTCGCCACACTGGCATTAGAAGTGTAAATAAGTAAACGTGGGCATTATACTAAGCTTTGCGATATCTGCAACAATTATTATTGCAAAGTGCTTTGTTTGCCTAAAAATGCATCTATTACCTGAGTTTATATCATTTAGGTTTAATTTTATCGACAACCTTTGGAACAAAAAGATATATAAGAATGTTTTGAATAATGGATTTTATCTATGCGTTTTAGACAGGTAATCGATAAAAAATGAAAGTGCTATTTGAAATTGATATTACAATTTATTGAATCTTATTAATTCTATATTTGTATAAATTTCATCCGAAATATTAAAAACAGTTTAAAATAGTAACATAAAGACATAAAAACGGTTGCAAATTATTCTAAAACGGGTAGTTTATATATTACATTTGTTTGTTTGTTTTTTGTAAGTTTTTCGTAAACTTCCAATGAGATCAATATCAATAGAATTACACCAACTATAATAATCATGTTGTTTAATAAAAATAATTAAAAATTACTATTAAAAAATATATAAATATTAACTCTTACAATATGTAAGGATTATGCAAGGAGAAAGTTATGAAAAATGAATTATTCGAATTCATTAATCAGTTGTACCTAAATTTTATTCATAATCATTATGCTTTAAAAGGTGATGGAATGAATTTAATCCTTTCTTTATTACCTGTTGTTCATAATGAACAACTAAACCGATACTGGTATAACGCTATCATTTATATCAGTGTAGCTAACATTTTATCTGCTAATTCTCAACTCCTTATTACCAATAAAACGTTTCATATGTAATACAACTGGGTATTAACTAATGCAATGTCAAATAAAAATAGGATAAGCAAATGAACGATAAATTGCAGCAACTCTTAGAGGAATATAAATTAAATTATGATAAATTTAATTTTGGTCATTATTTGGATTTTGACCATACCGAAAATGCTTTAAAAATTGGTTTAGTTGGATGCTTTTATTTAAACGAATCTTATAAAACTGAAAAGCGTCAAGCAATTAACCAAGTCCTAGCATTATATGATAAAAATTGGGGAAAAAACCTTAATTATGGCTTTGGGAATGGTGATCCCAATACTTTATATCGTTATCACGCCATCAGTTTAGCTCAAAAAATAATACTTAATAATGGATTTTATGCAGATACTTTAAGTTTTTATTGGAGTAATGTTGATAAACTGTATTTGATCCCTGACTATTTAATTAAAGTTCTGTCAAGATCAGAATTTCTCGAAAAAGAGTATAATACAGTGAGTTATTTACAATTTTATTTGCCGATTTATGAACTAAAAGATTTTGGAGTTGATAAAATAATAGAATTCATCCGACAAGTCAGCCAAATTTTAAAACCTTTACATGGTTTTTTTGGTTTAGGTATAAGACAACGTTATAAATATTATGATTATCAATATTTAGAAGGTGAGTTAGCTCGTAAATATTTAGGTTTAGATATTTCCACTGATGAAGAAGATAAACATTTTAGAGACGGATTTAAAAGCATTAACTGGTTAACTATACTCAGTGAAGAACTTTTTACTGAAAAATTAGGGAGTATCGATGAAGTTAAACAGCAAAATAGTGATGAGGGAGTGATTTTCCATCCCTACACTGGTGGAGTAGTTGTTCAAGCAGGGGAAGTGCCCGAACTTTGTGATATTAGCCATAATCCTTATCCCAAACATTATGTTAATGCTAATGCTTTATTAAAGCCAGCACGTGCGCCAATGATTGCTTCATTTGGTTTTACTTCAAACAACGGTAAAATTCAAGATAGTCAGACTTCTAAAGAATGGCAAGGTCGTTTTGACGATGCCACTCCAACCGATCTTCCAACTGAAGAATCTGAAGATGAGAAAGATGCTGAGCCTTAATACTACTTGGAATGTTTTATAGACATTCTATCTCATTAGTTAAACATATTTTAAATAAAATTATAAATTACCAGACCTTTCACTCTTAACATGAGTTGTTTGTGTGATTGTTGAAAGGTTTTAGGTCGGTATCAACTTGGATTTAATTCTATTTTTATAAATATGGTTATTTTTTTATTGCTATGATATTTATTTCAAAATATTTCAGATTAGCCGTACATTTTAGTAAAAAACGTTTTTTAATTACAAATTCTGGACGTAATAACCTTATTTAAGTAAATAAAAAATGAATTAATATAAAAAGATACTAAATAAACACTTTTAAGCTTTAAGCTCAACTAATCAGCAAAATAAGACGAGATTCTTTTAGCATACATATGTCTTTGTACAATAAATCATACGTTCATAAAAATATTGGCATAATTGATAAAATCCTTAAATAATAGGATCAATCATCTTTATAAGGTAAATGAGAAATTTAGATAATGATTATCGAAGTACTTAAATTAAAAAACGATGCACTTATTTGTGGATATTTAATTGAATCTTAGAGATTACTTGAAAATACCTGATAATGACCTTTCGTTCATTTAAAACTTAAGCATTAATAATTGGAGCGGGAAACGAGGTTCGAACTCAATAATATAACAGATCTTGTATTCTAACTCTGTAATTTCATATCTAAAATCATCTTATTTTTTATCATGATTTATTCTTTGTTTTTCATATAATTAGCATCAAATAAACTTAACTTTATTACTCCTAAAATTTATTTAAATAAATTCTTTGAATCCTTTTTTAACTTTACTGACTCTTTATTAATGCAATTTAGTATTCAATTTAAAAAAATAGAGAGAGGTGAATAATGAGTATTAAAAAAAATGTTCCTAGTCTTGAGCGTGTATGTAGAATTTTTGTTGGTGCATGTATTGCTTGCTTAGGTTTCCTTTTTGCTCCAACTGCTTTAGTTATGTGGATAGCTATAGCGATTGGAGGCGTTTTAACTTGTACTGGAATTACAGGTTTTTGCCCTATGTATTCCATTGCAAAAAGGAAAATCGATTAGAAAAAATCGGACTGTATTTTCCTTGAAGTATAAATAAAGTTCTATTTCACTCAAGGGAATTGCAGACTGAGCTCAATAACTTGGGAGGTGAATATATGTTTCAAAGTAGTTCTGTCACGGTTCATTTGTTCCGAGGATGTCTTGGATTCGGGTTGTTAGGTTTATCTATCTATCTATTTATTCAGGGGCTTTTGTTAACCGTAATATTGGGAGTTATTTCTGCTATTTGTGGATTTTTTGTGTTACGTGGCTGTCCGGCTTGCTGGGTTATAGGTCTCATACTTACCCTCTCTAACTCGGGTAAAACTTGTGAACCATGCACAAAAAAAATAAATGATTTATACATATAAGATAATTTTAGGTTGCATGGTTTTTCTTAGCATGAAATCTAGTAGTTCTAAGAATTATTCCAATGGAACGATACAACCTATTTTTATTCAAAGAAATGAACGTCATAAAAGGATGGTAGAGGTTGCTGATGTCGCAAGAAGATAAGGAAAAATCATTTTTAAATAATATTCGCAAAAATTTGAAAAAATATATTTTTGGTCTGGGGTTAATAATTGGTTGTGTTGTAGTAGTTCGAATGGTTTGGCACGGTTATTTTTTTGAAGAGACAAATAACGCTTATGTTCATGGACATGTAAGTATGGTGTCTACTCGAGTACCTGAAATTATATCTGATATCCTAGTAGAAGATAATCAGAAAGTAAAAAAAGGTGATGTATTAGCTATTTTAGAATCAACAGATCAAAATATTAAAATAGAGCAAATTAAAGCTGAAATAGCGCTAATTGAAGTTCAATACCAACAAATTAGTGCAGAAATTGTTGCACAAAAAGCAGAAGCTGATGCCTTAAAATTTCAAGTAGCGCGATTCATTGCCGAAAAAAAGCGTGCTGAATCTGAGGTTTTTCGTTCAAAAACTTTATATAAAGAAAATAAAAAAGCCATCTCAACAAATGAAATGAATTTAGCCATTGCTGCAAATGATGTTGCTATTGCTGATTTACATGCTGCAATTCAACGGGAATAAGCGGCTAGAGAAAAAGTTGTAGCTCAAGAATATTTTAACAAAGCACAGTTAGAACAAAAAAAGGTCTTGCTTTCACGCCTTAAAGAAGCAGAAGTATAGTTGGGTTATCATAAAATCATTTCTCCAGTTGATGGATATATTGGTAAAAAAAATATTGAAATTGGTAATCGAGTACAACCAGGGCAGCAGTTATTTGCAATTGTACAAGAGGATCGATGGGTTATTGCTAATTTTAAGGAAACACAGTTGGATGGACTTAAAAAAGGACAAGAAGTAACTATCACAATTGATGCTATCCCAAATAAAAAATTTATCGGTGTTATTGATAGCCTCTCTCCTGCTTCTGGGGCTCAATTCTCACTACTCCCTCCCGATAATGCAACGGGCAATTTTACTAAAATTGTACAAAGAATTCCTATCAAAATTACTTTTGTTTCAACCGATATTGAAAGAGTTTTTCTCGGGATGTCTGCAACAGTTGAAATTGATAAACGTCAATAATTTATAAAAAAATAAGGATGATAAGATAATAAGATGCCAACTTTGAAAAAGAATCTTGCCAAAGAAAATATATCAACAGAAAAAGTAAATACTAGAAATTGGATTGCAGTCCTTGCTGCTATTCTTGGTGTCTTTATGGCTATTCTAGATGTTCAAATTACTAATGCTTCTCTCAAAGATATTTTGGGGACGATTTCGGATAGATTTTTTATCAATTGCTTTTTCAGATTCTCAATACTGCTAAGTTTTATATTTCAAAAAAATATAAAATATTTGAATCCTTTTTATCAGACTAAGACTCTTTTATGTACAAGGAGAAAGGAGGGTAGTTATGAAAAAAATTGATGAAAATCTTATTATGCTGGCCCGCTCAGGTGATCAGGTCGCTTTGATTGAATTATTGGAAAAATGCCAACCAGATCTAAATCGTTTTTCGCGAAAAGTTTGCTCTTCAGCAGAGGACGCTGAGGATGCAGTACAAATGGCTCTTTGGATTTTATATAAAAAAATAGAGCTTCTGCGAACAATCTCAGCACTTTCTACTTGGTTGTTTCGCATTGTAGAGCGCGAGTGTTATAAAATCTTTAGATTAAACAAAAATAGTTTACTTATGGACGCAAATGATATGGAAAAGTTATTTGCTGATGGTAACGTTACTAACTCCGAACAATCAATATTGAGGCTCGACTTAAGTAAAGCAATCATTTCCCTTCCTGTTACTTACCGAACAGTATTAATCCTAAGAGATGTCAATGAATTAACAGCGCCAGAGGTGGCTGAAATTTTGGGAATAAGTATTGAAGCAGTGAAAAGTAGGCTGCATAGAGCGAGAAATATTATTCGGAAAAGATTGGAACTTAGTGGACATTAAAGCTAAGAATAATATTCAAAAGTTGATAACTAGGGATTAGTATGTTTGTTATAGGGACGATAAATGAAAAAAATGAATATTCAATAGGATAATGATAATAATATTTGTTCAGAAGTAAAAAATATAGGTAATTTGATCAACTCTTTAGTAAAAGTCATCAAAGAAACTTATGTAGCACCTAATGTTGGTTTAGTACCAGACAATCTTTCTCAGAAAATTTTTATTCCAGGTTCTGGGTTGAATGGTCAGAATTATTGTTTTCTCATCGATATACAAAGTTCAGAAGTGATATGCTGGACAATTAATCAGCATAATTATTTCCAACACATTTATTCTAATATGTTCGGTGTAGATAATATGAAAGCTCCTTGAAATCGAACTCCTCATAATTATATTGAAGTTTCTCATTTTATTCATTCTGCTGAGATCTATAATGATTGGGTTTATGTTAGCTTTTTCATGGAGGATTTATTCTTGGACTTGATATAAATACAGAAAAATACAAAATAATATATAATAAAAGTATTGATTATCACCCAATGTATTCATCAACTCAACGAATCAAAAATGGCAAAATATATTTCAGCCGCTGGCCATCTATTGATACTTTTTATAGAGCAGCGTAAACAAGCAAAAAAGTTGCAATTGAGTGTGGCGTTTATAATATTGAGGATGATCAATTTGACATATTACACCGCTTAAATGGTCGTGATGCGATCCATTTTACAGATATATCTCCCGATGAAGATACTGTTTTTCTTGTTGAAATGTCTCAGAGCCAGAATATTCCCTATCTCTTTAGATGATGAATTAGAAACTCTAACAACAAAAAATAAAAAGAAATTTGTTGAAGGCAAACTTAGTTTATCTGAAATGATTTCAATATTCAAAGATGGGAAGCAAATTAATCGTTACTATTTACCTTCTGGACCTGCTGATATCGAGTGGGATGATAAAGAAGATAATATATTTTATTTATTTTCACATAATTTAGTAACAAATAATAAATATCTTTATACATTTGGTAACGCCAAAATTGATAAGTATTATTTAATTGAAGGAAATATTAAGTTAAATAGCCGTTATAGTTTAGGCGGATTATTACGTGGACAATCTTACACTCATAATCAAATTGATAACTGATCTAGGAGTATCTATTTTCTATACTCTTAAACAAAAGTGACGCTTATAAAAAGATATTTTCATCACTTACCTTCATTCATTTGGTGAAGAAAAAATTTCTGGACCAATTACATATGCTTCTATCTTCTCAATGTTATGTCGTGATATGGAGAATAATGATGAAGATTAAAAACTTATTAGCTTTAAAAGATAGACAATTCTATTTTTTTATTAACTTTGCTTTGAGTGAAGGGTGGAATGTAAAGTTATCTTCCAAAGGAAATGTTCAGCTACGGCGTAAAGGTTATGCCAGCATCTATAACGCAGGTTACTTATTAAAAAGACAGCAATATTTGTCAAAAAAATAATGCCAAATTGCATTTTTTAAATTAACCTGCCAAGTTTCTGAAAAACGAAGTTCAACTGTTCGTACTCCTGTAAGTAGTAAGAACTTTAATCCTAACACTGTTACTCTACTTCCTTTATAGTTTGATAATTTACCTAGTAATTCTGGTAATTCATCAACCTGAATAAAAGGATAGCGCTTATTACGACGATAGAGAATCGCTGCATTATCTAAATCAGATGTAGGATTAATTCGTAATTCTTCAGTAATAACAGCGTAACGAAAAATTTCATCTAACCAACTTCTTATTTTCTCGGCTATTGATAATGCTCCACGAGCCTCAACCTTACTTAAGATTGACAATAAATCACTTCTTGTGACATTTTTCAGTGATTTATCTTTTAAGGCAGAAAATATCGCCTTTAAAGGCACGTAGGATCTGTAATTCTGTGCTTCCTCGACCATTGTTCTTTTTTTCTTAGAGGGTTTTGCATTCAATTTTCTCAATTTACATATAAGCCAGTTTTCAGCAAACTCAATAAATGAAACACTTAAATGTTCTTCTGGCGTTATAGAATTAACATATGCTTCATTTTTTTCTAATCTAGGGTCAATATTATTGGATAATTTATTTTGAGCAAAAGAACGTAAATATCTAGCTTTCTTTAGATCCGTTTTTGGATAAGAACCTAAAGACATTCTGGTTTGTCTACCATTCTAAGAAAAACGGAATAGCCAATATTTTGAACCGTTAGAATAAATATTAAGAAATACTTCATCTCCATCTTTGAGTGTATATTCTTTTTCTTTGGTTTTGGCTGCTTTGTTTTGAAATCAGATAATAAAGTCATAAAAACGCCTTATGTTATCAATAAATAAATGTAAGGATAGTGAGTCAATTTTTTAGATAAACTGTTCAAAAAATATATCTATTACAATAACCTATTTTTTGGACTAATTTTTCACGGAAGACAATGGATTAACTTGTTCTACAGCGGAAAAATAAATCACTGTAAACATTTAAATTCCTAGATTTTCAGGCTTTAATCGATTCCAATGGGGGTTATATTGGAGCGGGAAACGAGGTTCGAACTCGCGACCTCAACCTTGGCAAGGTTGCGCTCTACCAACTGAGCTATTCCCGCGTAAGAAGTGTTTGTTAATGGTGCCCGGGGCGAGACTTGAACTCGCACGGCCAAAAAGGCCGAGGGATTTTAAATCCCTTGTGTCTACCGATTTCACCACCCGGGCTAAAAACAAATTATCAAAAAGTAATTTGCTTTGGATGCTGTGCATTTTACCTATCTTAGCTTTTCAGTCAATAGAAATTTTAAATAAATTGATTGATTGCTTAATGTTTAACTTGTTCATGGTTTAAAGATATTCTTTTACTGATTTAAAGTAGATATGTACCGTTTTATTGGATTGATTGTTATACAATAAAATTACACATGAAAAGTTAAAAAAACATCGTATTACTCTTCATCTAATAGATCATTATGCGCTATCCATAAATATTGCAACATGGATAAGAGGGTTAAAGCTGTAGCAAGTAATAAAGTTATTAAACCTGCATAAATAACAATATCACAAGGACGCCAAAGTAACCAAGTTAATGCAGTCATTTGAGCAATGGTTTTAATTTTACCAATACATGACACAGCAACATGATTACGTTTGCCAATCTCGGCCATCCATTCACGCAAGGCTGATATGATAATTTCACGGGATACAATAATAATTGCTGGAATCGAGATCCACCATGCCTGATAATATTGAGTTATTAATACTAATGCAATTGTTACCATGATCTTATCTGCAACCGGATCCAAGAAAGCACCAAACTTCGTAGTTTGCCCTAGACGGCGAGCAAGATAACCATCAAAAATATCCGTTATCGCTGCGATTAAAAAAATGAGCGCTGAAAAAAAACCAGACCATTCATGAGGTAGAAGATAAAACGTTAATACCAAAAAAGGAATTAAAATGACTCGAAATAGTGTTAAGAATGTTGGTAGGTTAATTTTCATGTGAAATAAGCTCTTTTTTTTATTTTATTAATCAAAGTATTAGTGATAATAAAAAAATAGTGTTCTTTTAATACTTATGTTGCCTGAAATATGTTATTTTTTCAATGTGTTATTGTTGTAAATTTAGATAAATTTTTTCAGCTAATGGTTTAGAAATACCTTGTACTTGAGCTATTTCATCAATACTGGCATTTTTTAACTCTCTTAATCCGCCAAAATGGTTTAAAAGTGCTTTTCGTCTTTTTGCTCCTATACCATTAATGTGTTCTAATGCGCTGTCCGTAAGTTGCTTTGTCCCTTTTTTTCGTTGTCCCACAATAGCATGATCGTGAGATGCGTTACGAATTTGTTGGATAAGCAATAGAGCAGGGGAACGATCATCAAGATAATGACCTGTACCATGTGCTTCAAAAAATAGTGTTTCGAGTCCTTCTTTTCTTTCTGCACCTTTAGCTACACCGATTAAAATTGGATGATTTTTATCCCAATTAACATCTAACTGTTCAAATACTTGTAATGCCTGGTTAAGTTGACCTTTACCACCATCAATAAAGATGATATCTGGAACTTTTTCATTAGGCAGATCTTTTTTATTATAACGACGTGTTAAGACTTGTTCCATCGCAGCATAATCATCACCTGGCGTAATACCTGAGATATTATAGCGACGAAATTCAGATTTAACTGGTCCATTTTCATCAAATACGACACAAGAGGCAATGGTATTTTTTCCCATAAAGTGACTGATATCAAAGCACTCCATACGATTGATTTTATCAATCCCTAAAAATGTTTTAAGTGCATCATAGCGTTGTTTTATGGTTGAATTCTCCAATAACTTGTTTTTAACAGCTGTTTGGGCATTGACTGTAGCAATATTAAGTAGTTTTAAATTATCACCTTTAGGTTCATCAACTAATTTAACTTGATGCTGTGCAATGATAGATAAGGTTTCTTCCATTGCTTGTTTATCTGATAATGAAAAATTCAATAAAATCTTTTGAGGAATATTTCTATTTTGATTACCTTGCAAGTAAAATTGACCTAAAAAGGTTTCAATGACTTCTTCTAATTCAGTATTTGATGGCACTTTAGGATAATATGAACGGTGACCGAAGGTTTGTCCATTGCGAATAAATAAAACATAAATACAAGCTAAACCAAACTCATAATGGAATCCAATTACATCAAGATTATCATTATTATTGTATATAGCTTGTTTTTCATTGATATGTTTTATTGCTTGTAGCTGATCTCGTAATGCGGCGGCTTTCTCGAAATTAAGATCATTACTTGCTTTATGCATATCCTCAGTTATTTTTTGTAGAATCTGTTCTGAGCGTCCAGACAAAAATAATCTAACATAATTAACTTGTTCATTATAATCTTCGTCACTGACTAATCCTGATACACATGGTCCTAAACAACGTTTAATTTGGTATTGTAAACATGGACGTGTACGATTGCGATAAGTGCTATCCAAACATTGTCTAATTGGAAAGGTTTTTTGTAGCAGGGCTAAAATCTGTTTAACTGCATATCCACTTGGATAAGGTCCAAAAAACTCATCTTTTTTTCGATTAATTGCACCACGGTAAAGTGACAATTGTGGATGACGTTCTTTACTAAGCTTTATAAATGGATAACTTTTATCGTCTTTTAATAATACATTATAACGAGGTTGATATTTTTTAATGTAAGTTTGTTCAAGTAATAAAGCTTCAGTTTCGGTGTTGGTAATGGTAAATTCAACATGATGGATATGACTGACTAGCCTATCGGTCTTAAGCGTTTTTTTGCTACTGTTGAAATAGCTTTTTAATCGGTTGTAGAGATCTTTGGCTTTACCCACATAAATAATGGTCTGTTTATCATTGAACATTTGATAAATACCAGGTTTATGTGGGACTGTTTTTAAAAATGATGTTGAATCAAATTGGCTCATATTAGTTTTCAAATGTGAGGGCTTTTTTCTCTATTATCCTCATAATGGTGCTTAAAAGCCCATTTATCAAGAGGTAAACTGACCCTGCAACGACAAAAATTGAAAAATCGTAATAATCTCCATTTAGTTGATTGCTATATCCCATAATATCCATAACCGGAATCATAGAAGCTAAAGCGGTGCCTTTTACTACAAAAACCACTTCATTAGAATAAGTAGAAAGTGCTCGTTTTAATGCATAAGGCATAATAATTTTTAATGTTTGTATTTTATTCATACCTAAAGCTTCACACGCTTGCCACTGACCTTGTGGTACAGATTTTAAAGCTCCATAAAATATTTGCGTAGTATAGGCAGCGCTATTAAGTGTTAATGCAAGATAAGCACAGAACCAAGGTGAGGAGATAATCTCATAAAATGTTGGTACTTTACTTAAAACATCGCCAAATTGTGATGGTCCATAGTAGATTAAAAATAGCTGAACTAATAGCGGTGAACCAGTAAATATAATAATATAGGTACGTATAATTTTTTTAATTAAACAAGAATTTATTGACAATAAGCAAGAAAAGATAACCGCCAGGAGTCCTGCTGAAATAATGCCTAAAATACCTAAACTTAAGGTATCAGGAAGTCCTTGTAAAATGACTTTAAGATAGTAAATAAAATTATCAAACATAACGTGACCTTATAAACTCTTAGCGGATTTTGGTTGTTCAAAATAGGTTGAGCGCTTTTCGATTCGCGTAATAACCTTTTGGCTTAAAATAGAAATTATTAAATAAATAAGCATCGCAATGAAATACCATAGAAAAGGTTGATTGGTCCGAGCGATGATGGTTTTTGTTTGCATCATCAAATCATCGATGGCAATTGCTGAAACTAACGCGGTATCTTTTAATAAAATCAACCATTGATTGCTCAAACCAGGTAAAGCATGACGCCACATTTGCGGCAGAATAATTCGAAAGAACGTTCGCGCTTTGCTCAATCCCAATACTTGTGCCGCTTGCTTTTGACCATTTGAAATTGCTTTAAAAGCGCCGCGTAATGTTTGAGATGCATAAACAGCATAAAGTAATGAAAGTGCAGTTACACCACATAAAAATGGATCGGGTTTAGTGTTTGCTATATCGATTTGCACCGTAAATGAAGTAAATCCAAGTGAAATTGCTATGCCATCATCTAATGACATCAATAATAATGGTAGTCCAGTATAAATTGCCACCACAATTAATAATTCGGGTAGGGCACGGATAGTCAAATTAAATAAGGACATTAACCATGCAACGGGTTTAAAAGGAGCAGATTCTAACAGCGTAAAGATAAAGGCAAATATGATGCCGACAATTAATGACACAAAGGCTAATGATAATGTGATTGACGTTGCTTGCACTAATGGCAAGATATATCCGTCCATCGAAGATAGAATCCAGTTTGTTCCGTTGGATAGAAAGTCTGACATAAAAAAACCGTATTTAAATTAAAAAAATAAATTCGCCGCAGTGTTTGCGGCGAGATCATAAAGGCATTAAGAATTAAATTTTAACGACTAATTATTAAACCATTTTTTATAAATAGCTTCTAATTCTCCATTTGCTTTTAGCTTATCGATTGCTTGATTGAATTTTTCACGAAGTTCATCATTACCTTTACGTAAAGCGATGCTTAAACCCTCACCAAAAAATTCATGATCAGTAATCTTATCACCTAATGGTACAATTTCGGTATCTTTTCCTAACCAGTCACTTGCTACGAATGAACTTGCAACAATAGCATCAATACGTTTAGCTTTTAAATCAAGAAATGCAAATTGGTAACTATCATAACTAACAGGTTTAATATCAGGGAATTTTTCATTCAAATATTTTAAATAAGTCGTACCTTTTTGAATACCAACACGTTTTCCTTTAAGTTGTTCTAAACTGGTTAGGGTATCTTTTAATGTAATAAATTGAATTGAACTATCATCGTAATATATTTTAGTAAAATCAATTTGTTTTTGTCTTTCAGCTGTGACATCTATACCAGCAATTGCTGCATCAATTCGTCGAGTTTTTAAACTAGGAATTAAACCATCAAACGACTGGTTAACAATTTTGCAAGAAACATTCATTTCACTACAAATTTTGTTAATGATATCAATATCAAAACCTACAATTTCATTTTTATCATTAGTAAATTCAAAAGGTGCATAAGTTGCTTCTGTACCGATGATAAGGTTTTCGGCAGCTTGAGCAACAAATGTTGCACTTGCTAATAAAACGGCTAATAATGTTTTCTTCATATTTTCACCTAATTAGATATTATTTAATGTGATAAATAAGCTTTAAATTCTTTGGTTTTAGGATGCGCAAAGCATTCTAATTGTCCTTGCTCAATAATTTTACCGTGTTCCATATAAATCACTTGTGAAGCAACTTTACGAGCAAAATCCACTTCATGTGTAACTATAATTTGTGTAATTCCTGTTTGTGATAATTCATTAATAATATCTGCTATTTGCGATGTAATAGCAGGATCTAATGCTGCTGTTGGCTCATCAAACAATAAGATTTGTGGCTCCATCATCAATGCTCTAGCTATAGCTACACGTTGTTGTTGTCCTCCTGAGAGATGAAGAGGATAGCGGTGTGCCATATCATCGATTCGCAAACGTTTTAAAATTGACATTGCTTTGTCACTGGCCTCATTTTTTGACATTTTTAATACTTGACAAGGCGCTTCAATTAGATTTTCAAGTACTGTTAAATGCGGCCATAAATTATAATTCTGGAAAACCATACCAACATTTTTACGAAGTAAACGAATTGTTGATTCACTGATTTTTTTTGAGAAATCAAAATGAGAGTCAGCAATGGTCATTTCGCCAGATGTTGGAATTTCAAGTAAATTAAATACTTTTAATAAAGAGCTTTTTCCTGCACCACTTTGACCAAGTAATACGATGGTTTCACCCAGTGGATAGCATAACGAAACATCATTTAAAGCCTGATGAGAACCATAAAAGCAATTAATATGGTTTAGTTCAATATTCATTCTTCATTTTCTTAAATTTAAATTGACTAAATATTACTTTTTTTTGCATAAAAATGCAATCTAATTTATGAGACAATAATTTTAACCGTTTTTTTATTGAAATGTACCCTTAATCTGAAACTTTTTTACAAAAAATAAATTAGTGAAAATTATTGATTATTGGATATGATTGGAATTACAGGACCAAGATATTTTGGTTCTTTAGTAAGAATATAAAGGTCAATAAAGGCACTGACACGAGCAAATATTTCACGGATACGGACAAATTTCATACTTTTAGGGGATGGAACTGCAAAGCATTGTGCCTGTATTCCTTGTTCAAGTGCAATAAAAATTGCACGTTCGCAATGAAACTCTTGAGTAATAATTGTGAAATCATTTGTATCAAAAACTTTATTAGCACGAACAATTGAATCAAAAGTTCTAAAACCTGCGTAATCAAGAACAATCGATTTTCTAGGAATGCCAGCTTTAATTAAATCTTTCTGCATAGTGATTGGTTCATTATAGCTTAATAGAGCATTATCTCCACTAAGTAAAAGATAATCTACTTTACCTTGCCAATAAAGATCGATTGCTCCATCGATGCGATTCCGATAAAATCCATTCAATCCACCACCACGAACATATTTGGATGTTCCAAGTACTACACCAACAGCACGATAAGGTAGTTTATTCTCATCGTGATAAATATAAGGTGCCGTTTTATAGCTGATCCAATAGTCAAGAATAAGAATCGCAAATATTGTAATCAAGCACAAACCCATAAAACAAGCTGAAAGCTTTTTTAAATTCATGCTAAAACCAATCAAAAATAAATATCATTATTGGAAATAAAAAAGGTGCTGTCAATGATGTCATAATACCACATAAAACAAGTGATAAGGAACTATAGGCTCCTTCGTTATAATCAACTTCAATGCAACGAGCTGTTCCAACAGCATGCGAAACGGCTCCTATAGCAAGCCCTCGAGCAGAAGCGGAATTTATTTTAACAAGATTCAATATTTGATGCCCAAAAATCCCACCTAATGTACCTACTAATATTACACATAATGCCGCTATAGAGGGCACACCTCCTTGATCTGTAGCAATCGTTACTGCAATGGCAGTAGTTACTGATTTGGGTAAAACTGAGGCGGCAATGGTGTTATTACCACCTAACCAAAATGCAATACAAACACCAGTTATCATTGAAGAAATTGACGCAGTAAATGTGATAAACATTATCGATTTCCAACGAGCTTTAATTTGAGGAATAAGTTCATATAAAGGATAGGCAAGAGCTACAACTGAATAAGGCAACAAATCATTAATAATTTGTACGTTTGATACGTATTGCGCATAACTGGTTTTAGTAATTAATAAAATTGGAATTAAAACAATAACCGATATAACTAATGGATTAAATAAAGGATTTTTTAATTTAAATGAAATTCTACGAATAATGAGAAATACACAAATTGTTAATGGTAGCATCCATATCATGGTTGCTTCTCCTGATCTTTAGATAGAATTTTTTTACTTTTTAGAGTCATTTTTGGGAAGTTTTCGGTTAGAAGAGCAGTGAAAATTAATACAATAATTGATCCACCTACACTACTAAAAATAATGGGGATCCAGTTCTCTAATAAAAGTGAATAATTATCCATTATGCCCATTGCAGCAGGAATGAAAAGAATTGTCATATAACGCATAAATAGATTACAGCTGTTTTTGATCCAACATGTAGGGATCAATTGAAATGCAAGTAAGAAAAATAGAAGTAGCAAACCAATAATACTGCCAGGAATCATTATCGGTATTATTTTTGAGATTATATTACCTAGCCATAAACAGAAAGTAAGAATAATCAATCCTCGACCATAGCTAAAAAGCGTATAATACAAAGAATAAAGTCGATGCTTTATTGTAGCGTGTTTGGCTAAAAAATGTTTCATAATATGATATATGCTAAATATTTCAAACTTTAATTATGATGATAATTTCTATCTGTCATTCCAATGATATTAATAGAATCGACCATATCATACGCCCGTCAAATTCAATTATCCAACTAAATAATGACAATAGTTATAAAGTTGTTTAATAATTGCTAATTTTTCAGGTTGTTGAACATACATTTCAGCCAATAATTCTAAACTTAATAAATAATCTTGGATTTTGAGTGTATTAAGTTTATCTCGACAATAGTTAAGCCAAATTGTTTGTTCTCGCTCGGTCAATGCTTGCGGATAGTTTCGAGCTTTATATCTAAAAAATAGAGTAGTCAAACGAGGATCATCAAATGCTAAAGAGAGACTATCTAATAGCTGTGTAGGCGTTGTTCGAATCGTTTCACAGCGTAATTTATCTTGATTATTGAAAAAGCCTTTGTAAATTTGAGTATCTACATCTGAATTATTTGGATAATCATTATTAACATTAAATAATTCTTGCATTTTATTCTGAAGTAATTTCTGATTTTTTTGTAACTTTTGTTGATTAATCAAACATTGTTCTACATCAAGACTTAATCGCTTTGCATTTTCAGGTAACAAGGTTCTTAGTGGAGCGACAATAGGGCATTTATTTGTATGAATTAACTTTAATGGAATTCGTGACTCTCCAAGCTCAAGATCTTCCGTCTTTGTATACAGTTTTTCTTTTATTTGTTCAACGGGTAAATTAATAAGAAGGTCAATATCACCTGCTAAATCACATAGAACAGCTGCATTATTTTGTAATGGATGCCAAATTATTGGAGCAACTAATGATAGATTACCTCGATAACTACCCAGCATGCCTGATACATGAACAATAGGGGTCATGTTGACAACATCAATAAGTTCAGCAACTTTATTTTTATTACGTAAAAAGAAAAAATAATTAAATAATTTGCTCTGTTTTTCTTTTATAAGCTTAGCCATAGCAATGGTTGCATAAACATCAGACATAGCATCATGAGCATGCTCATGCTCAATATTATTTGCTTGAGTCAGTTGTTCCAAACGAAAGCTAGGTAGCCCATTATCGTTAGTTGGCCAATTAATACCGTCTGGTCTTAAAGCATAACAAGCCCTAACAACGTCAAGAAGATCCCACCTCGAATTACCGTTTTGCCAGCTATATGAATAGGGATCGTAAAAGTTACGATATAAAATATTACGAGTAACCTCATCATCAAACCGAATATTGTTATATCCTAAAATACATGTATTGGGTTCACTAAAAGCTTGATAAATTTGTTTGGTAAATTCAGCTTCACAAACGCCATTTTGATTTGCTTTCTGAGGTGTAATACCAGTAATTAGTACAGCTTCGGGATTTGGTAAATAATCTTGAGCAATTTGACAATAAATAACTAAAGGATCTTCAATGATATTTAAATCATTGTCAGTTCGAATCCCCGCAAATTGAGCTGGGCGATCCAAAGCTGGATTAATACCAAAAGTTTCATAATCATGAAAGTAAAAAGTTGGTTGCTCGACGTTATTTTTCATTGTTTAATTATGTTTTTGCTTGTTATCTGTAAAACGTGTTAGCACAAAGGTTTTAAACTATTTTGTACAGATTGAGTACATAATTTTGTTTTTAAATGTGTACAAAATATAATTATGGCTCTCAGTGATACAAAATTAAGAATACTTTTTAAACAAACCTAATATTGGTTTGCTATACCCTATTTATGGCAATGATTTTGGTGTAAGAATATCACAAAAAGAGACAATTGCCTTTCAATTTTAGTATAGATGTAATGTTAACGATTTAATTTTAATCCATGAATAATGTTCATTAATAATCTGAATTAATCTGACTAAGTATTTATATAAATGTGATGAAATTATAGAAAATTTGTGAATCTAGTAATCTCATGAAATATTAGTTAATTCCAATGTAAGAAAAAAGTTCTATTTAATAAATGAGCTTCGCTATGGTAGGGGCCATTTATGCAAATAAGAATTATGGTGGATAAAGATTTTTTATTATTTATGGGTATTTGGTGATAGATCATTTACTTAAATTAAAAATTTTGTATAAACCAATAAAATATTTGTGACGTTGTAACTTTAAATTAAAAGTACAACATCACTATAAAAGTATTATCTCTAAAAGTATTATCTCTAAAAGTATTAATTGTTTATCATCCATTTCATTTAAAATTTGATCTATTTATTCTCTTCTAATTCTTTTAAAAATTGAGTTAAATGATCTTTCCACAAATTAGCCGACAAGGTGGTACTATGCCCACTGGTTTCGTTACTTGCAGGTATTAATACATAATGAGCATGAGGAATTTTTTTTAGGGCTTTTTCCATCAGACCAACAGTCGGTGGGTTTCTTTCATCATCTTCTGAGTTTATTGCTAATACATGTGCTTTTATTTTAATTAAATCTTTAGTTGGATCATAGTTTCTTGCTGCATCAAATTGAAATAAAAAATCATTAGTATCCATTGTAATGCGTTCTTTTAATCTACTGGCTAATAGTTCTTCTGCTTTTGCGGTACTATATGCCTTATTTTGCCAAGCAATATCACCTCCGTTGGTTGCTATATTGTAGTAATTATATACTGTTTGGAAATTTTCAGGCTGCTTATCATAAAATCCATTTTTCCAATTTGGATCGCTTTTAATAGCATTAATAACCATTTTTCTCATAATCCAATTTCGACTAGACATAGGGGCAGGGGTTGCTGCCATTGGTACTGCAGCAGTCATAAAATCAGGATACATTGTAACCCATTTCCAAGTATTCATTCCTCCCATCGAATTACCTATAATAAGGTATAAATGATCTATTTTTAATCCATTTTTTATTAATTGGTATTGTGCATTAACCATATCCGCATAATCATAATGTGGAAAATCACCTTTCATACCATCCGAAGGTTTTGATGATTGTCCTGTACCTATAGCATCAGGAAGAATAATAAAGTACTTTTCTGCATCTAATGGCATTCCTTTATCAAATAAAGCATGGCCAAAACTATCATTTAACATTGATTCTCCATTACCAGTAGTTCCATGTAATATTAAAACTGGCTTATTTTCTGGATTTCCAAGAGTTATATAATGTATTGATAATTTTGGCATTGTATTGCCATCATTAAATTTGAAATGATTAATAATGTAATTCGATTCATTTTTATTATTAAAATCAAGACAGAACCCTAAAGAAGGAATTATAAGTAAAACGAATAGTTTTTTCTTAAAATTGACCATAATTTATTTTGTGTAATTGCTATTTATTTTCACAATTTAGCTCTACTGGATTTAAATAGGAAATGAATATTTTGTTAATTGTGATTAATCTCTCAATATTTAGTTAGAATCAACATTTAGAATTGATCATTTTATTATTTAAAAAATTTTGTGTTATACGAAAGATCACATAAAAAATGCAAATAGATTAAAATTGAAAGATTATTATTAGGATATAGAAAACAATGAAGAGCTTTAATTTAATTTAGTTAAAATTGAATATCAATTTGGTTGAAAAATAAAAAAGGAATGAATTGATAACATTCCTTTTTTTATTATGAATAATCGATAATTTTTATTCTTTTGGTGCACTCTCAATTACGTTTGCTAACTTTTCAAGAGTTATTCTGAGCGGTTTAGGCATAGATTCTAATTCAATTGAATCCATTAAGTTTTTAACGTAGAGACCAAGCTCAGTATCACCTTCAACAATTAATCGACGTTGAAAAAAGAGAGTATCAGGGTCTTGACGTCTAGTAGCAATCATTATTAGATCATTCGCATTGCCAATAAAGCTTACATCAGCAATTTCCTCTCGACTGACAACTAATTTATTCTCGATTAGACTAACAAACCATACTAATTGTAGATCCGTAACTTGAATTTTAAGCCAGCGATTTTCTAAAAAATCAAGATCACCATCCTCAAGTGAATGTTTAAACTGTATTTGTAACAATTGTTCAATAACTTGTTTTTTTAAATTAAAAGGAATACAGCGTAAGGTAATTCCTAACACTTGAGGTGCTTTATCCACAAATGTTGTATGTATTTTTCCTAATAAATTATGCTGGCTTTCTATCATTTACACATCTCCAGAGATCATTTTCTCATAAATATCTAAATCAGTGTTTAGATGTTCGAAAGTTTCTTCACTTACTTCATTACGAATTTTCATTTGTAATAATGCTGTACGTTCTGCACCAATTGCAACCAAGCGCATACGTCTTTCAAGGTTCTCAGCTTCTAGTGCTTTTTGTTCTAAATCTTTAAGACCTGTTCTACGTCTTAATGAACCAATAACACGTGAGCCAACTTCGTGGATTATCTCTTGATCTAAACCCGCTTCAGATGTTTCTTGCAGTAAATTGTTTTGCATTTTTTCAAGACTAACAATAGCTTCTTCTGCCATTTGTCCTTTCACAGTTAAAATTTCATTGTCTTGTTTAGAATTATCTAAAATTACACTTCCTCGTAATAAAATAGGTAATATCACGACCGCGACAATCAATGAAATTAAGATAATTCCTGTAGCAATAAAGACCAATTGATATCGTCCAGCAATAGTCATTGGAATGGATAATACACCAGCTAAAGTAATTGCTCCACGAACACCAGCGAAAGTTGAAATTAATAGATCGCGGTTTGTATATGACCTAAATGCTAAAGGTCGTTTTGTCCCAAATGGCATAGTTGGCATCTGTTTCATCGCCCAAAGCCAAGCAAATCTTGTTCCCATTAACACGATAAAAACAAATAAAACAATAAAGCATAATTGCCATAACTCAATTGACGCATCTGTTTGATTTTCAGCAAAAGTGTTATTTAAAATACTAGGCAGTTGAATACCTAACAGAACAAAAACAAATCCGTTAAATACAAAAGTTAACATTGACCATGCACTATCTGATTGTAAACGTGTTGTCAAAGGTGCATTACGCATCATACCAGAATGATTAACGGTCATACCGGCACTTACAGCTGCTAAAATGCCGGAACAATGACATTCTTCAGCAATAATATAAGCCGCAAATGGTAGTAAGAATAATAATACGATTTGGATTGCTGGGTCATTATTAGTAAGCTTATTTATTTTACGTAAAATCCTTGCATATAACCAAGTAAATAAAACACCAACCGCTAAACCGCCGATAGCAACGACAAAAAAAGATAAACTAATTTGCCATAAATTAAATTCAAGCAGTCCTGTTGCAATTGCAATCGCAAACTTCAAAGAAACTAGACCAGAAGCGTCATTCATTAATGCTTCACCTTCAATAATTTCCATTTTTTCTTTGTCTATACGACCTTTACCAACAATACCACTCAAGGCAACAGCATCGGTAGGTGATAAGACAGCTGCGAGGGCTAAGGCTGCTGCTAATTGGACATTTGGTAACATCCAATGAAGAATGTAACCTAAAGCGATAATTGAGATAACCACCAATACAAGTGCTAATCCAACAATTTCTCTGAAATTATATACAAAGTCTTTTACTGATGTTTTTCGACCATCAGCAAACAGTAAGGGAGGTATAAATAAAACAAGAAAGAGTTCTGGATCGAATTTTACGTAAACACCAAAAGCGGCAAGAATGCAACCTAATAATATTTGCATTAGCGGTAAAGGTATTTGAATTGGTAACATTTTAACAACGACACCAGAAAGTGATACAATTAATACGAGAAGTAAAATTATTGAAAAAAGTTCCATAGCTTGTCTTTTATTTATCCTATAATCCTATTGTTATCATTTGATTATATCGGATTTTTATCATAATTTCAGGTTAAATTTCATAAAATTACTTTTTTTTTGTTCAGATAAAATTATTAATCAAAAAAACAACAATCTAAATAAAGGTTCTGCATGGAAAATTGGCAAAGAGCATTTGTTTTGCATACTCGTACTCAAACTGAAAGCAGTTTATTCGTTGATCTTTTTGTTGAAAGTGGAGGCAAAATAACCGTTTTAGCTAAAGGAGCTCGACGAAAGAATTCTACTTTAAAAGGCCTTTTACAGCCGTTTACCCCTTTAATTGTACAATGTTCTGGCAAGGGTAATATAAAAATATTGCGTCAGGTAGAAGCGATGTCACTCACTTTACCACTAGTTTCGATTTCATTATATAGCGCTTTTTATTTAAATGAATTATTACACCGCGTATTAATTGCAGATACTGATATGCCAACACTTTTTGACGATTATTTAAAAAGTTTGCAACAACTGGCACAACAAATTCCTGCTGAGAATGTACTGCGTATTTTTGAACTTTCATTATTAGAAAATTTAGGTTATCACGTAGATTTTTTTCATTGTAGCGTAACAGGTGATGATATTGTTGAATCAATGTATTATCAATATCAATCCGAAAAGGGATTTATCAGTAGTTTATTAAGAAATAATACCAGTTTTACTGGTGAACAGGTATTGGCTTTAGGAAACCGTGTTTTTAATAGTCCTGATACATTAAAAGCCGCTAAACGTTTTACTCGAATGGCTTTAAAACCTTACGTAGGTTCAAAGCCCTTTAAGAGTAGAGAATTATTTCTAAAAATATAACTTTATAAAATGATTAACGATAAATTTTTTAAATTATTGATATAATTTTATCTAGTTAATTTATTAATTAAAAAATTAAGTTGATTAGCAAATTTTTCGCGATCCTTATATGAAAATGGAGCAGGTCCTTTAGTTTGGATTCCACTTGCTCGCAGTGTTTCCATAAAATCTCTCATCACTAGTCGCTCTTTAATTGAATCTAAAGTATAAATTTCACCTCTAGGCGTAAGAACAAAAGCACCTTTCTTTAATACATCGGATGCTAATGGTATATCTGATGTAATAACTAAATCATTGAGTTCAACAAGTTCGACAATTTTGTTATCCGCTTTATCAAAGCCATTTTCCACTAGTAATCTAGTAATAAAAGGTGAAGAGGGAATATTTAACCATTGATTAGCAATTAACTTCGTATTGATTGATTTACGAATCGCGTTTCGAAATAAAATTTCTTTAATTGGGTTAGGGCATGCATCAGCATCGATCCAAATGTTCATAATAGTATCAATAAATAATTTAACTTAAACAGTAATGAATCATAAAGCATTTAAAACGTTTTAGTATTCAAATTTTGTCCAAAAGTTTTATTTTAACTATCTCTTTCAGTATACTGAAAGAGATTCATTATTAATATTAATAAGGTTACTATTTTTATTTGAAATCCTTATGATAAATGGTAGTATACGCGATCTATTATTTTATATGCAATATTTACACATGTGCGCTTTCGTGTGGCGCACCACTGTTATAAGGATTTATTATGCCAATTATTACTCTTCCTGACGGAAGTCAACGTCAATTTGATAAACCAGTGACTGTTCTAGAAGTTGCACAAAGTATTGGAGCAGGGCTTGCTAAGGCGTGTATTGCTGGGCGTGTAAATGGTCAACGTAAAGATGCCTGTGATGTAATTGATGAGGATGCAACATTGGCGATTATTACAGCCAAAGATGAAGACGGTTTAGAGATTATTCGTCACTCTTGTGCCCATTTATTAGGTCATGCTATTAAACAATTATGGCCTAACACGCAAATGGCGATTGGTCCCACTATTGACAATGGTTTCTATTACGATATCGATTTAGACCATTCTTTAACTCAGGAAGATCTTGATGCTTTAGAAAAACGTATGCACGAATTAGCAAAAAAAGATTATGAAGTAAAAAAGGAAGTTGTAAGCTGGGAACGCGCTAGAGAAGTATTTTGGGAACGTCGTGAACCATATAAAATTGCCATTTTAGACGAAAATATTTCTAAGGATTCAACACCAGCTCTTTATCATCATGAAGAATATATTGATATGTGCCGAGGACCGCATGTTCCGAATATGCGTTTTTGTCATCATTTTAAACTGCAAAAAATCGCTGGTGCTTATTGGCGTGGTAATAGTGATAATAAAATGTTACAGCGCATTTATGGCACAGCTTGGGCGGATAAAAAACAACTAGATAGTTATTTACAATTTTTAGAAGAAGCGGCAAAACGGGATCACCGTAAAATTGGTAAACAACTAGATCTTTATCATATGCAAGAAGAAGCACCAGGTATGGTATTTTGGCATAATGATGGTTGGATTATATTTCGTGAACTAGAAGTTTTTGTTCGTACCAAACTAAAAGAATATAATTATCAAGAAGTAAAAGGTCCATTTATGATGGATCGCGTATTATGGGAAAAAACAGGTCATTGGGGCAACTATAAAGAATTAATGTTTGTTACTTCATCTGAAAATCGTGAATATTGTATTAAACCAATGAACTGCCCAGGTCATGTGCAAATTTTTAATCAAGGACTAAAATCTTATCGTGATTTGCCTTTACGTATGGCTGAGTTTGGTAGTTGCCATCGTAATGAACCTTCTGGTTCACTACATGGTCTAATGCGAGTTCGTGGCTTTACCCAAGATGATGCGCACATATTCTGCACGGAAGAGCAAATTCGAGGTGAGGTAAATAGTTGTATTAAAATGGTTTATGATACTTACCGTACCTTTGGTTTTATAGATATTACTGTGAAATTATCAACTCGCCCAGAAAAACGTATTGGTAAAGATGAAACATGGGATTTAGCTGAAAAAGATTTAGCGGAATGTTTAACTGAAAATGGTATTGAATTTGAATATTTACCTGGCGAAGGTGCATTTTATGGACCAAAGATTGAATTTACTTTACATGATTGTTTAGGGCGAGCGTGGCAATGTGGTACAGTTCAGCTTGATTTTATGCTACCTGAGCGTCTAGATGCGACCTACGTTGGTGAAGATAACGAACGTCATACACCAGTAATGATCCATAGAGCAATTTTAGGTTCCATGGAGCGTTTCATGGGAATATTGACCGAAAATTGTGCAGGTTTTTTCCCAACATGGCTTGCTCCTTTGCAAGTTGCAGTAATAAATATTACGGATAATCAAGCTGAATATGCTAAACAATTAACCGAGCAATTGCAAAAAGTTGGAATTAGAGCAAAAGCGGACTTGAGAAATGAGAAAATTGGGTTTAAAATTCGGGAGCATACTCTAAAACGTGTTCCGTATATGTTTGTTTGTGGAGACAAAGAAATGCAATCAGGAACAATTTCAGTTCGAACTCGTCAAGGTAAAGATCTTGGTAGCTTTGAAGTGAAACATGTTATAGAATTGTTGCTTAATGAAATTCATAGTCGTTCATTGGAACAGATGGATTAACGATAAATTAATTTGGAGGAATGAGATATTAAAGTCAGTAAACGTATTCAGTCAACACGCGCACATAAGATCAATGATGAAATTACTGCTCGTGAGGTGAGGTTAACCGGCGTCGATGGTGAGCAGCTCGGTATAGTAAGCTTAGAAGAAGCTTTAAAACAAGCGGAAGAAGCAACTTTAGATTTAGTCGAAATAAGCCCTAATGCAGAGCCACCTGTTTGTCGAATTATGGATTATGGCAAGTTCCTCTATGAAAAGAGTAAAGCAACAAAAGAACAGAAGAAAAAGCAAAAGGTTGTTCAGGTTAAGGAAATTAAGTTCCGACCTGGTACAGATGAAGGCGACTATCAGGTAAAACTCCGCAGCCTGATTCGCTTTCTTGAAGATGGCGATAAAGCTAAAGTCACGCTCCGTTTTCGTGGACGTGAAATGGCTCACCAACAGTTAGGTACTGAGATGCTTGATCGTATTAAGGAAGACTTAGCTGATTTGGCAATTATTGAATCTTATCCAACTAAGATTGAAGGTCGTCAAATGGTAATGGTGTTAGCGCCGAAGAAGAAGTAATGGTTTTGCAAGTTATTTTTTAGTTTTCTAAAAATTACACCATTATTTTATTTTTATTAACAATGCGAAGTGGAAATTAATAAAATGCCTAAAATTAAAACTGTAAAAGGCGCAGCAAAGCGCTTTAAAAAAACAGCTTCTGGTGGCTTTAAGCATAAGCAAGCGAACAAAAGCCATATCCTAACCAAAAAATCAACTAAGCGTAAACGTCATTTACGCGGTTTGACTACCGTGTCAAAAGGCGATTTAGGTTTAGTTACTGCGTGTGTTCCATACGCTTAATTTATTGGTTAATTAATTAGAGGATATAGTTTATGGCTCGTGTTAAACGTGGTGTTATTGCTCGTGCACGTCACAAGAAAATTTTAAAACAAGCAAAAGGTTATTATGGAGCTCGTTCACGTGTTTATCGTGTAGCTTTCCAAGCAGTAATTAAAGCTGGACAATATGCTTACCGTGACCGTCGTCAGCGTAAACGTCAATTCCGTCAATTATGGATTGTTCGTATTAATGCTGCTGCTCGTCAATGTGGTCTTTCTTATAGCCGTTTTATCAATGGATTAAAGAAAGCTTCAATTGAAATTGATCGTAAAATCCTTGCTGATATTGCTGTATTTGACAAAAATGCATTTGCTGCATTGGTTGAAAAAGCAAAAGCTGCATTAAAATAGCTTTATAAGAGCCGAGTTATCTCGGCTTTTATCATTTTATCGACAATATGATTTAAGAGTTAAGTAATTATGAAATTAGTTGTTTTTCGTTTCTTTTTTAGCGTCATTAAAAATATTCTTTCGTGAGGCAAAGGAAAAACGAAAAATAATTATAAAAGCCTCAGGAGAGGCTTTTTTTATGTAATGAACAATAAGCAGGAGAACTGTATGTCTCAATTAGTTGAACTGGTAAGCAATGCCAAATCCGCTATTGAAAATGCTAACGACATTAATACGATCGAACAGATCAGAGTGGAATATTTTGGTAAAAAAGGCTATTTTACATTGCAGATGGCTTCTTTACGTGATGTTCCTGCCGAAGAACGCCCAGCAGTAGGTCAAAAAATAAATGATGCAAAACAAGAAGTTGTCGAAATATTAAATCAAAAACGCAATCTTTTAGAGCGTCAAATCCTAGACGCAAAACTTGCAAATGAGACAATTGATATTACCTTACCAGGTAAATCACTTGAGTTGGGTGGATTACATCCAGTGACAAAAACAATCAATCGGTTAGTTGATTTTTTTGGAGAACTAGGCTTTGCTGTTGAAACTGGACCAGAAATAGAAGATGATTATCATAACTTTGATGCATTAAATATTCCTGCTCACCATCCTGCTCGTGCTGATCATGATACATTCTGGTTTGATGCAAAACGTTTATTACGTACTCAAACTTCAACTGTTCAAATTCGAACTATGGAAAATCAAAAACCGCCAATACGAATCATTGCTCCAGGTAGAACCTACCGTAATGATTATGATCAGACTCATACTCCAATGTTCCATCAAATGGAAGGATTATTAGTTGATAAAGAAATTAGTTTTACCCATTTAAAAGGTTTGTTACATGATTTTCTTCATTGCTTTTTTGAAGATAATATGGAAATAAGATTTAGACCAGCCTATTTCCCATTTACTGAACCTTCTGCAGAAGTTGATATTAAAGCTAAAAATGGTAAATGGTTGGAAGTACTTGGATGTGGAATGGTTCATCCAAATGTATTGCGTAATGTTGGTATTGATCCTGAAGTTTATAGTGGTTTTGCCTTTGGCATGGGAATTGAAAGATTAACAATGTTACGTTACGGTGTCACTGATTTGCGTTCTTTCTTTGAAAACGATTTACGTTTTTTAAAGCAATTTAATTAATTCTGGAGATCAAAACATGAAATTTAGTGAAAGTTGGCTACGTGAATGGATCAATCCAGAAATTAGTAGCAAAATGCTAGCCGACCAATTAACGATGGCTGGTTTAGAAGTTGATGACATGGAAAAGGTTGCAGGGGATTTTACTGGCGTTGTAATAGGAAAAGTTGTTGAATGTACACAACATCCTAATGCAGATAAACTTCGTGTAACTAAAGTGGACATTGGTAAAGATGAATTACTTGATATTGTTTGTGGTGCACCAAATTGCCGTCAAGGTTTAATGGTTGCTTGCGCAACTGTTGGGGCTGTTTTACCAGGAGATTTCAGAATCAAATCTGCAAAACTCCGTGGTGAACCTTCAGAAGGAATGTTGTGCTCTTATTCTGAATTAGGTATTGCTGATGATCATAATGGTATTATTGAATTACCTAATAATGCACCGTTAGGAGAAGATATTCGAGAGTATTTAAATCTTAACGATGTGATGATTGATATAAGTGTTACACCAAATCGTGCCGATTGTTTTGGTATTGTTGGTGTTGCTAGAGATATCTCAGCTGTAAACAATATACCAATGAAGGAGCTTAAAGTAGAAAAGGTACCTGCGTCAATTTCTGATACCGTCTCAATTCAAATAGATGTTCCAAAAGCAGCCCCTCGCTACTTAGGAAGAGTGATCAAAAACATCAATATCCATGCCACTACGCCATTATGGATGAAAGAAAAGTTGCGTCGTGGTGGAATCCGTTCAGTTGATGCCGTTGTCGATATTACTAATTATGTATTACTAGAACTTGGTCACCCAATGCATGCGTTTGATTTAGACCAAATTGAAAAAGGCATTATTGTTCGTTATGCTCATCAAGACGAAGAAATCACATTACTTAATGGCAATGAAGTTAAATTGAATGATAAAACTTTAGTTATTGCTGATCATAATAAAGTATTAGCAATTGCAGGAATTATGGGCGGTGAGAAATCAAGTGTAATACAATCCACAAAAAATATTTTTCTTGAGTCCGCTTATTTTGCACCATTAGCAATTGCCGGTAAAGCTCGAGAATATGGTCTACATACCGAGGCTTCTCACCGCTATGAACGAGGTGTGGATCCAGAATTACAATTTGTAGCAATGGAAAGAGCGACGCAATTATTAGTTGATATTTGTAAAGGGGAGGTTGGACCAGTTATTGAAGTTACAAATCAAAGTGGATTACCTTCACAAGCTACCATAAAGTTACGCCGTAACAGAATTGATCGAATCATAGGTTATACAATTGAAACACAAAAAATAACGGATATTTTAGTTCGACTTGGTTGTGAAGTAGACTATCAAGACGATATTTGGATCGTTAAATCACCTAGCTGGCGTTTTGATTTACAAATTGAAGAAGATTTAGTTGAAGAAGTTGCTCGCGTTTATGGATATAACAACATTCCGAATGCAAATATGAAAATTGAATCTGTGATGCAACCAAAACCTGAAAGTAATATATCATTACGCCGGATAAAAGAGTTATTGGTTGATCGTGGTTATCAAGAGGCTGTAACCTATAGTTTTGTTGATCCTAAAATTCAGCACATTCTTCATCCGAATGAAACGGCAATTACTCTACCAAATCCAATTTCCAGTGAAATGTCTGCGATGCGTTTATCACTGTGGTCAGGATTATTAAATGCAGTACTCTATAACCAAAATCGACAACAATCTCGCATACGACTATTTGAAACAGGCTTATGTTTTATACCAGATGAAAAATGTGAGTTCGGTGTACGTCAAGAATTGATGCTTTCTGGGATTATTACTGGTAATTTATATGAAGACCATTGGCAATTACCTAAAAAGAGCGTTGATTATTATGATCTAAAAGGGGACCTTGAAGCAATTTTCTCACTCTTAGGTTGTGATGAACAAGTCCAATTTAACAGAGCAGAATTACCAGCTTTACATCCAGGACAAAGTGCAGCAATCAATCTAAATGAAGAGGTTATTGGTTATTTGGGTGTGTTGCATCCAGAAATCGAAAAAAAATTATCTTTAAATAGTAAAACGCTTGTTTTTGAAATAAATTTAGCTAAAATTAACTTTAAAAAGGTGCCTGTTGCCAAAGACCTTTCAAAATATCCGTCAAACAAACGAGATATAGCGATTATTGTTTCAAATACAATTCCAGCAGCAGAAATTATTTCAGTGTGTAAACAAGCTGGAGGGGAGCAACTTGTGAAAGTTAATCTATTTGATGTCTATCAAGGTGATAACATCGATGTAGATCAAAAAAGTCTCGCTATCAGTTTGATTTTACAAGACAAATCACGTACACTTGAAGAAGAAGATATAACAAACATTGTAAGCAAGTGTGTTACTGCCTTACAAAATCGTTTTAAAGCCCTATTAAGAGAATAATAACTATGACATTAACTAAAGCTGATATTGCAGATCGTCTTACCGAAAAATTTAATATTGATCGTCAAGAAGCTAAAGTCCTTGTTGAACTTTTTTTTGAAGAGATTCGAGTGGCTTTAGAAAAAGGGGAACCAGTGAAATTATCTGGATTTGGTAATTTTGCTATACGTGATAAAAATTCACGCCCTGGTCGTAATCCTAAAACTGGTGAAAGTGTGGATATTTCAGCTCGTCGAGTTGTTACATTTAGACCAGGTATTAAATTTAGAGAGCGAGTAGAAAAGAATTTAGCACTATAGTTTATTATGTAGGATTAAATTCTATACTCTTATTACAATCGCCTTTCTTTGAAATTTAGATTAAGGAAAGGTCGGTTGGATATGGTATAACAAAATAATAATTGAAATAATTTCATAATTAAAGCATAATATAATCTTTCCTATGGAGGCTCTATGGGTCCTCTTGCAACATTTTTTTGCTCATCAGGTCAGGTCCGGAAGGAAGCAGCCAAAGTAAAAAATATGTGTGTGAGATGTGGCTGATAGGGTCTCCACCACAAAATACTTTTATACTAAAATTATCTGTTTTATAATAAAAAATAATAAAAATAAGAAATATAAGAAATGATGCATAAGGAAATTTATTTTGAAATTACCGTCTCTTCTTCCAATAGCACTAGCCATATTTTTGAGTGGTTGTTCAGTTTTACCGCATTCTGGACCCAGCTTTTCTTCAATAAAAAATATAAATAAGCAGGATTCCAAAAGAGATGACATTTATAGTAAAGTTAACTTAGTCGATCTAAATGATTCAATCAATTTTACTAAAGATATTAACTCATCCAAAATCCCTATAAAATTTATCAATGAAACAACAAATCAAGTTCAACAAGTTGATCGAATCGGAAAAGGGGATAGTCTAAAAATCTCAATTATTGAAACTCCACCGGCAATATTATTTACAGGTTCAAGTGATACAGGTGCACCAAGAACTGGTTTGACGGATTTGCCAATAGTAACTGTTGATTCAAAGGGACTTATTTCATTACCATTTGTAGGAGTTCTAAAAGTTGATGATAAAAATCCTTCGCAAGTACAAAATGAGATAGTCGAAAAACTATCAGGTATTGCTAATAGACCCCAAATCATTATTACTGTGTTAGAAAAAAGATCGTCAACAGTTACTGTTATTGGGGACAAGTTTAGTGGAAAAATGACCCTTACAGCTAAGGGAGAGCAATTACTAGATGCTGTTGCCATGTTAGGTAACAATATGTACGATATTAAAGATACATTAATACAAGTTACTAGAAATAAAAAAAATAGCCAAATCCCCTTAAGTTTAATTTTATCCAATCCTCAATTTAATATTCAACTTCAACAGAATGATGTAATTACATTAGTTAATAAGCCAAGCTCTTTTATTTCAATGGGTGCCACAGGAGCAACTAAAGAAGTAGCTTTTGAAGCTGTAGGAATTAATTTATCTCAAGCACTCGGTCGCATTGGTGGTTTAAATGACAATAAGGCAAATGCAAAGGGTGTGTTTGTATTTAGATATCAAGATAACTTATTAGTCAATGATAAGAAAGAAACGATTCCAACCGTTTTTCAAATAGACTTAACTAATCCTAATTCATTTTTCATAATGAAAAATTTTCAAATTCAAAATAATGATATTGTTTACGTTGCATCTGCACCTATTATTGAACTACAAAAATTCTTATATGCTGTATTTTCACCTGGTGTAGGGATGATTAATCAAGTTAGCCAAGTTACAGAATAAACTATTAATTGATAGGCTTGATACTACTATGTTTTTATTAATAAAGTTAAAAAAAAGATGGTTGCTGCATTTACTTGTTACATTACCGACTTTAATGTCAATGATATATTTTGGATTGATAGCAGAAAATATATATACATCAGAAGCAACCTATATTATACGATCATCAAATACTCAATCCTCATTAGGAGGATTAGGAAGTTTTTTTTCAAAAGTTGGTCTTTCCCGTTCAAATGATGATTCCTATGTTGTTCTTTCATATATAAAGTCTAGAGATGCATTGTCTTCTATTGAACAATTGTTACCCGTTAAACAATGGTATACCCAAAAAGGGGATATCATTGCTCGTTTTAATGGATTCAACCTTGATTTTATGGATAAAAAAGAATACTTTTATCGTTATATGAGTGATATGATAAATGTCAATTTTGATATTTCTACAGGTATTGCTACAATTAGTGTTAATGCATTCGATATGCAAGATGCTTTTGATATAAATGAAAATTTATTAAAACAAGCGGAAGGATTTGTTAATCAGATAAATTTGCGGGCCAAACAAGATCTTATTACAGCATCTTTAGCCGAGCTAAAAAATGCCGAATTACAAATGAAAAAAGAAGCTCAAGCACTTACTGAGTTTCAAAAAAATAAAAATAAAGATGCTAATCTGGCTGAATATCAACAAATTCTTATAAATAACACTGTTGCAAAACAGCAATTTGAAGCTGCTACATTATCTTTGCGTAATGCTCAAGTGGAGATAACGAAGAAACAGCTTTATTTAGAACGTATAGAGCAACCTAGTGTTTCAGATGTCTCATTTAAACCTTCACGAATCTATAATATCATCACAACTTTTATTATATGCCTGATTATATACGGTATATTTAATTTAATGTTAGCAGGGATAAGGGAGCATAAAGATTGATGAGTGAATTAATTTCTAAAACTCATTTTTTACGCTCATTAATAATACAAGTTAATGTAATAAAAGCTTTAATATTAAGAGAAATTATTACACGATATGGTCGTAATAATATTGGTTTTTTATGGTTATTCGTTGAACCCATGTCATTGACTTTATTGATAAGCTTGATATGGTACTTTTTCAAAGTAGACGCCGTTTCTAATCTTAATATCATTGCATTTGTATTGACAGGTTATCCAATAGTTATGATGTGGCGTAATAGCTCATCTCGGGCTAAGGGTGCAGTTAAAGCTAATCAAGCATTACTCTATCATCATAATATACGTATTTTGGACGTTGTATATGCGCGTATTTTTCTGGAAATGATAGGTGCAAGCGCAGCTCAAATTTTTGTGATGATAATATTTATTTTTTTGGGGCTAATATCTATACCGAATGATCCATTTTATATGCTATGTGCGTGGGGACTAATGTGTTGGTTTTCTCTAGGACTTGGATTAGTAATTTTTGTTTTATCTGCTCGATTTGAATCTTTTGATAAAATATGGGGAACATTAAGTTTTATTTTAATTCCTTTTTCGGGGGCTTTTTTTTGGGTTGATACTTTTCCTAATGAAATTCAAAGTTTGTTACTTTTTTTGCCTCCTGTTCATGGAACTGAAATGTTCCGTTTTGGATATTTTGGATCATCTGTCACCACTCATGAAAGTATAAGTTATTTAATTTTGAGCAATATAGTTCTATTATTTATTGGATTGGCTATGGTTAAAATTAATGAAAACCATATACTTGAGGAAGGGTCATGATCATAGTAGACAATGTTTGTAAAAAATACACTACAAGAAAAGGTTATAAAACCGTTCTAGATAATATTAGTTTTACTCTACATCGAGGAGAAAAACTTGGAATATTAGGTCGTAATGGGGCAGGTAAATCAACATTAATAAGACTTATAAGTCAAATTGAAAAACCAACCTCAGGAACCATTAAACGAAGTATGACTATTTCATGGCCTTTGGCTTTTACAGGGGCTTTTCAGGGTAGTTTGACAGGTATGGATAATCTACGGTTTATATGTAGGATTTATCAGACTGATATAAAAAAGACTAAAGAATATGTTGAAGATTTTGCCGAACTAGGTGATTATTTATATGAACCTATTAAAAAATACTCATCAGGCATGAAAGCGCGTTTAGCTTTTGCTTTATCATTATCAATAGAGTTTGATTGTTACCTTATCGATGAAGTCATAGTTGTAGGGGATTCTAGATTTACACAAAAATGTAAAAAAGAATTATTTGAAAATAAGAAAGATCGTTCTTTAATTTTGGTGTCACATAATATGAACGCTATCAAAAGTTACTGTGATAAAGCAATGGTTTTAGAGGAAGGGCATTTACATCAATTTGACACTATCGATCAAGCTCATCAATATCACACTAAGCAACAACGTTTAACATAAAAGTCATTTAATCTTTTATGCAAAAAGTTGCTATTTTTTCAAAAAAAATTTTCAGAATTAAACACATTCATCATTTTTTCCCTGATTTATTATTTATCTATAAAAATAGAAAAAAAGAAGCTAATGCAATTGCTGGATGGGGATTTCGTACTACCACAAAGAAAGCACGAAAATATGCTACAGAAAATAAACTGCCATTTATTTCACTTGAAGATGGATTTTTACGATCTGTTGGCTTGGGATTAGATGGTTATTTTCCACTTTCACTCATAGCAGATAATATAGGCATTTATTATGATGCTCGTTCTCCATCAGAATTAGAGAGTTTGATAAAAGATAAAAGCCGTTTAGTTTTACATTTGAATGATGCAACGCAAGCGATAAAATTAATCATTGACAACGAAATAACAAAATATAATCATGCGCCAGATTTTATTGGTTTTAATGATAATGAACTTCATGTTGAAAATAAAAAGGTATTGGTGATTGATCAAACAGTTGGAGATATGTCTGTTAATTACGGCGGTGCAGATCCGCAAACTTTTCGTGAAATGTTAGATGAGGCATTAAAGGAAAATCCAACGGCAACTGTATATGTTAAAGCACATACAGATGTAATTAATGGTTATAAAAAAGGTTTTTTAACAAGTAATTTTATTAAAGACACAGTAATTCTGCTTACTGATGATATTAATCCTATTTCATTACTGAAGCAGATTGATAAAGTTTATGTAGTTACCTCTCACATGGGTTTTGAAGCTCTTTTATTAGGTAAAGAAGTTATTACGTTTGGATTACCATGGTATGCTGGATGGGGATTAACAGATGATCGTCATAAAAATATAAAAAGTTTAAAAAATAATGATAGAAGAACCGAGGCGACTATCATCGAATTGTTTGCAGCAAGTTACATTTTATATTGCCAATATATAAATCCTAATACAGGTAAAAAAGGAACCATTTTCGACGTTATTGATTATTTGGTCAAAATAAAAAAATTAAATAATAAACTTCGTGGTACAGTTAAACTCGTTGGTTTTTCATTCTGGAAGAAACACGCATTACAGCCATATCTGAATCTTCCTTCTATTAAAAGTCATTTTTGTTCTATAAATAAGTTTAGAAAAATTGTAAATGACAACAAATTAATGCATAAAGTGAAATCCCAAAAAATATTAATCTGGGGGCAAGGTAAAGAAAATATTATCCCCACGATTCAGAAAGCAAAATTACGTATTCTGCGTATTGAAGATGGTTTTATTCGATCAATAGGATTAGGGTCTAATTTGGTAATGCCATATTCGCTAGTAATAGATGAGTTAGGTATTTATTTTAACTCGCAAACAATTAGCGAATTGGAGTCACTTTTAGCCACTAGAGTAGTGACCCAAAAAGAGCAAGAAAAAGCTAATTCATTGCGACAATTACTGAATGTAACAAAACTAAGCAAATATAATATTGGTAGTGAAAAAAATATCAGACCTGTTGATGAAATGAGAAAAATTATATTGATACCCGGTCAAGTTGAAGATGATGCGTCAATATTATACGGCTCGCCTATCATCAAAACCAATTTAGAACTCGTTCAAGTTGTCAGAAAAAAAAATCCTGACGCTTATATTATTTATAAACCTCATCCTGATGTGTTAAGTGGTAACAGAATAGGGAAGATAGATAAGTCGGAATTGATAAAATATGTCAATGATATTATTGAATTTGTTAATATTATTGATTGTATTGAACAGGTTGACGAAATTCATACAATCACATCATTAGCTGGTTTTGAAGCATTAATACGTCATAAAAAAGTTGTTTGCTATGGACAACCCTTTTATTCTGGTTGGGGATTGACTACAGACTTATATCCGAGTCCTTTTAGGCATCGAATTTTATCTTTAGATGAATTAATTTATATTGTTATGTATGAATATTCGATATACATTCATCCTAAAACTCTGCATTTTACAGATCCTGAAACATTAATTAATTACTTCAATAATGAGAGAACGAAAAACTCACCATCTATCAACCAATGTTGGTTAAAAAAACAATTATATAAAATCAAGCAAATTATAACTCTTTTTATTAATATAAAGTCTCATAAAAAGTAATTTTTTACACTATATCTAAGATATCGTAAGTTTTTAATTAATGAGATTACGAAAAATTTACTTAACTATCTTTTTGCTTACATATTTAATCAATTTTGTATTTTTTAAAGTATTGATTTATAGATATAAAATATTTAAATAAAATTTATCTTTAATGTATTTTACAAATTCTTAATATTGCCTTATCATAATAGAAAATTATTAATAAAGATTATTGCGTTTCATTGTATTTTTCAGTGTCAATTATCTATGATCCTAAACCTTTGGATAAAGTCATATCAATAATGTAATGATAAGCTTGATTAACTAAATGAAAACTTTTTGGTTCATAAAATGGATTTATAACAAAAATTATTGATAAATTAAATATGATAATGAACTATCTGTTTATATTAATATTTTTTGAAAATAATAAACCTTTTTATTAGAAATAATTTATTATGTGTTTTATGGAATGGGTCATTATTTAGACGAGTTAGTGCAAACGAAAGAAAATATTCTTTTGTTACAGGGACCAGTTGGGCCGTTTTTTAAAAATGTTGCAAAATGGTTACAAAATCAAAAATGTAAAGTTTATAAGATCAATTTAAATGGAGGCGATGAGTTTTTCTTTCCGCAAAATAGTATGTCTTTTTATGAACCGATTGGCAAATTTCGTCAATTTTTAATAGATTATATTGAAAAATATAATATTGATGCGATTGTTGTTTTTGGTGATTGTCGTGCTTACCACAAAATAGCTAAGTCAATAGTTAAGTCCAACTCAAGTTTATCATTTTGGGTTTTTGAAGAGGGTTATTTAAGACCACACTATATAACATTTGAAAAAAATGGGGTGAATGGCTTTTCTCTTACACCTAAAAATTATGATTTTTATGAAAATATTCACAATACCTATTTTCATACAAATAAAGATGAATCTCATTTTTATTTAATGATTTATTATGCCAGTATCTATTATATTTTGATGTTTTTAAAAAGACGAAAGTATTCAAATTATGTACATCACAGAAAAACTTCATTAACTTTTTACGTTTTTCATTGGGGATTAGCATCAATACGAAAATTTAAGGCAAGATTAATCCAACCAGGATTGATAAAAAAGATAAATAATGATGAATATAAGCCATTTTATATTTTTCCATTGCAATGTGATCAAGATTTTCAAATACAGGTTCATAGCTACTACCATTCAATGAGATCCTATATTTTTAGAGTTATTCGATCATTTTCCCTGTTCGCGGATGATGAAAGTTATCTATTAATTAAGCATCATCCAATGGATGAAGGTTTTAACAACTATAAACATTTGATTAAAAAATTGGCTAAACGATATGGTGTTAGTAAAAGAGTAATATATATACATGGCGTACCGATGCCAGTTTTACTCAGGAAAGCAAAAGGGCTAGTTACTGTAAACAGTACTTGTGGGCTTTCTGCACTTATCCATGGATTACCAGTTATAGTATTAGGTGATGCTCATTATGATATAAAAGGATTAACTTTTCAAAAAGGACTACATCATTTCTGGAAAGAAGGACAGAAACCTGATACTGAATTGTTTGAACGCTATGAAACTTATTTATGCAGTAAATCTCAAATAAAGGGATCAGTTTATTATACTGATTTTGAATTAAACATTCATTAATTATTTCAAAAATACTAACGAGAAAGCAGAAATGGAAAATATAAATATAAATGGTAATTATTCAGATCATAATGGGAATCTGGTTTTTGCGCCTAAAAATTTAAATAATGTTACAGTGAATTTTGTTGGCGGAAATAATAAATTAATCATCGCAGAGTCAAGTAAAATTCGTAATATTAATTTTGATTTTCCATCACATAATGCGGTTGTTATGATTGGCGAAAATGGAAATTTATCAGGACAAATAAGAGCTGGTTATTCTTGTCATATTAACATTGGCGATAATGTAACTTCGACGAATAAAATATATATAACATCAGCAGAAAAAACGAAAATTGTAGTAGGGGATGACTGCATGTTTGCTACCGGTAATCAAATTCGTTCGGATGATGCTCATGCAATTTATGATGTTAATACGGGTGACCGAATAAATCCATCAAAAGATATTATTATAGGTGAACACGTATGGTTCGCTTTTAATTCTGTAGTTTTATCTGGAAGTCAAATTGGTGAAGGTTCCGTTATTGGTTTTGCAAGTGTTGTAAAAGGAAAATACCCAAACAATTGTGTAATTGTTGGTACTCCGGCCAAAACAACAAAAAAAGACATTGCTTGGGAAAGACAAAATATAATGTTGACCGAACCTTGGATTAGGACACATGCAAATCAAATAAAAGCACAAAAAAATTATTGGAATAAAACTATTAAAAATAAACCGATATATGTCGGTCAAGGAGTATTCCACAATATCTATAGACACTCACCGGTGAAAGATTCGATTGATGAAACAAAATGTCAACATTATGTTGAGTTATATAACATTTTTCTAAAAAATAATAGAATCTATTTAATTGGTATCGCTGCAATTATTGGAGTGCCTTGTCCTGATTATATGCCTTCTATAAAAAATTTTTTATTATTCAGTACAGAGAATTCATCTTATCAAAAACAGTTAGCAAAATATTCGGATCCAAATATTAGTCGGAAACTATTTAATGGAGATTATATCAGCTATGATAAGGCTGGAATGTTTACATTCAAAAATGAAGGTTTATTGATTGATGATATTCCTGATGGTGTCTATAAACTCGGAGTGAAGTCAACTTATAACGAAGTAGAATATTACAGTGATCTCAAAATTGAAAATATGAAAGAGTCTGTTTATGAAGATTCAAAAACTCTCTTGAAGTTATATCGTATTCAAAATTATGTTTATTTTGAGAAAGTAAGTATAAAGTTAAAATAAGTTATTTGTTATGAGTAAAATCAATAAATTTGTAAAACATCCAGGTATATTTTTTAGAGACTATTTTTTAAATAAATATCCTTTATCATTTGATGAACAAGGTCATAACGTTATCAATGAAAATATCTTAATTACAGATGATTTCAGGTTGTATAATATTCTTGAAAATCAAAGTTCAGAAATTATTGATGTGGTTATTACATGGGTTAATAATAATGACCCAAGTTGGATTAAAAAACTAAATTTTCATAAAGATCTTAATAAAAATCACCTTAATCAGTTTTCCATTGATAGTTCAAGGTTTGAAAATCATGGGGAGTTATATTATGTAATAAAAAGCATTGAATCTTATATACCTTGGGTAAATTCAATATTTTTAGTGACAGATAATCAAATTCCAGAATTTCCTTTATCTGATAAAGTTAAAATAATTGACCATAAGCAAATAATAAATCATAGATATCTTCCTACATTTAACTCTCATGTTATTGAAGCTCACTTACATAATATCCCTGATTTATCAGAAAATTTTATTTACTTTAATGATGATGTTTTTATTGCCAGAAAACTACCTAAAACACATTTTCTTAGTGGTAATAATTTATCATCGTTGTTTTTAAATAGAAAAAATTTGGATCAGATGATCAAAAAAGGTGTTAATACTCCAACTTTATCTGCTAGTTTGAACTCTCGTAATTTGCTATTAAAGAAATATAACAAGAAAATAAACAATCCGTTAGCTCATACTTATGTCCCTTTAAAAAAATCATACTTTGAATTAGCTTGGTCATTGTTTAGAAATGAAATTAATGGATTTCTTCCTAATCAATTTAGGAATGAAAATGATCTGAATTTAGCAACATTTCTAGTTCCTTGGATAATGTATTTTGAGGGTAAATCTAAATTGTCACGTGATATTTGTTACTATTTTAATGTTCGTTCAACAACAGCAAAAACTAATTATACTTTTCTTAGTAATAAATTTAAGTCATTACCTCACTCATTTTGTGCAAATGATTTTTCAGCTAAAAATATTAATGAAAAAGACTACAAAGATAATTTGATAAAGTTTTTGAGTAGATTTTATATTTAATTCAATAACAACAGATTAAAATTGTTCACTTTAATCTACTAAATTCATGATTTATAAGGTCTTAAAAGATTATGTCAATAATAAAAAAATGGAATAAATTGAGAAAGAATCCTAAGCTTTTTTTTACAGATATGTATGAAAAAAGACAGAATTATATTTTAAAGCATTCCCCATCAATAAAATACAAAACGGAACAAAAATTTACTGTAGTATCGGCAGTTTATGGTGTTGAGAGATATTTGAATGACTATTTTGAAAGTTTAGTTAATCAAACTATTGGATTTGAAGATCATATTCATCTAATTTTAGTCGATGATGACTCTAAAGATAATTCTGCACAAATCATCAAAAAATGGCAAAAAAAATATCCAAATAACATTACTTATATTCATAAAGAAAATGGAGGACAAGCATCAGCACGTAATTTCGGTATGGATTATGTAAAAACCAAATGGGTTAGTTTCATGGATCCTGATGATTTTGTAAGTTTAGATTATTATGAAGAAATTGCAAAAGTAATGGATAAAAATCCGGAAGATACGGGCATGGTTTGTTGTAACTTCATATTTTATAATGAAAATGTAGATCAATACAGTGATACCCATCCACTAAAATATCGTTTTGCAAATGGAATTAAATATAACTCCAATTTTGATTTCGGTAAAAACATTGTAATGGCTGTTAATTCAGGAATATTTCTTACACAAGTCATTCTTGAAAACGATTTATTTTTTGATACAAGACTAAAACCTTCATTTGAAGATGCGCGTTTTGCTTCCGAATATATATACTATATTAAATCATTAAAAGTAGCTTTTTTGCCATCTGCAAAATATTATTATAGGAAAAGAGAAGACAATTCCTCAACTTTAGATACCTCTTGGAATGATAAACGTAAATTTTTAGATGCTATCGAGCGCGGTCCAATATTTGTTTTGGAGTTTTATAAAGAAAGATTAGAACAAATTCCAGAATTCATTCAACGACAAGCTTTATATGATTTTGCTTGGATTTGTAAACGTTTAATTAATAATCCCAATCCATTAAATATCCTTAGTGAGGATGAAAAAATTAAGTTCTATGAAAATGCTGAAACGGTTTTATCTTATATAGATAAAGAAGTCATATTGGGTTTTGATTTAGCGGGTATTTGGTTTTTGTTTAAAGTAGGGATATTGGGAACTTTCAAAGGGATAACTGAGATAAATCAGATTGCCTATATCGAAAGATATGATCCAGCAAAAAAAGAGATACTTATTTCATATCATAGTTATAATGATAGTGATATTGCTATATTATTTGATAATAATGATACAATACCTAAATATCAGAAAAAGAAAAAACACACATTTGGTGATAGATATTTTGTAACAACATATAAACTATGGGTCCCTTTACCTGAAAACTTTAATAAGTTTGAAATTAAATTTAATGGTGTTCATTCAAAAATTTTCATCAAAGGAACTTTTTTTTATACTGGTGTTTCTCATGAAAAAATGATGGAACATTTAGCTAAATTTGCTCAAACTAATAAGCGAGAACATTGGATTTTAATGGACAGAGACTCTGCGGCTGACGATAATGCAGAGCATTTGTATCGATATATTCGATCTGAACATCCAAATCGAGACATTTACTATGTATTATCAAACAAATCTCATGATTGGGATCGTTTGAAAAAAGATAATTTTAATTTGTTAAACTTTGGCTCATTTGAACATAAAAAATTATTAAAAACGGCATCAAAAGTAGTCAGTAGCCATATTGATAAATATGTTAATGATTATTTCTCTGATGGGTCAATGTTAAATCAACAATTTGTGTTCTTACAACATGGTGTCATTAAAGACGATTTATCAAATTGGATTAATACCAAGAAAAATGTTAGTTTGATGCTTACTAGTACGGAGCCTGAATTTAATTCAATTGCATTTGACGATAAATATTTTTTAACAAATAAAGAAGTAAAATTAACAGGATTACCAAGACATGATGCATTATTTTTTCAAAAAGATAAATTTGCATCAGAGCAAAAAATAATCTTAATAATGCCTACTTGGCGCGATTCTATTTTACCTAAAGCAAAAACAGATCGTTCAGAACGCGATAAAAATCCTAATTTTATGTTAACTGACTATGCTATACATTGGAAAAGTTTCATACATAGTGAAGAGTTAAAAAGAATAACAAATGATGGAGTAAAAGTTATTTTTGCCCTTCATAAAAACATAGAACCGTATTTGGATGAATTTAATATACCTTCATATATAGAGCAATGGCGTTCTGAAAACTGTAGCATTCAAGAATTATTTTTGAAATCAACACTTCTTATAACTGACTATTCATCTATAGCCTTCGAAATGGCATATTTAGAAAAACAAATTATATACTATCAATTTGATGAAAATGAGTTTTTTTCAGGAAAACATACTTTTTCGAAAGGTTATTTTGATTATAGACAGCACGGTTTTGGTCCTGTTGTTACGAAGGAAGAAGATTTGAATCGCGCTTTAAATGATATTGTTAAGAATGATTTTGCGATCAAAGAACCCTATTTTTCAAGAATTAAAACAGTTTATCCATACAGAGATGGAAAATGTTGTGAAAGGACTTTTGAAGCAATTGAAGATTTGGATAAACCTTATGATATGCCAGAAGAAGTAAATGTTTCAATATTAACTGATTTTCTACTAAGAGCATACCAAGAACAAAACTGGCCAATAGCTATACAACGTGCAATACAATTATTATCCATTGATAAAACACAAGAAGAGCTAGCTTATCTTATTTTAGCAGAAGCAACTTACTATCAGAGAAACCCTTCATTATTCCCAGTTAATATCAGCAATATCAAAAATCACAAAGTGTTGGCATTTCTTTTTATGGGACGAGAACAATGGTATCAAGCTTATGATAGTTGGAATAAAGTGAATGAAAACTCAAGTGTTAAGCTTTTTTATCAGTTAATTTGTTGTCAGCACTTACCCAATAAAGATCATATTGTTAAGGTTCAAAATGAGTTTTTGCTACATTCTGATTATGATAAAGAAATGTCACTATTAATTAATTCTTTAATATCAGCATATAATAAAGATTGGAATACGGCGATAGACCAATTAAATATTTTACTGAAAAGTAATGTAAATGAATATTTTCTGAAAAAATTCTTTCCTGAATTAATACTGGCAGATGTATATAGAAAAAATAATGAGCCTGAAAAATGTCAAACGCAATTAGTTAATTTTGAAAAACACAAAACGTATAATTTTGAATTCGAATTGCAAAAAATTAAATTATACATTATTAAGAAAGATTATTCTGGTATATCTTCTCATTTAAAGAAAACATTTAATAATAATTATATGATTATTCCTATTTCAGCCTTAAATATTTACATTGAAGCATTGCAAATGTCTGCAAATTGGGAAGAAATAATAGCCTTTTCTCAGGTATTATTAAAAAAAGAGGGAAATTGGAAAATTATTGCACAACAAATGTTAGCAGAAGCAGGTTATCGAAAATATCAAATTTCTCTATTTTTTAATAATGTTAAAGTAAGATTTGAAGATATTAAAGATAATAAAACTAAAGCGTTTATTTTGATGACTCAAGAAAAATGGGAAGGAGCTTTTCAATGTTGGGAAAAAATTACTAATAAAAAAGCAATAGATCTCTTTTATCAATTAACTTGTTGCTATTATCTCCACAGTTCGACATATGCAATGAAAATTAAATCTGCCTTTTTAGAAAAAGGCTTATTTGAGCAAAATGAATTAGATATATTAAATGTGCTCGTGAAAATGACACAACAAAATTGGGGTGGGGCTATTATGCAGCTTAATCCCTTAATAAATTCTAATACAAATAAATATTTTTTGAAGAAATATATATTACAACTGATTTTAGCTGATATTTTTCGTAATATAGGGCAATATGAAAAATCGAATAAATTATTAGACGATTTTGAAAAACATACACCTAATAATACACAATGCCATATACAAATGGTTAAAGTTGCTCTTGCTCAGAAAAATTACAAAAAAGTGGTTAATTTATTGAATGAGATATTTGGTAACAATTATCAATTAATGCCACCATCTGTTTTGGCTGATTACATTCAAGGCTTAACAATGTTTGTAAGTAATGAAATGGCAAATCTAGATAAAATTGTTAAATTTTCTAAGAAAAAATAAAAGTTATTAAGTTGACAACCTTATTAAGGATATCAAGGTTGTCAATTAAGAACTAAATAATTTATCCTTTAACTTGAGGTTTTAATGAGTTAAGCTTTTCATTAAAGCATCGAACAATATGCATTTCCATTCCAACTAATTGTTTAGTTGTTAGCGGTTTTTCCATACAAAAAATCTCAAACCCATCTATTTTTGATGCGTAATCAAGCCATAAATTTCGATACAAATACATATGACTTCCATTATTAAAAATAAACCATTTGATTATATTTTTTTCAAGTTTTCTCCAAGGTTTAAATTTTGTAATAAAATGGATATTTTTAGTATCAAACTCAAAGTTATCATTACTTTCTCGTGTGGATAGTACTCGATGATTATATGTCTCAGGGATTTTCTTGAATTTTCCTTTTGTACTTTCAATGACTAATGCGAATGCAATTTGTTCTAATAATTTTGCATTAGGTGATTCTCTTTTGAGTAGTAAGTAAGCATCAGATAGTTTTTCAAATATTTTTTGTTCAGTATAATTTTTATTATTAAAACCAAGAAAACCTACATTCATGTAGTCGATAGTTTGCCCTGAAATTATATTATCGTCTATTAATTTCTTAATGGTTTCTTTTTCAATATTCTCTTTTTCTAAATTTACTTTATTCGTCCAACCAGAAAAAAACACATCACGAGGTTCTATTTCATCTAATATATATTTACCTACACAAAGAATATCATAATCAACTTTATAGGAGTAAGTATAACCTAATTCACCAAGATAAATAGGTAATGCATAATTATAAAAAATATCGATAGGCCAATGATTTTCAATCATCATCGAAAATTTTTCTTCAATACCAAATTTTCTTAACTCTTTAGTATCAATAAAATTTATAGAATGCTTACTTAATGTTTGCTGCATGTAAGGTGTCAATTTACTTCCATCAAAACACATGAACATATCGAAAATATCATTGTTGTATTCTTTAATACTTTCTAAAGCTACTAGAGCGGGAAAATAAATATTCTCATCGCCCGCTATAAATATTGCCTGTTTTTTCATTTTTTTCCCTAAATAATTATCTAAAAATCCTTTAACCAGGAAAAGGCTAAAATTAGAACTTTATATAATATAGTATAAATTTTATTTTATAAAATATTTTCATTATTAAAGAATAATAGGTGAATCATTAGTTATACTAGGCAGAGTAGGTGAACAAAATAAAATTATATTTAATTCTAAAATATGAGGATGAATTATTATAAAAGTGCTTTGCAAATTAAACGTATATAAGCAAATATTATAGGAATGATTTTACTCAAACGTATAGGTTTCTGAAACTTCTTGACAAGGATTATTAAATTAATTATAACGTTTGAATATTACCAGTTAGCCAGTCATCTTAAGTTGTATTTTTAAAAAGAGTCATTAATGCTAAATCCCAAAAGTATCAACAATAAATTAGAACTTCTCAGTCCAGCCAAAAATATCGAAATTGCAAAACAGGCCATCTTACATGGTGCAGATGCCGTCTATATAGGTGGACCAAATTTTGGGGCTAGACATAATGCAGGTAATTCCGTTAGTGATCTTGCAAAATTAGTTGAATTTGCTCATCAATATTATGTCAAAATTTTTGTTACATTAAATACTATACTGCATGATAACGAATTGGAATTAGCAAGGAACCTAATTTGGCAATTGTATGATGCTGGTATTGATGCTTTAATTGTCCAAGATATGGGCATATTAAATATGGATATTCCGCCTATTGATTTACACGCGAGTACGCAAATGGATATTCGTACCCCTGAAAAAGCAAAATTCCTTTCTGATGTTGGTTTCTCTCAAATTGTATTGGCTCGAGAACTTAATTTAACTGAAATTGCTAATATTAATCAGCATACTGATGCAAATATTGAGTTTTTCATTCATGGTGCATTATGTGTTGCTTTTTCTGGTCAATGTTATATTTCTCATGCTCAAACTGGACGAAGTGCAAATCGAGGTGATTGTTCACAATCTTGTAGATTACCTTATACCTTAAAAGATGATAAAGGTCGAATAGTTGCCTATCAAAAACATTTATTATCTATGAAAGACAATAATCAATCCGAAAATCTAATTGAGCTAATTCAAGCTGGAATAAGATCATTTAAAATTGAAGGGAGATATAAAGACGTGAGTTATGTTAAAAATATAACCGCATTTTATCGGCAAAAATTAGATCAAATTCTAGCTCAATCATCAGAATTGCTTCCAGCTTCAAGTGGTCGGGTTGAACACTTTTTTACACCCGATCCTAATCGAACCTTTCATAGAGGAAGCACAGATTATTTCATTCATGGCAGACACCCCGATATATTAGCCATAGATTCGCCCAAATACCTGGGAGAGCAAATTGGCGAAATCACGAAAGTGACCTCAAAAACTTTGGATATTAAAAGCGAACACACATTAAGTAATGGTGATGGACTTAATGTACTGATCCAACGTGATATTATCGGATTCAGAGCGGACAAAGTTGAAAAGATATCCGGAAATCACTACCGCATTTATCCTAATGAGGTACCTAAACACCTTTATTCTGTTAAATTTCCGCATGCAGTTAATCGAAATTTGGATCATTTATGGCAACAAAGTTTATTAAAAGATTCCAGTAAACGATGTGTTGGCGTTTCATTTGAACTCGAAAACAGTATTGATGGAATTAGATTAAAAGCAAGAAGCGAAGAGGGCATGAGTGTTGAATTAACACTCAACGGCCATTTTGAACCCGCTACTCAGCCAGATAAAATGCTAAAGAATATTCAAGAAAATTTATCTAAACTGGGCAATACGCTGTATTATCTTTCTGATCTAAAAATGAAATTATCGACAGTATATTTTATTCCCAACAGTCAACTTAATCAGTTAAGGCGGGAAGTTATTAGCAGACTTACGGTGGAAAGATTAACCAATTATAAACGCAAGGTGCGTAGACCAGAAATAAGTCCAACCGCAATTTATCCAGAGACACAACTGAATTTTTTGGCTAATGTTTATAATCACAAAGCGCGGGAATTCTATAAACAGCATGGAGTTGAATTGATTGAAAGTGCTTATGAAGCCCATGAAGTGAAAAATGATGCTCCATTAATGATAACCAAGCATTGCTTAAGATTTGCGTTTAATTTATGTCCAAAGCAAGCTAAAGGGATCCAAGGTGTGAAAACTAAAGTAACCCCTATGAAACTTGTGCAAAATAATGAAGAATTATTATTGAAATTTAATTGCAAAGCTTGTGAAATGCAGATTTGGGGAAAAATAAAAAAACACATATTAAAAATGCCATTACCTGGTAGTGATATTATTTTGGTTGTCAAAAGTTAAAATTCTATTTATCAAACGGATTTTAAAGGTTAAGACATCATGTAATGGAGGCTATTAAAAATTAGATAAATTGGTCAAAATAAATCATATTTAACATAATATACATTATACGAACCAATTTAAACTAAATAAATTTAAAGCAGTTGTAGCATTTTTGACTAGTGCTGAATATATTAAAACGTTTGAAATATCATTACATACCATACTTTTAAGATTTTAAAAAATATCATTCTTTTTTAACATATTTTTTTTTGTTAATTTTAATTGTTATGGAATATATGCATAATACAGAATGTAAAGTATAAAATGTACAAAAGTTATTCATATAATTTTTCCGAATTATTGATAAAAACGATGATGTAGTATTTTTAATAAAAAGAGGCATTTTATAAATAATGCAAATGAATACAATTTCTGAAAGTTTAAAAAATTATGGAATAGTTATTATAATGAACCCTCAAGATAACTCCTTAGACTTATTGTCTCAAATTGATGTGACTAAGCGATCACAAATTTTGAGTATAAATTCATTATTTAAAATGGTCATAAAGTTCTAAACATAATAATGTCAGAATCAAAAATCTTCTTTATATATAATACGTAGAAATAAATAAGTATAGTAAGAAAGATATGTTGAAAAGAATGAATTTTTTAAAATCTTAAAAGTATGTATGTAATGATATTTCAAACGTTTTAATATATCAGCACTAGTCAAAAATGCTACAACTGCTTTAAATTTATTTAGTTTAAATTGGTTCGTATAATGTATATTATGTTAAATATGATTTATTTTGACCAATTTATCTAATTTTTAATAGCCTCCATTACATGATGTCTTAACCTTTAAAATCCGTTTGATAAATAGAATTTTAACTTTTGACAACCAAAATAATATCACTACCAGGTAATGGCATTTTTAATATGTGTTTTTTTATTTTTCCCCAAATCTGCATTTCACAAGCTTTGCAATTAAATTTCAATAATAATTCTTCATTATTTTGCACAAGTTTCATAGGGGTTACTTTAGTTTTCACACCTTGGATCCCTTTAGCTTGCTTTGGACATAAATTAAACGCAAATCTTAAGCAATGCTTGGTTATCATTAATGGAGCATCATTTTTCACTTCATGGGCTTCATAAGCACTTTCAATCAATTCAACTCCATGCTGTTTATAGAATTCCCGCGCTTTGTGATTATAAACATTAGCCAAAAAATTCAGTTGTGTCTCTGGATAAATTGCGGTTGGACTTATTTCTGGTCTACGCACCTTGCGTTTATAATTGGTTAATCTTTCCACCGTAAGTCTGCTAATAACTTCCCGCCTTAACTGATTAAGTTGACTGTTGGGAATAAAATATACTGTCGATAATTTCATTTTTAGATCAGAAAGATAATACAGCGTATTGCCCAGTTTAGATAAATTTTCTTGAATATTCTTTAGCATTTTATCTGGCTGAGTAGCGGGTTCAAAATGGCCGTTGAGTGTTAATTCAACACTCATGCCCTCTTCGCTTCTTGCTTTTAATCTAATTCCATCAATACTGTTTTCGAGTTCAAATGAAACGCCAACACATCGTTTACTGGAATCTTTTAATAAACTTTGTTGCCATAAATGATCCAAATTTCGATTAACTGCATGCGGAAATTTAACAGAATAAAGGTGTTTAGGTACCTCATTAGGATAAATGCGGTAGTGATTTCCGGATATCTTTTCAACTTTGTCCGCTCTGAATCCGATAATATCACGTTGGATCAGTACATTAAGTCCATCACCATTACTTAATGTGTGTTCGCTTTTAATATCCAAAGTTTTTGAGGTCACTTTCGTGATTTCGCCAATTTGCTCTCCCAGGTATTTGGGCGAATCTATGGCTAATATATCGGGGTGTCTGCTTGTTATTTATGTCGAATTGATATAGTTATTTATGGTATTTACAAATCATTATTAGCATATTACCTTCGAAAGGGTTATGATAAAATTATATGAAATATAAAAGTTTTTTATATTTCTAAAAGATATTAGATTATTTTTGTAAATAAGAAAATAATGTCTAACCACTCTATGTTTTTTTATTATAGAATACATTGTTCTTATCAACTAATGGATTAACACTTTTAGAAAAAATGCAAAATAAATATAAGTCATTACGATCAAAAAGTTATTCTGTTCCATGTGAATTGTGCAGTACCGGGTCACTCTGTATCCCAATGTTACTCAATAATACTCTGCATACAGTTTTAGATCGTAAAAAGTCTTATATAAAAGATGAGATCTTGATTCACGAAAATACATCCTTCAAAAAATTTTTCATCATTCATTCAGGTGCATTAAAAACCTACATCACTACTTCAAATGGTAATGAACAAATTAATGGTTTCTATCTACCAGGAGATATTGTCGGATTAGATTCTATAGCAACAAGAGTTTATAACTATACGGTTAAAGCATTAAATAATGTTGCAATATGCGAACTGCATTATGATGAATTAATGTCTTTAGTTGATACAAATAAAACTGTAAGAGATATGATTTTTAAATTACTAAGCAATGATATTTACAATTATCAAAAATTAGTTTTATGTTATTCGCAAAAAAAGGCTGATGAACGTCTAGCTTATTTTATTTATTCTCTTTATAAACGTTATGAAAAACGTGGTCACACGTCATTGAATATAAAGTTATCTATGAGCAGAACCGATATTGCCAATTATTTGGGATTAACCATTGAAACAGTTAGCCGAATTTTAACAAAATTTCAGGAGCTTGATGTTTTATCTGTAAAAGGAAAATATATTTTTATCAAAAATTTAAATGCTTTAATTGTTTTGGGAAAGTAATTTATTTCGTGATAAAATATCAATAAAGTTAATTCTAAGGTTAATCAAATATGATAAGTTTCAAGAAAACTCTTATTGTTGCAGCTATCGTTGCATGTCCAATGAGTTCATTTGCAGCTCAACAATTAAATGAAGAACAAGCCAAGAACCTTCAATCTTTTAAACAAATTACTGTACGCGGTGCTTTTTATACCGACAATGATTATGTTATAGCTATGTCAAAAGCAGCTGATAAAGAAGGTGCTTCTGCATTTTATATAACTACCACTAATATCAGTCCTTCAAATGATACACTACGAATTGTTTACGCTAAATTATATAAATCAAATGCGCCTAAGGCTACTGAGACAACTGAAAGCTTTCGTAAATTTGAAGGTGTATATGAATATCCAAAATCGAAGGCTATTCGTTTAGAACCTTTTAATATCGTTCGTATACGTGGGTACTTTCCCAGCGAAATTGATGTAAATCAAGCTGTTGCAAAAGAAGCGTTAGTAAAAGGTGCCTATGCTTTTTATATTGATTCACGTTCTGAATTAGGAAGCAACATTCAAGTTGCTGCTTATTTGTTTAAAAAAGATGCCCCAGAACGTAAACTTCAACCAGAAAATGCCATTCCTTATGATTCTGAAGCTGGTCAAATTGCACTCGCTCAAGGCGGTGAAACTGCGATGCAAGTTGAAAAACCGGGTTATTACTCACCCTCTGCATTTAATGAAAAATTTTATGCAAACAAATTTAATAACAAAGTTAAAGTAATCGATCAATCCACTACAAAAATTACACAAACAAAAGTACCTGTTACTGTAAATCCTGAAGTTGAAGCTGAGCCACAACGTGTGAAACGTTACACCGTAACACTTCCTGATGGAAGAAAAATTCAAGAATTGAATGATGCTACTGCTGCAAAAATGGTTGCTTTTGATACCATTAAATTCCGCGGATATTATGTAACAGATCAGGAAATTTCTTATCAAGCAGGTAAAAGAGCGATTGAAAATGGAGCTAAATTTTATCATATTGCTCGAATAGCTCATGATGCAAAAGGACCTAATATCACTGTATTTATAGATCTTTATAAGTAGAGTTTTTAAGATGGGCGTATTTATATACGCCCTACTTTCTTTTTTTCTTCTCATTGAGTTTTCAAATCTTAAATAAATATTCTGAAACTCATAATTCAGATTTTATAATTTCGATCTGCTGTTTTACGCGTTTAGGAGATATTGGATACGGTGTGCCTAATTGTTGAGCGAATAAATTTACTCTTAACTCTTCAATCATCCAACGTATATTGATGACACTATCTTTAGATCTGGAAATTTGTGGCAAACTGTTAACCCATTTTTCATATTGATTTTCAACTTCCTCAATAATATTCATCGACTGTCTATCTTTCGTTACATTAACCATTAATTTTTCAATTCTTTTTTCAATTGCCAGTAAATAACGATAAATATCGGCGATTCGTTTATAACCTGAATCTGCGACAAATCCTTTATAAACTAATTTACTAAGTTGTTTTTTTATGTCGGATAATGCAAAAGCTAATGATAGATCAACACGACCTTTCAATTTTTTATTAACGTTATAGTATAAAGTCAAAATGCCTTCTATTTGTTTAGCAATATCTATAACCATTTCATTGATATTCGTCTTAGTATAATTAAGCAATTTTTGATACTGTTGTTGATTTTGAATATTTTGATTATATTTATCTATCAATTCATCAACCGCACAAGCAATACAATCGTCAATCAACATTAATACGCTACCAAATGAGTTGAAGTAAAGTCCTAATTTAGATTTATTGGGTAATTTTTCATGTAGATATTTGATTGGTGATGGAATATTTAACATTAGCAACCGTCTGAGTCCCAATTGATTTAATTTTTGCTGTTCTTCTTGATTATCAATCAATTCGATACTGACGGAATTTTGATGATCAATAATTGCCGGATAGGCTTTGACTGTATAATTTTTCTGTTTTTCTTCATAAATTGAAGGCAATGTACCAAAATTCCAATCAGTGATACCACTTTGCTCAATAGGTACTATTTTTTTGGTTGTTAAAGAAGTTAAAGCTTTTTGAACATCATTTTTTAGCTGTTCTTTCAATAAAACTAAATTTTTACCGGATGCAATTTCTTCATTATCATGAATAATGCTAAATGTCATTTTTAAATAATCCGGAACCTGATCCAAATGCCAATCTTCAGATGTGATTTTTACCCCAGTCATTTTACGAAATTCATTTTCTAAACGTTCAAGAAGCGGTTGGTCCATCGTCTTTATTCTTTCCAAAAACGCTTCAGCATAATTTGGTGCAGGAACAAGATTACGACGTAATGATTTAGGTAATGATTTAATTAAGGCAATAATTAGATCTTTTCTAAATCCAGGAACTTGCCAATCAAATCCTCTATTTTTTATTTGATTTAGTAGATCAAGAGGAATTTTAATTGTGACACCGTCACGATTATGACCAATATCAAATTGATAACTTAGTGCAAATTTAAAATTATCTTGATACCAGAAATCAGGGAAATCATTTAGATTAACCAATTGTGCTGTTTGCTTAATCAGCATATCCCTTTCTATATTAAGATAATTAGGTTGTGATTTTTGTTTTTGTTTCCACCAATTATCAAAATATTTTGCTGAAATCACCGAGTTATCAATACGTTTATCATAAAAATCGTAAAGCTCATCGTCATCAATTAAAATATCTTGTCGACGAGATTTATGTTCGAGATCTTCAACTTCCCTGATTAATTGCTGATTTTGTCTATAAAACTTGTGATTAGTTAACCAATCACCTTCAACTAGTGCATGCCTAATAAATAAAGCACGACTCAAAACTGGATCAATTTTGCTATAATTGACAATCCTACTAGCAACAATTGGTAAACCAAACAAAGTAACTTTTTCATTGGCTATTGTGGTACCCTGCTTTTTAGACCATCTTGGTTCACTGTAACTATATTTAACCAAATGTTTGGCTATTGGCTCAATCCATTCAGCTTCAATTTTGGCAGCGGTTCTCCCCCATAATCTACTTGTTTCAACCAATTCGCTCACAATACACCATTTCGGCTGACTTTTAAAAAGTGCAGAATTGGGAAAAATTGAAAACTTAATATTACGAGCACCGATATATTCACGTTTTTCACTTTCTTTCATTCCAATATGAGATAATAAACCGCTCAATAAGGAAGTATGTAATGAAATGTAATCAGCAGCTTTGCTGTTTATTGGAAAAGCTAATTGTTTAATAGTTTGTCTGATTTGCGTATAAACATCTTGCCATTCGCGAATACGAAGATAGTTTAAAAACTCTTTTTGACATAATCGTCTAAATTGATTGCCAGATAATAGATTTTGCTGTTCTTTAATGTAATCCCATAAATGAATAAAAGATAGAAAGTCTGATTCTTTATGTGCAAAACGTCTGTGTTTTTCATCAGAAGCTTGTTGCTTATCAAATGGCCTTTCTCTAGGATCTTGAATAGACAAGGCAGCTGTAATGATCATGATTTCTTTCGTACACCCTAACCTTCGTGCCTCTACAAGCATTTTGGCCAATCTTGGATCAATAGGTAATTGAGCTAAAATTCTACCACTTTCAGTTAAATGATAGTGATGATGCTTGGTGTAAATAGCACCGAGTTCTTCTAATAATCGAATACCATCACGAATATATCTGGAATCAGGCGCCTCTACAAAAGGAAAAGCGGCAATATTGCCTAAGCCTAATGAAGTCATTTGTAAAATTACCGAAGCTAAATTGGTACGTAATATTTCGGGATCGGTAAATTCTGGTCGTGATAAAAAATCATTTTCATCATATAGACGGATACAAATACCATCCGATGTACGACCACAACGACCTTTTCGTTGGTTTGCTGAAGCTTGAGATATTCGTTCAATTGGCAATCGTTGGACTTTAGTTCGATAGCTGTAGCGACTAATTCTAGCTAAACCAGGATCGATTACATACTTAATTCCCGGTACGGTTAATGATGTTTCTGCAACATTGGTTGCAAGAACAATTCGTCGTTTTGAGTGTAACTGAAAGATGCGATTTTGTTCTGTTGCAGATAATCTTGCATATAAAGGTAGAATGTCGGTATGACGCAAATCTAATTTATTCAGTATATCAGCAACATCTCGAATCTCCCGTTCACCCGTCAGAAAAATCAGAATATCGCCAAAGCTTTCTGCTGAGAGTTCTTCAATAGCGTCAATAATAGGTTGGAAATCATTATTTGTATCATCTTCTTCATTTAATATTGGCGGACGATATCTTACTTCAACAGGATAAGTTCGCCCAGAAACTTCAATTATTGGGGCTTGATTAAAGTGATTAGAAAATCGTTCTACATCAATAGTTGCTGATGTGATTATTACTTTTAAATCGGGGCGTTTAGGTAGTAATTGTTTTAGATAACCTAAGATAAAATCAATATTTAAACTACGTTCATGAGCTTCATCAATAATAATAGTGTCATATTGTAATAGTAGCTTATCTTTTTGGATTTCAGCAAGTAATATACCATCAGTCATTAATTTTATTAATGTTGTTTCGCTTACCTGGTCTGAAAATCTAACTTTATACCCAACTAACTGACCTATTTCTGTTTTCAATTCTTCTGCAATACGATTGGCAACAGAGCGAGCAGCTAATCGTCTAGGTTGAGTATGGCCAATGTATCCTTTTATTCCTAAACCTAGCTCTAAACAAATTTTGGGAATTTGCGTTGTTTTACCTGAACCTGTTTCACCAGCAATAATAACAATTTGATGATTTTTTATAGCATCATAAATTGCCTGTTTTTTTTCAGCTACAGGTAAATTATCCGGATAATTGATTTTATTCGGTAAGGACGACCTTCTAGCTTGGTAATGTAGATTTGCCGCTTGTATTGCCGAATTAATATCAGTCTCATTGTGATCTTTCTTTGATAGTTTTAAAAGCTTGTATTTATCTAAGAAAGTCATTGATTCTAAATATTTTTCTTGCTGTTGAGATAACATAGAGAGTAAAATGTTTTATTGATAATCAAAATTGGGGTCAATTATAGCAAATTAAACCTTTCAATAGGAGTTCAAATGAAAAAAACGATTTTTATTTTACCGTTAATTGCTACAGCATTTGCTATTTCTGGTTGTAATAAATCAAGTAATGTCAAAGATACCGATCTTATGCATCACCACTTTGTCCTAGTAAAAGCTAATGGTCAAGAACTTACTTCAGATGAGTATGCTGAATTAGAATTTGGTGAAAATATGACAATAACAGGAAAAATGTGCAATCTATTTTCTGGGAAAGTAGCATTAGATAATAATGTTATCAGAGGGGCTGGTTTATCCATGACTAAAATGGTTTGTCCTGATAGCGAACTGAGTAAATTAGACGCAGTCATCGAAGAATTAATTGTTAACGGTGCAAAGATTGAATTAACAAAGGATCAATTAATATTAAAGAATGAAGATAATGAACTTACTTATAAGGTTAAAGAGTTGATGTGATTAAAACGTAGGCGTTTCATCAAATATTTTGACAAATATTTATATAATCAGTATGTTTTTCGCTGATTTATAAAGACAATTTCATTATAAAAAGCTTTATTTTAAATGTAGTTAAGAATATAATGACTCCAGTTTTGTAGATGTCCAAGCTTTAATGAAAATGACTAATTCTTCAAATATTTTATTTAAGTTAAGTAACTATTCTTTTAGTTGCCCATCTCCCTTTATACACCAATCTAATCAATTCTCAAACATTGATTTTTTTTGCGAAAAAAGTTTATTTAAATTTTAAACATTAACCTTAACAACTAGTAGAAAATATTATGAAAAAGACAAAAATAGTTTGTACCATAGGCCCTAAATCTGAATCAAAAGAGATGCTAGCCAAATTATTAAACGCAGGAATGAATGTTATGCGTTTGAATTTTTCTCATGGTGATTATGAAGAGCATGGTAATCGAATAAAGAATTTACGAGAAGTCATGCAAGAAACTGGCTTAAAAGCTGCAATCATGCTAGATACTAAAGGACCTGAAATCCGTACTATTAAATTAGAAGGTGGGAATGATGTTTCGTTAGTTGCTGGCCAAACGTTCACCTTTACCACTGATAAAAATGTTATTGGTAATTCTGAACGTGTTGCGGTAACCTATGACGGCTTTGCGCATGATCTAAAACCAGGTAATCGCGTGCTAGTTGATGATGGCTTAATTGCTATGGATGTTAAAGAAGTTAAAGGTAATGAGGTTATCTGTACAGTTCTAAATAATGGTGATTTGGGCGAAAATAAAGGCATTAACTTACCTGGCGTTTCTATTAAATTACCCGCTTTAGCTGAAAAAGATAAAAATGATCTAATCTTTGGTTGTGAGCAAGGCGTTGACTTTATTGCAGCTTCATTTATTCGTAAACGTTCAGATGTTGAAGATATTCGTGCTCACTTAAAAACTCATGGCGGTGAGGATATCAAAATAATTTCTAAAATTGAGAACCAAGAAGGTCTTGATAATTTTGACGAAATTCTAGAAGCATCTGATGGTATTATGGTTGCTCGTGGTGATTTAGGTGTCGAGATTGCAGTTGAGGAAGTTATCTTTGCTCAAAAAATGATGATTAAAAAATGTAATCGAGCTTCAAAACCCGTTATTACCGCAACACAAATGCTTGACTCAATGATAAAAAACCCTCGCCCTACTCGTGCTGAAGCAGGTGATGTTGCTAACGCAATCATTGATGGCACTGATGCAGTAATGTTATCAGGCGAAAGTGCTAAAGGTAAATATCCACTTGAAACAGTAAATGTAATGGCGACTATTTGTAAACGTACTGATGGTACTATTCCAGCTTCTTTAGAACTTAGCGATAAAGAAGAAAAATTACGAATTACCGCTGCTGTGTGTTGTGGTGCTGTTGAAATTGCGGAACGACTTAATGTTCCTTTGATTGTTGTTGCAACTCGTAGTGGTAAATCAGCACGTGAAGTACGTCATTATTTCCCTAAAGCACGTATTTTAGCATTATCATCCAGTCAAAAAACAGTTAATCAATTAGCTTTATCTAAAGGTGTAGAGCCTATTTTAATTGATGCAATTAACTCGACTGATGATTTTTACCGTTTAGGTAAGGAAATGGCAGTTAAATATTGTGGTTTAAATCAAGGCGATACAATTGTGATGGTGTCAGGTGCGTTAGTTCCTAGTGGGACAACCAACACTACTTCAGTTCATAGAATTTAAGCAATTTTCATATCGTTAATTAAATATAAAAAGCTAGCTATATGCTAGCTTTTTTTTTTACTTAAGTTATCCTGTAAATATACAGTATTAATAAATTGTAAGAGATAAAAATGCTATCAGAAAAAGTATATTTTCCCAAAGAACTGAGTTGGTTGTCTTTCAATCAACGTGTTCTACAAGAAGCCGCCGATAAAAGTAATCCGCTTATTGAGCGTATTCGATTTTTAGGAATATACTCAAGCAATCTTGATGAATTTTATAAAGTGCAATTTGCTAATCTAAAAAAGTATGTATTGATTGAACAAGAACAATCTCAAGGTTCATCAAATTCAAAACAACTTTTACGCCAAGTTAATCAAAAAGTCATTCAATTGGAACTTCAGTTTGATCAGCTTTATAACGAATTATTACTTGAAATGGCCAGAAATCAGATTTTTCTGATTAATGAAAGACAATTATCCTCTTATCAAGAAAATTGGATAAAAAATTATTACAAAAAAAACCTAAGACAATATATAACACCTATCCTTCTTGATAGTCATACTGAACTGATACAATTCTTAAAAGACGATCATGCATATTTAGCAGTTGAAATAATTTGTGAAAATAATATAAGTTATGCTTTACTTGAACTACCTACGGATAATGTTTCGCGTTTTGTTTTATTGCCATCTGAAGTGTCTACTAAAAATAAATCAATTATATTTTTGGATAATATTTTACGCTATTGCCTACCAGACATATTTAAAGTTTTTTTTGATGCATTAGAACTAAATGCTTATTCTATTAATATCAATCGGGATGCTGAATATGAATTGAATACAGAATTAGATAGTTTACTGGAACTGATGTCTCAAGGATTAAAACAACGATTAACAGCACAACCTGTCCGATTTACCTATCAAAAAGACATGCCAAAAGCATTATTTGAATTGCTCATTAACAAATTAAGATTGACGGAGCAAGATGCAATGCCAGGAGGAAGATATCCGAATTTTAAAGATTTGGTGAAATTTCCTGATTTAGGCATTAAAAATTTGTTGAATAAACAAGTCCCAAATCTTGTTTATAATAGATTCAAACAATTTAGAAATGCATTTGCAGCAATCAAAGATCGTGATGTATTACTATATTATCCTTATTATTCATTTGGACATGTATTAGAAATCATGCGACAAGCATCTTTCGATCCAGCCGTGACACACATAAGAATGAATATTTACCGAGTTGCAAAAGATTCTCGTTTTATTCATGCTGCAATAAATGCCGCTAACAATGGAAAAAAAGTCACTGTGGTTGTTGAATTACAAGCCCGTTTTGATGAAGAAGCAAATATAAAATGGGCTAAAAGATTGATCAGCAGTGGTATTAAAGTTATTTACTCACAACCAAAATTAAAAATTCACGCCAAGTTATTTTTAATTGATCGTAAGGAAAATGATAAAATTGTTCGCTATGCTCATATTGGTTCGGGTAATTTTAATGAAAGAACCGCTAAAATTTATACCGATTTTTCATTATTAACAGCAGATCCTGTTATAACAGACGAAGTAAAAAAAGTTTTCAATTTTATTGAAAATCCATTTAAACCTGTATCTTTTAATTACTTACTGGTTTCTCCACAAAATACACGTTTACGTTTCCATGAATTCATTGAGCGAGAAATAACCAATGCTAAAGCAGGAAAATCTGCAGGTATTTATCTAAAACTTAATGCAATAACGGATAAAGAAATGATTGATGCACTTTATCGTGCATCGTGTGCAGGAGTCAAAATTAGAATGATTGTTCGAGGAACATGCGTACTAGTCCCGCAAATACCGGATTTAAGTGAAAATATCTTTATAACAAGCATTGTCGATCAATATTTAGAGCATGCTCGTGTTTATATTTTTGAAAATGAAGGAAAAAAAGATACCTATATCTCTTCAGCAGATTGGATGCCCAGAAATCTTGATAATCGTATTGAAGTTGGCGTTAAAATTTTTGATCCCATTTTAAAATCTACAATTCATGATATTTTTAGTATCCAATGTAATGATAATGTAAAAGCCAGAATTATTGATAAAGATAATACTAATAATTATGTATTAAGAGGTAATAAGAAAAAAATTAGGGCGCAACATGCTATTTATGATTATTTAAAGCAATTAGAAACGCTTGTGTAAGGAATTAGGAAAGTGACTAAATTAAATGAATATGCGGTTATTGATTTGGGGTCAAACAGTTTTCATATGGTCATCGCTCGTAGTGTAAATGGCATTTCACAAATCATTTATAAATGTAAAAAAAATATTCATTTAGCTACTGGATTAAATGATAACAATGAATTAAGCGAGTCAAGTATTAAACGTGGTGTAGAATGCCTTGCTTTGTTTGCTGAGCGATTAAAGGGTTTTCCTATTGAAAATGTTCGGATTGTCGCAACACACACATTGCGCATTGCTAAAAATAAACAGGCATTTTTAACGGCTTCGGCTAAAATAATACCCTATCCTGTCGAAATTATTTCAGGTCAAGAGGAAGCTCGCTTAATTTATCTTGGCATGATGACTACAGAATCGACAAGCAAAACCAGTACCAACTTTGTTATAGATATAGGTGGTGGATCGACCGAGATAGCAATTGGTAAAGGTAATAATCTTAAACCTTACATCGTTGCAAGTCGTCCAATGGGATGTGTCACTTATACGAAGCAATTTTTTTCTCAAAAAAAGATCGATAAAATATCTTTTCAACGAGCCAAACTTGCAGCAACACAACAAATAGAAAGTATTATTAATACCATAAAAAAACAGAATATTAGGGTTGCTTTTGGTACATCTGGTACGATCAAATCCATTTACAAAATACTATTGGATTTGGGTGTCAGTGACGGAATTATAACTCAAAAACGATTAAATGATTTAATTAGTTATATTTTAGAATTTGAATCTTTCCTTGATATTCAATATCCTTCTCTTTCTGATGAAAGAAAAAATGTTTTTGTCAGCGGCCTGGCTATTTTCAGTGGTGTTTTTGATGCATTAGAGTTACGAGCTTTACAATATTGTCCAGGTGCCTTACGTGAAGGGGTATTGTATGAACTCATTGATGGTATCAATTTTCGAGATATAAGAGAATCAACAGCTGAGTCTCTCTCTCAACATTATAATATAGATGAGCGACATGCAAAACAGGTTGTAAGAACCACTAACTATTTATTTTCACAATGGAAAAGGCAGTCTTCTGTTACTGTTCCAATTCATTTAGAATCAATATTATACTGGGCAGCGCAATTACACGAAGTAGGATTAAAAATTAATTTTTCTTCTATACATAAACATTCAAGTTATATTCTACAAAACAGTAATCTTCCAGGATTTAATGAGGAACAACAACTTCTTTTATCTTCTCTTGTTCGTTATCATAGGAAATCAATAAATATTGATAATTTGCCGTATTTTAGTCTTTTTGACTATAAACATATTATCCCATTATTGCAGATATTGAGATTATCAATATTAATCAATAATCAGCGTAATAATGACCTGAATTTAAATGCGTTTCGTTTGAAATTAGATGAAGATAAAATAACAAATATTACTTTAGAAATTGATGAGACATTTATTGGAAATAATAAACTTATTTTGCTTGATTTAGAACAAGAACAAAAATATTGGAATGCAGTTAATGACTGGAAGTTATCAATAGAACTATTTAACTAAATTCGATTAATATGTTTTTACCGCTAGTTAAACTAGCCGTAAAAACATTTCTTTATATTAAAAATCTTTCTTGATTAGCCTAATCCAATCATCTTCCACCATAATAAACCAATGGTGAAAACAATAATTAAATTCACAATACTGCATATAAAACCAACTTTCCACCATGTTTTTACTGGAACAAAACCTTCAGCGAATAATAATGGATTTCTAGCATTAGCAAATTGTGTAATTGAACCAAAATAATTTGTACAAATAACTAACGCAAAGATGGCTATCATTTGCGGTACACCAAGTGCAATTGCAACAGATAAAAAAACAGGAAATAAAGCAGCAATATGTGCATTACCACTGGCAAAAAAGTAGTGTAAATAAACATACGCGGTACATAATAGAATAATAACCAGTACCCAACTACTTTCACCTAAATGCCCTTTTATTGCATTACCTATTGTATCACCTAACCACTTTGTTACACCAAGTTTGTTAACTTGTCCTGCCATCATAAGTAAAGCGGCAAACCAAATTAAGGTATCCCAAGCTGCCTTTTCACTTTTAATATCCTCCCAATTCAATACACCTGTTAAAATTAAGAGGGTTAAACCAATAAAAGCTGTCGTGGTTGAGTCTATATTTAACTTATCACCAAAAATCCAAAAGCCTAAAAGCAGTATTACAGTACTTCCCATTATGATTTCTTTACCTGTTATTGCACCCATTTTTTTGAGTTCTTCAGAAGCTAATTTTGGTGCTTCAGGTGTTTTCTTAAGCTCTGGATTAGTTAAAAAATAGATAACTAAAGGAATAACAATAAAAGAGGCTAAACAGGGAACAAGAGCAGCAATAAACCATTGACCCCAACCTAATGTTATGCCAAGCGAAGATGTCACTAATTTAGCTGCGAGCAAATTTCCAGTAAATGCCGTTAAAAACATAGCCGAAGTAATATCATTAATATGGCTAATAGTTAGCATTAAAAAAGTGCCAATACGGTTTCTTGAGTTATCTTTTGGATTCGAATTAAAGTTAATGGATAAGGCTTCCGCAATTGGATAAATAACCCCTCCGGCTCGAGCAGTGGTACTTGGAATAGCCGGAGCTAAAGCAATATCGGTAACAGATAAACCATAGGCTAAGCCTAAAGTATTTCGGCCAAGAATTTTAACAAGGTAATAAGCAATCCTTTTGCTTAATCCAGTTTTAATAAAACCACGAGCAATCATAAAAGCGATAACAATAAGCCATATTAATGTACTATTTAATTCACTTAAGGCGATTTTAATTGATTCTGTAGCAGAAGTTGCGCCAGATGGTCTTAATACTGCAAATACGGTAATTGCCAGTAAACCAATTGCGCCAATAGGCATAATTTCAGCAACAATACAGGCAATAGTTGCTACAAATATAATACTTGTTCGCCATCCTTCTGTACTAATCCCATCAGGAGGCAATACAAATAACCATAAAATGATCGAAATAGCAGCAATAATAATAAATGGTAGCCATTTAACAGGTGGCTTTTTTATTGTGTGCATTGAATTTTCCTTCTTATTTAAAAATAGTTAAGCTTCAATAGAACCATCTCTTCTATCAAAATAGGGATATATTCAAATTACTAATTTAATAATGATGAATATAATCTGTAGCTTTTGTGCCAGCCTGTAAACCGAAGATAATAATATCTGCAACAGCATTTCCACCAATACGATTAGCGCCATGAACGCCTCCAACTACTTCTCCAGCAGCAAAGATGCCTTCAATAACATGATTTTGAGTATCCAAAACCTGTGTTTCCGCATTAATTGTTACTCCTCCCATTGTATGATGTATGCCGGGTGCAATTTTTATCGCATAATATGGAGCTTTATTGATAGGGTGACGCATACCTGTTGTTCGTTCAAAATCTTCATCATGTTTATTTATAACAAAATTATCATAACGTTTTATTGTTTCGGTTAATGTATTAGAATCAATGCTTAATTGTTTTGCTAAATCATCAAGAGTATTGGCTTGAATTACTAAATTACGTGAAATATACTCCTCCACTGATTTATTCTCATCGCGAACCTGTTGATCGAATAAGATATAAGCGTAATGTTCAGTTAGATTATTGATATGATTGGATACTTTATCACGCGTATCGAGTTCATTAACAAAACGTTTTCCATTTTGTGATATTAATATTGCTCCTCCACCACGAATCGATTCGGAAATAAGATAAGAGGTTGTTTGTTCAACAGTTGGATGAATTTGAATTTCTTTCATATCCACTGTACCAGCACCAAGCTTTTCAAGGATTGTAATTCCCGATCCTGTTGCACCTTTATGGTTAGTTGTTACAAAACCTTTAAGATCTGGTCGATATTTTTCAATCATCTCTAGATTTGCTCCAAATCCTCCCGTAGCAATAACAACAGCTTTTGTTTTAATTGTATAAATTGAACCATCTTCTTGGATAACTTTTACCCCGGTTACTTTATGATTTTCTGTTACAATTTCGGTAACATTTGTATCAAGCATGACTTCAATACCACGGTTGTTAATATTTTTAACTAATCCACTAATTAAAAAACCACCTACCGCTGCTCCACTTTCTGGTCGATGAGTTCGATCAATACTCATTCCTCCAGTTGTAGTAATACCACTTAAAGTGATACCATTTGTATCTAACCAATCGATAGCATCTGGTGCATTTTCGACAAAATACCTTAATAAGTCAGGGTTATTTTTGTTTTTTCCTCCAGTCATTGTTTCTTTATAGAAAAGATCTTTACTATCTTTAATTCCTTTTAGTTTCTGGAATTTTGTTTCAGCTGCATTCATACCGGCCGAAGCTTTATTAGTATTTCCACCAATTACTGACATTTTTTCAATAATTACGACATTTGCACCTAAGTCATGCGCACGAATTGCTGCAGCTAAACCTGCTCCTCCACTTCCAACAACAACAATATCATAGGATTTATCATTCGGATCACCACCTTCGGCTAGAATGGCATCTTTATTGGATTGAACCATAGCTTTAGTTACCGCTTTTTTGAAAGCTTCACATTGAGTTGTAGCACCAGAAATGGTATCGACATGAGGACTATTTGAAGTAATGATTCTTTCTTTTATTTCATTAAAATTGCTCAACACATCATTATCAAAATTATTGGCATTAACCAATTGCATATCTTTAATATAGTCTTTTGCTAGTTCAACATTGATCGTAAATTCAAAGGACTCATCATTGACTTTTTCTTGATAATTACCTGGTTTGAATTTTTTGTTATTCAAGTTTACATCTCGAATTAAACTTTCAACTAATGAAAAACTCCATAAAGGAACAGGAATGTTGAGTTCTTCTCGCTTATCACTATTAATAAATAACTCAAGTTTTTCACCGTTTTTAATTCTACTAGTCCAGTCAGGATAGGCAATGCAGGCTCGGCCAACTGCCACTAAATCGTAACCATTTTCTAAGGCAGTTTCTAAGTCGGTTTGGTTTATTACATTTCCCACACCTACAACGGGGATCTTAGCTAATGTCTTAGAACGCATTGCAACATATTTTTTTATTAATGGTGTTGGATCCTCAATATCGACAATGGATGATCTTAAAATAGCCCCCATTGAAAAATGAACATAATCTAGTCCTTTTTCGGCTAATTTCTCAAGCAAATACATTGTATCATCAAATCGAATGCCTGGTATTTCTAACTCTTCTGGTGAAAAGCGATAACCGATAATGAACTCAGAGTTCGCAAACTGCTTAACAATATTGTGAGTAATGTCTAAAACGGCCAAAGGGAATCTTGAACGATTATCGCGACTTCCCCCCCATTTGTCATTGCGTTGATTGGAATTAGGTGAATAAAATTGTTGAATTAAATAGGTATTCGCTCCGTGAATTTCTACACCATCAAAACCTGCTTGGATAGCTCGTCTAACAGCTTGTCCAAATTTCTCGATCATTTCATCTACTTCGTTCTCGGTTAATTCTATTGGTGTAGCAGCTTCAGGTCTTGGTGCGGCAATTGAACTAGGCCCTATAGGAGAAAGCCCACCGATAAGCTTAGGCTCCACCATTCTACCACCATGATAAACCTGAATGATTGCTTTAGAACCTTTTTCTTTGATTGCTTGAGCTATTTTTGCTAATCCCTCAATTTTATCATCGCTATCTAATCCAATAGCGCCAGGAAAAGCTAAACCTTTTTTATCGACAAAGCCACATTCAACAATAATGGTACCAATTTCTCCAGATCTTGCTTGGTAATATTCAATTAAATCAGAAGTTACAGAACCTTCATAAAATCCAGAACAAGTAGTCATTGGTGCCATAATTATGCGATTTTTTAATTCAATGCCATTAGGTAAGGTTAATGGTTCAAAAGCATTTTTTTTTGTCATTTTATGTACCTGATAATTACTAAAATTTATTTATAACGGCAATAATAACATTATTAATCATCATCCTCTACAGACAATAGCTTCATTTGTAAGTTTTGTATCATTTTTTCGACAGAAATTATTTCAAATTTATTAAAAAATTATAAAATTATTTACTTTTTAAAAAATTAAATGTTGTTCATTTTATACCAGTTTTCCATTTCTTATTAATAAATATGAATTATTAGTCTAAAAAATAACACTGTAAGTATTTCATTTACTTGTAATTTTATTATTACTTAATTCTTGAACTTTAATTCTAATCGGTTAAAATGCCTGACAATTTACGTAGAAAGGGACGGTAGATGATTGTGGTACAGACACACAAAATGAAAGCAATTTTAAAACATCACTCTTTTTCTATTGTAATTAATGATCCTCCATTTCGGAGGATTTTTTATTTTAACCCTCTCTTTTTTTCCTTTTCATCTCAGATTATCAAACAAATTCAATTTATGTATAAAAACAACAGGAGCAAGCATGAAATCTTTGATCCCTTTTTATAATCCAAGTATTAGTTATGAAGATAATTATGCTCAAGGACCTTTTGGACTTTTCAATCAATTAGATAAGGCAGAACAAGTACCAACTCAGCGGACTAAATTTCTAAATATTGATGTAAACTTACCTTTTGGAATGCCTGCTGGTCCATTATTAAATGCAAATTATATCAAAGCAGCTTTCGTATATGGATTTGATTTATGTGTGTACAAAACAGTAAGAACAAAGATGCATAAATGCCATCCTTTACCCAATGTTTTGTCCGTACACCCTAAAGGTAAATTATCTTGTAATCTTGACACAGTCTTAGCTGATACCAATTATAGTCAACCATTGTCAATTACTAACTCTTTTGGCGTTCCATCTTTTGCGCCAGACGTTTGGCAACCAGATATGGCTGAAGCAGTTAAAGCTGCGGGAACTGGTCAATGTGTTATCGGAAGCTTTCAAGGTACTCAAGGCAATGGTGCTATTGAAAAAGACTATGCCTTAGCAGCAAAATTAGTCAGAGAAACGGGTTCACCCATTCTTGAGGCGAATCTCAGTTGCCCTAACGAAGGTGCAAGTAAGCTACTTTGCTTCGATGTGGATAGTGTTGAACGCATTGTTAATGAAATAAAAATAGCGGTACCTGATCGCCCTCTTATTCTAAAATTAGCCTATTTTCCTGATGATGAAAAAATAGTGTCATTATTAAAACGAGTTGGCTCAATTATTGATGGTTTAAGTACTATTAATACCCTTTCTGCCAAACCAGTTGATACAAATGGTTATCCTGCATTAGGTGAGAATAGAAAAGAAGGTGGAATCTGTGGCGATGCTATTCGTTGGGCTGGTTTAGATATGGTGACTCGTTTAGCTAAATATCGTCAACAAATGGAATTAAAATTTGCAATTGTTGGTGTTGGTGGTGTAAGTTCAAGCGAACATTATAATGAATTTATAAAAGCTGGCGCTACTGCGGTAATGAGTGCCACAGGCGCAATGTGGAATCCTTTACTTGCGATAGAAATTAAAAAAAGTCTAAAACAATAATAAAGGCATTCATTAAAAAAGTTACAGGGTAACTTATATGCCCTTTAACTTTTTAACCTAATTTAATCTTATTCCTAACCCGATTACCTTTATTTATTTTTTGTTAAAAATAACATAACCAAATATTAGGTGTGCTAAAAAAACAATAACAAGAATGATTCTAACATGTAAAGAGTTAAAGATAACAAAAGGTATGAATAATGCAACAAACACCATTAACAGCATTTTAAATAAACTTGATTGTGTTGCTTTTTTCTCAATAAACATTTTTTGTATATAAATTTGATAATATTTACTTTTAGTAAAATAAGCATAAAGGCGATCCGAACTATTAAGCCAAAGATAAGCCGTTAATAAATAGAAGGGTACTGTAGGTAAAATTGGCACAAAAATGCCAACTGTTCCTAAAACAAAAGAAAGACTTCCTAAAAATATAAATAAACTTTTTTTTAACATTATAAATTTTAGCTCTGAGTAAATTGAATATTCGATTGGCGTTGAATCTAAAGTAACATTTTCATACTCTACTTTCTAATGCATCTATTAGCCTCATCATCCCTCTTCTGAACTGACTATAGCCATTAGAAGTTTCATCTTTTTTGTTTTTTTATTGTAGATAAAAAACGTATTTAAATTGTTTTGTGTTTTGTTAGAATCAAAACGATTTAAACATAGGTAAAATATACTTAATTAGAGTTAGAATAATATCATAATATTTCAATATTATGCTTGTTATTGATCTTAACACAAAATTCACTGTTTTGATCTTATCAAACATAAGCTATAGCATATAAAACATTAAAGTTTATGAAGGTATATTTGTACGACCAAAAATGATTAATAAAAATGCATATACAGAAGCTATAAAGAAATTTACTGCTGAATTGTTTTAGAATAAAAGAATAGATGAGATTAAGAATTGGCGGAACGGACGGGGCTCGAACCCGCGACCCCCTGCGTGACAGGCAGGTATTCTAACCAACTGAACTACCGCTCCGCTTTTTGATTCCTTTAATGAACAACATTAAAGTAGGCGTGATATTAAAGATTATTTTCTTATTCGTCAATCATATTTTTTAAATCATGGTTTAATTGCATATAAAAACATCATTAATGTATTTTCCACATGGCCTTACCACTTTTCTTTTCGATTTTCTTTATAATTAACTCATGTTCAGAAAGCTCATCTTGGGTGGCTCTGATGATCTTTAATGGATTATTTGTACGTTCTATTCTTTTAATAGCACTGCCTTCTGTTAAACTTGAAAGATGTTCATCCGAACTAAAAGATAAAGTTGTTTGCCCACCAGTCATGGCTAAATAGACTTCAGCTAAGATCTCGGCATCAAGTAAAGCGCCATGAAGGGTTCGATGAGAATTATCGATTTGATAGCGTTCACAAAGCACATCTAAATTATTCCGTTTACCCGGAAACATGCGTCTTGCCATAGCCAAAGTATCAGTTATGATACAATGCTCGGCAGTTTTAAAATCTAGTCCACAAAGACGAAATTCGTAATCCATAAATCCCACATCAAATGAAGCGTTATGAATCACGAGCTCAGCACCATCAATGAATTTAATAAAATCATGAGCTATATTTTTGAAAATCGGTTTATCTTTCACAAATTGGTCACTGATACCATGAACTCGAAACGCCTCTTCATCAATTAAGCGCTCAGGATTAATATAAACATGAAAATGATTGCCAGTTAATCGACGGTTAACCACTTCAACAGCGCCGATTTCAATAATTTTATGTCCTTCATAATGATTATTGCCATCTTGATTCATACCTGTGGTTTCTGTATCTAATACAATTTGGCGGTTACAATTAGTTATCACATTATTCTCTTTTTATGTATTAATCAATGTTGGGAAAAACAAAATAGTGATATAGTCTAGCACTAAAATTCTTTGATGTTGATATCTTCAAAAATTGAAGTGAATAATTTAATCAAATTAGTACAAATACTTTACTATTTTATATCAAATCCATATTCAAACTTTTAGTTGATTATTTTAAAAGATTATTAAAATGTTAAAACAAATTGAAATATACACAGATGGCTCTTGCCTTGGTAATCCTGGTCCAGGTGGATATGCCGCAATATTAAAATATAAGCAAAACGAAAAAATCTTATCTCAAGGTTTTTTTAAAACAACAAACAATCGCATGGAGTTATTAGCCACTATTGTTGCCTTAGAGCAATTAAAACAAACTTGCCAAGTAAAACTCTATTCCGATAGTCAATATGTTCGCAACGGGATTACCAATTGGATCCATGGATGGAAAAAAAACGGCTGGAAAACATCCAATAATAAACCGGTTAAAAATGTAGATTTGTGGATTCGATTAGACGAACTGGTCCAAACTCAAAAAATTGAATGGATTTGGGTAAAAGGCCATGCTGGACATATCGAGAATGAACGTTGTGATATTATTGCAAAATCCATGGCAGAAACACCGAACTTATCCGATGTTGTATTTGAGCAATCGTTATCTGATAAAAAGTAAATAATGAGAGTATTAAATTTGTATGTTTTATTAGAGTACTGATAATAAGTGTAAATTTTTAATCAATTGCAATCAGTAATGTTTACGGAGTCAATCATCAATGTTTCACTTACATACCATTCGGGCATTAAAAGATAACTATATATGGTTATTAGAAAATTCATGTAAACAGGTCATCATCGTTGACCCAGGTACTGCCGAACCTGTGATTAATTATCTTAATCAAAATGAATTATTGCCACTTGCAATTTTACTTACTCATCACCATATAGACCACGTTGGAGGTGTGAGCGAGCTAAAAAACAAATATCCCAATGCAACTATCTATGGTCCCAGTGAAATTAAGTTACCAATCACCAATCTAACTAATCAACATGAAGTTAGTATTGGTGATTTCTATTTTAAAGTGATTCCTTTACCTGGACATACTTTAGGGCATTTAGCATATTATTGTCATCCTTATCTGTTTTGTGGTGATACATTATTTTCTGCTGGATGTGGAAGAATTTTTGAAGGAACTTATCAACAAATGTTGTGTTCGCTTAAAAAATTAAAACAGTTCCCTGATGATACTTTTATTTGTGCAGGACATGAACTTACTTTAGCGAATTTAAATTTTGCTAAGAGTATGGTTCCTGATGACAAGGAAATAAATCATTATTTTAATAGTATGAGTAATCGATCAGTGACGTTACCTTCTACATTAAATAACGAAAAACGAATTAATTTATTTTTACGATGCGAAGAAAAATCTTTACAAGATAAATTTAATTTCAACAATGAATTAGAGTTGTTTGTTTTTTTTAGGAGCCTAAAAGATAATTTTTAGGTATAATAGTAATCTTAAACAATATAGAATTTAGTCTGTCTAATGAAAAAATTATTAATATTTACAATGTTATGCTCTTTTTTAGGTGCATGTCAGCAGTATAGTGGACCACGCCATAATGCAGTTGTTAGAATAAAGTACTCAAAAAATACCGTAGCTAATAATAGACAAACTGTCAGTAATAGTAATTATGTATCTATCACTCAGAATCCATGGCAGTATATGAACAATCAGATTAATGTTAATGTTCCAGAGAATAGTCGCATTAAAGCTGAAAGAGAGCGATTATTACGTGATCCTCAAGGATTTGAAACTATCGCATTGCGATCAGAGCCATATGTTTATTATATAATTAATCAATTACGTAAAAATAATTTACCTGTTGAGTTAGCTTTAGTGCCATTAATTGAAAGTGCTTATGATCCATTAGCGACTTCATCCGCTCAAGCTGCTGGTTTATGGCAATTTGTACCTATAACAGCAAAAGAGTACGGCTTAAAACAAAGTCATTATTTTGATGCTCGCCGTGATTTAATTGCTTCAACAAGTTCAGCCATTTCATTATTGCAAAACCTAAATGAACGCTTTAATGGCGATTGGCTATTAACTCTTGCTGCTTATAACGCTGGTGAAGGACGTGTAAGAAAAGCTATTGAAAAAAACCAAGCGAGAGGATTATCAACTGACTATTGGTCTTTAGAATTACCAAACGAAACAATGCACTATGTCCCTAAAATTTTAGCAATAGTTGATATTGTTAAAAATAATGCTCGATATGGAGTTAAATTACCTGATTGTAATTATGAGAATTCACTTGTCAGAATTGATATAACTAAAAACATTTCCTTAGCTAAAATTGCTAAATATACAGGGCTGTCACTAAATGAGTTAACGACCTATAATGCGGGCTATGTACAACAAACCCTAAATGGTCCTTTCCATTTGCTTGTTCCACATACTCATGCGAAAAGTTTATATCAAAAATTACAAGCCGAGAATCTTGTAGCAAACGAAATAACTGAACTTTTGCAAGATATACCACATGCTCCGATGCCGTTTGAAGTTAAATCATCAGCAATTCAGCATAGTGATTTAAGTAATAAAACCGTGAGTTCAATTGTAGAGAATAACAGCAACAATACACAAATAACCTATCAGGTGAAAGCGGGTGATAACCTCTATAGTATTGCGCAAAATTATCGAGTTAAAATTACCGATCTGCTGTTATGGAACAAACTAAAAAATCAAAGAGTCAAAGAAGGAGATGTTTTAACAATTAACCTTGTGAATGCAAATCCAATTTAAAATTTACATATAGAGGATTATGATCTGATGCATTTGTACTAATTATCTGCGCTGCATCAAGCTGTAATCCTCGATAAAAGACAAAATCTAAAGGTCTTCCCATAAATGTTTTTCGAATATCAATGCTAAAATTTACTGATTTAAGACCAATTGAACTCACTAAATAAAATAATAAATCTAGTCGCTGTTTACTCCACGCATTAAAATCCCCTGCCAATATCACCGGTCCATGATGCTCACTGATACGATTTAATAAAATATGCATTTGTTGGCGATAAACTTTAACTCCAATACTAAAATTGACAGCATGAATGTTTGCAACCAATAATTGTTGGGTAGAATGTTGAATAGGGTAGATTGTTATTAACGCCGATTTAGGAACCCGAATCAGTGGTTCTTTCTCCTTAAATGACAAAATCGATGTAGGTAAACTGTCGGTTATAGTCATAACACCTGCATAAATATCGTTTAAACAATAAGCTGGAACATGATCGGCTATTTTGTTATGTCGTGAAATAAAATTCAATAATTGAGTAGTAGTTTGGGCTTCTTGTAGTAAAATTATTTTAGCTTTATCGGCATAAAGTTCCAAAATATTAATACATTCCGCCCTTTTTTGTTTAAAAATATTCCAAACCAAAATTGAGAAATACTCTCTATCAATCAGTGGCTTAGTAACCACTATGTGATTTTTAGGTAATATCAATTCAACATCGCTATTTCCCTGATATCTTAATGTATAATTGCGTTTTTTGAACATATTAAATATTTGTTTTTTGTTTCACATATTCATCAAAAGATAAGGTGTCATTCTTCTCTTTATCTTGTTGTTTTTTAATAGACAAAATGCGCTGTTGAACAAAGTCGCTATCAGTCAATATTGCTAAAGGTTCTGCTGAAAGTTGTTTTTTATATTGAGATGCGAGCACTAACCCAAATTTTGAAGTGCCTAAATCACTGATAGCTTCAAGGGTTCTAGCAGATAAAGTTAATTCAGGTTGGTCAAACATGACATCTAACTTTTCACAAACCTTTCGATATTGTTGGTGTTTATCATTATGATCCAAAACATCCGCAACTCTAAGCAGATCTTTAAATAAATTATGCCCTACTTTTGATAATGGTTCTCGATAACTGCCACAGCCCATACCTATTTCCAATCCTGGTTTACGCCCTTCCATGATGACTCGATTCCAATTTATTTTTGAACACTCAAGTTCCTCACTACTCATTTCTGGAGCTGGCGCTAGTGCACACCAAATTAAAAATAGATCGATGAAACGAATTTGTTCTTCGGTAATACCAATAGGTGAAAAAGGATTAATATCCAAAGCTCGCACTTCAATATACTCAATACCCCCACGCATAAGAGCATCAGAAGGTGATTCTCCAGATCTTGGAACTCTTTTAGGGCGAATTGGTGCATAAAACTCATTCTCAATCTGCAAGACATTATCATTCAATTGACGATAATGACCATCTACCTTAATACCTAATTTACTAAAGTGAGGTGATTTGGTATGTGTAGCTCGTTTAAGACCCTCAACATAAGTATCTAAATGATTGAATGTAATACCTAACTGCTTTTGAGCATTATTTGTATAGCCAATATCACTTAATCTTAACGATGTCGCATAAGGCAGATAACAATTTCCATTTGTTTGTTCAATAAAAGATTTTGCTTTTTCTGGATCTTGAATAAATGATGAACATAAAGATGGAGAGGCACCAAATAAATAAGGAATAACCCACCCAAAGCGATAATAGTTTCGAATCAAAGTAAAATAGCCTTCAGAAATTACAGCTTTACCTTCTTCAGTATTTTTTACTCCATCTCTAGCTTGCCAAAATGCCATGGGTAATGAAAAATTATAATGAACACCTGAAATGGTTTGCATCATTGCGCCATAACGATTTTTTAAACCTTCACGATAAACCGTTTTGAAACGCCCTTCATTCGATGATCCATATTGTGCCAAAATAATGTCATCTTCAGTTGCTACAAAACATGGCATACTTAAGGGCCACATCAACTCTTCTCCAATATTAATACTAGCGTAGCGATGCAAGTCACGCAAAAACGTTAACATGTAATCAATATTGGTATTCACTGGTGTAATGAATTCAAGCAGTGATTCGGCAAAATCAGTTGTGATCCAAGGGTGAGTAAGTGCCGAGCCAATATTGGTTGGGAAAGGTGTTTTTGATATGGAACCATCAGGTAAAATACGTAAAGTTTCTCGCTCAACACCGCGTTGAATGCCTTGTAAAATAGTATAGTGTTTTTCTAACCAGCTAAGTGCTTTAGAAACATCAGGTATCATAATGTTGCGTTTCCTTAGATAAGATTGATTTTTGCCATATTAACATAAATTACAGCCTTCCATAGGCTATTTTGACAGTACATAACCAATAAATTAATGTTTATTTTCATCAAAAAAGATCAATTCATCTATTTTTCCATAATATTAGATTTGTTAATGATAAACACGACAAATGAACATTCATCTGCTTTTCAAAAATATAATGAGTGTCAATAGAGTCGATAATTTACCGACTCTATTGTTTAAAATAATTTGTGATGTGCTAATTATCGCTTTGCTTTTTTTGGTTAGCAACATAAGTTTCATCGACAGGCGTTATCATTTTGTTTTGATGATCGATAAGATAGGTTTTACCGAAACCAATAACAACGCGACCTTTTATTGGTTTAATTTTAAATAAGTTAAAATCATTCATTTCACAAAGCATATAAACCATTTTACTGACTCGTTTCGCCATTTGATCGATGACCTTCTCAAAAACATTAGAATCTTTATCAACAATTTCAGCTATTGCTTGAGAAGTTAAACGCTTACGAGCATAAATATTTTTTGTTTTAGCTTCATCATCAATAATAATAAAAGAAATATGAGGATTTGTTTTCATATTTTGAGCATGTGGTGCTAAATTAGAAATAAGTACATAATAATCATTTCCATCAAAAAAATAAGGTGAATAGCTGGTTTCCACTTCTCCATCTTTATTTATAGTCGACAGGATAACTGTTAATACTGTTTCATGTAAGCTATCTATTGTATCTTGAACGTTATTAGTTTTGGATTCTGCCATAAAAGCTCCTTATCTGATTTAATTGTATATTTTATTTAGCTTATTACACCATATTTTATAATATTAATTGTTTACATAATTTGAAATAAAATGTTATCTGAATGAGAAATTATAATAAAATTGCTCGTTAATGAGTTAGTTTGTAACAATTTAAGTGATCGATGTTTTGAATATTTATCTAATGCATTTGCCGTTCCATTCATTAATATACAATCAGGTTTAGGTAATACAATCCATGCAAAAATTAAGCGCTGTTTTTTGCCTTTAGAGAATCTATTGAAAACTTAATCAAGTAACTTTTGTGCAATCTCTGGAAATAAGAAAATAATTTGAGCGACCTATTTTACTTTTCAATCTGAACTGGTGGCTCCCTTGTTGTTCCAAAGTTCGGTTAAAAATTCATTACTACATCAACAGTAAAGTTTCTACCAGGTGCAGTTTGTAGCTCAATCGGATTGGTTACTTTTATATTATCTTGTGGATTTTTATAATAAGTACTAAACATTGGCCACTTAAAATAACGTCGATCGAAAATATTTAATACTGACACCCTAAAAGTGATAGTTTTACTGGAATGCCAATTCAGGTAAGCATCATAAACAGCATAACCTTTAGGTTTAAATACTTCATCGCTTGCAAAATTATCTTTTGATACGCGTGTCACAGCTTTCGCAAACGTTCCAAGTATTTCAGTATCAATATTGTATTCAGGAATATGCCATTTAATCTCTACTGTACCTTGTAAAGGCATTGCCTCATTAAAATAGGATTTCTTTTTTCCGAAATTTTCAAGCTTATTACCATATTGATAAGATGCAGAAGTATTTAATGTCCAGTTACTTGAAAGCTGCCATTCGGTAGATGATTCCAATCCCCAAAGATTTACTTTTGATAAATTTTTATACATATAATCTTTAGGTCCTACACGAATAAAGTTTTTAATAAAGTTACTATAGTCAGCCTTAAAAGCACCAAAGCTAAACCAACCATTGGAATAATCACCCCTTACCCCTACTTCGTAGGATTTAACTTTTTCGGGTTTTAAATTTGGATTAGGGATCAAATTCATCGATACTGAAGGTAAAGAAGTATATAACTGTTGAGCAGTTGGCATTTTAAAGCCTTCTGCATAGCGGGCATAAACAGAGTATTGATTTGTGATGTTAAATATTGTTCCTAATTGAGGAATCAAGCGATAAGAAGTTAATATATGTGGCTCTTTTCCTGGAATAATAGAATAATAGTTATCAATTTCAGGCTTAATTTTATAGGTTGCATAACGTAAGCCAGGTTTAACTTGAAAACGCTCAGTAATTATATAAAACTCATCTTGCAAATAAACGTCTGCTCGTCGAGTTTTAGAATTAGCAAAATTAAATCCACCTCCGATGGTTGTTATACCATTTTTTGAATTTTCATTACGATAATCACTGTGGGTAATATCTCCCTGGAATCCATAAACTAAATCATGTTCTGTACCGAAGAGATCAAAATTAGAACTGAATTGTAAATCAATTTGCCAAAATTTCTCTTTATAATCATTAGTGATATAAGTATAAATGGAATTACCCTTTCTATCGATTTGTTGATGGCGAGATTTTAGGTAACGCTCTTGAGGAGAAAAAGAGATCATCGTTTTAATTTGATCTACAAAAGGAAAAACTGGAGACCAGGAGTCTTCTATCGCATAACGCTTTCTTAACTGTATTTGTGTTCTCTTAAAATCGCCATTAAAGGTACCGGATAATTGTAGACCATAATCGTATAATTGTTTAACTAAAGAGTTAGAACGGAAATTTTCAAAAGTCAATTTCGTTTCATGATTATCATTATGAAAGACCAATTTTGATAACAAATTTTCAGTTTTAGCATCTAATGGATTCAGTTTATTACATCTGATTGCCTCTTCACCTCGAGGACATCCCCAAATACCGCCATTCGCTTTAGCTTTTTTTAGCGTTATTTCTTGGTAGTCACGCCGACTGAAATGGATAAGTGCTTCTAAATTTTGCATCAATTCTAATGCGAGCATGCTTGTTTTCGTATTTTGATTATTTAAGCTATCATAAGCACCTTTAATTTGTACTGCATAAGGTTTATTTTTCAATACATCCATCGGATCAATAGTTTTGAATGCAACTACTCCACCCAATGCATCAGCTCCCCATAAAACAGAACCAGGTCCACGCACAATTTCAACATTTTTAATTGTTGATAAATCGATAAAATTCCGATTACCGTCTTGTAACCCTTCGATAACCCTTGCACCATCAACTTGCAACTGTACCCGATTTCCGGCCATTCCTCGAATTCGGATCCCGCCCAAATTGCCAAAAGGATCTGTTCCAGATGTCTGTCTATTTACTGAAATACCAGGAAGATAACGGACTAAATCTTCCATTGTTGTCATTTGATGATCATCAATAGTCTTTTTACTGATGATATCAACGGTTTCAGGAATGGTTAATTTTGCTTTTTTTTGTCGACTAGCTGTCACAGTAATCGTTTCCAATTCATCTGTATCCGCAAATACTGGCAAGGATATTGAAGCTATAAAGAACGTTAAAAAAATATTATTTACTTTCATCCTGACACCATAAAGCATATTAATTAATGGTCCAAATTTTGATATTTATCATATTTTTCTATTAATCTAACAAATTTTTTAATGGCAATCAATGATAATAATAATTATTATCATTTTTGTTTGTATTAAATACTTGTAATGTGAAATGGATTAACAAAGAAAAGTTTAATTATAAAGATGCGCAAAAGTATGATTAAATTATTAAAATAAAAGTGTCATTACTGTTAAATTCTTTAAAATCAATAAGGAAAATAAATTTGAAGAACATTGATTAGCCATTACCGACTAATCAAAATCGAATTAAATTTTTTTCGCTAGTAAAACTAAAATTTCCATATGTGATGTATGAGGAAACATATCAAATAACTGAACTTTTAATATTTGATAATGGGTTAAATGTCTTAAATCCTCAGTTAAGGAGGTCAAATTACAGCTAGAGTATAAAACATAGTTTGGTTTAACACGTTCTAAGTATTGCATCAAATCTTTACCTGCTCCACGACGAGGAGGGTTAAGTAGTACTAAATCGGGTATATCTTGTGTCGCAATGGCGTAGTGCGTTGCATCAAGTGATTTGAATGTCAAATGTTTAAAATCTAAAATTTCTGCTGTTTTTGTTGCACACTCTATTGCATCAGAATTAATTTCAATACCTGTTAATTTGATATCATTTGATGTAGCATTATTGACACAACTTAAACCAAAGCCCCCTACACCACAAAAAAGATCCCAAATTGAATTAATCTGCAAACTTGCAACCCATGCACTCGCTGTTTTATAGAGACTTTCTGCAATATACGTATTTGTTTGAAAAAAGCTTTTTGGCTTAATATAAAGAGGAATATGATTTAACATCATAGGTAAAAAGGCGTTATCAGTCAGAATAATTTCTTCACTGCCTTCTAAAATTGCCGCATGTTCAGGTTGAATATTGATTGAGACAACAAGAAGATTTCTAATTTTATCTTGTAATTGTTCATAAGTATTTTTTATTTTTTGAACGAATTTATCTGATTTTACAACGAACCTTAGCATATATTTATGCTCGCCATCACTGACACTCTCATTGATAATAATAAATTTTAATTCGCCTTTCCGCTTATTAATATTATAAGGTACTAAGCCTTGTTTGCGAATATAACTGCGTACAATTTTAAGAATGCTTTGCATACTGTGAGTGTAAAGAGGACAATCACACAAATCAACGTTTTCATCGCCATTTTGAATACCTAAAATCGGTTTTTCTACCGTGCCAAGCACAGCCATTTTAGCTTTATTACGGAAAGCTGTTTCGCTACCAGCAAAAGGAGATTGAACTTCCAAAGGTTTGAATGAAATTAACTGATTTAAAATTTCATTTTGTTTCATATTAAGTTGAGTGAGATATGGATATTTGATCCACTGACAAGATGAACATTTACTTTGTTGATAATAACTACATTGCATCACTATATAACCTTTTTTTATAATCAATAATTATATACTTAAACTTTGCTAATAAATATTAGTTTTCAATTTTATACTAAAACACAGCATTAACCTGAAACTTCTTTACAGAAAAATTATGTATTTAATTCATTAAACTAATTTATTAATCGTGATGATTTGACGAAACAACGGTATATGATAGGATATTGCCATGAAAATTACAGGAACACTTTAATGTCTATTAAGTTAAAAACCCCCGCAGAAATTGAAAAAATGCGTGTAGCAGGTAAGCTTGCTGCTGAAGTTTTAGAAATGATTGAACCTTATGTTAAACCAGGTATTAGTACTGGTGAGCTTGATAAAATCTGTTACGAATATATTGTCAATGTTCAAAAAGCTATTCCCGCCAATATTGGTTATAGTGGTTACCAACATACTACTTGCATTTCAATCAATGATGTCGTTTGTCATGGTATTCCAAGCTTTGATAAAAAATTAAAAGATGGGGATATTTTGAATATTGACGTAACTGTCATTAAAGATGGTTATCATGGTGATACTTCTAGAATGTATATAGCAGGTAAACCCACGGTCGCAGGTGAAAAACTTTGCCAAGTAACTCAACAAAGTTTATATGAAGCGATAAAAATTATCAAACCTGGTATTCGTCTAAAAGAAATTGGTAAGACAATTCAAAAATATGTTGATAAATTCGGTTTTTCATCAGTCCGCGAATATTGTGGGCATGGCATTGGCGAAGTATATCACGACGAACCACAAGTTCTGCATTATGATGCTGATGATGGTGGAGTGATTTTGAAGTCAGGAATGACCTTTACAATTGAACCAATGGTGAATACCGGAGGTTGGCGAACTCGCACAATGAAAGATGGTTGGACAGTAAAAACGAAAGACCGTGGACTTTCTGCCCAATATGAACATACTCTTTTAGTGACGGATAACGGTGTTGAAATTTTAACATTGCGTAGCAATGAGGATTTTCCACGAATTATTGAACATTAAAATAAAAAAGATTCAACAATATTATCATTGTTGAATCTCTTCACTTCAATAAATTTATTCTGAATATCTTAGATTTAATCTATTTCATTCCTGTTTTATTTAATCCATTAACTTTACTTTTAGATATTTTACTTTTATACAATCTTTATAAAGGTCGACACTGTCAATTTATTGTACAACCAAGGTTAAAATAGTTAAAGTAATCACATAAAAAAACAAAAAGTCATTTGGGCTTCGATTTAATGAAAATTAATATAACAGGGTATAAAGTTTACGACGATAAACACTTGCTAAAGGATTGCTCGTTCCCAAAGCCGCAAGCAAATCAAGTAAGGTTTTTTTTACTTGCCCTTCTCCCGCATTGAGATCTTGAGTTAATGGTTTAAATAATAACTCAAGTGCTTCTTCATGCCGCCCAACCTGCATTAATTGAGATGATAATTGAATCATCAGTTCAACATTATCAGGCTGATTGGTTAATTCAGTTTGAAGTTGTTGTAATTCTGGTGAGTTGGCTGCTTGTTCAAGCAATTCAATTTCAGCTTGCAATCCATGAAAATCCGAGTCTTGATCTTGTAGTGGAATTGTAGCTAAAACTTCTTTAGCTTCACTTAGCTGTTTTTGTTCTATTTGGGCTTTCACTAACATTAAGGCGATATCCGTTCTTGGTTTACCTAAATGATCAGTCAAGGTTTTCCATGCTTGTCTTAATAATGGTAAAGCCTGTTCATATTTGGCTTCATTAAACAAGGTTTGTGCTTCAATTAATTTAAGTTCATCTTCATTTGGTAAGACTTTCTCTAAAAATGCGCTAATCGTTTCCTCTGATTGAGGACCTTGAAAACCATCAACAGGTTGTCCATTTTGAAATAAATAGACAGTAGGGATAGCGCGTAAGCCAAATTGTGCAGCTAACATCTGCTGATCGTCACAGTTTACACTGGCTAAAACGAACTGCCCATGATGTTTATTTGCTAATTTCGTTAATGTTTCTGTCATCGCTTCATAATTTGGGCTCCTAGGAGACCAAAAATAAAACAATACAGGATTTTTAGAAGAGCTTTCAATGATCTTTTGAATATTTTGCTCATTAACATCAAAAATGAATTGGTTTTGCATATTATGTCCTGGGAATATGATGAGTTATTATTTGTTCTTTAAAATTTTATCCATTAATCTGTCAGGAAGCAAACGTTTAGCAATGGCAGCAATTTTGGTTACTTTTGTTACCCTGTAACGAATTTTCGGTTTTGGATGTTCTAACGCATGAAACAGATAAGGTAAAATCGCTTCAGGAGGCAAAGTAAAACGTTTTGCTATCGGAGGATTTTTCACAATATTTTCTTTTTCTGTTTGGTTAACATTATTAGAAAAATGAGTGTTTAATGGACCTGGCTCAATTAAACAAACTTTAATATTTGTATTACTCAGTTCTAATCGTAGCACATCAGACCAAGCTTCTAATGCATATTTACTTGCACTGTAAGCACCTCGGCCTGGTGTTGCTATAATGCCAACAATTGAACTTGTTTGAATAATTCGACCTGTATTTTGTGATAACATGGCTGGCAATAGCAACTGAGTTAACTGATGCACTGCAAAAAAATTAGTCGAAAATTGTGATTCTAACTGCTCTCGATTCATCGTGTTTAATCGTCCATAAAGCCCAAAACCAGCGTTATTGAATAAGGCAAATAACTTACCCTCAGTTAATGCCAATACTTCTTGTGCAGCTCGATTAACTGATTGAGGATTGTCTAGATCAAGCAAAATACATTCAAAACCTTGCTCAATAAGTTTTCTCTGATCGGATTCTTTACGGCATGAGGTAATGACACGATATCCACGTTTTTTTAAGGCAGTAGCGGAAATTAAGCCAATTCCACTAGAACAACCAGTAATAAAAATCGTTCGCAATTTTGTTTGCTCCATTATATTCACATATTGTCAAGTTTGTTTATTGCAATTATGATAGCACATCTAAATTCAAGTTACTCAATGTAAGCCAAGAGGATCAGATGAAAATTGCCATTATTGCAGCAATGGAAGAAGAAGTTACTATACTCAAAAGCAAAATAACCCATTACCATGTCGAACGCCATTTAGGATGTGACTTTCATCTTGGAAAAATCGCAAATTGTGAAATTGTTTTACTGCAATCGGGTATTGGTAAAGTAGCTGCAGCTTCTGGCACTACATTATTATTAAATAATTATCAAGTTGATGCTGTAATCAATACTGGATCAGCAGGAGGACTCTCTTCTGAACTAAACATTGGAGATATTATTGTTTCGAGAGATGTATTTTACCATGATGTTGATTTAACCGCTTTTAGTTATAAACCAGGTCAAATGTCCGGTTGCCCTGTCACTTTTAAAGCTGATCCAAAATATCAATTATTAGCCAAAACCTGCATCCAAAAACAGGGTGTTAATGCTGTTGAAGGATCAATTGGAAGTGGTGATGCTTTTATTAATGGTAAATCCAATTTAGAAAGAATAAAGCAAACCTTCCCTGACGCAATTGCGGTTGAAATGGAAGCAGCAGCAATTGGACACGTTTGTTGGTTATTTAAAATTCCCTTTGTTGTAGTTCGTGCGATTTCAGATAATGGAGATAGTGAATCTGCAGTTGATTTCCAATCTTTTTTAAAATTAGCCGCAACTCAATCATCATTGATTGTTGAATCAATGTTAAGTGAGCTTGCTTAAATGCTCATAACCGGTATTTAATAAGGTTATAAACCGTATTGTTTAAATAAGTTCCCTCTCCAACCAGATAACAATTCTGGTTGATTGCCCTTTTTGTCCGCTTGCCATTTTACATATTGATTAATCAACCGCCGTGATAGTAATAAATCTTGATTAAGCCCCGTATGAGTACAAATATCTTGTGCGACTTGTTTTAATTCATCACTGATTTTTTTATAATCAGGATAACTGCTTACCCTACAAATTGGCGATAATTGTGGAACCGGTTCTGACAAAATATTTAATATTTTTTGACCATATAAACGAATTTCTTTACCTTTTAAACCCAAAGTACCAAGTTGAACTAATGATGTTGGTGAATATCGAGCGATGTTCCATAATGTCTTTTCATGCACAACAAAATTCAGTGCGATATCTTGTTCTTTCGCCAATTCATAACGCCAACGAGCCAATTTATATAATTGCCCGAGACTTTGCCCTTTTAATTGCCAGCTGTTCTTGATATTTAAATAAGCATCATTTGGATCTGTTGTTTGACATTTACGGGCAATGACCATTTGGCACTCTTGATAAGCTGATTCTAAATATCCTTTTGAACTTAATTGTGCTTTCAAAATAGGGATTAAGGGGTACAAATACAACACATCATTAATTGCATAGTCACACTGTTTATCCGTCAATGGTCTTTTTAACCAATCAGTTCTCGTTTCACTTTTATCGAGATCTACCTGTAAATATTTATTAACTAGGTTTGCATAACCACTACTTAATGGATTATCCAAAAAAGAAGCCAATATTTGGCTATCGATAATAGGTGTTGGAATGGAACCAAATTGATGAAAAAAAACTTCAAGATCTTCGCTGCACGAATGAAAATATTTTTCAATATTAGAATTAGTTAAAATGTTCAAAAAAGCTTGCCAATCAGTAATATTAATCGGATCAATGAGTGCTGCGTATTGACCATTAAAAACTTGTAAAAGTCCTAAATGAGGATAGAACGTTCGGGTACGAACAAACTCAGTATCCAAAGCTAAAGCGGTACTGTTTTCGATTTTTAAACAATAATCAATTAACTGATCATTATTAACAATATATTGATAAGACAAACTTTAAATTCCTATTGAGAAAAATTGATTAATTGAGTGGATTTTTTATCAAAAATTACCTCAATCTCCACTATTTCGGAACGTGTCATTAGTCGAATGGGAGGTCCCCAAAAGCCAAATCCACTACTTACAATGCTAGTAAAATTCTGTTTTATATTTTTATATATCCCATAACTGTTTTGATAGATTAATTTTTCAATAAGGTTAATAGGAAATATTTGCCCAGCATGAGTATGTCCGGAAATCATTAAATCGACACCTAAATTTGCGGGTTCATTTAGATCATGTGGTTGATGATCCAACAATATTATTGGTTTATTCGTATCAGCAAACATTATAAGGTCTGATAATGATGCTCGTTTAATATCATAACGCGAAGAAGAAAAATCATCCCGACCGATGAATGTAATACCTACTTCCTCAAGATAAACTACATCATCTTTTAAAACTTTCATATTGGCTTGTTCATAAGCATTGATAATATCTTGTTCATGATTGCTTTCGTGTTTAATATTCAAATATTCATGATTACCAAAAATAATATACGTACCATATTTTGACTCAAACCTTTGAAATTGCTTATTAAAACCTTTATCTACAAAGGGTTTTAGCTGTCTATCCAATGTATCGCCTGTAATGACAATAAAATCCGCATTGAGCTGATTTACCTTATCAACCATTTGTTGAATCCTATCAGGAAAAGTCATGTCATTAATGTGTATATCACTCAGTTGCACAATACGCAGTTTATTAACCTTTGCCTTTTTATCAATTTTAACTTGGTAGTTAACTATACTAGGCTCTATCGCCATTTCATGACCATAATAACATAATGAAAACACAGCGATAAAATAGACAAATTTAGTTGTTAATTGAGGTTTTAATTTTTTTTTACTGATCCAGCGCCCAATATCAAATAGTATTGTAACTAAAAGACAGCAAATCATTATCGCACTAACGGCATTTAAAATTAGGGGTAACCAATAAGTAGAAATGCTTTCAGATAATCTTGATAAAACTAAAGATAATCCCACCATAACAACAACTGTCCAATAAGCCATTTGATAATAACTTGTTAAAGAAAAGTTAAACCAAAATTGCCATCGTTTTCCTAAATAGACAGCCATTGAGCCACACATGATGATAGCGATAGAAATGGCTATGAGATCTGCAATAGTCATAATTATCCAAACAATAGAACTCAAAAAATGTTATGATAACAGAATTTATTTCATTAGCGCTAATAAGTTTTATGGATATTAAAAAAGACCAATTATTTTCCACACCAATTGATAAGTTAGGCGATTGGACATTCGATGAAAAAGTGGCTGAAGTATTTCCTGATATGGTTCAACGTTCAGTACCGGGTTATTCAAATATTATTTCCATGATTGGTATGCTCGCAGAAAGATTTGTTCAGCCTAATTCAAAAGTTTACGATTTAGGTTGTTCATTAGGAGCAGCAACCCTATCCATTCGTCGTAATGTCAATAATAAAAACTGTCGTATTATTGCTGTTGATAATTCACAGCCAATGGTTGAACGTTGTAAAAGACATATCGAATCTTATAAAGCTGATACTCCTGTCGATGTGATTTGTGACGATATTTGCAATATTGAAATTCGAAATGCCTCAATGGTCGTACTCAATTTTACTTTACAATTTTTAACACCAGAAAACCGCCAACAAGTTTTAAATAAAATCTATCAAGCATTGAAACCTAACGGTGTTTTAGTGCTGTCCGAAAAATTTAGCTTTAATGATTCAACCGTTGATGAATTGCTGTTTAATATGCACCATGATTTTAAACGTGCAAATGGTTATAGTGAACTGGAAATTAGTCAAAAGCGTAATATGCTAGAAAACGTTATGCTAACTGATACCATCGAAATCCATAAAAAGCGTCTATCCGATGCGGGTTTTAAACACATTGACACTTGGTTTCAATGTTTCAATTTTGGCTCAATAATTGCCATTAAGTAACGCATTAATTTATAAAAAAAGGGAAAAAGAATGATTGATTTTGGTGATTTTTACCAGATTATCGCAAAAAATAAACTTAACAAATGGCTTGAAGTCTTACCTGCACAACTTGCCAATTGGCAAAAAAATAATATTGATAACCGTTTTAATCAATGGGTCAATAGCGTCAAACATTTACCTGTGATCGAACCTCATCAAATTGATCTATTAAACAGTGTCACGGTCGAAAGTAACCACCCCATTTCAGACGGTCACCAACAACGTATAACTCAATTGCTTAAGAATATGATGCCTTGGCGTAAAGGTCCTTTTCATCTTTACGGTATTAATGTCGATACTGAATGGCGTTCAGATTGGAAATGGGAACGGTTAATTACTCATATTAATAATCTTGAAGGACAAACTGTATTGGATGTGGGATGCAATAGTGGCTATCATTTATGGCGAATGGTTGGCGCAGGCGCAAAACTAGCGGTTGGTATTGATCCTGTGGCACTTTACCTTTGTCAATTTGAAGCTATTCGGAAATTGTTGGGTAATGATCAACGTGCACATTTATTACCGCTTGGCATTGAAGAGTTGCCTAAACTCAATGCTTTTGATACGGTTTTTTCAATGGGGGTTTTATATCACAGACGTTCTCCTTTGGATCATCTATTTCAATTGAAAGATCAATTGGTTGATGGTGGGCAGCTAATACTTGAAACTTTAGTTATCGATGGTGAGCTACATGAAGCATTAATGCCAGGTGAACGTTATGCTCAAATGCGCAATGTCTACTTTATTCCATCGGTACCAACTATGATGAATTGGTTACACAAATGTGGATTTTCTGAGATTAAGATGGTTGATAAATCAGTAACAAGTTTGGATGAACAACGTAAAACTGACTGGATGACTTCAGATTCATTAGCGGATTTCTTAGATCCAAACGATTCAAGTAAAACCATTGAAGGCTACCCAGCACCAATGCGGGCAGTTTTTGTAGCTAAGAAGTAACGTTTGTCACTCAAACTCCCTCTTTTAGTCCCCCTTATCTAATAATAATGATGAGGGGGTAAATGATTAATTTGAATAACACTGATTTTTAGGTTCGACAAGATGAAAATGAGGTTTACTAACCAATGATGTTCCCTATTGCTATTTGGATTATTTCAAAAATCATGAAAAATTTGTAAAAAAGTTTGAGGTGAACTATACGTTTGAGTATAAAATCACTTTATTTATTAAATTTTAATCCATACCTTTCATTATCAACTTACCAAACCAGTTTTATAACCATCTAATTAATAGAGATTATTTTGAAGTTAGTTCATTTCATTGACAAATTTCTTTAATCGAAAGTATTGCTGGTACATTTCGATGATCAGTATATTTAAAGCGGAATAAAAAATGGATATCGTAATAATTCAGTACATTAATCAAATCTTCATTATGACAAAATTCTTGATTAAATCTCATTCTAAGATCTTCAGCGATATGCTGAGCAAGTATGGTTTGACTGTCAGATGGGATGTTAAATTCAAATAAAATATTATTACTATTGTAGCTAATATTAGTAATTTCAGTTCCATCTTCGGTTTTAAAGGGAAATTTTCCTTTTTCACCTAATAGGGATCTTTTGGCGCTTTCAACAATTGCTAAACTTACTTTATTAACCAAAGGCAAATCATTATTGCTATAAACGGATGAAAAAAACATCACACCAGCACCTAAAACGATTAATTTAAACAAATTTCTCATTATTTTATCCTTTAATCCTACTTTATCACTCCTCTTATTACGGTGAAGTTTATGCTTCTCTCAGCCTGTGCATGCCTATATTCTTCGGTAAATAAGAGTAATGCTTTATTTTTCTTAGCAAATTTTAATGTTTTTACTTAAATAAATACAAAATGATAATTATATTACACAAAATTTAAGAATAAAAAGAGTATTTAAGAATTATAGCAATGGCGTGCATATAAAATAAAAAAGGTAACACATTGGTTACCTTAAATTATAACAAAAAAAGTTATTTCTTATTTGGGTGAGGATCTTTAACTGAATCACCTTGACCAGACATAACATACCACCCATTTTTACTATGAGGTTTTTTGTTATGATCTGGGCAAGGAGGCAACGATTTTTTACTCTGATTTGAATATACATAGCCACAATCAGCACATTTGAAAGTGCCCGCTGACACATCACTACCGTATGCAGCAAATTTTTGTACCATTATAAGCTCCTCCAGTAAAATTATATGAATGATAAGTACAACACTTATCACCTCCTATATATAAACGCTGATGCAGCAATAAATCAAGCTAAGAGTGGGTTTTATTTTGTCCATTTTCATTATCTAAGCATTATGAAAATAGTTTATTTACAAATAAATTAAAGAGTAATTTTCTATAAGTTAACCTAAATCAATTGATGCTGGTTATGGAAGCCGTTCACAATTTATCCATTATAATAATTAATAACTTTTACCGCCATAAAACCAGTAACGGTGAATTATGTACCAACGGTTAATAATACTCTCCAATTATCTATTCTTGTCTAGCTGAACAAACAGAACCATTTTTTAAATTATCATCTGATTGCCAACAAAATTTGTGCAATAATAATACAATAAAACGTTAATCCTTGGTTACAGGTAGCAATGCTGTCGCTTCAACCCCTCAAAGTCGCAGTAATGACCGATAAAGATCAAACTCCTTACCCGTATACAAAATACCGTACAATGGGAAATAACAATGATTTGTAATCCCGATATTGCGGTATTGCAAGAAATCTGCTGTAAGGTAAACAAATATAATTGTTTATTTTTTCAAAAAAATAAACCAAGCAATTAAAATGGTTCCGACTATGATAAAGGTTTGCATTAACCGATTTTTTATATTATTACTGACTTGTTTTATCTTAACTCCATCGATAAATTGATCAAATAATTGAATAAAATCATCAAAGGAATCTGAAACATGAGCTATGCCCTGCGCTTCATTTGACCATAAATAAATAGTTCCATAATCTTCCTCTTTTAATGAGATGAGATAACTATTAAGATTATGATCATAAGCAAAAGGTAACATGAATTGCAATTCTGGATTATTTAACAAAAATTCATTATAAATTCTAGTGATAGTCGAATTGCCATATTTTATGCTATAAAAACCACTCAAATATTCACAATTATGATCATTTACGTTAGGAAAATCACCGCCATTAAATTCATGGAAAAAATCGAGAAAAGAAGAGGGAATTTTTTCATCAAATAATCGGTTAAATTCAATAATATCATCGTAGGTTAATTTTTGTTGACTATTCTCAAGTATCAATGCCATTTTACATTTCCTTTATTATGTTAACTAGTTAACTAGTTAACTTTCCTATGGTAATCACCCTATGACTTGTTCAATTTTAATATTACTATATTCAAATATGCAGTATTTTGCATTTCTATAAAAACATTATAAATCATATAAATAACGAAATCCATTCTGAGAGTAAAAGATAATGACAAAAAAATGATATTGGGAGCTACTATCGATAATTTTGTAAATTTACAATCAAATTGATGATAAATTTGTCACAGTTCAAAGTATTTAGCTAAACTGATTTTAACAAAAAACTGGGATGTATTTTTTCCGTTTCTGATTATTTGGAAAATTAAAGAAAATGTATTTTTATAAATTCTAGAATTTACTTAAAAATTAGGATTATGTGCACTTATAATTGTGTATATTATGTATATTAAGTAAAAAGTATAAATTTTGTTCTATTTAATCAGGATTAATATGTTGAAAGAAATGAATAAACATTCATTGTTATTACATATAGTTATATTAACATCACTATACTTTTTTTCTACGATTTATCAAATTGAGGCTAGCAAATTTTTAAAACAAATTCGATTTTAAATATAATTGAAAACACTTTCAAAATATGACTTAAAATTTTTACTTTGTGTTTATTACATTTTTCCTGTACTGCATTTTTTACTGGTACCTTGAAAGACATTTGAAAATAGCGCTAAAATGAAAAAGAACATATCATCATGAGCAAGTATTTTAAAGCCATAGCAAACCGCAATAAATATGTATTTATTTTATCAGCAGAATTTGAGCATAATTTACTTAAAACTATCTATGAATTTCTCTCATTTTTTACCGTTAAAATAATAAATTAATTATACTGTTAACTTACTGTATTTCAATGTAAATAGTATTTAATACAGACATTTATAACAAATCTCATATCAAACTATCTTTAAAAAAATGTTCTAATTTATCAAAGGGAATTTTATTGGTGGTATTATCATATAAATCAGTATGCACCGCATTAGGAATAATCATTAATTCTTTATTTTTACTGCCAACCATTTTAAACGCATCTTCTGAAAAGTAACGAGAATGCGCTTTTTCACCGGCGATAATTAATGTTGGGCACTCAATTTCATGGGCATGATTCAATAACGACTGATTAATAAATGAAAGTGGCATACTTAACACCCATGAACCATTCGGATTTGAATTGACAGAACGAATATGAAAACCACGTTTAGTGGTATAAAAAAGAGAATAATCTGCAATAAATTGTGGTGTTTCATCCGTGATTTGATCAACGGTAATGTTGTTTCTTGGATTCAACGTGGCATAACTATTTTGTGAATCGTCCCAACGGCTATTATTCAATGACTGTTTCATTGCTAATCGTTGCCCTTCTGTCATGCTATCATTATAACCTTTAGAAATAACTCGACTCATATCGTACATGACAACGGTTGCTACTGCTTTAATTCGTGTATCAATCGATGAGGCATTTAAAGCCATACCACCCCAACCACAAATCCCCAAAATGCCAATGTGCTCCCGCTCAACGCAATCTATAGCTCCAAGATAATCAATAGCGGCACTAAAATCTTCGGTATTGATTTCAACTGATGCTTGATTACGCGGTAACCCACTGCTTTCACCAGTAAAAGAGGGATCAAATGCCAAAGCAATAAATCCTCGCTCTGCTAGAGTTTGCGCATAAAAACCTGATACCTGCTCTTTTACGGCGCCAAATGGTCCTGCGACAACAATAGCAGATAATTTATCTGGGCTGTTTTTTGGGCGATATAGATCTGCGGCAAGCGTAATGCCATAACGATTTTTAAACGTGACTTTAAAATGCTCAACTTTATCACTTTGCAGAAAAATCTTATCCCAACGTTGTTCTAACTGAATTGTCTGAGGTGGAACTGTAATTTGAGAATGTATATCATTCATGTCAATATCTCACATTGAAATTAATGTTTTAAATCTAATTAATTAGCATAATTTTTGGAAATCTTCTTCAGATACCGCTTCACACCATTCATTATAGGTATCCTCACCCGGCACTTCGATAGCGATATGGCTAAACCATGAGTCAATCTTAGCGCCATGCCAATGTTTTACATTCGCAGGAATGGTGATAACCATACCGGGCTCTAAACTTATGGGCTTATCCCCATATTTTTGATACCAACCGCTACCAGCTATACATAATAAAATTTGCCCCCCACCTTGTGATGCATGATGAATATGCCAATTATTTCGACAGCCAGGTTCAAATGTGACATTTGCAACTAATAAAGGAGACTTTGCTGTTAATAAATTTAGATAAGATTGACCAATAAAATATTTAGCATAATTTACATTCGGCTCACCCTGTCCAAATAAATTATGTTTTTCAAATTCAGATTGACTGATTATTTTCATAATAACTATCCTCGTCAGGAAATGATTTAAAGCTATCTGTGTAATAAAACTTATTTTGTGAAACATGGATATATTTACTATATCCATTTGGTTGTAATTTTTTATTGGCCTTTTACTGTACGGTTGAATCGTTCAAATTCGATTTCACCAATTTTTGATTTTAAAATATTCGCAATGCCATCTAATTGAGTGGGAGATACCCCGACATTTTGCGCAATTTGAACATGAGATTTAATCTGACTATCGGCACCTTGCAAGGTTGATAGCGCCGCTAATGTCGCTATCTCTCTATCTTCATAACTCAAAATATCTCGACCAAAAATATCGCCAAAAAGATGGGCTTTTAAAAATTGATCAATAGTAGGTGAAAAATCCATAATGCCACCCGTAACCGGTTTGCCTACAACTTTTGTTTGAATTTTTGTACCCAACTCTAAAGCGCTTAAATTAGTCGGTAATGGTGCCGAAGTAGAACCAACTGTGTCAGTAATGCCTTCTTTTTGACGTTCTTCTAGTAGCGCTTTAAAGGCACTCAAACCATTTAAACTTCTTGGAAAACCTACATAGGCATAAAGTTGAACTAAAATTTCTTTAATTTCATTGATGGTTAATCCTTGATTCAATCCATCAATGAAAGCTTGCTTTAAGCCAATCATATCGCCTTTAGACATAAAAGCGGAAATAGTAACAATCGATCCTTGTTTTGGTGTTAAAATATTCATAGCCTTTGCCCTTAAACAATTAGTTAATACTGCAAACTTTTGCTAACCACCCTAGATTTTGACTATTAAGTGCGACTAAAAATGATAGATAATTTATTAATGTTAGATACTGATACGAATGTATTTCACTTCGTTTTTGATTATTATAAGATCTGATAATAATATCCAATAGAGCCGATCCTGCCAAAAAGTTGCCTAATCCTATCAGAAATCATATGCTAATAGAGAAATCTAAATAAATAGAGAAATCTCTATGTTAAAAAAAGAAATTAAAAAAATAATGCTAAAAAGAATGCCAACTGTGGGGGACTATCCAACACAAATTAAAAACTTTGGCATTTATAGGCGTGAAGTTGGCAAAAATAAAGATATTTGTTTAGAAAATTGTTTTTATCATCCTATGATTACAATGATAATACAAGGTGAAAAAAGCTCTCTGCTTGGCACCAAACGTTATCATTATAAAGAAGGTGATTATCTTATAACCTCGATTGATATTCCAACGATAAACACAATTAAAAATGCAACGACGAAAGCCCCATTCCTTTCATTGTCACTTTTGATTGATAATAATTTAATTAAAGAGTTATTAATAGAATATCCGGAATTAAATAAACCTTCGCAACAAAGTTTTAATGGTATTATTATCTCTAAAGCTGAAGATGATCTAATCAATGCTTTTTATCGATTGCTTAAGTTGCTGGATAAACCTGAACAAATTTCGGTTTTAGCACCACTAATCATAAAAGAAATTCATTATCTACTCTTAATCGGTCCATTTGGTGAAGCGCTAATATCAATTTGTATGCCAGAAACAAGAAGTTATCGTATTGCGAATACGATAGATTGGCTAAAAGAACATTTTAGAGAGCCGATAAAAATGGAACAATTAGCCAATCAAGCGAATATGTCACTCTCTAGCTTTTATCGTCATTTTAAAAAAGTAACAAGTTTAAGCCCATTGCAGTTTCAAAAACAACTTAGATTACATGAAGGTCGGCGTTTAATGGTCAGCGAGAATATGACAGCGATTCAAGCGAGTTTAAAAGTCGGTTACGAAAGTGCAACACAATTTAATCGAGAATATAAAAACTTATTCAACCAAACACCCTTGCAAGATGTGCTAAAAATACGCAAAGGTTCTCGAAAGGTCTAAATTAGAGCTAAGTTAGAATGTGTTAATTAGAAAAGCTAATATTACCGGCATATGCTAAATATCATAATTTACGCTCTATTGCATTAACTCGAATCTCTCTGGCATTAGCCTAAAATGGAACAACTGATACAGCTAACCTTACAATTTTAGATTCTGATGTATTACTACATAACTTCTCAAGTATGGATGGTATGATGTTATACGCAGGATCTGGATCAAATAACCATTCTAGATGTGAGTTATTTGAATAAGCTGTAATTGGAGAAATTAAGCTCAAACAATAGCCATCATCATTCTCTGATTGCCCTTTCCATTCGAATTTTCTTTTTTATTATAAGAAGATTTCTATTAATGATGAAACTAAACCATTACGAGTGGTTTAGGTGACAAAACTTTTAGAAATTCGCCACCTCCCCCCGTAAAAATAAAATCCGGTAAAAACGGTTCATACAATTGACTGCATTTGAAGTCTCTGTCCAGTAAAAGTTTGTTGAATAATAGACAACTATTTTCAATTCATCACTCTACATTCAGACTCTACTCACAAACATCCAATCCATTTTTTATACATTATATAAAGAATTTATTGAAAAATTTTTGAAAACACATTAACTTGATCCCGATAATCATTTTCGAGTATCAAATATAGGAATTGAAGGAGTAAACATGGCGAACAAATTAAACTCACTGATTAATACCGTTGGTGAGGGGCTCTTTAATGGAATAGCAGATGAGGTATGTCATAACCGCTACACCTTAATGGTCGATAATTTGATTTCGCCGATTAGTGTTATACAGGTTCAGGGGGATGAGCAGCTCAATCAGCCATGGTATTACACCATTGACTTCACCAGTATTGATAAAACTTTATCGCCTGATGCGATACTCAACCAAAAAGCGTCCTTCTACTTTAATCCTGCTATGAATAACGTACTGGAAACGGCGATTCGTTCGTTAAGTGATCGCCCTATCGAGAGTGACTTACGTAAAATTTCTGGTGTTATCACTCGTTTTAATGTGTTATCTGTGAGTAAAGAGCAGGCACATTATCAGATTATGTTATCCCCTCGTTTAGCAAGATTAGCATTGAATCGCAATCATGCGATATTTCAAAATCAAAGTGTGATCAGTGTGGTGGAAGAAGTGCTACGCAGTCATGGTTTTACTGGCATTGATTATCGGCTGGAATTGAACAATCGCTATCCGGAACGTGAATTCATTACTCAATGGCAGGAAAGTGATTTAAGCTTTATACAACGTCTGTTAGCCGATATTGGTGTCTGGTTTCGGTTTGAAACGCATGCCGAGCACAATTGCGATGTCATGGTCATAAGTGATAACGAACAAGGTTATGAGCAGGCAAGTGATATAGATTATCGATTACCGAGTGATACGCTGGATGGCGGAACAGAAAGTATCTGGAATATTCGGCAGGACAATCATATGGTGAAATCCTCAGTCAAAGTGCAGGATTACAACTACCGTGACGCCAAAGCTAAGTTACTGAGTGAAGTTAACAGCCAACCTAAAGACAGCACCACTTATGGCACCGATTACCGTTATGATGAGCATTATAAAGAACGAACAACTTACGGTCAGGAAGATAAAGTTGAGGAAGATAACGATAATCGCAACAGCAATGGCTCAACTGACCAGCGTAATCAAATTGAAACCGGTCAATGGTATGCCAAAATTCGACATGAACAAGCAATCAGTAAAAAAACTCTGATTAGCGGAAAAAGCAACCGCTATCATCTGACACCAGGTCAACGCATTCAAATTAAGGGCAGTCCGCTGGTTAATGTTGATGACGGTATGATTATTTTAAGCGTGGAAGGCCATGGCAACCGCACGGATGCTTACGAGCTGAGTTTTACCGCAATACCGTATCAGGTATTAAAACCATACCGTCCTGAGCCATTAAAGTGGCCCAAAATGGTGGGTACCTTATCGGCAAGAGTGACTAGTCCTGACAATGACACTTACGGTTATATTGATACTCAGGGTCGTTATCGGGTTAAATTTAATTATGACCTAAAAGAGTGGAAAAAGGGCTATGAAAGTTTATGGGTCAGGCAGGCAAAACCGTACGCAGGCGGGAGTTATGGTTTCCACTTTCCACTGATTGACGGGACTGAAGTTGCCATTGCCTTTACCAAGGGCAACCCTGACCGCCCGTATATTGCGCATGCCATGCATGACAGTACGCATCCGGACCTTGTAACGACGATAAACAAACATCGCAATGTGATTCGTACCCCAACCAATAATAAGTTACGCATGGATGACAAACGGGGGCAGGAGCACATCAAGCTGGCGACCGAATACGGCAAAACTCAACTTAATATTGGGCATCTTGTCAACAGCAACAAAGAGCAACGAGGGGAAGGATTTGAACTGCGTACGGATAAATGGGGGGCGATTGCAGCGAATCGAGGTCTGTATTTGACCAGTCAGACCGAACCCAAAGCGCAAGGTAAGCAACTGGATATGCAAGGGGCAATGGCTGAACTGGAAAATGCGTTATCGATTGCCAAAGCACTGCAAAATGCGGCGCAACAGGCGCAAACTCATGCATCTGATACAGATTCACAACAACACTTACAAAGTGCTTTAAAAGACATGAATCAAGCGGGGATCCTCGCTTATGCACAAGAAGGCATAGCATTAACCAGTCCGGAAAACATCCAGCTTACTTGCGCCAACAATATAACGGTAACAACGGCAAGTCAAACGGATATTACGGCATTAAAAAATATTACCCTATCTACATCAGAAGCCATCAGCTTATTGGCACAAAAATCAGGAATGAAAGTGTTAGCCAATCAAGGTGATATTGATGTGCAAGCCCAAAATGCCAACCTCAATATGTTGGCGAAACAAGATATCCAAATAAACAGTGTAGAGAGTAAAGTGGACATTAGCGCAGCGCAAGAAATAACCTTTATTTGTGGAGGCTCGTACATCAAAATCAGCGAGGCGGGGATCGAGCTTGGCTCGCCAGAGAATGTTTATCTTAAATGTAATGCAATGCAAAAAATGTCGCCTGCGACCCTAAACAAAAAAATTCAACTAAAATCAAGCGAGTTAGATGTTAAACTCTGTACCGAAATGGATTAAATATGCTTAGAGAATTAAATAAAAGAGCCAGTTTCAACAAATATCGCTATCTTTTAGTTGATAATAAAATCGTACTTAATTCAGTCAGTCCATTATCACGTAGAGGATTACAGAGTTTATATGGTGAAGATAAATCATTTGGTGAAAAAAAACTTACAACGGTTTTACGCACTGATCTAGATTATGATCCAAGCGTATGCCCGACATTAGTTACGCTTGCTGAACCTTATCAATTTTTAGAGCAAGCAATCATTGATAAAATCACAATGCAAGCCTCGGTTGAATGTTTTTGGTCAACACGATATATCTGTGCATTTATTGTCACTGACCTTAAACCGTCAATATTGGCAAAACAGATTATTAATATTGGAAATCACATCGCTAAAACATTGCGACGACATTATTATCCCTTTTTTGAACCTTTCCGGATGCAATTTTTACAGGAACTTGGTTCAAACCAAGACAACGCATGGCTTAAAGCGCAATTTCCACAAATTGAAAACTATTATTATCCGTCAATACACAATGGCGAATTTATTCCTTATATAAGCGATCACGAATCAACAATAGAACAAGGTTGGAGTACGGAATACGGTGAACGTTTAAAAAAATTAAGGGTCATTCGCACGCTTGTTAATGCATGGGCAAATAACCGCACACAATTTGAAGAACAAAAAAATGTGCCACTTGAAAAGCAGGTAATTATACAGGCAACACAACTAATTGAACAAGCTGACAAATTAGGCTTAACCGATGCCGCCGATATCCTGTTTTGGGGATTAAATGGATTACGGTATCAACATCTATTTACTACACATCCACAAGTACTGAAACAAATACCTAAAGCCCAACTGGCGCCCGGTACATTTTCTAAACATGTCATTGACGCCAAGATTAACCTTGAAAGCCAAATCCATTTACTGACAGAATAAAGAAAAAATAAAGAATTAAAGAGTATAAGATGAATAAAACAGAAAACATCGCCATTGAAAATAAAAACGAGGCCAGTGGTAATTGCCTGGCGTGTGGTCGAACAGGAATACCGGTATTTTTATTGCGTCAGGCGGTGATAAAAATGAAAGGTCACAAAACGGTTGAGGCGAATCCCGATTATCAAGAATTGGCAAATTATCCAAAAAATTTAAATTTTAAATCACGAATGCCCGATGAAAAACTGATCGAATACGGTTATATTTTACGGACTTTGCGAAACGGTTACATCTATGTGATGCAACAACAAGGCGAAGATATAAATAGTCGAATGATGCAAACCTATGAATGTGTTGAAGGGGCGTTAAGATTAAGAAACCATCACCAACTTACTTATACCGAACCAAGACCGATATCAAAAGCCTGTAAAAACTACTGTCACACTATTCCGGCAGCATTTATTCATCTACAAGAGGACTATACTCAAGCGTGGGTGGCATACAGTTCGCAACCTTGGAGTACAACAGCCGTTGAAGATTATCTAAAAGAGCAAGACAATCAAGTTTTATCCCGTTTTACCAAAATAGATATTACTAATTTAGCTCAGTCACCGGCAGAAGCAACCGGTAACCGGGCTGTCCCGTTTACCGATATCTTTGGTCAGGTAAATAATACCGAAACCCCCAGCAAAGTATTAGAGTTTCGTTTTGATGATAATGAATTACCTTTCTTTGAATCGGCGCATCCCTTTAACAGTTTTAAACAGCAAAAACAACAATTTGCAACGCATGTGAGCAACTTATACTCAAAGGGAAAAGCAATATCGTGTGGGGTGGTATTAGAAGATACCTTTGGCATTGCCGAAGAACTTAACACACAGCGCGTTGTGCATCTGCATATATTTAATGAAACGCCCTTAACACAAAACGAAATATCGTTAACAGAACAGCAAATTGATAGTTTTGAAAGCTTAGAACACGCAACCGAAATTTACGAGCAACGCGCAAAAAACATGTTCAAAACCATTAATCCTGATTTACAGCGACAATTTAACTATTATAAACCGGTTATGTTTAAAAAACGCACGATATTACAGTTGATTGAACTATATCGGTTTTCAATAGAATCACAGTTTGATCGTGAAATAGCAATTTTACAAGAGAAGGAAACATATCTAAGAAACAATAATCCAGAAGGACTTTCGATAACAGCACGATCATATGATATTACTAAAATAGGCTTAGAGCTTAGTAGGGTAAAATCAATGAAAGAAGAAAAACTGGATGAGTTTGATAGTTGTGTTGATAAAGGCAAAGTCTCGAATTTCAATCGAGAATTGGAATCTGCTTTAAAAGAAGTAATTGATTATCATAAAGAATGGTCGCTAGACTACTTTACATATGCACGTTGGTTATTTGGCAAAGACAGCTTTACCTCAACATTTACTGAAACAAAACCGCTTAGCGTCAATACCAACCATTTTTGGCAACGTGAATTTGATTTTAGCAGTCAAGAAACACAACTAGTCTATCAATCGCAAGTGACAAATATGTTACTCGATACCACCCATTCCGAAATAAAATTGGATGAAGATAGCGCATTATGGGACGAACTGCTTAGTAATTCTGAAAGCATTTACTATATCAGTGAATATAACAACGTTAAAGGTATCGATCGTGATGAGACTGTTTACGTCGATTTAGAAAACAACCAATTGTTAACACCTAAAGATGTGGTATCGAATGCAACCAACTTTTTGGGGACGGTTTATAATGCCTCGGTAAAACATAAAATTGAAACAGACACCAATCAAAAAATCAAAATATTACAAAAAAACAAAGCTGAGCTTGAAATTAGAATCGAACGAAACAAACAGAAAATAGACGAACTTGCTCAACAAAAAAAACAAATTCCAGTTAGTGATCCTGTAGCGCAAAATGAACTTAGGCGCCAAAAACAGGTTTATGAAAAAAAACTTATTGATTTAAAGAGGAATCTCGAAGCGATCAATAAAGAGTTAGCCAATATAGCCGATCCAAACTCATCGCCAACTTTCATGGCTGAGTCAGGCGAAAGTTTACTCAATCGTACCGCATTGAAAAAACAAGCAATACTAGCAAAAGATATCAAACGCAAACCGATCGAATCTCAGTGGATGCGATTAAACGCTTTTGACGAACTAGCTAAACTCGGAGCGCTACCGGTTGAGATTAACGTACAGATTAGACCTGAAAATATTGTTAAAATCCAAAATCTTTTTACGCAAATGCATCGTGGATTTTACAACAGGGGCATCTATCACCCGCATGAGTTGGAACTTTTACACAGTATTGAAATTGATGAACAGGTCACCAAAACAGGAACAACCAAAACTAAAAAAGTGAAGTTCACATTATGTTTTCCCGATCAAGCCAGTAAAACCGTGTTTGTGGACTTTATTAACAGCACTAATGGTACATTAAGTCCGCATAACTTAAAACAATTTATAGAACAGAACTACAAACAGTATTTCCAATTAATTTATAAACAAAAAAACCTGTTAGAAAATATAGACATTAATGAAAAAGGAAGAGCGACAACCGCTGATATATTAGAAAAAACCAGTGATGAAGCCATTGCCAAAGCTAAAGCGGATATTGAAAAACAAAGTTCAGCTGCAACAACAGCAATAAACCAAATGGAACAGAAACAAGACACAATTGACAGTAAAATTAGAGTAAAAACAGCGAGTAAAGACGTACGGATTGGTCAAAAAACGTTTAAAGTGAATTTGGCGGTAAGCGGTATATTAGGTACCATTACCCTAATGAATATGAGCGATATGCTTAAAGAGTGGGATGAGTTTAAAGAAGGTAATGGCGAACTTGATTTAAGAGCACAAATGGTTAATTCACTAATTTCTCTGATATTGACTGGCATAGATTTAACCAGTCAATATAAAAATATTCATCTCAATATGCAATTAATTCAAGGCATCAATGCAGGAAAAGATATAGCAAGCTTAGATGCTAAAATCAGATTGAATTCCATGATATCTAAAACGGTTGGTGTCGCTACAGCAGCGATTACCGTACTCGAAGCTTTTGGTGAGTTAAGAAGTGCATGGGATATGAGGAATATGGAGGACTCTTCTTACTTTTATATGAGAACTACAGGTGCTGGTATTATAATTTTGGGCGCTATAGTAGCATTAATGGGTTCATTGTTAAGTGCAATTGTGGGAATTATCTTTTTAGTTGGTGGTAGCATTGCGATTTTATTTAGTAAAAAGTACGACAATTTTACTGCTATTCAACATTGGTTAAATCGCTGTTACTTTGGTGTACAACAAGAATTTGACTATTTAGACTATCAAGCTTACCACGAAGACGAGTTATACACTCACAGTGGTTTTGGTTTGGCGCTCAATGACTATGCGGTTATGACCTATAATATCCAAACCTTTGTTCGTTTAAAACCGCTGTATCATCCACCAGGAACGTCATCCCAGCCTGGTGCCCCCAATCTGTTTCAACGCCATATCTATTTTTATTTGGATATTCCTGACTTTGCGAAATACCATCAAAACGAAAGCGCCACTGCGCTAATTCGGTTATTTATTAATGATTACCCAAATCTAAAAACCGAACCAGACCCAATACCAGAAAAATATATCGACTTTAAGTACCGTATCACGTCACATAAAATAGAGTTAATAGCAATCAGCAAAAACTATGGGGATCTTAATCTTATCTGGACAGACAAAGCCGCCTATTTTGAAAGGTATGATCGTAATCGCGATATACTAGGGCGCCCGATGCCCGACTACTATAAATTTGACGAACCAGACGAATTTATATTAAACCAATCAACGCCTGGCTTAACAGCTGAAAAACACAATGACGACACGCCATTAGCCAATGAATTAATCATAAATAAATGGATGGCAGGAACTATAGGTGCAATTAATATTCCAAAATATCAGATAATTATTCAATATAATAACCGTGAAGATGTGCCTTTAATCATAACCAAAAAAAATAAGATAAAATAAGGAGTAAAACAATGCCCTCAAAATATCAACCCCAAATACTTGGTTGGATCGGTGATTTAGAAAAAGGCGGTAACTATTTAACAGGTGCCGATCGGCGTTTATTGTATGCTAATGATAATTATTGCGTTTTTATACGTAAAACTTTATTCGATCAACTTTTTTATCTATCATTATGTTTCATAATGCTATGTGTTAGTGGTGCAGTTCTTTTTTTTGGTACTAAATTATGTCATCTCCTTTTAAGGTTCAAAAATAAAGAAGATTTATTCGTATTCATTATTATAACAATCTGTTTAATCACTTGTATTTTTGCTTTATACGCTATAATTCTTCCTTGTTTATTTCAAAACCTTTTTACTCGTAAAGGATCCCCCATTATTTTTAATCGTAAAACCGGTAAAGTGTATGTCAATGAAAGTTATTTTTTCAATTTTAAGGTATTACGCAATCCATTAACTTTTTTACACCCCAATAAAAAACGTATTAAAGAGTATGACTGGGCGTATCTACAAGGGGTGGTGGTGCATAACTATTCCCGATATTCCCTCAATAGCACCATATTAATGGTGTGCAAACCCAATACCTATAAAACCATTGACCATATAATGTTAGATCCGCTACGCAATGGCATTGGTAGTTATCTGGTCTGGGGTTGGGTCAATAATTTTATGTGTGCGAATGATTTAATCAGCTTGAACGATGGCAAATACAAATGGGAACAAGAAACTCAATTCAAAAAAGAGATTATAAAAGGTCAAGGTTGGCCAGACTGGATGGTCGATGCATTTAATGCCACCACGCATGACGAGTTAGCTAAAATCAAACAAAAGTATAATGTTGAGTCATAATAAGCTTGGATATAACGCTATACAATAAGGAATCAGGAGTAAAACCATGCCATCAAAATATCAACCCCAAATCCTTGGATGGATAGGTGATTTAGATAAAGGCGGTAACTATTTAACAGGTGCCGATCAACGTTTATTGTATGCTAATGATAATTATTGTGCTTTTATTCGTAAAACGAAATCAAATCAAATTTTTTATTCATTTATTTTATTTTTAGGTTTATTTTCTGGTGTTGCTGCGTTATTTTTTGGTATTAAGTTAACTGTACTACTTTTAAGTACAAAACATAAAGATGATTTACATATACTTGTTCTCTTGATAATTGGTTTGACCACATGTGGTTTTGCTATTTACATTCTTATTCCTGAATTATTTCAAAATATTTTTACTCGTCGAGGTAGTCCAATTATTTTCAATCGTAAGACCGGTAAAGTGTATGTCAATGAAAGCTATTTTTTCAATTTTAAGGTATTACGTAATCCATTAACTTTTTTTCACCCAAGTAAAAAACGCATTAAAGAGTATGACTGGGCGTATCTACAAGGGGTAGTGGTGCATAACTATTCCCGATACTCTCTCAATAGCACCATATTAATGGTATGCAAACCCAATACCTATAAAACCATTGACCATATAATGTTAGATCCGCTACGCAATGGTATTGGTAGTTATCTGGTCTGGGGTTGGGTCAATAATTTTATGTGTGCGAATGATTTAATCAGCTTGAACGATGGCAAATACAAATGGGAACAAGAAACTCAATTCAAAAAAGAGATTATAAAAGGTCAAGGTTGGCCAGACTGGATGGTCGAAGCATTTAATGCCACCACGCATGAGGAGCTGACAAACATTAAACAAAAGTATAATGTTGAAGCGTCATAATAAGCTTGGATATAACGCTATATAATAAGGAATAAGGAGTTAACATGGCATCAAAATACCGCCCACAAATACCCGGTTGTATTGGCGATTTAAATAAAGGTCTCACTTAGTTTTATCAAAACAGACAACTAGTCAATCAACATTGGATTGGTAGAGGAGACAATCTTCTGAGAAGAATAAACGCATATTGCTGAATTATTGTAATCAAATTTGGAAAAAGTCCTCAACTAACTGATTGATAAAACAAATTAATGTAAAAATAATGATAAGATTCCGTTTTATTCTCGATGTAACGACTTTGATCTTATAATTTTAAAAAAATGCATTTAATGAATACGGATTACAAATTGCTTAGAACTAGCAATACCATCCTTTCGGTTGGATTCAGGATAAAAGCACCCAGAATTGTGCATATTCAGGATCTAGCAAATTTGATGGCTAACAAAAAGAGTTTAAGCTAAAAAGGAGCATGATGACGTTAATGGACATTAACTAACACTTCTCAAAGATTTATTGTTAAGCCTTAGCTCTGTTTATATCTTCCCTTATTGCTAATGACTAAAAAGCAACGTTTAGAATAACATTGTCACCTCTTCTTCTTCACTGATTAATGAGTGCAAACAAGAAGCGAGTAAAAAATTATAGTTTTGTTGGAATATATGCGTTTCTATTAATATTAATCTGGCTCACAATAGGAACCCAAACATACTGAAATCTCTTTAAATAAAGGTTAGTTTGTCCTATCAGGTTACGGACGAGCTAAGATATTGGGGCTATTGCACATAAAAATATAATTTAATTTATGTCAATCCGCCATGGCAATAGTTGAATCAATCGATATAAGCCGCAGTAAAAAATCACTTCCCTACCCTCAACAATTAATCACTAAAAAACCTACCAATAAATAAAATAGCAGACAATAACTTAATAAAAGTCAGAGTATTATTACTGAATTAATGATACCATCAAATTAATGAGAAAACTAAGATTTAGAAACAATTGTGAATACGTTTTTACTCACTCAACTGATAGACGTGTTTACGATAGTGATCGGAGAGACTTTAAACAAGCATATGAGCCATCTGGAATTGATCATTTTCATTTCCATGACTTGCGTCATACTTGGGCAAGTTGGCATGTTCAAGCTGGAACACCGTTATTCACTTTAAAAGAAATGGGTGGATGGGAAACACTTGAGATGGTGAAAAAATATGCTCATTTAAATGCTGACCATTTAAGCAAATTTTCAAACATGGTCTCATTTTGGTCCCACTCTGAAAAAATTAATAATCAAGCACCAAGATTGCGAGTCGTAAATGATTGATTATAAATGCTTTAAATGGTGGCCCCTACTGGACTTGAACCAGTGACCAATCGATTATGAGTCGACTTGGCAAAATCATATCATATAGATGATTTTAATATTTAATTTAACTCATTACACAGGTAAGAGGGATAGATATTGTTTGCAAATCATAATTAAATTAAATTTTTTGTCAAGATCAATATTAACACTTTATTTTATCACCGACTTATTTTACTGATCATTATACTAAATTTTAAAATAGCAGCCTGTCGTTGTCTGATAATATTAATAATCAACAAACCGCTATTTATTTAATAGTGTTTATTTATTATTTTAATTGATTAAAATGCTCATTCAAACAAGATCTTATTTGCTCATGATCTGTCGCAATGTATTCTAAAGTTGTTGATAGAGACGAATGACCTAATAATTCTTTAACTAACGTCACATTTCGATCTGGGTGTTTCATCAAGTTTGTTGCTAATGTATGCCGAAAACGGTGCGGTGTAACTTTTACACCACAAGCTTTTGATAAACGCTGAAAAAAAGAATCTATTCTATTAAAATCCATTTCTTTATAAGCACGAGATTTAGATTTATTATTTTTAAAATGGTAAATATTAAACAATTGCATTTTTGGTTTCTTATTCAACATTTTTAATTGTTTCTTTAATTCAATAATATCCTTTAATATATCATCTAAAAGTGGAATTTCTCGTTCATTATAAGTTTTACAGCCATCTTCAATTAATAACAATTTCTTATCTTTAACATTAATATCACAAATACGAATATGCAATAATTGATTACGTCTAATACCTGTATATTGCAATACTTTAATAAGTGTTATCCAGAATTGTGTAGGATAATAAAAATCTTTTATTTTTTCTTCTAACTGCTTTTCTTTTAAGAAATTCAGACAAATATCAATATCATCTTGTGATACAGTCTTTTTTGCTTTCTTACCAGGTTTGAGAAACATCTTATCAAATGGATTTTTTTTTGTGTAATTAATCCATGATCAATCCCAAATCTCATCATTGCTTTAAAATGCCGGCAATAATTATTCCATGTAGTATTTTTACAATTTCTTACATTTAAAATATAATTTCTAAAACTTGATACTTTCTCATGATTGATTGAATCAATATTTGTAAACTCACTATCAAAAAATCGAGTAAATGATTTAACGTATCTTCGATAATTGTGACTACTTTGACTACGCAATGATTTAAAGTCTAGATATGCTATTAACAAATTTTGCCAAGACATGTTTCCTTGTTTTTGCGTTTTTTCGTTCATTAAAACTCCTTGTTAATTGTTTTTGTAAATATTAATATCCTGAATTAAAGTTAAATGAGGATTATCAAGGAATTTATTTTCAATAGCAAATAATGGTTTGTTGTCAATTAGATACCCTTTAATGAAAGTATGGCTCTTTCTTTTTCCAGAAATAATGCATTTCCAGATGTTAAATCCTTCATCGCTAAATTTCATATGAATTTTTAGAGCTTGGAATTCACGTTGATATTGTTTCCAGTTACTTTCATCATCATTACCATTCATATATAAACTGTATTTTTTAAAAATTTTAGGTGTTACCATAAATATCTTACCGTCCACAGTATGAATACATGCGTTTTGATTATTGACTGGCAGTTTTTTATCAATAATTTGGACTCGAACCCACTTAAAAAATGGATGATTATATATATCGTTATTATCTAATGTGTTAGGAATAGGTTCATTAAAAGTAGAAATATTATTATTTTTTGTATCATCACCTTTTATTAAATTATCTTCTAATTGTGAATTTTCGAAATCATCATGCTTATCCATTATTTGTACTTCAGAGATTTCAGTATTTTTATGCTCATTAGAAAATAAACTGAATATTGTATCTTGCATTACAGAATTTTTGTTATCTACAGACTCAGATACAATCTTTAAATTGGTTTTTTCTTCAACTTCCCCTTCATCGACTGGTATATTGTCAGGTATAGGGTTAAAATCACTTTGTACATCAGCTTCTGTAAACAATGGAGTAATTGACCCTTTGAATGATTCTGGAGCATTAGTTATATTATGAAAAGCCACATTACCTGGTATTCGTATTAGTGTTAATTTTTCAGCAATCCAACCAGTTTCTTCTGATTCAATTTTACATGGCCAGATCGTTTTATCACCGTTTGGAATTGCTATTCCGTGCTCTTTTAATATATTAAATATTTTAGCATTGTCAGCTGGTATTTCTGTTATACCATTTTGCAACAAATTAGCTTTCATTTTATCTGTAAATGATTTGCTAATAACCCAAACATCTTTACCATCAAACCAACCATCACTAGCTTTTGGACCATTCAAAACTAATTCTGATTCAATTAAATATCTTATCGAAACGATCATTTTACTCATTAATGATACTGGTTTACTTAATATTTTTGTTGGATCTCCCCCCAGATTATTTGATACAGAAAACATATCTGCTTTTTGTATAATTTCAGCTAATACGCCAGCTTTTTCAGTGTGACCAGAACATAAACTTAAAAACGATTTAAATAATTCTGGGTATTGTGATAACCAAGTGATACTTTCATCAGGCAAAATGCGCTTAATCATAAGTGTAACTGCACAAGGATGAAGAGAATAATCTCTATCTTTTTTGTAATTAAATCGGTATGGTAAATTTAAATTGCTTTGCCATGGATACCAGATGTTACCGTCATTCATTTCAACATGAACATCTACAACCACTTTACCTATATCATGTAATAATGCACCATAGACAACTGCGGCACTCCAAGCTTGAGCTTGTCTTGGAATATCTTCTGCATTAGCTCCGAGTAAGTATGATTGTCTTAGCTTTAATGCATAATTTGCAACTTCGAGTCCATGATCAATCATACCACCTATGTAAGAATGATGATGTGCTTCAGAAGCTGGAAGTAACTGCACTATTTCAACATAATTATTGATAACATCCATATATAACTTTTTGAATCTCTGTTGATCAATTGATACTCGTTGCCAAATTAGTGAGATAAGCTTTTGCCGTAAGGAAGTATCAAGCAATTCTTTTGCAGATTTTGGGATATACCATCCATCTAATCCTGCGATATCATTGGTTACTATGTCTTCTGGTTTATTTTTGACAATAAATTTTTTTATTAAATGAAACATAATCACTATTATTTTTACGATATCAGTAGTCTGTCACTATAAACTCGGTAAGTCATATTTAATATAAAAAAATAAACTTTTATCCAAAGATATTATTGCGATTTTCTACTCAACTAGTATAATCATTCTGTTTTCAGCTACTTTTGTAGCAAACAACGAGAAGATGATCGTTAATTCTCAAACGTTGCCAGTAAAATGGAACGTTCCTTTATTAAGGTGATCACATACCATTAGCCAACAAACTCACTACATTCGTAGGTTGGTAACATCTATTTGATGTTGAGTTCATATAAACTTATCTTTTACTCACCCATAGGGGAATTTTATCCCTATCGGGCATAAATTCTCCTTTTTATTTACTTATTTTTGGAGAATATTATGACTAACTTAACTAATAACACAGTAACTAAACAATATTTTGATTTACATACAACTGGAATTGGGTATTTAAACCGAATCCGTGAAGTTAAAGTAAAAAATGGTAACCCTTATTTATCATGTACAATCGCTGCACTTCGAGGTAATTGTCAAAACGCCGAATATACTTACATTAACTGTAACGTTACTGGTGAAAAAGCAAAAACCTTAGTTGAAAAATGCACTGATGCATTAAAAGCTAATAAAAAAATTTTAATAAGTTTCTGTGTTGGTGATATCTATGCTGAAACATTTACATACGAGACTGGGTCTAAAAAAGGAGATGTTGGAATCAATTTAAAAGCTCGATTATTGAAAATCTCCAGTATTAAAATTGATGGTGAACTTAAATATTCGGATAAAATCGAACATTTAGAAAATCAAAGTGAACCTCAACAAATTGACGAAGAAATTAGAAATATTGCATAATGATTAATAATAAAAAAAGCAAGGAAACTTGCTTTTTTTAATTGTAAAATCAGTTGCTTTAACCCACTATTTGTGATGTAATTGTTCACAGGTTGACTTATGATAAAAAGTTTTAAACATAAAGGATTACAGTTATTTTTTGAAACTGGCTCAGCTAGAGGTATCAGAGCTGATCAGTCAAGAAAAATTAAACATATGCTAACGTATCTAAATGCAATTTCGGATATAGATGAAATTAGAAATTTATGGCGATGTCATCAGCTAAAAGGTGATCGTAGTAATGTCTGGTCACTAACCGTATCCGGTAATTGGCGATTAACTTTTGAATTTAACGATGGCGATGTATTTATACTGGACTATGAAGATTATCACTAGGAGCATTTATGGAAATGTTTAATCCTTCTCACCCCGGTGAAATTTTATTAGATGAAATTTTACCTAATACATTAAATATGACTATTACCGATTTTGCTAAACATTTGGGGTTTTCACGTGAAGCAATATCAAGAGTTTTACACGGTAAAGCTCCTATATCGCCGACATTAGCTTGGCGATTAGAACAAGCTGGTATTAGTACTGCAAGAATGTGGTTATCATTACAATCGCAGTATGATTTATGGCAAATTAAAAGCAAATCAAACCAACCGGAAATAATTCGTTTAGTTCCGTGTTCAATATAGTCTTAATCTACAAACAACATAAGGAAATATCTATTTAATTGATATTTCATTCACTTACCCATAGGGGAATATTTTCTCCTGTGGAAATTATTCTCCTTACTTTAATTCATTAGGAGAATTATCATGACAATTAATTACATCATTGACTTATTTGAAAATAATTATGGATATAAATTAGAAATCACCTTTACTGACAATAACCAGGTTGAGATTATTAATTCTGAGCATAGTTTTAATTCAATTATTGAAGTTGAAAATAAAATCACTCACCTTCTTGGTAAAATTTGGATTGATGGTGCAATAAATAATCGTCCATGTAAAGTTGAACGAGCATCAATAATAGACAATTCTACTAATAGCATAGTGATTAGTGGCTTAGTAAATGCACTATTAGTTCATTGGCAGTTAAACCAAACAACTAGTTTTTCCGAATTTCTGAAACGCAAATTAATAGCTGTTCGTAATATTGAAATAGATAAACTCATTAATCTAGCTCGTTATGAATTAGCTTTATAGATATTTTACACAACAATACCATTTCCATTAGGAGGATGCTCCTAATGGAGGGTTCTCCTTCAATTAAACTATAGGAGAACAATTATGTATATTGAGAATAGTAGAAAACTCTATCTTAGAGATGACATTATAAAAATTGATAAAGATATTTTGTCTAATATTCAACGTTATGATTTGATTAAGTCATTATCTGATGCTGGTGGTGTTGAATTTAATATTTACTGGTCTAAGATGGAAAATTGGCTGAAAAAACAATGGCAATGTAAATATCAAACTGATTTTTATGAAAAAATTGCCATTCGTTTTAATTCATCCTACAAAGAAATGTTATCATCAGGAAATTTTGAACAATGCTTTTTGATCTGTTTTTTAGAACATTTTAAAGAGTTAGGTCATGATGCCTATTTTGACTTATACTCAGAAGCAGTATTAAACATTGATGGGCATATTATTGATAATATTAATGAATTAACAAGTTAATTATAGTATAAAGACTAAATGTGCATAACACATTTAGTCTTTATTTTATGACTATTATTACTTATCATATTGTTAATGGATTTATAATAACAAAAACTGACATATAACATGCCAGCTTTTATCTTATATCACTTATTTTATACTGCAATTAGCTGTCTTGCTAAAGCCACTTCAATAGATTCATCATCAGAATTAAGTATATCTAATCCTGATTCAGGCATTTCACCTGAAGTACTTTGTGATACTGCTATTTTCTTGGCCATGAGCGCAAGACAACTTGTTTGAGCAGAACGTTCATAGCCCAAAAATATAACTTTTACGTCATTTTTTTGGCCAATACGAAACGAACGTTTGGCTGCTTGTTGCAATGTATATACATTAAAACCTGTTTGTAAGAAAATAATGGTCGGAAAATCGAGTAAATCAAGACCTGTTTTAACAAGTTCAGGATTAGTTATGACAACATCATAATCCCTATCAACTTTATCAAGAATCCAATCCTCCCGCTTTTCTGGCGAAACATTAGCTTTCAATACAGCCGTTTTTAATCCTGCTTGCTCAAGAATTTGCTTTAACCTACCAGTTATGTCTCGAGTGCCGGTATACGTTGCGTATACTAATGCTTTTCGACCTTGAGCTTTTTCAGCTAAACACAGTTCAACTAAATACTGCTCTTTGGGTGAAATATCAATTAAGCAGCCACTATTATCACCATTACTAAATATTGATGGCACAAAAGCTATTTTATCTTTTGTCCTTGGATGTATGACCGTTTCGGCTCTAAAACAGCAGTCTGGCCAAGCTAATAATGTATTGAGAACAACCCCCAACAGAGTAGTATCTTTTTTTGCTAGCGCTTTTCTTAACTCACTTTTTAATGTATTAGATAAGCTATCATAATAACTTCGTTGTTCATCAGACATTGAAATATCAATATATTCTTCAGTGTATTTAGGCAAAATGTTATCTCCTATGTCTTTAAGCTTCAGGAATACAGTATAAGGTAACACATAACGTAAAATGCCTTTCGGTCCAAAACCTGGTGCTTTTTGTGTTCTGTGTGAGATCTGATTTCCTTTAGCGGTTTTATGACTATCTCCGTGTTGCTCGGTATAAACATCTTTAATAATTCCGTGGTCTCGCATAAATTCCATAGCAGCTGTACCAAGTGATCCTCTGCTATTGGGTTTGTAGCCATCTTCAATCACCTTTGAGGTTAATACCCTGAAAAGTAAGAAAAATAAATCATCAGCATATCCGCCCATTAAAGTACCAGTTAAAAGTAAAATTTTTTTAACCTGGCTTGCAAGTACCCCCATTGCCTGACCTTGCGCCGACCCTTGATTTTTATACTCATGGCCTTCATCAACAATCAGTAAATCGAAAAAGCCTTGAGGTAAATACCGTTTGATAAACTCAGTCGCTTGATAAGAACCTTCACCAAATCCGAATTCAAGTTTTGCTAAAGCTTTCTCCATTCTTCGAGCTTGTCTATCAGTGAAGATAAAATCACCATCTTCATTCATTAGGTTAACAAAATCTGCGGAGTTATCCGCAAGCATGTCCGAAAGAAAATCATCACCGAATTGATCTATCAGTTTTTCAGCTTTCACTGGTCCAATAAAAGGAATTTGGCACATTGATTTTTTAACCCTGTCTCTGAAGCTTGAATTCGATTTATTTGATGTTCTCATCAATGTCCATAAAGCACTGCCGCATTTTTCACAATTTCCGCGTTTGTCTCGAAAAATAAACTCATGTAAAAGTATCGGCTCTCCCTCATCGTTACGACAAACATTGAAACAATCAGGGCAAGCTGCACATTCACGCTTGATATATTTTGTAGCAACCTCTCCGTGTTCATCATGAATGTTATGCTTTTGATAAACAGGCTTTGATTTCAATGTATGTCTCCAGTGATAGCCCATTCTCATACGAACACGTCCTAAAACGTAAAATTCTGGCACATCAGACGTAATACCCAATCGCAACTCTTGTCTCAATTTGAGTAACTTAACAAGTGTATCTGGACCGTTTAACACCCATACTCTTGCACCTGGTATCGTTTCTAAAATTTCTCGTCGCCATTTATATACAAGATGAGGTGGCGAAATTATCAGATTACGTCGATACTGGGCTTCATAGTGAAGTACTGCTGCCACAGCAATTGCCATTATTGTCTTTCCAGTTCCCATTTCTGCATTGATAATCGCAGCGGGTTCATTCTGATCTAATAACAATTTTGTAACAGCCTGTACAACATGAGCTTGAGCAGTAAAAGGTTTACGTTTTAGCCGATCCATAATTGATTGTCGTTCAAATGACATATCATCCGGAAGATAGACTGGAGGATTAGATGCATTTAAACTATCCAATAATGAATCTTTAAACTCGTTAATAAAACTATTTAAATCAATTTGTATATTTGATGTTACTTGTTCCATTTTTAATCCTTAAATAAAAAGGGATACAAGCTCCCAAAGGGATTGTATCCCTTATGGGTTAATGTTTAAATTAATATAGATTTAATATTCATTTGGCAACATCAACGTAGTTATAAAACCCCGTTCATCATGCCATTCAGTAATAATCCATAGTTTTGTATCATCAGAAAGCTTATAACTTGCAAATAAGCGATCATTTTTTTGTCCTTGTTTTAATACTTGATCATTCAATTTTGTATCACTATCGTCCATATCATCTCCCCAATCGCCATTTCTATAACGACTGAAAGCTTTTGAAACAGCAAGTGCCATATCACAATCATGTTCGGCCAAAAACTTAATTCCTGGTGTATAATAAATCAATCCAGTAAGAACTGAGCATGATTGATTATTCTCAATAATTTCAACATGTTCATCATTTTCATCCAATTCATCAACTTTATTAATTTGAGTCGAAATTACCAATAACGAACCAAATGTTTCAGAATATGGAGTGAAATCCCACGCTTTTATTGAAGGAATAAATTTATCTGTCAAAATTGTTTTTGATTCAACAACAAGGCCCTCATCATCCAAAGTATCTTCAACACTTTTCAACTTTGATTTGTAAGTATCACCTTTGATAATATAAGTTTTACCTGTATTGGATTTTACAATACCGTTAATTTCACCAGCAGCTAGTGCTAGAGATAAATGCCAGTCGGACATTTTACACAACGGTTTACGTTTAGATTCACAACATCTTTTGAAAAAAAGATTAAAGTCATTCCATAATCCACCGATCTTTTTAACTTCCTGCTCTAACTCTACATCAGTAAATGATAACTTATAAAAAGATTTAATTTCACTTTTTGATTCAGGAATTTGATAATTCGGCTTATCTGTCACAGCAATCTCATCAGGAACAATTTTTCCTTCAAAAATAGCCTTAAATTTTGCCTTCATTTCATTTTTTTCCTGAAGAGCTATATCATTTTGTCGAACTTTTCTTCCAAAAATAACAACTTGGTTAAATTGCTTATCACAAGCTGTAAATATTGAAATATCAGTGAACTGACTCGCAATCCAATTTGAAAGCATCTCATCAAGCTGAGTAAACGGAATTATTAATACTAAAATACCGTTATACTGAAGAGACGGAATAGTAAAACGATAAAATATTTTCTCTAATCGTTTGTAGTCTTTTTGGTAATTTGTAATTGCTCCATTATGTTCACTTGTCAAATTTCCATATGGCGGGTTTAAAAATAATAAACCAAAAGAATTAGGTGAAATAACGGTATCAAATAAGTCACTTTTTAACAGAACATCACAATATTTTTCAGCTATATCTGCTCGATATCGATTGTATTCAATACCATACAGTTTTGCCTTATGACTAATTGAATACGTAATATTACTTGCTGCTCGAGCTTCTCCGACACAAGGATCTAAAACCCTAATAGCTGTATTATCAGTTCTTACAAAATGACTAACAATTGCATTTGTTGTAGCATCATCCGTTGGATAATAGCCATTTTTAGCAAAATTATGCGCCACTCGTGGTGATAAAAGTGCAACCATACATACTTCCTATAATAAAGTTAAAATACCATCACGAATATTTTGACTCATGATTTGAGTTAATATTGTGTCGTTTACAATGATTGTTGTTGCATCAATGTCACCAACAATTGCTTTATGTTCTTTAATCATTCCTTGTTGTTTAGCAATCGATACGATTTCGTCAGCCCAATGTTCTAAAAATGGTACAGAGGAAAGAGTTTTAATTGCATCAAAGTAACGATTATATATAGTGGAAATATCTTCTTTTTTATAAATAGAAATCATTGAATTTGAATCACGGTTTGGTTCAATAATGCGTTTATCAAAAATAAAGGCATGAATCAACGAACCAAATAATGTTTTTGTTACTTTCAATGTGCGTTTTGCATAATGCTTTCCTTCGGCTAAAAACACTCGATGATGATTTAACTTAATATCCTTCAAACCATGCTTAGTTGTTTCGCCAATCGTAAGTTTTGCAAAGAGCTCCTGCATTGCCGTATCTTTTCCCCATACAGATAAAAAAATCAGTTCGGAGTCATTATTCGCAATACAACAATCACATTTCAGATCTGGTATATCTTGTAATATAAGAATGTTACTCATTAAAAGTTTCCCCTTAAATCAATATAATCAACCTAAGGAGAAACGATCTCTAGAGAGACCTTGTTCTCCCTAGAGATAAATAGAAAAGTTAAGTTAAAATTGTTCTGGCAATTTATTCCAACATTGGCTTTTATAATCAAAACAGTAACCAAGTTCTATTAACCGTTTTTTCTGTGATCGTATTTTTAAGCGATCCTCTGTTGAATCTAGTTTAACTTGATCACCTATTGGCCACAAAAACCCAAACAGTTCTGCATCACCTGAACTATGGATAATCATAGTTTCTTCAGATTGATGCTCAGAATTAACTTTCTGAACCTCAGATGACTCTCTTTGACAAATAGGGTCTTCTGATATATGTATTATTTCTGAATCTGTTTCATCCAAGTTAAATGAATTAACTAGATCCATATCTTCAATATATGCACAACATTCAATAACAACGCGGTTGCCATAACTATATGAAGAAGATTTGATTTGTTTAATAACAAATGACCCTTCATACTTACCAGCTTCATACTGATCCAAAAGTTTATTATCTTTTAAAGAAAATTCACCGATGGACGTAAAAAGCTTTGCAACATTGAAATTGCCATATTTACCCGTTCTGGTCGTAATCACTAATTCACCAGGTATTGATATCATATTAATGCTCCAGGATAAAAAGTAAAAACCATTACCTCTTTCATCATGTCATGAGGTGAGCTGGTTTAAATAGGAAAACTATTTTTGTAGTTGATGATAATTTCTAACTTGAGTACGCCATTCTTGATTTACTTCAAAATTAGCTAATTCAAGATAATTAAGTGGACATGAATTATATGGAGGAAAAGATGATTCACAATAAAATGAATAGCTCCAAGCCTCGTTAATTTTTTTGATCAAATTACATTTTATATAACAATATTTACCCGCTAGTAAAATATTTTGATAATCATTTGTAACATTAAATTCAATTAATGACCATAATATGGTTAAACCATGAACATAGTCATTACAAACATAAAATTGCAATGTTTTTTCTTCATAATATTTACTATACACAGGAGCAATTAATAAATTAATCAACTCAGATTTAGTATGAATATTATGCTCTGAATACCATTTCATAATAACCCTCCTCAAAAAAAATCAGGAGATATCACCCAAGAGGAGTGAAAATCTCCCCCTCTTGGTTGAAATTATAATTTAGACTTATGTAAGTATTGTTGAATAATTGAACTTAATGATACATCATCTGGAATAGTTGCTTCGCAATTAACTAAAGCAAGGAAATATTCTGTTGAAAGAAGTATGTATTCGTTGGTTAACATGGATATTCTCCTAATTAAGTGAAATAAGGAGAATAATTTCCACAGGAGAAAATATTCCCCTATGGGTGAGTAAAAGATAAGTTTATATGAACTCAACATCAAATAGATGCTACCAACCTACGAATGTAGTGAGTTTGTTGGCTAATGGTATGTGATCACCTTAATAAAGGAACGTTCCATTTCACTGGCAACGTCTGAGAATTAACGATCATCTTCTCGTTGTTTGCTACAAAAGTAGCTGAAAACAGTTTCTATTATAATGCAAATTATTCGCTAAATTCAATATTAAATTCAGAATCAACAGATAGTTATGTTATGCCCTTTTTCTTTTAGCCTTTTCAAGGTAGGGCCATTCCCATTATGGCCCATTACCATTAATATCCATTACCCTTTTACCCTTTGTTTTGCCATTTAAGCATTTTGCATTGACACAGAGCAAAATATATTTTATATATAAAGCATAAATTTTAATCAAAGACATAACAATGAAAAATAAAGATAAGTCAATACAATCAGACACAAGCCATAAAATGCTGTTTAATAGTGATGGATTTGAGATATTCATCAAATGTATAACTTTGTTATTTACATTTGTCGGAGCATTACTATTTTTTGTAGTAAAGCTTTTTGATATGTGGTGTGAAACCAGTACTAAAGAAGAAAAGAACAAAGATGAAATAGCATATTTCGATGATGATGGTCATGCTTACACAAAAGATGGTGAGATAAAGTGGTAATTATTTTAAATAACTGACATTTAGTATTTAATGCCAGTTATTTTGACGCTATTAATTATTTACTTTTACCTTTCGTTATTACTTTAGTTGCTATTTGACCACCTTGTTTAGCTTTATTTATTCCCTCCTTACCTGCCTCTAGCATTTTACTTGAATTTCTATCCATAAAACTATTTATTGCTACGCCCGTTTTCACTCCAGCCCACGACAAACTTCCTAGCAAAATTATAGGGAATCCAATAAAGATTATTGACGTAATAATATCAATTAAAGATTTATCACTTGTCCACCTATCAGTCATAAATTGAACAGCATTATTTTCATACATAATATTAATAAGTCTAGAGTCTAGAAAACGAGCAAGTTCCCAAACGAATGTTAAAAATATCAATGAAAATATAATAAATGTTAGCGTAATTACAGTTTTAGGCTCAAACCCTCCAATCAATATGATAATGGGTAATAAAATAATTACAGACATTAATAATACTGACTGTAGCATCGGAGCTGCTTGTCTTAATGCATCAACCTCTATGAATGTGGTCATAGACTTAAAAAATACACCAGTAGATGCAATTGCACTACCAATTTGTTGAGATACTGAAGGATCTTTATTTCCGTAATCAAGGAACATATAATCGGAGGTGGCCAACATTTTTTTGGCTGATAAAACCGAACGTAAAACAATTTCATCTCTTTCTTGTTGATTTGTTGTTATCCACTCCCAAAATGAAAATTTATTAATGTTAGGATTTATATTACCCGTTCTTGATTTTTCATTAGATTCAATCTTGATTTGTAGATTAATATTATCAATAATTTTCTTTTTTAATCCAACTTTACTATCGCTCCACCATGCTTTACACGAAGGATAACCAGTATAATCATCACCTGGTGTTAAACCGACATCTCTCTGCTCGTCATATGGCCAATCTTTTTGAGGTTTCTGAGCTCTAAAAGAATCATAATATCCTGGTGTATTTAAATAATATGATGACCCAAGCCATGTTACATCATTGATTAAATCATCTGGTAATTTAGGTAATTCAGCACTCAATTTATTAAAAGACGGGTTAAAACAAAATGAATAAAACTCATTCGCTTCTTTTTTCAAAATCGGATCTGTCACAGCTAATTCTGAAATTGTTGAACGAACCTCTCGTAAATCCGTATTACACGGTAATGTCGTAACTACAGATTGTGTAACACCAGAAGATAAAGAATGTACAAAGTACCACCAAATGGGTACATAGACTTGCTTTCCACTAAGTAGAATATTATTATGTTTAAATGATGAATTTTCTGGTGATATTTCGGCATAAGAACAATTCATTTTTTGTTGTGTAATTTTTCCTTCATCTATAACTGCTGAATATCCGCTATGTTCATAATGTAATACTCGAATATCAAGAGGGATTGAGGGATAACATGCAAAGAAAATTACAACCATACTTATATAAACGTAAGTTTCTAATCGAGTAACAATAACGTTTGCATGCTTACCTTTTAATTCACCATCTTCTCTAATTTTCATAAGAATGCTAAGCATTTTAAAAATAAATGGCAAAATAAAAATACCAGATGTTGATATAATGTTCCATATTCCGTTATTAATCAACCAAGCTAGTGACAATGTCACATAGTCAAAAAAACTCATTGCAGACATTTTAATTACCCCATAAAACGCATAAAGAGCATTGTTTCATTAAAACAAATTAAAACAACGCATATAATGCTGGTTTTGAAGAATAGCTTGTTGTAATCCTTCTGTTTTTCATTTTTAATTTTGGTTTTTATCATCTGTTTAAATTTAAATAAAAGAAAATAAATAAAACAATAAATGACTAAACGAATTACCAGAAAAAAACAATAATTGTTATTCAAAAATCCATTAATGGAAGCAACTTTATGTTCTGTTTCAAATGAAAAAATAGATACTATGCAACAAAGCAACCCAAGTAAAATAAAAAGAGAAATGACAAATTTAATAGCTTTTTTCTTATTCATATTTAGCCCATTATTTATTTGCATCAAAAGATTCATGACTGTCGATTGGAAAAATAATGCCTTGTTGCCTTTGCAATTTTCGCTCTTGTATGACTAATAAAGTATTTCCAGCAATAGATTTACGCATATCGTACTCTAATTTAATTTGATTCAGCTCCATATCCAGCTCATCGATTTGATCTATAATTTTAGATTGGGCTTGCTCATTTTTTGCGATGTTTGGCTCTTTACGTCCAGCTAAAATAATACGTCTTGCCATCATTGCCTCTTCAATAGTTCTAGACAACGCCATCTCGCTAGCTAAACGGCTCACTAGCACGACTCTTTCATTATCCTCTCGTAAAGTTTCAATTACGCTCCGAGTTACATTCACTGAACTCCCTTCCAATGATTCCAATTCTGCTTTATTAATTGGTTTTGTGCCATTTACTAGATCAACTAATTTTTTATAATAGAGTTCATAGTATTCTTGAGTTTTAGGGTTCAAACCTGTACCTGGTTTTCCTATATCATTATCATTTTTATTTTCACTATCAGTTATCATGGTTCGTTCACCGATTACATCAGTTAACCAAACTTGTGCGTCACTTGGTTTATTCCATGTTCTATATACTCCTCCCTTATCTTGCGCATTACTAACAGGTGTTGTATCTGTAACTGTTCTATTAATCAATGAGTTATATCCAGCTAATGCGACATCACTAGTTATGTTAATGGGGTGTTGTCCCTTTCCGCCTCTTTTTGATCCTCCTATCCAAGAGATACCATTTTTTCCGGCCTCATTATCAATTTGTTTATCAACTCTAATAGCATCAACTTTCTTTCCATTCAACATCTCGGCCATATTTTCGGCCTTAGCAGATTGAACCAAACTTGCAGAATCTGAATAATCAGTCATCTTTTCAGCTAGTTGCTTACAGCTAGTCTTAATATCGGAATAATCTAACTTTGCTTGTAACACCCCGTTTGTCAACAAATCATAAAGCTGAGGATTAGAGCGTTGAATAATCAAAGCGGGCAAACTGGCCACTGCGCCTTTAGCATTGTTAATAACCTCACTCATAATATTGTTAAAACCATCTGTCACACCGTTAAGTTGATTTGAAATTGTTGAGCTAATATCAAAATTACCGCACATCAAACTTGAGTTCCATTTGCCCATATTTATAATCGATTTGGGTTTATCAAATGTATATGTAGATCCCTTTACTGAACCACCTCCGATACGATAATAAAGGCTATCAGATATCCCCCCAGTTGAATTAGCGTAACTATATGCGCTAATTGTTAGTAATAATGTTGTTATAGTTATTGTTGTTTTTTTTGCCATATCATCCCCCAGAATCAATACTGTATAAAAATTTTTGCCCTCGTTTCTTACAACATGCATACGGTCTCCACAAAGCATAAACATAGGCCCCATCAATACTAGCTGTATCATCAATATTTGGAAAAATGCCACATGACATATTCAATGTTGGTGCCAGTTGTTGCCATTTATGATTTTTTGTATTTTCTTTAACAGGAGCCGGTGGCCAAAAACCATCTTTTTTGCGCTTAGTATAATTTTGAACAATATGTAATGAATTACTATTAGTCAGTACATCAGCACCACGTTGAACCACCACAGCCCCTGCTTTAAAATCATCATTTTGCGTAACCGCCCCTGCTCTTGGATAAATATTTCCCCACATATTAGAGGAATTACCAATCTCTCGTACGCCTGGAGACAATGCCTCTGGATATACTGATTCAACAAGTGCTAATCGCCATGCAATAAAATCAAGTTCACTCACGAAATAAGGATAAAATGGCGTTACCCCATTATCACAGTAGTAGCCCATACCTGACAGCATTTGAGAAAAAGCAGCACCGCCTGGATGCCCAATAGCTTGAACATCTTTAAAACGAATTTTTGTTCGATTATTTGCTTGACGATTATTTGTATCCCCTCCTCCTTGAATATTTGACCCTACTAATGAACTTGCTGATGATGTGATTGTATTAATTTCAGTCCAAGGATTTTTAAATGGTTGTTCATATGTAGACATAACAACATCAGGAATATAATGCTTCACTTTTACAGATGTTCTGATTTTGCATCCGTATGAGCAAAAAAGCCAAAAACATGTCCCTGCAATTTTATATTCAGTACAACTAGTTGAGAGAGCTGATTGAACTATTTGTTGAGTACTAATATAAGTGGCAAAACTCGGCATAGTAATTATGAGTCCAAGTAAACTAAATTTTATTTTTTTTATCATTATTTCCCCTCATTAAAATCATGAATTGCACGTGCCACATCTGTTATTCCGTAAATCACATTTTTTTCATTAATAACAATTGCAGGGTATTTTTTTATACCAAGATTAAATGCTTTTATAACCGTTTTTTGGGCTTCAATTATTTTAGATTCATACGTTTTCCACTCTGAAGAATTCAATTTTTTCTCAACATCCGAATAAGCATCATTAATATCACTAGATAACTCACCAAAAAAAGAATTCAAAAGAATTTCTGTACCATCTAAATCATAAATTTGACAATTATCATGACAATTTTTAATTTGACTTATTTGCTCATGATTAACGAAAACATCAATACTATGAATATCTGCCCCAATACATTGAAAACTTGCAAATACAATCAGTCCTAATATACGTTTCATGCATCAGCCCCCACAGTTAAAGTCATTAAATGTTTAATAAGCAAAAATGCATCAATCCAGTCAACAACATCAATACATAGACGTTTCCCTGTTTCAATATCAGCTAATTGTGGCCAATGGATTTTATTTAAATTAGGATTGCATGATACTTCAATTAAACACGCTGATTTTTTTCCTTCAAAAGCGATTAAAGCATATTGTTTATACAGTATTTCAAATTTGGTATGATCATCTACAGGTATACGGCACAAACGTAATTTAGTCGAAATTATGTCCCCAATTTTTCCTAATAATTCAAAACTGAATTCTTCAAAATCTTTACTATGAACAAGATTAATATTTGATTTTTTTAATGAAGTTGCATTAAATAAAAAAGTATTATCATTCATTATGAATCCTTAGATATTCGTGAACTAATACCTCGAGCTTCATCTAATTTTTCAGATACTTTAATAGCAGCATCTAGTTCGCTGATATTAAATTCTTTCATTAGTTTCATTCTCTCCGCTTTTTCATCCTTTTCGGTCATAGCTAGTGCTAAAAAAAGGCTTGGGGGAACGATTCGGAAAAGGCATTCTACATTTTTTGATAACACAACGCCCTCGGTGTACTGACGAGCAGATTTACAAGCAGAAGTGATCATTGAAATTTGTTCATCTGTTAATGCTTTAAAACGACGTATCTTCTCTGCTTCAGATGATTCTGTTACTAACATTTCCCACCACTCTATCATCGATAACAACTTTGATGCAGCATCAGGAAAATCTTCCATATTTTGAGTTGCTAACCACAACCATACTCCTAATTTACGCCACATTTTTGACGCTTTTGTTAAATAGGCTGCTGTAAGTGGTTTTACGGTAATAATATGTGACTCATCGGTAATATTAACGATAGCTCTTGATTGATGTTGATATTGTTCCCCCATATTATTTATGTGATTAATTAGAGAAATATATGCAATTGATAATTGAGCCTCATAACCTTCACGGGCAAAAGTCGCTAAATCGACATGAATCACATCAACATCAGGCCAAGATGTTCCCTGTTGGTTAAATATTTCACCTTCAAATCCTTGAGTGAACATACTTAATGATTCAGCCATTTCATATGCTTTTGCACGCCGAGCTTCTGGTAAATTTACATCTTTACTTAAAGAAAATAATGCATCTTGAACATCACTTGGAATAGCTTGCCGTTTTTCTGCATATGCAACTTGAGCGGCCATAACGATAGCCTGTCTAATCATTGCCCTATCTGAACGACGAAGCAACTCATCCTCTTTTTCTTCTCCACCTGTGATCATTAAACGTATAGATATTTCTATTTCACCAAGCACATCTCGTTGTGCATCTTCATCATCATTTTGTTCAAGTGCTTCACTAACAATATCATCACTCAAATTGTTTTCATCGATTTCAAACTGAATATCTTTATTTTGTAAAATTAAATGAGAATCAGCTAATGGATTAAGCACTACACCGCTTCCTGGTTTTAAACAAACTCGATAAACGCTTACTCCTTGTTGCTCCATAAAATCAACAAGAAGGCCGAAAGAATTACCCGTCTCGACAATAATCATTCGTGGACGATACATAGCAACAAGCTGAGCTATTTCGATATTTAGTGTTGCTGATTTACCTGCACCGGTTGGACCTAAAATAAGTTTGTGACCATTTTGAGCTTTATCAACCATAGGATCGTAGCTTAACGGCTCACCTCCTCGATTAAAAAAAGTTACGCCTGGATGACCTGTTCCAGTGCTCCTTCCCAAAACAGGTAATAAATTAGCCAAATGTTTGCACCAATTAAATTTAACGTATAATCGTTGTGGGTCATTTTGAGGGTTATAATTCATCGGCAACCATCGTAAAAACGAGGAAGCAGGAGCAACTTCATTAGCTTCAGCTACTGTGACAAGACCATTGTTGTTGAGTACTGAACTCAGTGCTTGTATTCTACGTTTTAATCCACTTATACTTGAATCCTTAACATAAAATGCAACAGAGCTGTAATACATTTTTTTACGTTGACGAATATACTCCATAGCTTCAGCACAATCTTCTTTAACAGACAAAGATTCAGCATTCTCACCAATCGCTTTACCACGAATAAAATTGATATGATCTTCTAGTTTATCTTGAGGATGAGTTACAATTGTTAAACACATCATTGTTGATTCTGGCAATACATCAAAAAGCGCATTTATTCCATCGGCTTTACTTGTCTCACCTGTAATATGGCCAATCTTGGGGGGAAGCTTTAATCTATCGACAACAACAACCGCATGTGGTGTATTATCAAAATGCCAGTAACCTTCTTTAATCTCTGGCTCACTATAAAAAAGGTTTTCTGCAAAATCAGTAATTATAGGTAACTCATCAATCTGTTTTTGCTCATCCATCAACTGCTTAATAAAGTTTTTTCCACCTTGTAACGGTGAGGGATTAAATATTTGAGCTAACCAACGAGAAACCTCATTTTTTCCCAATCTATTGACTACAATTCCTGCTCCTTTCAACGCAAGTGTCAAATTATTACAAACAATATCAAGTGATTCTTGTGGATTTAAATCTTCACGTTCTTTGGTACCGAGATATCGATATATAACCAGCCGAGTTTTTCTAATTTGTCCTCGCCAAAGTGTTTTAGTAACTGTATTATCAAAAAAAAGCCCATCTTTTTTAGTAATATTATCAAGATGCGCTTCCATTATGCTTAGCCATTTTTTTGTAAATTCAGTTTCTTTAGCATGTGGTTTAGGATATTGTCTTAATAAAGAGATATAATCTTGCAAATTATCCTCATCTTGACAAAAATATTGTATGATCCATGGATTAGTATCTCTTTCATCAAAAGTATCCTCGATACTATTTGTTACAATATCACTTATATCACGAAGTTTAGATATTGATTTTGCTTCAGTGCCATACGGAATAATTTCAAATACCGCACCAACAGAGCGACCATCTTCAAGTAAAATTGAATTGTGAACCTCATCAAATTCAACCCAAGGTAAATAATCAATAATTGATTTCTTCCCATTACTGGCATAAATGAAGTTTTTTTTATGCCTATGAGTCAAATTGCCTTGCCTTTTAGGTTTATCACTTACTTGAATTTCTTTTTGTAAACCTTTTTTCTTACTAAATAATTTCATTAGTAATTCTCCACTCTTTCACCATAGTAATTATCCACTCTTTCACCAGGCATAGCATATTGCACATCGCCATAGAATGAGAATGCAGTTGAATATCCTGGTACGGGTAATTTCCCATTAGTCAAATGAGGATAGACATACATAACTAAATCGGGGTTCGGTAAACGTTGAAAGAGATTATTAATTTCTTGTTCTGCTGTTCGTGTATGAGTCATCATTTCAACATTTTGGGTTAAATTATCAACTTCTCGTCTAAGTTGAAGTCGATTATCAAACAATTGAGAAGCACCTCCTCCTGTTTTTTTATTGTAAATATCACTCATTGTCTCACTGCTATGTGGAAACATTTTTTCTTTTGAAGTACTACAACCAGATAAAAATAGAGCTGTGACAAAAGTTAATAAAAGAATAGTCATTTTTTTTTGTTTCTGTTTCATTAATCAAGCACTCCAATTTTTTTAGTATTCATCTCATAATCAACAAGTCTGCCATCAAATAAATAATCAATTTGTAGCTCCTTATTAATGTGAATGGCAATTTCTTTACCTGGTGGAACATAAACTGCATCAAAAGTTTGCCCATAGCGTTTATTTAACCAATCAATCGTCTGATTAATTCCTCCACTCAGTCCTTTTCCTAAAACGTATTGACCATTATTACCAGTAACGGCATTGGTAACATTTGATCCATCTGTTACAACAGTAGTATTTTGTTGTGCCATTGCATCTGCCGCTGCTGCTGCTGTACCTAACCCTATTACAGTTGATAAATATTGGCTGGCATTAGATTTGACTTCACCTGAAACACATGGAATACCATATTCATCAGATAACCACCCAATACTTTCATCTTTATTGCCATTATTTTTTGAGTCAGGAATAGTGATAATTCGCCCATCATCAAAAACAAATGTAATTGATTTAACGTTACCTCTTACGCAAGATAGAACGTAATCACCGGATGCAGTCCCAGAAACAATTGCTCCTTCAACATGTGGTAATTCAATTCCATTTGAAATTAAATTATCTCGCCCTATCACGGCTTTAAACGGATACGGATCTGATACAACACCATCAATAGGAACTCGTCCAAGTAACGCTGTCATTGAAACAGAGCCGATTAGAGTTGAATTTACAGGTACTGTATAAAATGGTTGAAGATCTTTTTCTTCTTTTCGCTCGCCAATAGGCTGATTGATATTATCTTTATGATCTTTCAATTTTGAACGAATTGGGTCCTTCCCATTAAAACTGGACGGGAACTGAAATTCCGGCGCACTTCTACCTTTACTACTAACAATTTGGTCAGCAGGATTAACCCATTGAATTTCATCACTATTAGATATATCAACATTACTACTTGACTGACTTGCTTGTCCTCTTCCTATTGGGATTGAAACTGATTTTGAATCAACCGTTTCATTAGAACTAGATATGGTTGAGGTTGTTGTTAATTTATTAAGCTTATCTGTCAGAATTGAAACTTTTTTTTCTAGCTCTGAAGGCTCATTAGATTTGGAATCATTTGATGGAGGTTCTATCTTATACTGTGGTACTCTTGTTTTTTTCAAATTTTCATTTTCAGATTTTAAATTTTTAATTTCTTTTACTATATCAGCTTGATCCTTTTTTAACGTCTTAACTAGCGTCACTAAAGTCTGAACTGTATCTTTTTCAGTATCCCCAGTAATGCCTAGTACAGATAAATCTTCTTCATTCAAATCTGCTATTTCAACGATTTCATCAGTTACTGATGATGCTTGTTTTTTATTTTTATTCGAAATGACTACAATAAAAATCCCCACTAGGATTAAACTACCAACGATAATTGGTAACAATTTATTACCTTTGATTGTTGCCATATTATTCCCCTCTACCATTTAATTCAGGTAAAAATGCATTGATTACTTTACCTTTAGTAACAATATAAAGCATAGTGGTATCAGCAGGTTCCCCTTGAGGACCCAATATATTGTGTTGAAATGTTGCTGAATAAAAATTACCCTGCAACAGCCTTGCATCTAAATTGACATAACCTTTGCTATAATTAACTAATTTGATGGCTACAACTTCATAATTTTTTAGCCTCCACACTGATTTAGGCTCAGCAGTAATAGGAAGTTGTGGCACAAGCCTGGTTAATATTGGAGGCAAAGACATAGAAATTTGTTTAATACCAGGTACTTTTTCAATTGCTCGCAAGGGGGCATAATAATTTTGTGCTGCATATCGAGTAAGCAAAACTGGAGTAGGTAATGCTTGTTCATCATGTACAGTTGTATAATTTTCTTCTATTTTTTTTAAATTAGCTTCATCTTCAGTCGTGATTTTAATTGTTTCTAATTTCTTTTTGGATGGTCCATTTCCTGTAAGATCAATTAAAATTATTTCACCAGACTCGAGATCTTTTAGCATTAATCGAGTTTCAGTAAATGGCGCATTGCTTTTTAAATATAAAACCCCGCCTAGGCTTTGTACTCGGAGCTTAGCTTGTAACGATATGGGTAATCCGACTGATATATTTCTTTCTAAAATTACCATTCTTTCATCATTCTGATTAATAGTAATTTTGATAGGTGTTCTGTCCCATGTAATTAATTCAACAGCTATAGCATTATTAATTGACAATACAAAAATCAATAATGTCATGATCAATTGAGGAAGTTTTAAAATCATCTGATTATTCATTGTGTTCTCCTACAGACGACGTAAGTCTTAAAGGTTGGCTTGCATAACAATTAAGCTTTAAACCCCAAGGGTTTTCTTCAGGATTTGTATCACTTTTAACAACACTAAGTGGATAACGAACCATTGCTCGTTTAACGGCTTCCCCTTTGTAATATTCATCAATATATAAATCGAATGTTACAATCCACGCTTTATCCGATAAAATTTGTACTCTTGGCTCAAACTGATTCGTTTGATAATTTTTGATCTCTGAATTAATTCCACGTCCGTCAATTTCAGCTACATTTCTAACGCGCTCTCTTAGTTCACCGCCCTGTCGTCTTTCTTCATATTCATTCAATAGTACCACCTTGCATTGTGGTGTTAAGTACGGAGTGAGCTTATTTATATTACGTTTATAATCAATTTCTCCATTGCTTGGCCAGTTATTAAGTTGCTGAAAAATATAAAATGCAAATCCGTATATGTTACTAGGATCTATATCTGACCAAAGCCGAGTACTACCCGACCGAGTATCTGGTGGAATATGAATAGTCAAATCTTTAGGCGCTGAACGCCATCCCCAGGCCATAGCTAAAATAATTACAAGCAATACAATAATCACAAATCTCAGTGATTGGATGTGTTTATCTCTCCCAGTAAGTGCATGTAAATATTTCATTTTTGTTTTACCTTATTATATTTTCGTTTTTTTCGTCTAACGATAAATTGTTCATCATTAAAAATTAGATTATTTCCATTGAATCCTTTCTTTGCGAAAAACAAATCAATAGACCGTGAAAACCAAGTTTCTGGTTTACCTCGCTTTAATTTAGCGATTTTATTTCCACCAAAAAAAAGGGTTGGCAATGGCATGAAAACAATCGCTGAGGGAATTAACACCCAGCGACCAAATAAGATAAATAAGATAATTCCTAACAAACTACCAATAATTGTACCAACTCCAATCATCAATAATAATTCACGGACTGTCATACCTTTGTAAACTACTGGCATCCGATTAAGACGGTCTGGAAGCATTTTAATGTCGTTATCTTTCATCTTATTTATTTATCTATTAATTTAGCAATGTTTCAGCTGCCAATGTTGCAAACCAAATACAAGCAACAACTAATACAACACCTATAACAACTAAAGTACCAAATTTTGCCCACGAGCCTTTACCCTCGCCGATATTGTTATATTCAATTAGGATATTTTTTGCTGCGACAATAAAAGCACCGCCAACGATAATCAACCCTCCAACGGCGAAACCGTCATACATATATGCTTGCATATTGGGTAATAGCCCGCCTTTTTTACCCTGTGATGGGTCATCTATAGATGGCATTTTTGCCATTACATGTTGTCCCCATAAAGCTAACCCAAATAGAAAGATCTTACTTTTTATCTGAAATAATTCTTTTGCTTTTTTAAACATGAATTTTTTCTCCTTAAAAATTTTTATTGAAAATAAATAAAAGATCCCAGTATTAAAACAAAAACAACAGCTCGAATAATAACTGATGGCAACTCATCAATCTTTAGACCTTCATTCCCTAAACCTTTTAAGAGACAAAAAATAATGATAGCTACTATAAATAGAGCTATACCGATACATATTGCACCAAAAAAATTGAAGGATTGATCCATTGTGAATGTTGCACCATCTTCAAAAGCCTTAAGTGTTTTTTCGCTCATATCATTCATTTTGATATTCGCCTTCAATCACTGGAAAGTTAAGCGAACGAGGTTGAGATCTTGTCGGGGATATGTAGCTTTCAATACCTTGCATGACATGATCAATATCATTTTGTATTGCTTTATAGTTAAAATGATAACGTTCTGATTGCTCGGTTCCTGAAACAATTTCACTTTTAAGTAAAGATTGTTTAACTTGTTTGAGTTGTTTTAACACTAATGCGAGTTCTTCTTTTTCGTTTGCTACAGCCAAATCAGAGCTTAACAATAAAGATAAACCAACTATTGAAAGAATTATGTTAGGATGCTTTCGCATGTTTTTTCTCCAGTTTTGAACCGGATTTCTACTATAATGATTAATATGAAAAAAACATCAATTAAATCTTTTTTGATTTTTTAAAAAAAATTGGCTTAGGGGTCTGACGCTCAGTGGAACGAAAACTCACGTTAAGGGATTTTGGTCATGAGATTATCAAAAAGGATCTTCACCTAGATCCTTTTAAATTAAAAATGAAGTTTTAAATCAATCTAAAGTATATATGAGTAAACTTGGTCTGACAGTTACCAATGCTTAATCAGTGAGGCACCTATCTCAGCGATCTGTCTATTTCGTTCATCCATAGTTGCCTGACTCCCCGTCGTGTAGATAACTACGATACGGGAGGGCTTACCATCTGGCCCCAGTGCTGCAATGATACCGCGAGACCCACGCTCACCGGCTCCAGATTTATCAGCAATAAACCAGCCAGCCGGAAGGGCCGAGCGCAGAAGTGGTCCTGCAACTTTATCCGCCTCCATCCAGTCTATTAATTGTTGCCGGGAAGCTAGAGTAAGTAGTTCGCCAGTTAATAGTTTGCGCAACGTTGTTGCCATTGCTGCAGGCATCGTGGTGTCACGCTCGTCGTTTGGTATGGCTTCATTCAGCTCCGGTTCCCAACGATCAAGGCGAGTTACATGATCCCCCATGTTGTGCAAAAAAGCGGTTAGCTCCTTCGGTCCTCCGATCGTTGTCAGAAGTAAGTTGGCCGCAGTGTTATCACTCATGGTTATGGCAGCACTGCATAATTCTCTTACTGTCATGCCATCCGTAAGATGCTTTTCTGTGACTGGTGAGTACTCAACCAAGTCATTCTGAGAATAGTGTATGCGGCGACCGAGTTGCTCTTGCCCGGCGTCAACACGGGATAATACCGCACCACATAGCAGAACTTTAAAAGTGCTCATCATTGGAAAACGTTCTTCGGGGCGAAAACTCTCAAGGATCTTACCGCTGTTGAGATCCAGTTCGATGTAACCCACTCGTGCACCCAACTGATCTTCAGCATCTTTTACTTTCACCAGCGTTTCTGGGTGAGCAAAAACAGGAAGGCAAAATGCCGCAAAAAAGGGAATAAGGGCGACACGGAAATGTTGAATACTCATACTCTTCCTTTTTCAATATTATTGAAGCATTTATCAGGGTTATTGTCTCATGAGCGGATACATATTTGAATGTATTTAGAAAAATAAACAAATAGGGGTTCCGCGCACATTTCCCCGAAAAGTGCCACCTGACGTCTAAGAAACCATTATTATCATGACATTAACCTATAGTATCACGAGGCCCTTTCGTCTTCAAGAATTTTATAAACCGTGGAGCGGGCAATACTGAGCTGATGAGCAATTTCCGTTGCACCAGTGCCCTTCTGATGAAGCGTCAGCACGACGTTCCTGTCCACGGTACGCCTGCGGCCAAATTTGATTCCTTTCAGCTTTGCTTCCTGTCGGCCCTCATTCGTGCGCTCTAGGATCCTCCGGCGTTCAGCCTGTGCCACAGCCGACAGGATGGTGACCACCATTTGCCCCATATCACCGTCGGTACTGATCCCGTCATCAATGAACCGGACTGCCACGCCCTGAGCGTCAAATTCCTTTATCAGTTGGATCATATCGGCAGTGTCGCGGCCAAGACGGTCGAGCTTCTTAACCAGAATGACATCATCTTCCTCCACCTTCATCCTCAGCAAATCCAGCCCTTCCCGATCTGTTGAACTGCCGGATGCCTTATCGGTAAATATACGGTTTGCTTTCACACCTGCGTCTTTGAGTGCTCTGACCTGAAGATCAAGAGACTGCTGACTGGTTGAGACCCGAGCGTAACCAAAAAGTCGCATAAAAATGTACCTTAAATCGAATATCGGACAACTCATGTCTATTATTACAAATTTACGATTTAATAGACATATTAATGTAACAGTTTTACGATGTCCGATAATTTATAACATTTCGTACGGTTGCAAAAATGTTACTAAATGCCCGTCAGGCAGGGAGGCCGATATGCCCGTTGACTTTCTGACCACTGAGCAGACTGAAAGCTATGGCAGATTCACCGGTGAACCGGATGAGCTTCAGCTGGCACGATATTTTCACCTTGATGAAGCAGACAAGGAATTTATCGGAAAAAGCAGAGGTGATCACAACCGTCTGGGCATTGCCCTGCAAATTGGATGTGTCCGTTTTCTGGGCACCTTCCTCACCGATATGAATCATATTCCTTCCGGCGTCCGGCATTTTACCGCCAGACAGCTCGGGATTCGTGATATCACCGTTCTTGCAGAATACGGTCAGAGGGAAAATACCCGCCGTGAGCATGCAGCGCTGATACGTCAGCACTATCAGTATCGTGAATTTGCCTGGCCCTGGACATTTCGCCTTACCCGTCTTTTATATACCCGGAGCTGGATAAGCAACGAACGTCCTGGCCTGCTTTTCGATCTGGCGACAGGGTGGCTTATGCAACATCGTATTATTCTCCCCGGAGCCACTACGCTGACCCGGTTGATTTCAGAGGTAAGGGAAAAGGCGACGTTGCGCCTGTGGAACAAACTGGCACTGATACCGTCAGCCGAACAGCGTTCACAGCTGGAGATGCTGCTGGGGCCAACTGATTGCAGCCGCCTGTCTTTACTGGAATCACTGAAAAAGGGCCCTGTGACCATCAGTGGTCCGGCGTTTAATGAAGCAATTGAACGCTGGAAAACTCTGAACGATTTTGGCCTGCATGCTGAAAACCTGAGTACACTCCCGGCTGTGCGCCTGAAAAATCTCGCACGTTATGCTGGTATGACTTCGGTGTTCAATATTGCCAGGATGTCACCGCAGAAAAGGATGGCGGTTCTGGTTGCCTTTGTCCTTGCATGGGAAACGCTGGCGCTGGATGATGCATTGGACGTTCTGGACGCCATGCTGGCCGTTATCATCCGTGACGCCAGAAAGATTGGGCAGAAAAAACGGCTCCGCTCGCTGAAGGATCTGGATAAATCTGCATTGGCGCTCGCCAGCGCATGTTCGTACCTGCTGAAAGAAGAAACACCGGACGAATCGATTCGTGCTGAGGTGTTCAGCTACATCCCAAGGCAAAAGCTGGCTGAAATCATCACGCTTGTCCGTGAAATTGCCCGGCCCTCAGACGATAATTTTCATGAAGAAATGGTGGAGCAGTACGGGCGCGTTCGTCGTTTCCTGCCCCATCTGCTGAATACCGTTAAATTTTCATCCGCACCTGCCGGGGTTACCACTCTGAATGCCTGTGACTACCTCAGCCGGGAGTTCAGCTCACGGCGGCAGTTTTTTGACGACGCACCAACGGAAATTATCAGTCGGTCATGGAAACGGCTGGTGATTAACAAGGAAAAACATATCACCCGCAGGGGATACACGCTCTGCTTTCTCAGTAAACTGCAGGATAGTCTGAGGCGGAGGGATGTCTACGTTACCGGCAGTAACCGGTGGGGAGATCCTCGTGCAAGATTACTACAGGGTGCTGACTGGCAGGCAAACCGGATTAAGGTTTATCGTTCTTTGGGGCACCCGACAGACCCGCAGGAAGCAATAAAATCTCTGGGTCATCAGCTTGATAGTCGTTACAGACAGGTTGCTGCACGTCTTTGCGAAAATGAGGCTGTCGAACTCGATGTTTCTGGCCCGAAGCCCCGGTTGACAATTTCTCCCCTCGCCAGTCTTGATGAGCCGGACAGTCTGAAACGACTGAGCAAAATGATCAGTGATCTACTCCCTCCGGTGGATTTAACGGAGTTGCTGCTCGAAATTAACGCCCATACCGGATTTGCTGATGAGTTTTTCCATGCTAGTGAAGCCAGTGCCAGAGTTGATGATCTGCCCGTCAGCATCAGCGCCGTGCTGATGGCTGAAGCCTGCAATATCGGTCTGGAACCACTGATCAGATCAAATGTTCCTGCACTGACCCGACACCGGCTGAACTGGACAAAAGCGAACTATCTGCGGGCTGAAACTATCACCAGCGCTAATGCCAGACTGGTTGATTTTCAGGCAACGCTGCCACTGGCACAGATATGGGGTGGAGGAGAAGTGGCATCTGCAGATGGAATGCGCTTTGTTACGCCAGTCAGAACAATCAATGCCGGACCGAACCGCAAATACTTTGGTAATAACAGAGGGATCACCTGGTACAACTTTGTGTCCGATCAGTATTCCGGCTTTCATGGCATCGTTATACCGGGGACGCTGAGGGACTCTATCTTTGTGCTGGAAGGTCTTCTGGAACAGGAGACCGGGCTGAATCCAACCGAAATTATGACCGATACAGCAGGTGCCAGCGAACTTGTCTTTGGCCTTTTCTGGCTGCTGGGATACCAGTTTTCTCCACGCCTGGCTGATGCCGGTGCTTCGGTTTTCTGGCGAATGGACCATGATGCCGACTATGGCGTGCTGAATGATATTGCCAGAGGGCAATCAGATCCCCGAAAAATAGTCCTTCAGTGGGACGAAATGATCCGGACCGCTGGCTCCCTGAAGCTGGGCAAAGTACAGGCTTCAGTGCTGGTCCGTTCATTGCTGAAAAGTGAACGTCCTTCCGGACTGACTCAGGCAATCATTGAAGTGGGGCGCATCAACAAAACGCTGTATCTGCTTAATTATATTGATGATGAAGATTACCGCCGGCGCATTCTGACCCAGCTTAATCGGGGAGAAAGTCGCCATGCCGTTGCCAGAGCCATCTGTCACGGTCAAAAAGGTGAGATAAGAAAACGATATACCGACGGTCAGGAAGATCAACTGGGCGCACTGGGGCTGGTCACTAACGCCGTCGTGTTATGGAACACTATTTATATGCAGGCAGCCCTGGATCATCTCCGGGCGCAGGGTGAAACACTGAATGATGAAGATATCGCACGCCTCTCCCCGCTTTGCCACGGACATATCAATATGCTCGGCCATTATTCCTTCACGCTGGCAGAACTGGTGACCAAAGGACATCTGAGACCATTAAAAGAGGCGTCAGAGGCAGAAAACGTTGCTTAACGTGAGTTTTCGTTCCACTGAGCGTCAGACCCCGTTAATATCTATTCGAAGCGAATGCAGATTGAAGAAACCTTCCGAGACTTGAAAAGTCCTGCCTACGGACTAGGCCTACGCCATAGCCGAACGAGCAGCTCAGAGCGTTTTGATATCATGCTGCTAATCGCCCTGATGCTTCAACTAACATGTTGGCTTGCGGGCGTTCATGCTCAGAAACAAGGTTGGGACAAGCACTTCCAGGCTAACACAGTCAGAAATCGAAACGTACTCTCAACAGTTCGCTTAGGCATGGAAGTTTTGCGGCATTCTGGCTACACAATAACAAGGGAAGACTCACTCGTGGCTGCAACCCTGCTTACTCAAAATCTATTCACACATGGTTACGTTTTGGGGAAATTATGAGGGGATCTCTCAGTGCTCAGCATGTTTGAGTGCTTTACTCGCCGCGGGTTGAGAAATATGTAAAACTTCAGCCGCACGCGTTAAGGAACCACAAGTCATTACAGCATAAAAGATATCGAGATGTCTTAATTTCATTCCATGTAGCCTACTGATTATTTATTTCTACGGACTATTCTAACGAATAAAGTATAAATAATCAGATATACTCGTCATAATTCAAATTTTGGTTTAGTTGTCACGAGAATTAATTCGTAAACGTGCAAGCTAAATAGATTGACTAGGGGAATATACGGGGTAAGAAAGCGGCTCGGCATACTGCCCTATAATAAATTGTTAGGAGAAGTACGCCGAGTAGTGTGTAGCTATTAGGTAAAGTATGTACCAATTTCAATAAATATTTTAATTAAGATACTGTTTGAAATATCAACAATAAAGGCACCGACCATAGGAACGACAAGGAAAGCTTTATGTGATGGTCCAAATGCTTTTGTGACTGTTTGCATATTCGCAATTGCTGTTGGTGTTGCTCCCATACCAAAGCCACAGTGACCCGCGCTGATCACGACAGCATCATAATCTTTGCCCATCATTTTGAAGGTGACAAAGCAGGCAAATAGCACCATGACAACAGTTTGTACAGCAATGATAATTAATACTGGCCCTGCCATGCTTGCCAATTGACCAAATTTTAATGACATTAACGCCATTGCCAAGAAAAGCGATAAAGCAACGCTACCTAATACATCGACGGTCGGCTCAAACACTTCGTGTTTAAATACATGAGTCAGTGTATTACGGATAATAATACCGACAAATAAACACCAGACAAAAGTAGGCAGTTGCAGAAAAGTATCTTTAAACAATGCACTGATATAGCCACCAACAACAATACAGATAATCAGCATTGAAATGGTTTCAATAACGTTATTTGCATTGATTTTTCTTTTGACGCTTGGTTGCTCAAAAGCTTCAACGATAGTGTCGCGCTCTTGCTCGGTTGTTTTAGGAATAGAGACCTTTTTCAAAAGATGACGGGCAACAGGGCCGCCAACTAAACCACCCAACACTAATCCAAGTGTTGCACAAGCCATCGCTAATTCAACGGCGCCTGTTACACCATATTTATCAGCGAGAATAGGGCCCCATGCTCCGGCATTACCATGACCACCTGTTAGAGTAATTGAACCTGCAATTAAGCCAATAAATGGACTTTCATTCATCATGACAGCCATACTCATGCCGACAGTATTTTGAATGGCGATTAGGATCGTTACTGCAATAGTTAATAGAACTAACGGCTTTCCTCCTTTAATCAGTCGAGAAAAGTCAGAACTTAGCCCGATAGAGGAAAAGAATGTGAGCATTAATAAACTTTGCAATGAAGCATCAAAAGTAAACGAATAACCTGATGTTTTATCAATAATTAACAGAACAATTGCAACAATAAAGCCACCAACGACGGCTTCTGGTATGTGGTTTTTTTGTAGGAACGGGGTAAATTTTACGACAAACATTCCTATGAGTAGCGCGATACATGCGACTAATAATGTATAACTGGCATCTAGGATCATTTTTTTACCTCTATTAGTTTACCAGAATTTTCACTATAACAATTTAACAATAGTGAAAAATGAAGTTACTTTGGTTAACTAATCTTTAACAATGAGTTTTATTAGGGTATCCATAACTTTTAGTTAATAGGGTCATAATTTTAGTGTGATCTTAATCATGAAATATTAAAAAGATTAAAATAACAACAATGGTATTTAATGATGGGTAAACCTAAATACCATGCGGGATCCGCACTATTTTCGGTGATAGCAAAAAATAAAAAAGTATAAATAATAAACAAAATTATAAGAGAAGGAGAACATGATAAGCGCAGGCCGAGCAATTTAAAGAAGTGTGATATACAACATAAAACAGCAGCATGACCTTTCTATATTTCGTTGCTTATCGAAGTGTTAATTTTCGGGTGGATTACTCTGTTTGTTGATTAATAACGGAGAAAAATATGATTGCTGTAATATTTGAGGTGCAAATACAACCCGACCAACAAACTCGCTATTTGACTTTAGCTGAGGAGTTAAGACCACTATTAAGTCATGTAGCTGGTTTTATTTCAATTGAACGTTTTCAAAGTCTAGCTACAGAAGGAAAAATGTTATCGCTATCTTGGTGGGAAAACGAATACGCAGTTCTGCAATGGAAAAATCATGTTTTACATGCGAAAGCTCAACAAGAAGGGCGAGAGTCAATATTTGATTTTTACAAAATTAGTATTGCTCATATTACTCGCGAATATTCATTTAAAAAGGACAAGGATAATGTTTGATGTTCACGTTGTTTTAGATAATCAAATAGGACAATTAGCATTACTAGGAAAAACATTAGGTAATAAAGGTATTGGATTGGAAGGGGGAGGGATATTTACGGTTGGTGATGAATGCCATGCTCATTTTCTTGTTGAACAAGGAAAGGAAGCTAAAATAGCGCTAGAGCAAGCTGGACTGTTAGTACTTGCGATCCGGACACCATTAATTCGTAAGTTAAAACAGGAAAAACCGGGGGAACTTGGCGAAATAGCACGAGTATTGGCGGAGAATAACATTAATATTTTAGTGCAATACAGTGACCATGCTAACCAACTGATATTAATAACGGACAATGATAGTATGGCTGCATCTGTTACGCTCCCTTGGGCAATAAAGTGAACTTGCGATGGCTAATTTAATACGAAAAGAGGTTACCTTTGAGTCCTCAATAGCCGCGATAGGGGCGGCTATGTCTGACATTTCACGAGTTAAAATACTCAGTGCTTTGATGGATGGGCGAGCTTGGACAGCCACTGAGCTAAGTTCTGTGGCGAATATATCAGCTTCAACGGCGAGCAGTCATTTATCTAAATTATTAGATTGCCAGCTAATCACAGTAGTAGCTCAAGGCAAGCATCGTTATTTTCGGCTAGCAGGAAAAGATATTGCTGAATTGATGGAAAGTATGATGGGGATCTCCTTAAACCATGGCGTACATGCCAAAGTTTCCACGCCAGTGCATTTACGAAAAGCACGTACTTGCTATGATCATTTAGCTGGCGAAGTTGCCGTTAAGATCTATGATTCCCTTTGTCAACAGCAATGGATCACTGAAAATGGTTCAATGATCACATTAAGTGGTATTCAATATTTTCATGAAATGGGAATTGACGTTCCTTCCAAACATTCACGTAAAATCTGTTGTGCGTGTTTAGATTGGAGTGAACGCCGTTTCCATTTAGGTGGGTACGTTGGAGCCGCATTATTTTCGCTTTATGAATCTAAAGGGTGGTTAACTCGACATCTTGGTTACCGTGAAGTTACCATCACGGAAAAAGGTTATGCTGCTTTTAAGACCCACTTTCACATTTAAGTTGTTTTTCTAATCCGCATATGATCAATTCAAGGCCGAATAAGAAGGCTGGCTCTGCACCTTGGTGATCAAATAATTCGATAGCTTGTCGTAATAATGGCGGCATACTATCAGTAGTAGGTGTTTCCCTTTCTTCTTTAGCGACTTGATGCTCTTGATCTTCCAATACGCAACCTAAAGTAAAATGCCCCACAGCGCTGAGTGCATATAATGCATTCTCTAGTGAAAAACCTTGTTGGCATAAAAAGGCTAATTGATTTTCGAGAGTTTCATACTGTTTTTCTGTAGGCCGTGTACCTAAATGTACTTTTGCTCCATCGCGATGACTTAGTAAAGCACATCTAAAACTTTTAGCGTTATTACGTAAAAAATCTTGCCAGCTTTCCCCTTCTAAAGGGCAAAAGTGAGTATGGTGCCTATCTAACATCTCAATGGCTAAGGCGTCGAGCAAAGCCCGCTTATTTTTTACATGCCAATACAATGTAGGCTGCTCTACACCTAGCTTCTGGGCGAGTTTACGGGTTGTTAAACCTTCGATTCCGACCTCATTAAGCAGCTCTAATGCGCTGTTAATCACTTTACTTTTATCTAATCTAGACATCATTAATTCCTAATTTTTGTTGACACTCTATCATTGATAGAGTTATTTTACCACTCCATATCAGTGATAGAGAAAAGTGAAATGAATAGTTCGACAAAGATCGCATTGGTAATTACGTTACTCGATGCCATGGGGATTGGCCTTATCATGCCAGTCTTGCCAACGTTATTACGTGAATTTATTGCTTCGGAAGATATCGCTAACCACTTTGGCGTATTGCTTGCACTTTATGCGTTAATGCAGGTTATCTTTGCTCCTTGGCTTGGAAAAATGTCTGACCGATTTGGTCGGCGCCCAGTGCTGTTGTTGTCATTAATAGGCGCATCGCTGGATTACTTATTGCTGGCTTTTTCAAGTGCGCTTTGGATGCTGTATTTAGGCCGTTTGCTTTCAGGGATCACAGGAGCTACTGGGGCTGTCGCGGCATCGGTCATTGCCGATACCACCTCAGCTTCTCAACGCGTGAAGTGGTTCGGTTGGTTAGGGGCAAGTTTTGGGCTTGGTTTAATAGCGGGGCCTATTATTGGTGGTTTTGCAGGAGAGATTTCACCGCATAGTCCCTTTTTTATCGCTGCGTTGCTAAATATTGTCACTTTCCTTGTGGTTATGTTTTGGTTCCGTGAAACCAAAAATACACGTGATAATACAGATACCGAAGTAGGGGTTGAGACGCAATCGAATTCGGTATACATCACTTTATTTAAAACGATGCCCATTTTGTTGATTATTTATTTTTCAGCGCAATTGATAGGCCAAATTCCCGCAACGGTGTGGGTGCTATTTACCGAAAATCGTTTTGGATGGAATAGCATGATGGTTGGCTTTTCATTAGCGGGTCTTGGTCTTTTACACTCAGTATTCCAAGCCTTTGTGGCAGGAAGAATAGCCACTAAATGGGGCGAAAAAACGGCAGTACTGCTCGGATTTATTGCAGATAGTAGTGCATTTGCCTTTTTAGCGTTTATATCTGAAGGTTGGTTAGTTTTCCCTGTTTTAATTTTATTGGCTGGTGGTGGGATCGCTTTACCTGCATTACAGGGAGTGATGTCTATCCAAACAAAGAGTCATCAGCAAGGTGCTTTACAGGGATTATTGGTGAGCCTTACCAATGCAACCGGTGTTATTGGCCCATTACTGTTTGCTGTTATTTATAATCATTCACTACCAATTTGGGATGGCTGGATTTGGATTATTGGTTTAGCGTTTTACTGTATTATTATCCTGCTATCGATGACCTTCATGTTAACCCCTCAAGCTCAGGGGAGTAAACAGGAGACAAGTGCTTAGTTATTTCGTCACCAAATGATGTTATTCCGCGAAATATAATGACCCTCTTGATAACCCAAGAGGGCATTTTTTACGATAAAGAAGATTTAGCTTCAAATAAAACCTATCTATTTTATTTATCTTTCAAGCTCAATAAAAAGCCGCGGTAAATAGCAATAAATTGGCCTTTTTTATCGGCAAGCTCTTTTAGGTTTTTCGCATGTATTGCGATATGCATAAACCAGCCATTGAGTAAGTTTTTAAGCACATCATCATCATAAGCTTTAAGTTGGTTCTCTTGGATCAATTTGCTGACAATGGCGTTTACCTTACCAGTAATGTATTCAAGGCTAATTTTTTCAAGTTCATTCCAACCAATGATAGGCATCACTTCTTGGATAGGGATAAGGTTTTTATTATTATCAATAATATAATCAAGATAATGTTCAAATATACTTTCTAAGGCAGACCAACCATTTGTTAAATCAGTTTTTGTTGTGATGTAGGCATCAATCATAATTAATTGCTGCTTATAACAGGCACTGAGTAATTGTTTTTTATTTTTAAAGTGATGATAAAAGGCACCTTTGGTCACCAACGCTTTTCCCGAGATCTCATCTATTGAAACAGCTTGATAGCCTTTTTCAACAAACAATATTCGTGCTGAGTTAACCAGTGATTGATAGGTACTCTTAAAATTTTCTTGTTGATGATTTTTATTTTCCATGATAGATTTAAAATAACATACCGTCAGTATGTTTATGGTATCATGATGATGTGGTCGTGACAATCTTAAGAACATTTAGGTTATTTTATGTATATTGAACAGCATTCTCGCTATCAAAATAAAGCTAATAACATCCAATTAAGATATGATGATAAGCAGTTTCATACAACGGTTATCAAAGATGTTCTATTATGGATTGAACATAATTTAGATCAGTCTTTACTGCTTGATGATGTGGCGAATAAAGCGGGTTATACCAAGTGGTATTTTCAGCGGCTGTTCAAAAAAGTAACAGGGGTCACACTGGCTAGCTATATTCGTGCTCGTCGTTTGACGAAAGCGGCTGTTGAGTTGAGGTTGACGAAAAAAACTATCCTTGAGATCGCATTAAAATATCAATTTGATTCCCAACAATCTTTTACACGTCGATTTAAGTACATTTTTAAGGTTACACCAAGTTATTATCGGCGTAATAAATTATGGGAATTGGAGGCAATGCACTGAGAGATCCCCTCATAATTTCCCCAAAGCGTAACCATGTGTGAATAAATTTTGAGCTAGTAGGGTTGCAGCCACGAGTAAGTCTTCCCTTAGCTTGATAGTCGTTACAGACAGGTTGCTGCACGTCTTTGCGAAAATGAGGCTGTCGAACTCGATGTTTCTGGCCCGAAGCCCCGGTTGACAATTTCTCCCCTCGCCAGTCTTGATGAGCCGGACAGTCTGAAACGACTGAGCAAAATGATCAGTGATCTACTCCCTCCGGTGGATTTAACGGAGTTGCTGCTCGAAATTAACGCCCATACCGGATTTGCTGATGAGTTTTTCCATGCTAGTGAAGCCAGTGCCAGAGTTGATGATCTGCCCGTCAGCATCAGCGCCGTGCTGATGGCTGAAGCCTGCAATATCGGTCTGGAACCACTGATCAGATCAAATGTTCCTGCACTGACCCGACACCGGCTGAACTGGACAAAAGCGAACTATCTGCGGGCTGAAACTATCACCAGCGCTAATGCCAGACTGGTTGATTTTCAGGCAACGCTGCCACTGGCACAGATATGGGGTGGAGGAGAAGTGGCATCTGCAGATGGAATGCGCTTTGTTACGCCAGTCAGAACAATCAATGCCGGACCGAACCGCAAATACTTTGGTAATAACAGAGGGATCACCTGGTACAACTTTGTGTCCGATCAGTATTCCGGCTTTCATGGCATCGTTATACCGGGGACGCTGAGGGACTCTATCTTTGTGCTGGAAGGTCTTCTGGAACAGGAGACCGGGCTGAATCCAACCGAAATTATGACCGATACAGCAGGTGCCAGCGAACTTGTCTTTGGCCTTTTCTGGCTGCTGGGATACCAGTTTTCTCCACGCCTGGCTGATGCCGGTGCTTCGGTTTTCTGGCGAATGGACCATGATGCCGACTATGGCGTGCTGAATGATATTGCCAGAGGGCAATCAGATCCCCGAAAAATAGTCCTTCAGTGGGACGAAATGATCCGGACCGCTGGCTCCCTGAAGCTGGGCAAAGTACAGGCTTCAGTGCTGGTCCGTTCATTGCTGAAAAGTGAACGTCCTTCCGGACTGACTCAGGCAATCATTGAAGTGGGGCGCATCAACAAAACGCTGTATCTGCTTAATTATATTGATGATGAAGATTACCGCCGGCGCATTCTGACCCAGCTTAATCGGGGAGAAAGTCGCCATGCCGTTGCCAGAGCCATCTGTCACGGTCAAAAAGGTGAGATAAGAAAACGATATACCGACGGTCAGGAAGATCAACTGGGCGCACTGGGGCTGGTCACTAACGCCGTCGTGTTATGGAACACTATTTATATGCAGGCAGCCCTGGATCATCTCCGGGCGCAGGGTGAAACACTGAATGATGAAGATATCGCACGCCTCTCCCCGCTTTGCCACGGACATATCAATATGCTCGGCCATTATTCCTTCACGCTGGCAGAACTGGTGACCAAAGGACATCTGAGACCATTAAAAGAGGCGTCAGAGGCAGAAAACGTTGCTTAACGTGAGTTTTCGTTCCACTGAGCGTCAGACCCCGCTTACAAATATTTCTTAAATGAACCAAATGTAATGCTAATACTTAGACCAAATAAAAAAGCCATCGGTATAAATATCGTATTGGGATGGATTGAGAAAGGAACTGATAAATAGATAAGCCATGATAAAATTAACATGGGCTTTATCCACGCTTTAGAATGATAATATAGAAAACTTGATTCACGACCCGCTCCAAACCTTCGAATGTCTCGCCGAACAAGCCCATCGACGCAACCAACAATAGATGCAAGTATGAAAATAGGTATTGAAAGAATCAAAATAACTAAGCGAACCAAAAAAACCAATATAACATTAATAATGGCTTTCACGTAAACGCCTACTGAATTAATATATTTATATATAATAGAACTCTCATCGTTCACTGTTCCATCTATTATTTCAATTAATCCAGTTTTGATAGCAATAAATTGATATGCATTAGTAATAATATTTTCTGCAAAAACTAAAGGCTCAGACAAAATAAAACTATCAACAAAGTCTTTAGTCAAGTAACCAAACTCAGTATTAAGCATTTCTTTACTATGACTATCACCTAGTTCTGGCCAAAAAAATGTTATACCAATACATTCAATTACAATGCTTATAAGAAGTGAAAAAAAAAGGGTAGAAATTATAGAGACAATAAATCCTTTTTTTCTTGTTGTATTCGAATTAGTGTCCGATTTTTCAATATTAGCCATGATTCTTATTTATCCGAATTTAAAGTATGTAAAAAAGCTTTTTCATCATCATCAATGTCCAATGCTAAATGAACTGGTAATTCATTTTCCTGAGAACAATTAATTTCTGAATCATTATCTATTTCAGACTTTTCCCATGCTGAATGTGAACTTAACCACCAGTTTTCACCCGTTGAATAACTTTTGGCCATTTCTTTAGAAAGTGTATTGATGGAATCGGGCATCATAATATCTTGCTCTTTAGACGGAAGCGGCATGCGAACTTTATATAAAACCCCTCCGTTAGTCAGGACAAATGCTTGACCTCTAGGCAACTGTATTAGTTCTGACGGCTCTAGTAATGGCATTGACTCAGTGCTAATTCTGTCTTGAGTGCTCGAAGTAAAATCTGTTTTTGTATCAGGACTCGGTGTATCGCTTGCACCTGATACTACCGTATTTTTATAAATATCAACTTTAGGAAGCTGTGACGTAATAAGTTCTGCTGTTTTAGTTTCACGAACTCGTAGCATAATTATATTATTGAAATTACCTTGCACTTGCCCTGCTTTTGCGGCACTCCCCACTTTAACCTCAATATCTGAAATCGTTTGAGTGTATGCAGTAACATTTATTCCTGCCCCTCGGGCTTTGTTCACAAGTGGAATAAACTCATCTCCCATAATTTCATTTACTTCATCAGTATGTAAACACACATTGATTTTAGATCTATTCTCGCCCGGTAACCCATCATCAACACCATATTTATAAATATATCCAGCTATTGATACCAGATCTGCTAGCATTGAGTTTCCAACCGCAGATCCAACCACCGCATCTGACAGCGCATCAAGTCCAATATAGACAATTCCTTTTTTCCGAATAACTTGCTCCCAATCAAAAATTGGTCGTTCATCATTGATATCCAAGTAGTCGGGGGCTAATAATTGTGCAGTTTTTCCTGTTGTCAACTTCTCTAAAAATGGCATTAATGAAGCAACAATTTTATCAAAGTATGTTTTATCGTATTGAATTGCTGAACGCAAACCTTCAAGAACATCATCACGAATTTTTTTAGCAGCTATATAGTCATAAAGTGCTACGACAAATTTATCTCTTCCTCGCATTGCTAGTGAAACATTCTTGTCATTAATTTTTGTTGCCATTTCGCTAATAGTAATCCATGCTTTCGGATCATGTTTTTCAAAATAGTGCTGAGCATATTCTAAAAATAAAACATCCATATTGTTTGTATAACGATTGATTTGTATATAATCTGGTCGACGACCCAACTCAATTAAAGCTTTGGTAACAATATTAACAAATCGCCAAGCAAACTCTTTAAATGCTGCACTGTTCCCCTCTCCTGCCAGTGGAGCCGAAACCCGTTGTGCAACTTCAGTAATTCGACTAAAACGACCAATAGCATTATACCTAGCCGATATTTCTGGATAACCCAAATGAAATACATAAAACTCGTCTAATCTGCCGTTTCGTTTTGCTTCAGCATACATTCTTATTAATACGTCAGCATCTCCTTTAGGATCAATAACAATAACAGGATCACCTCTAGCTATATCTTGTGTAACAAGTACTTCTAACAGTCTTGTTTTTCCGACACCTGTTGTTCCCAGTACTAATGTATGACCTCCTCTATCCACAAATGGCATCATAATATCAATCTCATCAATTTCAACACCATGTAAGAATGGGTTTCCGCCAACTGGTGGTAATGGTTTCAATGGATTAAACCAACGATTTGAACTAGTACACTTTGCTATAAGGCTTTTTTCATGCTTTTGTTCCAATTGTCTAGCAGCCCTATATATAGGTGATGGTTGAACAAAACGTTTATATTCTTCTCGCCGACATAAGATAATTCTTTGTAAGTGTTTTTGCTCCCATTTAAACCCTCTTCCCAGAAAAAGAAATTTTTGGCTAACAGGGATTTGTTCACTTGTCAGAGAATAAAACGGTAAACGTTTTATATTACGTTTATAACGAATAATTTTTATACCTTGCCTAGCTCGATAAATGCCAAACAGAAGAAATGCCCCTGCAACACCAATATTAACAGAGGATGATAATGCTACTGCCCATGGTGCAAAAAGACAGATCCATGCACAAATGATAGATGTAACTGCACTATACATTTCAGAGGCAGGTCTGAATATCGTTTCAATACCGTGTTCATTACTCATGATTTAATATTTATATTATGTTAACATCTAGGAAAAACTTATTGTTCAACGCTTGTTGCTGTAACTAAAGCAGGATATAGTGTTAATTGAAACTTCTCTGCTAACTCATCACCAGGCATGGCATATATAGGGATTTTAGTAATAGATTTTAACATTTTAAGCTGATTGACATCATTTATGTTGACGGCGACCCCCACTAACCCATCAATCGCTTCTAGATCATTATTTCTTGCTTTTAACCACTCAATTGAAAGATCATCAGCACCTAAAATGATAAAAGGATTTAATGTGGGATAATCAACTTGATAAGACTCAAACCTACCTACAGAAAGTTTTTCGCTGTGGACAGGTAAATATGTTCCTTCATCAATTTTCATGTTTTCTGGAGCTAAAAACTGCTGTTGCTGTTTGCTATATTCATCTTGAGGATCTAACATATCATAATATATTCCCATTGAATTCCCGCCATAGTCCCTAATAACATTCAAATCAGCCATTGCAGAATGTGTAGTAGTTATAGAAATGATAAAAATTAAACTCAATGCTCTTTTGAATATAAACATTACAAATCACCCAATTCAATTTGTCTCCACTTACCATCTTGATTTTGTATCAAAATAGGCAAGGTATTTTTTCCTAAGTGTTCCCATTGACCATTATTGTGATTTAATGTAATTTCACCACTCTTTACTCTATCAAGAGGAAGATGATTTAGGTTGGCCCACTTTTGGACCGCTAGATCATCATGTTTGGTATTCAACAAATAAATATCAATTTCCTTGTTAGTTTTCAATGCTTTACCTAATAATATTTCTCCCCTGACATTATCATTAACATCGATAAATAAAACTATTCGTTCCCCCTCATAATTTAGAGGTGCGACAAAATTAGGATTATCATCCAGTTCGATGGGTAATGTGTTTGGATAAAGTTGCTTAAACATACGATTATAAATTCGTTGAAATTCAAGTTCTTTAGCAGTACGTTCAAATTCTTTTTTTACGAGAAGTTTTGCGTAATGTTCTCGTTCTTCTTCTGTTTCAGATTCAACGCCAAGAGTTGTTAGAGGATCAAGATTAGGAGACCAATATCGTCGCCCTTTTTCATTAATAAGGTTTTCATATTTTTGCCATTCTGTAACTGTTAATCCCCAAAAAGATGCTTTTTCTTTAATTTTCTCATCTTGCGTATTCCTAGATTCCTTATCAAATTTTTCAACTGATTCAGATTCAGTGGAATCGGTATTCTTAGAAACTAGGTGAGAATTAGCTAATAAATTCCAAGAAATAAAACTTAATAGCAATAACAAGCATATTTGTTTTTTTAGTATCATATTTACACCTTAATCTATCGTTAGAGTATAAGCTTGTTGCTTACTATTTATTAATTTCACCGAATTCTTATCAATTTTTGCAACTTTCCAAGAATCTAGCTGATCACCTTCATTTACAAATTTTAACGATGATAAAGATGTAGCATCTTTAGGTAGAAATACAGCCACTAACTCACCTGATCTAAATTCAATGCTAGACAATTGATATTTGAAATTTATTAAACTTGCTGCTTTATTCTCTGTATTTTTTCGTGTTGTATCTGTTGATTTATTATTATTTGATAGCATCATTGTGATTTTTTGGATGATTTGTTGTTTAAACTGTTCGAAAGATGTAGCAATACCATCTAATGATTCTTGTTGCATTTTTTGAACATTTTTAACTGCGTCTAATTCAATTTCAATATTTGTTATAGCTGTTTCAAGATTATCTAATTTGCTATCGAGATTTTGATCATTTAGAATTAGTTGTAATGACATTATATCCTGTTGACTACGTGCAGAGCGTGTATTCAAATTATCATAATCTACATTGATTTTTTTTTGCTCTAATTGAATTTCACTTAATTTTTTTTCTAATGCATTGATATTATTTACACTTACATTATTTGTGTTTACTTTTTCCAATAATTCGTTGTAGCTATTGGATATTAATTGATAATTATCATAGTTATTGAGAGATAAAAACAACGTTATCGCTATTAATGTAAAAAAAATTGCAAATACACCACATATCATAATTACCATTTTTTTAGTTATAGTAACTGGTCCGTTTATATTTAATTTATTTACTAACGTATCCTTCATTTTTTACTTCCTCTAATATCAATAGTATTTTTAGAATCTTTTGTTTCTATTATTTTCGGTGGGACTTTATAGGTATCAAGTTGAGGTTCTTGTTTAACTGAGGATATAGGTTGTTGTTTTCGAAAATATCCCTTTTTTAGTTGAAAGCAGATCTCTCGTTCTACATCGTCAACAACTAAATTCCAAGCAGGCCCAGCCATAACATATAGAGCATCATTTAATGAAATTGGTCCAATTTTATATTGAACCTTGGGTAAAGTACTTTCATAAAGAATATTGATATCTGAGTTAGTGCAAAGAGAATAGCCCGATTGGTTTAACACATATTCCATTCCATCTTTAACCGTTAAGTTTAAATTTTTAGGTAGTGAAATATTTATAATTTGCTCTAATACATATTTATGAGTTGGATCGTCTAGTTCAACAATGGTATATCGATCTGTCTGCAAAACTTGGGTAGACTTAGATTCTATTTTAGTTTTAGAGGCAATAGTTTTAGAGTTATTTGTACATCCCATTAATACAAATATTGGAAGTAATGCTAGCATAGAGATAGCGATTTTCATTGTATTTACCCTTAGATATATAATGTGTAGAAAGTAGAAAGGTAAAATGCAATCATGGATGAGTAAACAAATAAATCAATTCTGAGTATAACAAAAAACCCATTTATCAAAATGGGCTTCTTGTTTTTTTGTATATATATAATTAATATAATTAGAATTGAAGATAACTCAATAAAAGTGACGAAATGCACTTTCCCCTCAAAAATCATGCAATTTCATACACATTTTCGATTCGCTATTAAGTAAGCTGAGTTGAACCGAATAAATAAGTCTGTTTCTAAACAGTCTTATTTGGCACGCGTTAACGCACTAAGGGCTACTGATTTTTTACCATTCAGTTTTGGTGTTGTTATTAGTCATTATAGAACAAACAAGGTAAATACCACTGTTTTTCCTGCTACAATGGTATTTACCCTGAACTGAGTTCTTTATTGTATACATTTAAAAAATTGAAAAGTGAATCAAATAAACTCTGATAAACATAAAGCCCTATCGGTTTTTATGCATATGTTGTAACTTACACAGAGTTGTTACAATCATCCGTATATTTTATGGGTTTCTCTCTAGATTTTTCACTGCCTTTTGCATATCACGAAATAATTCAGGATCACCTTTAGTATCCCATATCATTACTGTCTCACCATTTTCAACTTGACTAAAAATCTCAGTAATTTGCAGTTCTATTTGATATTGTAAGATCGCACAAGCACGACAAAAATCAAAATCTTCATAATTATCAAAGTCATTCGGATGAATCCGATGAATATTTGATTTTTTTTGTTTCATAGATCATTTTACTCTCTAATTGGTTTAAGACGTTATATTAAACTTAGCAAAAGTCAATGTAAATAATAAATAAAACTAATGAGAAAAATAAAAAATCAAACTCATAAATCTAATATCAAATCTGATTGAATTAATCTTTATATTAATAGTCCGAATAATCCAACTGTGGTCCATTACGCTCATAAATTTCATTTCGAACATCCGAATCATCATCACATTCCTCTATCGCATTTTTTAATGACTTACTCAGATAGTTTCGGGCTTTAATGAGAGATTCTCCTGTTAAATCATCTTTAGTCACTCTTATCATCCCTAAAGCCACATTAATAATCTCTTTAATTTCGGCTGGAGTTGTTCTATCTAATGCATCCCCTAAGTCTTTATCACTGATATAGCAATCTTGCGGAAGATACATTTTGGCGCACTCAGCTGCAGCTTTACTTCTAAATGCGCTAACAGAAATAATTTTATCAATTCTACCAGGTCGTTTACTTATTCGAGGGTCAATTCTTTTAGGATAGTTAGTTGAAAATATAACATATGTACCAGCTTTATTCCTTGGTGTTAGACTACCATCCAAAAAACTAAGTACTGAAGCATTGGCTTTATATAATTCATCAATTTCCTCGGCAATAATTAGTGCTGGTCTTTGTTTTTTTGCTGCCTCTTCACAAGCTAAGAAAAAACTATCTCCCGTGGCATAAATAACCACAACATCATTTCTATGAATAACAGATAAAGCTTTAGCGATAGTGGTTTTTCCAGTGCCAGGAGGTCCAGTTAACAACACTTTTCTCATACCGGATTGACCATAACGGGTATAAAGATCAATTTCAGTAAAAAATTGGTTAAAATCATCCTCTAAAATTTTATATCTTGGATGATTAGAAAATCGTTTAAATTCTTCTAATGTTTTTGGTTGAACTCTCCAGTAGCAAGCTGAATTATTATAGTAAGATATTTCCCACACACCTTTTTTGGGTAAATTTCTTATGATCTTCTTTGTTCCTGTATCACAAATATCATGTAATAATAACAATGCTTTCTCTGTACCAATTGTGTATTCAATTGATACTTTAGAGTTCAATACAGAGCGTAAAATATGAACTGTATGCTCATTATTAAGTTTAATTCTAAAAAAACCCGATGCATCATTAAACATAAGACGTCGCCCTTTACCTGTTTTTATAACAACAGGTAAAGCATTTGATGACATTAAGGGAGATGGCAATCGCTCTATATCAAGAAGGCTACAAATTTTATTTTTACGTCGATTAATGAGAATATCGCTGATTTTACGAAAATAATCTGCATCTTTTACGAGGACACCAAAATCTTCTGGATAAAGACTTTTATGTAAATCAATGGCGTGTTGCCACATTGGTATTTTTTTTAGTGTTTTAGATTTAACGCTCATACTAATCATCCCTTCTTTTCAAAATAGGCTTACCTTTCTTGTCTGCAAAACATGTAAACTTACAGCCTTCTTTGTAACGTGAGCAACCAAACCACGTATATGATCCTTTTTTACTTTCACCTTTGCGTTTTATCAGTTCACCACTACTGCATTCAGGGCATCGAAACGATATTGCTTTAGTCGCATATGTGTTTTGAGCTAAAACGGTTGTTCTATGTGTTTGTATCAACTGATTTACAAAAATATATTGCTTACGCATAAATTCGCTTTGCTGCTGTTTACCCGAGGCAATATCTTCCAGTTCTTGTTCCCATAACGCAGTCATACCAGGATCTTTTAAAACTGAAGGTAAAGCATCTATCAATGCGTAAGCAATATTCGTTGCGATTATATTTTTCTTTTTTCTCTCAATATAGTTGCGTTTTTCAAGTGTACCGACAATATTGGCTCTTGTAGCTTCAGTTCCTATTCCTGATGTTTCTTTCAACATTTTTTTTAATTTTGGGTTTTCAACATATTTTGCAATTTGCTTCATTGCATCAAGCAAACTACCATCATCAAAATGTGCTGGAGGTTTAGTTTGTAATGCTCTAATATCCGTCTTTGTAATACTACAAATATCACCTGACAATAATGATGCTGGTAATTTTTGCTTATCATCAACATCTTCAGCATTTTCGATGTTTTCATTAACGAATAACATTTTCCAACCACGTTCAACTTGAACCGTTCCACGGGCCTGAAATTTTTCACTAGAGCTTGTTAAATTAACCACTGTTTTATCAACCTCACTATGCACCATGAAGTTAGCTAAATAATGACGTCGAATCAAATCGTAAACTTTAAGTTCATCGTCACTAAGCTGTGATAATTCAGCAATCTTAGCAGTAGGGATTATCCCGTGGTGGGCAGTAACTTTTTTATCATTCCAAACACGAGATTTGAGTTCTAAATTGACGCTTGTCAAAAACTTGGCCATTTCTGGGTCATTTTTCATAATAGCAGAGACTATCGTTCGAGCTTCATCAAACATTGACTCAGGTAAATATCCGCAATCAGTTCTTGGATAAGTTGTAAGTTTATGAGTTTCGTAAAGTGATTGTGCAACATCCAATACTTGCGTCATTTTCATACCGTATTTTTGGGAGCATGCTTTTTGTAAATCGCTTAAACTAAAAGCTAAAGGTGGGGCTATTTTAACTCTCTCAGTGTTAATATCTGTCACTTTTGCTTGTCCAGAATTTTGTATTCTCTGGGCTATTTGTCGTACAAATGATTCATTCAAACATCGCCCAGCATCATCGATATATTCTTTAGGGATCCATTTTGCATTGAATGATTGAGATGTTTTAGATAAATGAATATTAATATCGAAGTAGGGTTTAGGTTTGAAATTCTTAATTTCCCTATCTCTATCAACAATCAATTTCAACACTGGGGTTTGAACTCGTCCTACTGACAATACGCCATTAAATCCTGCATTTCGACCAAGCAAAGTGAATAATCTGGTACTATTTAAACCAACAAGATAATCTGCTTTTGCTCGTGCTTGTGCAGCTAAATATAGTGGATAAGTTTCACTTGCTCCCTTGAGATTGCTTAGTGCTTTTTTTATGGAAACATCATCAAGAGCTGATAACCATAACCGTTTTGTTACACCTCGCCAATTTAATCGTTCAAGAAGTGTCCATGCAATCGCCTCCCCTTCTCTATCTGGGTCTGTAGCAATCACAATCGTTTTTGCTTTTTTTACTAACGATTGAATAACTTTATATTGCTTTGATGTTGTCTTCTTAACATTATATAACCATTCTTGAGGTAAAATTGGCAAATGATCGATATTCCAATTTTTAAATTTTTCATCATAATATTCTGGCTCTGCAAGCTCAAGTAAGTGACCAATACACCAAGTAATACATGCTGAACCATCAGCACTACGATTAAACCCATTATCTTTTATCGTTACTCCGATATGATTTTGAATATCTTTTGCCTGACTAGGTTTTTCGCAAATAAATAAAAGCATAATATATCCTCATATATTTTAATTATATGAGAATATCAATTAGTTTATTGATAACTACATTTAAATAGAAATCAAATTGAATAAATTAAAATAATTTATTCAATTAAAACACATATTAAAATAACCAGCATATAAAAAAAGCGCAAACTTTGCGCATTTTACTTAATTTTAAGAAACGGATTATTCATTCAAGCTTTCATGTTTAGTGTATTATATTTTTTATTCGAGTAACCCGTTACTGTTAGTAATGATAAAATAACTGTAAGTATTAAAATCTTATCCAAAATTTATGATCCTTACTCTAAAATAAAAATGTCTACTGCCAATAACTTTCTCTTAGTCATTATTAGTAACTGGCTTATAACGACTAGGCCAAATTTTTTCTACAGGAACTTTTAAATATTCTGCAATAATTCTTTCGTATTTAGGGCAGTGACGGTATAACGCATTTCTCAATGTATCTGGACTTAAACCACTACTGCGAGACAATCCCCTTAATGTAAAGCCTCTGATTTTTAATTCACCCACTACTCTTGATGGAACCCAGTCTTTATTTCTCATAGCAATCTCCAATTTAAATCCTATCCACACCACTTTTATTGAATCATTAGTCACTTTTAATAACTAAATAACATGAATCATATGCCTTGGATACATCATACCGTATCGAGCAAAAGGTATATCGTCATCAAAATCCATTGACGGTTCATTAGATGGTGTTTCTTGCTGTTGTGCAGCTGCCGGCACTGAGGATTGATTATTTGCACTTTGTCCCAAATTTTGCGATGTAGTATCATCCAACTTACTATTAAGTCTACCTAGAATTTGTAATGTTCCATTAATATTAACCACGACCTCAGTTGTATAACGATCTGTTCCTGATTGATCTTGCCATTTCCGAGTTTGAAGCTGTCCCTCAATATAAACTTGCATCCCTTTTTTAAGATATTCGCCAGCAATTTCAGCTAATTTACCAAACACGACAATTCGATGCCACTCAGTTTTATCTTTTGCTTCACCAGTTTGCTTATCTTTCCAAGTTTCCGATGTTGCAATACTAAAATTTGTAACAGCTCCACCATTGGGTAAATAGTGCACTTCAGGGGTGGTTCCTAAATTGCCTACCAAAATTACTTTATTGATTCCTCGACTTGCCATTTTAATGCTCCTATATATTAAATTTGTTAAAGTTAAATACCATTACTAGGCATATTTTTCCTTATTTACATATCAAAGTGGTTATAGTAAATAACCCCATCAGCACACAACCAACCATTATTTGCAAGTGGAAAAATCAGAAAATTAACAGTCCCTTTTGATATCAATTTGCAATTATTTTCAGTTTTAAATATTAGCCATACATTTTGATTATTAAGTAATCCAAGATGATTACTTTCATTTATTGAATAACTTAAGGAAAATGCCCATGATATTATTAAAATAATAATAGCCAGTAAGTTTGATTTTATGCTTATAAGTAATACAAAAATAAATACAACTAAAAAAATAATATTGAATATGCTTAAAATACTTATTAATTGATGATTGGATAAATCGGTTGTTAGATAAAGAGCAATATTCGAAACTAACATCAATTGTATGCTTACCATAATAATAAAAAAAATTGACCCACTATTCTCTGTTTTCATTTTTACTTATCCATACAGGTTTTATCATCAAATTGATTCAACTCATCAAATTTAGGTAACATTTCATTGATTAAATGCCTGATTCGAATACATATCCTCATTTGAAAATTTAACGTTAAACGATCAACTTCCAGTTGCCGAATAAATTTTTTATCCTCATAACTCAAATTGTTTTGTTCCAAGGCATCTAATATCAATTGTTTTCCTTCAATTTCAGTACGACTGGTTTTACCATCAACAATGACTATTTTCTTATACTTCCAACTTAAATACACTGAACCATTGGATAAGCGTCTTTTTTTTAAATAAAAAGGTAAATACTTAATTGGTAATTTATCCTTTGTGTCATTGATGAGTCTTTCTGCAATATTTTCTAATCTAGAAAGGTAGGATTCAATTTCTTGTAAAATAGTTTCATATTCCCCCTTACCTTTAAAAGGCTTTAAAAGGCCTTTTAGGGATAGATATTGTTCTGCAAATTGATAATCTAATAGAGAAAGTGTATTTGCATATTCATCTTTATAAAACTTATTCATTAGATAAACACCTTATTAAGTTAGTTCATGATTGATATAGTTCTGTCTCGAATTTTATCTGCATTTAATATTTCTTCTGGTACAATTCCGAATAGCTCAATAGCTTTAGTTGCTAACGGGGTATTATCAACAAAATCTTTTCGAGTTACGCCTAGGCGTTTATATTTAGTTATATAAGTAATTAACGAACGTAATTCATGAGCAATCATATTTTGCCTATCTGATGCATCACCACCTTTGATTAATGAAATATGCTTAGCTAGCTGAACTTTTCGGACAAATAAATCAAATTTACACAGTAAAAATACTAATTGATAACCACTAGGTACATTAATAAATAAGCTCAGATCGACGGGTTTAACTGATGTCGCATCACTTATTTTAAAACCAGACGGTACTGATTTAAGTATTTCATCAATACGATAATTCTCAAGCTCTAATAATTTTTCAATTTTAGTAATATGTTCATAGAACTTAGTCAATCTAATGTCTGCATAGGGGTCATCAAGACGTGTTGCTATTTCAATAACTTTTAAATAAGCAATAGCTCTTGTCATACTTTGAATCGGATGCTTATCATCAGTTTTTTTTCTGCCATACCAGATTTGAATTGCGGGAACACTATGAAGCTCTATTCTAATATCGCTTCGTAAAACACCTACTTGATTGGTTTCAATTGTTTCCATGTAAATACTCCTATTTAAATAAAATAAATTTTAAGTAACAGTAAATTAACTACTCAGCTCACTGTTACCCCCCCGTAACAGTAAATTAACTACTCAGCTCACTGTTATCCCCCGTAACAGTAAATTAACTACTTAGCTCACTGTTACCCCCCGTAACAACACTTTTAGGGTTAACCTCAAGTAACATATCTTTCAATGGGTTCAAAAGTTCCTCTATCTTTTCTTTGCTAATCACCCTCTTCTCAACAGGTAAGTTACTTAAAATTTTCTGTTTAGGAACTTCATCTGTTGGGGTATTTAACGTGATTAGTGATGTTTTCTGATTACTTGTTGGAATGAGGTTATATTCACCTCGAGCGGCTTTTTGTATATTTGTCACAAGATAAGCAGTCATATTTTTTATTTTAGTAATATCTTTCTGAGAGATCGTTTTAATTACATTATTGGCAATTTGTATATCTAAACTATTTTTAGTTATCGCACTGATAACATCATTCAATCCTTGCCCAAGACAAGCTTTGATATTATCTGGAATATCTAACAAAATATTACTATCAGTAGTACTACTATATAAACTACTAGTACTACTAGATGAATCATAACATGATGATTTTTTTGGTAGTTTCTTTTGGGAACTCTGTGAATTCAGACTCAGTTCACTTTTGGAACTTAGTTGTTTTTTACTTAATTCCTTTTGAAAACTTGGTGTTTTTTCACTTAGTTTCTTTTGGGAACTTAATAAATTCTGTAAATGATTGAGTAACGATGATGCAATATTATTAAAATTGTAATTTATATCGGTTTCAGTTTTTGCATCGTTAATGTGCAAAAAAATGTCTTTTTCTGATTGAGTGCTTTTATTGATATACGTGCTAACTAGATTGTATGCCAACATAGCTAATGATTTTGTAATGCTACTTTTATTTAGCATTGATGTTAAAATATGTATAACACTTTCATCAATTATCTTTTCAAGAGGCAGTGCTGTATTATGAAGAATATAAATATTACCCATAATTTGACCATTACTACTGCTTCGAATCATTCTAAATGACAACCAGCCTGATAAAACTAATCTAGAAAGTATTTCTCGCACAGTTTTTCTAGACAATGTACCTCCTTGGTTCCCCCACAACTTTTGTAAATTATCGTAAGTTGGAAAATAGTTACTGTGCTTGTATTTTTGTAGTTCAATATACAACCGTTGCCAAGCATATTTATCTAATGAAGTAATTGAATCGTCTTCTAATAAAGCTCGAGGCATTGAGTCATATTGATTGCCTGCAAAAAACATAGCAATCTTTTCATCAGAAGAATCGCTTTTTATCTTCTGTTCTACCAACGCATTGCGTAATGAGTTAATTTGATTTTCGAAATCTACCATAATTTTTGATTTACAAATTACTTGAATTAATTAATGGCTCTAGTTCTTTAATTACCGATGTCAATGTTAACGGTTCAATATTATCATCGCTCATTATAGAAACATGTTGAGTAATATCCATATAAACTAATAAACGATTTAAATCATCATTTATTAAAATATCGGAATTTTCATTTTTTTTAAGCTGCCATTGTTCCCAAATAACTATTTTTTCCGCATCGTCAGGTTTCCTAAAACGCCCCTTTGATACAGTTAAATCTTTAAGTTTCCTTGAGCAACTAATATCAGATGTTGATAATCCAAAATATTTATTTAAAATTTCTATAGATGCGCCTAGTGAATATGCTTTATCAATAATATGACTTCTTTCTTCAAATTCTTTTGCTCTTGCCAATACAACATCAAATAATTTTGTATTTATGGTAACTTGTATCAACAGCACTGGTGAGTTTGCAATATAAGTAATTTGTGAATAACTCAATTCTTTCATTTGCTTTAAATGTTCAATAGTAAATCCCATTTCAATTAATGACTGAATTTTTCCTTCATTAATAAAATTATGGACCATATTCAGGATCGCTAAATTTATATTGTTACTGACACTTACCATAATATGCCTCATATTTAATGTTGTTGGTTTAAAAACTCGTTATAAACTCGGAATAAACGAATAATTCGTAAAAATTTAATCACTACAAAATCATTGAATTCAGTGATTAAACAATATAGGCTAGCAGTTTTTTCAGTTGGTTCTGTAAGTAAGGATGATAACAACTCATATGCTATGCATTTTTTACGATCAGCTTCGTCTTCAATAGTAAGCTTGTTAAACGCAATGACGGGTAATTTTGATTTGTCATTCTCATCAATTGAAAATGCAAAAGATTCTTTATTAATTCTTAGCTCATCAAATATATCAAGTACATGCCCTGCTATATCTCGAAAAACATATTCATAATTAGTAGCTTGTTCTGGCAATTTCCATAAATCTAAAATAGGTGTTCTTTCTGTTTTACCATAAGTATTTAAATTAGCACTGAGGCTGTATGCATGTGGATTAATTTTTGCTAAATCTGTAGATTCAATTATTTCTTTTATAACTGAGTTAACATCAGTTCCGTCATGTACAGTAATATCGCCACTCGGTGAAACAGTATAAGAGGGTTCAGGATCATCATCGGATATTATTGTTGGATTTATCTCTTTTTTAAATGAAATTTGGCCAACTTTAGTAGATTGTTGGCTATTAACATCAGTTTCAGATGAAAAATCCTGTTGCAATTCATCTTTTTGTATTGCAGCAACTTTCAATGTATCTACTTCACCTTGTTCAGTATTAGCGTCATTTTTGCTAACATCGATTGGTGACAAGTTTTTCTTTATCCCTTTATGTTTTTTCTCTTCTAATTCAAATTCAAAAAGCTGATAGCTTATGTCCAGCAATTTTGCAAAATAACCAAACATCTCGTCTTGCAAACGGTCATAACTAAATAATTCGGGATCATAATCAAATTCACTTAATACTAAATTAAAACCTTCAACAAAAGCATTGTCATCATCATATTTTTCCGAACGTTTATATATATCCGAACATATACTTCTTAACATTAAAATTTTTTCTATTTGATTTCGACTCAATCCCAATTTCAGGATCTCCGGTATGTAGGGATACAAATAATCAACTGTATTGAGCATTTTAGTGATTAATACATAAGAAATAGGATACCCGTGATTTTTTAACCTTTCACTTAACTCTCGTGAAGAAAGTGTTTTGCCAGCTTCTTCTTCATACAAAACTTTACTCCTAGCAACGCCCAATGCTTTTTCTATAAATGTATAATCATTACGAAGTCCATTTTCGGTTAAATGTCCAACAATAGATTTCAGCTCTCCCCCCCAGGGGCGAAAAAGACAATTAATTGTATAAAAGCGTTTATCACCAGTTTCATCATACAATTCCTTCAAAATTTGTAATCGTGTATTTCCTCCATCTGAAATTACATACCCTTCCTCTCCTGGCATTTTTGTAATTACAGGTGCATTATCAAGTCCTTTTTTGCGAATAGATTCTTTAATATCTTCATATAATTCATTTTTTTTCAAGCGTGGTAATACCTTGCTAGGTCTTAATTCATCTAGATTTACTCGCATAGGCATTTCATTCAATGTAATTTTAGTGGTCGCCCGATCACCGTCGGGAAAACCTGTAGACATACGTTCACGCATAACGTCTACAGATGATTTTTGTTCTACCATCATATTAATATATTCCTTAAACTAAATTTTGATAATGCATATATGGCCCATCAAATTTGACTACTACTTTACCTGTAGCAGCATTACGAGCTTTGGCCACAATTAATTCACCTGTTCCTTTACATTCACTGTTTTCGTTATAGACTTCATCTCGATATAACAATATTACTGTTGTCGCATCTTGCTCAAGACTGCCAGATTCTTTCAAATCAGACAAAAGAGGATGTTTATCAGAACGAGATTCAACTGAACGGTTTAATTGTGAAAGCAGAACTAAGGGAATATTGAAATCCTTACAATGAATTTTTAGTTGTCTACTAATATTGCTCACTTCAACAGCACGATTTTCATTGTTTTTTTCACCTGATGACATTAACTGCACATAATCAACTGCTACAAATGTTGGTTGACCATATAAGCGTATATAACGCTGAACTTTACGTCTAAAAATACTAGGAGTTAAATGCGCATTATCATCAATAATAAGAAATTTTTTTAACTTCAATAAAATTGCAATTGCTTGAGAAATTTTTCCGTAATCACTATCGTCAAGATTTTTATTCTTTATATCGATAAACGGTACATGAGCTAATGCAGCTAATAATCGCAACATTAATGATTGTGAATCCATTTCTAAACTAAAAACAAAAATAGGTTGTTTAGGTAAATTTGGATTGTCATTAAGCGCTATTATTTGGTTGTATATCATTGAAATAAGAAACGCGGTTTTCCCCATAGAAGGCCTTGCTGCAATAATCGTAATCTCTTTGGGTTCCAACCCACCTATTTTAGAATCTAAGTTTTTAAAAAATGTTGGAATAAATGGAGAGTGTTCTGTTTCCAAAAATGTCATAAGATTACTCAACATTGCGGGTATAAGTTGCTCATCTTGATTATCTATGGCATGTCCCAGCTGAAAAAGTTCGGATTCAGTTTTTGCTATAATCTGATTACTGCTATCTGAATCACTAAATGATGCTTTTGAAAGATTTTTTATCAATGTTTTCGCAATATTATTAGCACTACGAGCTTTTGTATAATTACGTAAAATTGATACATAGTACTTATAATTTGTTGCTCTTGGTGTATCTCTAGTTAACTCAGCTAAATATGCTAACCCACCACAGCTCCTAAGTTTTTCTTCGGAAAGAGCCTGAGATACTGTCAAAATATCAGCATTCTTACCCTCTTGTATTAAAGAGACTATAGCATCGAAGATCAATTTGTGTTGTGGTATATAAAAATCATCCACTTTTATTTCAAATGAATCATCGATACTGCTATTATCGATTAATAATGCACCTAATACAGATCGCTCAGTATCATTAGAATAAAATTGCTTATTCATATAATCACCTTAATATTTATTAAAAACAGGAATAAAATGATTAATGAGTAATTTCAATTTTCATAAATTCGTCAAACTTTAACTTGTACTTCGGCAATAGGTGTTGACACAAATAATAAATATCTTCTTTGATACTTTGAGCCTGTGCTTTTGTTATTTTATAAGGGTGTTCTACTTTATTTGTTGGTTCGGTATAATGCTGAAACGCTGCTATACCAAGAGATGCAGCAACTTTGTAACTATTTTTCTTTTTAATATCTTTATCTAAAACAGTAATTTGAAAAGGTAGCTGTGACAGAGATTTGATTTGTTGGTTAAAGAGTTCTTTTATACGACGGCAATCGTTATTTTCTTCTACTCGGTTAAAAAAAGTATAGACGGGCGGTAATACAATGCCGTAATCAGTGAAAGGAATCAAACTTCTAAACAAATTAGAAATAGTACCACGTAGGTATTCTCGAACGCCTGGCATGGAAGGATCTAGCGGAGATAAAACCACATCAGAAGCAAGTACTGCCATGTTAACAGTTGGATCAATTGTTCCTACAGTATCAATGACTATAACATCATACTCACTTTTGAGAAGTTTTAAGCATGATTTTAGACGTATAATACCGTCGGCCGAAGCGTTTAAATGTGAAACGATTTCTTGTCTAACGCTGTTTGATGACATAACATCTAAATTTTTTGTTGTCGTCGCAGATATTAGTTTATCTAAATCTGTTTCATGCATTATAAGAAATTCATAAACGCCAAATGGCGCTTCTTTTTGCAATGGAAAATATGAACAAGCTGTTGGCTGCTCTAAGTCAAAATCTAATAATAATGTTTTTAAACCTGAATGAGCTATAAAAGCCGCAATATTAACCGCTGTAGTAGATTTGGTAGAACCGCCTTTCGTATCGGCTATAGTGATAACTGTTGCATTTTTTTTCATGATATTAACCCTTAAAAAATTAAAATTTATTAAACATTAAAATCATGATATTGATGGTGGCCCCTACTGGACTTGAACCAGTGACCAATCGATTATGAGTCGACTGCTCTGACCAACTGAGCTAAGGGGCCATTTATATGTGCTACTGACTTAGTAGGGTTGCGATTATAATAGAGTTAAATGAAATTTGCTATAGTTAAATTAATAAAATAGGTTGATTCGCTTATTTATTAAGCTTTATTTTATTGAATTTTGTTCAGTTGTAAGATCTGATATTTTTTGTTTAATTATCCTGCTACAATAGTTGGGTCTATTTTTGTTGCTTTATTGGTTGAGGGAATATTATGTCATTAAAAAAATTATTACTTATTAGTACAACCATTTCAACAGCATTTTTTTTAAATGCTTGTAGTGGTTCTAACTATCAACCTACGGCTGGAGGTAGTCAAGTTCAGTTTATTGATACTAAACCTTCTGCAAACTGTCAATTTTTAGGTAAAGCAGAGGGGCATCGTAGTACTTTCTTTTCTGGTTTAAAAACCCACAGTGAGCTTATTCGTGATGCCGCATCTGAACTCAGAAATAATGCAGCGGCAATGGGCGGTAATATAATTTATAATGCGCAAGATGCCTCACAACAATATATTTCTGATATTGCGCCAATGGATGCTGTCATGGTCGGTGATGTTTATAGCTGCAAATAAGAGTCAGTTTAATAAAAAAAGGGAGATCTTATTCTCCCTTTTTTTGATCAAATTCAAACTTTACTTAGCCATGTTGTTTTTCAAATTGCTTCATAAAATCAATTAAGTAATTCACACCCTCAATATCCATTGCATTATAGATCGATGCTCGCATCCCACCAGCAATTCGGTGTCCTTTAATGCCAATAATGTTCACCTGTGTTGCTTCGCTTACAAATTTTTTATCGAGTTCTTCATTTGGTGATAAGAAGGTGACATTCATTATTGATCGATTAGCTGGTGCAATTGTATTACGATAAAAATCAGATTGATCGATAAATTGATAAAGCAATTGCGCTTTAGCTTGATTGAGCTTTTGCATTGCGTTCAATCCACCAAGATTTTTAATCCATTTAAAGACTAATCCTGACATATACCAAGCAAACGTTGGAGGTGTATTAAACATCGAATCATGATCTTGCAAAATTTTGTAGTCTAACACCGATGGTAAGATTTTTTGCGCATAACCAATAAGATCCTCACGAACAATAACAATTGTAATACCTGATGGTCCAATATTTTTTTGCGCACCCGCGTAAATAATGCCATATTTACTGACATCAATTGGTTGCGATAATATGCAAGATGAAAAGTCAGCCACAACTGTTTTTTTGCTAAAATTTGGCTCTTCAAAAATTTCAATACCATCGATAGTTTCATTTGGACAGTAGTGTACATAAGCAGAATCATCGCTTAACTTCCATTCAGACATAGGTTTAACAGAGGTTATACCTTGTTCTTTTACAACCACATTTTGTTCTTTTATTCGACAATACTTACTGGCTTCTTTGGCGGCACATTGGCTCCAATATCCGCTATTTATATAATCAGCGATGGTTTTATCACCTAAAATATTTAATGGTACTGCCGCAAATTGTGCTCGAGCACCTCCTTGGCAAAACAAAATTTTGTAATTTTGGGGTACATTTAATATTTCACGCAGATCTTCAGTCGCTTCAATAGCACACGCATCAAAATCTTTGCCTCTATGGCTTAATTCCATCACAGAAGCATCGGTATTATGCCAATTTAATAGTTCATTTTGTACTTGTTTTAATACATCAGCCGGTAATTTGGCTGGACCAGCACTAAAGTTATAACTTTTACTCATTACAATTCACTTCAATCCATTTAAAAAGGAATCCTATTTTTACATTCTCTTAAAATATATACAATCAGATTATTTGTAAAACTATTTGTTTAATAGTCAGATTTGTATAAAAATGCCGACTGGTTGTCGGCAAAGTATCAGATAATTAGGAAAATTAATTTAGGTATCAGGATAACTGCTCTTTAGCATTTTCGATAGCAGTTTGAATTTGTTTTGGTGATACACCGCCTTTAGCTGAGCGTTTTGCCAGACAAGATTCTAACGATAGTGCTTCATAAACATCTTTATCTATAACTGGGCTAAATAATTTTAATTCTTCTAATGAAAGTTCTTCCAAGGCTTTTTGTTTTGCGATAGCTGCAACAACAACTTCACCAACAATGTGGTGAGCTTCACGGAAAGGTATACCTTTAGCGACTAAATAATCAGCAAGTTCAGTTGCATTTGAATAACCTTGTTTTGCTGCTTCTTGGCAATTTTCATAATTAAGTTTAATGTCTTTTAATACTAAAGCTGACATATCTAAACATTCTTGCCATGTATCGAGAGCATCAAATAAATGTTCTTTATCTTCTTGGAGATCTTTATTGTAAGCCAAAGGCAGACCTTTAAACGTCATCATAGCGCCAGTCAATGCTCCAACCACTCGCCCTACTTTACCGCGAATAAGTTCTAATGCGTCAGGATTTTTCTTTTGTGGCATAAGTGAAGATCCAGAAGTTACCCGATCGGATAATTCAACAAAATTTGCTTCACCACTATTGAAAATAATAAGGTCTTCAGCAAAACGTGATAAATGCACCATACCAATTGAAGCATTGTTAAGTAATTCTAGTATATGATCACGATCAGATACCGAATCTAAACTATTATTGGTTGCACGAGCAAAACCAAGCCAATGTGCTAGCTCTTCGCGATCCATTGGATATGCCGTACCGGCTAATGCCCCAGATCCTAAAGGGCTGACATCCAACCGTTTTAACGTATCTTGTAATCGACTTATATCTCGTGTCAACATTTCAAAATAAGCTAAGCACCAATGTGCAAAAGTAATCGGTTGGGCGCGTTGTAAATGAGTGTAACCAGGCATAACGGCATCTTGATATTGTTCTGCTGTTGTAACCAGTGCCTGACGTAGATGATTAATCGTATTAATTAATTGCGATATTTCAGCCTTGCACCATAACTTAAGATCGGTGGTGGATTGATCATTTCGGCTTCGACCGGTATGTAACTTTTTACCCAAATCACCAATTTTTTCTATTAAGTTTTGTTCTACCCAACTGTGAATATCTTCCGCATCACTATGTAAAATCTGCTGCGGATTTTGTTGGACTGAGTTAAGTAATTCATTTAACGCTTTTTCAAGTTTTTTTTGTTCATCATAAGACAAGACATTAACGGTAACCAATGCTTTTGACCAAGCAATTGATCCAATGATATCTTGCTCTGCAAGACGATAGTCAAAGCGCAATGAATCATTAAATTGCTTAAATCGCTGATCTGCTGCTTGGCTAAAACGCCCACCCCATAATGCCATATTTACCTCAATACTCTCTTTGATTATTTGTATTACGATTTTTAATTATCGTTGTGAATGCGTTATATTTTTATAATAAATCTAAATTTAATCAAGCATAAAAGCAATATATACAGGACATTGCCTGTATATATTCGTTACTTTATTCATTTTAACGACGATTCAGAAATTACTTTTTCTCTTTCGCTTTAGATTTTTTTGACTTTAGTTGTCGTTTTTTCCTTTATTATCGATTTTAGTTGCAGTTTTTTTGCTCTTTTTACTAGGCTGTTTTTGTTTTTCTTTATTTATAGCACGAATGCGTGATGATAATGAGAATAAACGAATAAATCCACCTGCATGGCTATGATCGTAAACTTCATCTTCACCAAATGTAGCAAATTCTTCACTGTACAAGCTATTAGGTGATTTCTTTTGTACAGCAGTTGCATTACCTTTATAAAGTTTAACCACAACTTCACCAGTCATATCTTCGGCTAAAACATCAGCAGCAGCTTGGATTGAACGACGATAAGGAGCAAACCAACGACCATCATAAACAACATATGCCATTTCTAAGCCCAATTGTTCACGCCATTTGAAGCTATCACGATCTAAAATTAATTGCTCTAAACCTCGTAAAGCGGTCATCATGATGGTTCCACCTGGAGTTTCATAACAACCTCGAGACTTAATGCCAACCAAACGATTTTCAATGATATCGACACGACCGACACCATGTTTGGCACCAATTTTATTTAATGTTGCTACGCAGTTATATGGAGATAATTGTTTTCCATTTACTGAAACGACTTCACCTTTTTCAATACCGATAGTAACCAATTCTGGTTTGTTTGGTGCATCTTCTGGTGATACAGTCCAAGCCCAGCAATCCGCATTAGATTGATTCCAAGTGCTTTCAAGAACACCGCCTTCTGTAGAGATATGCCATGCATTTTCATCACGACTGTAAATTTTTTCAACTGTTGCTGTGGTTGGAATTTTACGAACTTTTAAATAATCAATTAAAGCTTCACGCGAACGTAAATCCCATTCACGCCACGGGGCAATTACTTTAAGTTGTGGTGCAAGAGCTGTATAAGTTGTTTCAAAACGAACTTGGTCATTACCCTTACCCGTTGCTCCATGACAAAGTGTATCTGCACCAACTTCTAAAGCATATTCAACTTGAGCTTTAGCAATAATTGGTCGAGCCATTGAGGTACCTAGATAATAAGTACCTTCATATAAGGCACCCGTTTTTAATACCGGATAAACATAATTTTTGACAAATTCTTCTCGTAAATCGACAACTTTACAAGCTATCGCACCTGATGCCTTAGCCTTTTTTTCAACATCTTTTAATTCTTTTGGATCTTGACCAACATTAGCCACAAACGCATAAACTTCACATCCCCCATAGTTCTCTTTTAACCAAGGAATAATCGCTGATGTATCCAAACCACCTGAATAAGCCAATACCACCTTGTTTGTTTTACTCTTTTTCATGCTATACCCTTTTTATAATAACTAACAATAATTAAATGAGCTAAAGTTTATATACTTTCAATATGTTAAAAATTATTAACCAGTCTAATATGCTTTTTGTATTTTATTTAAGCAATAATTCTTGTGCCAGTTATACCTGAATTTCCATTAAATAATTCAATTAATTTATCGGATTGCATCCAACTTGCAATATCAATTGGTCGCCCTAATACTTTTGCCGCCTCAAAAGCTGAATTGACTTTAACAATCATACCATCTGTAATTACGCCGTTTGCAATGAGTTGATCGGCTTGCGATTGGGTTAAAGATTCAATCAGCTGTTTGTTTTCATCAAAAACACCAACCACATCAGAAAGCAAAATTAAATCCGCATTCAAAGTTTTGGCTAAAGCTACCGCAGCATGATCAGCATTGACATTCATCATTTGTCCATTTTCAGTAATGCCAATTGAGCTAATAATAGGTAAGTAGCCTGCATTTACTAATAAATTGATCAAAGTCGGATCACCGGCTCTAGCTTCACCTACGTAACCTAAGTCTTCAGAGATTTGTTTAACTTCAACACTGTTACCATCAGCTAAGCACAGTCCAACAACTGCTATCTGTTGCTTTTTTGCTTCTGATAATAATCGGGTATTTGCACTACCAGCAAGACTACCAACAATTACATCAATTTGGTCAGCAGGTGTAACACGTAAACCATTACGGCGAACAACTGGCATGGATAAGCGGTCCATTAATGAATCAACAACGCTACCCCCACCATGAACAATGATTAATGATCGACGATAATTTTTTTTATAGTTAGAAATAATAACGAATAAATTATTTAAAGCATCTTTGTTATCAAGTATTACACCGCCAAGTTTTATAATTAATGGTTTCATTTCTATTTCCTATTAGTTTTAATTTTGGATGTTTATCCAAAATTTGATTTGCTTACCTAAACATCAAAATAACGATGTGGTTTGCTCATAATCAAAACGAATATTCATACATTGAACAGCTTGAGCTGCAGCACCTTTTAATAAATTATCTTCAACCGAAATTAGAATCAAATGACGATCGTTTAGAGCAAAACCAATATCACAATAAGGTAGGTCGATCACTGCTTTCAAAGCAGGCCAATCTTTTTCATAAACTCTAACTAATGGTTTATCTTTATAGTATTTATTTAATGCATTAAGGATATCTTGCGAGGTAACACCCTCATTAACTCGACATGTAATAGTGGCATGAATGCCTTGTTTGAAACAACCTAAATGAGGTATAAAAATAACCTGTTGACCTAAATGGGTGGCAATTTCGGGTTGATGGCGATGAGTAAACAGTCCATAAGCATGTAGGCTTACCTCACAAAAACTGTTATTATTTGTCGATTTTCGACCAGCACCACTCACGCCACTAACCGCATTAATTACTGGCCATTGAGTATTATCTAATAAATTTTCTTCAATAAGAGGTTTAAGCGGTAATTGTGCGGCGGTAGGGTAACAACCAGGTACAGCTATTAATTGTGCGCGTTTTATCTTTTCATGATTCCATTCAGCCAAACCATAAACAGCTTTATTTAGCCATTTCTGATGTTGATGAGTGAAACCGTAATAATCAGTATAAAACTTAGGAGAATTAACGCGATAAGCACCAGATAAATCAAAAACAGTACAACCCTGTTCTAAAAAATAAGGAGCAATGGTATGACTAACAGAATGTTCTGTTGCTAAAAAGACGATATCAACATCATTGATATAGCTCGAATAATCAGATGTGGCTATAAGCGGTAGGTCTATTATCCCCTTTAATTGTGGATATAACTCATTATCAGAAATAAGTTTACCGCCGTCTTGACTGTTTTGCGATACTGTTAAAGCGATTAACTCAATATGTGGATGCTTATTTAAATAATAAGCTAATTTTGCACCTGCATAACCACTCGCTCCAACAATAATTGACTTCAACATGTCTATCCTAATTTATTTCAATGCAACAATGTTATATATAGTAGGTTATTTATCAAATCTGCACAAGCAAAAAATGAATTTTTATTCACTTTTTATGAATTTATTTTCAACTGACGCTATTGATATTAAGGAAAATGCATAGTAAAAAAATTAGACAAAAAAACAAGTTAGCTATGCCTACCATTAACCATCAGCAGGCATAAAAATGAATAGGTTACTTCAATTGATTTGCTGATTTTAATATCGCTATAAGCAGTTCCCAATATCGAATAACACTCTGGATATTTACTTTTTCATCTGGAGAATGGGGTGAAACAATTGTTGGACCGATTGATATCATATCCATATTTGGATAAGTTTGTTTAAATAATCCACATTCTAGTCCAGCATGTATCACCATAATTTTCGCTTTTTGTGAGAATATCTCGTAATATTTATCTTTAGCCAATTGTAAAAGACTCGAATTCAAGTTCGGCTCCCAACCCGAATATCCTCCACTGATTTCATAATTGGCATTGGTTAATTGACTGAGCGATATTAACGTTGAGACTACTGCATCTTTTGCGCTATCAATTTGTGAACGAATTAAATAATGCGTATTGAATTGGTTTTCAACAATATTGACAATACCTAAGTTCAGTGAAGTTTCGACAATACCATGTAACTGATCGCTCATACGTACCACCCCATTAGGTGCAGTATGCAAAAAATGAATAATTTTATTTTGATGTTCTAGGGTTAAAACACGTTTAACTTCATCGGAAGTTACTTCTGAAAAATTTATCTGTATCGAAGGTTCTACGTGCCCTAATTCATTATTTAAGGTTGTTTGATATTGTTTTACAATAGATTCAAGTTGAGGTAAATCTTGTTTACTCAAAGTGATTTGAGCAAAAGCTTCTCTAGGGATGGCATTACGCAACGAACCGCCCTTTATATCCGCTAATCTAAATGAAATATCTTGCGCATATTCAGCTAAAAAACGAGCCATTAATTTAATTGCATTACCACGCCCTAAATGAATATCGCAACCGGAATGCCCGCCTTTTAAACCTTTAAGCGAGATATTTACATAACAATCATGTTTTTCTGGAATAACTGCGTAAGCAACGGCAAAAGTTGAAGTAAAGTCAACACCACCTGCACATCCTGTAAATATCTCTCCTTCATCTTCCGAATCGGTATTAATTAGATAATGACTTTTTAACCAATTAGATTGCAGACCAAATGCTCCATGCATACCCGTCTCTTCCGACGTTGTGACTAAAACTTCAATAGGACCATGTTCAATAGTGGGATCGATTAACACAGCTAAAGCAGAAGCTAATCCTACACCATTGTCTGCACCTAAAGTTGTACCTTTCGCTTTCACCCATTCACCATCAACATAAGGTTGAATTGGATCAGTAGTAAAATCATGAACGGTTCCTTCATTTTTTTGCGGTACCATATCCATATGAGCTTGTAGTGCAATAGATGGACAGTTTTCCATGCCTTTAGTTGCCGGTTTAGTTAATAAAATATTACCAACTTTATCAAGTTCACAGTGAATGTGATGAGTATTTGCAAAATCGACAATATATTTAGTGATCATTTGTTCATGATGAGATGGATGTGGAATTTTACAAATATCATTAAAAATCTGCCAAATAGAATTTGGCTTTAAAGTAGAAAGCATAATTTAACCTCAATATTGTCTCAGTAATAAATTAATAAGTAGTTTTTTTTGTGTAATCACATTATAATAAGGTGCAATTTTACATCTATTTTTAGTCCATTAATATTAATTTATTAAATTCGTATATTCGATTAAAATTGCAGGTTACTCATGTCAATAGAACAAACTTTAACAGAAGAAGAAATCAAAGCTCAAAAACAGCATAAAGCCGAACTTATCGCTGAAAAAGAAAAATTTAATGTCACTTGGGAAATGTTACAATCTTACGGGCGCCAACTATCCAAACGATTGTTACCTGCAAACCAATGGAAAGGTATCATTGCTGTCAGCCGCGGAGGATTAGTACCTGCTGCTATCTTGGCTCGTGAATTGAGTATTCGTTACGTTGATACGGTGTGCATTTCAAGTTATGATCATGATCATCAACGTGAAAAACTAATTTTAAAACAAGCAAATGGCGATGGTGAAGGCTTCATTGTTGTTGATGATTTAGTCGACACTGGCAACACCGCACATACTATCCGTGAAATGTATCCCAAAGCTCGTTTTGTTACCATTTTTGCTAAACCCGCTGGTAAACCGCTTGTTGATGATTATATTGTTGACATTGAGCAAGATACTTGGATTGAGCAACCTTGGGATACAGGTGTAATGTTTGTTAAACCGATTAGCGATCATCAATAAGGATATTTAAAACGATCATGACTACTACCGAAAATTTATCTGCTCAGATATTTAAACCACAGTTTGATTATCCTGAGACATCAACGCTGATTAAACGTATAGATAGTAGTGACGGTAGTAGTATTAGTCCTTTAGATGGTGAAATTGATTCAAGATGGTATCGGATCATTAATCCTTTTTTATGGTTTTGGCGAGGATTACCCAAATTAGAAGTTGAAGCGCTTTTGTCCAAAATTGCCGCTTCAACAAAACGTCACACCAATGAAAAGTGGTTAGATACAGTTATCGGTTATCAATCGGGAAATTGGGTTTATGAATTTTTAAATCAAGCTGCATTGTGGCAGTCTAAAGCTGATTTAATAGATAAAGAAAACTTTAGGGACGAAGATAGAGTTAATTTACATAATTATTTTCTTATCGCTAGTGAATATTCCAGCATTGCCAGTTACCCACATTTTAAAAATGATGAACTAGCTATGTATGCACAAACTTGTGCTTATCAAGCTTATTTAAAAGCGCTTAACTATTCTCCTTTTACAGTCAAAGAGCTGGAATTTAAAATTGAGAATCGTCGTGTTAAAACATTGTTGCACTTACCAAAAACAGACAGCACTTGCCCTGTTGTATTCATATGTAATGCTTTGGGCAGTTTACAAATTGATTATTATCGTTATTTTAGAGAATATTTAGCTCCTCGTGGATTTGCTATGTTAACGGTTGATCTACCGTCTGTCGGACATAGTCGTCATTTTGCTTTAAATCAAAATAGCAGTAAAATTCATCAAGCAATATTAGAACAACTTTCATCGGTTCCATGGGTTGACAATAGTCGCGTTATTTTAGCCGGATTTCGATTTGGATCCCATCTTGCAACACGGTTAGCTTATGTGATGCCAAATAAGATTAAAGGGTTATTTAACTTTACACCTTTTGTTCATCAAATTTTTGTAGATAAAGATTTGCAAAAGAATCTACCAGTTATTTACAAAGATATGTTGGCCAGTCGCCTTGGTTTACCTTCCATATCTAATGCACAATTAGCGGCCGAATTAAATTACTTTTCACTCAAAAATCAAGGATTATTAACTCATGCTTGTCCTGTTCCTGTCATGAATATTATTGTTGAAGATGATTTTTTAAGTAATGTGAATGAAGCAAAATTGATTCGTTCAGTTAAACAAAATAAATTAGTAACCATACATAAAACACCATTACAAAAGAGCTTGCATGATGGGTTGACTCAGTCTGTAAAATGGATGGAGTCAATTGTGTAAGACCTGATTTAAAATAAGAGTATATTATGACCATTAAAAAACAACAAACTGTCGTTGTTAAATTAGGTACCAGTGTTTTGACGGGTGGTACCAAACAGTTGGATCGTGCACAAATTGTTGAACTCATCAGGCAATGTGCTATTTTACATCAAGATGGACATAAAATTATTATTGTTACATCAGGGGCTATTGCCGCAGGTCGTGAATATCTTAATTATCCGACTCTTCCTAATACCGTTGCCTCAAAACAGCTACTTGCATCAGTTGGTCAAAGTAAATTAATACAACTTTGGGAACAACTCTTTTCTATCTATAAAATTTATATTGGTCAAATGTTATTAACACGTGCCGATCTTGAGGATCGTGAAAGATTTTTAAATGCACAAGATGTTTTAAAAGCCATGTTGGACAATCACATTATACCCATTATCAACGAAAATGATGCAGTGGCAACGGCTGAAATTAAAGTGGGTGATAATGATAATTTATCTGCTTTAGCAGCTATTTTAGCGGAAGCCGACAAATTGATCTTATTAACGGATATTGCAGGTTTATTTACCGCAGATCCAAGATCAGATAAAAATGCTAAATTAATTCATGAAATCAATCATATTGATGATAAGTTACGTAGTATAGCTGGAGATAGTGTTTCTGGGCTTGGTACTGGTGGAATGGGCACCAAAGTACAAGCTGCCGAAGTAGCAGGAAGTGCTGGGATTGAGGTTATTATTGCAGCAGGTAATAAACCTAATGTCATTATTGATACGGTAAACAACCAATCGGTTGGTACACGTTTTATCCCGCCAAAAACTCCTTTAGAGCATCGTAAACATTGGTTATTTGGTGCACCAAAAGCTGGTAAAGTTTTGTTAGATGATGGTGCAGTAAATGCTATTTTAAATAATGGCAGTTCACTTTTGCCCAAAGGAATTTTACAAGTTGAACAAAATTTTTCTCGTGGTGAGGTTATTGATATTTGTGATAAATCAGGCAAAAGCATAGCTCGTGGAGTAAGTCGTTATAATAGCGATGCATTAAAACAGATTGCCGGACATCATTCACAAGAAATCAGCCAAATTATCGGTTATGAATATGGTTCTGTCGCCGTACATCGTAATGATATGATTATAAAATAATAAATTATTAATATAAAAATAAAGAATGGAATCACAACAGCAAATAATAAAAAAACATTATGCGCTGAGTTTTTGATAACCATCAACAGTGATAGAGTCATTTAAATCATTATCATATTAACATGACCAGAAATAAAATAGTCATGAATCACAATGATTACAACCCCTTTATTAGATCTTATTTTTAGTATAGGATGGTTTATATGGTCATTGGTTAAGATTTTATATTCTCCATAATCAGCTCTTCTAAAAGATGATAAAACATGATTTTTGAAGATATAAAATCCAATCGAAATAACAAATATGTGTATATAAATTTATTACATTGCAATAAATAAGACAGAAAACAGATTGAAAATCTACAGATTTTGTTTCAATAATATTATTAAATTTAAACTGTTAGATACTTTACATGCTTCTCTGAAAGAGAATGAAACATTGACCAATGAGTGGCTGAAAGAAAAAATACAAATTCAAATACATATCTTGTATTTTTTCACCTGATAATGAATAGGTATTTGGGTTTATATCATTTATTTTTTATGTAAAGTTAATCTCTTTAACTAAAAAAACAATTATCCGTTGTATTTGAGTAACCGGTTTTTTCTATTATACATAATACCGTATTCAATGAAGGAATTTTTTAGGTAACTTCAATTTATTTAAAGAAATTTGTGAATCAAATTAATAAAGGTTAAAAATGATAGTTCAAATAGGAAAAGAGGCGAAACTTGCTTCTTATCAATTAGCACAATGCTCTACTACGATTAAAAATAAAGTGTTAGCTGTTATCGCCGATTTATTAGAAAAACACAGTACAACAATTCTTGCCGCTAATGAAAAAGATATCCTAATAGCCAAAGAACAAGGATTAAATGAAGCGATCTTAGATCGATTATTGTTAACATCACAACGATTATCCTCAATTGCCAATGATGTGCGAAAAGTCATTTCATTAACCGATCCTGTTGGTCAAATTATTGATGGAGCCACTTTAGAAAATGATTTAAAGTTACAACGTTATAGAGTCCCATTAGGTGTTATAGGGGTAATATATGAAGCTCGTCCTAATGTGACTATTGATATTGCCACACTCTGTCTTAAAACGGGTAATGCAGCTATTTTAAGAGGGGGTAAGGAAACCATTCATACCAATCGTGCAACCGTAGCAATTATCCAACAAGCATTAGAGCATGTAGGTTTGCCTAAAACAGCAATACAATTCATTGATAATCCCGATCGCAAATACATCAATGAACTTCTTAAACTTGATAAATATGTTGATATGATTATTCCTCGTGGAGGCGCAGCTTTACACAAACTGTGTCGTGAACATTCAACCATACCTGTTATCACCGGCGGAATTGGCGTTTGTCATATTTTTGTCGATGAAAGTGCTGATTTTGATAAAGTATATCCAATCATTTTAAATGCTAAAACGCAACGCCCTAGTACTTGTAATACCTTGGAAACATTGTTAGTACATACCAAAATTGCCAATACATTTTTACCAAAACTTAGTCAAATTATGGCTGACAACCATGTTATATTACATGCCGATACTGATGCATTCAAAATTTTAGAAACGGGCGTCGCAAATGTGTTCCCTGTTGAAGAGGAAGAATTACGTCAAGAATGGCTATCAAAAGATTTGAATATAGTCATTGTCGATTCACTTGAATTTGCGGTTGGGCACATTCGTGAATATGGCAGTGGTCATTCAGAAGCCATCTTAACACGTGATTTAGCGAACGCTGAAAAGTTTGTCCATTTAGTCGATGCTGCGGCTGTTTATGTCAATGCATCTACTCGTTTTACCGATGGTGGACAATTTGGTTTAGGTGCTGAAGTTGCGGTTAGTACACAAAAATTACATGCTCGTGGACCTATGGGGCTTGAAGCATTAACCACGTATAAATGGATTGGTTATGGTGATGATTTGATTCGTCAATAACGACAATCAAGGTAACTGTTCGGCATATCCGAACAGTTTTACTTAGTTTAGGTTAATCAAAATTCCGCATCAATAATGCATAATTTAAATCAATATCTTCAGCAATAGGAATATAAACAATATGTCCATCCCCTAATCCAGCAGGTACAGGTTGCCCTTTCTTATTTTCCATACGTTCAATAATAAAAGTCTTATTACCTTTCGGTGTCATCATTTCCACACTGTCACCCACTGAAAATTTATTTTTAACAATGATTTCAGCCAAACCATTTAAACGCTCTCCACTAAACTCACCAACAAACTGTTGTCTGTCTGATACTGAATGGCTATGCACATAATTTTGCATGTCTTCATGTTTGTGACGACGTAAAAATCCTTCCGTATAACCACGGTGAGCTAAAGACTCAAGCTCGGTTAATAGGCGTGGATCAAAAGGTTTTCCTTCACTTGCTGCATCGATTGCTTGACGATACACTTGAGCGGTCCTAGCACAGTAATAAAAAGATTTAGTACGACCTTCTATTTTTAATGAATGTACTCCAATTTTAGTTAAATCACCAACTAATTCAACTGCTCTTAAATCTTTGGAGTTCATGATATAAGTGCCATGCTCATCTTCATAAGCCTGCATATATTCGCCAGGACGTCCAGATTCTTCCAGCATAAACACTTTATTCGTAGTGGAACCTATACCTAAAGTTGGTTCTCTTTGTTGAACTGGGATCGGTTCACATTTATGCACGATTTGCCCTACTTCATCTTCTTTGCCTTCCGCAATTTTATATTCCCAGCGGCAAGCATTAGTACAAGTACCTTGGTTTGAATCACGTTTATTGATATAACCAGAAAGCAAACAACGTCCAGAATATGCCATACAAAGCGCACCGTGAATAAATACTTCCAGTTCCATTTCCGGTACTTTTTCGCGAATTTCAGCAATTTCATCCAGTGACAATTCACGTGATAACACCACTCGTGTTAATCCAATTTTGTGCCAAAATTTTACAGTAGCCCAGTTTACCGCATTCGATTGTACGGATAAATGAATTTCCATTTCAGGGAAATGTTCACGAACCAACATAATTAAACCCGGATCGGACATGATAAATGCGTCTGGCTTCATGTTGACAATGGGTTCTAAATCGCGAATAAAGGTTTTTAATTTAGAATTATGTGGGGCGATATTAACAACAACATAAAACTTTTTACCTTGCGCATGTGCTTCGTTAATGCCTATGGCTAAATTTTCATGATTAAATTCGTTATTTCGAACACGTAAGCTATATCGAGGTTGTCCGGCATAAACCGCATCTGCGCCATAAGCAAACGCATAACGCATATTTTTAAGGGAACCAGCAGGAGAAAGTAACTCTGGTTTTGCATATAAAAGTGTCATTCAAAAATGCCTCTGATTTCAAGTCAGTATTACTGTATGTAATAGGTTAAGCAAAAATAGGTTGGCATTTTACGCTTAAGCCTTGCGATTGGCAAATTTATTGTATCAACAATGTAGGCCACACAAAGCTTATTTGCATCAATTGGATGTTAAGGTTGCTTAATATGATCAAATTGTTAATAGTTTAATGTAACAGATACGTATTAAATTTTTTAATTTTTTATTTATATAAAAATTCTTCTGATTTTATTCTTCAATAAAAATCTTATAGAAATGAATTTAGTTATAATCAAATAAGTGATAAAAGCAATGCTATTAGCTGTATTAGTTTTAACTAACATTGCATGATTTCAAACTTACCACTTTTCTTCATCACTATTGAGTAATGGTAAATATTCTTGCCAGCGATATTCTCGAATCGGCATTGGATTTGCCTCATCAAAATAGAGTACTAATGCTGGCTTTATGCCATTCCAATTTTCAACAAACTCATACCCAACTAAATGGCCATCCTTAATTAACTTTTTTGCTTTCGCATGATAATTAAAATAACTCATAATAGACCCTAATAAAAAATCTAAGAATTAAATGAAATCTGCATATGATTTGCTTAATAGTTATTCTTTTTCACTTTCATTGGTAAAAAATCACGCAATTGTTATCCCCAAAAAAACTGAATAAATTTGTGGATAAAGAAGGTAAATCATTTAAAAAAATGATTTTATTATGCAGATCAATCTTTAGCCAGAATTCACTCATCGTGAAATTTCCATCATTGCTTTTTTGTTTGAAGAATTTGCTGATAATTTGACCATATTTACCACATTTGTCATTGAATAAAACTACAATTTTAACTATTCTTTGTAAAAAATATTCAGGAGTCTATACCGTTTCATTTTCTTTTTTCACTTTCATTGAATTTATAACTATAAATCATATTAATAAACGGCTACTGAGTTTAAATGCATTCTGTTAGTAGATCTCCTTTTACATCATGCAAATACATTTCCATTCATTTTTATTGTCTTGGGTTTTATGGATGCTTTTGCTTGTTCTTTGTTATTTCGACAACCTAAAAAACAGTTTTATAAAAATAACCGATAATTAAATGAATTGTATTGATACAATTTTCCATTATTTTGTTCTCTTGCCAAAGAGGTTTGGCATATTAGACTTTAAAAGTTTTCAATAGCAATACCTTTGTTTTAGTAAAACTGACGTTTTTTACTCATTTCAAAAGAGTTAACGCATCTAAATCATTTGTTGTTGAACGTTATTATTACGAGTAAAGGTAACAGTCATAACTTTTGGGGTAAAATAATATAAGATGCCGGTCTCTGTTGTTCAGACTTTTTATGGTTAGGCAATTATTTTGCAACTTTGATTACTAAAATGATTATTTTTCATGTTTTGTTATTTGTATTGTTCTTTTAATACTCAGTTACACACATGATAAAAAATTCTGACGACTTGTAAATGATTTTATTTACAATAAAAAATTTAAGAAAACGAATAAAAAGGCAAAGACAATTAAGAAATGACGTTTTTCGAGTGATAATAAAACCAATAAAAAGCCTCATTTAGACAGGCTAAATGAGGCTTTTTGAATCCATTGAAAGACTTACTGCACACCTGGAATGGTATATTCCATAATGAGTAGTAAAGTAGGTAAAATAAAGATTGATAAAACTGTTGAAGCAAAGAAAATGCTTGATGCATGTTCTTGTTCAACATTCCAGTTATAAGCCAAAATAACCGCTGTTGATGCCGTTGGCATTGCAAGTAAGAAGACTAACTCTTCTGCTTCCATTCCTGTAATACCAAATAAATGTACAGCAATTAAAGCAACAATTGGTGTAAAGAAGCTTTTTAAAACCACATTGATCATAAGTGGTTTTGTCATTTTTAATTTCACACCATAAATACCTACACCCACCGCAATTAACGAGATAAAGTTACAAGCATTAGACATGATATCAAAGGTATTAAATATAAAGTGTGGCATCCAAGTGGTACCATCTGTTACACTCACAATTAAACCAAGGATAACGCCTAAGAACATTGGTTTCATAAGTGAACTTTTTACTGCACTAAAAACCATTCCACCCGTTACTTTACCACCTGATATTTTGGTGTCACATAATTCTAATAGAAAAATAGTCATAGGAATTAATGACAATGCCACAACAAAGTTAGCAACTGCAACAGAAATTGTGGATGAGGCACCTAACATTAAAGTTAAGAATGGAACACCCATTCCCCCCATATTTGGGAAACAGCATAACATTGAACTCATGGCAGTTGATTTTAGATCTTTATGTAAAATGTATTTATTAACTAAAAAACAAACAATCCATAAAAATGACATTGTGCAGAAAAAAGCAATCATCCAAATACCATTGAATATTTGCGATGGTTTAGCATGCGATGTATGCACAAATAGTAATGCTGGGAATACAAAGTTAGATACAAGTCCTGATAACAACTTTTTAGAATCTTTTGTAAATATTCCTTGCTGTACACACAACCAACCAAGAAAAATAAGTAAAAACACCGGAAGACAAGAACTTACTACTTGCCCAACTGCAGACCAGATCAGATTCATTTTTTTAAAACTCCTAAAATAATATTACTTGAAATACAAAATCGGTAATTGTTCGGTAACTTTTGATTAGATATTATTTTTTAGACCGAGCTAAAGCGGATAACAAAGCTGAATATATTTATTACATGTAAAAGTGCATGTTTGTTTTTTGAAATTTTATATTGCTAAATGCTGTTTTACATGATGTAAGCTTAACTGAATACATTGTTAATATGTCAACCTTTGTTATTTCAAATGGAAAATACTGTAAATTGCGCGGTATTATACTTATTCTTTTTTAACTTGTGTGAAGCAAGATCCACTAGCTCTCTTAAAAAGATCAAAAAACCATTCAATTTTGATTGAATGCCCCTAAATAACAAAGTTTTATTTGATAAAAATCAATGAATAAGATCATTCAGAAAACGTGTGTTAAATTATGGTAAAAGTTAATTTAGCCATTAAACCTTTTATTTTAATATTTTTTAATGCGATTTGTAAACAACTAAACACTGCTAATTTTATAGTTAACAATATGATTTAAATCGTTTATATAAAGGTATAACAATGTCACTTGACTGCTGCTCTTTATATTATTCAAATAAATAATTAACATAATAGATAGTGAATTATGTTTTCAAAATATCAATGAATGATTAATTCAATGTAAGTAATTTATGTAACCTGACAAAATCGATACGATTATTTGGACTATTTTTAAGTTAAACCCTATTTATATTTGCCCTGCTATTTTTAATCCTATAAAAATCGAAAAGACCGATAATTTTTGTTGAGACTTAACAATTATTGCTTTTTTGTTCAATTTCAATTTTTTTACAGTCGAAATTTTTTGAATCAATCACTTTATACTGTATATTTATACATGTATTCGTTTTTTACTATCTCTATAACACACAAAATAGATTTATAGGATAATTTTAAGGAGAACATACTTGCGTAATAATTGTATTGTACTTGGCATGGTTAATGCTGCCGATAAAAATTACTTAACTTTAATTGATACACCAGTAAGAGCTGGATTTCCTTCCCCTGCTGATGATTATTTGGAAACTAAACTTGATTTGACTGAACATTTAGTAAAGCATCCTAGCGCAACATATTATATTAAAGCCGTAGGCGATTCTATGATCGATTATGGTATTTTTAGTGGTGATTTATTAGTTGTTGATCGTTCCTTAGAGCCTAAGATGGGTGACATTGTAATTGCTGCAGTTGATGGTGAATTAACATGCAAATGTCTCGGAATATTTGACGATCAACATCATTTATTATCAGGTAATTCTCTTTATCCACCCATTCCCTTAATAGGCAAAGATGTGCATATTTGGGGCATTGTTATACATACTATTCACTCATTACGAAAAAGAGCGCATGTATGATAGGTTTAATTGATTGTAATAACTTTTATGCCTCATGTGAGCGCGTTTTTAATCCTAAATTAGAAGGAAAACCCATTGGGATTTTGTCCAATAATGATGGCTGTGTCATTGCTCGTTCAAATGAATTAAAACCATTAGTACCTATGGGGATGCCGGCTTATCAGATCCCATCTAAAATTCGTAAACAAATAATTTTGCTCAGTTCAAACTATGAACTCTATGGTGATATGAGTCAGCGAGTCTTTGATACTGTACAAAATCATACTCCTAGTATTGAGCTCTATTCTATTGATGAAGCCTTTATTCAATTAGATGGATTTGCGGATATGACAGCACATTGTTTAAACATAAAAAATATTGTAAAACGAGATACAGGCATTCCTGTTAGTATTGGTATTGCGCCCACTCGAACATTAGCAAAGTTAGCTAATCATATAGCAAAAAAACACGCTATTTATCAAAATGTTTATTGTTTACCTACAGATGAAAAATTACAAAAAAATTTATTAAAAACCTTTCCCGTTAATAACATTTGGGGTGTTGGTCGACATATTGCAAACAAATTAAACAGAATCAATATTGATACTGCATGGGACCTGCGCCAAGCCAATATAAAATATATTAGAAATAACTTTTCAGTAACGCTAGAACGAACAGTATTAGAATTACAAGGAATTAACTGCATTGAGTTAGATGACCTAGCCGCTCCGAAGAAAAACATCATGATATCACGCAGTTTTGGTCGTTTAACAAGCGCACTATTTGATTTACAAGAAGCGATTCGTCTGCATGCAAGCCGTGCAACTGAAAAACTTAGACAACAACAATCTGTCGCTAGTGCTATTCTTGTCTTTTTAAAAACTGATCGCTTTTGTGTCAATTCAAATCAATATCATCCATCAATTGTTGTACCACTTTCTTTTCCAACGGATGACTCACGATTAATTATTCACGCAGCACAAAAAGGGTTGCTGGCAATATATAAACAAGATCTTTTATTTATGAAATCAGGGGTAATGTTGCTGGATCTGAAAAATAAAAACGGGCATTTCCAACCAGATTTTTTTACTACATCGTTGACAAATCCATCACTGCATAAAAATGATAAACTTATGAAGACAATTGATATAATCAATCAAAAAATGGGGAAAAATACGATCCAATTAGGAGGAATACAAAAATCTGCTCCTTGGCAGATAAAACGTGAATTATTAAGCAAACGTTATACTACTCATTGGAATGAATTGCCATTGGTGAAATAAATAACTAAAAATAATAACCGTTATTATATATAATAAGTAAAAGAGTAACATATATTCTAGCGATGGATATTGTATATCCTTAATGAGTGACCACAACATAAGAACGGATTGATTAGGATGAAAAATACAGAATTAGAAATAGAAAGACTCAAAACTTTAAGTACTACATTGAATCATAAAAAATGTGTTTCCACTTATAAATCAATAAAACAACAGGATCTCTCTAATATACCTATATTAAAACCCCTGCTTGTTGTTGTATTAAATGGTTGTAAAATCGTTGGTAATGAAACTAAAATCGCGTGCAATGTAGGTAATTTTGTTTTTTTTACCGATGTACAAACAATGAGTATGCGAAATATCCCTGCCAATACCAATTATCTTGCGGTACTCGTTGAATTTGAATTTTCTGATTTTGATAATAACTTAATCAATAATAACACGAATAAATCTGAAATATACACATTTGGTAAAGCTAATAGCGCTTTATACAAATGCATATCTCAACTGGTTGAATGTTTAGATTGGGCAACAGAAGATATATTAGAAAACCGAAGAAAAGAGATCATCAACTTATTGATTAGTTCAGGATATCAAAATTTAGCTTACCTCCCCAGTCAAAAAGAAACAACCCAAAAAGTTATCGAAATATTTAAAAGAAACGACAATAAAAAAATAACTATAGATGACGTGAGCAAAGAAATCTGTATGAGTAAAGCGACACTATATCGCAAATTAAAGTTTGAAGGGGAAAATATCCAAAAAATAAAAGAAAAAGTGTTAATGGGACGAGCGCTTCACTTATTACAAACATCGAGCCTTTCAACAGAACATATTGCCACAATGGTTGGGTATTCATCCACAGCTCGATTTTCTCAACGATTTAGAGCCTATTTTGGATTATCACCAAAAGAATTAAAAAATACCAAACGAAATTAATCGTTTTTTTATATAAAAATTCCCATTAAATTGGGAATTATTTTAGAAAAATATACGATTTTTCGTATGAAGCCACTTCAAATAGCAATTTTTATCACTTTAATATATCGGTATTTTTAAGATGAATTATCAAGTACAAATTGATAACTGGAACTCAGTTATCTATAAGTTACTTTATTTTTATGTTGGACTAAGACGATTTATTTTAAAAACAGTTAATATCGATGCTTTATAGAAATAGTACCTGAGAGTTTTGGATTTGTGTAAAAGCGTTAATGGACATTAAAACAACAAAATTGGAGTTTGCAATAATGCCCTCCTTGGCAAAATTGCAAAAATTTTTAGTGATGCCAAATCTTCCATGAGCAATAAGTCAAAAATAACCTTTACTTTTGGTACCACTTAAATCAGATATTTTTATTTAGGACCATTTCTTTTTAGCACTAAAAGTATAAATACTGATTTTTACACTATCAAAATATCCATAAATTGATAGTATAATTGTAAACACTCCATCCCAAACTACTATGATGATATAATTGAATACTCAACCTCATCTGTAATATATGGCTAAATTATAACAAGTAATTATGTAAAAAAAATGACAATTAAATTCATTTTATTAACAAAATATTTCAAATTACTTACACAATATTAAGAATTAAGTTTACTAAGCCGGCATTAGTGGCATGATATAATGAAAAGCTATGATATAGCTTTTCAACATTACTTATTGATAACGATTAAAAACATTCACTTATCTATGTAGTTAGAGGACATAATGGATTGGTTTTATTATTACTAATTTGCACAAATTAATAACATTTCCATTCAAACCATGATCCATTATTTTTTTCATAATAGATACAAATAAGGTCTTCATATTGGATATTATTACTTATCCCCAAAATTACATTTACATTTGTGTAATCAAGATAGTGTCCGCTTGTGGCACAAAACTTTTAAGTTACCTTAATAGTAAAAACTAAGTTGCAAAGACTAAATTTATTGTGGAATTTTAATTGTACTGTCATTAATGGCTGACTCAATTCTTCTTATAAAGCAATTGTACTACTTTATGAGTATCTAAAGTTTTATTCAGTATAAAGACCTTTAGCTTGTATAAAAGATGTGTCTATTGCATCAATGAAGATAATAACCAGTCAAAAATAGACAAAATGATGCTCCATGTTATAGCAGATATGGGATCTTATGATCCCATATTAACAATTGAATTACGAAAACGCTTAAGCGCAATAAGAAAGAACACACTACCAATAGCTAATAACCAAGCATAAGATGTCCAAACAACACTTAAACCCGCTCCACGATATAAAATTGCCTGCCCTAATTCAACAAAATGCGTTGTTGGTGCAAACAACATGATATTTTGGACTACTTCAGGCATACTTTCACGTGGTGTACTACCACCAGAAAGCATCTGTAAAGGTAGAAGAATCAAAATAAATAACATGGCAAATTGTGCTGTTGATTTGGCAACAGTCGCCATAAAGATTCCAAGTGACGTTGTCACGAATAAATGTAGAGCTGCCCCAATTAAAAACAAGGTAATCGAGCCTTCAATTGGAACATTTAGCCAACCATGAACAACAACTAAGAGTGCCCCCCATGTTGAAACAAGCACGACAAGTCCCATCGACCAAACTTTTGATATCATGATTTGAAGTGGTGTAACTGGCATTGAAAGCAAGTGATCGATAGTACCATGTTCACGTTCCTTCATTAAAGCTGCGCCAGTTAAAATAATCGACAACGTGGTCACAATATTGATGATTTCCATAACGGAACCAAACCAAGAACGGGTCAAGTTTGGATTAAATGCAGCATGAACTTCGATATTCACCGGCAGACTGGTGGGTTTATCGATTTGATTGAAATATTTTGTTATTTCGTTGGTCACAATTTGGGTAATATAACCATTCCCAACAAAAGCCTGCCCCATTCGTGTTGCATCAATATTAAGTTGAATTTCTGGACTCTGATTATTTAATACATCGCGTTGAAAGTTAGGCGGAATATTCAATGCAAAAGTATAACTGTCGGTATCCATTCCACGATCGACTTCATCCATTGAATTTAATTTTACCGGTTGGTTAAACATGGGTGGATAAAACGCCGCTATAATTTGTCTGGATAAAGGTGAATCATCTTCATCAACTACTGCAATCGACGCATGATGAAGCGAGTCTGAAGTTGCTGTTGCTGCAGTATAGATATCAAGCGTAAAACAGTAGGCAATTAACAGTAACATGATTGGGTCACGAATCAATCCCCATAACTCTTTAATACCTAAGCGATAAATATTAATAAAACTTTGCATAATATCTATCCTTCTTGTTTCTTGAGTAGGAATATACTTGCGCACAGTATAATCGGAATGGTGATCAGCAAGGCAAATATAGAGTTATGTAAATCAAAAAGTCCTAATGCTTTATTGAAAACCCCTCGAGCAATAATAAGCATATGGGTGGTTGGATAAACTTCACCAATATATCGTCCACTACCTTCTAAAGATGCAACCGGATTAAGTAAACCAGAAAATTGTATCGCAGGTAACATGGTACCAACACAGGTTAAAAAGATAACCGCAATTTGACTGCGTGTTACTGTCGAAGCAAGTAATCCAAAGCCTGTTGCAATAATACAATAAGCTAATCCAGCCAAACACAAAGTCAACAAGCTGCCTTTAATTGGTACGCCAAATATTGTCACCGCCATAAGCAGCAATAATAAAAAGCTAAGCATCGAAATCACAATATATGGAACCTGCTTACCTAATAAAAATTCAGTTTTGGTAACAGGCGTAACATATAAGTTAATTATCGACCCCATCTCTTTTTCACGTACTACGGATAGTGCCGCTAACATCGATGGAATCATTAATAATAAAATAGGAATAACCGCCGGTACCATAGCTTGTAAACTTTTAATATCGGGATTATAACGATATCGAGTTTCAATATTTGCTAATGAACTCGATGCCGTTCCGGTGGTTGTTTTTATTTTGTCACTTAACCAAGCAAGATGCATTCCTTGTACATATCCTTTAATCGTATCGGCACGCAAAGGCATTGCACCATCAATCCATATTCCAATACTAACCGGATCACCACGTTGAATATCTCGACCAAAATTTGGTGGAATCTCAATAGCTAATGCTATCTCATTACTTCTCATCCTATGATCCATATCATCATAATCAAGGATTGGCGGTTTCTCGATAAAATAGCGCTTAGATCCAGAAAGATTGGTAATATAATTTTGACTGGTAATAGTTTGATCACGATCTAACACCGCAAAATTTAAATCTTCTACATCCATGGTGATACCATAGCCCATAACCAACATTAAGATAGCTGAACCTAAAAGTGCTAACAAAGCTCGCAATGGATCGCGCGATAGCTCTAAAGTTTCACGCCACATACACCCAATCATCCGAGTTAAGCTAAATCCCTGTAGGTGAGCATCTTGCGTTGTATTACCTTGTTTATTGGTTAAAGTTTTAGGCTCTTCACTTGCTTTTTCATCACTATGGGTATCATCTGCACCAGCATCAACTAAATAACGAATAAAAGCTTCTTCCAGCGTTTTAGCATTTTTGGAATGGATGATATTATCAGGAGTATCACTGGCTAATACTTTACCAGCATGCATGAGTGAAATCCTATCACAGCGTGCCGCCTCATTCATAAAATGGGTAGTAATAAATACCGTAACTTTATCTTTTCGGGAAAGTTCGATAATTAAACGCCAAAAGTCATCCCGAGCAATGGGATCAACCCCGGAAGTCGGTTCATCTAGGATAAGAATTTCAGGATTATGAACCACCGCAACAGATAAAGAAAGTCTTTGCTTAACCCCTAACGGTAGACTATCTGGTAAACTTTTTAATTCATTTTCCAAGCCAAAACGCTTAACTAACTCCTCAACTCTTGCTGGAATTTTGCTTTCTTCAATACCAAATAGACGGGCATGTAAAACTAAGTTTTGTTCAACCGTTAATTCACTGTAAAGCGAAAAAGCCTGAGACATATAACCTAAATGACGTCTAACATTAATATCACTTGCATCAACCGGTTTACCAAATAACCAAGCTTCACCTGATGATATTGGTAATAACCCTGTTAACATCTTCATCGTTGTGGATTTACCGCAACCATTCGATCCTAAAAAACCAAATATTTCGCCTTGTTTGATTGAAAAATTAACATGGTCAACTGCAACAAAATCACCAAATTGCTTGGTTAAACCTTTTGCCTCAATCGCCACTTGTAAATCTTTATTTAAATCTAATGGGGGAATTTCAACCGATTCATAACCTTCTCTAGCATCTTCTGGCATCAATTGAATAAAGGCATCATCTAAATTATCTTTGCCTGTTTTGGCTAATAATGCTTGAGGCGTGCCTGTTTCAAGAATCTTACCGCCATACATTGCAACCAGCCAATCAAAGTTTTGCGCTTCATCCATATAAGCGGTTGCAACAATCACGCTCATTTGTGGTCGTTGTTCACGAATTTTATTGATTAATTGCCAGAATTGCGCGCGAGAAAGAGGATCGACCCCTGTTGTTGGTTCATCAAGAATAAGTAAATCAGGATCATGAATCAAGGCAGAACATAAGCTGACTTTTTGTTTCATCCCTCCAGAAAGGCGACCTGCGGGTCTAGATAAAAAAGGATACAACCCAGTGCTTTTAGTTAACTCATCGATACGACGTCGCCTTTCAGCAGCATCGTTACCAAATAAACGAGCAAAAAATTGCAAATTTTCTTCGACTGAAAGTGTAGGATAAAGGTTTTTCCCTAATCCTTGTGGCATATAAGCAATACGGGTACAGACGTTTTTACGATGGGATTTATCTTTCATGTCACCATCTAAAACGTAAACTAATCCCTCTTGAATGACATGTGCGCCCGCTATTAATGATAATAAGCTAGATTTACCAACACCATCAGGACCAATCAGTCCCACCATACATCTAGGCGGGATGGCAATACTAACATCATTAAGCGCACACGTTTTTTTATAATGTAAGGTGACATGACTTACATTTACAACCGCATCATCAATGGCCTTACCTTCAGTAAGTAACGTCAAATCCTTTTTATTTGACTCTGACATATGCTATCTCCAATTATTTAGTTTGGCATTTTGCAACATCAGATAAACCTGAAGGCCACTCCGTATTAGGATCTAGTCTTACCCAAGCCACACCTGGAAGGCCGGTTTTAACATGAGTTATATAACATTTTAACAATTCTGGGCTTAATTGTGCTTTCACTCTGAACATGAGTTTTTGACGTTCATCTTTAGTTTCAACGGTTTTAGGCGTAAATTGCGCAACGCTTGAGACAAATGAAATTTTGGCTGAAATTGCTTTATTGGGTAAAGCATCAAGAACCAATCTTACTTCGTCACCAATACCCACTTTACCAGCAATCATTTCCGGTAAAAAGAAAGTTAAATACACATCTGACAGATTAACCAGATTTAACACCTTACCACCTGAAGGTAGAACTTCACCTGGTTGGGCAATACGATATTGAATACGTCCATCAACGGGTGCAGTTAATGTACTGTCATCAATATCCGCTTGAATTTGATTGATATTGGCTAGCGCTACATTTATAGCAGATTTAGCACTTTCCACACCAGCTTGCGCAGCTTCAATGGCCGCATCAGCAGCGGTAACTTGTGATTTAGCAGAGTCTAATGCTGCTTTTGCACTATTTACTTTAGCGGTGTCATCATCAAATTGTTGAACTGAAATAGCCCCTTTTTTATAAAGTGCTGCGGTGCGTTCTAAATGTTTATTGGCAATGTCTAAATCACTTTCTCTTTGAGTAACACCGGCTAAAGCCGCCACTTTGTCACTCATTTTTAAGGCAACTTGAGCTCTAGAAGTCGCTTCATTACTCATTGCTTGTCGATGTTGAGCTTGGGCTTCATTTAACTGAGCTTGTAACGTATCCGTTTGCATAATTACTAAAGGTTGACCCGCTGTAACAAAATCACCTTCATCAACATTGATTTTTTCAATTCTACCCGCTAACTTAGCAGAGATATTAATTTCAGTTGCTTCAATACGCCCATTACCACTCGTAAAATCTGACCCATAACCATCGCTTGCGAACTGTTGATACAAAATAAAACCAAATGCGACAAGGATAAGTATGATAATGATCCATTTCTTGCTAATTTTTTTCATGAATAATGCCTTATTTGTATATAATTAATTTTTTTATTAAGACTAAATGAATAATAAATTTTATAACCTCTATCCATATTGTTTAAATAATAACAAAAGTTTTTTATAAATAAAATAAACACAACAATTAACAGCAAAAAATGTTAAAAATTTGAATTTAAAATAGTATTTTAAATACCTTGATAGTCAAAGAATCATCTAAATGCTATTCTTATAATAATGTAAAAGGACATATTGACTATTTTTTAAAGGTGATTTTTATGACTCTTCCATCTTTTTTAACGATATATAATGAACTTATATCTACCCCAACAATTAGCAATGTTACTAATGAAAAATTAGATTATTCTAATAAGCTGCTCATCGACAAATTAGCGTCGTGGTTTTCAGATTTAGGCTTTAGTATCGATATACAACCCGTTCCAAATACTCGCAATAAATACAATTTGTTAGCAACATATTCCAATGATGAAAATAGGACTCAAGGTGGATTATTGCTCAGTGGGCATAGTGACACAGTCCCTTTCGATGAGGGTCAATGGACAAAAGATCCTTTCAAATTAACTGAAGAAAATAATAAGTTATATGGACTGGGTACCGCCGATATGAAAGGATTTTTTGCTTTTATTCTTGATGCTCTGCGAGATATTGATCTAAAAAAACTCACCAAACCAATTTATGTACTAGCCACCGCAGATGAAGAAACCTCAATGGCTGGCGCCTCATTTTTTGCCAGACAAACGCAATTACAACCCGATTGCACAATCATTGGAGAACCTACATCGTTAATTCCCATTCGAGCACACAAAGGTTTTTTATCCAATTCAATCAAAGTGATTGGTAAGTCTGGACACTCAAGTGATCCAGACAAAGGCATTAACGCTATCGAAATTATGCATTTGGTCATTGAACGTTTATTAATCCTTAAACAAAAATTTAAAGAACAATACCATAATGAAGGTTTTAGTGTACCCTATCCCACCCTTAACTTAGGTGTAATTCATGGCGGTGATGCAGCAAACCGTATATGTGGTTGTTGTGAATTAATTATTGATATAAGAGTATTACCGGATAATGATGTTGATTCACTTTATAATGCACTATGCCAAGCTTTAAAACCTGTTATGGATAAATACCCTAATCGTATTTCAGTACAATACGAAGTATCCCCCATTCCGGGATACGAATGTAAAAAAGACCATCCCGCATTGCAACACATTGAAAATTTAGTGGGTCATCAAGCACAAACTGTCAATTACAGTACTGAAGCGCCTTATCTAAATCAAATTGCGCCAACCATAGTTTTAGGACCTGGCTCTATTGAACAAGCTCATCAACCAGACGAGTTTATTTCAATGGACTTTATAAAACCAACAAAATTAACGATAGAAAATTTGATCAAAGATTTTTGTCTTTAATCATATAAAAACGCCGACATCGTCGGCGAATGAAGTTACTTTAAATTAGGATAATTTGTCATCTTTATGGTTATTTCCCCATTGGCAAAGCCTATCTAAAATCGGTACCAAAGACTTATCTCGGTCTAATAACCCATATTCCACTTTAGGGGGAATTTGTGGATATTATTTCATGCCCCTTATATACCACTTCATCCAAAACCTCCCAATAAGATTTATTCATTTTATTCTTTAAAGAAAAATAAGACGGTATAGACTCCTCAATATTTTTTACAAAAATCGAGGATTTTTAAGATTAATGATTTTTACGAAGGAAGCTAACTCCTACAAAATAAGATCGGTTCACTTTACTATACTTGAAAAGTAGCAAAGTCAGTTGCGATTTCAGTAGGTGCAAAAATATTCCTAGCCTCATTGACTAATTTTGTTTTGTCATTCAAGGTATAGCGAGGACTAATATGCGTAATAATAAGACGCCTAACATGAGCTTGTTTGGCAATAGTTGCGGCGTGTACAGTTGTGGAATGTCCTCGCTCAAGCGCCTTTTCTTCAAGGGCTTGTTCTTGGGTTGCTTCATGAACTAATAAATCCACATCTTTGGCTAAGTCAATTGAGGCCTGACAAGGAATGGTATCGCCTAAAATGGCTAATTTTTTACCTTTTTTAATACGACCTTGATAGTCCTTACCATGAATGATCCTACCATCTTCTAACGTAACGGTTCGACCTTCTTTTAAATCGCCATAAAAAGAACCGATGTGAATGTTATCCTTTTTTAACTTATCAATGTCCAATGACGCTGGCAAATCTTTTTCAATAATTCGATACCCAAAACACGGGACACGATGCGCCAATAATTTGGCTTCAACGCGAAACTTATTATCCTCAAAAACCAAACCATCTTGCTCAAGTTCAATAATATTTAAAGGATAGGTCAGCCAAGAGTAACTAATATCAATAACAGTTTGAATAAATTGTTGAATGCCTTTTGGACCAACTAAGGTCAATGGCGATTGGTTTTGCATCAAAGAACGCGTTGTTAACACGCCAGGTAAACCAAAGAGATGATCACCATGTAAATGTGTTAAAAAGATCATCTCTAATTTAGCCAGACTAAATTTAGTCTTTTGCATTTGCATTTGAGTTGCTTCGCCGCAATCAAAAAGCCATAAACGCCCTCTTTCCTGCCGGAGATCGAGCATAATACTGCTAACATTGCGTTCAGCTGTTGGCACCCCAGCACTCGTTCCTAAAAAAGTTAATTTCATAAAAGATTAAACGTTTTTGCGCTCAATGGTTTGTTCACCCCAAAAGAGTTTGTCTGCTTTAGTTTTGGAAAAAGCGAGTTTTAAGACTTCATCGCTACCTTCTTCCCAAATTTGCTCAGCAAGTGTTTCATCATTTTTAGCTAATTCAAAAATAGCTTCAGCTATCTCAATGGAAGTTTCACGAATATTTGCCCAAGATCGAATGTCATGTATTTCTTTTTTGGTTGAATTCATTTTATTACTCCTCTTTTGGTTGATTAGGTGTAAAATAACCCCAAATTATGCAAATTACAATAGGTCCATCGTTTATGCTGACAATTATTTCTCCTTCCAAAACGCTTGATTATCAAAGCCCATTAATGACGCAAAAACATACTTTGCCACAATTTATTTCGAAATCGAAGGAACTTATTACAGACTGTAAAAAATTAACGATTGATGATTTAGCTAAATTGATGTCTATTAGTCCTAAATTAGCTGAGATCAACCATGAACGTTTTCAAAATTGGCAGATTGATTTTAATTTAAATAATGCTAGACAAGCTATATTAGCTTTTAAAGGCGATGTATATGAAGGGCTTAATGTAGAAGATTTTAATGATGACGATCTACAATTTGCTCAATCACATTTACGGATACTGTCTGGACTTTATGGTGTATTAAGACCTCTTGACCTAATACAACCTTATCGTTTAGAAATGGGCATTGGTTTGAAAAATGGCAATAACCGTAACCTTTATCAATTCTGGGGTGATCAACTAACCGATTATCTAAATAAGGAACTCAGTACATCCACTAATCCCACCTTAATTAATTTAGCGTCGAATGAATATTTTAAAGCAATTAAATCTAAACAGTTGAAAGCAACAATTATACAACCAATTTTTTTAGATCAAAGCAAAGGCGAATACAAAGTAATTAGTTTTTATGCCAAAAAAGCTCGAGGGCTTATGAGCCGTTATATTATTAAAAATGGCATAGATAACAGTGATGATATTAAAGATTTTAATCTTTCGGGTTATCAATTTGACTCGAAACGGTCAACTGAATTAAATTGGTACTTTATTCGTAATCATCAATAAACTAATCTTTATGAATTTTTTGATAACGTTGTGGGCACAATTTTTATCTACTCTGCCCTTATTTATTTTAATATTGCTCGGATTTTTAGCTGTAAAATTAGGTCGATGGCAAAAAACTGTAACTGACAGTTTAACTAAATTTACTTTTTATATTGCATTTCCAATAATGTTATTTCAGATTATGAGTCACTTTTCTGAACAGTCGGAAATTGATATCAAACTGTTACTGGTATTTTTTGGTGGATCGTTTATTGTATTTGCTATTGGTTGCCTTATAGCATCGAACGTGTTCCAATTAAATGGTTCTCAGAGCACGTTATTTGCAATGGGAGGCATTTATACCAATACAGTATTTGTTGGTATTCCGATTATAAAAATGTTGCTCGGCGATCACGCAATTCCCATTGTCGCCATGATTGTTATATTTAATGCCTTAATTTTGTGGACATTGGCTACGGTATCAATTGAATTTGTACAAATGGGTAAACTTTCGGGCCGCAGTTTTATCAAAGCACTAAAAAATGTATCAAGAAATCCGATTATTATTGGAATTTTTACGGGAATTATCGTCAATTACCTGCGTTTACCAATTCCAAATTTTATCAATCAATCGACAAAAATGGTCAGTGATATGACTGCGCCACTATCACTTATTGTATTAGGAATGGGACTTGCGGAATATAAAATTCGAGATCAACTATTGATAACCGGTTCAATCTGTATATTAAAATTAGTCATTCTACCGATTGTGACCTATATTGTTGGCAAACTTTTAGGATTACCAACGTTAGAATTGCAAGTTGTAGTTCTATTAAGTTCAGTATCCATTGCCATCAATTGTTACATGATGGCCAGACAATTTGAGGTATTACAGGGTCCTATTGCTTCAAGTTTGCTTATATCAACGGCATTATCATCTGTGACAACACCATTGATATTATCAATTATGACCCATTTACCTTAGTGATGAGAGCGAGTTTTAATTTGGTAGTGTAGTATTAATGCTAAAATAATCACTACACTACCGAATATAAAGCGCCCCCAATCGAGTGACTGATGCCAAATCACTACATTAACTAAAATGCCAGTTGGAATAATGACATTATTCATAATGGCTAATGTTCCAGAATCGACTTGGGTTGCACCGTAATTCCATAAAAAATAACACAATCCTGAAGCAATCACCCCAAGCCAAATAATAATTCCCCATTGTACATTAGTCGTGGGTAATTTCGATGCATCACCAAATAATAACCAACCTATTGTGGCAACAATGACTGCACCTAAATAGACCCATGCAAAAGCTTGATGTTGTGGTAATGGGTAAACTTCCATAATTCTTTTATAACCAACCTGCCCTAAAGCAAAAACAATATTAGCACCCTGAATCAATAAAAATCCAATGATGAAGTTTGTGCTGATATGGTCATAACGAATTATAGCCGCGCCAATTACGGCAAGCATAGCGGTAAAAAGATAACTGATCCTTAACGGATGGTGTTGCAATAAATCATAAATAACCGTGACATAAATTGGCGTGAAAATAGTAAAGAGTAACACTTCCGGGACTGAAATATATTGAAAGGAATTATAATAAAAAAAATACATGATACCTAATTGACAAGCACCAACGCCCATCAAAAGTAACATCGCTGGTAATTTAATGTTTTTGAAGCGTAAAAAAGGCACAAAAGTAACGAACGCAAGTAAAACACGCATCACTACTGCAAACCAAGTATCAACCTGACCACTTAAATACACAGCAATGAAACTAAACGAGAATGACCAAACTAAGGTCACAAAGATAAGATAAAACATAATTTAATGAGTTAAGTAGTAATAAATAGGCACGCATCGTAACAATTCAATTATCAGTTGTAAACCTTTTGCAATCTGAATTGATTACAATTGCATAAATTAAGTCATTACTCTATCCATGGATTAAATGTTTTTTCAATATAAAAGTCTTTATCGTCTCCATGATTAAAGTTACCCTTCGGATCACCCAAATAATCTCAACCCAATTTAAGCAAACATGTATTATTTTTTTCTATTAATTAAAATGTAATACACTGAATTGATCGAGAGCACATCAATCAATTGGTGTTTCAGCTTTAAAAATGATTCATTGCTCATTACCTTTGTCTCTTATATTCAATATCTATTTTTGACCTTCATCAAACAAAAAAATGCCGGTTCTTTCATGGTCAATGAGAATTGGTTCCCTGTTTTTTGTCATCTAAGATCAAAGAAAGTAATTCATCGCTCCGTGCTTGGACTTATTTTCAAAAAACTTCATACCTGCTACTGGCTTAATTTTGAATAAAAATACCTGAGCTCAAGTGTTATCAAAATAAGACATATAAAAACACTTAATTTTCATTCTATCCTTGTTCCAATCACATTCAATTGGATTGCCACTACATACTCAATAATCAACATCGAATCCGCTTATTCGGAATTTGATCGCAGTGCGACTCATTAAACGGTTAAATCTTTAAAATGTGTTACTCCATTAAACTTAATGTTGCTAATAGTAAAAAACACTGTAAAGACTGAAAAAGATTTCAGATATTGTGACTAACTGTGTGATATTGAAACAGAACGTTAAAAAAGTGATCATTTCACATAAATAAATACTTTGTACTCTATATATATGCAATCTTCAGACATCATAGCACCACAAATAACCCGTACTGATTAATAAATCAAAGATCCTAAAGAAAGCCATTTTATGGCATAATATGCGCCAAATCACATTTCAACGGTTTTGCTTAGATTGATAGTTATCTTTCGAGCAAAATGTATTTAAAGCGAGAGAAAATTTTAGTGTTAAGTACAAATAACATCACAATGCAATTTGGCAGTAAGCCTTTATTTGAAAACATTTCTGTTAAATTTGGTAATGGCAATCGTTATGGACTCATTGGCGCCAATGGTAGTGGTAAATCAACTTTTATGAAAATTCTCGGAGGCGACTTAGTGCCTTCATCGGGAAATATTGCATTAGATCCACATGAAAGATTAGGTAAATTACGCCAAGACCAATTTGCTTTTGAAGAATATACTGTTCTTGATACTGTGATTATGGGACACACAGAATTATGGCAAATCAAACAAGAACGAGATCGGATTTATGCGCTTTCGGAAATGAGCGAGGAGGATGGTTTTAAAGTTGCCGATCTAGAAACCCAATACGCCGAAATGGATGGTTACAGTGCCGAAGCTCGTGCGGGTGAATTATTGCTTGGTGTTGGTATTCCAATAGAACAACATTATGGATTAATGAGCGAAATCGCTCCCGGTTGGAAATTACGGGTACTTTTAGCCCAAGCGCTATTTTCTAATCCCGATATTTTATTATTAGATGAACCAACCAATAATTTAGATATTGATACCATACGTTGGTTAGAAGATACTTTAAATGAACGTGAAAGCACCATGATCATCATTTCGCATGACAGGCACTTTTTGAATATGGTTTGTACTCATATGGCGGATCTGGATTACGGAGAGTTGCGTATCTATCCGGGTAATTATGATGACTATATGACCGCGTCAACACAAGCCAGAGAGCGTTTATTAGCTGATAATGCGAAGAAAAAGGCCCAAATTAGTGAACTTCAATCATTTGTTAGCCGTTTCAGTGCAAATGCATCCAAATCAAAACAAGCGACTTCCCGGGCAAGACAGATTGAGAAAATCAAATTAGAAGAAGTGAAAGCATCGAGCCGACAAAATCCGTTTATTCGTTTTGAACAGGATAAAAAACTGTTTCGTAATGCTCTGGTCGTTGAAAATCTCACCAAAGGATTTGATAACGGACCTCTATTTAAAAACCTCAATTTAATGGTCGAAGTTGGTGAAAAAGTGGCTATTTTAGGTACCAATGGTATTGGTAAAACGACATTATTGAAAACCTTAATGGGCGAATTAGTCCAAGAACAAGGGGATATCAAATGGTCAGAAAATGCCAATATCGGGTATTATGCACAAGATCATGAGTATGAATTTGAAGAAGATCTAACTGTATTTGATTGGATGAGTCAATGGAAACAACCAAACGATGATGAACAAGCAGTGCGCAGCATTTTAGGTCGTTTATTATTTTCACAAGATGACATTAAAAAACAAGTTAAAGTCCTATCTGGTGGTGAAAAAGGACGTATGCTATTTGGTAAATTAATGATGCAACGTCCAAACATTATCGTGATGGATGAACCAACCAACCATTTGGATATGGAGTCCATAGAATCGTTAAATATGGCATTAGAGCTTTATCAAGGAACGCTATTTTTTGTGTCGCACGATCGTGAATTTGTTAGCTCACTTGCGACACGAATTGTCGAAATTACCCCTGAAAAAGTAAATGATTATACCGGTAATTATGAAGATTACTTGCGAAGTCAAGGGATTAATTAAACTCAGGTTTCGCCCCATAAAAATAGCCACTGATGTGGCTATTTTCTTATCAACCGTTTAGAGGTTAGATATCTAATTCATCCCACCAAATATCAATTAATTCGCTGGTTTTAACGTTTTTTAGACCATGACCTTCAAGCCATTTAGTGACAACATCACGATTCTCTTCGGTACAATTACCCAATTTTTGCGTACAAATGATACCTTTCCAACTTAAATACCCACTTCCTTCATAAGCCAAACCATTTGCTTGTATTGCTTCAACGATAAATTGATCAACAACATTATCGATGGTTTCTTCACTGGTACCTTCGTCAAAAGACCAACTTACGGTAAAACCTAATTCTTTAAACTCTTCAATATGTAATTTTTTTCTTAAACGACGACTGCGATTAACCTTAGCCATAATAATATCCTTCTACTTTGAATAATTTAGTGAGTTTTAGAATATGTATGATGGTTAGATTGCTTCATACTATTCTGGTTATTTTTAGAAGTTCGAGTCTTATCAACACGTCTTCTTTTTTTTGGAGCACGCTTGGCTGTCGCTTTATTTACTGGCTCCGCTTTAATTCGAGGATCGACTTCAAATCCTTGAGTAAAAATTTCTGGAATCGTTTTTTTTATCAATTTTTCAATTGATTTTAATTGAGCAAGCTCATCAACACAAACGAATGATATCGCCTGTCCCTGATTTTGGGCTCGTCCGGTTCTACCAATACGATGCACATAATCTTCTGCCACTTGCGGTAGTTCATAATTGACAACGTAAGGTAATAGCTCAATATCTAAACCTCTGGCCGCAATATCGGTTGCCACCAAAGCTCTAATTTGACCATTTTTAAAATCCGCTAAGGCTTTAGTTCGAGCTCCTTGGCTTTTGTTACCATGAATCGCAGCTGCTTTAATGCCATCTTTGGTTAATTGATCGGCCAAATGATTGGCACCGTATTTGGTCCGAGTAAAAATAAGAACTTGTTGCCATTGATCTCGACCAATTATATAAGATAGCAATTCACGTTTACGACGCTTATCAACCCGATGCACATATTGAGTAATTTGCTCTGACGCACTATTGGTTTTCGCAACAGCAACAGATTCAGGTGCATTTAAAATGGTTTGCGCTAACGCTTTTATTTCATCGGAAAAAGTCGCCGAAAACATTAAATTTTGACGTTTCTTAGGCAATTTAGCAATCACGCGGCGAATATCATGAATAAAGCCCATGTCTAACATGCGATCCGCTTCGTCTAATACTAACATTTTAACCGATGATAGATCCACTGCGTTTTGATGAACCAAATCGAGTAAACGACCAGGAGTAGCAATTAAAATGTCCACGCCACCGCGCAATTTCATCATTTGAGGATTAATGCTTACCCCACCAAATACCACTAAAGAACGTATTGGTAAATATCGGCTATAATCACGAATATTTTCTCCTATTTGAGCTGCTAATTCGCGGGTTGGCGCTAAGATCAATGCATATAATGGACGTTTTCCTTTTTTAGGTTCAGATCTATTGCTTGTCTTCGCTTGTTGTTCAACTAATTTCTGCAAAATTGGTAAGCCAAAGCCAGCTGTCTTACCTGTCCCTGTTTGGGCACTGGCCATTAAATCTTTGCCTGATAAAATAATTGGGATGGCTTGTTGTTGAATGGGTGTCGGTTTGGTGTAGTTTTGCTCATGAATTGCTTCTAAAATCTTGGCATCTAAACCAAGAGAGTCAAATGACATGTATTGATTCCTAAAATAAACAAAAGATAAAATAAACATCCCTATTATAGAGCAATTTAATAATAATTGTCTGATTATTTAATGATGAGTATAAGTTTGAAAATAATGAGATACAGTAATCCTTTTTATCTACATTGATTTACCACATTTTTTGAACGTAACCAAGTTAATTCTTTTATTTAGGACAAATATTTGAACAAATTGATACAATACCAAATCTGAATTGCGTTAAATAGTATTTCTTAAACATCTTTTAGAATCCATCTCAGGTTTTTAATAATGAAAACTCAAAACCATATAAATAAACCGTACCGTTTTAAAGACTACTTAGCTTTAGTTATACCATTTATCATTTCAACCATCACTACCCCTTTACTAGGCGTGGTTGATACTGCGTTGGTCGGTCATCTACCCAATCCTGCTTTTATTGCAGGCATTGCCGTTGGCGCGGTGATCTTTAATACCATTTATTGGTTATTTGGTTTTTTACGTGTGAGTACCACCGGATTTGCGGCACAAGCATTAGATGATCCCCTATTACTGCGTTCTTCGTTAATTCGCCCCCTGTTTATTGCGATTGTGTTAGGCATTTTATTTATTGTTTTTCGGCAATTTATTTTTGGTGCTTCAATGCAAATCATCAAGCCGAATGAAGAAGTTAGGCATTATGCAGATATCTATTTTTCGATATTAATTTGGGGCGCCCCGTTTGTACTGATTAATTATGTGCTGATTGGTTGGTTAATGGGGATGTCAAAAATAAAAGCCGTACTGTTTTTGCAAGTATTGATTAATTTACTCAATATTATTATGGCGGTAATTTTTGTTTGGGGCTTTCATTGGAATATTCAAGGCGTGGCATTTGCAACACTCAGTGCGCAAGTGATTTGTACGTTGTTAGGGAGCGGGTTTATTGGTCGCTATTTACCCCAATCACAACAAAAAACGGATTTGAAATCGATCCTTTCTTGGCAGTCAATAAAAGGGGTGATATTCGTTAATACCAATTTAATGATTCGAACCATTTGCCTGCTAGTTGTGACCAATCATTTTATTTCGATTGGTTCAAGTTTTAGTACTGAAGTATTGGCGGCTAATGCGGTACTGTTTCAAATCCATTACTTAATGGCGTATTTATTTGATGGCTTTGCTAATGCGTCAAGTGTCTTTAGTGGTAAAGCTAAAGGCACGCAAAATAGGGCGTTATACCAACAAACCTTGCGTTGGTCACTGCAAGCGTGTGTGATTTGTCCGGTGATATTAATTGCCATCTGGTTTGCTTTTGATACCGCGATAATCCGATTATTAACCAATCAAAATGACATCATTAATCTTTGTCTACAATACCATTATTGGTTAGTTATTTTTCCGGTTGTGGTTGCTGGTGGATTGATCTATTACGGGGTGTTTTCAGGCATCAGTTATACATCTTCTATTCGTGATTCTATGATCCTTGCCCTTTTACTTTGGTTAATCGCTCAATCTATTTTTGTACCAATATGGGGCAATAACGGTTTGTGGTTTTCCTATATTTTATTTAGTTTAGGACGCACACTCTTTTTAGTGATTTGGATTAATCGATCGAAACAATATCTTATGCGTTGATTTAACTAAACCAGCAGTAAATGGATTTCATTCTATTTACTGTTTTTCAATATTGATTAACACATCTTATTCAATAATTCTTTTAGATATCACATTATAATTTAGGTCGTAATAAATATTCATCTCCTACAATATATCGGTCAGTAATTCGCCTGACGGATTCTGCTGCTACAAATATTGATCTCATTGCTAAATTCATTAATTCAATACAGCTCAAATCATTTGAAGAATAACGACTTTGAACATAATTTGGAAATTTTTCACAAGTTTCAATTAAGAGTTCATCATACTTGGTAGGATTTATACTTATTAAATAATTTGCAGCATCAACTAAATTGTGACCACTATTTCTTATCTTTTTTTTAAAATCTTCTTTTTTCTGATTAAAATAGAAAAGTGCGCCTTTAAGGCTAAGTTCTGCAGCGAGATAAGCACTTTGAATAGAAGATGTATTATTAGGATTATGAATCAAAATACGACTTGTTGCAGAAAGTTGTTCGTGAGCATTTTGAAAACATGCTTCTGCTTCTTTATTAGTTCCTATCATAAGAATTTCTTGAATACTATAAGCAAAATCCCAAAGATCACATGCACCAAAAAATGCTTTGTTAAATTGTTTTAGATGATGATGATACACATAGTTAAGTTCTTTTTCGGATATATCGATTGATTTTAAAGGGTCAATTGCATAGATGCCATAAACTAAGTTTATATTGACAAGATACATTCTATCTCTAACCGCAACGCCTGCTGAGATTAAAGGAGGGAATGAAAAGTTACCTGAAGGATATAACGATTTATAGATCAATTCAATTGAGGTAATTATATTATCATCTAAAGGGCTAGCTTTTATTTTATTTTATTTTATTTTCCTTCATCCATTCTACTGCTACACGCAAAATTCTTGCATGCAAAATCACACCATCGCCGATCAATTTATCATCTATTTTTCTTACAAATTCTTCATCAATCATTTTCATATAGAAACACCATTTATTACTAAAACTAATTTTCATTTTAGAGCATTAAATTACCTAAAAAAAATAATAACATATTAATTTATAAACACATATGGTAACCAATAAAAATTGATCAATATTTGAGAAAAGAAATATTCAATTTTTTATTCTCTAAACACTGCCAGTAAACTGGCAGTATCCAAATTGAAATAAAGTTTAGAACCGGTATGAAACACTTGCTTTAAAATTTCGGGCGAGTCCATAGGTGTTTTCGCCTAAATAAAGTCGATAATCTTTATTAAATAGATTATCAACGGTTAACTTAATTTCGGCTTTAGGCAGAAAAGTCGGTTGCCAACTCGCAAAAAGATTGTGTATTGAATACCCCGACGATCGCCCTAATCCATAAGCGCCCAGATCATTTAATCCGTCATGATTTCTATCTTCTAATCCTGTGCGATCTTGTTTGCGTACAAATTGGGCATTCCACCCGGCTCTGACATTCCATTTTGGAATTTTAATACCGGTTGTTAGTGTAGCGGTGCGTGGGGCAATTGTTGCCACATAAGTTTTGTTATGCATCCATGGTGCCTGTGGAGTTGAATCGCGTTCCCCTTTTTGAATAGAGTATGTGGCACTAGCAAACCAATATTTACTATCATAAAAAGCTTCTAATTCAAAACCTTGTATCACTAATTTCCCCGGCACATTGTGATAATTGGATTGACCAAGTGGACATAATTTATGAGGACCACAAATTGAACCATTAAAGCCACGGGTAACAAAAATTTCGTTTTTAACTTGCTGTCTAAATAAAGTATTCCTAATTTGTAGTTTATCGTTTTCTGAAAACAGACTACTGAAATCGAGTATATTACCCACTCGGATTGACAAGTTACGCTCTTTTTCTAAATTACGACTCGTTGCACTAATTTTACCCGAACCGCCATTTTTAGGTGTAAATTGTACCTCATAAGTCTCATCTATTGTCGGCGCTTGCCAAGCGTAACTCATATCACTAAAAAAACCGACATTTTGTGTTGTTTGCCAATAGGCTCCAAATCTTGGGGTCCAACCTGAATAATTTACAGGTGAATAGTCATGACCAAAACGCGGTTCTGGATCATTGTAAGCTGAGGCATAATTTTGCTTACCGTGATTACGAACATAATCATAACGAAGCGATGGTGTGAGAACAAAAGTATCAATTGAAAGCTCATCTTGTATATAAAAACCATAGTTTTGTTGTTTACCTGATGGCATATAAGCGGGTTGAAAATATCCATAGTTATAATTTGGTTTTTTAGCATAATTTTTGTAATACATTAACGTATCACGATCATGTAAATGTGCTTGCAATCCAATTTTTAATGCATTATCGATAGCACCGGTATTAAATAGACTCACATTTTCAAGATCGATAGTTTTGTCGGTATAACTCACCCAACTTTCATTACCCATTGTCCCTAACGAAGCCACCGGATTATATTTTTTAGGGCGGGTATCATGTTGTTTTGTTTTTGAATACGTGGCGTGTAACGTCAAATTGATTAGCGGATTATAAGTTGGCTGATAATTCCACTTAAATTGTGCAGATTCGTCTTGTTGATCACGTTTCACCAACTTTCGTAACCATGCAGCTTTATAACCATATTTTTTAATTTGATCGGATGTGGGTGGCGTCATTTTTTCGACATATTTTGCAGCCCATGGTTGCCATGAATCACGTTGAGATCGAATACCGGAAACTGTAAACGTGTGTTCTTCATTGGGTCTAAAATTTAACTTTCCCATATACGTATCCATATCGTCCTGAGAAAAAACAAATCTGGAGCCATCAGGTCGTTTGAAATTACCGCTATTTCGATTGGTATAATAAACCAGACCATCAAACCTATCATCTTGCGTTCGCCCATAAACGGCACTTGTCACCATATTTTGATGATTATTAGAATGAAAACTGTATTTTACCAAGGTACCTACATATTGGTCAGGATCAAGCAAATCTATTGCATCTTTAGTTTCCATTGTAACCACACCACCAAAACCGCCATTACCAAACTTTACATCATGCGGACCTTTATTCACTTCAACTTGTTTCAGCAATTCCGGCTCAACAAACACCGAACCTTGTTGATATTTTTGAAAGCCTTTTTGGGCACCATCGACAATAATTTTGACATCTTCAACCTTGCCAAATCCCCAAATATTCAAAGTTTGTCCACCTGGTCTTACCGAACCAGCAGAACTAACACCAGGTAATGTATTAAGTAATTCCGCTACATTATCGGCCTGTTTTTGTTCAATTAACCCTGAGGAGAGCGTAGAACGCCCAGCAATAACACTGTTCATCTTTTTCCGTTCATCTTGAGTAGTCGATCGAGCAAAAACGGTTATAACATCGTCAATATCATCATTCGAAGAGTCCGTTTTATTTAACTTAGATGAACGAGATTTATTGGTTACTTTTGATTGCTTTTCATCATTATCTGGCGTGAGATTCTCACCTATTAATGGTTCGGCGTGGAGGGAACAGCTCACAAAGAGTACGATTATACCTGCCTTTTTACATTTCATATTTAATTCCTTCCATAAAATTAATCAATATTTAGATGATAAATAATTATTAACTATTAACCACGCAATTAATAATGATAATTATTATCATTCAATAAGTTGGAAAGTATATTCGGTTTAGTGACAAATGAAAAGAAAAATATCGCTGTTTGAGCTTGTTAAATAAGTTATGATGGAGTTTTTGAATCCAGCGAAAAATGAATATTTTTATATCATTTCGACATATTAAGTAGTGAAGAATTCATTTAGTGCAAAAATAGAATCTGGCAAAGAAAATGAATAAAAGCACTCATTAAGTGCTTTTATTAAATTTAAATATTGCTACCACATGGTATTAATTAAAACATGGTATTAGAATTTGCAGCAGTTGAAGGAATATTTTGAATTACATCCCAATGTTCAACAATTTTACCGTCTTTGACGCGAAATATATCAAGTTCAGCTTTGCCAGGATCTTTTTCATCTTCTTTGATATGAACATGAAGCCAAACAAGATCTCCATCAACAGCTGTACGAATAATGCGTGCACTCGATTGCGGATGTTCGTTAAAAAATGAGGAAAAGTAAGCAATAAATGGGGCTCGACCATCTGGAACATAAGGATTGTGCTGTTTATAATCTTCAGGAAGAAGATTCATCGCTCCGTTAGTTTGATGTTTATTAAAAAAATCATTATAAAAATTAATGACCAATGTTCTGTTTTTTTCTTCTTGGACAATATCACGACTTGGTTTGTCAATGGCTATTGTAGCGCTTGATATAAATAATAATGATAATGCGATAATACCGTTTTTTACTATACTCATATCGACTCCTAAATAATTATTTAAACCAAAGAATTCGTGTGATTAATTGCTATTAGTCTATGATGTAGACTCATTAAATGGTAACAGTAAAATTGGACGAAAACAATAAATAACCATAGTGCAGCTATGGTCGATTTAATGTGACGCTTTAAATTATTAGGAGAAAATAGAGTTAAATAACCTAATGATTTAATCACATTCCAGTCCAATTTGATCATCCTTATCTGATTTGTAATGCGATCCTGAGAAGGTGGACCAATCAAATTAAATAATCTAAAAAACATTTGATAACGAAACTATACGTTTTAATGTGTTACAGTGAAATTTGGTGGTATTTCTCAACAAATCTGCTTTCCTATATAAGACCTCCGGAAAAAATGGTTAGATTGTAAAAAGAGGGATGCCAAAGTTTCATCCGGTGTTGTGTATGCTTAATCAAATTTAGGACGATCCTGTTCAATACCAACCAATACGCTTATCCATAGAACTCATTATAAAGTTTTACCTTGTTAGAACAAAAGTAGATAAAAAGCTGTTTTTAAAAAATCATTTGGATAATCGGACAACCAAGCGGGCAAATTTTAACTTATTTACCTTACTTTCTCGCTAAAACTTTTTCCCTAATATGATAAAGCATTGTTTTCCCTCTCAGCAGGGCGTAATGAAACTATTAGAAGGGATATTTCTTTATTCTGATGTTGATAAACTACCTATTAACCATTGTTAATAATTCAACGAAGTTATATAGATTAGCGAATATTTCAAACTCGATAAATACGTGGTTTAATAGCCTAAAAAATAACATCTTACCTTAATAAAATTAAGGTAAGATATTTTATTCTCACTGAGGTGTTAAAGACATAATAACGGTTTCAAATGGTGCTAAAGTGATCATTGCGTTTTTTTCAATTGTGGCAGGTTTATCTGCATGAAATTGGCTTGCATAATCAATCGTGATTTGAAAATCTTGAACGGCATTGGCAGGCAGTTCTAAATCATTTCGTAAATCAAGGTAGTAAACTTGCGGTTTATCAGAGGGATTGCGTAAGGTAACAATTGATTTATCCTTAGTCCAGCTAGCCCAGCCATAAACAGCCAGTTTAGTAGGATCTTGTCCTATCCAATGCGTATCAAATAATATATGTTGATGATTCCTCGCCCAATTTGCCGCTTGAGCCAAAGTATCCCAATTTGTGGTAGAAAGTAATTCAGGAGTAATATACATTTCTTGCAATTGGGTACCGGTTGCGAAATAACTCCATACTTGATCAGCAAAATCCGTATCGCTTTCGTGTTGTAGATGTTTAGCCTGTTTTGCATAGACAATGCCATGTAACATTAATGAATTTAATGGAAATAAAGGACCCTTCATAATAATTGAACGATAAGTTTCTGCATCACGATACGTCAACCATTGTTGAACTTTTGTACCTGGACCATAATAGTTCACATCATCGCCTCCTCGCCATATTGAATCAGCATAAAACAGCCAAGATGGTGTGGCTTGTGTACCGGTTGTTAAATTGACATATAAATTATGATTAGCTCGACGCATATCTTGAATTAGATCAATCGCAGCATCGAAATCGCTGGTAAATTGACTTCCTGCAATAACTTTATCAGCATTACCGGTGCCATCAAGTTTGAACATATTGATATTTTGTTGATTAATTAAGTCAAGAATGCGTTTATGAAAATTAGCATAATAGTTAGGACCGGATAGTGCCAATTTTCCATCCATGGTTTCATAACCAAACTCAGATGCATTTTTAACACGAGTATCTCTAGGTTTGTTATACCCTCCCCAGGGTGATAACCAAATACCAAGTGCAGCATGATATTTTTCAGAAGCACTTTTTAGTTTTTTAAACTCGTTAGGAAAATTGATACTAAACCCCCAATTACCTTTTAAGTTATCCCATCCATCATCAAATAAATAACCATCAAGTTTGACATGTCGTTTTTCTACCAATTCTTGTCCATACTGATTGATACGTAATAATGCTTCTTTTTCGGTATAAGGATTAAAAAAACCAATATCAAGCCAAGAATTATAGTGCAAATAAGGTGCATAAGGCCGCTGGCGTACAGCATTAATAAATTGGTTAACATGACGTCTTAGCTGACCCATTTCAAAAGTACCAATATACGTTTTGTAACTTAAAGTATGATTTATTTGTAAAGGAATTGCCTGAGGAATTTTTTGCAATACACCTCCCTCGTAAGCAATGGTATGGGTAAGTGGATTTTCAGGAATAATAAAAAAAGTGTCACTTATTATTGGTGAACTCACTACAGAACCATAAACAAAAGGCGACTGTGAGTGGAACGGCATTAATGAAACAGCCGTCATTGAAAGCGGTTTGCTTTTAGGGGTGATTTGCAGTTCAAAACTCGCAAAATGATGCTTATCATTTAAAGATAATATTGTTTGAACATCAATATCATGACCAGTGTACATTAATGTCATGTTATTATCTTTCTGATAAAATTGTTCTAATTGAAAATCTTTATCAGTCAGTTTTTCACCCGAACTTAATGTAATTTCAAATAAAGTATCAACTTTGATTTGATGACTATTTTTAACATTAATAAAATCTAAAGAAGTAATACTTTTTTTAACGTCACTCTCCGAAATCTTGATGATAGTATTTTCTCCGGATAATTGATAGTCCTTAGCCCAAGCACAATAGACAGGCAAACACAGAGCCGATAATACCCCGACTGTTATCCAATTTTTCATATATTTTTTCATTACTCCCTCACGTTTGACAATAAAACTTAAAGAAAAATTTAACAAATTCAATAATCAGTATAATTCGGTTAGAACACTTAAATTGTGATCGTGATAGCAGTTTGTAATTTGTTAACATTTCTCAGAAAGACTTTTGTGTATATCAAAAGGAAAGAGTGAACCTAACCTAATAAATAGTGGATAGAAGAAATTTAATTAATTTACCGTGAGTTAAAAAAGTAACAAAACGCAAGCCTTTTAAATTTTCAAAGACACCGTTACTTTTATCATGCAATGTGATGAACCTCACAATATAAAAATTTTAGAATCAGTCAGCATACTCATTTTAAAAAATTACATTGATCCAATTGGTTTAAAATACGCTCAATATTCTGATCATCATTTTCAAGCTGAAGATAATTTTTGCTAATAAAAAGTATCTGTCATTTTAGCCTGTAACCCCTAATACTAGGATTTACCGATGAGTAAAAATAAACGGCTCTCTTTTTGATGAGCGATAAATTACTCTTCTTTTAAAAAAACACAGTTGTTACGTAAACTCCCAAAAAAATTTTCTGGAAAACATCAAATTGCCATCATTTAATTGTTAAATGATGGCGAATAATCGATACTTTAAAAAAATAAAAATGAGCACATAACCTATTTATCATTGTTCTAATAATTTTAACTTAGCTATCACGGGGATATGGTCACTGACTAATGGCCATTTGATGCCCTTCCACTCATTACCATCATTAGGGATGATCAATTGATCTACATGCCATATTTGATTACGACTGGTAAAGATGTGATCCAGATCTAATCCAGGATTACCCGCTGGCCAAGTGCGAGTATCAACACCCTCTTTTTTAACTCGATTCCAATATTTACCCAATTCTTTAATAACCTTGTCACTTTCAACAGAATTAAAATCTCCTAGCAAGATCATAATGCCACTAGCTAGATTAGGGAATTCATTGTCTAAATCAAGATCATCAAAAACGATACTATTAATAAATCGAGCTTGTGACATTCTCACTTCTTCTTCTTCATGCCAATCAAAATGGCTATTGAAGATATAAACAGGTGAATCAAAGCCCGGTACATTAATTTTGCTAAGCATAAGAGACCTTTGCTCATAAGAACCGGATGGCAACAAAAAAACTTTATTTTTTTCGATAGGATATTTTGACAAAATCGCATTACCGTAATTTCCTCCTTTCATTTCCGTTGCTTTTCCATAAACATAATGCATTCCGGTTTTTTCAGCTAAAACTTTTGCCTGATCTACTCCATTACTACGAGAGGTTTTTTGATCAACTTCTTCAAGTGTGACAATATCAGCATTCATGGCTTTAATGGCATTAGCGACTAAATCCAGATCAACTTTGTGCTTTCTTAGTCCACCTGCAATATTGTAATTGGCAACGGTTATTTGAGGTTGTTCACCTTCTGCATAAATTTTATTAGGCGAACTTTGAAATTGTGTTTTCACCAGATCTTCATCGGCATAAACATTAAAACAGAATGAAAACAACCCCATAAAAGTAACTATCAAAAAATTTTTTTTCACGTTAACTATCCTTATAAAAGATTCAGCGAGTTAAAATTACTCAATAGTTATATTACGTTAAATGATAGTTTGTTTTTGAGATTTTTATCACAACCCAACGTTTTTAGTGTTAAAATTAACGTAGCTAAAAATAGCCATGCTATTGCAGCATGGCGTATTGACAATTTAAATGGACTTAAGATTATTTATTAAAAATTGTCATTTGTACTGGATAATGATCGGAATAAGTATCAGTAAATTCATCTTTCAAAACGTTCACATCAATGACATTATTTTTAAGTTTCTCAGATACATAAATATAATCATAGCGCAATGGTGTTGATGCCTGATCATAAAATACTTTAGTTGGCGCAGTTGAAATGAATGATTTGTTTTTCAATTTTAAAGCATCAATAAAACCCGCATCAAGTAGATTTTGTTGCACAGTGTAACTTAATTGACCATTAACAAGATTATCTAAAATTGGACGTTTCTTTTGTTTCTCTTTGATATCTTCCAATAAATGACTGTTGTCATATTCAATTTTGTCTGCCGGTGAAAACGAATTTAAATCGCCAGCAATAATCCAGTTTCCTTTAGGATCGGAACTGTATTTGATTGAATCAATAATTAAATTGATTTCATCTATTCTTTTTGAAGTCCAAAATGGATTCATATGCGTTATGACAAAATGATAGTTACCCACATCCGCATACAAAGCACCATGCCATAGATTATCAACAACTTTATTGACGTTAACAATTGGGTATTTTGAAGTGATCGCTACAGGGAAGACAGCAGGATCATTAGGTGATTCTTTTAATAGTACGGCGTAATTGTGTCCATAACTCGCTGCAAATTTTTCCAATTTTTCACGAGTAAAAAAATTCATCTCTTGCCAAGCAATAATATCGGCATTTTGCATTTTGACCCAATCAATGAATTTTTGTTTCCCTTTTGACTCATCCAATTTCATGCCATTATAGACATTATAGCTAATGATTTTTAATTCTTTTGCTTCTTCAATTGATGCGAAAGCTGCCGAAGAACTCAGAATAATAGCACCGATAATAGCCGCGAATTTCAATTTAATGTTAATCATACGTTATTCCTTTCATTTATTTATACTTTTCATAGATATTATATTGAATGATTTATAAAGGAATCTTTTTTTATAATTTGTGTGATACAGTTCAATAATTTTATTCAAAATACATCGGATTGGTTGGATTATTTAACTTTCACTTCAAGCCTTAAATTCAGGAATACTGTAAACCTATTTTTTAAATATTACTGGATGATTATTTAACGGACTGGGATTTAATAAGGTTAAATAAACATGGGCATAAATTTAAACTGATTTATGCCCATTGAGTGAATTCTGATCGCCAATTGAAAACTGTGTTTAAGGTCTTCACCTCCAATTGAACAACTCCTGATTATTTTAGGATTTATGGAAAGTATCGCGTGAAGTTAACTGTGAATAAACATTACCGGATTGACGATCTGTTGTAGAATAAAATTCATGATAACCATTTGGTTGCAAAATCATAACTTCGCAACGCTCTTTAGATTCAATTTTATCTAAATCAATTGTTGATAATACCTGTTTTTTTGATTTCGGAAAACTGTCTAGGAGTATAGAAAAATCATTTTTTCATCTGTCTTTTCAAATTCATTGTAGCAAGGAAATCCTAGTCACCATTTAATTTACTTGTTTGCGAATGATAGGACTTTTCACCTCTAACCTTGACAAAATCAGGTCATTCTTAAACGATTGAAAAAAACGAAATAGATAAAAAATGATTCAGTCTCTATTTTACTATTAATCATCACGCAACTTCTTCAAAAAAGTTTCAATGATCTAATCTACTGCTGAGGCCAAATGAATCGACCTTTAGCATCAGGATCTTCATTGATAAATCTTTTTAAAATCTCTGATTGATAAAGCGCTTTAACATCTTTAGCCCATATCGCGTTTACATTGTCTTTTTTTACAACTACCATTAATTCCAAATTAGGGGATAACTGTTCTTGAAATAAAACATTCTCAGCGGGTATCTTACTTAACCATGCTACACCACCAGGCATAATGGCATAATCCACTTCACCTAAGGTTCTCGGTATGATTTCGGATAATAATAATTTAAATCTCAAATCATACTTATTTTCAGCGATATCATTAATCGTTGCTGTACCAAATTTTGTGTCAGGTTTAAGTGTGATCCAATTTAACTTTTGCAATAATAATAGCGCTCTCGCTGTATTGGAGGGATCATTAGGGATTGCAATGATTTGATTTTGTGCAATCTCATTAATTGAATCATGCAATTGTGAAAACAGTGCAGCTGAAATGGATGGAATATGCACTAATGATACTAAATTGTTATTTGTTTCTTGATTATAAACATCTAAATACGCTTGATGCTGAGCCGCATTCATATCAATACTTCCCTCAACTAAAGCCGTATTTGAATCTCTTAAAGAACTGAAATTAACCAGTTTAACCACGTAGCCTTTCTGTTCGAGCTCTGGTTTCACTACTCGCTCCATCAAAATATTGTGCATACTCGGCGGTAAACCCACTGCAATTTCTTTTTTGTCAATATTATTGGTTTGCTCAGTAATTGATTTTTGCTCACAACCAAATAAAAAGAAACCAATCATCATTGAAATGACCAAATTAAACGGTATTCGCATTATTAATCCTTATATTTCCGTAGATTAAATCTATACTATGATATTTATTATTTCTATAGCTGACATTATAATGAGTAATACAGCAATAAGTTAATACCAAAAAATGATATGTTTATGCGAATTGGATATATAGGAACTAGAACTGGTTTAGATAAATAGAGTCACATTTCAACAAACGCTACAGCTATCAATAATTTATAATTGTACCCAAAACCCTTTAACCCTTGTCCAATGACTTTTCTTACTTATTTTAATTCAGTTAATCATTACCCCTAAAATGATATCAGACCCTGATAGGGGTAACGCATTGAATCAATTGATTCGAATTATAAAGCGCCTACGATAGGATGTGGCACATAAAGTTCCTCAAGATAAGTGACATCTTCTTGAGTTAAATTAATCTTCAATGCTCCTACTGCATCGTCTAGATATTGAGTTTTCGTTGCACCAATTATAGGTGATGCGACGCCTTTAGCAAACTGCCATGCTAAAGCCACTTGTGTCATAGTGACATCATAATTTTCAGCAATTTTATGTACTCTTTGTACAATGTTGGCATCTGTTTTTTGGTAACGGTCATATTTAGCAACCGCGGTTTTATCGGTTTTGCTGCGTAATGTATCAGTCTGCCATTCTAAACGTGATAATCTGCCCGCGGCTAAAGGGCTATATGGCGTTAATGAAACATTAAATTGTTTGCAAACGGGAATGAGTTCACGTTCATCTTCCCGGTACAATAAATTATAATGATTTTGCATAGAAACAAACTGCGTCCAGTGATTTTGCTTAGCCACTAATTGCATATTATGAAATTGATAACCATACATCGCTGACGCACCTAATGCACGAACTTTTCCTACTTTAACCAAATTATGTAATGTTTCCATGGTTTCATCTATCAGCGTGCTGTAGTCAAAACGGTGGATAATATACAAATCCACGTAATCGGTACCAAGACGTTTAAGTGATCCATCGATCTCTGTTTCGATCGCTTTTTTGGAAAGGTGACCTTCATTAAAATAAACTTTTGTGGCGATAACGACTTTGTCTCGGGCAATATTTTTTTTAATTGCACGTCCTACATATTCCTCACTCGTACCAGCAGAGTAAGTATTTGCGGTATCAATAAAATTGATGCCTAAATCAAGGGCATGTTTAATAATGCTCTCACTTTGATCAGGATTAAGTGTCCATGCATGCATTTGACTGGCCGGATCGCCAAAACTCATACACCCTAAACAAAACCGAGACACTTCAATGTTAGACGTGCCAAGTTTTATGTAATCCATAACTTCCTCCTTTCTTGCTACTAAATTGACTGAGGTAAACGTTAGCTTCAATAAAAGCCAATAATATTGTGTTGATAAGCTGATTGTAAACAGTAATTTTATTGAGATAAACAGGGTATTGATTTATAGTATCATGAATAAAATTCATTAATTCTGCCCAATATGTATAACTTTAATGAACTGAATTATTTTATCACCATCGCCCAGACAAATAGTTTTGTAAAAGCGGCAAAGTCTCTGCATGTCTCATCATCGGCACTGAGTCATAGTATACGTAATTTAGAAAACCGCCTTGATTTACGATTATTTAATCGTACAACCAGAAGTATGTCATTGACCGAAGCAGGTGAACAATTATTTAAACAAATTGCACCATTATTCAAGTCCATTAATGATGAAGTCAATGCTTTAGCGAATTTTCTTGATACACCCTCGGGAACCATTAGAATTAATGCAACCAATCTTGCCGTAGAAACGATTCTATATCCCAAATTACGCGACTTTTTAATTCAATATCCTCAAATAAAGATTGAAATTCAAGCTGACAATAATTGGGTGGATATTGTTGAACAAGGTTTTGATATGGGGTGCCGTATAGGTAACGATCTAGCTAAAGATATGGTTGCGGTAAAAATATCAGAACCGTTGAAAATGGCATTAGTTGCCAGCCCAGATTATTTAAAAAACACAACAAAACCCAAAAAAATTAATGAATTAGATTGCCATAAATTGATAGGATTAAAGATCTCTTCTCATCATGGTGTAGAATTATCATGGGAATTTAACGACTATGGCAACACTGTGATTTATCAGCCTTCTTCACAATTAGTTCTTAATAATCATCTTCGCAAACAGGCTGCATTAGACGGTTTAGGTATTACTTGGGTCGGTCGGCGAGAAGTTGAGAAAGAATTAGCTGAAGGAACTTTAGTTGAATTATTAACGGATTTTGCCATCACTTATGAACCTTTTTATATCTATTATCCCAGTCGAAAAGGTCATTCAAATGTATTCAAACTTGTGTTAGAAGCATTGAAAGACTAAATCATGAGCGTTAAATACAAAAAAATCCAATTTTTTACTAAAACGTATATATAATCTGAAACTTTTTAACAAAACAATCTTAATACAACTCTATGATTTTTCGATGATTTAAATAAACCATCAATAAAGTTTAATTGTTCATAACCCATTAGGCAAGGATTTAAACTAAACTACTCCGGTAACAAATAAATCTGTAAAAAATATTTAGGAGTCTATACCGTTTCATTTTATTTTTTTTACATTCAAGTTGTAGATATACGCTGTTTTTAAATTTTTTATATAAAAAAATTGCTGATTTCATCACATGAACAAACAGCCCTGAATCAATTATATTGCAGTCAGTTTAACTTGACAAGTTGGGGGATTATTTTTTATTTTCAATTTCACAGAGTGACATAAAAAGATTTTTAACAATATTATGTTCAATCCTTAAACTACTCACTTCTGATTCGTATTTTTGACTTAAATCTAATCTACCAATCATTATAAAATGGATATCAGGGCTTACTATTGAAAATTCAGATGAACCAGAAAGCGTATATTTATATCTTCCTATTCAATAATTTTACTTTGACTATCTCAATCATCCATGTTTGCCGTAAAAGAATGAGTGAATTTATTTGAAATAAACGGAAAAACCATTTTTTGATTCGGTAGGATAACAGCCATTAGGGGCTCAAACTTGATTAATTAATGAAACGTTGGCATGACCTGAAGTTTTTTTACAAAAAAAACCTTCATTTTAAATCAATTTATTATGACTGCTGTAATTATAGCCTATTTAGCCTTGACGATTAATGAAGCCAATGCTAATATTTGCAGCCTGTTGAGACAGAGCACTACGGCGCGTTGGCAGAGTGGCCATGCTGCGGATTGCAAATCCGTCTACCTCGGTTCGACTCCGGGACGCGCCTCCACAAACATCTCAAAATAGCATATCACTAATACCCACTTCCTTCGAGTTATTATTTATTTTCTTTATTTAGATGAAGGAACCGAATCAAACTGAGATAAACATCAATCAATTTTGTTACTCTAAGTATTATTAGGGTCAATAACAGATTCAATGTTGATTCTTACCTTCTTTGTAGGCAATTTAAAATATTTTTCAATTTTAGAACTTATTTACTATACTGACGTTTAAATATTTCAATTTCGAGGTGAGCTATGATTAATTTGAAACTCAGGGAAGTAAAAAATGATCTGTCGTTAAAAGAATTAGAAGTTGCACAGTACATTATGATCCATTCTCAAGCTGTAAAAAATATGAGTATTCAAACTTTAGCAAAACTCAACCATGTTAGTACCAGCACAATTTTAAGATTATGCAACAAACTGGGTTACAGTGGATTTAGCGATTTTAAAATTGATCTTATTTCGTCATCACCTCAAAAATTAAGTTCCGATATTTTACAAGATGATATTAATCTTAATGACACCTTGCAAGATGTGAATAGAAAAGTTCAGGCTATGGAAAAATCCTCTATCGATGAGACACACTCAATGGTAAATCTTAAAGCATTCGATAATGCTATTGATTTGATTATAGCAAGTAAAAAAATCGTTATTTTTGGTGTGGGCAGCAGCGGTTTAGTTGGAAAAGAATTGGAATATCAACTCATTAAAATCAAAAAAAATGTTAACTGTCATTTTGACGCGCACATCAGCCGAAATATTGTCAGCACACTTGGTAAAAATGATTTGATCATTATTATTTCTCATTCAGGCGAAACACCTGAATGCGTGGAATTATTAAAACTGGCTGAAAATTTAAAAGTGGCATCCATTGCCATCACTAAAATGGGGCAAAGTCAGATATCGTCCTTAGCGAACATTGTTTTACATACTACCTCAATGGAGCATGCTTCTCGACTGATTCCTATTCGCTCTAAAATTTCGCAAATATCGGTTATGAATATGTTACTGACCAATTTATTTATCAGAAAATACGATGAGCATTTGCTTGAGCAAACGCAAAGTCGCGAAAAACGTAAATATCCCCATCATAAATAATGGTTTTAAAGCAGAGTTTGACCATGACCATTTGAAAATACATTAGTGCTATTTACTGTATCGACTTTAATGTTGTTCTTTTCCCTTCTCAATAAATCATATCATTAATATAACATTATGTTATTCAATAATTTTTCAAGTCAAACATGATCCAGTTCACAAATTCCTAAAAATTTAAAAAAAAAAGATGACTTAATTTGCACTTCGATGTAATTTTATTACTAAATAATAAATAATTTTAAGTAACATTATTACATCTTATTAAATGTGTTTGAATGAAGGAAATTTAAAATGGAACGACAATTACCCATTATTTTAGCCAGTCATGGACCCTTTGCTCAAGGCGCGCTTGAGTGTGCTCAAATGCTTATGGGACAACAGCAAGACATCGAAGTAATAACAGTTTTCGTCGATAGCAATATCGATCTTCTTCGGCAACAGATGGCAGAAAGTTATCAGCGCCTAAATAAAGGTGACGGTGTTATTATTCTTGTAGATCTCATGGGCGGCACACCATGTAATCTTGCTGGTGAACTTTTAATACAACATGGTAATGTACTACTCTTTAGTGGATTCAACATTCCAGTATTGCTTGAAGTTCTAAATCATCGAGCAGGCTCCCTTAACGACGTTAAATCTGCCATTGAAGAAGTTTTTTCGCAAAGCTGTGTTGACGTTGCGCAAGTACTGAATTCACAACGTGAACAATTTGCTGATTTGTAAGGAGAACAATATGCCAATTCATGTAGCAAGAATCGACGATCGTCTTATTCACGGACAAGTTATCACCACTTGGGTAAAAAACTACAATATAGAACAAGTCCTGATTATTAACGATAAAGTGGCTAACGATAAAGTTCAACAATCGGTATTAACCATGTCTGCCCCACCAGAATTAAAAGTGTTAGTTTTTGGCGTTCAACAATTTATTGAAATCCTCAAAAAAACGCCTATCAAAAAACGGACTATGTTATTGTTCACCAACAGCATTGATGTCAATACGCTTGTATCAGAAGGATTAGAGATCGAAAAGCTCAACGTGGGAGGTATGCGTATGCAAGAAGGACGCCATCAATTATCACGAGCTGTTTCCGTCACACCTGAAGAAGAACAAGCATTCAAAAGTCTCATTGAAAAAAATGTGATTGTTGAGGTTCAAATGGTTCCCAAAGATCCAGTTGTTTTGCTCAATACACTGATTAATTAATCTTAATTAGCTATTTATTGATTATATTTGGAGGTTAACCTATGTTAACACAGGCTATTTTTGTCGCCATATGGGCGGGAATTTGTTCATTGGATGACGTTGGTCCACAAATGTTACGTAGACCATTATTAACAGGAACTATAGCTGGCATTATTATGGGCGATCTGATTCAAGGACTTGCAATCAGTGCCACACTTGAACTTATGTGGATGGGTATTGGTAACGTGGGTGCTTATTCAGCACCCGATATTGTTGCAGGCTCAATAATTGGTGTATCGTTAGGCATTGCGACTCAAGGTGGAATTGCTGCGGGTGTTGCATTAGCGCTTCCTGTTTCAATACTTTGCCAACAGTTGTTAATTGTTTGGCGATCTTTTGCCTGTTTCCTAAATCCATGGGCAGAAAAAAGTATACAAAATGGCAGTTATAAGGGATTGGTCAAAATTCATTACTTTTCTTCACCAGTTTGGTTTCTAATTCGAGCTGTACCTTGCTTCTTAGCAATCTATTTTGGCAGCGATCTTATCAAAACCATTTTAGACGCTATTCCAAAAGATATCATTACTGGCATGGGCGTTGCGTCAAAATTAATTCCTGCTGTGGGTATCTGTATTTTATTACTGATGCTTTTAAAAGGCACCATGTGGTTTTTCTTTTTACTTGGTTTTGTATTAACCAGTTATCTTAAATTACCGATTATCCCGATTACATTTATAGCACTGGCGTTTGCGGTTTTGTATGACATGGCGTTTATGGCTGGTAAAAAGAATGAAAATTCAAGTAGTAAAACAGAGGATAAATCTACAGTCAATAATAATATTGCAGTTGAAGAGGAATACGATCTATGAATAACGACAAGAAAATTACTAAAAAAGATCTTAATCGTGTCTTTTGGCGTATACAAACCATACCTTTTTCTTTTAATTATGAAAAATTACAAACCATCGGTTTTGCTCATTGCATGATCCCTATTTTAGATCGACTGTATAAAGATGCGGATAAAGAAACACGCATCCGAGCTATGAAACGTCACTTTGAGTTTTTTAATACCCAAGTTAACGCAGGCGCATTGATATTAGGTGTTACCGCTGCCATGGAAGAAAAAACTACAGAAGAAGAAAAAGATGCGGTGATTTCTTTAAAAGCGGGTTTAATGGGACCTTTTGCAGGATTGGGCGATAGCTTATTAAAATTCACTTGGATGCCAATTTGCGGCAGCATTGGTGCTGCCTTTGCTTTACAAGGTAACGTGATTGGGCCGATCTTGATGTTCTTTATTTATAATTTAGTCAATATTTTTACCAAATATTTCTTTGTACATTATGGCTATAATAAAGGGGTTGATCTTATCGAGCAATCCAAAAATTCAAATATTATTCAAAGAATTAGCAATTTAGCCAATGTAGTTGGTGTTATGGTGCTCGGATCCTTAATTGCCACAACAGTAAAAGTATCAACGCCCCTATTAATAGAAGTGGGGGAACAAACAATCAAAGTACAAGATATGTTTGATAAAGTTATGCCAAATTTATTAACTATCCTTTTTGCATTAGGGGTGTTTTATTTGGTCAAAAAATTCCAAGGAAAATATACCGTTTCATTGATTATAGCGGTGATGGTAATTGGGGTCATTCTTTCGATGTTGGGTATACTACATTAATTAGGTAAAAAACAATGGAAAAACAAAATAAAGAAGCGGTATCAGCGGTACGAAATCATCAAGGACAAATTATTATAACTTTTGATCCATCAGATCAAAAATCCGTTGATCTTTATTGGACTGAAGAGACTGATGCCCATACCAAAAATAAAACATTGATTAGCAAAAATGTACAAAGTCCGGTGATTTTTGATGATCCGTTACACGCTAAAAAACGTATTTATTTTATTTTACATAAAGAAGGTAAATCTCCGTTAATATTTGGTGAAAGAACTCTACCAATAACAGGCTTAAACAATTTCCGTGATTTTGGAGGATATGTCGGAGCTAACGGTAAACGTGTTAAATGGGGACAATTATACCGCTCCAACCATCTTCATGGTTTGAAGCCAGATGCACAACAATACATTACTGCATTAAAAATTAAAACAATTATTGATTATCGCAGTGATAATGAAATTAAAACCAGTCCCAATTCATCAATTGGCGAAATAAAGACCTATCATTTAGATGCATCTGCGCAAACGGCTGAACTTGCTGCTCAATTTGCTGCTGACCCAAGCAATGAAGATCAAGCATTAATTGAAAGCGTGTTAAGAGATATTCCTCGAGAATTCGTCAACGGAGAAGGCGTACAAGTCCTTGAACAATATCGAGGCTTTGTATTGAGTGAAAAATCCAAAAATGCTTATCGACAAATGCTCAGAGTCGTTTTAGATGCCAACAACAGCCCAAGCCTTCAACACTGTCGTGGCGGTAAAGATAGAACTGGATATGGTGTATTATTGATCCAAATTATGCTAGGTCTATCGGAATCGGATATGATATATGATTATATGTTAACTCATGAGAATCGTTTAGAACGAAATAAAATCAAAATGGAAGCTTATCGTAAAATTACCGATGATGAAGATGTACTGGGTTATTTATTAAGTTTAATTGATACCCGTGTTAGTTTTATAATCGAAATTCTTAATACAATGAAAAAAGTTGCTGGCTCACCAGAGAATTACATTAAACAAGAATTAGGTTTTACAGATCAAGATTTTAAAACCCTGCAAGATATTTATTTGGAATAACAATTTTTATATTCATCATTTCAAAAGCGCAAATACCTTGCGCTTTTGCTTTAAAACTTAGGAAATTTTGACTCAATTAATTATTGATAATTTACTTGCATCATCGTTAATAATGCCTGGATAGGATGCTTTAAAATAAACTTATCAAATCGTTTAACCTGACTGCGACAAGAATAACCAGTTGTCAAACAACGTTCTTTAGGATAATGAGACAAGGCTTTTTGCCATGATAACTCATATAACTGTTTCGATGCAGCAAGATTATTAACTTCATGCCCATACGTACCTGCCATACCACAACACCCAACTTGGATGGGTTGCAAATCAACACCAAATTGCTTGAAAATCTGCTGCCACTGCTGATTACTGGCGGGTAATTGTGTCGTTTCACTACAATGACCAAGCAAATACCATTTTTCCTTATCTATTGTTCTTAATTGCATGCTGTCTGATAGGCGGACAGCAATATTGATTAACCATTCATGTGAAAGCAATACTTTAAAATCACTGTCGTTATCCCCAAGTATTAGTTTATATTCATCTCGATAGCAAAGTACCAATGCGGGATCGACCCCAACCATGGGTATGCCCAATTTAGCAATGTGTGATAAAACTCTTGACGCGGTTTGTGCCGTTTTAGCAAATTGTTTTAAAAACCCTTTAATATGCTGAGCTTTACCGTTTGGTACAAAAGGTAACACAACGGGTTTATAGCCTAACATTTCAATTAGACGGACAAAATCATAAACCACTTTGGCATCATAATAGCTAGTAAACGGATCTTGAACAACTAGAACATATTGAGATCGTTCCTCTTCTGAAAGAGTTTGTAATTGTTCAAGTTTAATATTTGCAGTGTTATGATTCACCATTTGTTTTTTTAGCGTTGGCACCGACAACATAGGTAAGCTGACCATGCCAACGGTTTTATTGGTAACATATTCGGTGAAAGGCATCTTGATAAAAAAATTAAAAAAACGTGGTGCTTTCGCCATCAAAGGTAGGTAAGATTCAATATTTCCAACTAAGTAATCGCGTATTGGTCTTAGATAACGGGTGTGATATAACTGCAAAAAACGCGCTTTAAAATCAGGTACATCAATCTTAATTGGACATTGTGTTGCACACGCTTTGCATGACAAGCAATGATTCATTGAGTCTTTGACCTCGTGAGAAAAGTCATATTCCCCAAATTTTGCTTTGACGGTGTAAGCCATTTTTTTTGCAAAAACAACTAATGTGCTATGTTTCGTAGGTAAAAGTGAATTAAGTTCCTGTTCTGTCATACCTGATTCAATCATTAAACGTAGCCACTCTCGCATTAAAGTTGCTCGACCTTTTGGTGAATATACACGGTTACCTGATAATTTCATCGATGGGCACATGGGGCTATTCACATCAAAATTAAAACAAAGACCATTACCATTGCATTCTGTTGCTCCATGAAAAACCTCTTTAACTCCCAGTGGAATTTGGCGATCATAAAAGCCTCGCGTAATCGAGTCGACCTTTAACATGCCATCGTTGTTGTGTAAAGGTTGACAAATTTTTCCTGGATTTAAACGATTATGAGGATCAAAAGCAGTTTTAATTATTCTCAGTCCCTGATATAACGCTTCACCAAAAAAAGCAGAACTGTATTCACTACGAAAACCTTTACCATGTTCACCCCATAATAATCCACCGTATTTAGCGGTTAAAACGGCAACTTGATCAGAAATGTTTTTCATCAATTTTTCTTGTTCAGGATCACACATATCCAATGCTGGGCGAACGTGCAATACTCCTGAATCGACATGACCAAACATCCCATAAGTTAAATGATAACTATCGAGTAAAGCACGAAATTCAGTTATATAATCTGCTAAATGTTTTGGAGGCACACAGGTATCTTCAACAAAGGGAATCGGCTTTTGCCTTCCTTTAGCATTACCAAGTAATCCCACTGCTTTTTTCCGCATAGCATAGATCTTTTCAATCTCATCTAAGTTTTCACACGTTTGATAGCCTAGAATACCTAAGGAATGATTAATTATGAGTTTGTCTATTTGTTTACCTAATTTATCCATTTTACCTTTAGTCAATTCATAATCATTACCAGCAAACTCAACAATATTGATACCTTGCATATCATGCCCGCGAACATCGGTAATTAACTCTTTAATTGATTGCCAGATAATATCTTCTTTAGCCAGTCCTAGAACCTTTGAATCAACAGTTTCAACAGACAATGCTTCAGCATTAACTAAAAAAGGAGCATTACTTAATGCAGATTGAAAAGAGTCGTATTTAATATTCATTAAAAAACGATATCTTGGTTTGGGCATAATGTGCAATTTAGCTTCAGTAACAAAGGCTAATGATCCTTCACTGCCGGTTAAAATACGTGTTAAATCAAATTCAGTTAAATTATCATTAAAAACATTTTTCAAATCATAACCCGTTAAAGAGCGATTTAATTTAGGGAATTTATTTAAAATAAGTTGACGATGATTTTTACAATATTCATATACCGTACGGTAAATCATTGATTGAGTTGCCAGATCCTCAACTTCAGCAATGCTTTTTTTACTCGTTTCAAGGATCTCACCATTGACTAATACGGCTTTAATGCATAAAGTATGATCAGAGGTTTTCCCATAGATCATCGATCCTTGTCCTGATGCATCGGTATTTATCATTCCACCAATAGTTGCCCGATTACTGGTGGATAATTCAGGTGCAAAAAAGTAATCGTACTGTTTTAAATATTCATTGAGTTGATCTTTAATCACTCCAGCTTCAACTTTGACCCAGCCTTCTTCAATATTGACCGCTAATATTCGATTCATATAACGAGAAAGATCAACCACAATACCACTATTTAAAGATTGTCCATTGGTTCCTGTACCTCCCCCTCTTGGTGTAAATTTCAGAGTTTGAAATGGTTCTTGGTTGGCTAACTGCATGATTAATTGAACATCATCAGTTGAACGAGGAAACACTATTGCTTGTGGCATTAATTGATAAATGCTGTTATCAGTCGACATGGTCAAACATGAAGCATAATCACTTGCTATATCACCCATAAAGCCTGAATCGTTAAGTGCCATTAAGTATGTTTTTGTGACCTCATCGAGTTGAGGCGAATTTGATAATCGAGGGATCATATTGAATCAAGTTAATAATAAATTTTACGCTTAGTGTAATCTAAGGGTTAAGCATCGTCAAAGTTTATTCAATTAATATTCAATAGTTTGTAAAGTCAATTTATTGTAAAATAATACCTCAATTTCATATTGGATATTAATAGTCTCATGTAATATCAAATGATTAGCACTAGCATTTGAAAATGTTAATCGCCAGTCAAAAATAGGCAAAGATTGTATTTCCTTTTATTACCTTTGCTGTTAATCAATATTCTTCAAATAAACGTTCTAGTTAAATTTCAATAATCTTTCATTGTTGTTTTCAACTGAAGTGCAATCTTCTATTTTTTAGGACTATTTCTGATACTAGCCATTTTTTAACTATTGCTTTTATTTTTCTCCATTGGTATTGTGCACAAAAATACATTCAACTTTTTCATTTCAGCCTTGCTGTTTGACATCTTATGTTGCTTGACCTAAGGCTAATTATATGTTGTTTTTACTTATCTTTATATAAATCTCTCTCAGCTAACCTTCATTTGAGGAAACTTCAGCGGGCTGGTAACTTTATCAATATTTACTTTTATACAGAGCGTAATAAATTCTTTGATAATTACTGAGGGTGATTTTTCTATAGAATATGCAGTTGCCATAAGCACTAATAAAAAATGCATTAAAAAAATTTACCAACAATCGCATTTTTATTTCCAATAGGATTGATATAAGTTCATGCAATTCTTACTTGCTATACAATAAAAAATCACAATGAAGTATAAAAATCACACTATTTATTAGAATATTAGCAAACGACTTTGATGGGGATGTGATCTTATTATATAAAATTCTCAAGGATATCTTGCCATTGTTGATCAAACTTGGCTTCAATGACAATAGATTTATGATTAATTGGATGAATCATGTGTAACTTACTTGCATGCAACATTAGCCGTTTTATAGCAAAAAATTCGGCAAAGGCACGGTTTTGATGTAAATCTCCGTGTTTACTGTCGCCTAGAATTGGATGAAAAATGTGTTTCATATGCCGACGTAATTGATGCTTACGACCAGTTTTAGGTTTCAATTCAACAAAGCTGTAACGGGCTGTATCAAATTTGCCGACTTTAATTGGCACTTCAATTTTACTTATCCCTCGATAAGTCGTTACAGCGTCTTGAGCAACTTTATTGCTATCAGAAAATTTATCCGCAATTTTATCCAGTTCTTTAACTAAAGGATAATCAATAACAGCTTCACCTTCAACATAACCGCGCACAATGGCATGATAAGTTTTTTCAATCTGCTTTGTGGCAAATTGTTCGGACATTAAACGAGCAATTTCACTGGATAGAGCAAAGAGTAAAACACCCGAAGTCGGTCTATCAAGTCTATGTATCGGAAATACATGCTGACCAATTTGATCACGCAATGTTTGCATCACCACTACTGTTTCATGTTTATCTAACCAACTGCGATGCACAAGCCAACCACTTGGCTTGTTTATCGCAATTAAATCATTATCGTAATATAGAATTTCAAACATCGCGTTTTATTTATAAAAACAAATTTTCAAGTTCGGATGCTATACTTGGACGGTTGTTATCGCCTATAGCATAGCTGGCGTTGGCTTTGACTTCTTCATCGGCATTACCCATCGCAATCCCTAATCCAGCAGCAGATAACATAGTAATATCGTTATAGCTATCGCCAAAAGCAACGATTTCGCTTAAATCGATATTTTCAAGCGAGGCCCAATGTCTTAGACCATTACCTTTCGTATTGCCTTTTATTGCAATATCGGCACGATTTGACCAAGACCATTCGCATGAAAAACAACCAATCTCATCAACTGCCTTAGAAAAAGCTTGTAAAACTGGAATGTTATGACTACTGGTTGCAAACTTGTAAACGGCTTTAGCTTCGTCAATGACTTTTTCAAAACTCTCTACTTTGTCAATTTCGGGTTGTAAAAAATCGGGTAACGAATGAACCCATTTAAAAAATCCTTCAAGATGATCGTCAAGCACTTCATATGTCATCACTCTATCGGTATAAATTAAGGTATGAATACCAAATTGATGAATCAGTTCAAGTAGAGTTTTAGCCTGCTCTTTGGTCATTGGTTTGGCCGCTAATGATTGTTGTTTTTCGAAATCGTAAAGATAAGTGCCATTACAACAGATCGCCGGTGTTGATAATTGAAGTTGATAATAGTAAGGATAAATAACACTATGGTGACGACCAGATACTAATATCACTTTTACCCCTTTGGAACTGATTTTTTTGATCATGTCTGCTGTTTCAGGTAATACAAGCCGATCTGTAGTTAATAATGTACCATCCATATCGAACGCAACCGCTTTATACTTCATATAATCCCTCTTCTATCTTTCTTTTCTATCAAACCCGCTAAACATTTTATTGATAATTAATCATTCAGTTAAAATTCAATTTTTTGACGTCCAACAAATGAGTGCGATAAGGTTGTACCATCAACCATTTCAAGTTCACCACCAACTGGTACACCATGGGCAATTCTTGTTGCCACAACGTTAAATTCACCACACATTTGCGCGATATAATTAGCAGTAGCATCGCCTTCAACAGTTGGATTCGTAGCTAAAATCACTTCATTAATTGCTTCCGATGCTAATTTTTTTTTCAATAAATCCAGACCGATATCGCTTGGACCAATGCCATCTAACGGTGAGAGATGGCCTAATAGGACAAAATAACGCCCACTATACTGACCAGTTTGTTCAATAGCAACAATATCAGCAGGTGTTTCAACTACGCAAAGTTGTCCACTGCTTTGGCGACGAATATTTGCACAAATTGTACAAGTTTCTTGTTCAGTAAAGGTTCGACAATCATTACAATGACCAATATTAATCATTGCTTCATGAAGTTCATGAGCTAATTTAATACCACCTTGCCGATTGCGTTGTAATAAATGAAAGGCCATTCTTTGTGCGGATTTAGGTCCAACTCCTGGTAAACAGCGTAATGCTTCCATAAGTGAGTCTAATAATGGGCTAATTTGCATGAATCTATTTTGTTACCATATATTTTATTTAATATTAATGATACCTTGTTTCAATAATCTATAAAACAAGAAATACGCTATTATTTCAATTTAATTATGATTTGTTATGAAAATCCGTTGAAATAAAATTACATAAATTAAGTAAGTTGTTACTTGCAACATGACATAAAAAACCGTGACTCATGCTAATTGACAATAACTTCATTATTTTTTTTTGCTTTTGAAATGCAAACTTTTCGGTTCCTGCCCTTTGAAAAGTCGAATAATATTGCTGCTGTGACGAATTATAATAACACATGAGAGCATGGTAACGGGTAAAGTCAATTCTGGTTTAAACAGCCAAACAAACAATGGCGCAAAAAGAAATCCAACAATAGAAGCAACGGATGAATAACCCGTTACCAACAGTGTCAATAGCCAAGTTAAAATAAAACAACCAGTGAAATCTAACCCTATTGGCATCATCATGCCCAATGCGGTTGCTACTCCTTTACCGCCACGAAAATCAAAAAAACAAGGAAAAATATGACCAAGGCAAGCTGCAATTCCAACAATACCAAGGAAAAAAGGCGAAATTCCGATACGATAAGCAATGTAAACCGGTATTGCGCCTTTTAACATATCAAACACTAATACAATCATTGCCGGTAACTTACCATTGATGCGCAACACATTAGTTGCGCCAGGATTATGTGAACCATGCTCCGATGGATTGGGCAAATGCATTATTCGACTAATAATTAAAGCGCCTGAAAGTGAACCACTGAAATAGGCGATGATGACCATCAATAAAACTTGTAATGTCAAACTGCTCTCCTATGATTCACTTATTTTCTAATAACAATAAAGTTGATTTGCATTATTGTTTTTCAAGTAACGGTTTTAAATATTGTCCTGTAAAAGATTTTTTCGATTTTGCCACATCTTCAGGGGTTCCTTCAGCAATGATTTCACCGCCACCATTTCCCCCTTCAGGACCTAAATCGACAATCCAGTCAGCCGTTTTAACTACATCCAAATTATGTTCAATCACAACAATAGTATTGCCTTTATCGCGTAGCGAATGAAGTTGTGCAAGCAATTGTTTTACATCAGCAAAATGTAAACCTGTGGTCGGCTCATCTAAGATGTATAACGTACTACCAGTATCGCGCTTAGATAGCTCTTTGGCAAGTTTTACTCGCTGAGCTTCACCACCAGATAAAGTTGTGGCTGATTGACCAATAGTAATATAAGCCAATCCTACATCAATCAACGTTTGTAATTTGCGGGCAATCATGGGTACGGCATCAAAAAATTCACGACCTTCTTCAACCGTCATATTTAAAATTTCATTAATTGATTTGCCTTTATATTTGATTTCAAGGGTTTCACGATTGTAGCGCGCGCCATGACACTGATCACAAGGCACATAAATATCAGGTAAAAAGTGCATTTCTACTTTGATTAAACCATCGCCTTGGCAAGCTTCACAGCGCCCACCTTTAACATTAAAGCTAAATCGTCCTGGATTATAACCTCGAGCTCGAGCTTCGGGCACGCCTGCATAAAGTTCACGAATAGAAGTGAAAAAACCCGTATAGGTGGCTGGGTTCGAGCGAGGTGTACGCCCAATAGGACTTTGATCAATCGCAATCACTTTATCAAAATAGCTCAGTCCTTCAATGGCTTTATAAGGTGCTATGTCACTTTTTTCTGCGCCATTAAGTTCATTTTGTGCTAATGGATATAACGTGTCATTAATTAACGTTGATTTACCCGACCCTGACACCCCAGTAATACAAGTAAATAATCCAACGGGGATATTTAATGTCACATCTTTAAGATTATTACCCGTTGCACCAATGAGTGATAACATCTTTGTCTTATCGACTTTAGTACGATTAGTAGGAATTTCAATTTTTTGCTTTCCTGACAAATACTGTCCCGTCAATGATGATTTACACGCCATAATTTGTTTAGGCGTACCTTGTGCAACCACTTCACCACCATGTACACCTGCTCCAGGTCCGATATCAATAACATAATCTGCTGCCAAAATGGCTTCTTCATCGTGTTCAACCACAATTACGGTATTACCTAAATCACGTAAATGCGTTAATGTATCGATAAGACGGGTATTATCACGTTGATGTAAACCGATAGACGGTTCATCAAGCACATACATCACCCCAACTAAACCCGCACCAATTTGGCTAGCTAATCGTATGCGTTGTGCTTCACCACCTGATAACGTTTCAGCAGAACGTGATAGGGTTAAATAATTGAGTCCAACATTGATTAAAAACTGCAAACGGTCGTTGATCTCTTTTAAAATCTTTTCAGCTATTTGTGCACGTTGCCCTGTTAATGATAATTTATCAAAAAAGTCTTTTGCTTGTTGAGTACTTAAATCACTAATAGTTGGCAAATTGGTGTCATTAATAAATACATGTCTTGCCGTTGTACATAACCTTGACCCATGACAGCAAGGGCAAGGACGATTACTAATATACTTTGATAACTCTTCTCGAATGGTTTGTGATTCGGTTTCTTTATAACGTCGTGCTAAATTATTAATAATTCCTTCAAATGGATGAACTCTTTTAACAACATCACCACGATCATTTGAATAGGTAAATTGAATTTCAGTTTTACCTGATCCATTTAATAAAATATCTTTAATTTTTTCAGGCAATTTTTCGTATGGCTGATCGATATCAAATTTATAGTGTTCAGCCAGTGATTTTAACATCTGAAAATAGTAAAAGTTACGACGATCCCAACCTTTAATTGCGCCTGCTGCTAATGAAACTTCAGGCATTTGAACGATGCGTTTAGCATCAAAATATTGTTGTACACCAAGACCGTCACATTCTGGACATGCACCTGCTGGATTATTAAATGAAAATAATCGAGGCTCTAACTCTGAAATACTGTAACCACAAATTGGACAAGCAAAATTAGCCGAAAACAGATGTTCCTCTGCATGTGGGTTATCCAAATCGGCAACTTTTACAATCCCATTGGTAATAGAAAGTACGGTTTCAATTGATTCTGCAAGGCGCAGTTTTAAATCATCACGAATACGAAAACGGTCAACAACAACTTCAATAGTATGCTTTTTTTGCAGTTCAAGTGTTGGCGGATCAGACAAATCATAGACATCACCATCGACTCTAACGCGTATGTAGCCACTCGCTGATAATTGCTCAAACAACTTAACAAATTCACCTTTACGCTCAGTCACTACAGGTGCAAGTAACATATAACGATTTTCAACCGGTAGTGCCATGATGCTATCAACCATTTGTGATACTGTTTGGGCAGCTAAAGGTAAATCATGTTTTGGACAGCGAGGTTCGCCAATTCGGGCAAAAAGCAGGCGCAAGTAGTCATAAATTTCGGTAATTGTTCCCACTGTTGAACGCGGATTATGCGAAGTGGATTTTTGCTCTATCGAAATCGCTGGTGATAAACCTTCAATATGATCAACATCCGGTTTTTCCATTAAGGATAAAAATTGACGTGCGTAAGCCGATAATGACTCAACATAACGTCGTTGCCCTTCAGCATAGAGAGTATCGAATGCTAACGAAGATTTACCCGATCCCGAAAGCCCAGTTATCACTACCAGCTTATCTCTTGGAATGGTTACATTAATATTTTTTAGATTGTGCGTTCGCGCACCACGAATATCGATATCTTTGATTGACATAGATCTCTTCTTGTCTGTTTTAAACGAATTGAATTGGAAATAAACTGTATATTATACCAGTAATAATCGATTAAATATACCACATATGTACTACTACAATATATTTGTTATTATATACTCAAACGTATCGATAACCTGAAACTTTTTGACAAATCTACTTGCTAAAATAAAAACGGTCTTCAAAGACCGTTTTTTAGTTATTTGATATTAATCGATTAATTTTGGAGTTGCTTCTAAAGGAATAATTGCACCACGATATTGGATTACCGTACCGGCAACTAAATGCCCTTGTAATGCTGATTGTGAAGGGTTTCGACCGCTTAAGCGTGCTCCAAGGTAACCCGCACTAAATGAATCCCCTGCTGCTGTTGTATCGATAATTTTATCCTTAACGATTTTATTAGCGGGTATGTCAAAGCGACCCTCAACACAATCAACAATGCAGCTATCGCTACCTCGTTTAATGATGATTTCATTCACACCAAAGTTTTTAGTGCGCTCAATCACTTGCTCATAAGGTAATTTACCCCACAGCAAATCTTCATCATCTAACGTTAAAAATGCAATATCGGTATAGCTCAGAATATCACGATAAACGCTTCGAGCTAAATCAAGGCTACTCCATAAACGTGGACGGAAGTTATTATCGAAAATCACTTTACCACCGTTAGTTTTCACTCGTTTTAAAAGATCGACTAATTTAAGAATACTTTCCGCATCTAAAATCGCAATACTGATACCACTCAAATAGACATAATCACAATGAGCAATTTGTTCAGCTATTTTTTCTGTTTCGGCTGTTTTCAACCAAAACTTTGCCGCAGCATCATTACGCCAATAATAGAAAGAACGCTCACCCTGATCATCTGTGACAATTGAATAAAGACCTGGCATCTTATCCGGCATTCTTTGTACTAAATCAGTTTTAATGTGCTCTTTTTGCCAACTGTCCACCATCTCTTGACTAAAAGGATCAGTGCCTAATCCCGTTACATAGTGAATTATAAACTCTTTACCTTGTAATAAACGTGATAAATAGACCGATGTATTAAGTGTATCACCACCAAAACTGCGTGTTGTCGATTCTTGCTTCATCGACAATTCAATCATACATTCGCCAATAACAGCGATATTTGTAGCCATATTGTTGTATCCTTGACCTAATTATAAATAATCCAATGCGATTTTAACCACTACTTTACGAACCGTTGTAATCTGATTATTGATAGAACAAAGCGGTTTATGAACTTCGTTGGGTATAAAGACAATAAAATCGTTCGACTGTAATATTATCATGGTTTCTTCTGATGGTGTCTCGATAAAAGCAATATCATTATCAGCTAATTTATCGTCTAACACCTTAGTATGAGGTGGTAATGTACTTACTGCGATTCCCTCTTGTCCTTCCAATACAATTTGAACATCAAGGTATTTTTTGTGAAATTCAGGATTAGCCTCGTATATATGGCGTAAAGTACTATCAGACACCATAAAAAACACATTATCGCCATCAATATCATAACGTCCTACTGGTGTGTTAATGTTAACATTATCTTTAATGTATTCAATTGATTGCTTAATTCTGTCGGGTAAATATGGGACTAAATCCAAATGGTTAATATTACCTAAAATCATACTCAATGATCCTTTACAAATTGATGAAAACAAATATGGCTAATTGCATTACGCCAACAAAACAAGCCAAGATAAAGCAATTAAATTGATAAAGAGTATATACTTAAGTCGAGCTTTTTTGTAGAGCGAATAAATAAAAAAGAGTTTATTCTCTGCTAAGTTTAAAAATTCCGCTATTTTTTAATGAAGTGAAATCATTTTCTAAATGCGGTAAAACAGACATGTTTTTTCTGACAATAGGACGTTAGTCTGCAATGCGATTGAAAAAAGTTTGATGGAGATGATTGCCATTTAAGTTTCATCTTGAATTTTTAACTCTAACTTAATTAACCCATCATCTAATCAGAAATGTTTTATTGCTTTTATTACGAATTTAAGTACAACATTACTAAATAATTTTATCATTACAACTTATTTATAAGTTTCATTGGTGTTATATTATGCACTTCAAAAATAAACGATGAAAAAACCTTAGCAGTTTTTCTTACTACAACTAGCAGTAATACTGAAAAAACGTATTGATCACTGGTCTTGATAACCATCACGCATGACCCGACCGTTAATTGATTATTCCCGCATTTTTATGATGGTGAAATTGATGATTCAACTGATGCTAAAACCAACAATTCAACAAGGTAAATCGCTAATGCAATTAACAGTCTGTTCTTCAAAAAATGCCTTAACGGTAAAATAAAACCGGATAAATAACAGTCTGCCGGTAAGCGAAATGAGAATGGGTTTAGATTTAATGAATTTGCAGCTTATATCCATAGCTCTATCATATTGGTCATGTATTGATTTTTTGTACAATGACCAATCGCTTTTAGTTCTGTACACTGAAAGGTAAGCCATTAAAATTAATTCAACGTGAAAAATTACATCATGATCAACCAGATCTAATTCTGTATACCATTACCAGCATGTTCATATTACCAATATGAGACAACTGACACGATTATTCTACAAAATAATGATGAACATTAACAACTGTGCGATTAAATTACTTGTTTAAAAATTTAATGCCCAGACACATTCGAAAAAAGATTAATGATCACAACACCAAACATAATAAATCCCATACCAATTAAGGCGGCAAGATCTAAAGTTTGTTTCATAAAAATCCAAGCAATTAAACTAATAAGAACGATCCCGATTCCTGACCAAATCGCATAAGCAATTCCAACAGGGATAGTTTTTAACGCTAGTGACAGTACATAAAAAGAAGCACTGTATCCAATGATAGTAATGATAGAAAAAACCAAATGAGTAAAGCCATTGGATAACTTCAATGAAGAAGTCGCAATCACTTCACAAATTATCGCCAAAAAGAGAAAAAAATATGAGTTCATTCAGATACCTACATTGTTTAAAATGGTAGTCTTAATCCTAACTTTCAACAAATCAGATTTAAAAGCTTAAATTGTTCAATTTGATCACCCTAAAGGGTATAAAATCAAAACCTGCTAGAGTTTTACAACTATATTGTTATTTTAAATGATAAGTAAACTAGATAGCTGGTTAATTTTGAATATCGCTGAAAAGGAAGATTTTTAATGGTGGGTTGTGAGGGGATCGAACCCGCGACCAATTGATTAAGAGTCAACTGCTCTACCGACTGAGCTAACAACCCACTAAATATTTTTTTATTTTATCTAAGCTTTAAGATTAATGCAACCCATAGATTTTATATAAACTTTGATCTAACTCTCAGATTTATCGAATATTTTGTGATATTATCAAAAAATTGAATAGGTTATGATCTCCAAATCTATTCTTTATTTAGCTTAATATTAGCTTAATATGACATCAACCAAGTTATGAATGGACAACGAGTGAATAAAATTTTATAAAAGTTTCATTTAACGATCATCAAATTGTGAATTATAAGATAACATTAGGGGGAAATGGTGAAAATATCATCTATTGCAATGCTTATTTCAATGGGATTTGCCAGTTCAATGGTTTATGCCCATCAGGCGAATGAAATTATTATCCGTGGTGGTCCTGTTTATGTTCATCCAGAAGATAAGAGCGATCATGTAAAAGTCGGTGGAGCAAAAAGCGATTTAAAAGCAAAGGTCGATAATGACACGCAAATTGGTTTAAATTTTCAATATATGATAACCGATAACATCGGTATCGAGCTATTAGCCGCAACGCCTTTTAGCCATCAAGTTAAACTTGGCGGTGGTAATTCAACGGGGTTGTCAGGTGCTCATCTTGGTAAAATTAAACATTTACCACCCACATTAAGTGCTGTTTGGTATCCCCTTGATTCAAAATTTGAATTTCAGCCTTATGTTGGTGTTGGGGTAAATTATACTTTCTTCTTTGATGAAAAACTCAGTGGTGAAGCTAAAAAAGCAGGATTCCATGGTTTAGATCTTGATAACTCTTGGGGTTTAGCTGCGCAAATTGGGGTTGATTATTCCATTAATCAAAATTGGCTTATTAATGCACAATTACGTTATATTGATATTGAAACTAAAGCAACAACGCATTTAGGTAATACTAAAGTAACGGCTAATTATCAATTAGACCCATGGGTTGCAATGTTTGGTGTGGGTTATAAATTTTAGGCTTTTGGTAGAAAAATCTCTCGCTAATAAAATTAACGAGAGATTTTGTATTCCTAAATTATAGATTCTTGATTGCAGAATACTGCTCTTGCAGTTTTGCTTTATCCTCAATATAACCTTGTTGTTTTTCTTTTTCCTTAGCAACCACTACGGCAGGTGCTTTGTCAACAAAGCTGGCATTTGATAATTTATTCGCAATACGGGCTATTTCATTATCAATGCGAGTAATCTCTTTTTCAAGACGAGCTAATTCATCTTCTTTGTTGATTAATCCCGCCATTGGTATAAGTAGTTCTGCACCATCGACCAATTTAGTTACGGATAATGGACCATTTTCACCTTCATCAAGTAAAATGATTTCAGAAAGTCTAGCTAACGTTTTAATGAAACTAATATTATTACCTACAATACGATGAACTGTTGGTGAAGCTTGGCGAATCAGTAATTGCAATGGCTTACTTGGTGCAATGTTCATTTCAGCACGAATATTACGTACAGCAATCACAACATCTTTAATCCAATTAATATCAGCAACCGCTTCTTCATTAATATGCTTTTCATCGAATGCTGGTATTGGTTGTAGCATAATCGTATCAGCTTTGATATTCATTATCCCTTTCACATTTTGCCAAATTGCTTCAGTAATAAATGGAATAATTGGATGCGCAAGGCGCAATAACGCTTCAAGAACAGTAACCAAAGTATGGCGAGCAGCACGTTGTGCAGATTGTTCACCGTTAGCTAATACTGATTTAGTGAGTTCTAAATACCAGTCACAGAACTGATTCCAAGTAAATTCATATAAAATATTAGCGGCTAAATCAAAGCGGTAGGTATCAAATGCTTCACGATATGCTTTAACAGTTTGGTTAAATTCCGCTAAAATCCATTTGTCTGACAGTGAATAGTCTAAATCCCCACCTTTAAAACCACAATCATGTTCTTCGGTATTTATTAATACATAACGGCTTGCATTCCATAATTTATTACAGAAGTTGCGATAACCTTCTAAACGCTTTAGATCCCAATTAATATCACGCCCAGTTGAGGCCAGTGCCGCTAATGTAAAGCGTAGTGCATCAGTCCCATGTGCTTCAATACCATTTGGAAATTGCTTTTCTGTTCGTTTGGCAATTTTTTCAGCTAACTGTGGTTGCATCATATTGCCAGTACGTTTTTCTAACAGATTGGCTAATGAAATACCATCAATCATATCTAAAGGATCAATCACGTTACCTTTAGATTTAGACATTTTTTGCCCTTCTTCATCACGAATTAAACCTGTGACATATACCGTTTTAAATGGCACTTGTGGTTTACCATGCTCATCTTTAATAAAGTGCATGGTCATCATAATCATTCTAGCTACCCAGAAGAAAATAATATCGAACCCAGTTACTAATACATTAGTTGGGTGAAAGGTCGCTAAATCATCGGTATGTTCTGGCCAACCTAAAGTTGAAAATGTCCATAGTGCGGATGAGAACCAAGTATCAAGTACATCTTCATCTTGCCATAATTCAATGTCGCTCGATAAGTTGTTTTCACGCCGTACTTCTGCTTCATCACGACCTACATAGACATTACCTTGGTCATCATACCAAGCTGGAATACGGTGCCCCCACCATAATTGACGAGAAATACACCAATCTTGTATATCATTCATCCAAGAAAAATACATATTTTCGTACTGCTTTGGAACAAATTGGATATCACCATTTTTTACAGCATCAATAGCAGGTTCAGCAAGCACTTTCGCTCGAACATACCATTGATCTGTCAACATAGGTTCAATAACCACACCACCACGATCGCCATAAGGAATAGTGAGATCATGTGGTTCAATTTTCTCTAAGATATCTAATGCTTCACACTGAGCAACAATGGCTTTACGTGCAGCAAAACGTTCTAAATTTTGGAATTCTGCTGGAATTTCCGTCGTGTAAACAGTGCTTACCTCACCATTGGTATCAAATACTTCTGCTTGTGTACGAACATCACCATCAAAAGTGAAAATATTGATCATCGGTAATTGATGACGACGCCCTACTTCGTAATCATTAAAATCATGAGCTGGTGTAATTTTTACACAACCTGTACCTTTAGTCATATCGGCATGTTCATCACCAATAATCGGAATACGACGATTTACCAATGGTAATAAAACATATTTACCCACTAACTCTTTATAACGTGGATCCTCGGGATTAACTGCAACGCCTGTATCACCTAATAATGTTTCTGGTCGAGTTGTGGCAACAACTAAATAATCTTTGCCTTCTGCTGTTTTGGCACCATCAGCAAGAGGATAACGTAAATACCACATTGAGCCTTTAACGTCTCGGTTTTCCACTTCAAGATCCGATATCGCTGTACGAAGCTTAGGATCCCAATTTACTAGACGTTTACCACGATAAATTAAATCCTCTTGATATAATCTCACAAACACTTCTTTTACTGCATTGGATAAGCCTGTGTCCATAGTAAATCGTTCGCGATCCCAATCTACAGAATCACCTAACCGACGCATTTGTTTGGTGATACTACCACCTGATTCTGCTTTCCATTGCCAAATTTTATCAATAAATGCTTCACGACCATAATCATGACGAGTTTTGTTTTCTTCAGCAGCAATTTTACGTTCAACAACCATTTGAGTAGCAATACCAGCATGATCAGTACCTGATTGCCAAAGAGTATTGTTACCCTGCATACGATGATAACGAATCAACGCATCCATGATAGTTTGCTGAAATGCATGACCCATATGTAAACTACCCGTTACATTCGGTGGTGGTATAGCAATACAGTAGCTTGGTTGAGATTTGTCGCCATTGGGTTTGAAATAACCGCTTTCTTCCCAATGTTTATAGATAGGTTGTTCAATTTCTTGTGGATTGTAAGTCGTGTTTTTCATAATTGATGCATAAATCCTAATTCAAGGCATAAAAATGCTTTATATTCTACAGTAAAATAGCTAAACAATAAATTAGCAGAATAATAAACTCGTTGATTTAATATATGATTAAAACTTTATCCAATTGATAATTGATATAAAAAACCGCTTATTGAAAAGCGGTTTTTTATATATGAATTTTAAAGTTAATATTGAATTAATCATGTTGATAAATCAAATTATCAATTAATCGTGTATTACCAATATAAACTGCTAAAGCACATAAACTGTCTTGAGCAAGTAAATCAATCGATTTCAGGGTAGCGAGATCGACAAACTCAATATAATCAACTTTTGCCAAAGGTTGTTTACTTATTAGCTCTCGCATTGCTTGGATAAGGAGGCTAACGGATTTTTCACCTTGGTCAATCATCGCTTGTGCACATTCAATTGCTTGGTAAAGGCAAATCGCCGCTGCTCGTTCACTTTCAGACAAATAACTATTACGAGAACTTTTAGCCAGTCCATCAGATTCACGAACAATAGGACAGCCGATGATTTCAATATTAAAATTCAGATCCATTACCATACGTTTAATTACAGCTAATTGTTGTGCATCTTTTTGTCCGAAATAGGCACGATCCGGTTGAACAATATTGAATAATTTGGTTACAACTGTGCAAACCCCTTTAAAATGTCCTGGGCGTTTTTTACCACATAAAGATTCCGTCAATCCATTTACATCAACATAACTATCAAAATTAGGGGAATACATTTCACTGACGTCTGGGCAAAAAATTAGATCAACGCCCATCTGTTCACAGGCAATTTTATCTCGGTCTAAATCGCGTGGATAACTGGCAAGATCCTCTGAAGGTCCAAATTGAATAGGATTGACAAAAATCGTCACAATCACTTTTTGATTATGCTGTTTAGCTGCTTGCATTAAGCTTTGATGACCTTCATGCAAAAATCCCATTGTCGGCACCAACCCTATGCTATTCCCAGACTGTCGCCAAGTGTTAACTTGCTTACGAACCTCATTAATCGTTGTTACAACTTTCATCATTTTATCCTTTTTTGCTATTCAAAAATTCACTTTTCAAATTTTGCATAATTTCATCATCAATCGCAAACTCATGAATCGATGCAGGGTATTGTTGTTGTTTTACTTCTTGGCAATACTCACCAAATGCCTTCTTCATTTGTTCACCTACCGGTGCAAAGGTTTTAACAAATTTTGAAGATACGCCATCATACATTGACAACATATCTTGATAAACTAACACTTGTCCATCACATCCGACTCCCGCGCCAATACCAATGGTTGGAATATTGACAAGCTCTGTGATGAACTTAGCCAACTCAGCAGGGACACATTCTAACAAAAGTGCAGAAGCACCAGCTTGTTCAACAGCTAAAGCATCGAGCACAATATTTTTAGCGTCTTGATAATCTTTACCTTGAACTTTATAACCGCCTAAAGCTAAAACGGATTGCGGCATTAAACCGATATGAGCAATAACAGGAATAGAAGCTTGAGCAATCCGTTTGATATGATCACAAAACGCTTGCCCTCCTTCAAGTTTTATGGCTTGCGCTTGACCTTCTTTAATTAATCTCCCTGCATTATAAACAGCATCATAGGCGGAGGTATGATAAGACATGAAGGGTAAGTCCGTAACAACCAAAGCCGTTTTAGCCGCTTTTGCCACCGCTTTTGAATGATGAATCATATCTTCCATGGTAACAGATACTGTACTTTCATAGCCCAGCATAACCATCCCTAAAGAGTCACCTACAAGTAAACAATCGACTCCACTTTCATCCATAAGTTTGGCCGTTGTGTAATCATATGCTGTTAGCATGGTAATTTTTTGTTGATTTTCTTTACGTTTTTGTAAGGTTATAATAGTATTTTTCACGAAAACAGCTCCAATTCTAGTTGTCGATAATCTTTATTAGGATGTTTTTTTCGACTGATATTAAGTAAAATGATTGATAATTGTTTATAAATCGGTCTTAATTCATCTGGCATGACCATGATATGTTGTTTAATAGTATTAATATCACCACGTTCAATCGGTCCAGTTAAAGCATTAATTACCCCTTTTTTGCAAGTACTCTTTGCATTACCCAAAAATAATGGATGCCATGCTTGTTCACTAAATTCACTATTGAGCTCACATTGATTCAGTAATTCTATTCCTATTTGTACTAAAGCAATGACTTGGTTGCTGAGCATGACACAGGCTGCATGATAAAGAGGTTTTTTACTGGCAGAAAGGATTGCCAAAGGATTTTTCAACGGTGTAAACAAAGCTTGTAATTGCGGAATGATACGGGGATTGGCTTCCAGTGTAAAAGAGACACCCGGCATTGCAGAGTAACAGCCAAATCTATCATAGATAGCATATAAGGGGTGTAATGAAAAAGCAAAGGGATGAACAGTTTTATTTTGACTAAAGAGATGGGATGTGAGTAAACCGCTACAATGACCAATCCATTTATTCGCTATAGGTAACTGACAAAGCTCTTGCCATACACACAATATTTGACCATCAGATACAGTAACAAATAAGCAATCACAATCTTTAACTAAATCACTTATCGATAAATAAGCCTTACTTTGCGTGAAATCACCAGCTTTTTTTGCATCTTCATAAGATCGACTATAAAAACCAGCAAGATTAAAACCACATAATGAAAAGTACTTCGCTAAAGTACAACCAACTTTACCCGCACCTATAAAACCGATAATCATTATTATTCTATCTTTTTAAAAAAGATTGCATTATAGCCTAATCAGATTGATTTTCAATCCGATTAATTTTAATAAAATTAATGAGATTTAAACTTTAAAGGTGATTATGATTTTGTTGAGATGAAATAAAACTCACTTTTTTAAATGGCTCTTGATCTTTTTATTGGCTTCAATAAAGAATAACGTTATGTCGCCAATAAAACGATTTTATAAGCTTACTCTCATCGAACCAGCATGGACCATCACCCTTTCAAGTTAACCAATTTTATACCATCGCCTTTAGATTTAAAGGCAATGGTATAAAATCACTTGCAAGTAACAGGTATCGTTTTTAAATTGAATCCAGCTTCTTTATAAAATTTATACCTTATTCTTGCCAAATCCTTCAACTTTTCGTTTACTGGTACAAAATCCACAATATCAGAATACACAGCAGCAAATTCAGGAAACTGTTCTTGTAAATTAATCAATATATGTCGATGACCATTACTGCGTTTTTGCGGCCAACAAATCTCGACAGGAGACCCCCCTTTCAATCCTTCACCAGCTAAGTTATGTGGTACAAAATGATCAGTATCAAGTTGCCAAAGGTATTCATCTATACGTTCAGCCTGTTGCTGATCTTGGCAAGCAACTAAGATTCTTTTGTTAGCTTGCCAGATTTCAGCAATTTTTTCACAAGCGAGTTTCTCATGAAACAAAACACCCGATTCACTTGCCGGTTTTTGGTTCTCTAAAAGATAAAAAATCACTTTTTTCATAAAAATGAAAGATCAGTCTATTGCGTTAATAAATATTCAATTAACATTGCTACCGGACGACCTGTTGCACCTTTTTTTGCACCTGATTGCCAAGCGGTACCTGCGATGTCTAAATGAGCCCAATGATATTTTTCGGTAAAGCGTGATAAGAAACAAGCTGCAGTAATCGTTCCGCCATCACGACCTCCGGCATTGACAATGTCTGCACAAGTTGAGTTAATCTGCTCTTGAAAATTATTATCAATCGGTAATTCCCATGCTTTATCACCAGCTTTATTGGATGCTAAAACTAATTGGTTAACTAAATTTTTGTTATTACCCATAACCCCAGTATAGTGGTGACCTAATGCAACAATGCAAGCACCGGTTAAGGTCGCGATATCAATAACAGTTTTTGGATTATAACGTTCAACATAGGTTAAAGCATCACATAATACTAAACGCCCTTCAGCATCAGTGTTAATGATTTCGACCGTAGTTCCAGACATGGTTGTTAGAATATCACCTGGTCGATAACTGTTGCCATCAGGCATGTTTTCACAACCTGCCATTACCCCTACAACATTAACTGGAAGTTTTAGCTCAGCAACGGCCTGCATAACACCAAAAACGGTCGCAGCTCCACACATATCATACTTCATCTCGTCCATACCTGCAGAAGGTTTAATTGAAATCCCGCCAGAATCAAATGTTAATCCTTTACCCACAAGCACATAAGGCTGAGCTTTTTTATCTTTAGCGCCATGATATTCAATGACAGTCATTATCGATTCATTTGCAGAACCACGACCTACAGCTAAATACGCATTCATGTTTAATTTAGCTAACTCTTTCTCACCTAAGCATGAAACTTTTAAAGATGAGTGCTTTTTGCCTAATTGCTTGGCCTGATCAGCTAGATATTGAGCATTGCAAATATTTGATGGCATATTGGCTATCGTTTTTGTGGTACTAATAGCATTAGCAATAATTTGTCCTTGTAATAAACCGTTTGTTAAAGATTCATTTTGCTTTTTATCATTGCATATTAACGTAATTTTATCCAAACTTGGAATCGGTGATTTCTT